>NZ_JBHVSL010000023.1:0-1025 GCF_042885195.1 Peribacillus sp. NPDC058075 | reverse complement strand
GTGTTTTATCTTTATGTTTTAATTTATTCGTTTAACTCTCAAGATATTGTTATAAGGGATACAGGCGTGTTGTGGGTTTCTCTATTTTTATTTATTTTGTATTTGTTGTTTGCTCTGGTATATCCAGTTTCAAAAAGGATCTATGGGTTAATGATGAAAAAAATACAAGATAAAAATAATTGAAAATGTCGTTTAATAAAACGTTCCCAATTAGATTCTTAGAATAAAAAATTTATTATTCCATTGCGGTGTCCGCAAGCATTTTTTTTATTTTTCAGTACTTCGTTTTGAGGAATATTTTTGTGATAGAATCCGTTCACTGTGGAGGTGAATGTGATGACGATTGTAATTAATGTGATGGATTTAGGAGCATTCATTATTTGTACTTTGCTGTTCGTTGCATTGTGGTTTGAAGAATCAGAAGAAGCCGGCTATTAAGTCGGCTTCTTCTTTACACGCTTGACGGAAATCGAGAGATTTTAGCACGCACACAGGGGTGTGTATAAGTGCGCCATTTTCATGGATGTCCTATTTCCAAAATTGCCACCACTTTTTTTGTTGAGCAGCAGCAATCATTTTTTTTGTTTCAATGGATTCTTTCAAAGCGAGCATGAGATTTTCATCTCGCTTTTTTTGTTGTTCTTCAAATTGTTCGAGTCGTTTTAGGATGGCCCGATTGAATTCCTCTTGTCTTTGAATGAGATCGGCGACATTGATATCTTGTAGCGGTGTAGCGGTATCCGATATGGACAAGTTTGACCGATACAAGGTCGCTACAAGTTTGGCTACTTCTTCTAGTGATTTACCACTCAATTTAGAGTGTGTGTATATATACTCCATAGCGGATAAATCGGACTCATTATACTGACGCCATCCCTTAGTGTCTCTGGCGAAATTATAGCCATTTTTCTCAAGTATGGCGGCGTATTTGCGTATCGTGACGCTGGAGACATTGAGCTTGTTTGCAATGTCTTGTGAAGAAAGGTAGGTTTCGGGTTTCATAGCGGGTTCACCTCTTTATGATT
>NZ_JBHVSL010000022.1:0-1140 GCF_042885195.1 Peribacillus sp. NPDC058075 | reverse complement strand
TCACACCCGTTCCCATTCCGAACACGGCAGTTAAGCTCTTCAGCGCCGATGGTAGTTGGGGGTTTCCCCCTGTGAGAGTAGGACGCCGCCAAGCAGTTATATATGGAGGATTAGCTCAGCTGGGAGAGCATCTGCCTTACAAGCAGAGGGTCGGCGGTTCGATCCCGTCATCCTCCACCATTTTACACTTGCCGGTGTAGCTCAACTGGTAGAGCAACTGACTTGTAATCAGTAGGTTGGGGGTTCAAGTCCTCTTGCCGGCACCATTTTCATACAAGCTTTATATAGCATATATAAATAGTTTATATGAGCCATTAGCTCAGTTGGTAGAGCATCTGACTTTTAATCAGAGGGTCGAAGGTTCGAATCCTTCATGGCTCACCATTTTATTATGCGGGTGTGGCGGAATTGGCAGACGCACCAGACTTAGGATCTGGCGCCGCAAGGCGTGGGGGTTCAAGTCCCTTCACCCGCATGTTCGCGGAAGTAGTTCAGTGGTAGAATACAACCTTGCCAAGGTTGGGGTCGCGGGTTCGAATCCCGTCTTCCGCTCCACTATTTATTTATGCCGGGGTGGCGGAACTGGCAGACGCACAGGACTTAAAATCCTGCGGTAGGTGACTACCGTACCGGTTCGATTCCGGTCCTCGGCACCATCTTAATATGCGCCCGTAGCTCAATTGGATAGAGCATCTGACTACGAATCAGAAGGTTGTAGGTTCGACTCCCGCCGGGCGCACCATATTTTTATCGGGAAGTAGCTCAGCTTGGTAGAGCACTTGGTTTGGGACCAAGGGGTCGCAGGTTCGAATCCTGTCTTCCCGACCATTATTTTTTTGGGGCCTTAGCTCAGCTGGGAGAGCGCCTGCCTTGCACGCAGGAGGTCAGCGGTTCGATCCCGCTAGGCTCCACCAAAAAAACTTGACAAGCCGTTTTGGCTTTGTTATGATATGAAAGTTGATTCTTTAAGAAGAGTCAAATTGCTCTTTGAAAACTGAACAAAACAAAGCGCCAACGTTAAATTTTAAGTGAGCACACACTATCAAAAAAAGCAAATGAGCAAGTCAAACATTTCTTCGGAGAGTTTGATCCTGGCTCAGGACGAACGCTGGCGGCGTGCCTAATACATGCAAGTCGAGC
>NZ_JBHVSL010000020.1:0-1644 GCF_042885195.1 Peribacillus sp. NPDC058075 | reverse complement strand
GCGAACATAACTGTTTTTTCTGCGCGCATCATGCGAAGCATTTGAATGAGCTCATCATTGTTCGGCTCTTCTATGGGCTGCGTTGTAAAACGACAATGCTCGATAATGTATTCACTCGGTTTCTTTTTTAACCATGGAACCTCCTTCCGCATACCAAGGAAATTCTTGTCCATTCTCCACATTAAATGCGGTACCCACGCTAAACCGCCTTCTACGAAAACCACTTTCAATGTTGGAAAGGTTTCAAATACACCCTCACATACAATACTGTTCATTTGTGACATGTGATGAATAGCTAGGATATTATGACGTTCAAAATTTGTTGTTGGAGTACCGACGGCCGAAATTGGAGGGTTGATACCGTCTCCCTCGCCACCGCCGTGAAATGCAATGACCAAATTGTTACGTACAGCAGCTTCATATATCGGATAAAAACGACGTTGACCAAAAGGTTCACGTGACGATACAGTAAAAATCACTTGAACTACCTTTGGATGAGAGCCGAGTCGATCAATTTCACGTGCTGCCAAAATAGGATCCTGAGTTGCTATAACAATTGATGCGAGATATCGATCATCACTCGGTATCCAATGATCTAGGGTATAGTCGTTGAATGCGGAAGCCACCGCTGCAGCGTAATCCGGGTTATTGAGTGCTGACACAGTAAGCAGGCTGCCGGTAAGTATCGCTTTGGTTATATTGTAGCGATCTAGTGCATCAGATTTCGCAAATTCTGGATCCGAGCCCGGAGGAAGTCCGTTACCAGGAGATGCATCACGCCGTGACAATGGCACTGGTTTGTAAATGGTTATTGGTAATGTGGCTTCGGGCTCATTCAATCGAGGCCACCAAACGCGGGGCATATAAGGTTTTAAATCATCAAAGCTTTTTAATGTTTGGTGAAAATCACAATCGATAACCCCTTGTTTTGAGGTGGATCTCGATTTTATGGTAGATACATCCATACTTTTTACCTCCATTTTATTTAATTACCAAATCTGAGGAGTGAGGCTTCCACCTCACACCTAAATCCCAAGTAAATTCTTCTAAAAAATATAAAACTCTTCCCATGTCTATACATTTAATATAGTAACTCCACTATATATTGCAGTTAATATATTTGATTCAATTTTCAATATGCTTACTAGTTACTAATGAAAATAATTCTTTTTACATATTACTGAACTCTATATGTCTAGGACTTTGGTTATCCAACACTATTCAATTATTGGTTATGGTCATTTGTTATAAATCTAGATCTCTTTTATCCTGTATAGCGAGAAGTGAAATAAGAGAAATGATACCTGCAACCACAATATAAATCGCTATAGGAACCCAAGAGTCATTGAATGCGTTTAGCAATGCTAGTGCAACCAACGGTGCAGTACCACCAAACAAAGCCGCACCAATTTGATTACCTACAGAAATACCTGTCATTCGGACATTTGTGCTGAAGATTTCTGAGAACATAGTTCCCATCATTGCTTCTATCGGTGCCCACAAAATCCCAATTGCAATAATTGTTGCAACCGTTAACCAAAAAGGAGACTTTAGAGACAACAGGTAAAAATAAGGGAAGGCAAACAGAATCAAACCAACTGTTCCGGCAATATATATGGGCTTTCTACCGACCTTATCTGAAAG
>NZ_JBHVSL010000019.1:0-1989 GCF_042885195.1 Peribacillus sp. NPDC058075 | reverse complement strand
TGTTTAATCCACTTTAATATCTCTTGATCTTTTCTAAAATTATAAAGGACAACAAATGAAAACGCTGTCGAAATATGAAACAATTAAAAATGCTAAATCTAAGATAAAGATTGATAAGCATTTTTGTTAAGATTCTTTTCTACTAAAGGATGGCTTTATGGATGGTTGAAAAAGATGGGAAACGAACCACGAAAGAATGGAAATCTTGTAAAAAGACAATAAAGTTATTTAATTTTAAAACCTAAAACAAGCATAACCCCGTTCTAAATTTAAGACGGGGTTAAAATATAGTTGTTTAATTTTGGATATAAGATACTTCACTGTAATCAAAATTTAAAAATCTAAGGTTTATTCAATAATAGCGCCCAATTGTGGAAGATCATTAATCAACTAACACACCCGTTAGTTTAAGAACACTCTTTCACAATCTTAACAATAGATAAAAAAAGCCGTCCTAAAAGACAGCTATTCAAAATACATTAGTTTGAAATAGTTGGTACGAGTTTTGAAAATTTGCGATAACAGAAAATAGTTAATAGTAATGGTACTAAACTCCATAGATAAAAATATGTTCCATACTGGTTCCATCTTGCGGTTGTTGTAATCCCGTCAGCGACTTTTATCCCCATAAAATTTAACTGCAAATTCCCCTGTATTTGACTATTTGATAATCCGTAACCTTGCCCTACCATCGCAATAAATAATAAGCCGAAGCACCCTGCAAGCCCTAAAAACAACCATCCTACTTTGTTTTTGTTTAAGTTACCCCCTCCTAAAATTGTTTGTAACAAAGAACATTCTACAAATATTGGTAAAACCCTTGTTAAACTAACCTTCCCCTTTAGTTCCATAAGAAAAAGCTGCCTTAAAGACAGCTCCGATCTTCAGCTAACGCACCCGTTAGCTTAATAAGAATTTGTACTTACCAAGTAAAATGTTCTTTAAAAGTCTGTTTAAAATAAGGCTTAAAATTAATTTCAATCATTTGTTGAGTGTCCTCATTAACAACTGTTAATAGCGCACTTGAATGGTCTTTCTTATCTGTTGTAATTTCAAATTTATCAACCCGTTTTAAGTCCAAAAGTGATAACAATCTATTTGAAATACATTGAGTTACTTGTATTTCAACTTCCCCATAAGAGGGAGAAAGAGTAACAATAAAGTCTTCCTCTCCATTAGAAAATCGGTATGTTGCTTTATTATAATAAAATGGCAAGTCTTTAGAAGTGTTATCTAATAACGTTGGTTCACATTCGAATAACGAAAGAAAGTCGTTTTCTTCTGGAAATATAGCCATTTTCCCATCACCTTTTTTATCACTACTTTAACAGTTTCTTGTTCAACTATCCTGCCCCGTTAGTTCTATAAAAAAAGCGAATCTCATCTATTATAAAAAAGAGCATCATCATTACAGGATGCTCTTTTAATACTGATTTACTGAATCCTTATTTACAAAATAAGCTCTCTCATTTTGAACCCTTACTTTCATTAAGGAAAACGTATTGCGTTAATATCGGCATTTAAAGCACTTGAAGAAGTTACATTCGATGCTGCTGTATAAGCGATTCTAATTTCATATGTTGTAGTTCCAGTGATAGCAGCAGTATTCACATTTGTAGATGCAACAGGAAACCTTGATGTACCTGCAGAACTTACACTTCTTTGAACGGCTCGTGTATCAAGTAAAGTCCCATTACGATATAGCCTAGTTTGAAAGGTGAAACTTGAATTGGCCGTTGTGACCACATCAATTGATACCGCATAGTCCACTTTAATGTTCTGGCCAACAGTAGTTGGTACATTCATTGTAACTACTGTCGTTTCGGTTCCAGTAGTTGTGAGAGCGATTGGACCATCCACTTCTGCAAAAAATAATTGAGGAGTTGCTCCTGTGGCGCCTGTGGCACCCGTTATTCCAGTTGCCCCTGTGGCGCCTGTGGCACCCGTTATTCCGGTTGCTCCTGTGGCGCCTGTGGCACCCGTTATTCC
>NZ_JBHVSL010000018.1:0-3690 GCF_042885195.1 Peribacillus sp. NPDC058075 | reverse complement strand
ACGTCTCGCACTGGTTGCTCATGGGTGGAACGTTGACTATTCGGCATACTTGGTCGTCTTCTCCTTCTAGTACTGCTCTTCGGAGCGTGGAACGTTGAGGGAAGCGGGGAGTGTGTCGGGCACGCTGTTGGGTGTCTGAGGGAATGAACTTTCCTCAGTGCCGGCCCCAGTGAACTCGCCTGTAAGGGTGGGGTGATGGGTGGTTGGTCGTTGTTTGAGAACTGCACAGTGGACGCGAGCATCTGTGGCCAAGTTTTTAAGGGCGCACGGTGGATGCCTTGGCACCAGGAACCGATGAAGGACGTGGGAGGCCACGATAGTCCCCGGGGAGCCGTCAACCAGGCTTTGATCCGGGGGTTTCCGAATGGGGAAACCCGGCAGTCGTCATGGGCTGTCACCCATGCCTGAACACATAGGGTATGTGGAGGGAACGCGGGGAAGTGAAACATCTCAGTACCCGCAGGAAGAGAAAACAACCGTGATTCCGGGAGTAGTGGCGAGCGAAACCGGATGAGGCTAAACCGTATGCGTGTGATACCCGGCAGGGGTTGCGCATGCGGGGTTGTGGGATCTCTCTTTCACGGTCTGCCGGCTGTGAGACGAGTCAGAAACCGTTGATGTAGGCGAAGGACATGCGAAAGGTCCGGCGTAGAGGGTAAGACCCCCGTAGTCGAAACATCAGCGGCTCGTTTGAGAGACACCCAAGTAGCACGGGGCCCGAGAAATCCCGTGTGAATCTGGCGGGACCACCCGCTAAGCCTAAATATTCCCTGGTGACCGATAGCGGATAGTACCGTGAGGGAATGGTGAAAAGTACCGCGGGAGCGGAGTGAAATAGTACCTGAAACCGTGTGCCTACAAGCCGTGGGAGCGTCGGAACAAGGCTTGCCTTGTTCTCGTGACTGCGTGCCTTTTGAAGAATGAGCCTGCGAGTTTGCGGTGTGTTGCGAGGTTAACCCGTGTGGGGTAGCCGTAGCGAAAGCGAGTCCGAATAGGGCGTTTCAGTAGCACGCTCAAGACCCGAAGCGGAGTGATCTAGCCATGGGCAGGTTGAAGCGGAGGTAAGACTTCGTGGAGGACCGAACCCACCAGGGTTGAAAACCTGGGGGATGACCTGTGGTTAGGGGTGAAAGGCCAATCAAACTCCGTGATAGCTGGTTCTCCCCGAAATGCATTTAGGTGCAGCGTCGTGTGTTTCTTGCCGGAGGTAGAGCACTGGATAGGCGATGGGCCCTACCGGGTTACTGACCTTAGCCAAACTCCGAATGCCGGTAAGTGAGAGCGCGGCAGTGAGACTGTGGGGGATAAGCTCCATGGTCGAGAGGGAAACAGCCCAGAGCATCGACTAAGGCCCCTAAGCGTACGCTAAGTGGGAAAGGATGTGGAGTCGCAGAGACAACCAGGAGGTTGGCTTAGAAGCAGCCACCCTTGAAAGAGTGCGTAATAGCTCACTGGTCTAGTGATTCCGCGCCGACAATGTAGCGGGGCTCAAGCGTACCGCCGAAGTCGTGTCATTGCAGCAATAGCCCCAACGGCTGCTGTGATGGGTAGGGGAGCGTCGTGTGCCGGGTGAAGCAGCCGCGGAAGCGAGTTGTGGACGGTTCACGAGTGAGAATGCAGGCATGAGTAGCGATACACACGTGAGAAACGTGTGCGCCGATTGACTAAGGGTTCCTGGGTCAAGCTGATCTGCCCAGGGTAAGTCGGGACCTAAGGCGAGGCCGACAGGCGTAGTCGATGGATAACCGGTTGATATTCCGGTACCCGCTTTGAAACGCCCAATATCGAATCAGGCGATGCTAAGTCCGTGAAGCCGTTCCGGACCCTTCGGGGAATGGAAAGTGGTGGAGCCGACGAACCAGACTTGTAGTAGGTAAGCGATGGGGTGACGCAGGAAGGTAGTCCAGCCCGGGCGGTGGTTGTCCCGGGGTAAGGGTGTAGGCCGTCAGGTAGGTAAATCCGTCTGGCAATAGTCTGAGACCTGATGCCGAGCCGATTGTGGTGAAGTGGATGATCCTATGCTGTCGAGAAAAGCCTCTAGCGAGTTTCATGGCGGCCCGTACCCTAAACCGACTCAGGTGGTCAGGTAGAGAATACCGAGGCGTTCGGGTGAACTATGGTTAAGGAACTCGGCAAAATGCCCCCGTAACTTCGGGAGAAGGGGGGCCATCACTGGTGATCGGATTTACTCCGTGAGCTGGGGGTGGCCGCAGAGACCAGCGAGAAGCGACTGTTTACTAAAAACACAGGTCCGTGCGAAGCCGTAAGGCGATGTATACGGACTGACGCCTGCCCGGTGCTGGAACGTTAAGGGGACCGGTTAGCTCTGTTTCGCAGGGCGAAGCTGAGAACTTAAGCGCCAGTAAACGGCGGTGGTAACTATAACCATCCTAAGGTAGCGAAATTCCTTGTCGGGTAAGTTCCGACCTGCACGAATGGCGTAACGACTTCTCGACTGTCTCAACCATAGGCCCGGTGAAATTGCACTACGAGTAAAGATGCTCGTTTCGCGCAGCAGGACGGAAAGACCCCGGGACCTTTACTACAGTTTGATATTGGTGTTCGGTTCGGCTTGTGTAGGATAGGTGGGAGACTGTGAAGCAGGCACGCCAGTGTGTGTGGAGTCGTCGTTGAAATACCACTCTGGTCGTGCTGGATGTCTAACCTGGGTCCGTGATCCGGATCAGGGACAGTGTCTGATGGGTAGTTTAACTGGGGCGGTTGCCTCCTAAAGAGTAACGGAGGCGCCCAAAGGTTCCCTCAGCCTGGTTGGCAATCAGGTGTTGAGTGTAAGTGCACAAGGGAGCTTGACTGTGAGACCGACGGGTCGAGCAGGGACGAAAGTCGGGACTAGTGATCCGGCGGTGGCTTGTGGAAGCGCCGTCGCTCAACGGATAAAAGGTACCCCGGGGATAACAGGCTGATCTTCCCCAAGAGTCCATATCGACGGGATGGTTTGGCACCTCGATGTCGGCTCGTCGCATCCTGGGGCTGGAGTCGGTCCCAAGGGTTGGGCTGTTCGCCCATTAAAGCGGTACGCGAGCTGGGTTTAGAACGTCGTGAGACAGTTCGGTCCCTATCCGCTGTGCGCGTAGGAATATTGAGAAGGGCTGTCCCTAGTACGAGAGGACCGGGACGGACGAACCTCTGGTGTGCCAGTTGTTCTGCCAAGGGCATGGCTGGTTGGCTACGTTCGGGAGGGATAACCGCTGAAAGCATCTAAGCGGGAAGCCTGCTTCGAGATGAGTATTCCCACCTCCTTGAGAGGGTAAGGCTCCCAGTAGACGACTGGGTTGATAGGCCGGATCTGGAAGCCCGGTAACGGGTGGAGGTGACCGGTACTAATAGGCCGAGGGCTTGTCCTCAGTTGCTCGCGTCCACTGTGTTGGTTCTGAAACCACGAACAACCCCGTTGTCGGGCCACGGCAACGGTGCGGTAGTTACAGTTTCATAGTGTTTCGGTGGTCATAGCGTGAGGGAAACGCCCGGTTACATTCCGAACCCGGAAGCTAAGCCTTACAGCGCCGATGGTACTGCAGGGGGGACCCTGTGGGAGAGTAGGACGCCGCCGAACTATTTTTGATAGAAAGCCTCAACCCCCGAGTGGAAACTCGGGGGTTGAGGCTTTTTTGCGTTCACGAGGTTCTGTTCCCATCGGGTCTGCGCCATGGACTCCGACGTGAAGTACAC
>NZ_JBHVSL010000017.1:0-3007 GCF_042885195.1 Peribacillus sp. NPDC058075 | reverse complement strand
CTTTGTTCCTTGAAAACTAGATAATAGATAGAAGGCAATTAATTTTTTTCAAAGCATCTGTAAGATCTTTTTTAACGGTTAAGTTAGAAAGGGCGCACGGTGGATGCCTTGGCACTAGGAGCCGATGAAGGACGGGACTAACACCGATATGCTTCGGGGAGCTGTAAGTAAGCTTTGATCCGGAGATTTCCGAATGGGGAAACCCACTGTTCGTAATGGAACAGTATCTTTACCTGAATACATAGGGTACTGAAGGCAGACCCGGGGAACTGAAACATCTAAGTACCCGGAGGAAGAGAAAGCAAACGCGATTTCCTGAGTAGCGGCGAGCGAAACGGAATTAGCCCAAACCAAGAGGCTTGCCTCTTGGGGTTGTAGGACACTCAACATGGAGTTACAAAGGAACGGGGTAAATGAAGCGATCTGGAAAGATCCGTCGAAGAAGGTAAAAACCCTGTAGTTGAAACTTCGTTCCCTCCTGAGTGGATCCTGAGTACGGCGGGACACGAGAAATCCCGTCGGAAGCAGGGAGGACCATCTCCCAAGGCTAAATACTCCCTAGTGACCGATAGTGAACCAGTACCGTGAGGGAAAGGTGAAAAGCACCCCGGAAGGGGAGTGAAATAGATCCTGAAACCGTGTGCCTACAAGTAGTCAAAGCCCGTTAATGGGTAATGGCGTGCCTTTTGTAGAATGAACCGGCGAGTTACGATTTCATGCGAGGTTAAGTTGATGAGACGGAGCCGCAGCGAAAGCGAGTCTGAATAGGGCGAATGAGTATGAGGTCGTAGACCCGAAACCAGGTGATCTACCCATGTCCAGGGTGAAGTTCAGGTAACACTGAATGGAGGCCCGAACCCACGCACGTTGAAAAGTGCGGGGATGAGGTGTGGGTAGCGGAGAAATTCCAATCGAACCTGGAGATAGCTGGTTCTCTCCGAAATAGCTTTAGGGCTAGCCTCAAGATGAGAGTATTGGAGGTAGAGCACTGATTGGACTAGGGGCCCCCAACGGGTTACCGAATTCAGTCAAACTCCGAATGCCAAATACTTATTCTTGGGAGTCAGACTGCGAGTGATAAGATCCGTAGTCGAAAGGGAAACAGCCCAGACCACCAGCTAAGGTCCCAAAGTATACGTTAAGTGGAAAAGGATGTGGAGTTGCTTAGACAACCAGGATGTTGGCTTAGAAGCAGCCACCATTTAAAGAGTGCGTAATAGCTCACTGGTCGAGTGACTCCGCGCCGAAAATGTACCGGGGCTAAACGTATCACCGAAGCTGTGGATTGACACCGTAGGTGTCGATGGTAGGAGAGCGTTCTAAGGGCGTTGAAGTCAGACCGGAAGGACTGGTGGAGCGCTTAGAAGTGAGAATGCCGGTATGAGTAGCGAAAGAAGGGTGAGAATCCCTTCCACCGAATGCCTAAGGTTTCCTGAGGAAGGCTCGTCCGCTCAGGGTTAGTCGGGACCTAAGCCGAGGCCGAAAGGCGTAGGCGATGGACAACAGGTTGATATTCCTGTACCACCTATACATCGTTTGAACGATGGGGGGACGCAGAAGGATAGGGTAAGCGCGCTGTTGGATATGCGCGTCCAAGCAGTTAGGCCGGAAACGAGGCAAATCCCGTTTCCATTAAGGCGGAGCTGTGATGGCGAGGGAAATATAGTACCGAAGTTCCTGATTCCACGCTGCCAAGAAAAGCCTCTAGTGAGATGTAAGGTGCCCGTACCGCAAACCGACACAGGTAGGCGAGGAGAGAATCCTAAGGTGTGCGAGAGAACTCTCGTTAAGGAACTCGGCAAAATGACCCCGTAACTTCGGGAGAAGGGGTGCTTTTTAGGGTGAATAGCCCAGAAAAGCCGCAGTGAATAGGCCCAGGCGACTGTTTAGCAAAAACACAGGTCTCTGCGAAGCCGCAAGGCGAAGTATAGGGGCTGACACCTGCCCGGTGCTGGAAGGTTAAGGGGAGAGGTTAGCGCAAGCGAAGCTTTGAACCGAAGCCCCAGTAAACGGCGGCCGTAACTATAACGGTCCTAAGGTAGCGAAATTCCTTGTCGGGTAAGTTCCGACCCGCACGAAAGGTGTAACGATCTGGGCACTGTCTCAACGAGAGACTCGGTGAAATTATAGTACCTGTGAAGATGCAGGTTACCCGCGACAGGACGGAAAGACCCCGTGGAGCTTTACTGCAGCCTGATATTGAATTTTGGTACAGCTTGTACAGGATAGGTAGGAGCCTGAGAAGCCGGAGCGCCAGCTTCGGTGGAGGCGTTGGTGGGATACTACCCTGGCTGTATTGAAATTCTAACCCGCGCCCCTTATCGGGGTGGGAGACAGTGTCAGGTGGGCAGTTTGACTGGGGCGGTCGCCTCCTAAAGAGTAACGGAGGCGCCCAAAGGTTCCCTCAGAATGGTTGGAAATCATTCGTAGAGTGTAAAGGCACAAGGGAGCTTGACTGCGAGACCTACAAGTCGAGCAGGGACGAAAGTCGGGCTTAGTGATCCGGTGGTTCCGCATGGAAGGGCCATCGCTCAACGGATAAAAGCTACCCCGGGGATAACAGGCTTATCTCCCCCAAGAGTCCACATCGACGGGGAGGTTTGGCACCTCGATGTCGGCTCATCGCATCCTGGGGCTGTAGTCGGTCCCAAGGGTTGGGCTGTTCGCCCATTAAAGCGGTACGCGAGCTGGGTTCAGAACGTCGTGAGACAGTTCGGTCCCTATCCGTCGCGGGCGCAGGAAATTTGAGAGGAGCTGTCCTTAGTACGAGAGGACCGGGATGGACGCACCGCTGGTGTACCAGTTGTCTTGCCAAAGGCATAGCTGGGTAGCTACGTGCGGACGGGATAAGTGCTGAAAGCATCTAAGCATGAAGCCCCCCTCAAGATGAGATTTCCCATGGCGCAAGCTAGTAAGATCCCTGAAAGATGATCAGGTTGATAGGTCAGAGGTGGAAGCATGGTGACATGTGGAGCTGACTGATACTAATAGATCGAGGACTTAACCA
>NZ_JBHVSL010000016.1:0-6160 GCF_042885195.1 Peribacillus sp. NPDC058075 | reverse complement strand
TGCATGTATTAGGCACGCCGCCAGCGTTCGTCCTGAGCCAGGATCAAACTCTCCGAAGAAATGTTTGACTTGCTCATTTGCTTTTTTGATAGTGTATGCTCACTAAAAATTTAACGTTGGCGCTTTGTTTTGTTCAGTTTTCAAAGAGCAATTCGTTGTTGTTTTTTTCAACTAATTCATCTTAACATAGCGTTGAATAGTTGTCAACTTCTACGAAGTATTTCTTTTTTTAAATCGCTCGTTAATTAGGCGACTTCATTATCATACTGCTATTTTTCTCTAGTGTCAACATTTAATCCAAAAAATAAGAATCTCTAATAGCACTTTCCTCTTGAAACCCTCTTGTTAATGAATACAACAAAACCACGTACGTGTTTCATCATTAAATTAATCAACTGGGATGCAAACTGAAGATTTTATCAGAACATGCCCTTATACTAGACTAACTATCCTATGAATTACTATCAATTTAACAATCGAGTGTTTTTTATTATAGAAATGGGAAAGAGTAATACTAGTATACTCCCATCTTAGAAAATAATAAAAAAGATACAGTATTCTATCGTTTTGCAGTTCCTGAAGCAGCAGACGCTGAATTAAAAGAGAATGAAAATTTATTAAGAAAGCTCTAGATAAAATTAAAGCTTTGGGAGCACAAAAAAGCCAAATAAGATTATAAAATTGAATACCTCTTTCGTAAGTATATATTCGGTTTGGTTAAATCAGATATCTTGTTCTATTTTATTTTCTTGCTTAGAGTAACTCATAAGAGATTCATTAAGGTATATCTACTAATTTATCCACTAGTTTCCCATTTTCATCGAAAATGTAAACAGATGGAGGCCAAGTCATCCAATCTTCGGCTGCAGGTATCAAAAAATATGCACAGATAAGGATTAATGATAACTTTGATAAAATTTTCATTTACATCCTCCCATTTAATGTTTTCCTATATTTTACTATAAACTAAAAAAACTCCCCGCAGGGAGCTTTTTAATACCAAAACACAATCCAATCTTTCCTAATCCACGTTTTCCTTCCATCTCTAAACCTTACTATGTAATATTGATCATTTCCGATACCAACGATTATTCCTACTGCGAAACTGTTCCACCTGTTCTTAGCCTTGCCAACATAAATTTTCATATTTAACATTTAAATTCCCCCTCTTACTTAATGGAAGTGGAGTATATTCTATTAAATTAAACTCCCCTTACTTATTCAGGTGGAATTTATTCTATTAAACTAAAACCTTTCTAGGGTCTAGCCTATAAAATTTTTAATTATGAACAAAAAAAGAACCTCTAAAGAGATCCCTAAATTATATTTTTAGTTGATTAATCCTAAAAAGGTAAAGCATCTTTTATTATAGTGCGTACCTTTCTTACTAAATCTGTAATGTCATTTTCTCCGTTGTAAACAACACTAACAATTTGAAAGTCGCCTGGATAGCGAACAGAGCTTTTTATCTTTTGTATCCACTCATAAGCTGATACAGCAGCTGTCCATTCCGGTTCTTTTCTAAAGTCAGTTGTAATTACTGAACAACTGCCAGACTGTAAGAACTTAGCACCATTCGCAAACAATTGAACCTCAATCTGAATTTCCATTTGTATACTCCTTAATCTCTGTGCCTTTTCCTTCCTGAATTTAAAAAGGACTTTTTTTAATCCTCAACGATCACACTAATAATTTCATTAAATTTAATTTTCTCGGAGGAACTATCTTTCTTCTGAATACTTAACTCTTTCGTGACAGGATCAATATACACACAGTATCCATGCAGTTCAATTGGATTTCCCTCGTTATGCAATCTAAAGCTTATCGGTAAATGATATTCCATTGCATAATGAATGTTGTTTTCAAATTCTTCAACCTGGTATTCATCAAGGACAGGTTTTTTATTTAAGAAATAATCGTCCTTATCCTTTCTTTTATGTAATGCTTTTTGTTCTGGTAACATCAATGCTGATTGCCATTTAATGATTCCTCTATCACGAATTGCATCCATTAAAAGGTTCACTCCTTTTCATTCATTATATGCGAACTAACGTTCTTGTGAAAGGAGAAAAAAATGGCTATTCCCGAGAATAGATTTTGCATTTCCCTAAATTTAATCTTGTTTGTATTAAAAAGGATTTGTTAAATATATTAAAACAAATAAAAAAAGACCACTTTATTGCGGTCTCCTTTCATGTCTTATAGAACTAACGCACCTGTTAGTTTAAATACAATCCTTCACAATATGATGATTTGATTAGGGGGCGCACTATGAATTCATTATATTTGCTAAGCATTATTAAGAATATTATACTCTAACTTCAATACCGATTCATGACTTAGTGAAGATGCAAAAAGATAGAACTCATATGGCCTTACTTCTAGATGAGTATGGTGGAACATCTGGGTTAGTTACAGTTGAAGATATACTCGAAGAAATAGTAGGTGAAATTAGGGATGAATTTGATGAAAATGAAGTCCCTGAAATTCGTAAAATAACAGAGGATCACTTTATTTTAGACTCTAAATTACTTATTGAAGATGTGAACTTCTTATTAGGTACGAATCTTTTTAGAGATGATATTGACACAATAGGTGGTTGGTTTTTAACTCAAAACTACAATGCAGAGACTGGAACAGAACTAGAACACGAAGGGATATATATTTAAAGTTCATAAAAAAGACGGACATCAAATTCGATATTTAGAAGTTAGGAAGGCTTAAAACTTCTAAATAAATTGTCTATATGTGAACTTGACCTGACCTATAGAATAACTCCCTTCTTTTGCAGGCCGTCAGTTGGCGGCCTTTTTATGATGCTTACGCACCCGTTAGTTCTATAAGAAGTAAACAACTTTATTATAACTGCACACTAGATATGACCGTATTGTTTTTACTCTTAGTTACGAAACGAATAAAGATAACGGTTATAAATATCGCTACACTGAGAAAAAAACCGGGAAGAACGCTATATTGATGATATGGCTATATAAAAGCTGCTGTAAAATAGATTGGCTGAAATATGGCTGGAATCACACGCGCAATTATTGCAATGGTAAAATTAGATGTAAATATAGAGACAATGTTACCTAGAACGAAAATACCAAGTACAAGTAACATTGCCTTCTTGCGATTTATCCCCGAAAATAATAACGGCATAGTTGGACCAGATATAGCAACAGTAAGGGCAAAAAGACTCACCAGCAACCCTGCTTTTGATACACTGACATGAAAGTAATCAGCAATGTAGGGTAAATGCGCATTTTCCTGACTCAACCCCAAAATGGAAAAGAAGGAAAAGAAATGAGCGAGATCATGCTCAAAAGAAAAGAACCCTCATTTCTGAGGGCTATAAATTATCTTTAAAATTTTATTAAATGGAGTTGTTCAACAATTGCGCCCGATTGTTGAAGATTATAACTAAATTAAGGTAAACTTTTTATTATATCATCGTTTTACGAAATTTATTTAGTATCTTAACCACTCTATATGTTATAAAGGTCCCTTACTTTTTGTCATGCCATCATTTAAGGCTTCAGGACGAATTTAATGCATTCGTCCGCATGGTTGTAAAAGGTGTTGTACGCGTTATGCGCCTGATCGAGCGGCACTTTATGCGTGATGATCTCCGTCGGATCGAACTCGCCTGCCATAATTTTTTGATACAGCATCGGCATGTAATGAATCACGGGCGCCTGTCCCATGGTCAGCTTCACGTTTCGTTCCCAAATGTTTCCGAACATGAACTGGTTGTATTTAGAACCGTATACCCCCGTAATCTGAATCGTGCCGAATTTCCGCACCGCATCCATCGCGATATTGATCGGGCTGAGCGTTCCGCCAACCAGCTTGGCCTTCTGCTCTTCCTCCTCCAATGGCGTCTTCTTGCCGTCCATTCCAACGCAATCGATGACGACATCCGCACCCCCGCCCGTTATTTCTTTTATATGCAGCCCCATGTCTTTGAAATCTTCAAAGTTGAAGATTTCGACTTTATTCATTTTTTTGGCATGGTTCAGCCGGTACGGGAGATTGTCGATCGCGATGACCCGTTTGGCCCCTTTCATCCAGGCGAATTTTTGCGCCATCAAGCCGACGGGGCCACAGCCGAGCACTACCACCGTATCCCCCTGCTTCATGCCGCTGTTGTCCACGCTCCAATAGGCCGTCGGCAGCACGTCGGACAGGAACAAGAGCTTCTCATCCTCCAATTCGCATGACTCCGGAATAACGAGAGGCATGAAATTGCCGTACGGCACGTAAAGCAATTCGGCTTGTCCGCCCGAATAATTCCCGTAACGTTCGGTAAACCCAAAGTAAGCTCCCGTATCTACTTGGGGATTGGGGTTGGAGTTGTCGCATTGGCTCTCCATTTCATGCTGGCAGTAATGACAGCTGCCGCACGAGATATTGAACGGGAGCACGACCCGGTCCCCTTTTTTGACCTTTGTCACCTCAGGGCCCACTTCTTCGACGATGCCCATCGGTTCATGTCCGACCACGTATCCGGTTTGGGCTTGAATCGCCCCCTGGTATATATGGAGATCGGAACCGCATATGGCGGTCGAGGTGATCCTGACGATAATCCCGTCTTTTTTCTCAATCGTCGGATCCGCGACCTGCGTCACTTGCATGTTCTTCACGCCATTGAAAGTTACAGCCTTCATAATCACCCTCCTGTTTTGGCATGCCTTGAATTTGCACGCATGCTTCTATTATGGAATTGAAGAGTGAGAATTATACATTCGATGTACGGTATTTTCGACAGCCGCGGCGCGCCTAAGAACAAGAAAGGAGACGGAAGACGGAACGATTCACGTGAAAGTAAATTCTGAAGGTAATTCCGTCCCCCGAACCTTGACAAGCTCAAGAGCGGCGAATTTGAAGTCATGAATACCGGTAAGATCGAAAAATAGTACGGACGAAACATCTTTCCGGAAAAGGGCTACCCCGGGTGCCTATTGCAGTTCATTCAGCATAAAAGTTCCAGCCGTGATAAACAATATCCCTATGGCACGCGCTGGAATAGTTACACAGCCTGCTGCACAAGCATGTTTTTCAGGAGATGGAACGGATGACGATCGGCTGGAACAAACTCAAAAAATCCTTCATCGCAAATATGTCTCAGAACCGTAATACTAATGCTTCTTTTTCTCTGGGGCATTGGGAGACGAATTAAGCGGGACGCAGGATCAAGGCTCCAATCGGAATGCCGCGCTACTTGATATAAATTTTGTTCAATATTCACTCTTTTCCCCCTACTTTTATTAACATTCAAATATCCAAATTAATTGTAACATCTTAAATCGTTCTTCAACTAACCTGCCCCTATAGTTGCATAAAGAAAAAGCTGCCTTAAAGACAGCTCTGAGCTTCAGCTAACGCACCCTGTTGGCTAAAGAACTAGGATATTTCAGTTTTTCTTTTGTAAGAAGACAGAATCCCAAAACCAATAAATAACAGCTGCTGCAAAACTAAAACCGTAATATATTTGGGTTTTAACTAAATATGTAGGTTCAACTCTAAATAACATTACATTAAATATAAATACTGCTACAAAAGAAAGTACCATGTAAATTAAAAGATAAAACACATTAAATTTTCTCGGGCGCTTATTAAATATAATTTGCAATGGTACTGCAAAAAGTATATAAGGTATAACAACATAAAAAGAATAAATCATAACAGGCAATAACTGCAACCAAGAGGGTTGTCCACTAAATACAATTATAAAAACAGAAAAAGAGATACAAGACAAGAATAGACTAGAAAAATAATAAGGTATTACATCGCTAATTTCCGATACTTTTTCACTTAATTTCCAAATCTCCAACTTTTGCTCAACCTTCCCAAATGTCTGTTAATTTATTCCATAATAATATCATTTCTTCAACTATTCTGCCCCTTTAGTTCATTAAAAAAAGAGCTGCCGAAGCAACTCCCTTATTGAAGTAAAGCACGCGTTAGTGCCATAAGAAAAAGGTTACCTAAGCAGGTTGAAATCATTTTTAATATTCACAAAAATAAACGGGACTATATACCAATTCAGAAAATCAAATGAAATTATCAGATAGCCACCCTTATCGCCAGTTGCCGTTCAAGTTTTCTTTTTACTCGCTGGAGAGCATTATCAATGGACTTTACATGCGTGTTTAGTTCT
>NZ_JBHVSL010000015.1:0-7799 GCF_042885195.1 Peribacillus sp. NPDC058075 | reverse complement strand
TTCAGCAATCAGCCAAAAGCGATGAAGTTTTTCGTTTGTCTTAGTTGGTGCTTATTTATATTAATCCTTTCCCACCATAAAGTCAACACATTTCATGCATTTCCTTATTAAATGATTTAAGCAATTATATAGAGGAATAAATGTGCCTTTCTTAACCTGGCTTCCGCTTAAAACAAATAACCCCCAGTAAAATCATTAATTCCATCCATTTTATTAAATGAATCACATTTCCCTTCAGCCTAGTAATGCTTTTGACCAATAAAACCTGCTAGTAATGTGAAATGGCATTAACAATCTGGATAGATGAAGGTAAACATGTAATCAGATGTATAAATCAAATACTGAAAAGTTGATTGCTCCTTTTCGGATAAATTGCTTTAGAAATAAACCGTTAAATCACGAATCCTATTGTCCAAATATTAAAAAATTTTTTTACAATTTTACTTTCTTGTACTATAATATATATATTTTTAAAATTTCAGGATAGACTTTTAATCATTATAAAAATAGTTGGGAGAGGAATTTATAAATGATTAATAAAAACACATCTTTGAGGATGCAAAGTATCGTTTTTATTGGCTTTATGGGAGTAGGAAAGACGACGATCGGACAGAAAGTAGCAAGGAAATTATATAGGGACTTTATTGATATAGATCAAGAAATTGAAAAGGAATTCAATATGCCCACTACAGAAATATTCAAGAAGTTTGGAGAAAAAGCATTTCGCGAAAAAGAAAAAAGTGTAATTGAAAGCCTTAGTCAACAACAATTGAAAATCATTTCGGTTGGGGGCGGGGCATTTTTACAAGAGGATATACGGAACATCTGTTTATCCAATTGCATTGTCTTTTACCTGGACTTATCTTGGGAATACTGGAAAGAGAGAATAGGCTTACTTATTGATAGTAGACCTGTTTTACAAAGCCGGTCCCTTGAGGAAATAGAAGAACTCTTTCACACAAGACAAGAAATATACTCCTATCATCATTCAAAAGTGAATACCAATGATCTTAATGTTGATGAAGTGGCAGACTTCATCGTCGATTCATTGAAAGTTGCCTGGGATATTTATGAACCGCTTAAGTAAGAACAGCTCTTTCATTTAATCGATTTTCCCAATAAAAGAATAAATAGAAAAGATGAAAAGGGTACAGCGGCGTGATACCTAACCTTCTGTAAACTGATCACCTTTTTATTTTTCTTTATTAGGAAGACTCTCTAATAATCAGTTCTGGATTCAAGATGATTCGCTGTTGATCACGTTCAATATTCTCCATTTGCTGATACAGGAGATTCGCTGCTTCTTTCCCAATACGTCTAGGGAATGAGGAAATGGTCGTTAGCGGAGGATGATAGATTTCTGCGACTGGAACGTTATCAAACCCAACGATATCTATATCTTTTCCAGGAGTAAATCCTTTCATCATTAATCCTTGCATAACACCGAAAGCAATTAAGTCACTAAAGCAAAAAATCGCGGTAGGCGGATTAGGATTCTCAAGTACTTTCAATACAGCCTGCAGCCCTCCCTCCCGGGTAGGGGCACTATCTATAACCAGCGATTCATCCACTTCCAATCCCGCTCTTGAAAGAGCTTCTCGGTATCCCTCCATTCTCTCGATCCAAGTAGAGGATTCCTTGATGCCACCAAGGAGCGCAATTCTTTTATGTCCCTTTCCAAGTAGATGATCAACAGCCATCCTGGCTCCTTCTGGATAGTCTATGCCAACATAGTCGCTATTCACTCCAGGCAGTTCCCTGACAGCAAGGACCATCGGCGTGTCAATTTCATTTAGCCGTTCAATTGTATCTTGTGAGCTTTCAGAGACAGGACAAAGAATCAGGCCTCCCACCCTATGTTCCATCATGGTTGAAAGGAGATGGTCTTGCTTGGCAACCGAGTCGAAAGTAGTTCCCAGCAACACTGTATACCCGACCTCATCCAATGCGTCATGAACGCCTATCAGGAATTCAGAAAAAAAGGTGTTTGATATATCGGTAATAATGATTCCTACAGTATCAGAACTCTGCGACCTTAGGTTGGCTGCAATTCTATCGTATACATAACCCAGTTCATGCATGGATTTTAATACCTTTTTTCGCGTCGCTTCCGATATTCGAGGGTTATTGCGAACGATAAGGGAAGCAGTGGATGTAGAAACCCCAGCATGTTTCGCTACCTGCTGCAGCGTGACCCGCCCTTTTTTGGATTGTTTCATAGTTCAATCACCATCTTGAATGTATTTTTGATGTACTTATGATTATCATGTTCTTACTATAATAATAATATAGTTACTGTCATTATTACACCCTTGCTTTTGGAACTGGGTATACCATCGATTAATACTCACTCCAATACATCTATATCAAATATTCATTAGTCCCAAAAAAACCCACCCTAGTTCTAGTAGATGGAGTTTTAAGTAATCCATCATACTTATTAGCCATGGTTTAACATGGTCTGGTGCTGTGTCAACTTTTTATATCGGTAATAAACAAAAGCTGCAGCCAGGATCCCAATAGTTGCAATAAAGCAATCAAAAAGAAATATATGTGATATATCACCGTTCTTAGCGAGCAAGCCCGTTGCAATTGGTAAAATGACGCTCGCCAAACTGGAAGCCGTCGCAACGATCCCTGTTACAGTTCCTTTTTTCCTCCAGAAGAGTTCAGTCATTATTGCAATGGTTAATTGAAATATCCCAGCTGTCGAGGCTCCAAGGAAAAAGGAGCTAATACTTAAGACAATGGGTGAATGAATCGTTAATATGATGATTACAGTAAGTAAAGTAATCATTGGATAAAGCAATATCACCGTCACGGGCTTAACCCATTTGTTTAATAAGATGGATAATAGCAGGACGGAAATCAGTGATCCAACACTATAATAGCTCAATAATTTAATTGCACTTGAAGATGGCATCCCTGCGACTTCTTGGCCAAAGCTCGGTAACCAGATTTGCGAAACTGTAAATAACGCAGTTGATGTAAACCCAATTATGATTAGTGCGACTCCTTCACTCCAAAATTTTGGTTCAGCTATGAACCTGCTACTATGCAATTCCTCCTCATGACTGACAGCATCGGATTTGCTTTTTGGAAATGAAGCAGACAAAACAAAGAACATATTCAAGAAGTAGACTACAGCCGGCAATAAAAATGCAAACCCGTAAAATAATTCGTTCTTAGTTAGAAATAAGATGATGAATGGCAGAATGGTTGCACCAAGTGAACCAAAAGCCTTAACCATTACACTGGCGGAACCAGCAGATCCAGGAAACATTTCAGTTAGAGCCGGATATGTACCAGCATCCATGGCTGAGTTGGAAATTCCAGCAAGTAAAGCAAATACAAACGCCATTTCATATGTGGGGGAAAATGGAATCCCAATTAAAAAAACGCCCATTATTACCGAAGAGACAATGATCAATGGTTTCCTCCCAAATTTATCTGATAATACTCCCGAGAGACCATACGTAAGTAATCTGCCTATTCCTATTGCTGCAATGAGATAACTGATGCCAGTTGAGTCCGTATCCCATTGTTCTGTTAAAGAGGGCATGTTCGAGGCGAGAATTATATTTACCATCCCTAGCAGGAAATAGTTCATATACATGCCAGATGCCGCTTTAAAATACTGATTTTTCATTATTACACCCCTATAATAAATCACTTTGTGTTTCTCCCCTAGAACGCTTTAATGCACAATGTAATTACATTAAAGCCTCCCCTTTATGTTATCCATTTAAATGAAAACCACTTTTCAAAAAAAAACGCTAAGAAAAACAAGGGTTTTCACTCCCTGCATTTCTTAGCTCTGAGGTATCTGCACTCATTTAATGTAATAATTAACGATGATGCACATCAAGTATGAAAAAACCTCTATTTGGAGAATAATCTCCAGAGTGAATCATATTATTCTGCAAACAATTGCTCTTTGATGTAATCAACAGGCATCTGTTGACCTGTCCATAATTCAAAGGCCAGTGCGCCTTGCCAAAGCATCATCCCAAGACCATTAATGGCTGTAGCACCCGCAGCCTCAGCTTGTTCCATTAGTTTTGATTTACGCGGGATGTAAACAACATCTGTTACGATTAGATCGGGACGCAGCATTGATTCGTCTTGAATGACACTTAAGCCATCAAGAGGTTTCATGCCAACGCCAGTTCCATTAGCCAAAATATCACTAGTTGCGATTTCAGCCTTTAATTGTTCAACATTTTCAAGAGGGTATACATTGGCTTTCACATTTAAGTGCTTCATATCTTCATTGATGATTCGTACATTCTCTTCTGCTTGCGGGAAGAAAGCATCATCACGAGCAAAAATACTGATTTCCGCCACACCTTCCAGCGCAGATTGAATGGCAATTGGAGTTGCAGCCCCGCCAGAACCGATAAGAGTCATTTTCTTTCCTTTAATATCTATACCATGTTCTTTTAGGTTCCGAGTATATCCCATTCCGTCTGTGCTGTGCCCTACGAACTTTCCATCGACATTGACAACTGTATTAACGGCACCAGAAAATTTAGCACTGTCTGCCAATTCATCTAGATATGGAAGGATCTTCATTTTATTAGGCATGGATACGTTAAATCCTTTTACATTTAATGCACGCATCCCCTTTACTGCATCTTCCAGCTCCTCGTTTCCAACCTCAAATGCTAAATAGGCGCAATTCAAGCCTAATTTATCGAAAGCTAAATTATGCATGGCAGGTGATAAAGAATGTCCGATAGGTGTTGCCAGCAATCCTACTAATTCTGTTTTCCCATTAATTCGTCCTAGATTTTCCATGTTCTATTCCCCCTGATTTTTTAAACTTTATATAAATTCCTTATTGGAAGGAATTATGAGTTAAATATTTTGATCAATGATCTCCAATACATCTCTTAATTGAGTAACAGGAATTTGTCCTGGGGCAGATGCTTCTTTTCCGGCACCGAATGTACAAGCAGATCCAAACACCGCACCTGATAATCGACTGACCAGGCCTGTACCCGACATTGACATCGTAATGAATGGGCGATCGGCATACTTTGTTTTCATCGTGTAAGTTGCATCTAATAAAACGAGTAAGTCACCAACCGTTTGGGGCATCACAGCGATCTTTGGAATATGGGCGCCAAATTCCTGCATTTTACGCAATCGGTAAATGATTTCTTCTTTTGCTGGTGTCTTATCGAAATCATGGTTACACATTACTACGTATACACCATTTTCCTCAGCTATCTTTACAGTCGCCTTCACTGATGATTCCTCAAAAAATAACTCCACATCGACAAGATCAATATTCTTCGTTTTAATTGCTGTATGAAGAAGCTGGAAATAATGAACATCACTGATTTCCTTGTTTCCTCCTTCTTTATGGCTTCTAAAAGTGAAAAGCAGCAAAGTATTGGGAACAGCACTTCTTAGTTTTGAAATCATATCTGAAACGGCTTCTAAGCTTTCGACTTGTTCAAAGACATCTACTCGCCATTCAATGATATCCGGCTGTAGCGCATTTACCGTTTCAACTTCTTTAAGCAGTTCTTCTTCAGTTGTCCCCATTAGAGGAACGATGATCTTTGGAACCCCTTCTCCGATCGTTACGTCTTTGATCGTGATTGTTTGCATGGATGTTTCCCCCTTTTATCATTATCATCGGTGGGGTTCATGCCCCACTGATGTTCGGTCAGACCGTTTAATTGGAAATCTTAATTACCTTTTTGTATCGATAGGCAACGAATACCGCCAATAAAATACTGACTATCGCAATTGCCACATCAAACAAGAAGACCGCAGTTAAACCAGCACTCTTAGAAATGATACCTGTAACGAAAGGTATGATGATAAAGGCTGAACTAGCTGCAATGTTTACATACGAAGTAATTGTTCCTTTATTGGCTGGGAAGAATTCTGTGATTATTGTCATGGCTAATTGGAACACCCCTGCGGTTGAAAGCCCTATGAAGAAAGCGCTCAAAACAGTTATAAATGGTTGCTGGATGTAAATGAGTGACAATAAAGATAATGCTGCAATGACCGGATAGATAATCATGACGGTAATGGGCTTAATTACCTTATTCAATAGAACAGCTAGTAAAATGACAGAAACAAGGGAGCCAATGCTATAGTAACTAAGCAATTGAACCGCCTTAGCTTGGGTTAGCCCCAATACATCTTGTCCGAAGTTCGGGAGCCAGACTTGAACCAGCATGAATAAAGCAGTTGATGTAAAGCCTAATAGTATGACTGCCAAACCTTCCTGAGCAAACTTCGGTTTTGAGAGAAATTGCTGTTGAACCGGCACAGCCTGTTCATCATTCTGAGTTTGGCCTTGGGCTTTATGATCCGGGAAAGAAACCTTAAGCAGGAAAAAACCATTAACAAGATATACAGCAGCCATTAAGAAGAATGTATACCCGTAAAACATATCTCTAGCTATAAAGAACGCCATGATAAATGGAAGAAGTGCGGCACCGATTGAAACGAACGCTTTTACTAATACGGTAGCGGAACCAGCTTTCTTTTGAAAAGCCTCAATAAGTGCTGGATACGTACCTGCATCCAAAAATGAGTTTGCAATACCAGCACATATAGCAAATATAAATGCCAATGTATAGCTAGGAGCCAATGGTATGCCTATAAGAAAGATCAGGTAGATAAAAGATGCTGAAACGACAAATGGTTTCCTTCCTAATTTATCCGACAGTCTACCGGCGAAAAACAAGGAAACTAACTTACCGATTCCTATAGCAGAAACCAAGTAACTTATCCCTGAGGCACTCGTGTTTAATTGTTCGGACAAATTTTCCATATTTGACCCGATGATAATATTGATCATGCCTAAAATAAAATAGCTAATATATAAACCAGTGGCCATTTTTATAAATGGATTTTTCATGAAACACACCCCTATTAAATAATTATCGAAATGCAATTTGACTCTTAAGCCTTTCAGAAGTTGCCCCCTTGCCCCATATCATAAATTCAAGAACAAAATTACGTACTAAATAAAACAATAAGTAAACCCGCTTCCGTTAGTACATCGTTCTACTAACTTTTCATATATATAGTATATCGTTCTACTAATCTTATTCTTCTGTACATCGATCTACCAAAATGGTGTTGGTATATCGTTCTACTAAGAATCGATTAGGTTCTCCATTCAAAAGGTATTGAATTAACACTTATGCAAGATTTAATTAGTTAAATTCATTTAGTATATCGTTCTACTGAATTATTATACTGCGCTAATTTAATTGTGTCAAACTCATGAAGCAGTCCTTAATAAGCTATAACGCAATTACGCATACTCATCATTTCTGAATTTCGAAGTACTCATTTTGAATCTAATTTACCTTGAAAGTACAGCCATACCTTGGATTCGTTCCTGTTCATACAAGATGAAGCATACTTTTATTTGCTGTGGCACGAAGGATTCATCATTTATTAGGGATTCCTTCTAACCCGATATTCTCCACTTTTTTAGTTACCAGTTTCTGAATAAATTTCTTTTTAGCTAAAATATATGTACTGCTCTTATTTAAAAACCATTATCCAGTATTTTGAAATCGGATTGAATAACCCATGTCAAAGTATGGCTGGGGGAATATCACACTTTTATTTTCCATATAAGCCTTCTCTGGGTAAAATAATAACAAGGCTACATAATTTTCATAACACAAAAAAGACCAGCCGGATGGCTGATCTTTCGAAATGGCTTGGCGGCGTCCTACTCTCACAGGGGGAAACCCCCAACTACCATCGGCGCTGAAGAGCTTAACTGCCGTGTTCGGAATGGGAACGGG
>NZ_JBHVSL010000014.1:0-8363 GCF_042885195.1 Peribacillus sp. NPDC058075 | reverse complement strand
TGCCAAAGTATAGTTTTAGTACATAACTTAAAAATTTTAGAGAAGTTAATAGAGATTGTGAATGATTGTACTTAAACTAACGGGTGCGTTAGTTCTATAACAGGGGTTGCTTCGGCAGCCTTTTTCTTATGGAACTAACGGGGCAGGTTAGTTAACTAACAATAATTCACAAATGTATGTTCGGATGTGATAATCTGTAAATAAATTGAGGGGGAATAAGGTTATGGGAAAAGTTGATTACGTTGAGTTAAAACATTTTTCGAATGAATATTTAGATGTATTAAATTCTTTTGAACTACCTGAAGAACAAGTGCAGTTCACTGCATTACCAAATAAGATTTTAGAGGCGACAGAAGGGCAACATCGGATTGTTATTTTAAGTGAGAATGAACCTGTAGGTTTCTTTTTATTACATTCAACTGAACGAGTAAAGGAGTATTCAGATAAATCGAAAGCTATGTTGTTAACTGCATTATCTGTTAATCATGCGAAGCAAGGAAAAGGTTATGCTAAACAAGGTATGCTCTTACTAAGTGATTTTGTTAAATCTGAATTTCCTAACTGTGATGAAATTGTTTTAGTTGTAAATCATAAAAATCTTCCTGCCCAACAACTGTATTTGAAAGTGGGTTTTCAAGATACTGGTAAGAGAAAAATAGGTCCAATTGGTGAACAGTTTATAATGAATTTATCGGTGTAAAATACATAGTGCTTATAGAACTAAAGGGGCAGGATTGTTGAATAAATCATTTTAGTTCTTTGGAAACTAAAATGAGGTGATAATCATGAGGAAAATTGCAATATTGCTTATGGTTGGAATGGTTTTAGTAATATCTAACACAAAAGCAAAAGCAAAAACAATAAATGAAGCTGATACAGAATTGTGTGAAACGCTAAAAATGGGACTTATAAGTAGCAATAGAAAACCAGTAGATAAAGCAATTATTGAGATTTATAAAGATGACAAAAAAGCACAGGCACTTGGTCTTTCTTGGACTGGATTTGAAACTGAACTTCTCAAAATAAAGCAGGTATATGGGATTGGTGGATTATATGAGATAACCTTGAAAGTGTACCCTTTCTATGCCGCCCATAACGGTTATGGGGAAGATGAAGTTGTGATAAATACAAGTGGTGAACTAATCAGTTATAAAACACTTGAAAACATATCCTTGAACTTCAACTAACGGGTGCATTAGCTGAAGATCAGAACTGTCTTTAAGGCAGCTTTTTCTTATGGAACTATCGGGGCAGATTAGTTGAATAATGACTTTAAGAGAATAGGATAAAAAATCGTTTATAGCTAATTAAGGACTCGATTATAATAGAGATGACAATGAAGCTTAGAAATAATAAGGTGGTTAAAACAATTGAAATGGGAAAATGTAGCGTTTGGTAGTTCAATTTTTATTGTACTAACTTTCCTTCCTCCGTATCTTGATATAATTGGTATTTCTTTTTGGCTTAAAGCAGTATGTATAATTGCTGTACTTTTTAGTGTTCTTTTTATTGTATCTAAAATCAAACTCCTTCAGAAATCGGTAACAAAAAAAGTAGGCTGGTTGAGTTTGATTTCTGTTTTTATTTTAGTAGTCATTTTTGATATTTTAAACAATTAATGAGGTACGTTTAATAAATTTATTTTAGGTCGATTTCCTACTTGGAAATCGGCTTTTTTAATTTCAGGATTGTCATAACTCAAAAGTTATGGAGGGTTTCTTGTTCAACTAACGGGGCAGGTTAGGTGAATAACAATTGAGCTATTACACCTCAAAAACTGGACTATTTTTAAAAAAGTTAGGAAAGATAACTTTTGAGGTGAGTTTTATGAAAAAGCTATATATATGGATTATTACCATTCCAATGTTGTTTTTATGTTCAATTCAAGGATACGCACAACCTAAAGAATGTCCTGTGTTAAGTGAATTAGAGAAAACATCGATTAAGGATAAAAAAGAAGTAATAAAAGCGTTAAATACTTTAATACCAAAAACTTATGGAACTGGAATAGATGATTTTCCTGACATATATACTAAGTGGGATGTAGTAACTGCCAAACCTTTTCCCGAAACAGTTGGCAATAAAGATGAAGAAGACTATTTTGGAATGGCAAAGACCTTTTGTGGCAAAGAAATTGCTGAAAAATCATGGCTTGTACGTTTAGATTTCCCCAAAGCCCCTGGAGCTAACTTAGCCCAAGGTCGGTCAAATATTTTTAGCTAAAAGTAAGGAAAAAGGATGGTTTGTTTGGTTTCAATACCATTAAACTGCTATTCCTTAAAGAACTAAGGGGTGCGGTAGCTGAAGATTGGAGCTGTCTTTAAGGCGGCTTTTTTTTATGCAACTAACGGGGCAGGATAGTTCAACAAGGATAATGGCTTCTAGTTCTTGTTTGAAATGCTCCATGCTTTCAAATCTTTAAAGTTAGAGTAACTCGTATTTTAATAGGCCAAAGGAGTTTTCAATGACCGCATTATCGAGACAATTTCGTTTGCGCGACATGCTTTGTGTAATGTTATGTCTTTTCAAATCATAATAGGTTATGTAAGGTTAGATAAGAGCAAGTTTTGAAAAAGGTTTTCCTGCTATATACTTTTGATATAATTAAATGAGAACATAGAATGGAAATTGAATTTCTATCGTAACTTAAGGTTTAACATGAAAGAGGAGGATCATTCTTGAAAATTCGTCTAGGACTGTTAGGTGTAAAAGACTCCATTGAAATTATTCAGTCCGTTATAATTAAATATCCGGAAATCATTTGTATGCCCATTGAGTGTCTAACAGAAGAGGACTTAATTAAGAATGTACCTCCTCTTTTAGAAGAAGTAGATATGTGGCTTTGCACAGGCCCAATCACCTATAAAATTGTACAGGACTGGAAAGGGATTGAATCCCCTGTATTTTACGTAACATATACAGGTTCTACGCTGTACAAAACTGTTTTGCAAGTACTTTATGAACAAAAAATTGAGGTTGATGAGATCAGCTTTGATTCAAGCAATGGCACTACGTGGGAACAAGCCTTACAGGAGGCGGGGATAAAAACTAAGCCTAGATTTGTAGAATCGGAAATGATTTCTTTAGAAGGATTAATTCAATATCATTTTGAACTTTGGAAAAGTGGTCAAACTAAAGCTGCTATTACTGGTCACCCTATACATCATGAACTTCAACGCCTCGGCGTTCCTACTTATCGAACTCTTCCATCAACAATGGCCGTTGAGGCAGTTCTTACCAATATACTTCGTACTTATGAAATGCTACATTTTAGAGCTACTCAGATTGCTGTACAGATAATTGAAATTGATTCTTTTGTTGGTCTGATTAAGGATACATTTTCTACTGATGACATTTTTAGAATTGAGATTAAGTACATGGAAAAGTTGCTCTCATATACAAAAAAAGTACATGGTTCAATTAAATCTTCCGGATTTGGACGCTATGTTATTTTCACCACCAGAGGGCTATTACAGGATATAACGGGGAATTTTAGCCGGGTGCCAGATATCCATGAATTTGATCAGGGCAGTAAAGAAGCAGTTACTTGTGGAATCGGTATAGGGCAGACTGTATATGATGCTGAAATTAATGCTGGAAATGCCTTATTACACGCGAAAGAAAGTGGAAAAGGCACATGGATGGTTTGTTTTGATGATAAAAAGATAGCAGGCCCATTAGGCAAGCCAGAGCAACTTACATATTCCTATACATCAGAACAATTAGAAAAGATAAGTCAACAAACATCACTTAGTGTTATAACATTAAATAAACTGAAATCTTCTCTAAAGAAATTATCGAGTGATGCACTTAATGCAAATGAGCTTGCAAACTATATGCAGATTTCCCCAAGAAGTGCTCGTAGAATTTTAACAGTACTTGAGGAGAAAGGGTTTGCACAGGTTGTTGCGGAGGAGAAGCCGCATACACGAGGACGACCACGAAAGATTTATAAGATTTCACATTTTTAAATAAAGTAAAGAAGTCTTGTCTATTTCGTACAGAGGATAGTTGCCCGGCAAGGAGGGTTTACATAACCAAAAGAGAGCACATTAACTACTTGTGCTCTCAACTCTCCTACATTATGTGTTTTGTAAAATACGTACTTTATATTTCTTAACTTCGGCTGGTAATGGTGAAACGTATTCTTCACCATCACGAAGCTCAACTAACTCTGCTTTTGCCTTTTCAAGTACCTCTGGGCGATTGAGTACTTCTACTGCTGTTGCTGCCATCACTTTTCCGGCGTGAAGCATTCCTTTATGAGCGATAGAAGTTGTTCCAGTTGCAACGAATTGCCATGTATGGAATGGTGTTCCTAGTGCTTCACATACTGTCATACATTGTACTGTTGGAACGACCCAGCTTACATCCCCAACATCTGTAGAACCTGTCATTGATCCATTTGCAGGTATAAATGAGTCAATTACGTCCGATAAAGCCTTTCCAGTTAATTCTTTATTCATTTGCACTTCAAACTTTTTGTCAGCTTCTGAAAGGGATTCACGAATAGTTCTTGCAAATTGCAGGTCATCTTCATCATGTTTAGGCACACCTAATGCGACGAAGTTATCATACATAATTTTATCTAATGTTGTATTCGGTATTACGTTAGAGAGAGCCGATGCAAAGTCAATTTCTACTTCTGTTCCCGCCATTAGAGCTGCACCTTTGGCAATATTACAAACACGTTGGTATACTTCTTCAGTTTGTGAGACGCGAGGAGCTCTTACAAAATATAAGACTTCTGCATCTGCTTGGACCACATTTGGAGAGAAACCACCTGTATTCGTAATCGCATAGTGTACTCTTGCTTCAGGAATAATATGTTCACGTAAATAGTTCACGCCAACGTTCATGAGTTCAACTGCATCAAGGGCACTTCTTCCTAAATGCGGACTGCCTGCTGCATGGGCACTCTTCCCTTTGAACTTGAAGTACACTTCGTAACAAGCGAGGGATGCCATTGACATAACGTTATTGCGTGTTCCAGGATGCCAACATAATGCAAAGTCTACATCATCGAACAATCCTTCTCTTACCATGAACGTCTTACCGCCACCAATTTCCTCTCCGGGGCAACCATAATAACGAACTGTACCTTCAATTTTGTTTTCTTCCATATAGTAACGGAGTGCTAAGGCTGAAGCAAGTGCACCTGTTCCTAGTAAGTTATGACCACACCCATGTCCATTACCGCCAATTTTTTCAGGATTGAATTGTGGAACACCACCAGCCTGACTTAATCCTGAAAGGGCATCATACTCTCCTAAAAACCCTATAATTGGCTTTCCACTTCCAAAACTACCGATGAAAGCGGTTTCGATATTTCCCACACCTTTTTCAACAGAAAATCCTTCTTCTTCTAACGTTTGACATAACAATTCTGCTGATTTGAACTCTTCGAAGCCTGTTTCCGCATAACTCCAAATTTTATCACTCACTTGAATAAGCTTTTCACGTTTTTCTTCTATTATTTCTGATAATCGATTTCGATAATCCAATTCTTTCACCCCTTGGTAGTTTTGCAAAATAGATATGAACATTTTTACAATTATTATGACTTATGCTTTCACTTCTAGTGAAGCGCTTTCAAAAATACTAGTATTGTTTTTTGGGAATTTAAACAATATAGCACCAATTAATACTACAACTAATGCGCCTATCAGGAAGAAGAACGCTGCTTGGAAAGATCCTTCAAATACATCAATAAGTACGCCCATTGCTGTTGGAGCAATAATTCCTGCTAATCCTCCAGCAAAATACATCGTTCCCATAAATGATCCAATTACATTTTGCGATACGTATTTAAGAGGAATAGATAAAATGGCCATACCAATCGCTGCTTCTCCGAAAGAGAAAATACTTTGATAGGTAAGTGCTAATTGAATAGAAGGTGCATTAAACATTAATAATAAAAAAATGCCTGATATAACTGCACCAATTAATACGACAAACTTTTCTTTACCTGCCAACGATTTATCAATTAAATAGCCTGTTAAAATGGCAGATAACAACCCAAATGCTTGTGGGATCATCGCAAGAGAACCAACTGTCTTTATATTTAAACCACGTGATTGCTCCAAATAAGACGGTAGCCATGAAGAGAAGCCCCAATGGACAATGCTTGAACAAAAGTACATAATGACGAGAATCCATAGTAACTTACTTTTATATAAGTCTCTCATCGGAATTTTTGGATTGATACTACTATCTTGTGTTGATTTAACAACCTTTGGTGGATGGTAAAATTTAAATAATAACAGTGTTACGACTAAACCAACGCCGCCAATAAGGTAAAACATAACTCGCCAGCCCCAAGTGTCTGCGATTAAACCAGATATGTATAAAGCGAGCACCCCACCAACTAACTGAGCAGCAAGTAACATCGACTTCACTCTTGCACGAACTCCTCTTTTGTAAATTTCTGTAATAGCAACACTGCTACCTGTTGGCAATCCCCCATCGCCGAATCCAAGAATAAATCGAATAGCTAAAATTGATACAAATGACCCAACCATACCTGTTAACAATGAAAATAGAGATATGATGAATACCGCTATTACAATAACTTTTCTCGAACCAAATTTGTCTGAAAACCATCCAGCAATAAGTGTTATACACACACTACCTAACCAAAAGCTACTAATTACCATTCCACTCTGCGTTTGCGATAAGTGCAATTCTTTACTGATAGGTATGATTACGACATTCATACCAAACAACGTCAATGAATCAACAATCCATCCAAGAAATAACAACGAAAAAATGAAATTACGTTTACCATTGCTCATCTGTACATTCTCCATGATTGCCCCCTTTTTTAAAATATTGAGATAATTCAGTTGATAATAAGCTTGATCCACCTTCACTTTATTTACGGATAATAAAGGTCTTGTCCATAATTATATATTTATCCCTAGTGTTTCGCAATTAAAAAAATTTTCTAATTTATTAAATATTTCGTTCAACCTCTTTGAGAGGTTCTGGTGCAATATCGAGCAGATTGTGAAGAATTGTACTTAAACTAACGGGTGCTTTAGTTGATTAAGGATCAAAAAATGATCAATCTAAAAAAATAAGTTGTGTTCGAATAAGGGGAGGGTATAGATATTGCCTTCCCCTTTGTGTTAACAGATAAATTTATATGACTGTATATAATATACTCGATTTTGTATCTCAAAACAGTTAGAGATTGAATTGGTGCGGTTTTGAGTGGATTAATAACTCTATGTACTCAAATTCATGTCCCCAATGTACTTATCTTTGTATCTTCGTAAATTCAATAACAAGGGTTGCTACGGCAGCATTTTTCTTATGGCACTAACGGGGCAGGTTAGTTGTATAAGGAAAAGTAAAAAGGTCAATTTTTCCAATGGATTGTGATAATATAAATTTAATTCTTATTATAAGAGGTGAGTTTAGTTGAGCAGAGTTGAGCAGAGTACAAAGTTAGATTTAGAAAGAATTATTTTTATTGGGAGAACCTTTGAAGAGTATCTGATATGTTTTCTCTTTCAGTAGAAGAACTAAAGGGAAAAAAAATACTGGATTGTCCAGCAGGGGCTTGTTCTTTTACTGCGGTTGGTAATAAATCAGGTTTAAGTGTAACAGCTTGTGATATTGCGTATTATCATTCGAGTGAAGACCTAAAAAATAAAGGTCTTCATGATATTGAACACGCTATGGAGCATATGCAAAAAGCAAAAAGTAATTATATTTGGACTTATTTCGAAGATATAGAAGGTCTTAGAAAACATCGTTTGAATGCTTTAAAAGATTGTATTAAGGACATGGAGGAATCGAGTGACCGATACGTTCCCGTTACTTTGCCTTCTTTACCGTTTAAGGATGGAGAATTTGATATTCTTCTTTCTGCACATTTTCTATTTATGTATGCTGACCGATTAGATTACCAATTTCATATAAAAACGCTAAATGAGTTATTGAGAGTTACTAAAGAGGAAATTCGTATTTTCCCTATAGTTGATTTGGAAGGAAAACGCTATGAACATTTAGATAAATTAATAAGTTATCTCGCTGATACTGGATGTACAGTCGAAGAAGTTAAAGTGCCATATGAATTTCAGGCAAATGCTAACTCGATGTTAAAAATTAGAAAAGGGTAAGAAAGAAAGAAAGAAACAATGTTATAAACCTTATGCTACTAACGGGTGCTTTACTTCAATAAGAGAGTTGCTTTGGCAGCTCTTTTTTCTTATGGAACTATCGGGGCAGTTTAGTTGAAGAAGGAAAATGGAATTATTGTGATAGGGGCAATAAGTCAGGGGGAGAATTTTTGTTAATACATAAAATCGATGACGAAGTATCTTTGAGGTTATTCAATGTGGGTGACGCTGAAG
>NZ_JBHVSL010000013.1:0-12411 GCF_042885195.1 Peribacillus sp. NPDC058075 | reverse complement strand
GTCACACCCGTTCCCATTCCGAACACGGCAGTTAAGCTCTTCAGCGCCGATGGTAGTTGGGGGTTTCCCCCTGTGAGAGTAGGACGCCGCCAAGCAATGTTTATCACATCAATTAGGATTCATAAACCCGTATAAACAGGTTCAAATCCTATCTACGCATTCTAAACCTTAGGATTATCCTAAGGTTTTTTTGTATAAATTCCACCATTCGTTGGTAAGGCTTATTAAAAGCATGATTTTGGTAGGGGGCTTCTCGAATGACCGGTAAAGAAGAAATCCTGGACAATAAACAAATTCTTCATTCTTTTGCGGAATGGTTAATGGGTCAAAATAAATCCGATGGTACGATTAAAACCTATGTGGGAGTTATCTCCCAGCTTCTTCAATGGTTTAAAGATGAGGCGGAAGAGATTGAAAAATCCCATGTCCAATCCTATTTAGACGATATGGAACAGTCAAACAAGAGTGCAGGAACGATTGAAAAGCATTATTCAGCCATTACCATGTTTTCCAGGTTCCTTGATAAACCCGAAATCGTCCTCAACATCGATCGTAAAGCAAAGGAAAAGAAAGAAGATCCGCCAAAAGCCCTGAACATGCTTGAGCAAGCTGCTCTCCTAAAAGAAATAGAGGCCTCTGGGCATTTCAGGAATATTGCCATTGTCTACACAATGATTCATACGGGTATCCGGGTGTCCGAACTTTGTGATTTGAACCATAGCGACATTCAAAAAGAGGGAGAAAGGCAATATATCCTCATCCGGGATTCAAAGGGTGATATAGACAGGAAGATTCCACTTTCCATGACTGCTAGTGAAAAGATCAAGGCATACAAGGAATTTTTAAATATGGAAACGGAGGCCATCTTCATATCCAGTGTGAATCAGCGCATCACGCCAAGGTCCGTGCAATATATGCTGAATAAATATAATGCGACTCCCCATAAGCTGCGGAATACGTTCTGCCAAACATTAATCGATAAGGGGATAGACCTTCAAACCGTTTCAAAATTGATGGGGCATAAAGATCTGAACATGACCAAACGTTATATAGGAGAAGGAAAAGAAGAATTGGAATCAGCCATTGAAAATACTTTTGATAATTTGTAGGATTGGGAATACTTAACGATATACAAGAAGTTTTCCTTCATTATATAAAGTTCCAATAGCACGGGGAATTTAAATTTAAGGAGTATCCATCAGTGGGAAATGGATGGCGACTATGCCTGGACGAATCATTATTCCCTGGATCCATGAGAATAACCGTGCCCATACAAGCTGTCAAAAACTTGAACAGCAGCCGTTGCAACCTCCATATCATGTTCAACGGTGCTGCCGCTGGCTCCAACAGCACCCACAATATGGCCTTCCATTACAAGCGGGATTCCGCCTCCAAAAATAACAATACGGTCATCTGTGGTGTTTATGCCATACAATTCACCATTTGGACGAGCCATTCCCGCTAAATAGGAAGTGGGCATTTTCAAGGCAACAGAAGTCCAGGCCTTTTTTTGAGCAAGGTCAATACTTGAGATCCAGGCATCATTCATGCGGTGGCAGGCGATTAAATTCCCGCCTTCATCAACAATGGCAATCACTTCTGAAATACTGAGCTCCATTGCTCTCCTTTCTGCGCCTTTTATTAACTTTTTTGCCATTCCTAACGTTAAAATCATTGAAACATCTCCTTTATGATGGGAATTTTCGTATGGAACCGAGTTGAAATTGTTATTTGCATTATATGATCATAGATAAAAAGGGTGTTAAACATTTGTAACCCTTTCTGGCTGTCATTAATGCAGTCCTCTTTGCCATGACTTGGATCACTCTGGTGAGAATGCCGAGTGTGTATGAATAAACGAAATAATTTATTGATTTTTATATTAACCATAGGAGTTTTCGGCATCTTAAATACCGAAATGGGGGTTATTGGGTTATTTCATACACAATGGCACTATTAATACAATGAGGGTTCTTTCTTTATATAGTAGATTCCACTCAATTCTAGTAGATTCCACTGTCAATAAAAAACTTTAACAAATTTATTTTAGGTCTTGCAAAATGGAATTCATATGGTATCGATACAGAAGTAGTAAGAAATATAAATAAAAAACTCGTCCAGAAATCTTTCTCACGCATTTTATTATGAAGGAACGTAAACATAAACATGATTGAAACTAGGCTCACACATGTTACTGAATCAAACGAATTATTAGTAGGTTAAAAGCATAACTCCTATTACATGTTTGTTAAAAGGTATCTGTAAGCAAAAAAAGTCGGGTGGTACCCCACCCGATCCGATGATAAATCATATTTTCACTGAGTAAAGTTGATTGTTATTTACGCTTGGTTCTGTACTTTTAATGGTTTCAATCAGTGCCTTCAAGGTTTCCGGACCTACAATGCCGTCCGCCAAATATCCATTTCGCTGCTGGAATAAGGGACTTGTCACTCCTGTAGCAAGGAAGCAGTTCTATAATCGATATCAAGATTTAATTGTAGATGAAACACTAAATTCATTTACTTGGATCCGAAGATTAAATGTAGAGTTAAGTTTAGAAACTATACAAAGAATGGTATGCTGCGCATTCCATCTTTCGTTGAATATATATTATAAGCGTCTATCCATTGGGTAGGCGTTTTTATGTTTGTTCCTAGCAAGCCATGAGCAAATTAGGCATTACCCTTGTAGTTATTTTTATATTTGTAGGAATTGGAATTTTTATATTAAGAAACCAAAGTCATCAATTACACGTCGTATTGGTTTATACCAGAAAGTATATAAGTTGATTAAGATGAACAACAAAACCATGTTACTTAACCTAACATATCTTTTGACTTTTTTTCCATTACCCATTATATTTATAAAAATACCTTCTCTTAAGTCTGTCAAAATCCCAGAAAAGAGAGGGGTTTATTGAAGTGTATCGTTTAAAAAAGATAAATAAATGGAGAATTAAACATTTATTTGAGCCAATGATCCATAAATTTTAACAATTAAAATTAGTCCTCTTTGGTTAAAGAAAATATAAACAAAGGTGGGTTTGAGATGGGGTTGTTAGGTAGAGTGGTATTTTTAAAAAGATTACGAGAAGAGCTATTGGAAAAAAGAAAACAAGGAGCCACTGAGCTTCAACTTGACGAAATTGACAAGCAAATACGGAAGATCGATCTAGAGATACAGAATATGAGAAAATTGATGGAATAAATAATTTCGTGAATTCCCGACTTAAGAAGTAATCAAAAAAGCCCTTTTTTTCCTTTGTCCCATAAAGCAGCTTGTTCGATAAAAGGTTGAATTGACTATAGGATTTCTTCAATTGAACCCCCTCTTTCTAACCAGGTAACCGTATGATGGATCATGCAATAGGCAACCCTCGGATCGGACATGTCCTTCAAGATGGCGACTTCATGCAATCCTCCCCTTTCGCCGTATTCCGTTTGCAGCAAGTAGGTATGCATATACTCCTTCGTGTCGGTATAGTTCATTGCAAAATTCACATCCTTCCATCTAGTCATACCGAACCTTAGCAATAAAGTATTGCAGGCCGTTTGAGTCAAGGATTTTCCTGTCTTTTGCTTATATATCGGATTTAACGTTTTGCAAAGAGTCCGGAGCTTGACCTTCATGACATAATCGACAGGGAACTTAATGTCATGCTGCTTGTCTTTCCTGACTTTTCAGTTCAATAAAATGGCCTTCATGGCTTGGCTTGAGTTTCCTATTCGGTGTAAGAAGAAGCATTAAAGAGAGTCAAGAATAATATCACCACAAATAGGATTGTTATATAGTCTATTTAACTAACCGGGTGCGAAGATCTAAGCAAACTTTAAGTTAGCCTTTTCTTTATAACATCTATCGAGCGCAGTTTAGTTGAAGAAGGATTATTGATTCTGGTTGCCGAATTGTTTAAATTAACCGATCAAGATTCAGATGCGGTGCGAGGGGTCATCTTTGCCACAAAATGACTAAGGTAAATAATAAATTAGTTAAAAAGAAAGAAGTGAAGGTTTTGATTAAATATAAATGCCTCCATCATGTAAGTCTTACCGTTACAGATTTGGAAAGAGCAAAAGAATTCTATGGTAAAACTTTATGTTTAAAAGAAATAGAGCGTCCTAATTTTGATTTTCCAGGCGCCTGGTATGAAATAGAGGGACATCAACTTCACTTGATAGTCGATCCCACTTCACAGACGATTCGTAAGGATAAAAGATTATCCAGCAGAGAAGGTCACTTTGCCCTTAGAGTCGAGAACTACCATGACACTCTTAAATGGTTAAAACAGAAGGCTGTTGAAATCCTTGAAAAACCATACGGGAAAAGTGGATTCGCACAAATTTTCTGTGCCGACCCTGATGGTAATTTGATTGAACTAAATGTTAATCAACGAGATCTATAAATAGGCAACAGAGATAAGGGCTTCCATTACTGGCTCTTTTCTTATTGAGTGATGGGGAAGCATTCCTGTAATGAATGAAAATGAGTTTGAGCACAATCTTTCATATTAAAAAAACAGGTAAGTATGTGATTTAATACACTTAAACTAACAGGTGCTTTAGCTGAAATTCGGATTTTAAGGCAGCTCTTTTCTTATGGAACTAAAGGGGCAGGATAGTTGAAGAAGAAATCGAAAGATTAATAATGTTTTCTATAAATGGGTGGGGAGAGAATATGATTGATAAAATCAGAAGGTTATTTAAAAAGGAAGAACTGAATGAGGTTGATGAAGAAAGGTATGCTTTTATTCCAGTAAACGAAGAGTTAAAAAGAAATATAATTAAATTAGAAGTGTTAGGAGAAGAATTAGGTAAAGTTCTTCAAAGAAAATATGCAAATAAATTCGAAAGCAAAGGAAAACAAAATCTAAGGATTTGGATATGCAGGGACATTGATGGTGATGAAATAACTGACATTACTTCTCAAAAATGCTTAGAACTAGAGTATCGTTCTCAAATAGCTATAGATTATGATGGTCCACAATACGATGTTTATGCAGACACAATTGAGTTATGGCATTTTAGTGATGTTATTAAAGGTAAAGCTTACGGAACTATATACAATTTAACAAAATGTAATTTAGAAACTGAAATTGAAGCTACTTTAATAAAGTTACTTAAATAAATTATGCAGTTCCTTAATGAACTAACGGGTGCGTTAGTTCATTAAGGAACACAAAAATGATTAATCATTGGTCTTTTTCTTACAGGTTTAAATATTTTTCATACTGAGTTAGTAATTCCATATAATTTTCAGTGGGTTTTATATCAGGTTTTTTTTGTTTAACAAAGTAAAGGGCTTCTTCTCTATTTAATCTATATTTTCGCATATAAAATGCAGTAATGACAAAGCCCAATCGTTGTATTCCTAAAGTATCGTGTATTAATATTCGATAGCCCTGGTCAAACAATTGATTAATCTGTTTCATCAGGTTATCGACCAATTCTAAACTAGGAATTACCCGAATAGTAAGAGGAACCCATATCATTATTCTTCTTGAAAAATCAAATGGAGGGCGGTCAGGTTTAGTACGTAGGTTCACTATGACTGATATATTTCTTTGAACAAACCCCCAATCATCGGGGTAAATTTGTCCTCCAATGTACAATCGCCCTGGTATCATTTCCACAAAACCCATTTGCATTGCCACCTACTTCATTTTAGGGATGAAATATATTATGTTTTATCTAATGAAATGGCTTACTAATTAATTTTGCTATTTTACAGAATTTCCTTAATGAACTAAAGGGTGCATTAGTTCATTAACAGGGGTTGCTGCGGCAGCCTTTTTCTTATGGAACTAACGGGGCAGTTTAGTTGAAGAAGAAAACGAATTGATTGGTGTTGAATTAAATACCTAACTATATTTTTTATACAAAGATGTAACTGCTAGGCAGAATAAAATATGTAGAAAGTTGGTCAGAATATATTGAAAAAGGAAAAAGAGTCGGCAAAGCGACCCTCCTCTAAGATTCACTGTATTTACTTTATTAAGTATTTATTCAACGCTTGTTGTAAAGTTCCTAATGTTTGTGCTTTTTCATTTAATAGTATTCCTTTGCGTATCATATTGCTCGCCACTTCAGCTCTTAACCCGGTAATCACAGTGGTACATCCCATTAATGAAGTGCCGTAAATAATCTTCATTAAATGATCGATTACCTCAGTATCAATTTCCATAATTCCAGATAAGTCCATAATCAATGTTTGAATACGTAATTTTCCAATCTCTGTTAAAACTTTTTCCTCTAGAATATTCGTTCGGTAAAGATCAACCGCACCAATTAAAGGCAAAATACATATAGTAGGTGTTATTGGGATTATTGGCACAGAAAGATTTTCGACCAATTCTCTTTGAGCCATTATCAATGAATCTTTGTATTGAGAATATGTGATAAAAAAAACATTTAAAAACCTGTCTACTTGATTATTTATTTCTTTTTCTACCGAAAAAAAATCTTCATTTATAACGTGATTCGTTACCTTGTTATATCCTTGTAGGAACTTCCACAAAGTTCTTCGAATGGCTTGCACCCACTCTAATTTGAAAATTAATGGTATTTCGTGTGTCGCCCAAGCTATACCTTCTTGTTTAGCAAATGATTGAAGCTCTTCTTCTTCACCCTCAACAATGTATCGAACCAGCTTACGGGCATTATTTACCAGGTCAATATTACCGACCATTAATATTTCTTCAATTTTGTCTTTCACATTAGATGCTTCGTTTAATAATGAATCATCAAAATCCTCGTTATTTTCTTCGATGAATTTCATTAATTTATATATATCAAGTGACGAATCCATAATTTTAATCTCCTTTTTGTACAATGCCAAATCATTAATACCCTATTATTATAAGTACTAAACCCATTTACATACAAATAACTTCTAATTTAAAGGAAAATGGATGATATTTATGTTAATTAATATTGTGAAGATTTCTACTTAAACTAACGGGTGCTTTAGCTGAAGAGCTGGGCAGTCTTTAAGGCAGCTCTTTCTTTATGCAACTAACGGGGCAGGATAGTTGAAGAAGAAAACCTTGATTGTCCAGGCGTTTATTATTATGTATGATACAAGTAAATAAACACCATTTAAGATAGAAAGAGGATGAAGTATTCTGGATAAAACAAAAGTAATGGCTTACTTTAGTGTATTTGGTAATGAACCTACAAAAACTTACAAAAAGGGAGATATTATAGAAAAAATTAATAATCCCAATCTTGTATCAACCAAGATTAGACGGAGAAAAGAAACCGTTTGGACTTTAAGCACTGGATATCAGGAATCATACGATATTAACAACCAGTTGAATACAATTCTTAAATCTCTTGAAGGTAAAACGAAAGAATTAAAACAACTAAAGGAGAAATATAGTTTAGAGTTTCTTTTTATGATTGTAATTCAAGTAGAAAATGACGAAAAGCCCGCAATGTATTTACAGAAAAACATTATAGATTTTGCCAGCTTAATTCAAGCAGAAATCCACTTTGATTTATATATATTTAGTTAAGAAAATTATTAGTTTTCTTGTTCAACTATAGGGTGAGCTAGCTGAGGATCAGAGCTGTTTTTAAGGCAGCTTTTTCTTTATGGAACTATCGGGGCAGTTTAGTTGAAGAAGCGTAGTGTATTCGTACTGTGAGCTAAAGAAAAGTTATCTAAACCCTTGGGGAGTGGAACAATAACAATTCAAGAAAAATAGTTAAGGTATCTGTTATGGTAGAGTAAATGTAAACTTTGTCCATAAGAAAATGAAGCATGAATAATCAAGCTACAATCTGGAGGAATTTATTATGGAAAAAGAAAATTTTGTATAAAAAAAACCTTCCCAAATAGAGAAAGGCTTTTTTGTACAGGAAATAGTAGTTATTGTTCGTTTAAAAAATCCATAAGTATTTCATAATAAAATTTTATTTCTTCCTCATCTGTATCAACAAGGACTCTGATTTTGTCTATAATTGATTCATCAGTAATGTATTCACTTCTAATTAAACCGACAACTATTTGGGCGCAGGCATATCTAAGGGCCATATTAGATTCACTTTCAAGAAAATTAATAATAATTGAAATAAATTCCTCCATATCTTCGTAACTAGATGACCAAACATATAATCCTTCAATTTTTTTATTTATTTCCGTACTTTTCAATAATTCTTTAGCTAGTCTAGAAGTATTTACATCTGCTACTGTGTTTGAAAAATCATCTTCATCTTCATACTCAAAAAGATTATCAATCATTTCTTTAAATGATTTGAAAATAACAGTAATTTTATTTTCCTCTATGTCTATAAAAGTAATTTCAGGTTCAATTTTATTATTTCTATAATCTAATACTGTCCAGGTATGACCATCACCGGATATAGTAATGAAGGCTTTCTCTTTAATCCCCCATTCTTTTAGTAATACTTTTGAATTGAAAATACCTTTATTTTTTTTTATGCCATAAAGATAATGTAAAGGTATATGGTCATCAGCCCATGAATTTTTAAAATTTACGGGTAACGCTTGATATTTAAGGTACCCGCCATTTTTAATTTTTAGCAATTCAATATACTCTTTTGGTAAGTTAACATTGAATTCTTTTTCTGCTTTTCTAATATCTTCTTCTGTTAATTTTGCTAATTCAATTTCTACGTCTATATAATCTTCACTATCTTCTGCCCATATATTTCTCATTAATATTCTCCTTAAATAAATGATTAAGAAAGTAGTTTCCTTGATAACTTTCCGATATTATACTTGATTCACATCTTCACTATATAACTATATCTTGCATAGATGAATTTGCATAAGTTTTTTTGCATATAACAGGCAAGTTCTGTGTATGAACTGGGATCATATTGATTTTTGTATTTTTATTTCAAGGGCTCTTTTAAAGGATGCTGTTGATTTTCATGTTGAAGAAACGGGGCAGCTTAGCAAGATTGTGAAAGTTTGTACTTAAACTAACGGGTGCGTTTACTGAAGAACAGAGTCGTCTTTGAAGGCAGCTCTTTCTTTATGGAACTATCGGGGCAGATTAGTTGAATAATGACTTTAAGAGAATAGGATAAAAAATCGTTTATAGCTAATTAAGGACTCGATTATAATAAAGATGACAATGAAGCTTAGTAATAATAAGGTGGTTAAAACAATTGAAATGGGAAAATGTAGCGTTTGGTGGTTCAATTTTTATTGTACTAACTTTCCTTCCTCCGTATCTTGATATAATTGGTATTTCTTTTTGGCTTAAAGCAGTATGTATAATTGCTGTACTTTTTAGTGTTCTTTTTATTGTATCTAAAATCAAACTCCTTCAGAAATCGGTAACAAAAAAAGTAGGCTGGTTGAGTTTGATTTCTGTTTTTATTTTAGTAGTCATTTTTGATATTTTAAACAATTAATGAGGTACGTTTAATAAATTTATTTTAGGTCGATTTTCTACTTGGAAATCGGCTTTTTTAATTTCAGGATAGTGTCATAACTCAGAAGTTATGGAGGGTTTCTTGTTCAACTAACGGGGCAGGATAGTTCCATAAGGAATACTGTTAATTAACGTTGTTTAATTTACAATAAAGTCGTTTAAAACATAATAAAGTTATTTAAAAACGTCATTCATATTATTCCATTAAAGGGCCAGATTGTTGAGGAACATAGCAATTAGCAGCAAGCTAGTTTACTTAATAAATCTTATATACAATAAAAAAGGATCTTTGATTGGAAGATCCTTTTTTTATTGCATAATTTATTTTCTTATTGTCTTTACTTAGAACATGAATTTCATACGGGCCAGGAAATGATTTTTTTATTTGTTTATATTGAAAAAATTCATTTGTGAGTTCTTCAATACGTTTTCCTATACAAGAGGATTTCAATAAGGAACTTACCGAAGATGATTATCTGACAGCTGATTTAAACGCATATTGGATGAATATTGTAGGAAGTTTAAGCTATGCATTGAAAGGAAATGCAAAAAGTATCCCCCAAAGTCAGATAGAATGGCTTCATTTCTCTTTCTTTGATATGTTTCAACAATATCGCTTTTTGAAAGAAAAAATGGTTGATTATCCAATATTGTATGAAGAGTATATGAATAATGAAAAAGTACGACAATTATTATTGAAATATTTATCTTCCCAATAATCCTTGTTAAGCTAACAGGTTCTATACTTCATGACCAGGAGCTGGTCAGCAGCTCCTTTTCTAATGGAACTATAGGGGCAGGATAGTTTAACAAGAAAAAAGTTCATTTATTGTTATAATCATAAAAAAATAGGGGATGTTTAGTTGGATTTCCAGCCAAAGAATAGGAGTGGTTTGAATTTATGGCAATAACAAAGAAAAGATTCTTCATTATTTGTATAGTGGTTATCATACTCAAGTATCTTGCAAGCTCTGGTCTGCAATACTTCAGGGGACAAACGATAAATTGGTTAGGGAATTTAGCATACGCATTCTATTTCGTAGCATTTCTTTCACTTTTACTTTGGTTATTTGGAGATTCTGGTAAGAAAAAAGCCGATCATTAATACAGTGATTGGCTCAGGCTTTTGAGAAACCCTCGACAGCCTTTAATGAACTAACGGGGCAGGATAGTTGAAGAGTGCTCTTTGACCTTTGTTCAACAATTGGGCCATATAGTTGGTGCCAAGGGGTTTGGTTTTGGTTGGGGTGGGTTCCCTTTAAGAATCTTTTGTAAAATGGGTTTGAATAGCACATGTAATACAATTATTAATGATTTTTTACATCTTCTTCGAATATATTTATGGTATATGTTGTTATAAATTGAAGGAGGATTACTTTGGATACTTTCCAAATACTTTTATTCATTCATATTATATTCGGAATAATATGCTTATTTTCAGGTGTAATAGCTATGTCCGCCAAAAAAAGAAGAGGTATTCATACAAAATTGGGTGAACTCTATCATGCATCTTACGTTGTAATATTTATTACTGCAATCATCTTGTCAATTTTGCGATGGGAAGAAATCGCTTATTTGTTTTATGTGGCCCTTTTTTCTTACTCCTTTGCGATTTATGGTTACCTTGCACGTAAAAGACGTTGGAAAAACTGGATTCATCACCACATTAGAGGTATGTTAGGTTCTTATATCGGTGCTGTAACAGCTCTTTTGGTTAATATTGGGGTTATGGTTCCTCTACTTAACCAACTGCCCAAACTATGGCTTTGGTTTATACCTACTATCATCGGAACACCTTTGATTTATATCGTAAGCCAAAAATACACAAGAAATAAAAAAGAAGAACCGGGAAAAGAGTTGTCCAAGAAAGAAAACAACAATACTTTATAACAGAGCCTAGTATTAAAAAACAACATTATTTCTTTAACAGAACCAAGATTTTAAAAAACTCTGATAATCCTGACTTATGTTAAATAAGGCACAAAGAGAAATATGTTATTCTTGTTCAGCAATCGGGCGCTATTCTTTAATAAAAATCGCTTTTCTTAATGAACTAACGGGTGCGTTAGTTGATTAAAAAGGCTCCCAATTTGGTGGCCTTTTTAAATCGCAATTGACACAAACTGCGTATTAAAAGCGCCTTTCTCAAAGGGTGCTAAGTTATTTTTAAATTTATTCCTCTTATAGTAAATGTAGGATTACCCCTTTAATATAGTAAAGGAATCAACGTTACATTCATTTAAAGCATTTTCAATTAATGAAAGCTGATCATTAATCATTGATAAGTATAAAATATGTGAGTTATTTATTTGTTCCTTTAACTCCAGCAGCAGCTTTTTATCCCTTAAAACAATATTAATCTCTTCTGGATGTAACATATCACTTCTCCTTTAGTTTGAATATTAACTTTTACCCAAATTATTACATTTAGTAACTTTTGAGCAGTGATTACTAATTAGTAAAATATACCATGCATTTTCATGGTTAATAGTTACGGAACAGTCCGAATAAACCGAGAGACTGAACTACACATATCCAAAAAGTCACATTGTGATAGCAAACGTCATTAACTGTGCGTTAAAGATGTACAGTGAGTGACGTTTGCTTTTACTTGAACTATCGGGGCAGGATAGTTGAATAAGAGGTTTTGGATAATTATAGTAAATATATGTGAGAATAAGTATCCAAAATTAGGGGGGATTTTATGATATATGATAATCAAAATAAAACTATTACCACTAAAAGGCTAGTACTAAGACTGTTTCAAAAATCTGATGCAGTAGCTGTTACTAAACTTTGTATTTTTACTTAACGGTTGCTTTATATCAGGGATTGCTGCGGCAGCCTTTTTCTTACGGAACTAACGGGGCAGTTTAGTTGAAGAAGGAAAATGGAATTATTGTGTAGAATTGATAGGGGCAATAAGTCAGGGGGAGAATTTTTGTTAATACATAAAATCGATGACGAAGTATCTTTGAGGTTATTCAATGTGGGTGACGCTGAAG
>NZ_JBHVSL010000012.1:0-13117 GCF_042885195.1 Peribacillus sp. NPDC058075 | reverse complement strand
CTCTTCAGCGCCGATGGTAGTTGGGGGTTTCCCCCTGTGAGAGTAGGACGCCGCCAAGCCATTTCAAAAGATCAGCCATCCGGCTGGTCTTTTTTCTTCGTTTCGAACCAGATCAATACAACAAATGGATGTTGAAAGAATCAAAGGTGGAACCTTCCGGACTGGATCCATTCAAATATTAGGAATGGCACCTTAGCTTGGCTTATTTTAAGGAATTGAACAATACAGGGGTAATCATCATTAGGCATGGTTTTCAACAGTTCTGCCCACCATTCTGTTTCATAACGAGCTATTATGCTAAGGTTATAAGAAATCAAATAATGAATCAAAAGTTCTGGTAATGAAAAAGCGGACGAATCTTTATTTATCGATAGCATGAACTGTCCTTCTGCTAAATTATACCGTATTGGGGAAGCTTCATTATGATTAGGGTCGCCATCTGTTTTTAAATGCAGTGTCCCAGGAGCTTCAGAAATACTGTAAACTTGATTCGTTTTAGCTTTCAAAAATCCCTCCAACCGACTGCTGGACATTTGATAGCTATCCAATATCGTTGAGGGTAATTGAAAACCATTCGAAGAAGGTAACATGGCGACGAAATTTTTCTTTGAAACCGACCATGTATAGCTTTGCATGTCTGGGATTTCCTTCATTAATGTTCCCATGGAAAACTTTTCACCTTCCAGATGCTTGATATGAAATAACTTCTCGGCAATGCAGGTGAAAAGTCCATTCTTTTGCGTTTTCACTTCGTCCTTTAAAAATTCATATTGTTGTTTTTTCTTTTTTCTCGTTGTTACCCCATGGGCAAGCATCGAAGTTGATTCCGGATAGTTAGGATCGATCGTGAGCAGACAAGCCTTTAACAATTGAGCAAATCCATAAAATGTAAGGATTGGTTGTATGGAAAGTGGTGCAATGGCAGCCTGATTATAATAAGTTTTAGCATGTTCAAGATGGTAAATAAATGGATAACAATTATCGTAACTTTTGATTTCCGCTTCCGCTATTTTTTCGTGCGTGTAACATTTTTGTAAAAAAGTTTGTGAGGAAGATGCGGAAAAAAAAGGTGTATATTTATCGAAATTATCATTGTTTTCAGGCATTGCAGCTATCCTCCGAATTAATAGAATAATCAAACTTTTATTTCTCTTCTTGACAGTAGTATGTCCTATTGATAACCTACAAATAATATTTTTAAGCAGGAGGGGAAAATAATGTGGGAAAATAAATTTGCAAAAGAAGGTTTAACCTTTGATGATGTCCTATTAATTCCAGCGAAATCAGAGGTTTTGCCGAAAGATGTTAACCTTCAAGTCAACTTAGCTGAAAACTTAAGGCTCAACCTTCCTATCATCAGCGCAGGAATGGATACCGTGACAGAAGCTGAGATGGCCATTGCCATGGCTCGTCAAGGCGGATTGGGTATCATTCATAAAAATATGTCCATTGAAGCACAAGCTGAACTGGTGGATAAAGTAAAACGTTCAGAAAGCGGTGTAATTACCGATCCATTTTTCTTAACGCCGGATCACCAAGTATTCGATGCAGAGCATTTAATGGGTAAATATCGAATTTCAGGTGTTCCTGTAGTCAATAATATAGAGGATCAAAAACTTGTGGGTATCATTACAAACCGTGATTTGCGATTTATTTCCGATTTTTCCTTGAAAATTTCCAGTGTCATGACTGTAGAGAATCTGGTCACAGCGCCAGTAGGAACTAACTTGGAACAAGCAGAGAAGATTCTTCAAAAATACAAAATTGAAAAGCTTCCCCTTGTGGACGATAATGGAGTTCTTAAAGGACTTATTACGATCAAGGATATCGAGAAAGTCATCGAGTTCCCGAATTCGGCGAAAGATAAGCAAGGAAGATTACTTGCAGGTGCTGCAGTCGGCGTGACCAAGGATACAATGAAGCGTGTCGAAATGCTGGTTAAGTCCCATGTTGATGCAATTGTACTTGATACTGCTCACGGTCATTCAGAAGGCGTCCTTGAAATGGTGAAGGAAATCCGCGGGACATATCCTGAATTGACGATCATTGCCGGTAATGTGGCAACAGCTGAAGGTACGAAAGCATTGATTGAAGCGGGAGCTGATGTAGTGAAAGTGGGAATCGGACCAGGATCAATCTGTACGACAAGGGTTGTAGCTGGTGTTGGTGTTCCGCAAATCACGGCAGTCTTCGATTGTGCGACAGAAGCGAGAAAACATGGTAAAACGATTATCGCTGATGGTGGAATCAAATACTCTGGTGATATCGTTAAAGCCCTAGCTGCAGGCGGACATGCAGTAATGCTTGGCAGTATGCTTGCCGGTGTAACTGAAAGCCCAGGCGAAACGGAAATTTTCCAAGGCCGCCGTTTTAAAGTGTATCGGGGTATGGGCTCTGTTGCTGCAATGGAAAAGGGATCTAAGGATCGTTACTTCCAAGAAGATAACAAGAAATTCGTTCCGGAGGGCATCGAAGGGCGTCTTCCATATAAAGGACCTCTATCAGATACCATTTTCCAGCTGATTGGCGGCATTCGTTCAGGTATGGGATATTGCGGTACAGCCACATTGGAAGAGTTGAGGGAAAACTCTCAATTCGTCAAAATGACTGGTGCTGGATTAAGGGAAAGCCATCCTCATGATGTCCAAATTACTAAAGAAGCACCGAACTACTCAATGTAATGAAATTAACATATAATCGTCATTAAAATTTATTGTTAAAATAGACAGAGTCTGCGATTACTCTGTCTATTTTTTTTATTTTTTCTGTGATAAACTATACAAGGTGTCAAGGGAATTACATAAAGTTTCTTCTTTGTTATAGAGATTAGCTTAAAAGTTGGAGGTATTGGAAATTGAAAAAAATCAGCAAGATGACCCTCATTTTCACTTTTGTTTTTGTTCTTGTTATGTCGCAATTTGCCTATCAACCGGGGGAAGCTGTTGCTGAATCTGATAATTTGGGTTTAAAAGCAGAGGCAGCCATCATCATTGATGGTGAAACAGGACAAATCGTGTATGAAAAAAATGCCGATAAAGTATTAGGGATTGCATCCATGTCTAAAATGATGACCGAGTACATCATAATGGAGTCAATTGAAAATGGGAAAATCAGTTGGGATCAAAAAGTAAAAATAAATAAATACGTACATGACCTTTCAAAAGCACCCAATTTGTCGAATGTTGGGTTAACGGAAGGTGAAGATTATACAGTTAAGGAACTATATCAAGCTATGGCCATCTATTCCGGAAATGCGGCAACAGTAGCTTTAGCACAGCTAGTTTCCGGAAGTGAAAAGAGCTTCGTTAAGTTAATGAACGAAAAAGCGAAGGAATTAGGCTTGAAAAACCATAAATTCGTTAATGCCAGCGGCTTGAATAACAGCGATTTATTAGGGCAGTTTCCTTCAGGTGATGAAGATGATGAAAATATCATGACAGCAAAAGATACTGCACTTCTTGCTTATCGTTTAATAAATGATTATCCGGAAGTGTTGAAAATCGCCAGCATTCCTAAATTGAAGTTCCGTGATGGAAAAGAGTATCCGAACTTCAACTGGATGCTGCCTGGCCTGATATTTGAATATAAAGGCGTAGATGGACTAAAAACGGGATCTACTGACTTTGCCGGATATGGACACACAGGGACGGTTATCCGGGACGGTCAGCGCTATATCACGGTGGTCATGAAGTCCACTAATAAAAACGAACGTTTTGCGGATAGCACTAAGCTTATGAACTATGCTTATGCAACCTTTAAAAAGGAAAAAGTCCTTCCTGCCAACTACCAGGTGAAAGGGAAAGAAACACTTTCAGTAGTGAAAGGCAAGGAAAAAAGCGTTAAGGTTCAATCTGAAAAAGCGATCGAGCTACTTGTTGAAAATGGTGAGAAAGACAACTATAAAACAGATTTAGTGATCGATAAAACCAAATTGAATGATGATGGTAAGCTGACTGCACCAATCAAAAAAGGCGAAAAGCTAGGTTACATCACAGTCACTCCTAAAAAAGGAGAAGCTTACGGGTACATCAATGGAAATCAGGGTAAGGTTAACGTCGTAGCTGCTGAATCTGTTGAAAAGGCAAACTGGTTCGTACTATCAATGCGAGCGGTTGGCGGATTCTTTGGTGACGTATGGAGCAGTGTAGCTTCCACAGTTAAAGGCTGGTTTTAAGTTTCACGTATAAAACGGTTGCGTAATGTATAAAATTATAGTACATTATGGAAAACAATCTGATTATAAGAAAGCAATGACAGGAAATAGTAACAAGTATTTCTTTCTATAGAGAGCCGATGGCTGGTGGAAATCGGTGTAAGAGTTTTGTGAATCCCTCCTGGAGCAGAGTATGGAAAGCCTTTTGGGTCAGTAAGTACTTTCGGTTAAAAGCCGTTATCGTGATAAGTGGTAGGCGTTTTTAGATAGGCCTTCAACTAGGGTGGCAACGCGGGTTAACTCTCGTCCCTTCTTTAGGGGACGGGAGTTTTTTGCGTTCTTTGATAAAATCAAAATATTAAGGAGGAACTGAAAAATGTTGGATTTGAAATATGTAAGAAATAATTTTGAAGAAGTGAAGCGTGTATTGCAATTTAGAGGAGAAGATTTGACCGATTTAGGTAAATTTGAGGAACTGGATGTAAAGCGTCGGGCTTTGATTGCTGATACGGAAAAGTTGAAAAGCCAAAGAAATGAAGTTTCACAGCAAGTGGCCGTATTGAAACGGGAAAAAAAAGATGCAGATCAGCTGATTGTCCAAATGCGTGAAGTTGGTGACCGTATCAAAGGGTTGGATGAAGAACTTCGTGAAGTGGAAGCCCAGTTAGAAACATTACTTCTTTCCATTCCGAACATTCCGCATGAAAGTGTGCCTGTTGGTGAGACGGAAGACGATAATGTAGAAATCCGTAAATGGGGAGAGTTACCGGAATTCAAGTTTGAACCGAAACCACACTGGGATGTAGCCGGAGATCTAGGCATCCTGGATTTTGAACGGGCAGCAAAAGTGACCGGAAGCCGATTTGTATTTTACAGGGGTCTTGGTGCTAGATTAGAACGTGCATTAATTAGCTTTATGTTAGATCTTCATGTGGAGGAACACGGATATGAAGAAATGCTGCCACCATATATGGTTAACCGTGCAAGCATGACTGGCACAGGTCAATTGCCAAAATTCGAAGAGGATGCTTTCCGTATCGAAAGTGATGATTACTTCTTGATTCCAACAGCTGAGGTCCCGGTTACAAACTTCCATCGTGATGAAATCATGAGCATGGATGATCTGCCGATAAGCTATGCGGCTTACAGCGCTTCATTCCGCTCAGAGGCAGGATCTGCAGGTCGTGATACCCGTGGGTTAATTCGGCAGCACCAGTTCAATAAAGTTGAACTAGTGAAGTTCGTGAGGCCGGAAGATTCTTATGCAGAATTGGAAAATCTCACAGGTCATGCAGAGAAGGTCCTTCAATTGCTAGGACTTCCATACCGAGTGCTGAGCATGTGTACGGGAGATCTTGGCTTCACTGCTGCTAAAAAGTATGATATCGAGGTTTGGATCCCGAGTTATGGAACGTACCGCGAAATTTCTTCTTGCAGTAACTTTGAAGCATTCCAGGCTAGACGGGCCAATATCCGCTTTAGACGTGATGCAAAAGGTAAACCGGAACACGTCCATACTCTAAATGGATCAGGTTTGGCAATCGGCCGTACAGTCGCAGCCCTTTTGGAAAATTATCAGCAGGAAGATGGCAGTGTTATCATTCCTGAAGTATTACGTCCATATATGCGCGGTGCGGAAGTCATTAAACCGTAAGACAAAAGGAATCAGCTTCTGATTACAGAGGCTGATTCTCCTTTTTATTAAAGTTTAAAAATTATTTCAAAAAACTTTATAGAGGGCTTGACTTTAATTTTAATTCCATGTAATATAATAAATGTTGATACGGAGGTATACCCAAGTCCGGCTGAAGGGATCGGTCTTGAAAACCGACAGGGGAGTCAAATCCCGCGGGGGTTCGAATCCCTCTACCTCCTCCATAACTTATTAATAACCACAGCGCATAAATTGGATATCGATGAATTCCGTTGCAGATATGTAACGGGATTTTTGTTTTCTAATATATTAAAAAACCACCGGATAACCGGTGGTTTTTCTTTTTATACATTTCGCAGCAACTTGGTTTGCTCCATATATTCGGCCATTCTTTTTATAAGAGGTTCGATGCTTGCTTCATCCTGCATAAGGTCATATTCGTTTATATTTAATCGTAGGACAGGGCAGGCGTTGAATTGATCAATCCATTCTTCATAACGGCCGTGCATTTCCCGCCAATATTCAATTGGGGTATGCTGTTCCATTGGACGGCCGCGTTCTTGGATCCTGTCGAGGATATCATCAAGCGAACCTTCGAGATAGATTAGTAAATCAGGATGCGGAAAGTATGGCGTCATTACCATGGCATTGAAAAGGCTTGTATACGTTTCGTAGTCCACATCATTCATTGTGCCTTTTTCATAATGCATTTTTGCAAATATCCCTGTGTCTTCATAAATGGAACGGTCTTGAATAAAACCGCCACCATATTCGAAGATTTTTTTTTGCTCTTTAAAACGTTCAGCGAGGAAATAGATTTGCAGGTGGAAACTCCAGCGATTAAAATCATCGTAAAACTTATCCAGGTAGGGGTTCGTATCAACCTTTTCAAAGGATGTCCTGAATTGAAGGGCATCGGCTAATGCATTGGTCATGGTCGATTTTCCTACGCCAACCGTCCCTGCTATCGTAATGACGGCGTTGTTTGGAATATTATATTTCTTTCGTAAGTTCATTTGACTTTACTCCTTTGTGCAGGGCATTCTCTATTTGGCTGATTATCGTTTTCAAATCATCCTTGTTCCCGACAAAATCCAGCTCATCTCCGTTGAATGTAAGAACTGGTATGTCAGGGTGCTGTTTCTCAAATGCTTCCATGAATGTTCGATAATCCGCGGATAACTGCTCTAAATAAATGGAAGATATATTTTTTTCGAATTCACGACCTCTTTTACCGATTCGGGAGAGAAGAGTATCAAGACTTGCGTTTAAATAAATCACCATATTAGGTTTAGGCATATCCCGTGTTAAAATATTGAATATTTCAAGGTATTTACTGTATTGTCCGTTCTTTAACGTTCGTTCAGCAAATATCAAGTTCTTGAATATATGGTAATCAGCCACCACGGCTTGGTCATTAGTAAGATACTTTTTTTCGATATCTTCCAATTGTTTATAACGGTTACACAGAAAAAACATTTCTGTTTGAAAGCTCCACTCATCAATATCTTTATAGAATTTCCCGAGAAATGGATTTTCATCAACAATTTCCTTCAATAATGAAATTTGAAAATGATCTGCGATAACTTTTGCAAGTGATGTTTTTCCCACGCCGATTGGACCTTCGACGGTGATAAATGGGGTGGATTTCATCCAATCTGTCCTCCTTCAATGAGGTATCAAGCAGAAATTCCCGGTTATTAGGTTTTTCGCCAAGAGATATTGTATCACAGACTTGGGACTTTAGTGACATTTTTGTCAGTTTGATAAAGAAAGAGAATGACAGAGTGTTATTGGGGGATGTATGTAGGGTGGATCGCTTGTTCGATTGAATGTTTAAATGTCTCCACTTTCTTTTATGGATGCCTTGAGGACATGGTTCATCATCTTTAATGCGTAATGATTATCTTCCTTTGATGCAGAAGCGATGCAATCCTCCGGAATCCATAACTTATATTCCCGCATATAGGCATCATTGGCCGTGAATAGGACGCATATGTTTCCAGCTATTCCGGTAATGATCAGTGTTTCCACGTTTAATCGTTTAAGCAGTGTATGGAGTGCCGTCCCATAGAACGCGGAATGCTTTGGCTTGATGAGAAAGAAATCGTCTTGTTGAGGTTTTATTTTTTCAATTAATGAGGCATTTCCTTCATTCTTACATCTAGCAATAATTTTATCGAAGTCAGCCTGCCATAAATCATAGTGATCGTTGATATAAATGATTGGAAAACCCTTTTCTTTCATTTGCGTTTTTAATTTTAAAATCGGATCGACGATAAGCTTCGTATGTGCAAGGAGCATATTCCCGTATTTGAAATCAAAATCATTTATCATATCAATGATAAGCAATGCAAAAGAAGGCGTTTCAGGTCGATTCATGGTATATCCTCCTGTATTGTGAGAATTTACTTGCAGCACGTATGCCGCATGCGTTACTATTCATTAGAATAAGTAGTATGACCTTTATTTTGTCTTATATTTGTCTGTTTACTCCTACTAAATATAAGGAGGTTTTTTTTTGAAGGATGATGTTTATTACATGAATTTAGCCTTAAAGGAAGCGAAAAAGGCGGAGATATTGAATGAAGTGCCGATTGGCGCTTTAATCGTGATAGATGATCAAGTTATTTCGACGGGGCATAACCTGAGGGAAACGGAACAGAATGCGACGGCACATGCGGAGCTGCTTGCGATCAATGAGGCTTGCAAGGAACTTGGCAGTTGGCGTCTTGAAGATGCGACATTATATGTAACGCTGGAGCCCTGTCCCATGTGTGCTGGTGCCATCTTGCAATCAAGAGTAAAAAGGGTTGTTTTTGGGGCCCATGATCCAAAGGCTGGCTGTGCAGGGACATTCATGGATTTACTCCAAGATGAACGCTTCAATCATCAATGTGATGTAACAAGCGGTGTATTAGGGGAAGAGTGCGGCTGGATATTGACTTCTTTTTTTAAAGAGCTTAGGGATAGAAAGAAAACGTTGAAAAGAGAACAGGCACTCAAAATTGCCGAGGAAAATAAATAGGTGAAAACGAATCTTGAAGATGAGGCTTTGCTTCATTTGATAAATTTGGAATCAAACTGTCCATGAACAACACTTGCGTTTTTTTTGTTACCTTAGTATAATGAATTATGCGTCGACATGACGCTATGAAATTGGTATTACTTTTGCCGTGCTAGACGGGGAGGTAGCGGTGCCCTGTACTCGCAATCCGCTCTAGCGAGGTTGAATCCCTTCTCGAGGTTAGCATTCTGTAGGGCCTGCCTTAAGTAAGTGGTGTTGACGCCCGGGTCCTGCGCAATGGGACTCCATGAACCATGTCAGGTCCGGAAGGAAGCAGCATTAAGTGGAAGTTCTCATGTGCCGCAGGGTTGCCTGGGCCGAGCTAACTGCTTAAGTAACGCTTATGGTTGCTAATCGACAGAAGGTGCACGGCAGTTATTTTACATAAACAAAAAACTCATTCGTATCGGGTGGGTTTTTTTTTATGCCAAGAAGGTAAAGTGCTTGGCATTTTTGAAAAAAATGAGGCAATGATAGAATTTCTTTTTAGGCTTTGATATTAAGGAAATCAGTAATGTATAATAAACAAGGTGGAGAAAAAAAGGAGGGATTTCCGTGGGGTACCAAGCATTATACCGGGTATGGCGGCCACAACAATTCATTGATGTAGTCGGGCAGGAACATGTAACGAAAACGTTGCAGAATGCCTTGGTCGGGCAGAAGGTTTCGCATGCCTACTTATTTTCCGGTCCGCGTGGAACAGGGAAAACGAGTGCTGCCAAAATTCTGGCAAAAGCAGTGAATTGTGAGCATGCCCCGACAAGTGAGCCCTGTAACGAATGTGCTACCTGCCGCGGAATCACCGATGGCTCCATATCAGATGTTATAGAAATTGATGCAGCATCCAATAATGGTGTCGAGGAAATCCGTGACATTCGTGATAAGGTCAAATATGCACCGAACGCGGTTACATATAAAGTTTATATCATTGATGAGGTACATATGCTATCACAAGGTGCTTTCAATGCACTTTTGAAGACATTGGAAGAACCCCCGAAGCACGTGATTTTTATATTGGCGACGACTGAACCTCATAAGATTCCGCTAACGATCATTTCCCGTTGCCAAAGGTTTGATTTTAAAAGGATCCAGCCTCAAGATATAGTTGGCAGGATGTCACAGATCATCGCAGAAACAGGTGTTTCATGTGATGAACAAGCCCTGCATATCATCGCGAGGGCAGCCGAAGGCGGGATGCGGGATGCACTAAGCCTTCTTGATCAAGCGATATCCTTCAGTTCAGAGACGGTTTCTGTGGAAGATGCATTGACTGTCACCGGTTCTGTTTCGCAGGCGTTTTTAAGCCGGCTGGCAAAAGCTATATATGATAAAGAAGTAGCGGTGGCACTTGAAGTCCTTGAAGAATTGCTGGCTATGGGAAAAGACCCGGCTCGGTTCATTGAAGACATGATTTATTATTTCCGTGACATGCTTTTGTTCCAAACGGCACCGGCACTGGCAGAATCCTTCGAGCGTGTATTGATAGATCCCCAATTTAAGGAATTGGCAGAAGTGATCTCTTCTGAATCGATTTACTCCATTATCGAAAGCTTCAATCAAACACAGCAGGATATGAAATGGACAAATCATCCAAGGATTTTCCTTGAAGTGGCACTTGTGAAGTTATGTAATGAGCAAAGGCCAAATCAAAATGATAACGGGCAGCTGCTGCAGCTGCAGCAGAAAATAGAAGATTTAGAGAAGAAATTGATTGAAATGCAGAAAAACGGCATTCCGGCAGCCATGACAGAAAAGCCTGCAGAGCAGGCTAAGGCGCAAAGGGCCGTTAAAAAGGCATATAAAGCACCTGCAGGAAAGATCAATCAAATTTTGAAACAAGCTACAAAGCCAGGTCTTAATGCTGTGAAAAGCAAGTGGGGGGAAGTGCTTGAGCAGTTAGGTCAGCAAAACCAAAAGTCATTGGCAGCTTTATTAACGGAGGCAGAACCTGTTGCTGCGTCAACTGAAGCTTTTGTGGTAAAATTCAAATATGATATTCATTGTCAAATGGCAATGGAAAATAACCGTTTCGTGGAAGTGATAGCCTCGATCATGCAGCAATTGACCGGACACCGGATGGAGATTGCTGGAGTTCCGGAAAGCCAGTGGCAAGGGTTGCGGGAGGACTTCATCTCAACACAGCAGTTCGACGGTCCCGAAGAAACGGAATCAAAAGAAGAAGACCCCTTTATAGCAGAGGCTAGGAAATTAGTCGGCGATGATTTACTTGAAATTAAAGAATAATTGGAGGTAAGAAAAATGGGTATGCGCGGCGGTAATATGCAGAACATGATGAAACAAATGCAAAAGATGCAAAAGAAGATGGCAGAGGCACAAGAAGAATTAGGTGAAAAAAAGGTTGAAGGTACTGCTGGCGGCGGAATGGTAACGGTCATCGTGACTGGACATAAAGAAATCGTCGATGTAATCATCAAACCGGAAGTTGTCGATCCGGATGATATCGATATGCTTCAGGATTTAGTTCTGGCTGCGACTAACGATGCTTTGAAAAAGGCGGAAGAACTGACAAACCAAACGATGGGACAATTCACTAAGGGAATGAACCTTCCGGGTATGTTTTAAGCAAGTTCAAAAGAAACTTCCTTTCAGGGGGTTTCTTTTGAAATTTTTAGGAGGAATTCGATGCATTATCCAGAACCAATTTCCAAGCTCATTGACAGTTTTATGAAATTGCCGGGGATTGGTCCTAAAACGGCTGCTCGATTAGCCTTTCATGTACTAAGCATGAAGGAAGATACTGTTTTGGATTTTGCAAAGGCACTTGTTAATGCTAAGCGGAATCTTATGTATTGCTCAGTCTGTGGTCATATTACAGATCAAGATCCCTGTTATATCTGCGAAGATCAAAAGAGGGACAGAAGTTTGATTTGTGTGGTTCAGGACCCTAAAGATGTAATAGCTATGGAAAAGATGAGAGAGTTCAATGGTTTATACCATGTACTGCATGGCAGTATTTCCCCGATGGACGGAATCGGTCCGGAAGATATAAATATTCCTGATTTATTAAAGCGCCTGCAAGATGAAACAGTGCTGGAGGTCATTTTGGCTACTAATCCTAACATTGAAGGTGAAGCGACAGCCATGTATATTTCGCGGTTGCTTAGACCATCAGGGATCAAAGTGACCCGAATTGCCCACGGACTTCCTGTCGGCGGAGATTTGGAGTATGCGGATGAAGTGACGCTATCAAAAGCAATTGAAGGAAGAAGAGAAATATAAGGTAGCTGGGAGGACTTCACTTGTTCTTTCGTAAAAAAAAGAAGCTTCGGAATGAATTCAATGATTCATTAATCGAAGAGCTTGAACAGTTGAAATGGAATTGGCATAATCAAAAATCATTACTTGAAAAAAGCGTTGATCCATCTGAGGAAGTAATCGCCCAAACGAGACTGGCGGAAGTGAAATATTTCTACTTATTCAGGGAAGTTAAAAGAAGGAATGTCCGCTTAAAAAGATGATAAGGAAATGGCTGTGAAGGATTTCGTATTCCTCATGGCCATTTTTTCAGTTCTTAATCCATCGTTCCCTTCATATAAGTGTAGTACAAGCTTGCGGGGAGGAATGAGTTTGGAACCAGTTGTCTTTGTTGCCGTAATTGGCGGCCTGATTTTAATGCTCCTTATTATCGGGGCGCCATTAAGACCCGTCCGGTTCATAGGGCAGGGGATTATAAAGATCATTATCGGTGCAGCATTTTTGTTCTTTTTGAATACACTTGGGAATCAAGCGGGCATTCATGTCCCCATCAACCCTGTTACCTCGGCAGTCGCCGGCCTGCTTGGAATACCGGGAGTTGCCGCTTTGGCAGCCATAGGTTATTGGATTATTTAAAGGGATTGCGTAGAAGTCATTCTTATGAAAACCTCATGGATATCTCCTTGGGGTTTTTATCATGTTGTAGTTTTTTTTAAAAAAAATAATTAAACCATTGACGATAACTCATCAACCTGATAATATATTAGGAGTCGCCAATAACGACATCATAAATTACTCAATCAAAAAACAATTTAAAAAAGTTGTTGACACTAGATTGGGTAAATGATAAGATAATAAAGTCGCTTACGAAGTAACGACGATAAATTGCTCTTTGAAAACTGAACAAAACAAAGCGCCAACGTTAAATTTTTAGTGAGCACACACTATCAAAAAAGCAAATGAGCAAGTCAAACATTTCTTCGGAGAGTTTGATCCTGGCTCAGGACGAACGCTGGCGGCGTGCCTA
>NZ_JBHVSL010000011.1:0-35731 GCF_042885195.1 Peribacillus sp. NPDC058075 | reverse complement strand
TAGCTCCGGTTTCCCGAAGTTATCCCAGTCTTATAGGCAGGTTGCCCACGTGTTACTCACCCGTCCGCCGCTAATCTCAGGGAGCAAGCTCCCATTGATTCGCTCGACTTGCATGTATTAGGCACGCCGCCAGCGTTCGTCCTGAGCCAGGATCAAACTCTCCGAAGAAATGTTTGAGTTGCTCATTTGCTTTTTTGATAGTGTGTGCTCACTTAAAATTTAACGTTGGCGCTTTGTTTTGTTCAGTTTTCAAAGAGCAATAATGGAGCGGGTGAAGAGAATCGAACTCTCATCATCAGCTTGGAAGGCTGAGGTTTTACCACTAAACTACACCCGCATTTAATTTTAAAATATTTCGAGAAAGAATGGTCGGGAAGACAGGATTCGAACCTGCGACCCCTTGGTCCCAAACCAAGTGCTCTACCAAGCTGAGCTACTTCCCGTAAAATATGGTGCGCCCGGCGGGAGTCGAACCTACAACCTTCTGATTCGTAGTCAGATGCTCTATCCAATTGAGCTACGGGCGCTAATTTCTATGATGTTATTGGTGCGGCCGAGAGGAGTCGAACCTCCACGGGGTTTCCCCCACTAGGCCCTCAACCTAGCGCGTCTGCCATTCCGCCACGACCGCGAAAGCGACTTTGTAAGTTTAACACCTTTTCAACTTGATGTCAAGAAGAAAAATATCAGTGCGGGTGAAGGGACTTGAACCCCCACGCCTTGCGGCGCCAGATCCTAAGTCTGGTGCGTCTGCCAATTCCGCCACACCCGCGAAAATAAATGGTGAGCCATGAAGGATTCGAACCTTCGACCCTCTGATTAAAAGTCAGATGCTCTACCAACTGAGCTAATGGCTCTAAATAAAATGGCTGGGCTAGAAGGGATCGAACCTTCGCATGACGGAATCAAAATCCGTTGCCTTACCGCTTGGCTATAGCCCAATAATCAAATACTAATTAACAGCCAGGATAATATTATATCACGATAATATTATTTTAGCAAGTGTTTTTTAGAAGAAAAAATGGCGGTCCCGACGGGAATCGAACCCGCGATCTCCTGCGTGACAGGCAGGCATGTTAACCGCTACACCACGGGACCAGTATTTTTGATTACGCATAAGAAAGTGACCCATACGGGATTCGAACCCGTGTTACCGCCGTGAAAGGGCGGTGTCTTAACCGCTTGACCAATGGGCCTTAATGAAATAATGTAGCTGGCGGAGAAGGAGGGATTTGAACCCTCGCGCCGCTTACGCGACCTACACCCTTAGCAGGGGCGCCTCTTCAGCCTCTTGAGTACTTCCCCAAAAAAATGGCTCCGCAGGTAGGACTCGAACCTACGACCGTTCGGTTAACAGCCGAATGCTCTACCACTGAGCTACTGCGGAATAATGAAAATTGGGTTCCTTTTTCACGCTCAAGGACCTTAGTGTTTGTCGTTAAGAACAAGTTGTTATCTTGTCGACTCTTATGATTATAAAGAGGTTGCAACTTAAAGTCAAGGGTTCTTTTATGTTTTTTTATATTTTTGTTTTTCAACCCTTAAACCCTTGGTAAATCAATGTTCCGCGACATTTACCACAAACGAAACGGGTAGTGTCGATTCGCTTTTTTCTTATATACACCTGCTGACAGTCTTCACATTTATATTGGATAGTATTCATCTTTTTCTTTAATTGGTTGGATGGCAGCGGCTCGCAAAATCTCGGAGCCCCCACTTTTTTGAGTAATTGCTTAAAGTCGGCATCACGATGCTGGTACCCTTTTTTCTCGATGTGCAGATGATAATGGCACAATTCATGCTTAATGATTCCTATCATTTCTTCCACACCGCGTTCATCAAGATACTTCTTATTGATTTCTATATTGTGTGAACGGAGCAAGTATCGGCCCCCTGTTGTTCGGAGACGCGGGTTAAAACTGGCTTGGTGTCTAAAGGCCTTTTCAAAGTCTTTCAACGATATTTCTTCCACTAGTTTTTGCAATTGCCGATTATCCATTTCCCCCTCCCTTTCCTTGGTAACATGACAACCCATTATAACATAGACTAATAATACAATAGGAAACTAAGGGAGGAAAAGCTATGCCTAATTGGTTCCAGAATCAAATCCGCAAAGCCTTTTATGAAAAGGATTATTATCAAGTGAAGATGTTGAATCAATGTTGGTTTTTTTATCAAAAGAAAGAAAGCCTCCGGTTATAAATTCAACTTCGTTCCATAAAAAAACCCCTTCTAATATAGAAGGAGTTTACCTTAGGCTAGTTTTGATCCTTTGGCTCGAGCATCGTTAAAGATACCCTTTGTTTTTGGGAGTCAACCCGTTCAACCCAAACCGTCACAACATCCCCAACGGCAACTACATCCAACGGGTGCTTTACAAACTTGTTGCTCAGTTTAGAAATATGAACCAGTCCATCCTGTTTAACACCAATGTCCACAAACGCACCGAAATCCACAACATTCCTCACTGTACCTTGTAATTCCATCCCAGTTTGCAGATCCTCCATTTTTAGTACATCCTGCTTAAGCAGTGGTTTTGATAATTCATCCCGAGGATCTCTTCCCGGTTTCATCAAATCATCTATGATATCTTTAATGGTAATTTCCCCAATTTCCAATTCATCGGCCAAATCAGCCGGATTTAGTTTGCCTAATTCTGCATTCAGGGCATCACTGCCTAAATCATCAGATGTGAATCCCATTTTCTTTAATAATTTATTCACGGCACTGTAGTTCTCAGGATGTATCGCGGTTTGATCTAAAGGCTCATCTCCATTGATGATCCGCAGGAACCCTATACATTGTTCATATGTTTTGGCACCAAGCCGGGGAATCTTCTTTAATTGCTTCCTGCTTGAAAACTTCCCTTCCTCTTCCCTTTTCTTCACAATATTTTGAGCAACCGATTTTGATAAACCAGCTACATATTGCAAAAGTGACGATGAAGCGGTATTGACATTCACCCCCACCTGGTTAACAGCTGTTTCTACTACAAAGGTGAGGGATTCCGTTAACTTTTTCTGGGACACATCATGTTGATACTGACCCACCCCCACGGATTGTGGATCAATTTTAACAAGTTCAGCAAGGGGATCCTGAAGCCTTCTGCCTATCGAAACTGCACTTCTCTGTTCTACTTGAAGATCCGGAAACTCTTCACGGGCAATATCCGAGGCTGAATATACACTGGCTCCTGCTTCATTTACAATTATATATGAAATATTCCCTTTCACTTCTTTCAAAATATCTGCGATGAATTGCTCTGATTCACGTGATGCCGTACCATTCCCTATTGCCACAATCTCAACCGAGAACCGCTCAAGTATGTCAATCGTCTTTTCACGGGCAGCATTAAGCTTCGCAGCTGGAGGATGCGGGTAGATCACACTGATATCGAGAACCTTTCCGGTTTCATCAATGACAGCCAACTTACAGCCTGTCCGATATGCCGGATCAAGGGCGAGGACCACTTTTCCTTTAAGCGGGGGCTGCAAGAGCAGGTTCCGCAGGTTTTCAGAGAAAATATGGATAGCTTGATCCTCAGCTTTTTCCGTCAGCTCTTTTCTGATTTCCCGTTCTACAGAAGGCAAGATCAATCGCTTTAGTCCATCCTCAATCGCAGATTTAAGAACAATTTGGGCTTCTGATTTGTTATTTTTAATGATTTTCCGCTCAAGATGACCAATGATGATTTCAGTCCGTGGCTGAATGGAGATTCGCAGGACCTCTTCCTTTTCACCTCTATTCAGCGCCAACACCCGATGCGGTACGATTCTTTGAACCGGTTCCTCGTATTCATAGTACATCTCGAAGATTTTTTTCTCGTCCTTCTCTTCATTTTTCACAGTTGAAACCATTTTTCCGGCTTTGAAAATTTCAGCCCTTATCCACTTCCTTAATTCTGCATCATCGGAAATATGTTCAGCTATGATATCCTGCGCTCCAGCAATAGCCTCTTCAATAGAAGAAACTTCTTTTTCTGCCGATATGAATTCTGCAGCTTTTTCGCTAACACTGGCATGCACTGGACATTCCAGAAGCCAATCGGCCAGCGGTTCAAGACCCTTTTCTTTAGCGACTGTCGCTTTCGTTCTCCTTTTTTGCTTGAATGGCCTGTATAAATCCTCGACTTCCTGCAGTTTTATTGCCTTCTCGATTTGTTTCGTTAATTCTTCCGTCAATTTTCCCTGTTCACCAATTGAACGCTTAACATCCGCTTTCCTCTGGCCAAGGTTTTCCAGATAGCTCCACCTTTCCATGATGGAACGAATCTCGACTTCATCAAGCGAACCCGTCATTTCTTTTCTATATCGCGCGATAAAAGGGACAGTGTTCCCCTCTTGCAGCATCTGTATGACGTTTTGGACTTGATGATTTTTCAAAGTTAGCTCATTGGATATTTGTTTAATCAGTTCCTTCAATGTATCTTCTACAACGATCATTATGTTTACCCCCAACCTTTTGATCTAATAAGTATAGTCTAGCAAATGAGTGATGAAGTTGCGAATTCCATACAAAAAAGCTCACTTCCGAATTATGGCGAAAGTAAGCTTCCTAAAATGAAAGTTGTATCATCTGCAGTTAATGGACTGCTTTTTAATATACATTGTGCATTCTTATCGATAGGGACCAGCCTTTTTAAAAAAGATTTAGCTCCCTTAAGTTCTAAACCATCGGAATGGAGAATGAATTTTGCATTTGGTTCATATTTGTAGCTCTGCGTCCTGTATGTTTGTTTCCTTCCGGATAAATACCCTGTAACAGGTAAAGGGTAAACCAGTTTATCGTCGCTTGGATTATACAGGAAAAAGCGTATGTTACCCACCGAACTGTATACAAATTCATTTTTGTCATAAAATATCTTCAAAATCGAAACGGCTGCCCCACGCTTATCGACTAAAACCTGGTTACACACCGCCATTAATGATTCTACATCCAACTCATGATTACGTTTAACTTCCTCGATGACGGCATGGGAGGAATCATAAGCATTTTTGCCGCTGCCTAGACCATCTGCCAGTACACAGACAAAGTATTCTTTCGTATGAAGAAAGAAGTAATCATCGCCACAATAAACCATGCCGTTTTTAGACGATTGAGAGACAAGTACTTCTATTTTTTCTCCCCTCAGAATATCTTTGATCACTGAATTAACTCCGAGTTTTCAGCATTAATGGCTTCTTGAAGTTTCTTGATCGCACGGCGTTGGAGCCTTGAAACATGCATTTGGGAAATCCCCAGTTTATCGCCAGCTTCTTTCTGGCTTAAGTTCTCTAAATAAGTATGTTGAATGATCATCTTTTCTCGGTCACTCAGAACATGCAGCACCTTTTCAAGCACAAGCCGCTGATTGACCTTTTCAAAACCTTCATCGACATTCCCGAATATATCAAGCAATGTGACAGTACCGCCATCAGAATCCGCCTCAATAGAATGATCCACAGATAAAGCTTGATAGCTTTTTCCCATTTCCATCGCTTCTAAAACTTCTTCTTCAGTTACACCTATAGTATCGGCTATTTCATCTATTCTTGGTGAACGATGCAGAGTTGTCGTCAATTCCTCGACAGTCACCCTGATTTTCGGACCAAGTTCCTTAATTCTCCTTGGCACATGGACACTCCATGTTTTATCACGAAGGAACCTTTTGATTTCACCGATTATAGTAGGGACGGCAAATGCCTCAAAGCTCTTACCGAAAGATTCATCATATCGACGAATGGCACCTAATAAACCAATCATGCCGACTTGGGAGATATCCTCCTGAAATGATTTTCCTTTCGCATACTTGCGGGAAATTGTTTCAACTAAACTTTTATAATGGATGACTAGATTACTCTGCGCTTCATCATCTTGATTCTGCTGGTAAGCTCTGATCCATTCATTTACCTGTTCTTTTTGCGCCTGATTAGGTTGAGACTGTTTTTGCATCCATCTCCACCTGCTCTCCTTCTAAAAACTTAGTCATAAATACTGTAACCCCATCATGTTGATGAATTTTAACATCATCCATCAGAGTTTCAATAAGGTAAAGACCCAAGCCTCCTTCTCTCAAAAGTTCGACTTTTTGTCCATTTTCGTATGGACCGAGTCCTTGACGAACTTCTTCGAAATTACAGCTCTTGCCACTATCAGAAACCATGACCTCCAGACGGTCAGGATAAAGGCCGAAACTCACTTTCACTTCGCCTTTATCAGAATCCTTATATGCATGCTGCACCGCATTTGTACAAGCCTCACTTGTAGCGATTTTCAAATCCTCAATTTCATCATACGCAAATCCCATCCGGCTTCCTATCCCAGAAAGCGTTAAACGAATGACACCGATGAATTCTGGTTTTGCAGGTATTTTCATTTCGATGTAATCATATACTTGACTCATTCTAACCCACCCTCTGTACCACTTTTTATATCAATGATATCTGCAAGACCCGTTATATCAAATAAACGTCGTAACCTTTCTGATAAGCCAACTAGTGTGAAGTCGCCATTATGTGCCCTTACGCTTTTGAAAGCACCGACAAATACCCCAAGTCCTGTACTATCCATATAAGAGACTTCAGTTAAATCAATCGTAATTGAAACATTATCCTGCTCTGAAATCGGGAATAGTGATTCCCTTAATTTCGGTGCAGTATAGGCATCGATTTCACCTTTTAGTTTTACAACAAATTCAGTATTTAATTCATTAACATCTACAGTTATATTCATCCTTGACCCACCTCTTCAAATCCTCTTCATTCCTATATCTATACCCAACAGAAACAATACTAAACATTTGATTTTAAAATTATTAATGTAAAATCATCCCTTAGTTGGAAGTTCTGCATTTTCTCCAATTGTTTAAATATATTATTCACCATTTCCTGGGCTTGCAAATGCATATTCTTTTTAATGAAACCGATAAGTGTTTCCCTTTCTATGAACCCATCATACGTCCGGCACTCCGTTACTCCATCGGATAATAAAATGATCATGTCTCCACGATTCACCGTTTTTTCATATTGGTGATACCTTGTTTTTTTATCAACTCCAAGCAACAAGCCCTTTGCATCCAAATCGCTAAAAGTACCTGTTGCGGCATCATAGTAAAAGCCAGGTTCATGTCCGGCTGAAGAATAGGAAAATTGCCTGTCATGCGGATCATATAAACCATAGAACATGGTTATGAACATGCTTGGATCCACATTATGCTCCACAACACGGTTCAAACTCTCAAGCACACTATTCGGTTCATGACGATGCTCGGGAAGACTGTCCATCGCATATTTGATCATTGACATGCACAATGCAGCAGGAATCCCTTTTCCTATTACATCTGCTATCCCTACTCCTATACGATCATTTTCATCTTGGACGAAATGATAGTAATCTCCGTTCATCTGTCTCGCCGGAACACTGATCGCTCCAATTTCAAGAGCCTTGATATCAGGAATTTTCGTTTCCAAAAGAGTATGTTGAACGTTTGCCGCAATCTCGATTTCCGTTTTCAGCTCCTGCTGTTGATGTCTAAGGCTTTGATGTTCACGGTATGCAATGCCGTAGCCCATCATGACTTCCAGCAGAAAATCGAAAGAATCCAATACTTTCCCCGGTAAGTCCGGGTAAAGTTCCATTAAGTTATTTTTATGCATACTGATGATTTCTTCTGGAGATATATTGTATTTGATATGTAGGCGGCTAATCTTTTGTCCTTGGTAGAGTGCCTGCTCATTTTGGTCTTTAAGATAAGTAGAAAGCGCCTCAAGATACTTTTTCTCCATGTTTTCCCTAATATCCATATTCCCCCCCTAACGGAGCCATTTCGTAGTGATGATCTTAGTCCCTTCACCTGGTATCGAATCAATATCAAAGTCATCCATTAAACGTTTGGCTCCAGGAAGACCTGCACCCAATCCCCCTGAGGTGGTATATCCATCTTCCATGACTCTGCGGATATCCTCAATTCCCGGCCCTTGGTCCTCTGCAATGATTTTCAATCCTGACTTCCCATTTATATTTAGCTTTTCTATGCTAACACTGCCTTGTCCAGCATATAGGTATATGTTTCGGGCCAATTCGCTAATGGCCGTTGTGATCCTGGCCTGGTCTACAGTACCGAACCCCAACTCTTTAGCGACATTTCTTCCGAGCTGCCTTGCAGCTACGATGTCCCATTCATTTATGATTTTTACGCAGGATTGGAACTCCATTCTTTATTCCCCCAATTCCTGTTGTAATTTCTCCAGGCCTTTCTCTAAGTCTAATGCTGTCAGAACATCATCGAGAGTAATTCCCAGTTCAATTAATGTTATTGCAACAGCAGGCTGGATCCCCGTAATTACAACTTTGGCCCCCATAAGCTTAGACATGCTAAAGACATCGCCTAATACCTTTGCGATAAAAGAATCAATAAAATCTATTGAGGTAATATCTATAACGACGCCATTCGCACTTGTTTCATGAATCTTATGCAATAAATCCTCTTGAAATTGAAGGGCTGTCACATCATCCAATTCCCACTGTATAGATACTAACAAGCAGTCATAAAGCTTTAATATCGGAATCCTCATACTTATCCCTCCACCTTTACGATCTTACGGCTCGTTGATTCCAACGCAACTTCTATCCCTTTTTTCAATGTATTTTTTGTAATCACTTCATTTAAATTAATTCCAAGATTAACGATGGTTTGAGCAATTTCAGGACGGATGCCGCAGAGTATACATTTTGCGCCCACTAAACGGACAGCCTCCGCCGCTTGTATGATATGATGGGCAACCATGGTATCCACGACAGGCACGCCCGTTATATCAATAAGAACGACTTCAGATCTATGCTTAACAACCCCAGTCAACAGGTTTTCCATTATCTGTTTGGCACGTTCCGTATCAATCGTACCAATCAGCGGCATTACCGTTATTCCTTCCAATACAGGAATGAGCGGTGCCGAAAGTTCTTGCAACGCTATTTTTTGCATGGAAACCGTTCTTTCCCAAGTTTGAGTATATATATTGACTATTTCATTATTTATCGGTGTGGCCCATTTATCCAAATGGTTAACAAGATTGACTTGATTATCAGGAGTAACCAGACCCTTTTCCACCATACCATTAATGACAATTAACGTGAATTTATGAAGTCCTTCATTGACGAAAGTGAGAGGCCATCCCAATTGGACGACTTTCTCGGCAAAATCTGAAAGCTTCAATGTGAATTCCTTGTTTTTACTATCAACGTTCGTGATGATCATATCTATAAATTCACTGCTCGTTTGCGTGAACATTCGATCTGAAACAACTTTAATTAATCTTTCATCCGTACTTTCCTTCATGATGCCCATCCACTCAGTAAGGATGTAATCTTGATTTCGCTTAATAAAATCGAAAACCAATTGATTCATAATATCCTCCCATTCTAACACAATTGCTTTGTTTCCCTGTCCTCGTCACAAGGATGTTAACTAACTGTAATGTTATTCCATTTGGATTTTCTTTGAGAGTTTCCCCACTAAGTTTTGCTTTTTTTAAGTATCTACAAAATAACTACATACCCGAAATTCAGGTAAGAAAAACATCAATTAATGAAAAGTTTGGAGAAACTATAAAAAAACAATGACGTTCCATCTAATATCTAACTGTATCATGTTTTTATTCGTCAAATTTTTTATATTTCCTGCTGTATACTTTTTGAATATGTTAATGTTATTTGACAAAAAAACACGATCCCCACAGTTGCAGGGATCGTGCCATCTAAATAACATCAAGAATGATTTGTATTATAATAACGCCCGGTTTAACGGGAAAAATTTTCTTTAAAACTCAATGAGGCCTAAACTAATTTGCAAAGCTTCATTGACTTTTTGCATCATCGGTTCGTCAAGATGCGTAATTTTATCAGTTAAACGCTGCTTATCAATTGTCCTGATCTGTTCTAATAAAATGACGGAATCCCGCTCGAATCCGTACTTTTTTGCATTAATCTCAACATGTGTAGGCAATTTCGCTTTTTGAATTTGAGCTGTAATGGCTGCCACGATCACAGTCGGACTAAAGCGATTACCAATATCGTTTTGTAAAATTAGTACCGGACGGGTCCCCCCCTGCTCTGAACCAACTACCGGGGAAAGGTCTGCGAAGTATACGTCACCACGCTTAACAACAATCAATGGCTCAGCCTCCGCTAACTAATCGTTCAACGCAATGACCAGCCTCGAATTCAGCCTGGAAGGCTTCAGAAGCAATCGTTAAGTTAATGGCCGCCATTTCAATATAACCGCGTTTCATCGATTCACGAAACTCTTTCTTTTTACGTTCGCGAAGATACATTTTTGTGGCACGATAAATAAATTCACTGCGATTTACATTTTCCTCACTCGCATACCCATCTAACTCTGTTAAAAAATTTTGAGGTAATCGAATTAATATCTCTCTTGTTGCGCTGGATTCAGACACAAACATACACCTCCACCATCACTACACACCTTTATTATATATCCTTTTCAATATTACCATTAAATTGCCTATCTGCAAAGAGTATATTCTATTCTCAATCCTATTATCAGCATAATAAAGGAAATCTTATTCACAATCTTAGGATTTTTTTACAATCCGGTCATTCCAAAATGAAGTTTCGTACATGATTCACCTGATTGTCTTTTATATATACACGGGGCACTCTTGCTCCTATCATACAGGTTATCTCATAGTTGATCGTTTCCAGTTTTGCCGCTATCTCATCGACAGTAATCGATTCATCCCCATCATTCCCCATCAGTGTTACCTCTGTTCCTACAGGGTATGGTCCAGGCAGTTTGATCATGCATTGATCCATGCAAATCCTCCCGACTATGGGTACTCTTCTTCCATCCACAAGAACTTCCTGACCTTGCAGCTTACGGATCCAGCCGTCAGCATAACCGATTGGCAAAGTCCCGATCCATTCATCACCTTCAGCCGTATAAGTCGCTCCATAGCTAACGCTTTCACCCTTAGCAAGCTGTTTAACCGCGACCATCTTCGTTCTCAATGCTATAGCCTGTTTTAATGGGTATGGCAATAAAGGCTTCATCTCCACGGAAGGACTCAATCCATACATGGAAATCCCCATTCTTATTGCATTCCATTCAGGGTCGGTGAATCTTAAAGAAGCTGCACTATTGGCTGCATGAATATATTCAGGCTTTCGAGTCATTACGGAAAGCATCCCTTTAAATGTAGCAAGCTGCTTTTCATAATAGTCGGTCTTCATTTCATCCGCCGTCGCGAAATGAGTGAATATTCCTTGGAAATTGAAACAAGCTTCCCTATCAAGAAAACTTTCCACTTTCTTGAGCTGACCTTGATCCCGAATGCCGATTCTCCCCATGCCGCTATCCACTTTTACATGAATTTGCAAGACTTGTCCCGGTTTCAAGAAATCCTTTGCCTTCTCCAACCATGCTACATCGAAAACCGTCACGGAAATCCCATATTCGGCAGCAAGCGCTGCGCTTTCAGGCCTTGATGCCCCAAGTACAAGGATCGGGGCCAATATCCCCTTTTTTCGTAAGGCAAGAGCCTCATCCAAAAAAGCGACACATAAAAAATCCGCCCCCGCTTCAAGTGCCGTTTTTGCCACTTCATAGTCCCCATGGCCATATGCATTCGCCTTAACGACAGCGAAAAGACTAACGCCATTCCCCAGTCTTTGTTTCATTGAAGAGATATTTTCAAAAATTTTATCCAAATTTACTTCTGCCCACGTATCTCGATGAAATATTTTCGATTCCAAGACCATTTCCTTCTTTCCTACACTCACAATAAGATTCTTCCCAGTAGCGAAGTTTTCATTTCATTATAGGAACATTCTATAACCAACCGCCAGAAAGATAAAGTGCTTTTTCACCTTGATTCTAATTTCCCAGCTGCCAGCCTAAATCAGTTGGAAGGATTAAAAATGTCAACAAGCCGCTTCCCCGCCTATCCTACCCAGAAGAAACCTTCGTAAGGAGACGGGAAACATCAGCTTGTTATGTAATCCTATTTGACTGGTTCTTCCCCAACCGAACGGGCGACTTCTATCATCTCTTCCTGTGTCAAATCCTTTGATGCAATCATATAATCGACACCTTCAAAAGTCCATGCAATCGTATTTCCTGTCATCGCCCCGACAGTATAACCTAAATCAACCGGCTCTCCATTCACATTTGTCGAAACGGAAGTTTGAACTACCTCAGCTTTTTCCTGAACTAATGTAAAACTTTTTGTACCCTCATAGGTCAAAACGACACGTTCTCCCTTTTCCGTCGTAATTTCTTTTTCTTCCGTTAAATTCATATCCCCAATATTTTCAGGGTATTTCACTGCAAATCCTTCATTTTTGACTTCTGCCATAACGGGTGCTTCAAGTTGTGCACTTGTCATGTTTTTCTTCATATCAAATGAATCTTTATCAAAAGTCGTATCGAACTTAACTTTCGAGAATTCAACTAGTACCAATGCTGTCTTATCGGGATCCATGACTTTTACACTGACTGGTGATAAATCCTTTTTGTTTATAGTAATCTCTTGATATGGCAACATTTTATTATTTTGGTAGCGTGTTTTCGTTTCAAAGACATAATGTTTATCCGTTTCTTTATATGCCGCACTTTTATCTTCCGTAATGTCTTTCACCAACGACTCGAATAAATAGGCCTGACTGCTGTTCTCCGGCCACTCGCTTTGAAACTTAAAACTTTTATTCAAAGCTGGCGTCAGAACATATACACCATCATCATTTTTCAAAATCATCTGGCTTTGATCCTTTTCTTCATTTTTCAGATTTACGCGGTAAAAAGAAGGGTTCTTATGCCAAATCTCCACATTATATACTTGAGGTTCCGCCCCCATCTTCAATGTCATCTTCGCGTTAGCTTTATATCCTTTCATTTCCCCAAGCTTCTCATTCAATTCACTCACTACGTCACTCTGTGATTTTTGGCCGCAAGCAGAAAGAGCAAGCAAGAGCATGATCCCTGCAAAAAGCATTACCATCTTCTTCATCTTTTCAACCCCTTTTTGTCATTTGAACGTAAAAGGGAGAGGAAAAGGCAGGATCCGGACATTGGCTCGACTGATGTCTTAGATTCCTCGGTATTTTAGACACGGACCCATTCTCGATCCAGCTAAAAACTTTTCGAGAGCACCTACTCTGCCATGTACCTTTTACCGGGCCTTGTCTCCCTATAGCACTAAATGTATATGAGACAACCTAAAGGTTTATGACCCGATTGGACAAAACTCCATTCACCCTTCAATTACTACTTGAGCCACCGCATAATCCCGGCTGTGGCTAATCGAAAGATGGACCCCTTCAGAAAACGGCTTTGAAATCATCGGCTTTCCTTTATCATCCGATATGACTTCAATATCCAAAAAGGATAAGTGCTTACCGATCCCTGTACCGTTTGCTTTTGAAAAAGCCTCCTTTGCCGCAAAACGCCCAGCAAAATACTCGACCTTCCTTTTTCCATTTAACTTTTCGAAAATCAAGATTTCCCTTTCTGTTAATATACGCTCCTTTAAACGGGGTTGCCGCTTAATCAGTGTTTCCATTCTATCCAACTCAGTAATGTCCACGCCTATACCTTTAATCACTTTGACACCTCTTCTATTCATTTAATAAGATGCATATCATTAGGAGGACCCTTTTACCTGAAAATGATAATATTGTATTTAATAAAAACGATAATAAGGAGGAATTTATGTTTACAAGAACAGAAAGCTTCCGCGAATACGTAAATTCATATCGAGCCGTTACTCTGCTCATACTCATTATGATGATTGTATTCGTTCTTGTCCTCTTCCCCATATTTCCCGGCAATGTACTCTTTTATTATGGCGCAGGAGTGAACTTATATATCGCTGATGGACAATGGTGGCGTTTGATCACCCCCATCTTTCTACATAGCACGTTTACACATTTACTGTTTAACGGCTTCTCACTTGCCATCTTCGGTCCATTCCTAGAGAGATTACTTGGAACCGTCAAGTTTTCAATCTTCTTTTTATCGACAGGTATCCTTGCCAATATCGCAACCTTTCTAATTAACCCACTGACATATAACCACGTAGGTGCTAGCGGAGCAATTTTTGGTTTACTCGGATCCTTTCTATATCTTGTACTTTTCAATAAAACCAATTTTACGAACAACGAAAGAAATACAGTATATACACTGACCGGAATCGCCATCATCATGACCTTCATTCAACCGCAGATCAACGTTATCGGTCATTTGGCTGGACTGGCAACCGGCTTTTTAACAGCTCCATTATATTTAAGAAAAAAATGGTAGGACAAACAGCCGACTCTTTTCTTCAATCATTGGGAGTCGACTGCTTTTTTAGGTAAATACCATGATTTAATTATTAGGCAATCCTTTTCTTCCACATCAGCAACCATTCCGACCCGGGAGGTGATTCCTGATTTGACCGATGCAGAAATCGTTGCTAATTCTTTTCGATGTTGAAACCAACTTTTTTTATATGTGATTGATTGAATTCTGCTTCTCTGCATGATCAATGTTTGCTTCGAGAAAAAACGGCTGCTCAATAGCAACAAATTCCCATCTATGCTCCATCCTGCATCTCTATATTGCATGTAAGCCCAAAAAATCGCCAACGGTACAAGCAAAAGGGAAAGATAACCCCAAGGTCTGAAAAACCATACCAAGGCACCGATGATCGGGATGAGGTACAGAAACTTACGAAACACATAACGGGAAAGTGCACGCTTGGGTATCGGTGTCATCTCAGTGTTTGTTTCATAAACCGGTAAAATTTCCAGGATTTTTTCATGTAAATGCCTCTTCCTGATTAAAGGGAACAGCATGATGGACAGACTTTCTTTATCTTCCATACTGCCTCCAGCATATTCAATATAAACCGTCGCCAATCCCAATGGCTTTCGAATCAAATTCTCCATGATCCGGATACCTTGAATTTTATGGATAGGGATTGTCAGCTGCCTTTTCTCGAGAAGCCCTCTGGAAATAACGATTTCCTCATCCGTTTTTAACACGGTAAAGGAAGCATATTTAATTACCATGCTTAATGTGGCCAGTACATAAACCACCAGCAAAGCCACCAGGGCAAACAAGGTCAGAATGATGGTCCCCATTTCAATAAACTCTTCATAATCCTTAAATATCCTTTCAAAAGGTATCATTTCATCGAACTGTGAAATAAAAGCGATTGCCCCAGATAGGAAGACACCCACCGCTCCCGAAGTGGCAGCCATGACGAATAGCTGCGGCAAAGTCTGCTTAAAAACGGAAGACGATTTAGCTGCATATTCTTTATTCTCAACTTCATCTTTATCCTTATCAAAAGGATTTTTCGCATTTTTTTCCTCACTTATAAAAGCATTGATTCGTTCCGCATCACTTTTGCTTATGGCTGATAATACGGCATCGGCCTGAGACCCGCCCGCCGTTTCAATATTCAGCTTCACCAGGCTGAATATCCTCTGGATGATGCCCTCTGATATATCTATGCTATGGATCCGGTCAAACTTTATATACCGTTTCTTCCTTACGAATACCCCGGACTCAATTCTGAATTCGCCATCTTCTATGCGATATGTAAAACGTAACCATTGAAAGAATGCAATGCCTATCAGTAAAAGTATAATAATGGCAATGACCAGCGGTTGTATCCATCCAGGAATTCCTTCATTCTTCCCAGGAATGACGACCACTAACAAAAAAGGGATGACTAACTCCTTAATCGATTTAATGATGTTAAGCAATACAGCTATGGGGTGAAGCCTTTTAGGATCAGACATCTTCTTCCTCCACACTTGCCATTCTCGAAATATAATGCCGCAATTCATCTGCCTCTGCAAGGTCCAAGGCTGGGATAACATGAAGGGTCGCTGCAGTGGAAATTTCAACGGAGGCTAAATCGTATTTTCTTAATAATGGCCCTTGCTTCGTTTCAACATGCTGAACCCTTATCATGGGTATGAGTGTTCTTTTAATGACGAAAATGCCACTTTGGATATCAATTTCAGTATTCCTTACTTCGTAACGCCACCTCTTCCATTTCACCGCCGGAATCAAAAAGATGGCCAAATAGGTTTGGATGATCGAAATGATGATCAACGCTCCAAACACCCAATATGTCCAAGCAAAAATTATTGTAAGCACGAGTACGGCGATGCTTATAATCCAGGTTATTGAACAGCTTATAAGACCACTGATTTTCCATACGGTCAAGGCCTTATTCGATATACGATTTTCAGGTTCCATGTGCTTCTCCTCTTCCGGATAGGTAATGTTAATTGAATCATCATCATCCATCCTTGCTTTCACCCATTATACTATAATTAAATACTGGAAATTAACCCCTTTTCACACAAAGGCTTTGAGCATTTCACAAAAAAACCTTTACCATTCGGATACCATAGCATTGGAGTTGCACATAAAAAAATGCCGCTCAAATGAGCGGCATTTCCAATTCAATTAGATCTTATTTGATTTTTCTCTTTTTTGGCTCGTGCTACGGTTCCCGTAACCATTCGATTTACGGTTCGTGCTCGGGCGTTTCCCTGATCCGCTACCGTAATCTTTTCTGCCTGAAGAACTGCGGCCATTGCGCTGTCTGTTGCCAGAAGAACTGCTTCCTCCGCGATTGCGACGCATTGGAGATGGAGATTCTTCTGTTAACTTGATAGGCGTTTGATCCGGTTCTTTTGTCATTGATTTTAGCATGGCTGCAACTAAATCCGCTGCGCTATGTTTTTGTAATAATTCTTCCGCTTGACCAAGGTATAAAGTTAAATCCTCATTCTCAATTGTATTAAGGATTTTTTCCGTTACTGCTTTTTGTTGACCTTCCAACGCTTCAGTTAACGTAGGAGTCTTAAGTTTCTCCATACGTTTTTTCGTTGTATGTTCAACTGCATGCAGCTGGCCTCTTTCTCTTGGTGTTACAAACGTAATGGCTATACCATGTTTACCCGCACGTCCTGTACGTCCAATACGGTGAACGTAGCTTTCCGGATCTTGAGGGATATCAAAGTTATAAACGTGAGTAACGCCTGAAATATCAAGTCCACGTGCAGCAACATCAGTAGCAACGAGCACATCGATGCTGCCTTCTTTGAACTTTTTCAATACAGAAAGGCGTTTTGCCTGGCTAAGGTCACCATGAATGCCTTCAGCCATATAACCGCGGATATTCAATGCAGATGCCAATTCATCTACACGGCGTTTCGTACGTCCGAAGACGATAGCAAGATCCGGTGTTTGAATATCGAAAAGGCGTGCAAGTGTATCGAATTTTTCACTTTCTTTTAACTCCAAGTAATATTGTTCGATACGATCCACTGTCATTTCTTTTGCTTTTACACGTACAAGAACGGGTTCCTGCATGAATCTTTCAGCAATTTTACGGATTGGATCAGGCATTGTAGCTGAGAATAGCAATGTTTGCCTTTCATCAGGAACCGTTGAAAGGATCGATTCGATATCCTCAATGAATCCCATGTTAAGCATTTCATCAGCTTCATCAAGAACTACAGTATGAACTCCGCCTAATTTAATATTTTTACGTTTGATATGGTCTAAAAGACGACCAGGCGTACCAACGATAATATGTGGTTTTTTCTTTAAAGCACGGATTTGGCGGTCGATATCTTGTCCACCATAAACCGCAAGTACACGAGCGCGTTTTCCGTAACCAAGCTTGAAAAGCTCCTCGGAAACTTGAATGGCTAGCTCACGTGTAGGTGCAATGACGATCCCTTGCACGTTTTCGTTATTAATATCGATGTTTTCCATCAATGGAATACCGAATGCTGCTGTTTTACCTGTTCCTGTTTGAGCTTGACCGATTATATCTTTACCTTCAAGTGCTAGAGGTATCGTTTGGGCTTGAATCGGGCTCGCTTCCTCAAATCCCATTTTTTCTATTGATTTCATGGACGTTCTATCTAAACCTAATTCGCTAAACAATGTCAATGTTTTCGTACTCCTTTTTATATCGTAAATTTACACGTGCATATCATGCACAGATGTTTAGTTCAAATCCTCATCATCATGACGGATGTTCTACTTTATCTCTTATAAAAAGTTTATCATTATCACCTAAAAGTATGTCTGCCTTTTAGTTAAAATGAACTCAATATGATTTTTTAAAAAGGAAATATACCAGTACGGACATTCACTGGCATTTTTAACTTCGCGCACGTGTAGACTTATCATTAACATACGCTCATCTTTTTAAAAGTACATGTAACCAAAATTAAATTCAATATGGAAAATTAAAAGTAGCATAAACGGATGTTTCGCCGTTTTATTCAGGTGAGGGCTGCTGCACCTATTATTCATCAGACTTAAAAAGGCTGTATGAACAAAACTTGACGAGAGCCAAGATTCTTATACAAAACAGGCCCGGTGCGTTGAGGATTTGCAGAAGTGGAAAAGCGCTAAAATGCGGCTTTGATTCCCAATAGCTACTAAAGCCGCCAAGAGAAGCAGCTTTTATATATGACCAGACGCGAGGCCTATTTAATCTAAAATAATCTCAAGAATGAACTCATGAAACATGTAAGAACATACAATTTTGTTGCCTCAACCTGATTAATTTTAAATAATCATCAATGATAAGACATTTAAACTCATACTCATATTACCATTTTCAAACTGTTAATGCAATAAAGGATATCGCCCCATTCAGAGTTACTAAAAACTTTAGACCAATTCAAAAATGAAGAAATTAGTCATTCCTTCCTGTTAAATATGCAGCAATGGCACTTTTTTGAGTAAGGATATAGCTTGTTCATTCAATAATGGGTTTAAAAACACATGGACTGATTATTTCTTCAATAGGATCACCGTTTTACTATATCCATTTATGCCTAAGTGGATTCAGACTTAGACAAATTCGAAGAAAGCGAGTTTGCCTACAGTTTTTTATTATTCCAGTGGTTTTAGAAATCCAATTTGGAGGATTTCACAAATCAGGAACCTAGTCCTCCTGTTAACATCATGTTTCGGGATGAGAGCTTCCGGCCTCTTGTCGACTTACTGTATCCATTTAAATTTTTCACTAAACGATCATCCATTTATATATGATATGTGTTTAAATCAAATAGTTTCAACAAATCTTTTACAGGAAGGATCAGTTTTAATGATAATCACTCTTTCACGGTTCCCCCGTTGGAAAAAGAAAGGACTTATCATGAATTTCCATGGATTTTACAGGTATATAGGAGCATCTGATTTTTGAAAATTCCATCTTTTCGCTTAATAATTATAGAAAATAAGTGTAAATGCAGTATGATGGACCTATCAACAAAATAACGGGGGGTAATATGAACATATTTACAATAGATGTTCCTTTATGTAAGGATTTTGGTCGAATCTTAAAGAAAATGAACAAGAAAGTCACCTTTTTGGAGGATCCACTTAATCAAAGTCATCTATTCAAGAATTCAACAGACTTAATGAAATCATTATTTATTTTACCTTTACACATATCAAAAGACTCATGGCAGCAAACTTCTTTGTACGCCTTGGCAGAATCTCACGAAATCCCTATTTTATTCATTTACAAACGTACTTCAGGAATGGAGACCCCTTCAGCCTTACCAGAAAAGACCTTTTATGAAACCATGGCGGTCCCTGCAGATTCAGTGGAAGTCCGGATTAAATTAAAGTCACTCCGAAACATCAGCATGCAACTGTTTTCGGCAAAAATGAAGGGGCAAGAGCTTGAAATGATACACCAAAAATCAGTAAGGAGCCTGAAAATCGCAAAAGGCATTCAACTTTCAGGTTTACCTTTGTCGATCAATAATGAAGATATAGAGGTCACAGGCCTTTCCCAGCCTTCGAGTGAACTGTCAGGGGATTTATTTTACTGGACGGAGGTTGATGACAGAATATACGGTTTCATAATGATCGATGTATTCGGAAAGGGCTTTCATACGGCACTTATAAACATGTCCATACGGACATTGATCCCCGACCTTATCAAACGTGCAAAAGACCCCATCTTCATAACAAAGGAACTGGATAAACTAATGCGGGATTTATTTCAAGGAGTTGATTGGGAAAATAAAACCCATGCCCGCATTACTGCCTTCATCGCATATGTGAATACAAAGGATCGGCTCATTGAATATGTAAATTACGGACTTCCTTCAGCTTTTTTGTATTCCCCATGCACCAATCAAATTCTCAATTTGAACGAAGGAGCCACCCCAAACGGACTGATTCCCGAATTGCCCAGTAAAAAAATTGTCTTTCAGTATGAACCAGGAAGCCGTTTCATCATCTATACAGATGGACTCTCTAAAACGCCCCTACCTTCCGCCATGGACCGATCCGACCATATCGAAAGGGAGTTCATCGAAAATGCCCATCTCGATACACAAGAACTTCTTCAGGAGCTATTGGTCTCAAGGATGAGGCATTCAGTCATTAACGAGGACATCTGCATTATTGCCGGGACACTTTTTTAAGCACGATTAAAAGGGCCGTTTCAAAAAAAGAAACGGCCCTTTCTATGTTTTTTCATTTTTGCAGAGCTTGAACGACTTCCTCCAGCTTCATGCCCCTAGAAGCTTTAACAAGTATGATGTCATTTTCCTGTGTGGACGATTTTAGTTCCTCTATAAGCTTCTGCTTATCTTGAAAAGGACGAACCTGCTCCGATGAAAACGCCTTGCTCGCTCCCTTGGCAATAAACTCGGCTAAAGGACCATATGTGAAGATCCTATCGATTTGCTCACTGGAAATCAATTCACCAATTTTCAAATGAAAGTCTTTTTCCTGTGGCCCTAACTCCAACATATCTCCCAATACAAGTATCTTTTTCTCGAATCCAGATAAGCCCTCAACCAACTCGACTGCTGCCTTAACTGAAGTTGGGCTGGCATTATATGCATCATTGATGATTTTCTGCCCTTTCGCGCCCTCGACCAATTCCATCCTCATATTCGTTAATTGAATGTTCGACAGACCTTTACGGATCGCTGAATCATCCACATTGAATTCTTTAGCAACCAAGATTGCTGCCAACGCATTAAGAACATTATGATTGCCTAAAACGGGTATCTCATAATCAGTTTCCTTATCACCGCTTGCGATTGTAAACGTAGTATTTTCTGTCCCTTGGCTAATGGTCTGCGGATATAAATCATTTTGTTCTGTACGTCCAAAAGATATTACGTTTAAATCAGGGAAATCCTTTTTGATACGATTGCGGAGCAATGGTTCATCACCATGATATATCAGCGTTCCGTCTTTCGCCAAACCTTCGACAATTTCCAACTTCGCATTTGCGATTTCCTCGCGTGATCCTAAATCCAATAAGTGTGATTCACCGATATTGGTAATGATCGCAACATCAGGCTTTGCCATTTTGGATAAGAACTCGATCTCCCCGCGGCTGCTCATTCCCATTTCCAACACAGCCGCTTCAGTATCCTCTGCCATGGAAAGCACGGTTAATGGCAAACCTAAATGATTATTGAAGTTGCCATTTGTTTTATGAACTTTATAAGTAGTGGCCAGCAGTGCAGCCGTCATATCTTTCGTAGTCGTCTTACCGTTGCTGCCTGTTATTCCAATGACTTTTATATTCAACTGCTGACGGTAAGAACGCGCCAATTGCTGAAGTGCTCTCTCGGTATTTTCGACAATGATTATCGGTAAATCATCAGGAGGATTCGGAACATCCCTTTGCCAAAAAGAAGCCGCAGCTCCTTGATCTAAAGCTCGCTTGACATACTGATGGCCGTCAACCTGCTCACCCTTAAGCGGAATGAACAAACATCCTTCCTTAACCGTTCTTGAATCGATGGTTACCCCATTAATTCCTTTGGACTGGAATGGACTTATATCATTCAATCCCTCTGCCATTTCATGTACTTGTTTTAACGTTCTCTTTATCATTTCGTTCCTCCTACATTCATCGAACCGTTAATCGCTCTCCATTAACCAAACGAAGCAGAAACCAGCTTAAATCGCACCGGTTCCTGCTGATTGGAATCCATCAAATCAAGGCTTGATGGATTGTGGAGTTTACTGATACATTACCTGCATGATCAAACTGTATATTTGATTTGTTGTTTTTCCTGATGACGTTCCAAGGCAAGTTTCACGAGTTTTTCAATTAACGCTGGATAGTCCACACCTGTGTGCTTCCACAATAACGGAAACATGCTGAAGGGAGTAAACCCAGGCATTGTATTCACTTCATTAATATAGATTTGCCCCTCATTCGTTAAAAAGAAATCAGCGCGAACCAATCCAGAGCAATCCAAGGACTTAAAGGCAGTGATGGCCATTTGAGATAATGCTGCATACTCACTTTCCGTTATCTCCGCTGGAATGACCATTGCCGAATTACCGTCAACATATTTTGCAGAATAATCATAGAAGGCAAAATCTTTCTTAGGGATGATTTCGCCTGCCACCGAACAAGACGGTTCATCATTACCAAGTATGCCAAACTCGAGTTCACGAGCTATGACCCCTTCTTCAATGATGATCTTCCGATCGAATTGGAAAGCTTCCGCTACCGCTTTTTTCAGTTCATCAGCATCATTACATTTGCTGATACCGACACTGGAGCCTAAATTGGCAGGTTTGACAAAACAAGGGTAACCCAATTCATCCGCTACCTTTTTAATGGCACTCTCAGTATTCTTCTCCCATTCAGAACGAATGAACCAAGTGTATTTGACTTGAGGAAGTCCCGCCTGGGCAAAAATGTTTTTCATGATGACCTTATCCATTCCTGCTGATGAAGCTAAAACGCCATTCCCTACATAAGGAAGGTTCAATAGTTCCAGCATCCCTTGCACCGTACCATCTTCCCCATTTGGTCCGTGAAGCAATGGGAAAATTACGTCATACCCTGTTGATTCACTATTTTCATCAGTTGAATGTGCCTGCAAGGCAAGAGGCGAGCTCGATTTATCCGATGTAAATGTCAATGCCTCCACACTCTCGGCAGGTCCTGTTAACTTCGGTCCATTAATCCATGAACCCTCTTTTGTTATGTAAATCGGATATATATCAAACTTTGCTAAATCGAGAGCTTTAATGACAGCTAAAGCCGTCTGCATAGAAACCTCATGCTCCGCAGATTTTCCACCATAAAGCAAACCAAGTTTAGTTTTCATGAGTTATTACCCTCCAATATTCTTTTAACCATGTTCATTGTATCACTTTACACTAAAATGGTTAAAGCGAAACTTCCATCATTGATGCTTTTCCAATGATTACTATAAACGGAACACAGGTTAAAACCGCCACGTCCTGTGGCAACACCTGTGCTAGCACATCTTGTGCGTCGCGGGCGTTTACAGGCTGTTGGCCCACCACATTTCTTTTTCATTACATTTGCCACTGTTTTTCTTACAGCCTGTTAATGCGGGGTAAAGCGAAACTTCCATCATTGATGCTTTTCCAATGATTACTATAAACGGAACACAGGTTAAAACCGCCACGTCCTGTGGCAACACCTGTGCTTCGCCCTCTCTTATCTTTTATGCAAGAGATGGTAAGTCTTACACCTAAAAAATTCAAGGGTGTCAAATAATCCAAACCACGAACCACGGAAGTTGGGTTAATCAGGAGAATGATGTATTTTTAATAACGCTTTCCCATACCTTTTCTTTTCGATTAAAGATGATAAAGGCATCCGGCTCCCTAATATCTCTATCTGAAAAGTCATCATGCATTTCATCCATGTTTAAATAATCCCCTACGACCCATGCCGGTATCTCAATTTTCGTTCTTGTATACTTAACATGCCGAAAGGAAAAAACGAGCCCCTCTGCCAGGATATGAGCCAAGGAAGAAATGATTTCTGCCGGAATCGCCGTCAGCTCTCTTTTCTTTCTGATTCCAAGCCAATTCCTCTCTACTTTTAAAAGCTCCAGCTTTAGCGGAATGAGGCTTCCTAACATCATATAATATGTCGAAAGAGAACGAAAATAAATTTTATTGAACCAGCCATCATCCTGGGCAAGGTACACAAATTGATTATTCAATTTACGGAAAAATGGAGGATCCAGATGAGTTTTTGCGTGCCCTAAATATAATAGTTCCGCTATTTCCCTTCCATCCAATTCATCCAACCCTTCTCTTTCTTCAAAATCGATCCAACAGAAATCTCCATATGCCCGGACATTTTCTTTAACGAGCTTTGCGATATCTTCAGATGAAGCACTCTCTAGCAGGACATTCAAATTGTATTCCCCGCCATTGAATTCATGTTTCAATAATAAGATGGAATCCAACGTATATGGCAACGAATAGACGAATTCACGAAAATTGAGTCCATTAAAAAGGACAAACCGTTCGGAAGCCTGCATATGCATATATAAGATATCGTTGCTATCATTCTTCATAACCTGACCCCCTCCGAGCTCTTATCAATAATGTTATTTTACCAAACTTTTGGGTTTTCACGTAAGTTATATACCCTCCATTAATCATTAGCAGGGACCTTGTGAATAATGCGCAACAGTACTCCATATTAACCCACATGTTAAGGAACACACTCGACAACCTCGAAATATCCATATTATAGGAAGAATGAAGATTTGGAGGATAAATCATGGATAAAATGCTGATGCAACTAAAAGATTAGGTCTGTGGCAATCAGAGAAATATGCATTATAAAAATATTTAAATCGGGAAGATGCAATCCTTGATATCGGATGCGGTACAGGAAGAACCACCTTCGCTCTATATAAAAAGGGATTCCAAAATCCAACGGGAATCGACCTAACACCAGCCATGCTTAATGAAGCCGAAAAAATAGGGATGCAACAAACCTCCCTTTCAACGGCTCATCATTCAATAAAGCAATTTTTGCTTTTAATGGTTTAATGCAAATTCCCCAGCGATAAAACCGCACATTGGCTTTAAAAGAAATCAACCGTATGTTAAAACCTGAAAGACTCTTCATTTTCACAACACATGACGTGATAAAAACGAAAATCACCTGAACTTCTGGGAACAAGAGGAAATGATTTGGTGTGTTGGTAAACAAGATGAGAGGCTTTATGAATTTGGGGATATTATCATATCCGGAAAGACGCTTCAAGAAGATACTTACCTCCATATCCCAACTAACTTGAAGTACTTGTGTGCCTGGAGGAAGCAAGGTTTACAGTCATCGAAAGCATTTATCGAAGTGAATCATTCCATGATGTCAACGCTTTCTCTTCCGCTTGCCGCTTTTGGATCGTCAAAAAATAAGGAAGAGCTTTTTCATTCAAAAAAAATCCAGAGTGACATTTCACTCTGGATTTTTTGTATTAAGAAACTTGTTCTAGTTCTTTTTTGGAAGGAGGGTTGAATTGACCTTCCCATTTAGAGATAACGATAGCCGCAAGTGAATTACCGATAACGTTTACTACTGTACGTCCCATATCAAGAATACGGTCGATACCTGCAATAAATGCTAGACCTTCAATAGGAATACCGACAGTTCCCAATGTCGCTAAAAGAACTACGAAAGATACACCTGGTACACCAGCAATCCCCTTGGAAGTGATCATTAACACTAGCATCAGCGTAATTTGCTCATACATGCTTAAATCAATGCCGTACATTTGAGCGATGAAGATAGCCGCTAACGCTTGGTATAATGTTGAACCATCAAGGTTAAAAGAGTATCCAGTCGGGATAACAAATGTAGCAATATGCTTCGGACATCCCGCTTTCTCCATTTTTTCCATGATTCTCGGAAGAACCGCTTCAGAACTTGCAGTAGAGAAAGCAAGAATCAATTCTTCTTTTAGAAGTTTAATCAATGTAAAGATATTAAATCCTACAAATTTCGCAATAAGACCAAGGATGACAATTACAAAGAAAATCATCGTTCCGTAAACAGAAAGCGCTAACTTTCCTAACGGAATTAAAGATTCCAAACCGAACTTGGAGATCGTCACACCGATTAATGCAAATACACCGATAGGAGCGAATTTCATGACCATGTTAGTCAGGTAGAACATTCCTTCAGCTACACCTTGGAAGAAACGGAATACCGGTTTACCTTTTTCACCGATGGCCGCAATACTTAGTCCAAACAACACGGAGAAGAAAATGATCGCTAGCATATCGCCTTCTACCATGGCTTTTACTGGATTGGATGGCACGATGTGTACAAGTGTATCTACGAACGATTCATGCTGCTTAGTTTCTGCTGTATCAACATATGTGGAGATATCAGTTTGTTCCAGGTTATTCATATTCACACCAGCACCAGGCTGGATGATATTCGCTGAAATTAAACCAACAGCAATCGCTATCATAGTTACGACAACAAAGTATGATAATGATTTAGCACCTAGTTTACCTACCGCTTTCAAGTCACCTACACCGGCAACTGCAACGATAAGGCTGGATACGATGATCGGCACAACAATCATTTTAATCATTCGTAGGAAAATGTCCCCGAATGGCTGTAAAAAGTTTTGGGCCGTCTCACTACCATAAAAAATGGCACCAACGATAATCCCTAGAATTAAACCAATGAAAATTTGGCTAGCTAAACTTAATTTGAATTTCTTCATTTACTTTCCTCACCTTCCATAAAGTCTTTGATGCAAAAACATTTTTGTCTCGGTAAGGGAAACAAGATACTAATAAAAGAAAGTAATTTTTCTTTTTTTGAAAAACTCTGTCTTTACGCCGAAAAAAAAGACACTTCATGTGTCGATTTCTTATTGGCGTGAATATTCACACATGTTCCCTTAAAGACGCTGACGAGGTTAGCTGTCGGGTTAGGAATTGGAAACACAAATGCCCTTTCATTTCTGAATTCACCCCTAGCGGATAAAATCCACAAAAATGGGTCCCCCGTTCTTGGAATAAGATTAAGCGAGTTAACTTATAATAAAATATTATACTAAAAATGATAATCTGTAAATATTTATTATCATCAGTTCAAGAAAAAATCTTTAAAAATGTCTGAATATTCTGCATTAAAGGCTATTGTATCTATAATTACTCTCCCCGATTTTTACTCATATAAGTTATATTGATATATAATTAACAATTATTTGACATCACCTCTCTTGATGTAAGAAGCGGTTATTTTTCCAACATGCCAAGCAACAGATATCTTACTTTTTCCCGAGAGGTGAATTTTTTATAAGTTGCTGCTTTCACTTTTTCAAATTGAATTGGGGTAATGAAATAAGAATGGTTCTTCGCCACATTCGGCTCCATTAGGATGACGTCCCCCACCGACGGTCCCTTTATGATTTCTTGCATCCCTTCAGCCTTAAGCCCTTTTGTAATGTAATGTTTATCCACATAGCCATTTTTAGTCAATTTGTAAATATAAGGATGTTTATGGTATTGTACCGCCTCAATAGGAATGGAGGGTACACCGGCTTTCTCATTGGTTATTACAGTAAGATTCACTTTGGTTCCCACCAACAAAGCTTCCGTTTCTTCACCTTCCGATTCGATTAGTGCCTGAAATGGAAATCTGTTATCTTTTTTTAATGACGGCTCTTCAGCGGGATAGGAATGGATGCGGCCTATCGTCCCTTTCAATGCCTTTTTTGAATCAGAGGAACTTGCTTTTATAGTCATGCCCACTTCAGCCTTTTTCATTTCCTCTTCAGAGAAATCCCCTTCAATTGCCATATTTGTCGAAACAATGGATATAATGGGATTATCCAGGTTTTTATTGATATTTTTAACTACACCATCAGCCTCACTCGTCGACACTACCGCACTGGACTGCCCCTCAATTGAACTTATTTTAGCGTCAAGCATTTTCACTTTTTCATTCAAGCTGTTTTCTTCCAGTTCCTGCTTGTACATTTCTTGCTCAATGTTACTTTTAATAAGATCTGCCGAACTTGTTGTTATATCAATTTTCAAGTTTTTTTCCACCGATTCATCAATGGCTGCTTTTTCAGGATTACTGGTCAGGGTCCATTGATAAGAACTCAACTTCCCTATGTATTCCTCAATCCCTGCAATTTCTCCCTCAGCTGCTGTTTTCTCCGCTTCCAAGTTCGCTTTAAGAGCATCAAGTTCGGTCGTCGTATACTCAAACAACGAAGAGCCGGCCGTAATCGCATCGCCTTCTTTAACAAGGAATTTCTTAAAATCATTTTTCTTGGTATCAAAATAGATATCATACACTTCTACAGGTTTAATTACCCCATTTGTTTGAATAGTATCCGTAATTGTATCTTTTTTTACCTTTGTCCAGTTTTCAACGAAAACAGTTCGTTCCACTTTGCTTTCTTTTTTTTCAATAAGGTATAAGTTAACGGTTATTAAGACTATCGACGCAATGGAGACCGCTGCAATTTTCCATTTCCCCCTCATTCATTTCACCCGCCTTATACAAATACGCCTACTTGGATGTATGCTAAAAAGGCTTTAACAAACCATGTGGCCAGATAGAATAGAACAATCATTAAAAGGACCAAATAATTATTTCGTTCTGAAAACTCCTTTAAATAAAAATATTGCAGAGCAATAATAAGAAATTGAAAAATGGTTATTTCGCTGAAAAAGTGAATGAAATAATCACTTCTGAGAAAATACTGACTGATGATCCCCAATGCAAAAGGATTGCCATCACTTCCTATATCCATTAATACGAATAGAGGAATCAGTAATGTTTTTTCCACTAAATGCAAAACAAAAAGAATCATTTGAACGATGACTACTTTTATATATGGGATATCAGTAACTATCCAAAAGAATAGAGCTGACAAAAATATGTATATGGAAGGGTCGATTATGCCTGTTATTATGTTGCCGCTCACTATAAGCAACTTGGCTGCTTCGAATTCTTCGGCACTCATGTCCGTGATTTCTTTGGAGAATGATTCTGAACCAATGCCAAAATATCCACCAATTGCGAATACTATAAGACTAAGAAAATATAAAAATAGTAATTTCAATCCAAGCTTTGTGACTGCCTCTGCATTTTGAAGCTGATAACGACTCCTATGAGGCTCTAAAATGCCCTTTAACAATCTGACCTGGTACACCATATGTGGTCCTCCTGCAAAAATTGATATATCTTCATATATTTTATCTTATTTTGGAAACAATTGCAGAAATAAGGGATGAATATACAAAAAAAACACATAATCATTCCCATTCACATATAATCCCACCATATTAATTCGGAGTTAATACTGGCAAATGTTGGACAAGGACTTTAATGCGTGCAGGAGTTTGTCTATAGTTCTCTCCATCCATATCCACATCAAGCGGCCTCTCGGTTTCAATGGTCAGGGTATCAGCCTGTAAATAAGTCACCCCAGAGTCAGAGATCATGTTTTTCGTCCATGAACGCTTCATCGCTATAATTTCTAAAAATGCACCAAGGCTTGCTTTTTCCAAGATGGCAACCCCGAAGAGCCCATCATCTGGACTGACCATGGGAAAGGGCAATGAATTGGTGCCGATAAAACAACCATTCAAAACCAAAATCATAACTGCTTCCCCTTCAATAACATTCCCATCATATTTTAGTTTATAAGAAAAGGGAGCATTCTCGCCAATCGTCCTTACAGCACTTAATAAATATCCTATCTTTCCAAATTTGCTTTTTTCCTGCTCATCAATATTGCTTGATGCATCTGAAATAAGCCCTACTCCCCAAAAATTAGAAAAATAATCATTGTTGGCCTGCCCAATATCAATAGAACGAACTTTGCCATTCACTAATGCTTCTGCAGCTTGACGAACATTTTGAGGAATCTTCAATGTTCTGGAGAAGTCATTGCAAGTGCCACCAGGTAAAATCCCAAACAGCGGCCGGCTCGGAAGCGGTGAAAGGCCATTTACACACTCATGTACCGTTCCATCTCCCCCTAAAACGAAAACTACATCCATGCTTTCACCATATTCCAAGCAAAAACGGCATGCATCGCCTTTTTCCTTCGTTTGCAGAATGAGAAACTCATCAATATGCGGAGCTATTATTGGAAGACAACTCTCCAGATTCCTTACGAGTTTATCATTACCGGCATTTTCATTATAAATCAGCATTCCCTTTTTCCATCGCATGATTTTTGCCCCCCATATTATTATTGAAAGAATTGTCTTCTTCCCATCACTTTTACCTTTTCCTAAACCCCCGCTTTTGAAACTCATTAAGACCATATGAAAAAAGAGGCTATACGCCCCTTTCTGATAAGCCTTTATATACTTGTCAAATAATCCTTCATCATCAAGATGAGCTTTGAAGACAAGGGACTTCTCTTTTCATTTTTTTCCAAAAATAACAAAAGACTTTCCAAGATGATGGGGCTTGGACTGGCTTTTGAAAATTCTTCCTGGATCGCCTTTAAAGCCTCCGTATTTTTACGTGTATCCATTCCCTCTTCTTTACGTGTTTCCACTTCCAGCATCCTGACGATGATCGAATGTATTTCTTCTTTTGGGCTCATATCCCGCATCGAGCATCCAGGGAGGGGAAATTGTTTCAATAATGGATCTTCCATGTTCTCCAGGCTTGCGATAATTGAATCCATCCGGTTCAATATGAAGCTAGGTAATAATTCCACATCGAAAGCATTTTGTTTCCTGATCAATATTCCGATATATCCTTTGAAAAGGGAGTCCAAAATTATGGTGCAATCCGGCAAAAGATCAGCTGAAAGTCCCGGGTATAACTCAATGATTTTACGCTTGAACCAAATCAAACCCTCTTCATGGATATAGTGTAAAAATCTATCTAGTTCTTTGCTGATATGAACCATTTGTTCCTGCATCATCATTTGAATCAAGTTGGTATTTCCCGTCATATGCTCAATGTGAACAGTGATTTGCCTCATGAACTTGTCTTTACTGGATAACGAAGCATCCAGTTCAAGATCAAGCAATGAGTCAGTCAACGCTTCATAATAAAATTTAAAAATGGAGACCAGTAATTCTTCCTTCGATTTAAAATGATTATAAAAAGACCCCTTTGCTATCCCACATTTTTCAGCAATTTCCTGAACGGAAGTGGCATGATAGCCTTTCTCCGCGAAAAGCTCTACAGACTTATCTATGATCATCTTATTTTTTTCTTTCATCAACTTCATCCTATCTCTTAAAATTGTCTGTTAGTGACCGATGGGTCACATCCTCCAAATTTTATCCCAAAACCCTTGAAATCACAACGTTAACACTAACGAATATTATCTGTTGCAATCATAATCCATATACTATATATTTGAGTCTGTGACCGAATAGTCACAATTTTATATATGGAGGGTACAAGCGTGAATTCGATAATTAAATTTTCATTAAAGAATAAATTGGCAATCTGGTTGCTTACGATCATCATCGTTGCAGCTGGTTTATACTCAGGTTTAAACATGAAACAAGAAACCATTCCAAGCATCTCGACTCCTTTAATAAGCATCTCCACTGTATATCCTGGAGCTGCACCTGAAGAAGTAGCAGATAAACTCACAGACCAAATTGAGCAGAAAGTAACAAATTTGCCAGGAGTCGAATTAGTCAGTTCTTCGTCGATGGCTAATGCCTCTTCCGTCCAATTACAATATGATTATGATACGGACATGGACGACGCTGTAAAAGAAGTAAAAGAAGCTTTAGAGAAATTAGAACTGCCTGAGGGTGTGGATGCCCCAAGCGTCTCTAAATTAGAATTAAATGCTTTTCCTGTTGTCGCACTCAGTGTAACAGATAAGGGTTCTGATTTACCAGCCCTTACAAAAAACGTCGAAGAAGTGTTGGTGCCTAAACTTGAAGGGATTGACGGCGTGACATCCGTATCAATTTCCGGACAACAAGTAAATGAAGGCAGCCTTGTATTCGACGAGGAAAAGATGGCTCAATACGGGCTCGATGAAGAAACCGTAAAGAAGGTTATCCAGGCAGCAAACGTCAACATGCCGCTTGGCATATATAACTTTGATGATAAAGAAAAAACGATCGTTGTGGATGGAAACATCTCCACTTTAAAAGACCTGAAAAATATAAAGATACCTTTAACCGGCGGCCCTCAAACAGGAACGCCAGCACAAACTGGACCGGAAACCAATCAATCATCTCCTGATATGGCAACAGGTCCTGCCCAACTGCAAAACGTCAAATTATCAGACATTGCCGATGTTAAAATCACCGGTAAGGCTGAATCGATTTCAAGAACAAACGGTAGCGAATCGATTGGAATTCAGGTTACTAGATCGCCTGATGCCGATACAGTTGCAATCGTAGACGAAGTAAACGAAGAAGCATCTAATTTCAAAGAAGAGTTTAAAGGTGTAAGTGTACACACTACGCTTGATCAAGCAAAACCGATTAAAGATTCTGTTGAAACCATGATCAGTAAGGCACTCTTCGGCTGTCTGTTTGCCGTCATTGTTATCATGCTGTTCCTAAGGAACTTTAAAACGACTCTCATTTCCGTCATTTCCATTCCATTATCCCTGTTAGCAGCGCTTTTGGTGCTCAAACAAATGGATATTTCATTGAATGTCATGACACTTGGGGCCATGACGGTTGCCATTGGCCGAGTCGTCGATGACTCCATTGTTGTCATTGAAAATATTTATAGAAGAATGGCTTTAAAAGGCGAACAGTTAAAAGGCGGCGAATTAATACGATCAGCCACTAAGGAAATGTTCATTCCTATCCTTTCATCGACAATCGTAACTGTAGCCGTATACCTGCCTTTAGCAAGCGTTACAGGACCTGTCGGGGAACTATTCATGCCATTCGCCTTAACAATGGTGTTCGCATTAGTCGCTTCATTAATAATCGCCATCACTCTTGTTCCGGCAATGGCTGACTCTTTATTTAAAAAGGGACTATCTAAAAAAGAATTAAAATCGCATGAAGAAAAACCAAGCAAACTATCAGCATTCTACCGAAAAGCACTGGATTGGTCGTTAAACCATAAGTTAATCACTTTCGGTACAGCCATTGTATTATTGGTCGGCAGCTTATTCCTTATCCCAAGCATCGGTGTCAGCTTCATGCCTGCAGATGAAGAAAAAACGATTATCGTCACTTACACTCCCGCACCTGGAGAGTTAAAAGAGGATATTGAAAAGCAAACAGAAAAAGTAGAAAAATACTTCATGGATAAAGACGATGTGAAGACCGTTCAATACACACTTGGTGAAAGCATGATGGGCGGCATGATGGGCGGCTCGAGTAACTCGGCTCTCTTCTATGTACTCTATGATGAAGACACCGAAAATTTCGGGGACAAAAAAGAAACCGTCATAAAAGATTTAACTGAACTTGATTCACCTGGAACATGGAAACAGCAAGAATTCACGTCAACATCAAGCAACGAAACCACTCTATTTGTTTACGGAAATACACAAAAAGATATTGAACCGGTAATTGACGATATTCAAAATATCATGAAGAAAAATAAAGATCTAAAAGATGTTGATACAAGTCTTTCCGATGCTTATGATCAATATACTTTAGTTGCAGACCAAGAAAAGCTAAGCGACCTTGGACTGACAGCTGCACAAATCGGCATGTCCATTGCCAATACGAATAAAGATGATGCTTTAACGACCATTAAGAAAGATGGAGAAGAAGTCAAAGTATACGTCGAGACAAAAGAAACGACATTCGAAGACAAAAAAGATCTTGAGAATACGAAAGTTTCTTCTCCAATGGGAATGGAAATCCCATTGAAAGAGCTTGTAAAAATCGAAGAAGGCAAAGCTTCCGATACAATCAGCCGCCGCGATGGAAAAATCTATGCCGATGTGTCTGCAACAATCAAAACGGATGATGTGGCAGCAGTAACAGCAGATGTGCAAAAGGAAGTTGATAAATTAGACCTTCCTGCAAGCGTCACTATAGACTATGGCGGAGTGACGGAAGATATCCAGGAATCATTCACTCAACTTGGTATCGCTATGTTAGCGGCCGTTGCTATCGTATACTTTGTCCTAGTCGTTACTTTCCACGGTGGTTTAGCACCAATAGCCATTCTCTTCTCCTTACCATTTACGGTAATCGGGGCATTGGCAGGGCTATTCGTTGCAGGTGAGACCATCAGCGTTTCGGCAATGATGGGTGTCCTAATGCTTATTGGTATCGTTGTAACAAATGCCATCGTATTAGTGGACCGTGTTATCAAGAATGAAGAATCCGGGCTATCTACCAGGGAAGCTTTACTAGAGGCAGGGTCTACCCGTCTGCGTCCAATCCTGATGACTGCCCTTGCCACAATCGGCGCTTTAATACCTCTGGCAATCGGTGCAGAAGGCAGTGGATTAATATCACAAGGTTTGGGGATTACCGTTATCGGTGGACTCGTGAGTTCTACATTGCTAACACTTGTAATCGTACCGTTAGTATATGAAGTCATAATGAAAATAGGGAAAAAGAAGAAAAAAACAGTTAAGTAAAAGAATCAAGAAAGAGGGGATTCCTAATATAAGGAATCCCCTCTTTCTTGATTAAACAATGTACATATGCTCTTATAAATACAACCGCACAGGAGCCACTTCCTATACGTCATTTCCAATGAAATTTGTTTGTTTTTAATAAACCTTATCTAAACAAAAAAAGGGAAAGAGCTCGCTCCCCCTTTTTTTTCTATGGATTAATGTTTCGTGAAAGTTTGGTCTATCGCATTTGCCAGGTCCAGCGATTTTTCTTTTAGATAACGCTTCGTTACGTTTAAATCCTTATGACCGGCAAGCTTGGATATCGTTTGTATATCTATTCCATTATCCACTAACCTTTGGCAAAAGGTATGTCGCAGTTTATGTGGATGGACATTGTATTTTTTTAATATATATTGAACTGACCTCGGAGTGATCCTTTGATTATAGCTTGAGATGAATAACGGATCTGGTTTTTCTTTTAAAGAAAGAAGATAATTCTGTACATGCTGTATAGCCGATATTGTAAGGGGAACGGATCTATCGATTTCACCTTTTGCGTTCCTGACAAGTATATAATTTCGTTCTGTTTCCATGATGACGTCACGGCCATTTAAGTCACATAATTCGGAGACGCGGATTCCTGTATGTAACAAAAGGTAGACGATGGCAATGTTTCTTAGGTTTCCTTCTGCTTCTATATCTCTTAACAGGATCTGCTGCTCATTTATGCTTAAAGTTTCAGGTACCTCAAGCTTGTGCTCCTTAACCTTACGTTCCACAGAAAGCATCACTTGCGGTTTACCTAAAAATTTAAAGAAAACATTTAAGGCGATATAGTGTTTTTCAATTGTTCCTGGGCTTTTCTTGCAATTTTCTAAATAATCAAGATAACCCTGAACATCTTCAGAATGAATCTCTATCAATATCTTTTGTGTCTGGTCACAAAACTGTGAAAGGACACCAGTATACGTTTTGATCGTATTAGCTGATTTGCCTTGGTCTCTCAACCATTCAGCAAACGAAAAAATCATTTCATCTTTAGCAGAGGTATCCATCGGCTATTCCCCCAATGACAGTTTCAGAACTACGTTAAGTTTAACATATATCCCTATAGAAACGAAGGATTCTGTCCCTTTGTCTTAATCAGATATGGATAATGCAGATAGAAGTAGAAATTAATAAGCACCCATAGTATGCCCTGCCATGTATACTGCATATAACCTTATTTATGTTCCTTTTTATTTCTCTACTTTTTAACAGTTTTTAAAAAGATACTGAAGGATTGACAACGCCAAAAAAAGACCAGCCGGATGGCTGATCTTTTGAAATGGCTTGGCGGCGTCCTACTCTCACAGGGGGAAACCCCCAACTACCATCGGCGCTGAAG
>NZ_JBHVSL010000010.1:0-57069 GCF_042885195.1 Peribacillus sp. NPDC058075 | reverse complement strand
CTCTTCAGCGCCGATGGTAGTTGGGGGTTTCCCCCTGTGAGAGTAGGACGCCGCCAAGCCATTTCAAAAGATCAGCCATCCGGCTGGTCTTTTTTTGCATAATGCTAAGAAAAATCATTGGATATAAAGGGATTATCAATTATGGAAACTTTTATAAAGACATACACGTAATGAAATTCTTCATCATACATTGTTAAAAGCATCCCCGGTTCTCTTAAACTATTTAAATGAATGTATGCGAACAATGGTTTTTGGGGAGAATGCAGGTATGGAGGTGGAGATGTTGGGGACAACAACAACCAAAACAACGGCAGGGGAAACATGCGCGGTTTGTGAACAAATAAAAGGGATGGGTATACATCTATATACGACTTTTATTTGCGAGGAATGTGAAAGGGATATGATCGGGACGGATACGAACGACCCCAAGTACCAATATTACTTAAAGAAATTAAGGAAAATCACTAATCCTGAAATATTATCATGAAAAAATAGTTTGTGGAAAGTTAAAGAGTCAGAGAAAAAAGAAATGGTGTGTTTCTTTAATCTCTGATTCTTTTTTTAGTACTTTTGAAGAATGCTTGCCAACACGCTTCATGCTGCAGCCAGACTGTTTGGGGATACATAATCGCCTTCCTATTGTCGCAATATGAGATAAAATTGAACTTATTTGATAAAATGAAAAAATACTATGACGTGAGGAAAGAGAAAAATGAATCAATCACAGACACCATTGTTCGATGCAATGAGTGCATTTCATAAAAAAGGCCCAATATCCCTGCATGTCCCAGGACATAAAAATGGATGGGTGTTTAGTAAAAAGGGCCAAGCTTTATATAACCCCCTGCTTGGTATTGATGCCACGGAGTTAAGCGGTTTAGATGATCTGCATGCTCCAGAGGGCGCCATTTTAAAGTCCGAGCAACTACTCGCTGACCTATATGGGGTAAAGCGGAGTTATTTTCTCGTTAATGGGTCAACCGTAGGCAACCTTGCCATGATTCTTGCTACCTGCCGGGAAGGTGATAAGGTCCTTGTCCAAAGAAACTGCCATAAATCAATTTTACATGGATTGATGTTAGCGAATGTACAACCGATCTTTTTACAACCGGTTTACTATGAGAAATGGGGCATTGCTGGGGGTGTAAGTTCAAAATTAATTGAAGAAGCCTTGAGTGTACATCCAGATGTAAAAGCCATCATCGTTACCTATCCTAATTATTATGGTCTAGGTGAAGATTTGACGGAAATGGTAAGACTCGCACATCAAAAGGGGATTCCGGTGCTGGTGGACGAGGCACATGGCGCTCATTTTCAATTAGGAAGTCCGTTTCCAAAGCCGGCCATTTTGGCAGGGGCAGATGCCGTTGTCCATTCTGCGCATAAAACACTGCCGGCCATGACGATGGGGTCATTTCTTCATGTGAATTCATCCTTAGTAGATGTCGATCAAGTAGCATTTTATTTACAAATGCTTCAGTCGAGCAGTCCGTCTTACCCGATTATGGGATCGCTCGACTTGGCCAGAGCTTACTTAGCCGCTTTTACATCAGAAGATAAAAGTTCCCTTATTGATAAGATAGTAGATTTCAGAGGCGAATTAGGTACCCTGGAAACAGTAAGGGTGCTGGAGGCGCCACTAGGCATCGCGGCAGACCCGTTGAAAGTAGTCATTCAATCAACGAATGGATTAAGCGGGTTTGAGTTACAGCAGCTATGTGAAGCCGAAGGCATTTTTACGGAATTGGCTGATCGTGATAATGTATTACTGATTTTACCCTTATTAAAAGTGGGTGCAGAATTTCCTTTTCATGAAATCGTTCAAACAATAAAAAGTGCCACTGAAGGCAGACTTGGATTCAAGGAAGCGAATCTTGGAGAAAGCTTACCTGAACGAAGGTCAATGGCAGGACTTGAAATGCCATACTCCGTCATGAAGCATAGTAAATCAAAACCCGTCGCATTACACAAAGCAGTGGGTGAGATATCTGCAGAGATGGTCATTCCTTATCCACCAGGCATCCCTTTGATTATGTCCGGGGAAATGATTACCCCTGAACATATATCCATTTTGAGAAGCCTGCAAGAACTGGGATCAAGGTTTCATGGCGGTTCCTCCCTTTCAAACGGAGAATTGATCGTTTATGAAAGCGGTCAGACTGGATAAAATGTTATACTACAAACAAAGAACCTTGGAGGTACATCGATGAAACGTGGTATTTTTATAACAATGGAAGGGCCTGAGGGTGCCGGGAAAACAACAATTACCCAAATGCTTGGCAAGGCTCTGCAACAAGAAGGCTATCAAGTTCTATTAACGCGTGAGCCAGGGGGAGTTCCCATTTCGGAGCAAATTAGGGAAGTGATCCTTAATAAAGATAATACGGCCATGGACCCGAGGACAGAGGCTTTATTATACGCAGCAGCAAGGCGTCAGCATTTAGTGGAAGTGGTCATGCCGGAGTTGGAACGAGGGGGAATTGTCCTCTGTGACCGGTTTATAGACAGCTCGTTAGCCTATCAGGGCCATGCAAGGGGTTTGGATATAGAAGAAGTTTACAATATCAATAAATTCGCAATTGGAGATATGATGCCAGATGCCACGCTCTTTTTTGATATCGACCCAGAAGAGGGATTAAGACGTATCCAGTCCAATGGGGAAAGGGAAGTGAACCGGCTGGATCTTGAAGCGCTCGACTTCCATAAAAAAGTTTGTGAGGGGTATCAGTTCATTATAAATAGATGGAAAGACCGCTTTATCATCGTGGATGCAGGCCGGACAATAGATGAAGTCCTTGAAGAAACGAAAGCCAGCTTGTTGGATTTCTTAGCGAAAGCGGGAAACTGAATATATAGGTTTCCATATTATTCAACCAATACTATTCCAGGCAAGGACTAGTTGATATAATGGAGTTAGTAAAAATTCAGAGTAACCGGAGGATGATGAAAATGAAAATGATCATTGCTGTCGTACAAGACAAGGATAGTCATCGCCTGCTGAATCAATTAGTGGAAAATAATTTTGGAACGACCAAACTAGCCAGCACTGGCGGGTTTTTAAAATCAGGTAATACGACGTTTATGATTGGCACAGAGGATGAACGTGTTGACCAAGCCATTCAGATCATCAAACAGAATTGTCAGTCACGATCCCAATTAGTGTCACCGGTTTCACCGATGGGCGGGAATGCTGAGTCCTATGTTCCTTACCCAGTGGAGATTCAAGTAGGCGGTGCGACCATTTTTGTTCTGCCGGTTGAAAACTTTTTACAATTTTAACGGTTAGTTTCAGGGAGGCTCATTATGAAAATCAACCATGATATCCCTATTAAGCTGGATAAATCGCGTCAGGATGCCAAACAGTTTCAAACTGTAAATGGAAGATTTCAACAAATGGTCCAGACACAGGATCAAAAGATGCAAATCCAAACATTAAACCGTTTGATAGGCGATATTGAAGGGGCGGGCCAGCGTTTAGTAAGGTCACGTACTTTTAGGGAATTGGCAAAATATAAAGCACTGGTGAAACGGTTTGTTAAAGAAGCGGTTGAATATGGACTGGAACTGAAACAATCTACGAGCTGGAACGAATATGGACAAAGCCGGCCGTTGAAAACCGTGGAAACGATAGATGCAAGATTAGTTGAGTTAAGCGAGGAAATTCTTAATAAAGAGAAAAGCTCGCTTGAAATATTGGAAATGATAGGCGAGATTAAAGGTCTGCTGATTAATTTATATACTTAAGTGAGTTGATGGTTTTGGATAAAACATGGCAGGACATGAGTGAAATTCAGCCGCAGGTAATGACGATGCTGCAAAATAGCATAACGAAGAACAGGGTGGCTCATGCGTATTTATTTGAAGGCGAAAAAGGGACAGGTAAGCAAGAGATAAGCAGTGCCTTCGCCAAAAGCTTACTATGTGAAGCCCCGGCAGCAGGTTATGAGCCATGCGAACTTTGTCGGAATTGTAAACGGATTTCAAGTGGGAATCATCCTGATGTCCATTTGATAGAAAGAGACGGTCTCTCAATAAAGAAAGAACAAATCAAGGGGCTGCAGGAAGAATTTTCAAAAAAAAGCGTAGAGGCAGATCGAAAGGTTTATATGATTGCCGATGCGGACAAAATGTCGGTGGGGGCAGCCAACAGTCTATTGAAATTTTTAGAAGAACCTTCGGCTGATACTGTAGCCATATTGATGACCGAACAGCTTCATAGGATTCTGCCGACTATATTATCTAGGTGCCAAGTGATTTCATTCAAACCATTATCTCCGGAGAATGTGAGACGGAAGCTGATAGAACAGGAGTTAGAACCACAGCTGGCCTCGGTCATCGCACACATAACACAGAATGTGGAAGCTGGAATTGAGCTTAGCCGTGATGAATGGTTTGTACAAGCTCAAAAAATAGTGGTAAAATTATATGAAGTGTTAAAACTCAATTCCTTGAAGGCATTGCTGTACCTTCAGACGGATTGGTCCACACACTTTAAAGAAAGAGAACAGGTTGACAGAGGTCTTGATTTGTTACTTCTTATATATAAGGATTTATTATACATTCAGTTGGACAAAAAGGACTTCGTTGTATTCCAAAATAAACTGAAGGAATTTGAAACTCACGCTCTTCATCTTTCCCCAAGACGCCTTGCTGAACATATGGGTTGCATTTTGGAAGCAAAAAGGAAGCTGATGTCCAACACGAATCCACAGCTGTTGATGGAACAGCTTGTGCTGAATTTGCAGGAGGGATCATGATTTGTATGATGTTGTAGGTGTCCGTTTTAAAAAGGCGGGCAAAATATACTACTTTGATCCGGGTGAATTCACTATTCCTAAGGACGATTTTGTAATAGTGGAGACTGTCCGCGGTGTTGAATTCGGTAAAGTCGTTACAGCCCGTAAACAAGTAGATGAAAACGATGTTGTCCTGCCATTGAAAAAAGTACTTCGTGTCGCTGATGCAAAAGATAAGCTGATTGTAGACGAGAACAAGGCGGCTGCAGAGGAAGCTTACTCTATATGCTGTCAAAAGGTTGTTGAGCATAAGCTGGATATGAAGCTGGTTGATGTGTCATATACTTTCGACAGAAATAAAGTCGTGTTTTATTTTACAGCGGATGGTCGCGTGGATTTCCGTGATTTAGTCAAAGATTTAGCTGCCATATTCAGAACTCGCATAGAACTGCGCCAAATTGGGGTTAGGGATGAGGCAAAGATGCTTGGTGGCATCGGACCTTGTGGCAGAATGCTTTGTTGCTCCACATTTCTTGGGGATTTTGAACCGGTTTCCATCAAAATGGCGAAGGATCAGAATTTATCATTAAACCCTACAAAAATCTCGGGTTTATGCGGTCGATTGATGTGCTGTCTGAAATATGAAAATGATGAGTATGAAAGTGCGAAGGAAATGCTTCCTGATTTAGGTGAAATGATTAATACGCCTGGTGGCAAAGGCAAGGTAGTGGGGCTTAATATTCTAGAACGCGTACTTCAGATTGAACTAATCGAGCAAGAAAGAGTATTAGAGTATACTCTAGATGAGATTCTAAAAGAGGGAGCCGTTTCTATTCAAGCCACAGATTATTAAGGTGGTGGGAGAGCGTGGATAAGAAAGATATTTTTGAGTCGGTGACCAATATGGAAACCCAGATAGGCCAATTATATAAGCAGCTTGGAGAATTGAAGCAGAACTTAGCTGAAATCCTTGAGGAAAATCAATCGCTCAAGCTGGAGAACGAGCATTTGCGCCATCGGTTGGGCCTTGTGGGAGTCGAAACTGCTCCTGCTGCAGTCAAGGTCAAACAAAAAGTGAAAAACCGTACTGCAAGTGCGGACAAGGTTATGGATATCGGGGAAGGCTATGATAATTTAGCCCGTATCTATCAAGAAGGCTTTCACATTTGCAATCTGCATTTTGGCAGTTTAAGAAAAGAAGGAGATTGCCTGTTCTGTTTATCTTTTTTAAACAAGAAGTGATAATGGAATAATATAAAAGATGTTCCATCTCTTTTACGTGATAGATAGACCGTTTACAATATATAGTGATTCGGGGTCTGACGCATACTATGAGTCAGGCCCCTTTTTGTACGATAGTAATGTCGAAGCATGGACCCTAAACATGCTTTTTCCATACATGATTAGGAGGGTAACAGCAATGGTAGAACTTAAAGGAGATGAGCGCCTGGATTATCTATTGGCTGAGAATTTAAGGATCATCCAAAGCCCGTCAGTGTTCTCTTTTTCATTAGATGCCGTTTTATTATCAAGGTTCGTAAATGTCCCGATCCAAAAAGGGAAAATCGTAGACCTTTGCTCAGGGAATGGGGTCATTCCTTTGCTGCTGAGTACAAGAACGAAAGGGAAAATCACCGGTGTTGAAATTCAAGAGCGGTTATATGATATGGCCCAGAGAAGCATGGACTATAATGGCGTATCCTCCCAGATCGAGATGATTCATGGGGATATAAAGGAAATTCCTAAACAGATAGGGTATAGCAAATATGATGTCGTTACTTGCAATCCACCTTATTTCCCGACGCCGTCTATCGAGGAAATTAACAAAAATGAGCATTTTGCAATTGCCCGACATGAATTGATGTGTAATCTAGAGGACGTCATGCGTGTTTCAAGTCAGTTGCTGCGTCAAGGTGGGAAAGCGGCATTCGTTCATAGACCGGGCCGCCTGATGGATATCCTGCATTTCATGAAGATGTACAGAATTGAACCGAAGCGACTGCAATTCGTTTATCCAAAGAGTTCAAAAGAAGCGAATACGATTCTTATTGAAGGGATAAAGGACGGCAACCCTGATTTGAAGATTCTCCCTCCGCTTGTTGTCTATAATGATCAGAATGAGTATAATCCGGAAATCAGAAGGATTTTATATGGAGAGGAATAAGCATTATTTTTATGTTTTAAAATGCAGGGATGGAAGCTATTATGCGGGGTATACAAATAATTTGGACCGCAGGATTGATGCTCATAATCAAGGCAGGGGTGCAAAGTATACACGAGGCCGTACCCCGGTTGAACTGATTTATCATGAAATATTCGAAACACAGACATTAGCTATGCAGGCTGAATATAAATTCAAGCAATTAACAAGAACACAAAAGCAAAAGTGGATGGCAAAGGAGGATACATGATATGTGGCAGCAAAAGAGTTTTGAAAAAGAAGGATTGGAGCCAGCTCTGTATCTGGTTCCTACACCGATAGGAAACCTTGAGGATATGAGTTTCCGGGCTTTAAGAATCTTAAAGGAAGCGGATGTCATTGCTGCTGAGGACACGCGAAATACGAAGAAATTATGCAACTACTTTGAAATTTCGACACCTATCGTCAGTTACCATGAACATAATAAGGAATATAGCGGGAAGCAGATGCTTGAGAGGCTTCGATCTGGAGAGGTCATAGCATTGGTAAGTGATGCGGGCTTACCGACGATATCCGATCCGGGATATGAACTGGTCAAAGAAGCCATTGCCGAACAGTTTAAAGTTATCCCGTTACCTGGGGCAAATGCTGCATTAACTGCATTGATCGCATCTGGACTGACTCCGCAGCCTTTTTACTTTTATGGCTTTCTGCAACGGGGAGCAAAAGAAAAAAAGAAGGAGCTGGAAAAATTAAAAAAAATAGAGTCGACTTGGATCGTTTATGAGTCGCCACACCGATTGAAAGAAACATTGAAACATATGCATGAAATTTTAGGTGACCGTCGCATAGTATTATGCCGCGAATTGACAAAGAAGTTTGAAGAGTTCATTCGAGGTACTGTGAGTGAAGCATTGACGTGGGCGATGGAATCCGAAATTCGCGGAGAGTTCTGTTTAATAATAGAAGGAGGGCAATGGTCGGAGGAGGATCCTGAAGAAGCTTGGTGGATGGCCCTTGACATCGTAGGTCATGTTAATCATTATATGGAGACCAAGCAGTTCACTTCAAAGGACGCAATCAAGCAGGTCGCAAAAGATCGCAATATGCAAAAACGGGATGTATATCAAGCGTATCATATTGATATACAAGAATAATAAATATAAAAAAAACTTCCGAAGGCCCGGAAGTTTTTTTTATATCATTTATTTAGAAGCAGTGAAGTTTTGTTGAATTTCTTGAATAAGTAATTCTGCACCTTCACGACTAAGGATCAATTTACCATTAGCAAGTGTAAGGTTATTATCGGAAACTTCACCTGTAACTTGGCAAGTCATGTTTGGTTTGTATTTTTTCAAGATGATGCGCTCATCATCAACATAGATTTCAAGAGCGTCTTTCTCAGCGATACCCAATGTACGACGAAGCTCGATTGGAATAACCACCCGGCCTAACTCATCAACTTTACGAACAATACCTGTAGATTTCATATTTATAATTTCTCCTCTCAGTTACAATCTAGTACCCTATTTTCTATTTTTTTCGCCATTATTCGACAAATTTTTTTATAAATTTATAATACCAGCCATTCCCAAATTCGTCAATGATTTATTTTCATTTTTTTGTAAGAAATAGCATGGCTTATTTCGTGTAACAAAAAGGCTTTTAAAGAGAAAAATTCGGTTATGCCTTTAAAAGTAAAGATATAGCCAGGCTACAAAGAATCCCTTACTTCACCAGATTTCGACAAAGTGTGCGTATAAAACATACTTCATTATTATATGATTAAATATCATTTAGTTTCAAAACAAAAGTTCTGAATTAAGGATAATTTTCTGAAAAAGTTTACGAATATGTGAGTTGTTGCACAAAAAAAGAAATTTAGGTATATTTTGTTGAGGTAAGAGGTAATGCTGTCATAAGGGAAGTTCACGTCCAGATCACTTATTTTTAAATATAATATTTTAATTCTATTAACACGATGATTAGATTAGTGATTATTGTCGCATATAGCGTTAAAATAGAGATAATAACTTAAATATATTCTTATGGCTTGGGTCAATCCTTAAGCCGGTTTTTCAAAATGAGGAGGGAACGAAGTGCAAGATAAATTAAAAACATTCTATATCACGACACCCATATATTATCCGAGTGGTAATTTACATATAGGGCACGCGTATACGACGGTTGCAGGGGATGCCATGGCTCGTTATAAAAGGATGCGTGGCTTTGATGTCATGTATTTAACAGGCACTGATGAACATGGTCAAAAAATCCAGCGTAAAGCGGCTGAGGAAGGAATCACTCCACAGCAATATGTAGATAATATCGTATCAGGGATTAAAGATCTCTGGGAAAAGCTTGATATTTCATATGATGATTTCATCAGGACGACGGAAGATCGCCATAAAGAGGTTGTAGCCAAAATATTCAAAAGGCTATTGGACCAAGGTGATATATACTTGGACCAATATGAAGGGCTTTATTGTACACCTTGCGAATCTTTCTTCACGGAACGTCAGGTGGAAGAAAGCAATGGAAACTGTCCTGATTGCGGCAGGCCTGTTGAGAAGGTGAAAGAGGAATCTTATTTCTTTAAGATGAGTAAATATGCGGATCGGTTACTGAAGTTTTATGAGGAAAACCCGGATTTCATTCAACCGGAATCACGCAAAAATGAAATGATCAATAACTTCATCAAGCCTGGATTGGAAGACCTGGCCGTTTCACGTACTACTTTTGATTGGGGCATCAAGGTGCCGGGAGATCCAAAGCATGTTATTTATGTCTGGATAGATGCTTTGACCAATTATATAACGGCATTAGGATACGGAACGGATAATGATGCTAAATACTTGAATTATTGGCCGGCCGATGTACATCTGGTCGGAAAGGAAATCGTGCGTTTCCATACGATCTATTGGCCGATCATGTTAATGGCTCTTGATGTGCCGCTTCCAAAGAAAGTATTTGCCCACGGATGGCTTCTCATGAAAGATGGTAAAATGTCCAAATCAAAAGGGAATGTAGTGGATCCCGTTACATTGATTGATCGTTACGGTTTGGATTCTTTACGCTACTATTTATTGCGTGAAGTTCCATTTGGTTCCGATGGAGTATTTACACCGGAAGGCTTTGTTGAACGGATTAATTTTGACCTGGCAAACGATTTAGGGAATTTATTAAATCGAACAGTAGCAATGGTCAATAAGTATTTTGATGGTGTAATTCCAAATTACGATGGATCCAATGGGGAATTCGAAAAGGCTTTGCTTGAAATGAACCAAGAAACGGTAGGCAAATATGAGCAAGCAATGGAAAACATGGAATTTTCAGTTGCACTAACATCCATTTGGCAACTCGTGAGCAGAACTAACAAATTCATCGATGAAACCCAGCCATGGACTCTTGCTAAAGATGAATCAAGGAAAGCAGACCTTGCTAGTGTCATGGTCCATTTGGCCGAATCATTACGAAGGACGGCAATCCTTTTGAAACCGTTCCTGACGCAAACACCAGAAAAAATCTTTGCTCAGCTTAACATCAAAGATGATGTGTTGAAATCATGGGACAGTTTAGCGGAGTTCGGTCAAATTCCTGCTGAAACCAAAGTTTTGAAGGGAGACCCGATCTTCCCTCGTTTGGATATGGAAGAGGAAGTTTTATATATTAAAGAACAAATGCAGGGTGATGCACCTAAGGCCGAGGAAAAAGTGGAAGTGGAAATACCCGAGGTTGATGAGATCACTATTGATGACTTTACAAAAGTGGAGCTTCGTGTTGCTCAGGTCATGGAAGTTGAACCAGTAAAGAAGGCCGATAAGCTTCTTAAGCTTCAGCTTGATTTGGGCTATGAGAAACGGCAAGTCGTTTCAGGGATTGCACAGCATTATAAACCCGAAGATTTAGTGGGCAAAAAAGTAATATGCGTAACGAATTTGAAACCTGTTAAACTTCGTGGCGAGCTCTCTCAAGGAATGATTTTGGCAGGTAGCCAGGATGGAGTGCTCTCAGTCGCTACAATAGATTCATCGATTCCAAATGGTTCAAAGGTGAAATAAACCGAGGAAAACATAAAGGTGTTTCATATGAAACATTTTTATGTTTTTTTCTTTATGCTTTTGGAAAAAGTACTTTTATACAGGTTTTGTTTTTATGTTGGGTTGGGTATATAAGGTCCTTTGTAATCTGTTTGTTACCTAAATGTGAAACATAAAACTTTCATTTTTTTATAAAATAGTGATAGAAAGGAAGAAAAATAATGTTATTTGATACACATGTACATCTTAATGCGGAGCAATTCAACGAGGATCTCGAAGACGTAATAGAAAGAGCTAAGGAAGCAGGAGTCGATAATATGGTTGTCGTTGGTTTTGACCGGCCTACTATTATAAGGGCAATGGAATTGATAGAAGCTTATGATTTCATGTATGCCGCAGTCGGTTGGCATCCTGTCGATGCTATAGATATGACAGAAGAGGACTTACAATGGATCGAGGAGTTATCCAACCATCCAAAGGTTGTGGCCATTGGTGAGATGGGCCTGGATTATCATTGGGATAAATCACCGAAAGATGTTCAAATGGAGGTGTTCAGGAAGCAAATCCGATTGGCCAAAAAGGTGGGGCTGCCCATTATCATCCATAATCGGGAAGCGACCGCTGATATCGTGAACATACTCAAGGAAGAAGAGGCATCAAGGGTTGGAGGCATCATGCATTGCTTTAGCGGAAGTGCGGAGACGGCTTTGGAATGCATCAATATGAATTTTTATATTTCATTGGGTGGTCCCGTGACCTTCAAGAATGCGAAAAAACCAAAGGAAGTGGCAGCGGCCGTACCTTTAGACCGTTTATTGATAGAGACCGATTGTCCATATTTGGCTCCCCATCCTTATAGGGGGAAGCGTAATGAACCTTCGTATGTGAAGCTTGTTGCTGAACAAATTGCAGAAATCAAACAACTTACAATAGAGGAAGTTTCCCAGTCGACAACAGAAAATGCCAAGAAATTATTCGGCATTAACTGACATTTTATTTTGCAATATCTCCCGGGGTTCGCTAGCTAAAATCGCATTTTTTTAAAGTTTCTACAAATCTCGCTCCAAATATAGGCTTATTATGTCGAGAAGTCACCCTTTCCTTTTCAATATGGAATATGCATAATAGGTAGTAATTTCCTTAATGAGAAGTGAATGGGTTGACAGCTTGATAACTAAGTCTATATAATCACCGGGAGGAAGGAGGAGTTTTTCATTCTATTAAAAACTATGAAAAACCTTATTCCCAAACCTTTTGGGAAGAAGAGAATGGCAATGGCCATTTGCAGTGCTATTCTTGTTTCTACAGCATTGGGAATACTAATATATCAAGGTACAAAGGATACAGTAACAATCATGCTAGACGGAAAAAAAGAGGTAGTGCGTACACACGCGGCTACTGTAAATGATATGTTGGAAGATTTAGAGATTACCGTTCAAGCCGCCGACTATGTCCATCCATCAAGAGCCACGAAGGTTGATGATGATTTAGAGGTGGTTTGGAAGCCTGCACAAAAAATCGTCATGGTACAGGATGGTGAGACGGAGGAAGTCTGGTCCACTGCCGAAACGGTAGATGAACTTTTAAAAGATCAGGATCTTAGTGTGAAGGAACAGGATAAGATCACCCCTTCAAAGAATACGAAGCTGAAAGCGAATATGGAAGTTGCCATAGACAAAGCCTTTGCACTGAAATTAGTGGTAGGTGGAGACGAAAAGCAGGTATGGTCAACTTCGACTACTGTCGCTGACTTTTTAAAGCAACAAGGAGTAAAGCTCAATGATTTGGATCGAGTTGAGCCAAAATTAACCGAAAAAGTTGAAGCTGAGAATACGGTAAACGTAGTTCGAATTGAAAAAGTCACCGATGTAGTGGAAGAACCAGTTGACTTTGCTGTCATAACAAAAAAAGATGACTCTTTATCAAAAGGGAAAGAGAAAATTGTCAAAGAAGGAAAAGACGGACTCATTTCCAAGAAATATGAAGTAGTTAAGGAAAATGGCAAAGAGGTCAAAAGAGAATTACTTTCAGAAAAAGTAGTTAATAAAAAGCAGGATAAAGTTGTAACGGTCGGAACTCGAGCGACAGTTGCCCAGGCATCACGCGGAGTAACTAACGTTAGTTCTTCAAGTGGAAAAGAAATATACGTATCATCAACAGCTTATACTGCCAGTTGTAAGGGCTGTTCCGGTGTCACGTCTACAGGCGTAGATCTTAAGAGTAATCCGGGTGCGAAGATCATTGCTGTCGATCCAAGCGTAATTCCTTTGGGTTCGAAAGTATATGTAGAGGGATACGGCTATGCAGTAGCTGCTGACAAAGGCGGAGCAATAAAGGGAAATAGGATCGATGTCTTCTTTTCCTCAAAAAATGATGCCTATCGTTGGGGTGTAAAGAGAGTAAAGGTTCGTGTATTGGACTAATAAGGTTTCTCTCGCAGGAGATGAATTCGTCTCCTGTTTTTTGCGTTTTATTTTCCACTTGTTGATAAACCCTATGTAAAACTGTTTTAATAAGATAGACGTCTCACGATTCCATAAGATTTCAAGTTATGTGTGTAAACCTTCATAAATGATCTTTGCTGGATTATTTATCCAGAAGAATTTTACGGGGGACGGGATACGTTTATCCAAGAGCTAATTAAAGCGGTTGCGCTTTTCTGTATGGAGGAAACCATGAAGAAGATTAAAGAGATTATTGTTGTAGAAGGAAAAGACGATACGGTAGCGATAAAAAGGGCTGTTAATGCTGATACAATAGAAACCAACGGTTCCGCGGTGAATGAGTCCTGTATCGAGCAGGTGAGGCTTGCACAAAAGACGCGTGGAGCCATCATTTTCACAGACCCTGATTTTCCTGGTCAAAAAATCAGGAACATCATTTCAGAACAAGTAAAAGGCTGTAAACACGCCTTTTTAACGAAGGAGGAAGCCCTTCCTAAGTCAGGTAGAGGAATTGGTGTGGAACATGCTTCTCCTGAGGCGATTCGTAATGCTTTAAAGGATGCCCAGTTAATGGATGAAGAGGCTTCAGAAGAGATTTCACAGCAGGATTTAATAGATGCAGGTTTAATCGGGGGGGCCGGTGCCAAGGAACGAAGGGAAAAACTTGGATCCATTTTAAAAATCGGGTTTACTAATGGTAAACAGTTATATAAGAGACTAAAAATGTTCCAAATAACAACTGATGCTTTTGAGAAAGCGATGGTACAGATAATTCAGGAGGAAAATAATGAATAAGGATATTGCAACCCCTGTCAGAACGAAAGAAATATTAAAGAAATACGGATTCTCCTTTAAAAAGAGCTTAGGACAAAACTTTTTAATCGATACGAATATCTTGAAACGTATTGTCGAACATGCCAATTTGACAGAGGAAAGCGGCGCGATCGAAATTGGGCCGGGAATCGGGGCATTGACGGAACAACTAGCGAAAAGCAGCAAAAAGGTTACAGCCTTTGAGATTGATCAGCGTCTACTGCCCATCTTATCGGATACACTGTCTCCCTATACCAATGTAAACATCATTCACGGGGATGTTCTCAAGGCTGATGTCAAGAAGGTGATCGAGGAGGAATTCGCTGGCTTCTCGGACCTGATGGTTGTTGCAAATCTGCCATACTATGTCACGACGCCGATCATTTTAAAGCTATTATCCGAGGATCTGCCCATTAGAGGCATCGTGTGCATGCTGCAAAAGGAAGTGGCTGATCGAATTGCCGCAAAACCTGGGACAAAGGAATATGGTTCTTTATCCATTGCGATTCAATATTATACCGAAGCCGAAACTGTGATGATCGTACCCAAAACGGTATTCATGCCTCAGCCTAATGTTGATTCAGCTGTAATCCGCCTTACCTTGCGCGATAAGCCAATCGTTGAGGTCCTGGATGAGGATTTCTTCTTCACTGTGACCCGGTCAAGCTTTGCACAGCGCCGGAAAACGATATTAAATAACTTAACCAGCCAGCTGCCGGATGGTAAATCGAAAAAAGAACTCATACTTGCCGCTCTCGAATCCGCAGAAGTTGATCCTTCCAGACGAGGAGAAACACTGAGCATCAAAGAATTTGGCCGCTTAAGTGATGCGTTATTGCCGAATTTCAAATAATGATAATGTGAAAGATTAAAGTCGGAATGGGGTTACTCCCAGCTTCCGGCTTTTTTTATTTTGATATCGAGCATACCATGATGGACGTACCCAAAAATGTAATCAACCCCAACCTTTCACCATTCAAGAATGGTTCGCATAACTTAAGAATGAAAATAAACTAGGGCGGGCTGAAAAATTAGTCTTCTCATGGGGTGAGGCCATGAATATTCAAATAAATGATATTGTCGGTCGGTTTTCTTATAAATGCGACGTGTTGTTCCGGGTAATCGATATCCGTGATATTGACGGAAGGCGTGAAGCTATTCTTTATGGGGAAGATATCCGACTGATTGCAGATGCACCTTTTCAAGATTTAATGCTGATTAATGATAATGAAAGAAATGATCGACAAAGATCGAATGAGGTACTTCAAGAACAATCTTACCGCTTATTAACACAAGATCTAGAGCTGCAACAACAAAAAAATGGCTATCAATCGAGTAATGGCTATCGGTATAGCGGTGAATATTTTCAGATACCAGGGAGGGTCCTCCATGTTGATGGGGATGCATCTTACTTAAGGAAATGCATGGATTTATATCAGAAATTCGGCATTCCGGTCAATGGCATCTATTGCAATGAAAAGGAAATGCCCCAAAGAATCGGGGGGTTGTTGGACCATTATCGGCCGGACATTCTTGTTGTCACCGGTCATGATGCCTATTCAAAATCAAAAGGACCGATGTCCGATATTAATGCCTACCGTCACTCAAAGGATTTTGTACAGACAGTTAGAGAAGCCCGAAGGAGGGTTTCCCATTTAGACCAACTGATTATATTTGCCGGGGCTTGTCAATCGCATTTTGAATCATTAATCCAAGCGGGTGCAAATTTTGCAAGTTCTCCCTCCCGTGTTAATATACATGCCCTTGATCCGGTATATATCGTCGGAAAGATAAGCTTTACACCTTTTTCCGAGCATATTCATGTATGGGATGTCCTTCGGAATACATTAACGGGAGAGAAGGGGTTGGGGGGAATTGAGACTAAAGGGGTGTTACGGACCGGGTTGCCTTTCAAGCCATTTCAGGAAGAATGAACAAGCTGCATTTTGAAAGAATGCAGCTTGCTTTTGGTGGGAAAGAATTCGGTTATCCCCACAAAAAAACGGGTTTTTTGTTTGGTAATATCACTAAGTAATGATTTAACTACGAAAATTCGGTTTAATAATTAATGAAATAGTTCGTTTACATAATTTTTCATTTCCCAGGATATAATAAAATTGTTCGCGATTTTGCCGGATTTCAGATAAAAATATATTGACTACATTTTTAAGTGCTGATATAATTTATTATTTTGTTTGCGTATATTTGTAAATTGTGATATACTTAACTTAGTGAGGTGGACCGAAAATGCCAAAAACTCTAGCTGATATTAAAACTGCACTTGATTCAAACCTAGGTAAAAGATTGCTCTTAAAAGCAAACGGTGGAAGAAGAAAGACTGTAGAACGATTTGGAACTTTGGCGGAAACTTATCCGGCTGTTTTTGTAATTGAGCTCGACCAAGATGAAAATGCGTTTGAAAGAGTATCTTACAGCTATGCGGATGTTTTAACGGAAACCGTAGAACTAACATTTTTAAACAAACAACAAGAGATTTAACTTAGACGAGGCAGCGAACAACTATGTTTGCTGCTTTTTGTTTTGTATAAAATATCCTGTGATCCCCCAATAAAGGCATAAAGGCTTAAAAAGGATGTAATGAAATAGCGTATGATGCAAACACTAGGCATGTGACGGCATGTGAAAGGGGTTGCTTAGCTTGAGCAGGAAAAAAGGGATTATGTCAAATGGTCTTAAAGAAGAATTGGCTAAAGAACTTGGATTTTACGATGTTGTCCAGAAAGAAGGCTGGGGAGGAATCCGGGCCAGGGACGCAGGGAACATGGTAAAACTTGCTATCGAAAAAGCACAACGTCAATTGGTGAACAAGGAGTAAGATAAACACTTAATTGTATCATGCCGTCATGTTGAAAGTAGCCGGACTCTTTATACAATGTATAGCTCTATTCATTTTTGCTTACATTGTAGTTAAGGAGTCTGGTTTTTTTATGTATCGGTATTTGCTATTTGGATATGTAGCAAGTCTTTTGGGATTCAGGAAGTGGCTGCTCTCCCATGTGCCTACATGTGTCTATTCCCCTCTAAAGGCCAATCTCAGCTTCATTACATTGAAATTACGATGAAAAAACCTTTAGAATATAAACAAATATGATAGAATAGGACAAGAACTTTTAAGAACGTTAAAGTAGGTGGACATATTGAAGCTTATGGAAAAAGCCCCGGCTAAAATTAATTTGGCTTTGGATGTGCTTTTCAAACGGCCTGATGGGTATCATGAGGTGGAAATGATCATGACGACAGTCGACCTTGCCGATAGAATTGAACTAAAGGAAATACCGGGAAATCATATTCAAATTCTATCCCATAATCGATTTGTTCCGGATGATCATCGGAATTTAGCTTATCAAGCCGCATTTATTCTAAAGGAACGTTTTGGAATCAATAAAGGTGTTTCTATAACTATAGAGAAAAATATCCCTGTAGCCGCTGGGCTTGCTGGTGGAAGCAGTGATGCCGCAGCTACATTGAGAGGCTTAAATAGACTGTGGAAGCTCGGTCTTTCCATGGATGAACTTGCGGAAATAGGGGCTGAAATTGGCTCTGATGTTTCATTTTGCGTATACGGAGGTACGGCATTGGCCAGAGGGCGCGGCGAAAAAATCACGCATCTTCCTGCACCGCCAAAATGCTGGGTCATCTTGGCGAAACCGACGATCGGCGTTTCGACAGCTGATATATACAAAAGGCTCCAGACTTCAAAAATGGAGCATCCGGATGTACCTGGAATGATTACGGCTATTATGGAAAACAATTATCACGAAGTATGCGAGGGGTTGGGCAATGTTCTGGAACAGGTGACATTGCAGTTATACCCAGAGGTTGCGAACATTAAAGATCAAATGAAGACATTTGGAGCAGATTCGGTCTTGATGAGCGGAAGTGGTCCGACCGTTTTTGGTTTGGTGGAACATGATTCGCGCATGCAAAGAATATATAATGGACTTCGCGGATTTTGTGATCAAGTCTATGCAGTCCGTTTACTGGGTGATCGAAACAATCTTGAATAGAAACGTACATTAGTGGTATAGTTGCTATATAATATTCGGAATTAACAAAGGGGGTGTCTCAATGAAATTTCGTCGCAGCGAGAGGCTAGTCGATATGACCAATTATTTATTAGAACATCCGGGGGAACTTGTTTCGCTGACATATTTTGCTGAAAGGTATAGTTCGGCAAAATCCTCGATCAGTGAAGATTTGACGATTATCAAAGATACCTTTGAACAACGCGGGATAGGATCTTTAACAACCGTTCCAGGTGCGGCCGGTGGAGTGAAATATATTGTTTCCATCAAGGAAGAGGAAGCCAATTCCTTCATTGACGGACTATGCGATACGATCGCTAGTCCCGAAAGGTTGCTTCCTGGCGGTTATCTATATATGACAGACATATTAGGACATCCGCAAACCGTGAATAAGGTTGGAAGGATAATCGCTTCAATGTATGCCAAGAAAAATGTCTCAGTCATCATGACAATGGCAACCAAAGGGATATCATTAGCATACGCCGTGGCAAATTATTTGAATGTTCCAGTTGTCATTGTAAGAAGGAATAATAAAGTAACGGAAGGTTCTACAGTGAGCATCAATTATGTTTCTGGCTCTTCAAAGAGGATTCAGACTATGGTACTCTCTAAGAGAAGCTTGGTTGAGGGTTCGAATGTATTAATTGTAGACGATTTCATGAAGGCTGGGGGTACCATCAACGGTATGGTCAGTCTATTGGATGAATTCAAGGCAACAGTTGCCGGAATTGCGGTGCTGGTCGAATCCGAACATACGGAGGAGTGTCTTGTCGAGGACTATGTTTCATTAATCAAGTTGACGCAGGTGGTCGAAAGAGACAAGAAAATCAATGTCAGCCGAGGGAATTATTTTACGAAAAAGGAATAGGGGGAATCATTTCATGAAAACGATACATACGGATGAAGCACCGGCAGCGATCGGACCATATTCACAAGGCGTGATCGTGGATAAGTTGTTTTTCAGTTCAGGACAGATCCCACTTACTGCTTCAGGTGAGATGGTTACAGGGGATGTTAAGGAACAAACACACCAGGTCTTTAAGAATCTCCAAGCTGTATTGAAAGAAGCTGGGGCTTCATTGGAAACGGTTATTAAGGCTACAGTATTCATTAAAAGTATGGACGATTTCGGTTCGATTAATGAAATATACGGAGAATATTTTTCTGCTCACAAACCAGCTCGCTCTTGTGTAGAGGTTGCTCGGCTTCCGAAAGATGCACTAGTGGAAATAGAAGTGGTAGCGCTCGTTAAATAGACGGGCGTTTTTTTATTTTTTTAAAGGTAATTCGTAATGGGTAATTTTCCTGTAATAGAAGGGTGATTTTTAGTATCTAAAAAAACTAGGCTGAATTTTCTAAAAAAATTACAGATAATAGAAGGAGTTCACGTTTTTTTGTTGAATATGTACTTTAAGTTTTAACAACAACAAAAAGGGATGGTGAGCTTAAATGGAAGTAACTGACGTAAGATTACGCCGTGTGAATACGGACGGTCGTATGAGAGCTATCGCATCAATTACACTGGATAATGAATTTGTGGTTCATGATATTCGTGTGATCGACGGAAACAATGGTTTATTTGTAGCAATGCCAAGTAAACGAACTCCAGATGGAGAATTCCGGGATATCGCTCATCCAATCAATTCCTCGACACGCGGGAAAATTCAAGAAGCTGTCTTGACAGAATATCATCGATTGGGAGAACTTGAAACTGAATTAGAGGAAGCTGGAGCAGGTGCTTCTTAAAATAATTTTACTTTTAAACTTTAAATTTATAATTCGTGCATCTAGAGCCTACTTCATAAGTAGTGCTCTTTTTTATTTATTCAAAAACGGATAAGTTTAGAACTTGTCCGCTCATCATGCAGACATTTACTTTAATGAATGGTTAAACCTACGTAGTCACCCTCAAAAGTTTAATACCCGTCCTTTTTAATTTTTAAACCTTTTTTTCACCAAAATATTGAAATTTCTGTAAGTGGGATTTAAGGGATACAGCTTATTCTAGCGATCCAGCTGAAGATGAAATTGAATGGGTAAACTGATTTCGGAATGGGAGTTAACAAAGGGTGAAGTATGCCCAAATGCCTTGTACATAGGGTGTGGCGCACCTTGGCAGTGTTTTGGGATAATGGGGGTCGGCTGGTGTTATAAAGAGCAGGAGACATCGTTTCTGTATTGTTCTGTTGATGAAAATGATATCGAACATGATGTAAAATAATTCTCCAAGGTCCAATAATAACATTTTTAACCTTGTCGGAAATCGAACTTTTTTCACCTGATCGGTTGACAATTATATGTACTTTTAATTGTTACCTTGAAAAGAATCACTATTTGAGATAATATTTTTAGTGGATAAAAAGGTGAAAATGGAGGCCTGTTATGAGTAATCGTTATGCAATAATATTGGCCGCTGGACAAGGTACTAGGATGAAATCTAAGCTTTATAAGGTTTTGCACCCTGTTTGCGGGAAACCAATGGTACAACATGTTATCGATCAAGTCAATCAACTTCAAATAGAAGATATTGTAACAGTCATTGGCCATGGAGCGGAAAAAGTTCAAGAACAACTTGGTGATTCATGCAAGTATGCCTTACAAGAACAGCAATTAGGTACGGCACATGCTGTAATGCAAGCGGAAAGCGTTTTATCCGCAAAAAGTGGAACGACCCTTGTTATTTGCGGTGATACGCCTCTGATTAAAGCGGAAACGATGAAAGAGCTTATAGCATTGCATGAGCAAAGTCAGGCGAAAGCAACAATCTTAACAGCATATGCAGATAATCCTGCTGGCTATGGAAGGGTCCTTCGCGGTGAAGGCGGACTTGTAGAAAAAATCGTCGAGCATAAGGATGCCTCTGATGAAGAAAGATATGTTAAGGAAATAAATACCGGTACATATTGCTTCGACAATCAAGCATTGTTTAACGCGCTGAAAAAAGTTTCAAATGAAAATGTCCAGGGAGAATATTACTTACCGGATGTTATAGAAATCTTAAAACAGGAAGGCGAAGTGGTGACGGCCTTCCAATCCAGTGATTTCGAGGAAACATTGGGTGTGAATGACCGTGTGGCTTTATCGCAGGCTGAGCAAATTTTACGGAAACGCATCAATGAAACGCATATGAGGAATGGTGTAACCATCATCGATCCGCTTACTACGTTCATTGAAGCGGATGTACAAATCGGGCAGGATACAGTCATTAACCCTGGGTCATTCATTAAAGGAAAAAGTATCATCGGGCAGGATTGCTTAATTGGCCCGAATACGGAAATCAGTAATTGTGAAATTGGTGATGGAACAGAAGTCCTCCAATCGGTTGTACATGAAAGCAGTATTGGAAGTTTTGTGAAAATCGGTCCATTCGCACATGTTAGACCTCAATCAGATATTAAGGATTCCGTTAAGATCGGTAATTTTGTCGAAATTAAAAAGACCGTTTTTGGCAAAGGAAGCAAGGCCTCACATTTGAGTTATATTGGTGATGCAGAGGTTGGGGAGAATGTTAATATAGGCTGCGGATCTATTACCGTGAATTACGACGGGAAAAATAAATATTTGACGAAGATTGAAGACAATGTTTTCATAGGCTGCAATTCTAATCTAGTTGCACCTGTAACGGTAGGAGAAGGAGCATATGTAGCTGCTGGGTCAACCATCACGCAAGATGTACCGCAGGATGCCCTATCCGTTGCTCGGGCTCGTCAAGTTAACAAAGAAGATTATGTGAAGAATTTGAAATTTAATAAATAACCGACGGAGGTCATCATGTCAAATCAGTATTTAGATCCTAATTTAAAAGTATTCTCTTTAAATTCAAACTTCGATTTAGCTCAGGAAATTGCTGCTGCAATCGGTGTTGAACTTGGAAAATGTAGCGTAACAAGTTTCAGTGACGGTGAAGTTCAGATTAATATTGAAGAAAGTATTCGTGGCTGTGACGTATACGTAATCCAATCAACAAGCCAACCAGTCAATGAAAATTTAATGGAACTTTTAATTATGATCGATGCTCTTAAACGTGCTTCAGCTAAAACAATCAATATTGTCATGCCATATTACGGTTATGCCCGACAAGATCGTAAAGCGCGTGCGCGTGAACCAATTACAGCTAAACTTGTCGCAAATCTTTTAGAAACGGCTGGTGCCCACCGTGTCATCACATTAGATCTTCACGCACCACAAATTCAAGGTTTCTTCGATATTCTGATCGATCACCTTGTTGCTGTTCCGATTTTAGCTGATTTCTTCAAGGAAAAAGAATTAAGTGATATCGTCATCGTTTCCCCAGATCATGGCGGTGTAACACGTGCCCGTAAAATGGCCGATCGCCTAAAAGCGCCGATCGCCATTATCGATAAGCGCCGTCCAAGACCGAACGTGGCTGAAGTCATGAACATCATTGGTAATATTGAAGGGAAGACAGCAATACTGATTGATGACATCATCGATACTGCAGGAACTATTACACTAGCGGCCAATGCCCTTGTGGAGAATGGCGCTAAAGCGGTGTATGCTTGTTGTACACACCCAGTCCTTTCGGGTCCTGCCATCGAAAGGATTCAAAATTCAACGATCAAGGAATTGGTCGTGACTAACTCGATTGCCCTGTCTGAAGATAAGAAAATCGATAAAATCACTGGACTTTCTGTAGCACCTTTGATTGCAGAGGCAATTATTCGCGTGCATGAGGAACAATCAGTCAGCACATTATTCGATTGATAAAATAATTAACCAATACACGGCGGGCCTTCGGGCTCGCCGTATTTTTGTTTGGAATTTTCAAAAAACATTTAATTCTTAGTTGACAGATATGAATAGTGATAATAAAATAGCTATACAAATTCAATTCATATTCATGGAATGAAAACCTGTACGAATGTAATGGCATAATGGTTAACGCCGATCGGACTACCGAAGGCTCCTTTTCACTTACCAATAGAACATTAGGCATCTTTTTGCCCTATTGTTCGATTGGTGAAGGAAAGGAGCCTTTTATTTTTATATAAATAGTTTATGAAGGGTGTGCAGAATATGAAGAAAAAACGAAAGATATGGCTCTTGTCCATCTTCAGCATCGTCATGCTGATAGTAAGTGCATGTGGGGAGGAAAAGAACAATTCCACAAGTGCTGACGCAAAAGAATCAGATAAAACCATCCAAATCGGTTATCAAAAATTCGGGACATTAAATATTTTAAAATCAAATGGCAATCTGGAAACACGTTTAAAAGAATTGGGGTATACGGTCGATTGGACTGAATTCCCAGCAGGACCTCAGCTGCTTGAAGCCTTGAATGTCGGCAGCATTGATTTTGGGCACACAGGGGAGGCGCCGCCGATATTTGCACAAGCAGCCAATGCACCACTTGTCTACATTGCTAATCAGCCGGCAAATCCTTCGGGAGAGGCTATAGTCGTGCAAAAGGATTCACCCATTAAAGATGTGGAAGATTTAAAAGGTAAGAAGGTTGGTTTGAATAAAGGTTCAAATGTTCATTATCTATTGGTCAAAGCGTTAGAGGAAGCAGGTCTTGCTCTTGATGACATTCAGCCCGTCTACTTGCCACCGGCTGATGCGAGAGCTGCTTTTGAAGGAAACCAAATCGATGCCTGGGTAATATGGGATCCATTTTTATCAGCGGCGGAATTGGAGCTTGAAACGAAAACGATCCGGGATGGAGAAGGACTAGTGGCAAATCGTGAATTCTTTTTGGCAACTGATTCATTTGCCGGGAACGAAGAGGCTTTGAAGATCATCAAAGAAGAACTGATAAAAATTGATAAATGGATTGAAGAAAACCCAAAGGATGTCGCTGAGTTTTTATCTCCGGAAATTGGAATGAGTGTGGAGGCATTAGAAAAAACATTAAATAGAAAAGAATACGGACTTGAGGAGATTTCCAGTACGGTTTTGGATGATCAACAAAAGATTGCCGATACATTTTTTAATCTTAAATTAATTCCAAGCAAGATTAATGTTCTAGATGCATCTGCAGATATTAAAAAAAATTAAGGGGGAAATAAAATGAAAGTATTTTGGTTTTTGCCATCACATGGGGAAAGTCGCTATTTAGGATCGACAAAGGGAGGGAGAGCGATTACACTTCCATATTTAAAACAAATTGCACAGGCAGTCGATCATTTAGGTTTTGAAGGGGCTTTGCTTCCAACAGGTCGGTCTTGTGAGGATGCTTGGGTAGTTGGTTCTTCATTGATTTCTGCAACGGAAAGAATGAAATTTTTAGTTGCGATTCGTCCAGGTTTACTGTCGCCAACCTTAGCTGCGCGTATGGCTTCAAGCTTCGACAGGTTGTCGAATGGCCGTCTTTTGATCAATGTTGTAACTGGGGGGGACCCAGTCGAATTGGCAGGTGATGGCGTGTTTCTAAATCATAAGGAACGCTATGAGCAAACAAATGAATTTCTCGATATCTGGAGACAGGAAATGTCTGGTGAGAGTGTGGACTATGAAGGGGAGCACCTAAAGGTTGAAGGCGGAAATATTCTGTTGTCACCTGTACAAAAACCGTACCCGCCGCTCTATTTCGGAGGTTCATCCGATCCAGCCATCGATATATCGGGAAAGCATATTGATGTCTACTTGACTTGGGGTGAGCCGCCGGTGCAAGTGGCCGAAAAAATTGAAAAGGTACGTAAAAAAGCAGCAGAGTACGGACGTGAAGTCAGATTCGGCATTCGCATGCATGTCATTGTAAGAGAAACGGAAGAAGAAGCTTGGCAGGCAGCGGACGAACTCATTAAATATGTGGATGATGAAATGATTCAAAATTCACAAAAGATTTTTGAACGATTTGATTCAGTGGGACAGAAGAGGATGTCGCAACTTCATAATGGAAGCAGGGAATCACTTGAAATCAGTCCAAACTTATGGGCGGGTGTAGGTCTGGTGCGCGGTGGTGCCGGTACAGCACTAGTCGGAAGTGCTGAAAATGTTGCCGCCAGAATGAAGGAATATGAAGAAATCGGAATAGAATCCTTTGTTTTATCCGGGTACCCTCACCTGGAAGAAGCGTACCGTGTGGCGGAATTATTATTCCCATTACTCCCTGTCGAACAGCAGCAAGTGCCCGTTTCGAAAGCGACGAGTCCATTCGGGGAAATATTGGCAAACGACCACTACCCTACAAAAGGAAGTGAAATTGAAGATGAAGGCAAAGTTAAACAAAAAGTTCAATAGGTTTTCCCTCATATCTTGGATCGTACCCATTCTCCTTTTGGTAACGTGGCAGCTGCTTTCTTTGTGGGGGATTCTGTCGGAACGGATATTGCCTGCCCCGACTGAAGTCTTTCAAGCTGGCGTCGCTTTATTGAAAACAGGGGAACTTATAGATTATATCGGCATCAGTGCTCAGCGGGCATTCATCGGTTTTTTAATCGGCGGGATTATTGGTTTTGTACTAGGGTTGTTAAATGGATTATCATCACTTGCTGAAAACTTATTCGATACATCGCTTCAGATGTTGCGTAACATTCCGCATTTAGCTTTAATACCACTGGTGATTCTATGGTTTGGTATAGAAGAAGAAGCGAAAATTTTCCTTGTCGCTTTAGGGGTTCTATTTCCTATCTACTTAAATACATTTCATGGAGTGAAATCGGTGGATAAGGGTTTAATTGAAGCGGCTAGGGTTTATGGGTTAAGTGGTTTTTCTTTATTCTGGAATGTGATCCTCCCTGCGGCCTTTCCATCCATTTTGGTGGGTATCCGCTTCTCCCTTGGCATCATGTGGGTCACATTAATCGTCGCAGAAACCATATCCGCTAATTCCGGAATAGGATATATGGCTATGAATGCCCGGGAATTCATGAGGATGGATATTGTTGTTCTCAGTATTCTCTTATATGCCTTATTGGGAAAAATATCGGACGTTGCGGCCAAATTAATTGAAAAAAGATGCTTAAAGTGGCATCCATCATACCAATGAGGAGGTCATTCATATGATAAATGTAAATTCGTTGGAGTTGCAGGGTGTAAGAAAGGATTTTGGGGAGTTTGAAGTATTAAAGGGAATGGACCTCACATTTAAAAAAGGGGAGTTCGTGGCCATTGTCGGTAAGAGTGGATGTGGAAAGAGCACCTTGCTTCGTCTTGTGGCGGGACTGGAAAAGCCGACGGGCGGGCAGATAATGGTGAATGGAAAGCCATTGAATGGATTAAATAAATCGTCACGTACGATGTTTCAGGATGGAAGGCTGTTTCCTTGGAAAAAAATCATTGAAAATATTGGTGTCGGCTTGAAAGGGGATTGGAAGCCAAGTGCTATGGAATTACTGGAGCAAGTGGGCCTTGCAGATCGAGCAAACGAGTGGCCGTCCGTTTTATCTGGGGGGCAGAAACAAAGGGTGGCGTTAGCGAGGGCATTGGTGAACCAACCTGACATACTCCTCTTGGATGAGCCGTTAGGGGCATTGGATGCTTTGACGAGAATTGGCATGCAAAGGCTGATTGAAGAACTATGGAGGAAAAGGGACTTTACTGCCTTGCTTGTTACCCATGATGTTGAAGAAGCCGTAATGCTTGCCGACCGTGTCCTATTAATCGAAGAAGGCAAAGTCGTCATGAATAAGGAAATCAATCTGCCAAGACCGCGGAAAAAGGATAGCATTCAATATTCATCACTAGCAGCCCAAATCCTTAACCGGGTGATGCAAGTTGAGGGGGAAATGGAAAAAAAGGCGATTCACGCCTGAATAAGAGAAAAAAATGAAAAAAGATTTTGCAGCGAATTCCTATGTTTACCATATGTTTATCACCTTCTTGCCCCCTTCGGAGTTTACCTTTCATGTTTAATGATTCGCGATTTAGGGAAATGTTAAATATAGAGAAACTTGCAATTCATATTCAGGAAGGCGGAGGATGTATGAGTAATATATTAGCTGCGAAAGAACGTACGAATTCAAAACACTCTAATTTAAGGAATTTGAGAGAAAAAGGCGAAATCCCTGCGATTGTATATGGCAATAAAAATGACAGTACGGCCATTTCAGTCAATAATATTGAGCTTCAAAAAACAATCAAGGAAATAGGCCGTAATGGAATCATTTCTTTGGACTTGGAAGGAAAGAAATATAAAGTCATGCTCTCTGACTATCAAAAGGATCCAATAAAGAACTCCATTTACCATGCAGACTTTTTAATTGTAGATATGTCCGCCCAATTACAGGCACAAGTTCGCATTAACCTTGTCGGTGTTTGTAAAGGCGTGAAAGACGGCGGGGTTCTTCAGCAGTCTCTTCATGAAGTGACGGTTACGGCTAAACCTAATGACATTCCTGACTCCATCGATGTTGACGTTACCGAACTTCAGGTTGGAGATACAATCTACATATCCGATATCCAAACGAATAAACAAGTTACAATCGGCAACGATGGGGAAGAAGTCGTTGCATCTGTTTTGGCTCCTCGCCAGGAAGAGGAAATAAGTACAGGTGAACAGCAAGATGGCGGTATCCCTGAAAATGAAGAGGGCAGGGAAACCAAGGCATCACCAGAGTCATGATGCCGGGATTAAACAAGTGAATCGTGATATAATAGGCGTAGCTCTTAACGAGTTACGTCTTTTCAATCTATGGATGCATCCATTTAAGCCGGACCATTTTTTCGTGATTGACTTCTTTAATTAGGGTTTTTCCTAATTAGTTCTCCGGTCGCTTGCAGGCAAGCTTGAAATTAGGGTACTATTTTTCTAAGGTCAATGGTCTTGGAAAAACTTCGTCCCAGCGTAACTCCCTAAATAACCGTAATGACGGAGTGTGAATCATGAAAATTATTGTAGGGTTAGGGAACCCAGGTAAACAATATGAAAAAACTCGGCATAACGTCGGATTTGAAGTAATAGATGAGTTATCCAAAAGATGGTCGATCCCGCTTGATCAAGCAAAGCATAAGGGGATCTATGGTGTGGGAATGGTAAAGGGAGAAAAAGTTTTATTACTAAAACCTTTAACCTACATGAATTTGTCAGGAGAATCCATTTCGGCTGTCATGCATTTCTTTAAGGCGGATATCGCGGATGTTGTCATTATATATGATGACCTTGATTTGCCTCCAGGGAAGCTTCGCCTTCGTCAAAAAGGAAGTGCAGGCGGTCATAATGGGATAAAATCTTCAATTGCCCATTTGGGTACGCAAGAATTCAATCGAATCAGAATAGGCATTGGCCGCCCGATTGGCCGTATGCCGGTATCTGACTATGTTTTAGGGCGGTTTTCGCCTGAAGAATGGGATCATGTCGGGGCAACGATCGAAAAAAGCGCAGCTTCATGTGAAGTCTGGTTGGAAAAACCATTTCTACAGGTCATGAACGAATATAACCAATAAGCAGAGAGTAGATATAAGTAAAGAATAATATCTTCCTGTTTCGCTGAATAAAAACCCTCTACTTTTGTACATACTAACACTATTACAAAAATAGGGGGTTACCAAATGGCTCTCCATTATCGATGCCGACATTGCGGAACTAAGCTGGGCTCAATCGAGGCACACTCACTGAGTACGGAGCAGTTAGGTTTTAATCAACTTACCGATGAAGAGCGACAAGAGATGATCGTTTATGATTCTGAAGGGGATATGCATGTAAGGGCGATATGTGAAGACTGTCATGAATCGTTGCAAAGAAACCCTGATTTATATGAAAACGATTATATTATTCATTAGCGGGAGAGGGCTTTGGACAAAATCCAAAGCATTTTTCCGTTTGTCTGGAATATCAGGGCACTAAAAATTGCCGTTAATAAAAAGGACGCTTGGTTAAATGGCCAAGTTCTAATACAAAGAATTCAAATGTTTTTCGCACGTTAAGAGAGGGGGGAAATAAAATGAATGGATTACAGAACTTGTTCTCCAAACAAGATGATGTTCATTCGTTAATAGCCGGCATCGATGAAGGACTTAAGGAGCAAATCGTCTCTGGTCTGACAGGTTCCTCGAGATCACTATTGCTGGCTTCCGTATATGAAAAGACGAATAGGCCTATTTTATTGGTTACCCATAATTTATTGCAAGCACAAAAATTCCATGAGGACTTATCCAGTTTCATTCCCGAGGAAGAATTATATATATATCCAGCCAATGAATTGATCGCGGCTGATTTGAGTGTAGCCAGCCCGGAATTAAGGGCTCAGCGTGTAGAGGCATTGAACTTTTGGGCGGAAGGAAAGAAAGGGATAGTCATTGCGCCCATTCCTGGGGTGCGTCGTGTGCTTCCTCCAAAGGATATTTGGAAGAGGCATCAGCTTATCTTTAATTTAGGGGAAGACATCGAACTTGAACCAACGCTTAATAAATTCATTGCCATGGGTTATAACCGATCTGAAATGGTTGCTTCTCCAGGTGAATTCAGTATCAGGGGCGGCATAATCGATATTTATCCGATCACCGAACCTAATCCGATACGAATTGAATTATTCGATACCGAAATAGATTCAATAAGGACCTTTTCAAGCGAAGATCAGCGATCCATCGAGAAACTCAAGAAGGTGACGATTGGGCCCGTCAGTGAGGCTTTGCTAGAGACGGAGCATATCGAAAGAATCATAACAAGGCTCGAGAGCGGATTAAGTAAAAGCTTGAAGAAACTTAAAGATGAGAAAACCAAGGAACAGCTGGTTCAAACGATCAGTTATGAACTTGAACAGCTGAAAATGGGGAATATACCCGACAAAATCTTTAAATACTTAAGTTTAGCGTATGAAGATCCAGCTAGTTTAATAGATTATTTACCGGTAAATGGTTTGGTATTCTTAGATGAAATCAGTAGAATCCAGGAAATCAATGATTCTTTGGAAAAGGAAGAGGCTGGGTGGTACACGGACCTTTTAAGTCAGGGACAAATTATCCATGACATTAAATTGGCTCATCCCATGCAGGAATTAATCGTGAAATCCAGCAGGCCGTTTGTATACCTTTCGTTGTTTTTACGGCATGTACCGCATACGAATCCTCAGAATATCCTGAATTTTGCCAGTAAACAAATGCAAAATTTCCATGGACAGATGAATGTGTTCAAAGCTGAACTGGAACGTTGGAAAAAAGGTAAATACACAGTCGTCATACTTGGACAGGATGAAGAACGGGTAAAAAAGCTGCATTCGGTTTTAGCCGATTATGATATAGAGGCCGCAGAGCTGTTTAATGCGGACAGCATTCTTCCAGGTAAAGTACAGATTTTACGCGGCAGTCTGAATAGCGGCTTTGAATTACCTATGCAAAAATTCAGTATTATTACGGAAACGGAATTGTTTAATAAGAAGTCAAAGAAATCAATACGGAGACAGAAACTATCGAATGCGGAGCGAATCAAAAGTTATTCCGAACTGAAGATCGGTGACTATGTCGTTCATGTTAACCACGGAATCGGTAAATACTTGGGTATTGAGACCCTTACGATTAATGGGGTCCATAAAGATTACCTGAATATTCGTTATCAAGCGGATGACAAATTGTATGTTCCTGTCGACCAAATTGATCTTGTCCAAAAATATGTCGGTTCTGAAGGAAAAGAACCGAAGCTTTATAAGCTAGGCGGAACGGAATGGAAACGTGTCAAAAGCAAGGTTCAATCATCCGTAGAGAATATTGCCGATGATTTAATCAAGTTATACGCAGAGAGGGAAGCGGCAAAGGGCTATGCCTTCTCACCTGATGGTGATATGCAGAGGGAATTTGAAACATCATTCGCTTATAACGAAACGGAAGATCAATTACGTTCTATAGTCGAAATCAAAAAGGATATGGAACGGGAACGGCCAATGGATCGTTTATTATGCGGTGATGTTGGATATGGGAAGACTGAGGTGGCCATCCGGGCCGCTTTTAAAGCCATAATGGATGGCAAGCAAGTTGCATTTCTTGTTCCGACCACAATCCTCGCCCAGCAGCACTATGAAACATTAAGGGAGCGTTTTCAGGATTATCCGATTTCGATTGGTCTCATGAGCCGTTTCCGCACTAAAAAACAGCAAACCGAGACGATTAAAGGATTGAAGGCCGGCACAGTGGATATCGTGGTTGGCACGCATAGGATTTTATCCAAAGATATCGTGTACCGCGATTTGGGATTGCTTATCATTGATGAAGAACAGCGCTTTGGCGTTACACATAAGGAAAAAATCAAAAGGTTAAAAACTAATGTGGATGTACTGACATTGACTGCGACACCGATTCCAAGGACCCTTCATATGTCGATGTTGGGCGTGAGGGATCTGTCCGTCATCGAAACACCGCCTGAGAACCGGTTCCCGATCCAAACTTATGTCATGGAGTATAATGGCTCATTGGTAACGGAAGCGATAGAACGGGAATTGGCCAGGGATGGTCAGGTTTATTTCCTTTACAATCGGGTAGAGGATATAGCAAGAAAAGCAGAAGAAATTTCCATGCTGGTGCCCGATGCCCGAGTCACCTATGCTCATGGGCAAATGACAGAGCAAGAGCTGGAAGCCGTCATGTTCGGCTTTTTAGAAGGTGAATATGATGTTTTGGTAAGTACAACCATTATAGAGACGGGTGTCGATATCCCGAATGTCAATACGCTTATCGTGAATGAAGCGGATAGAATGGGACTTTCACAGCTCTATCAGCTGCGTGGGCGTGTAGGGCGTTCCAATCGGGTCGCATATGCATTTTTCACTTATAGGAAAGATAAAGTGTTGACGGAAGTGGCAGAAAAACGTCTTCAATCCATTAAGGAATTTACAGAATTGGGTTCAGGGTTCAAAATCGCGATGCGTGATTTATCCATCAGGGGAGCCGGAAACATCCTTGGGGCTCAACAACATGGCTTCATCGATTCAGTCGGTTTTGATCTGTATTCACAAATGCTGAAAGAAGCGGTAGATGCGAAACGTAATGACCAGCCAGCCGAAGAAAAGAACACCCTTGAAATCGACATTGAAGTGGATGCTTATATCCCTGATGCCTACATAATGGATGGACATCAGAAAATAGAAATGTATAAAAGGTTCAGAGGTATTGCTTCGCTTGAAGAAGTGGAAGAATTACAGGATGAAATGATCGATCGTTTCGGAGAGTATCCAGAAGAAGTTTCCTATTTATTCATGATAGCCGAAATGAAGGTATATGCTGAAAAGGCCGGAATTGAAAGCATTAAACAATTAAAGCAGGAAATCAGCATTCTCCTTAGGGAAAAGGTCAGCAGCGATGTGGATGGACAAAAGGTGTTCGAGCTGGGATCGAAGTATGGCCGTATGGTCGGCTTCGGCATGGACGGCAATCGAATGAAGCTGGTCCTGCACATAAAAGGCGTAGAACAAAGCAAATGGCTTAATATCTTATTTGAGATGACCAAGGGTTTACAGTATGTAAAAAAAGAGACGCAAGCCACAAAAAACTAAAATTGAATGATAGTCCTCTTGAAGAAATTTTTTTAGGTACCATGGTAAAAAAATGCATCAAAAAGAAAAATTTTTTCAAAGTGCATAGAACTTACCATTAGAAAAATACTAAGTACAATAGCTGGTGATGATTTTGCTACAAAATGAGGATTTATCAAATCAATTAGATGAAAGTGAGGCAACATTAGATGAAAGCAACTGGTATCGTTCGCCGAATTGATGATTTAGGAAGAGTCGTCATCCCGAAAGAAATTCGCAGGACCCTCCGTATCCGTGAAGGAGATCCACTGGAAATATTTGTCGATAGAGATGGAGAAGTCATTCTTAAAAAATACTCTCCTATTAGTGAATTAGGCGATTTTGCTAGGGAATATGCAGAAGCACTTTATGATAGCCTTGGAAACCCAGTTATGATTTGTGACAGGGATACTTACATTGCAGTGGCAGGCGGCTCCAAAAAAGAATACTTAAATAAAAGTGTCAGTGAACTAGTGGAAAAAATCATGGAAGAAAGAAATCCTGTCCTGGAATCTCCAAATGGACAAATTTCATTCGTTGATTCCAATGATGAGGAGGTCCAATCTTATACTGCAGCTCCGATCATTGCGAGTGGCGACCCGATTGGTGCCGTCTTGATTTTCTCTAAAGATAGTACCATTGGTGAAGTGGAACAGAAATCGGTGGAAACAGCAGCAAGCTTCCTAGCTAGGCAAATGGAACAGTAACCTTGGACATGCCATTATATTTTTAAAGATGGAAAGGGCAGCAATCGCGCTGTCCTTTTTGCAATTCTGGAAAATAATTAACAGTATGGATGGAATCGAAAAATAACCATTAGAATTATGCTATAATAACTACCACATATGAGTGAAAAGGGGAAAAAGAATGGCTGAAAAGCCTTATAAAACATCAAATGAACTTTTTCGGGGTGCGCTGATTTTGAGCGCAGCTGCGATTATCGTAAAAGTGTTGAGTGCGGCCTATCGCATACCTTATCAGAACATTGCGGGTGACATCGGGTTTTATATCTATCAACAGGTCTATCCCTTCTACGGTGTTGCCTTTACATTATCAACACTCGGCTTTCCGGTAGTCATATCCAAACTTATTGCTGAACGGGAGTCTTCCAAAAATAACTTTGCGGTCAAGGACATTTTAATGACATCGTTCATCGTCTTAAGTTCGATAGGAGTCATGATGTTTGCTGCACTGTTCCTTGGCGCTGATTGGATTGCAGGGTGGATGAAGGACCCGAATTTAGCCGGTCTTCTGAGAATCGTTGCCTATTCTTATCTATTAATGCCGATTTCATCTGTTTTAAGAGGCTATTTTCAAGGAAGAAACGACATGTTACCGACGGCAAGTTCGCAGGTCGCTGAACAATGCATCCGTGTGTTGACGATACTGGTTCTTTCCACCATATTCGTGAATCTAGGGTATTCTCCTTATGTGGTCGGCAAGGGGGCGGTCCTCGGTTCGATAACCGGCGGCATAACTGGCCTGGTACTGCTTGTTGCTTTCGTTATTTTAAGAGAAGAATGGAAGCTTTTTTTACAGATGAGAATCAAACCGGTACATTTCATCAAAATCTCCAAGGTCCTGGTTTTCCAAGGGTTGGCCTTTTGCATAACTGGCTTGATCCTTATCTTGTTTCAGTTTGTCGATTCACTGCACCTATATTCCCTATTAAGGGAAACGGGGATGGGGGAAAACGAAGCCAAAGGATGGAAAGGGGTATATGACCGGGGACAGCCTTTGCTTCAGCTAGGTACAGTCGTGGCTAATTCTTTTGCATTGGCGCTTGTACCTGTAATATCCGGATTCGTTCAGAGGAAAAATGAACAAGAATTATTGAATAAAATCAAACTGGTGCTTCGTGTAAGCGCAACGATAGGACTTGCAGCTGCGATCGGGCTGGTGGTGACGATGAAGCCTGTCAATCATATGCTGTTCATGGATGTTAAAGGGACCATTACTTTAGCAATTTTCTCTTTATCGATCTTATTCACATCCGTCATAATGGCAGAAGCGGCAGTGATTCAAAGCTTAGGCTATTCGTTTATACCGGTGATCATTACGCTTGTGGGTGTGGTCAGCAAGTGGGCTTTGAACCTTGTCCTGGTGCCCCATTACAAAATCGCGGGAGCGGCCTCGGCAACAGTGCTTGCGTATATGATCATGACTGTATTATTTTATGTGGTATTGAGAGTACATATTAAAAAGACATTAATTGAAAAGAAGCACGTGTTAATAATCTTGAAGAGTACGGTTTACATGGGTACGGCGGTTGTCTTATTCAATGGCTTATTCGAATTGATATCCTCAGGCGAAAGCAGGTTGTTAGCTACGATCCAAGCTTTGACCGGGGTAGCGATCGGTGCAGCCGTTTTTGTGATGACCGCCATTCGTGCAGGCTTGTTTGGTGAAGAAGAACTGGCACTTATACCTGCAGGTTCAAAGCTTAAACGATTTATAATAACGAATAGGAGTATGCGAAATCATGAATGAGATTACGATAATAGGCCTTGGTGCAGGGGATTTAGATCAACTTCCACTAGGGATTTATAAAAAATTGCTACAAACAGAACAAAAATTCGTCAGAACGATTGATCATCCTGTGATCGGGGATTTGAAAAGGGAAGGAATCAATTTCACGGCGTTTGACGGGATATATGAAAAGCACGACCAATTTGAAGCGGTATATGAAGAAATTGCCGGAACATTATTACAAGAGGCTTCAAACCGTTCGATTCTTTACGCAGTTCCGGGACATCCCATGGTAGCGGAAAAAACAGTTCAGCTTTTGCTCGAAAAGGGTCCGGCTCTTGGAATAGCCATTAAGTTGGATGGCGGGCAAAGTTTCCTTGATCCCTTGTTTCAGGCTGTTCAAATCGATCCGATTGAAGGGTTCCAGCTGTTGGATGGAACGGATCTTTCACCAGATGATTTGCACATTACCCAGCATATGATAATCGGACAGGTGTATGACGCATTCAGTGCGTCCAATGTGAAGCTGACTTTAATGGAAAAGCTACCGGATGACTATGAGGTATATATCGTTACAGCAGCAGGAAGCAGTCAGGAAAAAGTGACAAAATGCGCTCTGTTCGAACTCGACCGTCAGATGGAGTTAAGTAACTTGACGAGTGTTTATGTCCCGCCTGTTAGAGAAGAAGCTTTACAATACAGGGAGTTTTCTAAGCTGCGTCAAGTCATCGCAGAACTTAGAGGTCCTGACGGATGTCCTTGGGATAAGAAACAAACTCATGAAAGCTTGAAGAAATATCTAATAGAAGAGGCTTATGAGCTGATTGATTCCATCGACGAAGAGGACGATGAGGGCATGGTTGGTGAACTTGGGGATATCTTGCTTCAGGTGATGCTGCATTCACAAATCGGTGAAGATGAGGGCATGTTCACGATAGACGATGTGATTGAAGGCATTACGGCGAAAATGATTCGGCGCCACCCTCATGTATTCGGAGATGTTGAAGTGAACGGCGAGGAAGATGTATTAGTGAACTGGCAGAAAATCAAAGACAATGAAAAAGGGAGCGAAACAAAAGCTCCGCAATCCATACTGGATGGGATTGAGAAATCGCTGCCAAACTTACTTCGGGCCGAAGAGTATCAAAAAAGGGCGGCGAAGGTCGGGTTTGATTGGGATGAAGTTTCCGAAGCCTGGAAAAAGGTCAGGGAAGAAGTGCAGGAATTGGAAGCGGAAATATTAAGCCCGAACAGGGATGTCGAAAGAATAAAATCAGAGCTGGGCGACCTCTTTTTTGCGCTTGTCAACATTTCACGTTATTATGACATACAAGCGGAAGAAGCCGTCTATAAAACAAACCAGAAATTCCACCGGCGTTTTACATATATAGAAGAGTGCATTCAAAAGGCAGACAAGAAGTTTGAGGATTATACATTGGAAGAACTGGATTCATATTGGGATGAAGCAAAAGCTAAAGGACTTTAATTAAGGGAGAGATTTTAATGTCGATGAGATTGGATAAATTCCTAAAAGTTTCAAGATTGATCAAGCGCCGTACACTTGCGAAAGAGGTGGCGGATAAAGGGAGAATCACGATTAACGGACAACAGGCAAAAGCAAGTTCGAATGTGAAAGATGGCGATGAATTGACTGTACGATTCGGTCAAAAGCTCGTTACGGTACGTGTCGATAAGATTCAAGAAACGACGAAAAAAGAAGCGGCTGCAGATATGTATACCATCGTAAAGGAAGAAAAGCTAGCGGAGGAGTAAGGACAGGCTTGGTTCTAATTCCGCTCTTACGGACATACACTTGTACAAATCAGTGGTACTGTGAGGGATGATAAAATGAGCCAATATATTGATCCGAATGCTGGTTACACAAAGGGAACGACCCAAGAGCATGATGTAACGATGAAAGGCCGCCGTTTACTTGATATTACCGGTGTCAAACAAGTTGAAAGTTTTGATAATGAGGAGTTTCTGCTCGAAACTGTAATGGGATTCTTATCTATCCGGGGCCAAAACTTGCAAATGAAAAATTTGGACGTGGATAAAGGCATCGTCTCCATAAAGGGAAAGATTTTCGACCTTGTTTATTTAGATGAGCAATCAGGGGAGAAAGCTAAAGGCTTCTTTGGCAAATTGTTCAAATGACCTTAACGATTCAATTTTATACGTTGCTTGCGATGATAGGCATGGGCAGCGGCTTTGGAGCTGCCCTGGATACGTATAGCCGGTTCCTGAAACGTTCAGAAAGGAAAAGGTGGATTGTATTCATCCATGACTTCCTTTTCTGGATCATTCAGGGTCTCCTTATTTTTTATGTTTTGTTTTTAGTGAATGAGGGAGAGTTTCGCCTTTATTTATTTTTGGCCTTATTATGCGGTTTTTCAGCTTATCAAGCACTTTTCAAAGGTTTCTATCAACGTTTTTTAGAGTTTTTGATCATACTTGTGATAAAGCTGGCGAGATTTATAACGAATTCGGTTCACATGCTGATATTTGTTCCGATAAAATGGGTAGTAGTATCTGTAATAGCCATCATCTTCGGGATAGGTAAGTTCGTTTTAGCCATATTAAAGTGGGCGGTGAAAATACTTCTCTTTATTTTGAATATTTTCTGGAGGCCATTAAAATGGATTCTGACTTATATATGGAATTTATTGCCGGTTTTTGTTACGAAAAACGTCGGGAAGTTTTATAATAAAGGAAAAGGGATTTTATTGAAAATAAAGAATTCTATATTTAGAACGCTAAATAGATGGAGAAATAAAAAGAAATGAGGAGCGATAAAAAATGAGTAGCCTGCGTAAAAAGAAAGTGGCAAAAATAGAAAATCCCTACGTCGCTCAACAAGAGAAAAAAGTACAAACCGTAGAAAAAAAGAAGCGTGGTCTAATGCGTAGATTAACTCTTTACTCAGTTTTCGCCGCTGTCTTTTTGATTTTTGCCGTTTCCACCCTCATAACGCAAAATGTTGCACTGGATGAGAAGGTACAACAGAAGGAAGAATTGAAGGGAAAGTTAGCTGGATTGAAAAAAGACGAGACCCTTCTTAAAGAAGAAATCGTAAAGCTTAATGACGACGACTATATAGCGAAAATAGCCAGACGGGATTATTTCTTATCTGAAAAAGGCGAAATCATATTTACCCTTCCAAAAGGAAAGGAAGATAGTGACTAATATTGACACTGTTTTTTTACTTTCGTTATAATATAGAGAGAAGAGATTTTTTAACATTTCTAAGGAGGAACATTTTTTTTATGTCAATCGAAGTAGGCAGCAAGTTACAAGGTAAAGTAACAGGCATAACTAATTTTGGTGCATTTGTAGAGCTACCTCAAGGTTCAACCGGTCTTGTCCATATCAGTGAAGTGGCTGATAACTATGTCAAGGATATCAATGATCATTTAAAAGTGGGCGATACAGTTGAGGTGAAAGTCATCAATGTTAAAGATGGCAAGATTGGCTTGTCCATAAAAAAAGCGATAGACCGTCCTGAAGCTGAGCAAAAACCTGCATACACACCACGTCCGCGCCAAGGAAGAGGGAATGACAGCCGTTCCAAAGACTTCCGCTCGAAAGGTAACAGTTTCCAACCGAAGGAAAACTTTGAGCAAAAAATGGCTAAATTCTTAAAAGATAGCGAAGACCGCTTAACGACCCTTAAACGTAGCACCGAAACGAAACGGGGAGGTCGAGGAGGAAGACGCGGATAAAACTGCTGCTGAAAATAATAGTTTAGCAACTTTTCCTGTGAAATGATTCATAGTGTAGATAAAGGCAAGCTTGCCGGCTTGTCTTCTTTTAATTATCAATAACATAAAAAAAGCGCCTCTGTACACTTACTGAAGATAAGTGTGCAGAGGCGCTTTTGTATTTGATGACCCGTACGGGATTCGAACCCGTGTTACCGCCGTGAAAGGGCGGTGTCTTAACCGCTTGACCAACGGGCCATTATTTTCAAGAAAAAAGGATAGCGGCAGAGGGGATCGAACCCCCGACCTCACGGGTATGAACCGTACGCTCTAGCCAGCTGAGCTACGCCGCCATAATGGTAAGTGCTACTGAAGCACAAGTTATATCTTACATTCGTGAAGAATAAATGTCAACAAAAAAAATAAAGTTTGTCGGTTTCCATTTCCTGATTATTTATTCGTGTTATTTTCCGCAAAAATAACCTAAAAACTTTGCTTTTCTTCAAAAAAAAAAGAACACCCGTTTCTGTATTGGAAAAAAAGGCACAAAAACCTGTATACAAATGATTGTTCAAGAAGAATTTCGTCGAACGTTTTTCTTATCCGCTTATAAAATTCTGACAAAAAAATAAACAAGCCCTCTATATAATAAAAATCACTAATACGAATGGGGTGTTGAAATGGAAAAAGTAGAAAGACCTATGATGGAACCTCTTGGTGATGTTCAGTTAAAAGAAGCGAAGGCAGGGGCCATCAATTGGATCCAACAACTGCAAATGAAGACGGAAGACATATTCGTAAAAAAAGGTATCTCTTTAGCAATTATTGGTTTTTTATTAGGACGGGCATTAATTCTTTCGCAGCTGGCACCATTTGGCCTTCCGTTTTTCGCAGCCGTGTTTCTCATGAGACGTGACAGGGCACCACTTGCTTTATTCGGATTGATTGCAGGTGGGCTGACCGTTCACTACTCTAATAGTTTAGTCATCTTTGCATCGGCGTTCCTGCTCCTGTTATTTCATAAGATCAAGAAGCCCGCCGTGGAAGGACAATTCAAGACGATGTCGATGTACGTCTTTGCTTCACTATTCCTGGTCAACCTGGCCGAGCAATATCTGGTATTCCGAACGATTCAGCTGTACGACTTAATGATGATAGGAGTAGAGGCGGGACTCGCAATGATCTTAACCTTAATCTTCATACAGTCCATCCCGCTGCTGACCATTCGAACAAAGTCCCAATCATTAAAGACGGAGGAAATCGTGAGCATCATCATCTTGCTGGCTTCGGTGATGACCGGAACCATAGGCTGGATGATATACGATCTATCACTCGACCATATATTCTCACGATACTTGGTCCTCCTCTTCGGGCTGGCGGGAGGGGCCGCCATAGGCTCCACTGTAGGTGTAGTTACTGGATTGATATTCAGCCTGGCAAGTATTGCTAGTCTCTATCAAATGAGCCTTCTCGCTTTTTCCGGGCTTCTGGGCGGTTTGCTGAAGGAGGGAAGGAAGATAGGGGTTGCTGCAGGCCTCTTGATTGCTACGTTACTGATAGGTTTATATGGTGAGGGCACCAGCAATATTATGGTGACCCTCTATGAATCAATTATAGCTGTGGCCCTATTTATATTGACACCGTCCTCCATAATCAACAAAATAGCGAAACATATACCGGGAACAGTCGAGAATTCTGATGAACAGCAGCAGTATGCCCGAAAAGTGAGGGATGTCACCGCTCAAAGGGTGGAACAATTCTCACATGTATTTGAGGCGCTCTCCAATAGCTTTTCCCAAGTGGATGAAAGGGGGAGATTGGAGGAAGATGAGAAAGAATTCGACTACTTTTTAAGTAATGTAACGGAAAAGACGTGCCAGCTTTGTTTTAAAAAGGAACAGTGCTGGTCCAAGAACTTTAATACAACCTATGACGGCATGCAGGAGATCATGCTTCAATTAAGTGAAAATAATGGTCAGCTCCCCCAAAAGACTTCGAAGGAATGGGCGAAATATTGTAGCCGCGGGCCTCAGGTCATTGGTGCGATATCACAGGAGCTTACTTATTTTGAAGCTAACCAAAAATTAAAAAGGCAGGTGAAGGAAAGCCGGAAACTAGTTGCGGATCAACTGCGGGGAGTTTCGGCCGTAATGGATGATTTTGCGAAAGAAATTCAAAGGGAAAGGAAGAATCATCATCTACATGAAGAATCCATTTTGGAAGCCATCCAGGATTTTGGCCTGCACATAGGGTATGTAGAAATATATAGTCTAGAACAAGGGAATGTTGATATAGAGATGAGTGTCCCATACTGCCAAGGCAGAGGGGAATGTGAAAAATTGATTGCACCTATGCTTTCTGACATTTTAGGGGAAACGATAGTCGTTCATTCAGAAGAGTGTGCAACGTATCCAAACGGGCAATGTGAGGTGATATTTAGGTCAGCAAAAAAATTCACGGTCGAAACGGGTGTGGCTCATGCTGCCAAGGGGGGAGGGCTTGTATCAGGAGATAGTCATACGACCATGGAAATTGGCTGCGGCAAATTCGCAATAGCCATTAGTGATGGAATGGGAAATGGGGAAAGGGCCCATTTTGAAAGTACAGAGACATTGAAGCTGCTTCAAAAATTTTTACAATCGGGAATTGAAGAAAAAATAGCCATTAAATCCGTAAACTCCGTATTATCTCTACGCACTACCGATGAAATATTTTCGACTCTTGATTTGGCAATGATCGATCTTCAGGACGCAAAGGCTAAGTTTTTAAAAATCTGTTCGATACCGAGTTTCATTAAAAGGGGGGATAGGATAATAAAGATTGAATCAAGTAACCTTCCTATGGGAATCATCCAGGATTTCGATGTTGATGTTGTATCAGAAGAACTGAAGGCAGGGGACATACTAATCATGATGAGCGATGGAGTGTTCGATGGCCCCTCACATGTCGAAAATATCGAGTTCTGGCTAAAACGAAAAATCAAGGAAATGGAAACAGACGATCCGCAGGAAATCTCTGATTTAATATTGGAAGAGGTCATCCGCACAAAAGGGATCATAGATGATGACATGACAGTGGTAACATCGAAAATCAAGCATAACACACCGAAATGGGCATCCATTCCCGTTTCTCCAAAACGCAAAAAGGCCCAGTAGGCCGTTTATATATATGAAATAAATAAAACCAAAAATGAGGTGGTGAAATGGAAGAAGGATAAATGGTAAAGAGACTTTTCAATCACTCCGCTCCATGATGTGACTTGATGCGATGTCTTAGCGTATAAATTCCCCCTTTTTAGTCAATTATGGTAACAAATTGATAGGAAGGGAGAGCAAAACATGAAAGCAGGAACATTAAAACAGATTTTGCTTATAACCGACGGATGTTCAAATCATGGTGAGGAGCCTTCTGCCATGGCTGAATTAGCAAGGAAGCAAGGCATAACCATCAATGTCATAGGTGTCATGGAAAATGATGTGATAGATGAAAAGGGTCTTAAGGAAATCGAGAAGATTGCTGGTTCAGGAGGTGGCGTAAGTCAAATAGTCTATGCCCAGCAGTTGTCCCAAACTGTCCAAATGGTGACCCAAAAGGCAATGACTCAAACTATACAGGGAGTTATCAATCGCGAACTTCAACAAATACTCGGAGATTCAAAAACGATGGAGGATCTTCCGCCGGATAAACGTGGAGAAGTGATGGAGGTGGTCGATGAGCTTGGGGAAACGAGCAAGCTCGAAGTACTGATTCTTGTTGATACCAGTGCAAGCATGAAGCACAAACTGCCTACAGTAAAAGATTCCTTATTAGATCTTTCCCTTAGCATGAATGCAAGAATGGGTGACAGCCGTTTTTCCGTATTCGTATTTCCTGGGAAAAGAAATGATGTTGAAAAGTTGCTGGATTGGACCCCGAACCTTGAAGCCCTGACGGCAACTTTTCCTAAGCTTAGTACAGGGGGACTCACTCCGACAGGTCCAGCCATTCGTGAAGCTTTAACATATTTCAATAAAAAACGTTCATTGAGGGGATTGTTATCACATGATGATGAACAATACTTTGAGGAATCAATGTAAACTCCTGCCTGGCAGTTTGGTCACTGGAAAATGGAATAAAAACCAGTACAAAATAATTAAGGAATTGGGGTGTGGAGCGAACGGGATCGTCTATTTGGTTGAAAGCAAAAATCGTCATTATGCTTTAAAGCTCAGTGATAATGGGACGTCCATTATTTCAGAGATGAATATCCTAAAATCCTTTTCAAAGGTCCAGGGGTCTACCCTTGGACCTTCCTTTTTGGAAGCGGATGATTTCATGAAAACAGGAAAGCAGCTCCCTTTTTATGTCATGGAATATATCCACGGACACGATTTTTTGCGTTTCATCGATAAGAAAGGGTCATCATGGATTGGAGTCTTAATGCTTCAGCTTTTAACCAGCTTGTCTGCCTTGCATACCAATGGCTGGGTGTTCGGCGATTTAAAACCTGAGAATTTAATCGTGACTTCACCAGCCTATAAGGTGAGGTGCGTCGATGTAGGCGGAACCACCTTAATTGGACGATCTGTTAAAGAATTCACAGAGTTCTTTGACAGGGGTTACTGGGGACTTGGATCAAGAAAGGCCGATCCGCAATATGACTTGTTCGCTGTGGCGATGATTATAATCAATTCGGCCTATCCTGGACGTTTTCACAAGAATGGGGAGGGGTATAGACAGCTTAACGACTTGATTAAGCAGAAAAAGGAATTGCACCCATATAGAAAGATGTTGGATAAAGCACTTCACGGGCAATATGATTCTGCTCTCCAAATGCGGGAGGATTTAGTTACGGTGCTAAGTAAGCAAAATCACTCGAAGAAAAAGGATCCGACGCAGGCAGCTACCGGCCAGTCACAAAGAATTCAACCTGCAACGAGACAAGCAAGAAGGTCCCAAAACCATTCAAAAAAGAAAAGTGGCGGTTTTTTTGAAACTTTTTTGCTGGTTGCCATCATATCGATGCTCTATGTTCTTTACATATACGAACAGTTGTTATGATATAGTTATTAGGTGAATGCCATGGAATAATTGAAACCATTTCATGATTGAATCGTATAAAACTAATGCCTGTTCATAAAGAAGGAAGATTGTATGTTAAAGGAAAAAGTTCTGAGCACCATTTATAGAAACGAATTGATTAAGGAAAGATCGAAGTTGCTAATAGGCGTTTCCGGAGGACCGGATTCAATGGTGCTTCTCCATATCCTTAAGGAAATTCAAGCTCTTTTTCATTACGAGATGATCGTTGCAAGTGTTGACCATATGTTTCGCGGTGAAGAATCCTATGAGGATTATAAATATGTCGAGCACATATGTGAACAGTGGGGCATTACATTTGAGGGAAAAAGGATCGATGTTCCTGCCCGGATGAAACAGACGGGGGAAAGTTCACAAATAACCTCAAGAAAGCTGCGTTTTGCTTTTTATGAAGAAATGATGGATAAGCATCAAGCCTCCACCCTAGTCCTGGGGCATCATGGAGATGATCAAATCGAAACGATGCTCATGCGTTTAACAAGAGGGGCTACAGGGAAGGCAAGGGCAGGTATTCCTATAAAGAGACGTTTCCATACCGGAAATCTGATCAGGCCTTTTCTTGAAATCACGAAAAGCCAAATAATCGAATATGCGGGCCTTCATGATATCGAACCAAGGTTTGATCCGAGCAATGAAACAGGTGTCTATGCAAGAAATCGTTTTAGACATGAAGTCCTTCCGTTTTTAAAGAAAGAAAATGTCAAGGTTCATGAACATTTTCAACGATTCAGTGAAGAGCTTTATGAAGATGAAGAGTTTTTTTTGAACCTGGTTTCAAGCAAAATGTCCGATGTTTGGATCACACAGGATAAAGATCAAGCGGTTATTCAGATTGATAAGGTTCTGGCGATGCCTAAACCTTTACAAAGAAGGGCGATTCAACTAATATTAAACTATCTTTATTTGGAGAGACCTTCATCGCTTTCGGCATTACATATTGACCAACTTTTAGTTTTGTTTTTGAATCCTCAACCATCTGCAGAATTGCATCTTCCGGAGGGCCTTATTGCGGAAAAATCATATCAAACTTGCACGTTTAGGTTTTTCCGGCAAAAAAGCCATAAATATTCCTTTAAATTACAAATTCCCGGTGAGACTATTCTTCCGAATGGATATAAGATTAAAGCGCACTATATAAAAGAAGAAGTTCCGGTACTTAGAGGAAATCATTCTTTTATACTTCCCGAATCAGCTGTTCAGCTTCCTCTTACAGTCCGAACCAGGAATGAAGGCGAGCGGATGGCCGTCAAGGGATTAGGTGGAACTAAAAAGTTAAAGGATATTTTTATTAATGAAAAGATCCCGATGCTAGAAAGAAATGTGTGGCCGGTCATCATCGATCAATCGGGAACGGTCATTTGGCTACCTGGTTTAAAGAAATCGAATGTTGAGCCGGATATAATTTCTGATGAAAAATCTTTAATCTACTTAGAATATAAAAAAGCTTAATTCTTCATGGGGGGCAATTAATTACAATGACCATGCAAAACGACATTGAAAAGGTTTTAATAACAGAGGAAGAACTTCAAAAGAAAATCAGGGAATTGGGTGCGCAGCTTGAAGCTGATTACCAAGGCAAGTTCCCGTTGGCCATCGGAGTGCTGAAAGGCGCCATGCCATTTATGTCAGATTTACTGAAACGCGTTGATACACATCTTGAAATGGACTTTATGGATGTTTCAAGCTATGGTAACTCCACTGTATCTTCCGGTGAAGTGAAAATCATCAAGGATCTTGATACATCAGTGGAGGGCCGGGATATTTTAATCATCGAAGATATTATCGACAGCGGTTTGACTCTTAGCTATCTTGCGGAACTTTTCCGTTACCGAAAAGCAAAATCAATTAAAATCGTCACCTTACTGGATAAACCAACAGGCAGGAAAGCGGATATCACTCCGGACTATGCCGGGTTCATCGTACCGGATGCATTTGTTGTCGGATATGGTCTTGATTTTGCGGAAAAGTATCGTAATCTCCCGTATATTGGCATATTGAAGCCTGAAATTTACCAGAATTAATTGTACCTGTTTGAAAGAGAAGACCAGATAAAAACAGCGGTGTTAAATTATTGTAATTCATTAATTTTGTATGATAGTATTTACTATAGTTTGTTTACCCGTGGGAGGAGGTAAGGGATGAATCGGATCTTCCGTAATACCATATTTTATTTACTGATCTTTTTGGTCATCATTGGGATTGTAAGCATTTTTAATAATAACAATGAACCAAACGTAAAATTGACCCAAGATGAATTCTATAAGCATTTGGAGAGTGGGGACGTTACATCACTTACGATGCAGCCCGAAAGCAGTGTATTTGAAATCACAGGAAAGCTCAAAGGTTATGAGGAAAATAAATTCTTTGTGACGTACGTGCCTTTCAGTGAGTATTCGCAAAGCCGGATCAATGACGCTGTAACCAAGCTGGATAAAGACATCATCACTGTCGAACCTCCAGAAAAGACAAGTGGCTGGGTGACATTTTTCACTTCCATCATTCCATTTGTAATCATTTTTATCCTCTTCTTCTTCTTACTTAACCAAGCTCAAGGCGGCGGCGGTGGCCGCGTCATGAACTTCGGGAAAAGTAAGGCGAAATTGTATAATGATGATAAGAAAAAAGTACGCTTCAATGATGTTGCCGGAGCGGACGAAGAAAAGCAGGAACTTGTAGAGGTCGTTGAATTCTTGAAAGACCCTCGCAAATATGCCGAGCTTGGTGCCCGTATTCCTAAAGGGGTACTATTAGTTGGGCCTCCTGGTACAGGTAAAACTTTACTTGCACGAGCTGTAGCTGGTGAAGCCGGAACTCCTTTCTTCTCAATCAGTGGTTCTGATTTTGTTGAAATGTTTGTGGGTGTCGGTGCATCCCGTGTTCGTGATTTGTTTGAAAATGCTAAGAAGAATGCACCATGTATCATCTTTATCGATGAGATTGATGCAGTCGGACGTCAACGTGGCGCAGGTCTTGGTGGCGGTCACGATGAACGTGAACAGACATTGAACCAACTCTTGGTGGAGATGGATGGTTTCGGTGGTAATGAAGGAATCATAATCATTGCTGCGACTAACCGTGCTGATGTATTGGATCCGGCATTATTGCGTCCAGGACGTTTTGACCGTCAAATAACGGTAGGCCGACCTGATGTCAAGGGCCGTGAAGAAGTGCTGAAAGTGCATGCACGCAATAAACCTTTAGCAGATACAGTCGATTTGAAAGCGATCGCTCAGCGTACTCCAGGATTTTCTGGTGCCGATCTTGAAAACTTACTGAATGAAGCGGCTCTTGTAGCTGCCCGTCAAGATAAGAAGAAGATCGACATGTCCGATTTGGATGAAGCTTCAGATCGTGTTATCGCTGGACCTGCCAAGAAAAACCGTGTCATTTCCAAAAAGGAAAGAAATATCGTTGCCTGGCATGAAGCAGGCCATACCATTATTGGATTGGTTCTGGATGATGCTGAAATCGTTCATAAAGTTACGATTGTCCCTCGTGGTCAAGCCGGCGGTTATGCAGTTATGCTGCCGAAAGAAGATCGTTTCTTCATGACGGAACCTGAGCTTAAAGATAAAATCGTAGGATTATTGGGTGGCCGTGTAGCTGAAGAAGTTACATTCGGCGAAGTGAGTACCGGTGCTCATAACGACTTCCAGCGTGCAACGGGCATAGCTCGGAGCATGGTTATGGAATATGGCATGAGTAAGCTTGGGCCGCTTCAATTCGGTAATTCTCAAGGTCAGGTCTTCCTGGGACGCGATTTTAACAATGATCAAAACTATTCGGATGCAATAGCATATGAAATCGATCTTGAAATTCAACGTATCATCAAGGAAGCTTACGAAAGATGTAAGAAGATACTTACTGAAAATCGTGAAAAACTTGATTTGGTTGCAAAAACCTTGCTTGAAGTGGAAACACTTGATGCTGAACAAATCAAAAGTTTGTTCCATAATGGTAAATTGCCAGAACGTGATTATACGGCACTGAATGGGAATTTAACCACTGATGAGAATGTCAAGGTGAACATCAATAAGAAGAAGGAAGAAAAAGAGGCCCTATTAGATCCATTGGATAAAAGAGGACCTGAGGACCTTGAAATAACGGAGGAAGGATTGAATACCCCTCCAATCAAAGAAGGTGCACCTCAAGATAAGCCGCTTTCCTTCCCGAACGAAGATGACAATAAAAAGTCTTAAGTTGACTAAATTCAAAAGGGTATTTCCGCCTCGGAAATGCCCTTTTCTTAACTCTTATGATGAAGTTTTTGCGGTACCTTTCGAAAAGTGCGACTAATAGCGTGGGAAATAACAGTGTGTTATGATGTTGGAGAATAATTTACCGGAGTGATGAAACGATGATTTTTGTATTGGATGTTGGGAATACGAATACTGTATTAGGCGTATACGATGAAGATATTTTAAAATATCATTGGCGAATAGAGACTAACCGTCACAAGACAGAAGATGAGTATGGAATGGTCATAAAGTCTTTGCTGCAACATGAAGGTCTTTCGTTTGATCAATTTGATGGAATCATTATTTCTTCGGTAGTTCCGCCAATTATGTTTGCGCTAGAACGCATGTGCAAAAAATACTTTGGGATTAAACCGCTAATAGTTGGACCTGGAATAAAAACTGGATTGAATATTAAATACGAAAATCCCCGTGAGGTGGGAGCCGACCGAATCGTTAATGCTGTAGCAGGCATTCAGGAATATGGAAGCCCTCTCATTATCGTGGATTTTGGTACGGCAACGACATATTGCTACATAAATGAGGATAAACAATACATGGGCGGAGCCATTGCTCCGGGTATAAATATTTCCACTGAAGCACTTTATTCAAAAGCAGCCAAACTTCCAAGAATAGAAATCAGCCGGCCGGAAGGGGTTATTGGGAAAAATACGGTGTCCGCCATGCAGGCTGGCATTTTGTATGGATATGTTGGACAGGTAGAAGGAATCGTTAATCGAATTAAGGCGCAAAGTAATCTAGAACCAACGGTAATAGCGACAGGCGGGCTGGCTACCTTAATTGCTAATGAGTCCACTGTGATTGACGTTGTGGAGCCATTTTTGACCTTGAAGGGGCTGCAGCTGATTTATAAACGTAACCGTGAGCAAGTGAAGAAGTAATACAAAGCTTGAAAGGAGCAAAATAAATGAAGGATTATTTAATAAAGGCGTTAGGTTATGAAGGACAGGTACGGGCATATGCTGTTTCAACAACAGACACTGTAGGAGAAGCGCAGCGACGCCATTATACATGGCCTACTGCTTCTGCGGCCCTTGGACGTGCTATGACGGCAGGCGTTATGATGGGCGGAATGTTAAAAGGTGAAGAAAAGCTGACGATTAAAATCGAGGGCGGTGGACCGATTGGTTCCATCCTGGTCGATAGCAATGCAAAGGGTGAAGTCCGCGGATATGTCACTCACCCGCAAACCCACTTTGATTTGAATGAGCAGGGAAAGTTGGATGTAAGGAGAGCGGTGGGTACAGATGGATTGCTGACTGTTGTCAAAGACATTGGTCTTCGTGATTACTTTTCGGGGCAAGTACCGCTTGTATCGGGGGAGTTAGGTGAAGATTTCACTTATTACTTTGTTACTTCCGAACAGGTGCCATCATCTGTGGGGGTTGGGGTTCTCGTGAATCCGGATAATTCAATCCTTGCAGCGGGTGGATTTATCATTCAGCTGATGCCGGGTACATCCGAAGATACAATTTCCAAAATCGAAAATCGACTAAGCACGATAACTCCGGTTTCCAAGATGATTCAAAGTGGCATGACTCCAGAAGAAATCCTAACCGAAATTTTAGGTGAGGGCAATGTGAATATACTAGAAAAAATGGATGTCCAATTCTCCTGTCAATGTTCCAGGGAGAGAATTGCCACCGCATTGATTAGCCTAGGGCAAGCTGAGATCCGGGATATCATTGAGACAGACGGACAAGCAGAGGCGCATTGTCATTTTTGTAATCAGACCTACCAATTCTCGAAGGAAGAACTCGAGGAATTAGAGGCAGAAACAAAAAAATAATTTACGGGGGATAAGGGTTTGCCAAAACAAAAGCTTCGGGCGATTATTGCTGGCCTTGCCTTGTTGAACCTATTGACTATCCTTATCTTTGTCATAAAACCACTAATCATTTCAAAATCCGTCATTGGGGAAGAAACAGCCGCAAAGGTTGGATCCAAGGATATTTCCCGGGAAGCATGGATTAATGAGCTCGAAAAAAGATATGGGGAAGATGTACTTGAGGATATGGTCGATAAAGAGGTAGTGAAACAGGCAGCTGAAAAATACAAAGTGAAGACTTCGGATGAAGAGCTTGATCGGGAACTTAAAATGATGAAAACGATGTATGGGACTGCCGGTCAGAACCTTAATAAAAGTAACGATCAACTAAGGCAGGAAATTCAGTCGAGTCTCCTTCTCGAGAAGCTCCTCACCAAGGACGTTTCGGTTTCCGAAACGGCAATGCGGAGTCATTATGATAATAATAAGGATATCTACAGAATTCCTACAGCTTTCCACATTTCCCATATCACCACTTCTACAAAAAAGCAGGCAGACCAAGTCATACGTGAACTGGAGAAAGGAGTCTCCTTTGACGTCTTGGCAATGGAGAAGTCCCTTGATGAATTCACTGCGAATCAAGGAGGCGACATGGGTTATATATCCCAGGATAACGAGCAAGTCTCCAAGGAATACATAACTGCTGCCGAGAAATTGAAGGTGAAGAAGTGGAGTGATGCAATCCAAACGGAGGATGGCTGGGCCGTTCTCTACCTGCATGAAAGAATAAAGGGCAAGCAGTATGAATATGAAGAAGTTAAAGACAAGATTCACCGCCAAATAGCTCTTGAACAGATTCAGGCACCGGTCTCAGGGAAAGTTTTCTGGGACGAATTTGATGTAGAATGGTTTTATGGAATGAAGGATGAAAAGTAGGTCAATGGTTGTGTGAGAAAATTTAGAATATAGTATATAATCATTGACAATGAACTAGTAAAACTGGTAACTTTAAAATTATAAAACCAATAAACATACTCGGTATTGAAATGATAAGGGAGTGGAGAAAATGGCACGTATAGCTAATTCTGTAATCGATTTAATTGGACAAACACCTATTGTTAAGTTAAACAGGCTTCAAAATGAAAACAGTGCAGATATTTATTTGAAACTTGAGTATTTTAACCCAGGCAGCAGTGTAAAAGACCGTATCGCCCTTGCAATGATCGAAGCGGCAGAACAAAATGGTACTCTTAAGCCAGGTGATACGATCATTGAACCTACAAGCGGAAATACGGGAATAGGTTTGGCAATGGTAGCTGCGGCAAAGGGCTATAAATCAATTTTGGTTATGCCGGAGACGATGAGCTTGGAACGCCGTAACTTACTTCGCGCATATGGGGCAGAATTAGTTCTTACTCCTGGACCTGAAGGAATGAAGGGTGCAATCGCAAAGGCGACTGAGCTGTCTAAAGAAAAAGGTTACTTCATTCCGCAGCAATTCGAAAACGAAGCCAACCCTGAAGTACATCGGAACACTACAGGCCCTGAAATCGTTGAAGCATTTGGAGATGAAGGCTTGGATGCATTCGTTGCCGGAATCGGTACTGGGGGAACCATAACAGGTGCCGGTGAAGTCCTGCGTGAAAAATTTCCTGACATTAAAATTTACGCTGTTGAACCTGCGGACTCTCCAGTATTATCCGGTGGTACTCCAGGACCTCATAAAATCCAAGGAATCGGAGCAGGCTTCGTTCCTAGTATTTTGAATACAGATCTCTATGATGAAATCATTCAAGTCAATACAGAGGAATCGTTTGATTATGCCCGCCGCGCAGCAAAAGAGGAAGGAATCCTTGGCGGAATCTCTTCTGGAGGCGCCATTGCAGCTGCCATTAAAGTGGCTGACAAACTGGGTAAAGGCAAAAAAGTCCTTGCCATCATACCGAGTAATGGTGAACGCTACTTAAGTACACCATTATATAACTTTGAGTAAGACCAGACACTAAATGAGAAGCGAAGTTCCTATGGGGCTTTGCTTTTCTTTTTGTAGCAAAGTATCCAGAAGTATCCCTGATTTTCATGGAGCTTGCACTATACCTATGTAAATGGGTAAACTCGTATATATAGATTTCTTTAGGCGAAGGAGAACGTTGGATGTCATTAGCAGGAGCATCAAAAATAAAATGCGGTTCATTTGATTTGGATTACAGCAAGAAAACCTTAATCATGGGGATTTTGAATGTTACGCCGGACTCCTTCTCGGATGGCGGAAAATATAATCGGATAGATGCTGCGTTGAAGCATGCCGAACGAATGGTCAACGATGGGGCGGATATATTGGATGTAGGTGGTGAGTCAACCCGTCCTAACTACGAGAGGATATCGGATGAAGAGGAAATAGAGAGAGTCGCCCCAATTATTGAAGCCATATCGCGTAATATCGAGATTCCGATATCGGTCGATACGTATAAATCAAGAGTTGCAGAAGAGGCGGTAAAGGCAGGAGCCCATATATTAAATGATATTTGGGGAGGGAAAGCCGATTCCTTGATGTCAAAGGTTGCTGCGGAATATAAGGTGCCGATAATCTTGATGCATAACCGGGATAATATGGAGTATGGACATTTTGTCAGGGATGTACTTCAAGATTTATTCGAAAGCATCATATTGGTAAAGGATGCCGGCGTCAAGGATGAAAACATCATTCTCGATCCAGGTATCGGATTTGCGAAAGATTTAAAGTTTAATTTGGAAATGATGAGGAATCTTGATAAGCTGGTATCATTAGGGTATCCCGTACTGCTGGCGACATCGAGAAAATCCATGATTGGCCATGTTCTGGACCTTCCGCCTAGTGAGAGGATGGAAGGCACTGCGGCTACAATTTGCCATGGAATTCAACAAGGCTGTCAGATGGTTCGAGTACATGATGTGAAGGAAATGGCACGGGCTGCAAAGATGATGGACGCTCTATTAGGAAAAGGTGAATGAAATGGATAAGATATATGTGAACAAGATGGAGTTTTACGGTTATCATGGAGTTTTTCCGGAAGAAACGAAGCTTGGTCAGCGCTTTAAAGTGGATTTAATCGTCCAGACTGATTTAGCCAAGGCTGGGAAGAGTGACAGTCTTGAAGACTCAGTCAACTATGGCGAGTTATATGAAGTGTGTAAAAGTGTTGTTGAGGGAGAACCTTTTAAGTTAGTGGAAGCCGTGGCTGAAAAAATCGCCTCTGAACTACTTAATGAATATTCTTCCATTGAGACATGCACCGTGAAGGTTTATAAACCGGATCCCCCAATAGCAGGTCACTATGATTCGGTTGCTATAGAGATTGTAAGGGGTCGTTGATTGTGATAAATATTGCTTACCTTTCAATAGGGTCGAACTTAGGGAATCGTCTTGAAACATTCCATAGAGCTTTCCAATTATTGTCTGAAAATCCGCATATCAAGCTGTTGGCCTGCTCTTCTTTATATGAAACAGACCCGATAGGATATGAAGACCAGGACTGTTTTTTAAATGCTGTTCTTAAAGTGGAAACCGATTTAGAACCTGAAAAATTACTTCACGCTTGTATGAAAATCGAACAAGATTTAGGAAGAAAAAGGGAAATAAGGTGGGGTCCCCGTATTATAGACCTTGACATTTTGTTATATAATCAAGAAAATATTGAGACAGAGATTCTTTCAGTCCCGCACCCTCGTATGCACGAGAGGGCTTTTGTTATCGTGCCTTTAATGGAAGTGGACTCTGATCTATCACTTCCGCGAATGCATGCACCTTTGAGCGACCTGCTTGAACAGATTCCGGATAAAGAAGGAGTTCGATTATGGAAGGTGAAAAATGGGGAAGGCGTATTCGCGCTTTTCGAAAGTTAAAGGGTTATACCCAGGAAGGGTTCGCGAGGGAAATAGGTGTTTCCGTTTCCTTGCTGGGAGAAGTCGAACGAGGGAACCGCAACCCTTCAGAGGCATTTTTACTGGAAGTGGCGGAAATTCTTCATGTTTCCATTGAGGAGCTTCAGCCACCTGACGATAAATGAAAGATTGTTATAGGAGGTCAACGTGTTAAAAATAGGCGATATAGAAATGAAGAATCCGGTAGTGCTGGCACCGATGGCGGGAGTCTGTAACTCGGCATTCCGCTTGACCGTCAAGGAATTTGGTGCTGGTCTTGTTTGTGCGGAGATGGTCAGTGATAAGGGAATCGTTTTACAAAATGCTAGAACGTTGAATATGCTTTATATAGATGAAAGAGAAAAGCCGTTAAGCTTGCAAATCTTTGGCGGTGAAAAGAAATCTTTGGTCGAAGCTGCACAATTTGTAGATAAAAATACAAATGCTGATATCATTGATATCAACATGGGCTGCCCTGTTCCTAAAATCACTAAATGTGATGCGGGTGCGAAGTGGCTTCTCGATCCAAACAAAATTTATGAGATGGTTTCAGCGGTGGTTGATGCCGTTGAAAAGCCGGTAACTGTGAAAATGCGCATTGGCTGGGATGATGAGCATGTTTTTGCGATTCAGAATGCCCAGGCTGTTGAACGGGCAGGCGGTAAAGCTGTCTCCATGCATGGCAGGACACGTGTTCAAATGTATGAAGGAAAAGCTAACTGGGACATCATCCGTGAAGTGAAGAAGTCGATTAATATTCCCCTTATCGGTAACGGTGATGTGGAAACTCCACAGGATGCGGAAAGAATGCTGAAGGAAACGGGTGTTGATGGAGTCATGATCGGCCGTGCAGCCCTAGGTAACCCCTGGATGATCTACCGGACTGTAAAATATCTAGAAACCGGTCAACTGTTGGATGAACCTTCAGTTCGTGAAAAAATGGACGTTTGCGTGCTTCATATGGATCGTCTGATTGCGTTAAAAAATGAAAATGTAGCTGTTCGTGAAATGCGTAAACATGCTTCTTGGTATTTAAAGGGTGTTAAAGGGAATGGTCAGGCACGCAAAGGAATTAATTATTGTGAAACAAGGGAAGATGTTGTAAAGCTCCTTTATGGACTTGTTGATGATAGTGAAGCGAAGCAACAAAATATCCAAATGGTCTGATGTTTGACATTACCTTCCTATTTTCCTATAATACGCTTATCTTAACTGCCAGTAATCCTGGCAGTTTTTATATGTACATAAACAAGGTTTTAAGATAAAAAGCTGTTGAATTCCTTTACTTTATGTAAGAATAAATAGGTATGCAAAAGTATTTCTAATTAATTATATAAGGCATTTATTAATAAAGATGGAGATGATTTTCGTGAGTCATGAAGAATTGAATGACCAACTGCAGGTAAGGCGCGATAAAATGCAGGCCATGATGGATAATGGACTAGACCCTTTCGGGAGCAGATTCGAGCGCACACATAACACTCAGGAGATAATCCGTGCTTATGGTGAATTAGAAAAGGAAGATCTTGAAGAAAAAGAAATTGAAGTTACGATCGCTGGCCGTGTCATGACGAAGCGAGGAAAAGGGAAAGCGGGATTTGCCCATATCCAGGATATTAGCGGCCAAATTCAAATTTATGTCCGTTTGGATAACATTGGGGAAGATTCTTACCAAATTTTCAACCAAACGGATCTTGGTGATCTTGTAGGGGTAACTGGCGTTATCTTCAAAACGAAAGTCGGGGAACTTTCCATTAAAGCTAAAGAATATGTGTTCCTTGCTAAAGCGCTTCGCCCGTTACCTGATAAATTTCATGGCTTGAAGGACGTTGAAGAGCGTTATCGTAAACGTTATGTCGATTTAATTACAAATGAGGAAAGTAAAAATACGTTGATCATGCGCAGTCGTATTGTACAAGCCATGAGACGGTATTTGGACGATCAAGGATACCTTGAAGTGGAAACGCCGCTATTGCACTCTGTTGCTGGTGGAGCTGCTGCACGCCCTTTCCTTACTCACCATAATGCCTTGGATATGCCTTTGAATTTAAGGATCGCCATTGAACTGCATCTAAAACGCTTAATTGTTGGCGGATTGGAGAAGGTTTATGAAATTGGCCGGGTTTTCAGAAATGAAGGAGTGTCCACAAGGCACAATCCTGAATTCACACTGATCGAATTGTACGAAGCTTATGCGGATTACCAAGATATCATGAGCTTGACGGAAAATCTGATTGCCCATATAGCTCAAGAAGTTCTTGGGACGACCACCATCCAGTATGGGGAGTATGAGATAGAGTTAAAACCGGAATGGAAACGACTTCACATGGTTGACGCTGTAAAAGAATATACGGGTGTGGACTTCTGGACTGAAATGAGTAAAGAGGAAGCCCAGCAGCTTGCTAAAGAAAATGGAATTGAAGTTAAGGATTCCATGGAGTTTGGCCATATCGTGAATGAATTCTTTGAACAAAAGGTCGAAGATAAGTTAATTCAACCTACATTCATCTATGGGCATCCAGTGGAAATCTCTCCTTTAGCAAAGAAAAATCCGGAAGATTCCCGTTTCACAGATCGTTTTGAGTTATTCATTGTAGGTAGGGAGCACGCAAATGCCTTCACTGAACTTAATGATCCTATTGATCAACGTCAACGCTTTGAAGCTCAATTGAAAGAACGAGAGCAAGGTAATGATGAAGCTCATGAAATGGATGAAGATTTCTTGGAGGCGTTAGAATACGGAATGCCGCCGACTGGCGGACTGGGAATTGGTGTTGACCGTTTGGTTATGCTATTGACCAATTCTCCTTCTATACGTGACGTCCTGTTATTCCCTTTAATGAGACATCGCTAATATAAGCAAAATGAGTTTTGATTGCAGGGCCGAATTCGGATGGCCGGGATCATGGGCGTAGCTTTTGATCCCGGTAAGTCCAATTCGGTTTTTGTTTTTTAATTATAATTTCATGTGCTTCAATAGAGTGAATTCTAGGGTTTGAAAGAAAAACAACATTATCTCAAAAAAACTTTATAAAAGGTATTGCGCAGTTAACGTAATGGTGTTATATTTATATCTGTCGTTACGAACGAGTTGCAAACAGATTACAAACTTTAAAAAGTTTTAAAAAAGTTGTTGACTTGCAGTAATGAAAATGTTATTATAAATAAGGTGTTCCGAAAGACATTGCTCTTTGAAAACTGAACAAAACAAAGCGCCAACGTTAAATTTTAAGTGAGCACACACTATCAAAAAAGCAAATGAGCAAGTCAAACATTTC
>NZ_JBHVSL010000009.1:48225-62473 GCF_042885195.1 Peribacillus sp. NPDC058075 | reverse complement strand
AATGTTTGACTTGCTCATTTGCTTTTTTGATAGTGTGTGCTCACTTAAAATTTAACGTTGGCGCTTTGTTTTGTTCAGTTTTCAAAGAGCAATTTGTTTGCCGCATCTCTTAGCGACTTTAATATCTTAACATCTTATTACTACTTCGTCAATAACTTTTTTAAAAAAGTTTTTTCCATTCTTTTTCAAAAGCTTTTACGTTGCAGCAACTTTTATAATATACCAGCGTATAAATTAATAGTCAATAGATTTTTTACATATAATTCACTTTTGAATCTCATGACTGATTTCCCTTGGACAAATTCTTTTTTCCCCTCATATACATTAGGCATTCCTCCTCGGTGCTCACCCTTTTAAACAGTCTGAAAAGGATGTTATATTTCTCGTTTATTGCCCTTTTGACTAAGTGATCGATTCTGTCATCCTGCAGATCAAATAGTATTTCATCCATCTCTCTTTTTAAAAGATACTCTAATTCCATCTTCTCCTTGTCATTAATCAATAAACCGAGCATAGTTCACACCTCCACCAGACAGCATTCCCCATTGCCAGCATTTTTATGAATTTTCAACTGATTTTTTTGCATAACAATAATCCTTGCGCATAAATTTGAAGACAAGAGTACTTTGGACAAGGGGATGGATTAATGAAATTTTTCATGGTGCTTCAAGCCAAGAAGATCAAATATTATTCGTTAATATTACTTACGGCACTTTTTACCGCTTGGTTCCTTTTTGTACAAAACATTCTTCATGCCCCCGTTTTTTCTACAGAAGATGGGCCGAAAGCGGTTTATAAAGGGGAAAAGAATGTTGCGATCACGTTCAATATCGGCTGGGGTGATGAGAAAGCCGCTCCGATAATAGAGACATTAAAAAGGGAAAAAATTAAATCCGCCACATTTTTCCTCTCGGGATCCTGGGCTGAACGTCATCCGGACATAGTAGCGGAAATTGTGAAAGAAGGATATGAAATTGGCAACCTTGGTTACGATTATAAGGATTATTCCGAAATGGAAGATCAGGAAATCATCCGGGATATTTCTAAAGCGCAGGAAGCATTTAAAAAACTGAATATAAAGAATATAGAACTTTTACGCGCTCCCACCGGCCACTTTGATAAACGCCTCTTAAAGATCAGCGAGAAATTCGGATATACTGTTGTCCATTGGAGCATCGATTCAAAGGATTGGACCAATCCGGGTGTGGATCGAATCGTACAGAACATCACTAAGGCCCAAAAGGGTGATATCATCTTATTACATGCCTCAGACTCAGCAAAACAAACGAATAAGGCTTTACCGGAGTTAATAAGTGAACTTCGATCAAAAAATTTAAACTTCGTTAACGTTTCAGAGATGATTTCCAATTCATCAGCAAGCAGTGAGGAAGTTCGCTGACTAAAAAAACTGCGTACTAATGGTCTCCAAGAACCTTTAGTACGCAGTTTTTATGTTTGACTTCCTTATGTATGCCCCGGCTTACATAAAGGTTAGCTGCCTTTACCAAGTTCACCGGCTTTCATCTTTCCCTTTGCCGGAGTTTGCTTACGCCCTCTTTTACTGGCCAATTCCTTTTGTGAAATTTCAATCAATTTGCTAAGGACCAATAATTGATATGCATTGCAGACCAGCAATGGAAACAGCATGAAGTAAAGCCAGCTTTCATCATTGGCACTTAGGACAGGTATCCACTCCAAAACCGTGAACACGACCATGAAAAACAAGGCCGGTATGAACGACTGTTTATTCGTTTGTTTCATTTTGAAATAAGCTGTAACAAGCCCTAAGGCCAATACAACCAACGCTAACACGATGTAGGAACTGATCCCTTCGCCTGAACCAAAGCTAAGATATCGCAGGTAGACAAGATCGAAAACAACAAAAAGAATGAGTACAAGTTGAACGGCGTTCCATAAGGAAGCGCTTTTAAATATTCCCAGACCAAAACGATGTATCGTTAAATAGGCAAAAAAGCCGGCTTGGCTTATGACACTGAAAATTAATCCAACACCGAATAACCAAATAAACGTTGATAAGATGGCGCTGACATCAAAAGAAGAAAAATAAGGCTTAAACTCACTCCACCGAGCCAAGAAACCTACAACTCCGCCCGTTACACCACCTATAAGCAATGTTGTTAAAAACAATTTAACTAAATTACGGCTGTTCATTGTCTTCCTCCATACATTTCTATTTCATTTCCTTAATTGTACCAACCAAATTTGGAAAAATCCACTTATTCCACCAAGGAATAATATCGCCGATTGGAACCATATTAACAGTAAGAAGGATGAAAGGGGCCCTGCGTATGAGAGTGGGAGTTGCTTTGCTTTTCACGTCATTCTTACTCGTTTGTTCCGGTTGTGCTCAAAATGGAGCAGGCGCAGAAAAAATGGAATATGAAGAGACAAAGAAGATGGTCGTCGATATCTTGAAGACAGATGATGGAAAAAAAGCCATCCAGGATATTATTACTGATGATAAAACGAAAGCTGAACTTATTATGGATTCGGATGACATTAAGAAATCCATTGAAGATATGGTCACTTCAGATAAAGGGAAGGAATTTTGGAAAAAGACATTTAATGATCCCGAATTCGCTTCCGCATATGCTAAAGCATTAGAAGACGAACATAAAAAGGTTTTGAAGGACTTAACTGCTGATCCTCAGTATCGTGGAATGCTTATGGAAATATTGAAAGAACCGGATATGGAAAAAGAAATGAATAAGTTATTAAAAACCAAGGAGATGCGGTCGGTCTATAAGGAGCTGATCATCGAAACCATGGAGAGTCCTCTCGTCCAAGCTAAAATGCAAGAGAAATTGGATAAAGCAGCCACTAAAGCGGCCGAGAAGGAGAAAAAGTAAAAAGAACGAAATAAGGCTGATCCCAATCGGAATCAGCCTTATTTTTATTGTAGTTTTTCAATGACTTTCTTAGCAATATCTTCGTAAATTCTTCCGAGCCTATGGTCCGCTGCGTAAATGGATGGAGCAAAGTCCTCTTCGTTCCAATCCGGCTGTTGCAGGGGAAGTTGACCTAAAACTTCTGTACGAAGCTCTTCTGCAAGCTTCGCTCCGCCGCCTTTTCCGAAGACATATTCTTTTTCACCCGTCGTTTTACTTTCGAAGAATGACATGTTCTCTATGACACCAATGACTTCGTGTTCTGTTTTGATGGCCATGGCACCAGCCCTTGCCGCAACGAAGGCTGCAGTCGGATGCGGTGTCGTAACGATGATTTCTTTACATGAAGGGAGCATCGTATGAACGTCCAAAGCAACATCGCCTGTACCCGGCGGTAAATCAAGGACCAAATAGTCCAAATCTCCCCATTCCACTTCGTTAAAGAAACTGTTAAGCATTTTACCCAGCATCGGTCCTCTCCAGATGATCGGCGCGTTATCCTCTACAAAAAAGCCCATTGAGATGACTTGCACGCCAAACCGTTCTACAGGAATGATTTTTTCCCCGCGAACAACCGGTCTTTTAGTTATCCCCATCATATCAGGTACGCTGAATCCATAAATATCGGCGTCAACCAGTCCGACCTTTTTACCCAAACGAGCAAGTGAAGTAGCGAAATTCACTGAAATCGTAGATTTTCCCACCCCGCCTTTACCGCTGGCGATCGCGATGAATTGCGTCTTGCTGTTAGGTCCAAGCAAACCTTGGTCCGCTTCATCCTGAGGAATACTTTCACGATGCTTGGCTAACTCCTCTTCTGAAAGCTCCGTGAAACGTATACCTACCGATTCCGCTCCGTTCGTTTTCAGCAAGTCCACAACTTCCGATTGCATTTGCATTTGTTCGGCAGTCCCCGTTTTCGCAATCGCCAGTTTAACGCTTACATGATTCTTTTCGGGTTTTATTTTGATTTCTATAATTCCATTTGTCTCTTCAAGGTTTTTATGTAGAAAAGGGTCTTTAAGATCCTTTAATAAATTCAGTACTTTCTCTTCTGTTAACAAGTCGAGCACCCCTTTGAATTTTATTTTCCATTTTTCAGTATAACATATAACGGAAAGAAAACTTATTTTCTTACCCGCTGCGAAACCTGATAATTTTACCCATAATAAAAAGGTCTTGTACCTTACAAGACCCGACATCACTCTTCATCCGATAGTTTTTCCTCTGTAAAGTACCGTAAAATGCCCATATAAATCGAACTGGCAACCTTTTCTTGATACTTATCACTGATTAGGCGTTCCCTTTCCTCGGTATTGGAAAGAAAGCCAATTTCCACAAGTGCCCCCGGTTTCTTGGCATAATTCATTAAATACACATGTTTAATCGTTTTTGCATCACGCTTTGTATTTTCCAGGTTTCTAATGATTTCAGTCTGAATGAATTTTGCCACCTGTTCATTTTCCTCAAACCTATTTGTATAAAAGGTCTGGGCACCTTTCGATGACGCTGATGGAAAAGAGTTCAAATGAATGCTTAAAAATAAGTCCGCTTCCGAATCATTGATCATTTCAACCCGATTCCGTAGATCCTCCTGTTTTCGCTGGCGGATCCCCTTTGTATTTCCCTGTGCCAAATCCTCATCCTTCTCACGTGTCATGATGACAAGGGCACCCTGTTCCTGTAAATAGTCCCTGACCTTTAATGAAACGGAAAGGGCAATTTCCTTTTCCATAACCTCTTGTACATTTGCCCCGCCGTCCATTCCTCCGTGACCTGCATCCAGAATGATGACCTTACCTGCCAACGGAAGATTCCAGGAGTCCCAAGAATCATCTTCAACAAATTTAAAAGTCACAATTAAAAAAAGGACAAACAATCCCATTGCGATTCCTGTATATTTCAGCTTTCTGCGCATGACCGTTCCCCTTCCATGATCTCTCTACTAAAAAGTATGGGACAAACCATGGAATTAGAACATGGAATGGGAATTTTCCTTTCTTAATGCAGTTTCATTTTATATCGTTTTTCACCAGTCTTAAAGCCGTCCAGCCACCAATCCCCCACAAATCCTTCACAGCAATAAAACAACCCTTCATCAAAAGCATTATTCACTGTAACTTCCCGCCAATACAAAATGAAGTTAAAAAGAGTATCGACCAAAAACTTCTCTTCTTTCCAGCACCTGGTCCTAACATCTTCTTCCGACTCACCATAATAGCCAAACTTACTATAGTTCGCTCCTAATAAATAAGCCTCGATGGCAACATCAAAGTAGCCTTCCTCCAAAACATCCATCAAATCCTGTCCGAAGTAACGCTGAATCCTTCCCTTCATATCCTCGATAGAAAGTTCCCTGAGCAGCTTGCGTTCGAACTTCAATTGCCTTTCCCTTTGCATCTCCTGTAAACCTAATATCACAGCCATATTTCACCTCCGGGGCAATTCCCCATTTCCCAAAATTATTTCCCAAGACATAATTTAGTTTTTGCGTTCTAGTTTGAACCATTCGTTTATTCCATTGGCAAAAAATAATGAGGATAGGTTTGACAAGTAATTTAATTCGATAAGCAATATGCTATCTTCCATAAGCCCGTCAAAGGTCAAAAGCACTTTTCGAATGATGTTTACTGGCAGAAAACTTGGAACCATCACCCATAACTCGCCACTCAGGCCGCTACCCGAGGCTGACCTTGCCGACTTGGGTCGCTCACTGCGCGTGCCTCTTTGGATCTTGATCAACACTGATTATTCCTGTCGTGTTCTTCCTTAAACTTAAGCCAGCCATCCTCCATGACAACTTCAGGCTTAGTGGACTATTAAGATGAAAAGGACATCCATGGTTAACGGATGTCCTTTTCTCAAACATAAAACATTTTATAATAGCGAATTCATTTAATACCCGCTTACTTAGCAGGATGTCATTTTAGCTGCATGAGGTTCAGAGCGCAGGACAACATAACATCCAAAGATGGTGCAACACAAAGTTTGAAATGGCTTCCTATTATTGTTCCACTTTATATCTGTCCAGCTCTTTTCTTTAATCGTCCAGCAAGCGGCACTACAATTATTCCAGCTATAACTACCTGCATTACGTTTCCTGGGATGGAGCCAAATGGCTGTATCCAGTTACCATAAAGAATAACTTCGACGAAATAGTAGCCGACGATTTTTATAATCAATGCAACGGCAACGGCCATAGTGTATACCAATTCTCTTTTTCCTGGTACCTTTTCGGATATAAGGCCGGCTAGAAAGCCCATTGCTCCTACGATGACGAATGTAAACGGTGCCCATGCTGCCCAACCAGAGAATAGGTCGAAGAAGGCCATACCAAAGGCGCCTGCTATCGCCCCTGTTTTTTTGCCATATACCAAGGCTGCTATAAACAGGGGAACGTTACCCAGATGGATAAGGCCTCCGTTACCCATTATTGGGAGCTTGATGTTAATGAACATTGTCGCTACAAGGGTTAACGCAATGAATAGCGCATTGATGACCAAGGCTTTTGTTTTAGTTGCTTCAATCGGTGAGTATGTTGAATTCATAGGAAGTCCTCTTTCTTTTTTTAAGTATTATCATACTCCTAAACAGGAACTTAATAAATATGGATTTTACAAAAAATTCTGTATTACATAAATAAACTCATGTGTAAACAAATGGAACATACCTGTCACCAACGGCACCGCGGCGTTTTATTTGGATTTGATGCTGAAAATTTGGGTCAAATCTTTTTCCGGCATAAAAAAACACCCCCCAACATCATTGCACTCTGTACATTAAATAAATTTGGTTGGCAATATAATCTGAACTAAAATGAAGCCCCTTTCTTAACCACCATATTATAATTCCTACCAATGAGGCCGTTTTAATATCAATGTCAACATAATCAGCAGGTAAATCCTTCTTGGTATTCTTCCTTCTTATTTCTACTAATTGCTTTAATAATGAAAACAATTGTTCCTCAAACTGATTCGTCTTAAATAAAACAAGTAAATAATTTCGATGGGTATATAAATAATCAAGTAATTGCGTTAGCTGTTGATTTTCTGATAAATCTTTTGCATGTATTAAAGCAAAAATTTTATCAGAAAGCTCATTTAAAATCTCATCGGTGATTTGCGTTAGTAAATCTTGAATATCCTGATAATGCAAGTAAAATGTTGTTCGGTTTAATCCTGCTTTGGCTGCGATTTTCTGAACCGTTAAATTTGAAATAGCAGGGTCCTCGGATAAGAGAGCAATGACAGCGTTCTTAAACATTTCTCTTGACCGAATTGTACGAGGATCTTCTTTCTTAGGAATAGACATTTTTAACTCCTTTATAGATTTTCTTTGACTTTCTCAACAGCATATATCCCTTTGTCGATTAGTGAACATTTTCAAGAAAACTGTTCATGGTAAGCAACATATATTTTTGTTACCATCGATTTTATCGACACGTTGTTGAGAATGCAAGTCAAAAATAAAGGAGTTTACGAATGAGTAATGATATAACAGAAAAAAATAAAAAAATTTTATTAATTGTACTGATTGCTGGTTGTTTTTTATCAACATTAAATCAGACTTTATTAAATGTTGCATTAAGTGGTTTAATGGACGTATTACATGTAACTGCTGCAACTGTACAATGGTTATCAACTGGATTTATGCTTGTGAACGGTGTTTTGGTGCCAATTACTGCCTTTTTAATGAAACGGTTTACAACAAGGCAACTATTTATTAGCTCGATGTTCTTTTTGTTAATAGGATCTGCACTTTCCGCATGTGCTGTGAATTTTGGCATGCTGTTAACGGGAAGAATGATTCAAGCAGTAGGTGCCGGGATTATAATGCCTCTAATGATGACAGTTATTTTATATTTATATCCTAGCGAAAAGCGTGGAAGCATTATGGGGACAATCGGCTTTGCGATAATTTTTGCTCCAGCCATAGCCCCTACATTATCTGGTTTTATCATTGAATATGTTTCATGGAGATGGCTATTTATTGGGTTAATCCCATTTATATTAATCGTCATAGCTCTAGCATTCAAATATTTAATGAATGTTGCCAATTCAACAAAAGCAAAATTGGATATCATAAGTGTCATTTTATCAACGATTGGTTTTGGCTGCATATTATTTGGATTTAGCAGCGCAGGAAGCAAGGGATGGGATAATCTCGTTATCATTACTACAATAATCGCCGGAATAATCGTCACGGCTCTATTCTGTTTACGCCAAATGAAATCCAGTGATCCATTATTAAATTTATCTGTATTTAAGTACAAAGTTTTCACGCTTACGTCTTTCATCAATGTACTAATTACGATGATCATGTACGCGGATCTAATTCTTTTACCCATTTACTTGCAAAATGGACGAGGTTTTACAGCATTTGAAGCAGGTTTACTGTTATTACCTGGAGCTGTGATTAATGCCTTCTTATCCCCTGTCACAGGTAAAATGCATGATAAATATGGTGCAAAACCACTCTTTATTACAGGTTTGCTATTTATCATTGTTTCGATGTGGGGTGTCATAGATATAAACGAATCCACAACCTATAGCTATTTAATGGTTCGTACCATTATATTACGAATTGGCTTGAGCTTTATTACCATGCCATTAAATACTGCAGGGTTGAATGCTTTACCAAGAGAACTGGGTTCCCATGGTTCAGCTGTAAATAATACCATTCGCCAATTGTCAGGTGCTATTGGAACAGCCGTTGTCATCACAGTGTATACAATGCAGGCAACTTCGCATGCTTCTGAGCTATCAATGAATGAAAATATTTCAGCTATTCAACTAAAGGCATTAGCTTCCATCTATGGCTCAAGTGAAGCCTATGTATTCATGTTAATCTTATCTTTTGTGGCGTTAATTTTTGCATGCTTCATGCCAGGAAAAGCCGTAATCAAAAAAAACCAAGATGAACCTCATAACTAAATTATTAAAATGGAGTGTGTAATAAAAAGCATATCCGGGAAATCCCGGATATGCTTTTTATATTTCAGTTACCCACATTTTCCGGGCATAAAAAAGACCCCCAACCAAAATGGTTGAGAGCCTTGAAACGATAATAGAATTAACGTTTTGAGAACTGAGGTGCACGACGTGCGCCTTTAAGACCGTATTTTTTACGCTCTTTCATACGTGGGTCACGAGTTAGTAAACCAGCAGTTTTAAGAGATGGACGGTATTCTGGATCAACTTGAAGCAATGCACGAGCGATACCGTGACGGATTGCTCCAGCTTGACCAGTGTATCCACCACCGCTAACGTTTACTAGAACGTCGTAATTTCCAGTAGTTTCTGTTGCAACTAGTGGTTGGTTTACAACTTCACGTAATGCTGCGAAAGGAATATATTCATTGATGTCACGACCGTTAATAACGATGCGACCTTCGCCTGGTACTAAACGTACACGAGCTACTGAGCTCTTACGGCGACCAGTACCATAATATTGAACTTGTGCCAAGATAGTAACCTCCTTAGTAATTATCCGCGTAATTCGTATACTTCTGGTTGTTGAGCAGCGTGTGGGTGCTCAGCTCCAGCGTATACGTGTAATTTTTTGTAGATTTGACGACCAAGAGAATTCTTTGGAAGCATACCTTTGATAGCAAGTTCAAGCATTCTCTCAGGGTAGTTTGTACGCATTTCAAGAGCAGTTCTAGTTTTAAGACCGCCTGGATGCATAGTGTGACGGTAATAAATTTTGTCAGTCAATTTTTTACCAGTCAAGTGGATTTTTTCAACATTGATTAGAATTACATGATCACCAGTGTCAATGTTCGGTGTAAAAGTTGGTTTATGTTTACCACGTAAGATGGATGCTACTTCAGTAGAAAGGCGACCCAAAGTTTTGCCTTCAGCGTCAATCACATACCATTTACGTTCTACTTCATTAGCTTTCGCCATAAATGTCGTACGCATGGTTAACCTCCTAAAAAACTTTTTAATTTTTTATATTTATTTTCAATCACAATAAACTTCCGGGGCTTATCGTGGGATTAAAATACATACCATATTATATTAACTTCTCCCAGATTCATTGTCAAGGGAATGTTACACTAGGATAAGTTGTCTATAAAACACTCTCTGCAACTCCATGAAAAGGTCAGTGTAGCGTCAAACCGCTCCATTACTGAGTTCATCTCGTTTCCCAGTTGTAAAAAAACTGGTATCACTTCGAAAATTATTTTATTTGTAAAATACTTTCCATAAATATAAGCCTTGGGCTGGTGCTGTTTTCCCTGCAAAACTGCGGTCCTTTTTGGCCAAAATCCCGCTCATATCACGGGGTGATATCTTGCCGCTGCCGACATCGAGGAGCGTCCCAACCAAGATACGCACCATGTTATACAAAAAACCTTCGCCAACGAAGCGGAAAACCATGAAACCATCGCTCTCTTCAAAATCCATCACTTGTATCGTTCGAACTTTATCGACTACTTCCGTCTTAGCCGAACAAAAACTTGTAAAGTCATGTGTCCCAATCAAGTAGGAGATCGCTTCCTTCATCGCCTCCCCATCTAACGGGTAGGGATAATGATAAGCGTAATTTCGCTGGAACGGATCCCGCAGTTTCGAGCGGGCTATGATATAACGGTACTCTTTCCCCGTCGTATGGAACCTTGCATGAAAATCGTCAGGCACGATCTCGACTTCCAGAACGATGATATCGGTCGGGAGAAGGGCGCTGAACGCCTTTACCCAATTTTCCGTAGGGAAGGTAAGGGGTGATTCAAAGTGAAGCACCTGCCCCTTTGCATGGACTCCTGAATCTGTCCTGCCTGAAGCAGTCACTTTTATAATTGTGCCTTTATGCATTTGGGCCAAGACTGCCTCGAATTCACTTTGTATGGTGCGCTTCTCAGGCTGCACCTGATAACCAGCAAAATCCGTGCCGTCATAAGCGATCACACATTTATATTTTGGCATAGTACTCTTCCTTATTATGAACGTAATAAAAATAACATGACCGTTAGAACACCGATTGAGACCATCAAAAGACTATCACTCATCTTCCAGTTCAATTGGCGATATTTCGTGCGGCCTTCCCCGCCACGGTATCCTCTTGATTCCATGGCAGTTGCCAATTCCTCAGCTCGTTTGAACGAACTAACAAATAAAGGAACAAGCAGCGGTACAATTGATTTAACCCTGTCCTTTATCGGGCCAGATGAAAAGTCAACGCCCCTTGCAGTTTGGGCCTTCATGATTTTTTCCGTTTCCTCCATTAGCGTTGGAATGAAACGAAGCGCAATGGACATCATCAATGCCAGTTCATGTACAGGCATCTTCCACTTTTTCAAGGGCCCCAACAGCTCTTCCATTCCATCAGTAATGGATATCGGGGATGTCGTCAAAGTTAAAAGTGACGTAACAAGGATTAATAATGTAAATCTTACTGATATGAAAAAACCTTGAATCAAACCGCCTTCATAGATTTCAAACCAACCGTATTCAAAAAGCAAATCCCCTTCTTTCGTAAAAAATATATGGAGAAGGAATGTAAATACAATCAAGAAAAAGATTGGTTTTAACCCATTATAAAGATAACGAAGCGGTATTTTGGAAAGAATGATCAAAAGGATGGTGAATACAGCAAGCAAACCGTAAGAAACGACATTATTCGCCAAAAAGACGACACAAACAAACAGGAACACAAGGAGCAATTTAGCCCTTGGATCCATCTTGTGCATCAGTGAATTTGCAGGGACATAACGCCCGATAATCATTTTATCCAGCATCAGCGGTTCCCCCGTTTCATGGCTTTATCTATTTCTATCGCTAAATCACCGATATTAAGACATGGATGATCAAATCGAACACCCAGTTCCTTCTGGAGTTTTAGCTGAAAACGGACCGTATCAGGAACATCCAGGCCAAGCTCCATTAATTGTTCCGGCTCCGAGAAAATTTCCTGGGGGGTTCCCTTTTTGAAAACCGTACCCTTATGCATGATAATGATGTCATCCGCGTACTTGGCTGCATCCTCCATGCTATGAGTCACCAGAATCGTTGAAATGCCTCTTGCTTTATGCAGATCATAAAACATATCCATGATTTCTTTGCGTCCGCGCGGATCCAGACCCGCTGTAGGCTCATCAAGCACCAATACTTCCGGCTCCATGGCAAGTACCCCAGCGATGGCCACCCGTCGCATTTGTCCGCCGGATAAGTCGAATGGAGATTTTTCAAGAACTTCCTCATTCAAACCGACTTGCGCGATGGCTTTCCTGGCCAGTTTCTTAGCATCGATTTCAGAAACGCCAAAGTTCATCGGACCGAAACATATATCCTTTTCAACCGTTTCATCAAATAACTGATGTTCCGGAAACTGAAAAACAATTCCGACCTTTTGTCTTATTGGCCGCAAAACCTTTTCTTTTCTTCCGGCTTCAATCGTCCGATCCCCAATGAAAACCCGACCCTTCGTCGGTTTTAAAAGAGCATTCAAATGCTGCAGTAGCGTGGATTTCCCGGACCCTGTATGCCCGATGATTGCGGTATAGGTTCCCGGCTCCATTGAAATATTGACATCATGAAGGGCTAGATGTTCAAAAGGAGTATTCACCTGGTAGCGGTATTCTACATCATCGAGTGTAATTCGCATAAATCCTTCACCAACTCTTCCTCTGTCAAATGCCCATCAACTACACGAACACCATTTTTTTGTAACTCCTTGGTTAGTTTCACTGAAAAGGGAATATCCAGACCAAGAGCAATCAATTCTTCCTCTAATTCAAAAATATCCTGAGGCGATCCTTCACGATATAACCGACCTTGGTTCATGACTATCATTCGGTCAGCTTTCGCAGCTTCCTCAAGATCATGGGTGATTGATATGACAGTAATATCGTTTTCCTGCATTAATTCCCTAACAGTTTCAAGCACTTCTTCACGGCCTCTTGGGTCAAGCATGGAGGTTGCTTCATCTAAGATGATTATGTCTGGCTGCAGGGCTATTACACCTGCTATGGCCACTCTTTGCTTTTGACCGCCGGATAGATGGTGCGGCTCTTGATTAAGAAAGGCATTCATTTTAACCTTATTTAACGCACCATGAACACGCTCCACCATAACCTGCTGAGAAACACCGGCGTTTTCTAAACCAAAAGCCACATCATCCTGAACTGTAGTGCCTACAAATTGATTATCTGGGTTTTGAAAAACCATGCCAATTTTCTGGCGTACATCCCAAACGGATTCTTCTGTCAAAAGTTGATCATTAATCGTAATGGTACCTGAGTTAGCGAACTGAAGACCATTCAGTAACTTCGCTAATGTCGACTTGCCAGAGCCATTATGTCCGACAATCGCAAGCCACTCCCCCTGATGAATATCAAAAGAAACATCATCCAAGGCGTTTCGAGACTGACCCTCATATTTAAAAACAATATTATTTAAAGAAACCAGCTTCTTCACCATGTGGCCCTCCTCATTCTCGACTGCACTCGTCTAAACTAAACTCTGCTCACTCATAATAAATATAGTGGTTTTCCTTCTGAAAATATAAAAAAACGCTGCACCCCTTCCACCGAAAGAATTTTCGGTAAATTAAGAGCAGCTAACAGCGGGCCTGTTACGAAAAACAGGTTATCTTATAATCGCTTATCAAAAGCGGGAAGGGATGCTTGAGCTAGACGTGAAGGCTCCCTGCATGATACAGGTTCCGCCAGCCATCGTAACACTCAATGCGAATTTCTAAAGTACAGAATTTCTATTTAAAAAAAGAAAAAGGGCATAGAACAAGTGAGTATATTCATTTGTCCCGCCCTTTTTCATCGTTGTTATTAAACTAATTCAATAACCACGACTGGTGCACCGTCACCGCGGCGTGGACCAACTTTCATGATACGAGTGTATCCACCTTGACGTTCTTCATAACGTGGAGCCACGTCACTGAATAGTTTTTGAAGGGCATCTGTGCCATTCTCAGCGTCAGCGATTTCGTTACGGATGAAAGATGCAGCTTGACGGCGTGCATGCAAGTCACCACGTTTACCAAGAGTGATCATTTTATCTACTACAGAACGTAATTCCTTTGCACGTGCTTCAGTAGTTTCAATGCGCTCATGGATAATAAGATCCGTAGCTAAATCACGAAGTAATGCTTTACGTTGTGCGCTAGTGCGTCCTAACTTTCTGTAACCCATTAGAGATTCCCTCCTTTGTTGAAGTTCTATATTGTGTGTCTATAACAAGGCTCACAACATAATGGATTGATTCCGCCATGTTATCAGTCGTCTTTACGAAGACCTAAGCCTCTAGAGCAAAGTCGATTTTCTCACCATCTTGATATAACCCTTCATTAATATCGCCTGTTTCTGGATTCACTTTCAC
>NZ_JBHVSL010000009.1:0-48215 GCF_042885195.1 Peribacillus sp. NPDC058075 | reverse complement strand
CTTCTTCTTTTTCAACCATGATTTCAGCATTTTGAGCTTCATCGGTTAAACCAACAAAGATATTTAAATGCTCTGTTAAAATCTTAGCTCCAAGTGCTACCGCTTCTTGCGGACCAGTACTGCCATCAGTCCAAACATCGAACGTTAACTTGTCAAAGTTAGACAACTGTCCAACACGTGTATTTTCAACTTGGAAAGATACGCGTGAAACTGGAGTGTAAAGAGCATCAATTGGAATTACACCAATCGGCTGGTCTTCTCTCTTGTTTTGAACAGCAGGAGTGTAGCCGCGGCCGCGACGTGCAGATAAACGCATACGCATATGACCGTTTTTACCAATTGTAGCAATATATAAATCCGGATTAAGAATTTCTACATCACTATCATGAGTGATATCAGCAGCCGTGATGACTCCGTCACCTTGAACGTCAATTTCCAGCGTCTTCTCTTCATCAGAGTAAATCTTAAGAGCTAGTTTTTTCACATTAAGAATGATAGATGTTACATCTTCCACGACGCCTTCAATTGTTGAGAACTCATGTAGCACTCCATCAATTTGTATAGCTGTGACAGCAGCACCTGGGAGTGAGGATAAAAGGATACGACGTAAGGAGTTACCCAATGTAGTACCATACCCACGCTCTAGTGGCTCTACGACGAATTTACCGTATTTGGTATCGTCGTTGATTTCAACCGTTTCGATTTTTGGTTTTTCTATTTCGATCATCAATAAACCCTCCTTCAAAACGTCAAAACCCCGGCAAGTAAACGAATTCACTTAAACCGAAATTCCCCATGTATACGTTCCCGCTGTGCGCAACAACTGAAAATTAATCCTCTGTAAGAACGCAAACTCAGTATTATATCCCATTATTGACAGGAATACAAAATCTATACAGAAAAATTAAACACGGCGACGTTTTGGTGGACGGCATCCGTTATGTGGAACTGGAGTTACATCTTTAATTGCAGTTACTTCTAGGCCAGCAGCTTGAAGTGCACGAATAGCAGCCTCACGTCCAGCACCAGGTCCTTTAACTGTAACTTCAAGAGTTTTCATACCATGTTCAATTGATGTTTTAGCAGCTGTTTCAGCAGCCATTTGTGCAGCGAACGGAGTGGATTTACGAGATCCGCGGAATCCTAGAGCTCCAGCACTTGACCAAGAAATAGCATTACCATGAGAGTCAGTGATCGTAACGATAGTGTTATTGAATGTTGAACGAATATGTGCAATACCAGTTTCTATATTCTTTTTCACACGACGTTTACGTGTATTAGTTTTACGTGCCATGAAAAGTAACCTCCTTTACTAATTATTTTTTCTTGTTAGCTACAGTACGACGAGGTCCTTTACGCGTACGAGCATTGTTTTTTGTATTTTGACCGCGAACAGGAAGACCACGACGGTGACGTAAACCACGGTAAGAACCGATTTCCATTAAACGTTTGATGTTTAGGGAGATTTCACGACGAAGGTCGCCTTCTACTTTAAGCTTGTCAATGATATCACGAATTTTGTTCAATTCGTCTTCCGTTAAGTCACGAACGCGAGTTTCTTCAGAAACGCCTGCTTCTGCAAGAATCTTGATCGCTGTTTGTTTTCCAATACCATATATATATGTTAATGAGATAACAATACGTTTGTCACGGGGAATATCTACTCCAGCAATACGTGCCATGCTTGAGTGCACCTCCTTCTATTTAGCCTTGTTTTTGTTTATGTTTAGGGTTTTCGCAAATAACCATAACTTTACCTTTTCTGCGGATAACTTTACACTTTTCGCAGATTGGTTTGACTGATGGTCTGACTTTCATTGCTATCTAACCTCCTTATACAGATCGGAGCGAAACCGGATTATTTGAACCGGTATGTGATTCTGCCGCGAGTTAGATCATACGGGGAAAGCTCAACCGTAACTTTATCTCCAGGCAAAATGCGAATAAAGTGCATACGAATTTTACCGGATACATGAGCTAAAACAGTATGACCATTTTCTAATTCTACCTTAAACATTGCATTTGGCAAAGTCTCTTGTACTGTGCCTTCTACTTCAATTACATCATCTTTCGCCATTAAAGTGATTCTCCCTTCTCTATGCGTGAACCTATTAAAGGTACACATCTTTCCGTCAACATTACTACAGTCCAATCATCCTCATAAGTCTTACAATTCTGCATCAAGTATTCACCATTTTGTAGAACCAGGCTTTAACTGAGGACCTTTATCAGTTGGACCGAAATGAGGATTTTATGGGCCCTCATGTAAGTCTTGACCGATTCCGTGACCGACATACTCTCGAAATAGAGAAGCAATTAGTCTCGACATAGGTTTGAATAGCATGGGAGATGTTTGAAAGGCGCACGCCTGACATAGCTTCTTTCAACCCTCTATATCACGACTCTTTAGGAATCCCAATAGAGTCACTGCATTTCTTCATCAATTTTGCCGACCGGATATGTCCATGAAGATCACTTAAAAAGTAATCGCCCAATTCAGGGAATACCAAGTACAAGAACCTGATTAATAAATGTGCGAATGCTCTCGCGAAATCCATTATACCCTTTGTATTATAGGAATGCACCAAGTTTAACTAGTAAGTTATAAAAATGGTATGAATTTCATAAATCAATACGAATGATTAATTTTGTAAAGCACCAAGCAACACATCGATATCTTCAAATACCTTATTAATATCTTGCTGTCCGTTAATGTTGACCAAGTACCCTTTATCTCCGTAGAAATCAAGAAGTGGCTTGGTTTGTTTCAAATTCACATCTAAGCGATTTTGAACCGTTTCTGCATTGTCGTCGGCACGTTGATATAATTCTCCGCCGCAACGGTCGCATACATCATCTTTAGCAGGAGGATTGAAAACAAGATGGTATGTCGCACCACATGATTTGCAAATACGACGTCCTGTCAATCTTTCCATTAAGATGCTTTTATCAACATCGATATTAATGACAAAATTCATTTTGCGATCTAAATCAGTAAGAATGCCCTCAAGTGCTTCCGCCTGTGCCACAGTACGTGGAAATCCATCAAGCAAAAATCCTTTGAGGCAGTCTTCCTTGCTTAACCGTTCACGTACGATGCCAATGGTAACTTCATCAGGTACCAATTCGCCTTTGTCCATGAATGATTTTGCCTTTAGACCTAATTCTGTTCCATCTTTGATAGCTGTTCGGAACATATCTCCAGTAGAGATATGAGGGATATTATATTTTTCTACGATTTGTTCAGCTTGAGTGCCCTTACCAGCACCAGGCAGACCCATTAACACTAGATTCAATTTTCTTCCCCCTCAAACTCTATAATGGGTAAAGGGAACAAGCCGTTCCCAAAACTCATTACTTTATAAAGCCTTTATAGTGTCTCTTCACAAGTTGTGATTCCAGCTGCTTCATCGTATCAAGGGCAACCCCCACTATGATCAGCAAACTGGTTCCACCAATCTGTGCAGATTGAGGCAGATCAGCAAGCTTAATGAAAAATACCGGTAAAACGGCAATGATGGCTAAAAATATAGAGCCTACAAACGTCAGACGGTATAAAACACGTGTTAAATATTCTTGTGTACTCTTACCTGGACGAATCCCCGGCACATAGCCACCTTGCTTTTTCAAATTCTCAGCCATTTGTTCAGGGTTAACCTGAATGAATGCATAAAAATACGCAAAAGCAATGATAAGAGCAACATATATGATCATACCAATTGGCTTGGTGTAATCAAGATTTGTTGATATCCAACTAGTCACGCTATTCTTTCCAAAGAAAGAAGCGATTGTAGTGGGAGTAATGATAAATGCCATTGCAAAGATTACCGGAATAACCCCCGCAGCATTTACTTTCAATGGTAAATGAGTAGACTGGCCACCCATTTGTGTACGACCTACCGCAGCACGTTTCGCATACTGAATAGGAATTTTACGTAATGCCTGCTGAATGAAGATAACAGCAACCACGATTGCTAATACTGCTAAAACAATGAGGATAATCGTTATGATTCGTAAGAATAATTGATCACCGGCATTTTCAAATTGTTGGGCGTAAATCTGATTTGCCGTAGTTGGCAAACTAGCTACGATACCAGCAAAGATAATGATGGAAATCCCATTACCCACACCCTTAGCAGTGATCAGCTCCCCTAACCACAAAAGAAAAGCTGTTCCTGCCGTTAAGACAGTCGCAATAAGCAAGTATGTTGCAATCCCAGGATTTTCAATCAACTGTCCACCTGACATATTATTGAACCCATAAGACATACCAACTGCTTGGATAAATCCTAGGATAATAGTGAAGTAACGAGTGAATTGAGCTAATTTACGGCGCCCTGCTTCCCCTTGTTTAGACCATTCAGTGAACTTAGGAACAACATCCATCTGTAACAGCTGAACGATGATGGATGCCGTGATGTATGGCATGATACCCATCGCTAATATAGAGAAGTTTTGCAGTGCTCCGCCGCCAAAGGTATTTAAAAGACCGATGACGCTCAGCTGGTCCTGTTCAGCGAGAAAATCGGCATTCACATGCGGTACAGGTATAAATGTACCGATGCGATAGACGATTAACATTAGAAGGGTAAAAATAATCTTATTCCTTATTTCACCCACGCGCATAAAATTGGAGATCGTGCGAAACATTAGATCACCTCTGTATTACCGCCAGCAGCTTCGATAGCTTCTTTAGCAGTAGACGAGAATTTGTGAGCTTTAACAGTAAGCTTTTTCTCAATGCTTCCTTTGGCAAGAATTTTGATTCCTGCTTTTTCTTTACTTACAACCCCAGTCTCAAGTAAAAGAGCTGGTGTTACTTCAGTACCGTCTTCGAAAAGATTTAACGTATCAAGATTCACGATAGCATAGTCTTTACGGTTGATGTTGGTAAATCCACGTTTAGGTAAACGTCTGAATAGAGGAGTTTGACCCCCTTCAAATCCAAGACGCACACCGCCGCCGGAGCGAGCGTTTTGTCCTTTGTGTCCTTTACCTGCTGTTTTACCGTTACCAGATCCAATACCGCGACCTTTACGTTTACGTTCTTTACGAGAACCTTCTGCAGCTTTTAACTCATGAAGTTTCATGTTGGCACCTCCTTGTTAAGTTAAAAATTATTTTATTGTTCTTTTACAGTAACAAGATGAGCAACTTTGGTAATCATACCGCGAATCGCAGGGTTATCTTCTTGAACAACCGTTTGATGCATTTTGCGTAAACCCAAAGTGTTAACTGTAACACGTTGATCTTCAGGACGACCAATCAAGCTGCGAGTGAGGGTGATTTCTAATTTATTAGCCATAATTCGATTTCCCTCCTTATCCTAACAGTTCTTGTACTGATTTTCCACGTAACTTAGCTACGTCTTCAGCACGTTTCAATTGCTTCAATCCTTCAATTGTTGCGCGAACCATATTAATAGGTGTATTAGTACCTAGTGATTTAGACAAGATATCGCTAACTCCGCCTAATTCTAGTACCGCACGAACAGGACCACCAGCAATTACTCCTGTACCTTCAGAAGCTGGTTTCAATAGAATGTGACCTGCGCCATAGCGACCGTTCACAAGGTGAGGAATAGTAGTACCAACCATCGGTACAGTAATTAGATTTTTCTTAGCATCCTCAATAGCTTTACGGATAGCATCCGGAACTTCTTGAGCTTTACCAGTACCAAATCCAACATGACCATTTTTATCACCAACAACAACTAGTGCAGTGAAACGGAAACGACGTCCGCCTTTAACAACTTTAGCTACACGATTAACTGTAACTACGCGTTCTTCAAGTTCTAATTTATTAGGATCAATGCTACGCATCTGTTATGTCCCTCCTTATCCATTAAAATTCTAAGCCGTTTTCACGAGCAGCGTCAGCCAATGCTTTTACACGACCATGGAAGAGGTAACCACCGCGGTCAAAAACCACAGCTTTGAAACCTTTTTCAACAGCACGTTTCGCAATAAGTTCGCCAACTTTTTGAGCTGCTTCAGCATTGCTACCTGCTTCGATATTGATCTCTTTATCAAGAGTTGAAGCACTTGCCAATGTTACGCCTTTTGCATCGTCAATTAATTGTGCGTAAATGTGTTTGTTTGAACGAAACACATTTAAACGAGGACGAGCTTCTGTTCCAGAAAGCTTAGCACGTACACGCGCATGTCTTTTCTGACGAGTAGCATTTTTATCAAGCTTCGTAATCATTTACGTCACTCCTTTCGTTTACTTATGCGGCATTACTTACCAGTTTTACCTTCTTTACGACGAACGAATTCGCCTTCGTAACGGATTCCTTTACCTTTATACGGCTCAGGCGGGCGAACATCACGGATATTAGCTGCTAGAGCTCCTACACGTTCTTTGCTTGCACCTTTGATGATTACTTTTGTATTAGAAGGAACTTCGACTTCAACGCCAGCTTCTGGCTCTATTTCTACAGGGTGGGAATATCCTACGTTAAGGACAAGCTTGTTACCTTGCTTTTGTGCACGGTACCCAACCCCAATAAGTTCAAGTGATTTTACGAATCCTGTTGATACACCTTCAACCATGTTAGAGATAAGTGCGCGAGTAGTACCGTGTAAAGAACGGTGAGCCTTCTCGTCAGATGGACGTGTAACAGTTAACACGTTCTCTTCAACAACGATTGAAAGGTCAGGATTGAATGATCTAGTTAATTCACCTTTAGGTCCTTTAACAGTTACTTCACTTCCAGTAATAGTAACTGTCACGCCTGCAGGGATTTCAATAGGTTTTTTACCTATACGAGACATAATGTGCACCTCCATTCTTGTGAAAATGTATTACCAAACGTATGCTAAAACTTCTCCGCCAACTTGTTTAGAGCGAGCTTCCTTGTCTGTTAAAACTCCGTGAGAAGTAGAAACAATTGCGATACCTAAACCGTTAAGAACGCGTGGTACCTCTCCAGTTTTTGCATATACACGCAAACCAGGTTTGCTGATACGTTTTAGACCAGTGATAACACGTTCGTTGTTTGCACCGTATTTTAAGAAGATACGGATGATACCTTGTTTGTTGTCTTCGATTAATTCAAAGTCACGTACGAAGCCTTCACTTTTTAAGATCTCAGCAATTTCCTTTTTGATCTTTGAAGCAGGAACTTCCAGTTTTTCGTGACGAACCATATTCGCATTACGGATGCGAGTAAGCATATCTGCAATAGGATCTGTCATGACCATTATATTTTACCTCCTTCCCAAACTCGGGTTTTACCAGCTAGCTTTTTTAACGCCAGGAATTTGTCCTTTATATGCAAGTTCGCGGAAACAAATACGACAAAGTTTAAATTTACGTAATACTGAATGTGGACGTCCGCAACGTTCGCAACGTGTATATTCTTGTACTTTAAACTTCTGTTCGCGTTTTTGCTTTACGATCATAGACTTTTTAGCCACGATTTCGCCTCCCTTTATTTAGAGATTACTTTTGGAACGGCATTCCAACTTGAGTAAGTAGTTCACGAGCTTCTTCGTCAGTGTTGGCAGTCGTTACGATAACGATGTCCATACCACGAACTTTGCTCACTTTATCGTAATCAATCTCAGGGAAGATAAGTTGTTCTTTAACGCCTAATGTATAGTTCCCACGTCCGTCAAAGGATTTCTTTGAAACGCCGCGGAAATCACGTACACGCGGTAAAGATACAGATACTAGCTTATCAAGGAATTGATACATACGCTCTCCACGTAATGTAACTTTCGCTCCGATAGGCATACCTTCACGCAAACGGAAACCTGCGATTGATTTTTTTGCTTTTGTTATAACTGGTTTTTGACCAGTGATCAATGTAAGTTCTTCAACAGCTGTATCTAAAGCTTTCGAGTTAGATACTGCGTCACCCACACCCATGTTAATAACGATTTTCTCAATGTTTGGTACTTGCATTACTGATTGATAGTTGAATTTACCCATCAATGACGGTGTAATTTCACTTTTTAATTTTTCTTTAAGGCGGCTCATTGCTTAGTGTACCTCCCTTCATTTATGACTTATTTATCTAAAGATTCACCTGATATTTTAGCTACGCGTACTTTTTTACCATTTTCGATCTTATATCCAACACGAGTCGGTTTACCTGATTTAGGATCAAGTGGCATTACATTGGATACGTGAATAGCAGCTTCTTTACTTATAATTCCACCTTGTGGATTAAGTTGAGATGGCTTGGAATGCTTTTTCACGATGTTAATTCCTTCAACAAGCACACGATTTTGTTTCGGATATGCAGAAAGAATTGTTCCTTGTTTGCCTTTGTCCTTACCAGAGATGACTACGACTTTGTCACCTTTTTTAACATGCATTAGCTTGGCACCTCCTTGAAAGGCTTTATACAAATTTTACATATTATAGAACTTCTGGAGCAAGAGAAACGATCTTCATGAAACTATTGTCACGTAATTCACGAGCAACAGGTCCAAAAATACGTGTTCCACGTGGGCTCTTATCGTCACGGATAATTACACATGCGTTTTCATCAAAACGAATGTAAGAACCGTCAGGACGACGCATACCACGTTTTGTACGGACAACAACAGCCTTAACGACTTCACCTTTTTTAACAACGCCTCCTGGTGTTGCCTGTTTAACTGTACAAACGATGATATCACCGATGTTTGCAGTTTTACGGCCAGAACCACCTAGGACTTTAATTGTTAGCACTTCACGAGCACCTGAATTGTCAGCGACTTTTAAACGAGATTCTTGTTGAATCATGTACGGTACCTCCCTTCGGAATTAGCTTAATCCGAACTATATTAAATGATTACTGCTTTTTCTACTACTTCTACAAGACGGAAGCGTTTTGTAGCTGAAAGTGGACGAGTTTCCATGATACGTACTACGTCGCCTGCTTTAGCTTCGTTTAGCTCGTCATGAGCTTTTAACTTTTTAGAGTATTTCACGCGTTTACCGTATAAAGAATGCTTTTTATAGGTTTCTACAACTACTGTAACTGTTTTATCCATTTTGTCGGATACTACGCGTCCAGTGTAGATTTTGCGTTGGTTGCGTTCGCTCATTCTGCAAACCTCCATTCATTATCGATTAGTGACACCGATCTCTCTTTGACGAACAACTGTTTTCATACGAGCAATCGATTTGCGAACTTCACGGATGCGAGCTGTATTTTCAAGTTGTCCAGTAGCTAACTGGAAACGAAGATTAAATAGTTCTTCTTTAAGAGATTTTAGTTTTTGTTCAATTTCAGCAGTGGTTAGATCTTTGATTTCATTAGCTTTCATTTGTTTCACCACCAATTTCCTCTCTTTTTACAAACTTGCACTTGATTGGAAGTTTGTGTGCTGCAAGGCGCAATGCTTCTCTTGCCACCTCTTCAGATACACCAGAGATTTCAAACATAACTTTGCCCGGTTTAACTACTGCTACCCAACCTTCAGGAGCACCTTTACCGGAACCCATCCGTACTTCAAGCGGCTTAGCTGTGTAAGGTTTGCTTGGGAAGATTTTGATCCAAACTTTCCCTCCACGTTTCATATAACGAGTCATCGCAATACGAGCTGCTTCGATTTGACGGTTCGTGATCCAGGAAGCTTCTTGAGCTTGAAGTCCAAATTCTCCGAAATGAACTTCAGTGCCGCCTTTAGCCATCCCTCTCATCTTACCGCGGTGTTCACGACGGTATTTTACGCGTTTTGGCAATAACATATTATTTTCCTCCTTCCTCAGATTTCTTCTTAGTAGGAAGAACTTCTCCACGGTAGATCCAAACTTTCACGCCTAGCTTACCGTAAGTAGTATCTGCTTCAGCATGAGCATAGTCTATGTCTGCACGAAGTGTGTGAAGTGGAACTGTTCCTTCGCTGTAATGTTCAGCACGAGCAATATCAGCACCGCCAAGACGACCAGAAACTTGTGTTTTGATTCCTTTTGCTCCAGAACGCATAGTACGTTGGATAGCTTGCTTTTGAGCGCGACGGAATGAAACACGGTTTTCTAATTGACGAGCGATGTTTTCTGCAACCAATTTTGCATCAAGATCTGCTCTTTTAATTTCGATGATATTGATATGAACTCTTTTGCCAGTCAACTGGTTCAAAGCTTTACGAAGTGCTTCGACTTCAGTACCGCCTTTACCGATAACCATTCCTGGTTTAGCAGTGTGGACAGATACATTGATGCGGTTAGCTGCACGTTCGATTTCAACTTTTGAAACAGAAGCATCATTTAGACGTTTCGCGATATATTCACGAACTTTGATGTCTTCATGCAAAAGAACTGCGTAGTCTTTATCAGCGTACCATTTGGATTCCCAGTCACGGATTATCCCGATACGCATACCGATTGGATTTACCTTTTGACCCACAGATTACCCCTCCTTCTTTTCTGATACAACGATTGTAATATGACTAGTACGTTTGTTAATTGCACTCGCACGACCTTGAGCGCGAGGACGGAAACGTTTTAATGTTGGTCCTTCGTTTACGTATGCCTCTGAAACGACTAGGTTATTAATATCCATTTCGTAGTTGTGTTCTGCATTTGCGATAGCAGATTTCAGAATTTTTTCTACGACTGGAGAAGCAGATTTTGGTGTTAAGCGAAGAATCGCTACTGCTTCACCTACTTGTTTTCCTCGAATTAAATCTGCGACTAAACGCACTTTACGAGGAGCAATACGAACTGTTTTAGCGACAGCTTTAGCTTGCATGAGATGCCCTCCTCTCATTAACGTCTTGTTTTCTTGTCATCACTTGCGTGACCTTTATAAGTGCGTGTAGGCGCGAATTCGCCTAGTTTGTGACCTACCATATCTTCTGTTACATAAACCGGCACATGCTTACGACCGTCATAAACGGCGATTGTGTGTCCGATGAATTGCGGGAAGATTGTTGAGCGACGAGACCAAGTTTTTACTACCTGTTTCTTGTCAGCTTCATTTAATTTTTCAACTTTTACCAATAAATGATCATCAACAAAAGGCCCTTTTTTTAAGCTACGACCCATGCGAGTACCTCCCTTCGTGACTGTTCTACGGTTCTATATATGAACCGTAGGTCAATCCCGTTATTTTTTACGACGACGTACGATAAATTTATCGGATTTGTTTTTCTTCTTACGAGTTTTGAATCCAAGAGTAGGTTTACCCCATGGAGACATTGGTGATTTACGTCCGATTGGCGCTTTACCTTCACCACCACCGTGTGGGTGATCATTCGGGTTCATTACAGATCCACGAACTGTTGGGCGTTTACCTAACCAACGGTTACGGCCAGCTTTACCAATGTTGATTAGTTCATGTTGTTCATTACCAACTTGACCGATTGAAGCACGGCAAGTAGCAAGAATCATACGAACCTCACCTGAGTTTAAACGTACAAGTACATAACGACCTTCTTTACCAAGTACTTGAGCAGATGTTCCTGCTGAACGGACTAATTGTCCACCTTTTCCTGGTTTAAGTTCGATGTTATGAATGACTGTACCAACTGGGATGTTAATAAGAGGAAGTGCGTTACCCACTTTGATGTCAGCTTCTGGACCTGACATAACTTCCAAACCTACTTCTAGGTTTTTCGGAGCTAGGATATAACGTTTTTCTCCATCAACGTAATTAATTAATGCAATGTTTGCAGAACGATTTGGATCGTACTCAATAGTAGCAACGCGTCCTGGTATACCATCTTTATTCCGTTTGAAATCGATGATACGGTATTGACGCTTGTGGCCGCCACCTTGATGACGAACTGTTAACTTACCTTGGTTATTACGGCCGCCTTTGCTGTGTAAAGGAGCAAGTAATGATTTTTCCGGTTTGTCTGTAGTGATCTCAGCAAAATCGGAAGTTGTCATATTACGTCGACCGTTAGAGGTAGGTTTATACTTCTTAATCGCCATTTGTATTTCCCTCCTTCTCTAATGAATTAAGCCTCGAATAGCTCGATTTCTTTGCTGTCAGCAGTTAATTTAACAATAGCTTTACGGCGCTTGTTAGTATAGCCTGCATGTTTGCCCATGCGTTTGAATTTACCTTTGTAGTTCATGATGTTTACTTTCTCAACTTTAACGCCGAAAATTTCTTGAACAGCATCTTTAACTTGAGTTTTATTAGCTCTAACATCAACTTCAAAAGTATATTTCTTTTCAGCCATTATGTCTGAAGAGCGTTCAGTGATTACGGGGCGCTTAATGATATCGCGTGCATCCATTATGCAAGCACCTCCTCTACTTTTTCGACAGCTGATTTAGTCAAGATCAATTTGTTGTGTGAAACAACATCAAGAACATTAAGACCATCAGCTTCAACTACAGTAACACCAGGGATGTTACGTGCAGAAAGAGCAACTTTCTCATCTAAACCGTCAGTAACGACTAACGTTTTAGTATCAACAGAAAGGTTTTTAAGTACAGCTACAAACTCTTTTGTTTTTGGAGCTTCGAAAGACAAGCTTTCAAGTACCAAAATGTTCTCTTCCAATGCCTTTGCAGACAATGCAGATTTAATAGCTAAACGACGTACCTTTTTAGGTAGCTTGTAAGCGTAAGATCTTGGAGTTGGTCCAAAAACAACGCCACCGCCACGCCATTGTGGAGAACGGATAGAACCTTGACGCGCACGTCCAGTTCCTTTTTGTTTCCAAGGTTTACGTCCACCGCCTGCAACTTCAGAACGGTTTTTAACTTTATGAGTTCCTTGACGTAAGGAAGCTCGTTGCATGATGATTGCTTCAAATAATACGTGATTATTAGGTTCGATACCAAAGATGGATTCATTTAGTTCGATGTCGCCAACTTGTGAACCTGTTTGGTTGAACAATGTAACTTTTGGCATTCTATTGCTCCTCCTTTCTCAGAAATTACTTTGCTTTAACAGCAGTTTTAACTTTGATCAATGCTTTTCTAGCACCAGGTACATTACCTTTGATCAAAAGTAGGTTACGTTCAACATCAACTTTAACGATAGCTAAGTTTTGAACAGTGATTTGCTCTCCACCCATACGTCCTGGTAAAAGTTTACCTTTGAATACGCGGTTTGGAGCTACAGGACCCATTGAACCTGGGCGACGGTGGTAACGAGAACCATGAGACATAGGTCCGCGGGATTGTCCATGACGCTTGATAGAGCCTTGGAATCCTTTACCTTTTGAAATTCCTGATACATCTACTAAATCGCCTTCAGCGAAAATACTTACATTGACTTCTTGACCGATCTCATATTCAGTAAGATCCGTTCCGCGGAATTCGCGAATGAAGCGCTTAGGAGTAGTATTTGCTTTTTCAACATGGCCCTTTTCAGGTTTGTTAGAAAGCTTTTCACGTTTGTTTTCAAAACCAACTTGAACTGCTTCATAGCCATCAGTTTCAACAGTTTTCTTTTGAAGAACCACGTTATTAGCAGCTTCGATAACTGTTACCGGAATAAGTTCACCGTTTTCAGCAAAAACTTGAGTCATACCGATTTTTCTTCCTAAGATTCCTTTGGTCATAAGTCACACCTCCTAGAGTAATTGTTCATATTTATATGAATTATAATTTGATTTCAATGTCAACGCCTGATGGTAAATCTAAACGCATCAATGAATCAACTGTTTGTGGAGTTGGATTAACGATGTCGATTAGACGTTTATGCGTACGCATTTCGAATTGTTCACGAGAATCTTTGTATTTATGAACCGCACGTAGGATCGTATATACCGATCTTTCAGTAGGTAATGGAATTGGACCAGATACAGCCGCACCAGAACGTTTTGCAGTTTCAACAATTTTCTCAGCAGATTGATCAAGAATTCTGTGATCATATGCTTTTAAACGGATACGAATTTTTTGTTTTGCCATAATTTTCCCTCCTTTTCGCCTATTTTGAAATAGACCTTCTCAATGGAAATTTCCCACACACTCGCCATGGCAAAGCGGCCGGGTGTGTCAGCAACCTTCCATATCATCGCAGTCAAAGACCAACATTGTCTATTATACATAAAACACAATCAGAATGCAAGTTATACTTGAATTTTTCTTGTGCAGCACACTTTTATTATTATACATACTATCACAAGTATTTACAAGTACATTCTATATGGTCTTTCATATCCATTTTCTTCAATTCGGAAATCCTCATGATACCTATTAAATACACTTCATTTTTATATGTATTATAGAAGAAAGTTTCAATATTCTTTAGAAAAAGAAAAGAAGCAGATGGCGTCCCATCTGCTTCTCCCGGAAGGCGTCCCTTCCAATATTGTTTTATGAATCAATTACTCTTGGATTGTAGCAACTACGCCAGCGCCTACAGTACGTCCACCCTCACGGATAGAGAATTTAGTACCTTCTTCGATAGCGATTGGAGCGATAAGTTCTACAGTCATTTCGATGTTGTCTCCAGGCATAACCATTTCTACGCCTTCAGGAAGGTTACAAATACCAGTTACATCAGTTGTACGGAAGTAGAACTGAGGACGGTAGTTTGTAAAGAATGGAGTGTGACGTCCACCTTCTTCTTTAGAAAGAACATAAACTTCAGCTTTGAACTTTGTGTGTGGAGTGATAGTGCTTGGTTTAGCAAGAACTTGTCCACGTTGGATATCTTCACGGGATACACCACGAAGTAGTGCACCGATGTTGTCACCAGCTTCAGCATAGTCAAGAAGTTTACGGAACATTTCAACACCAGTTACTGTTGTTGGTTTAGACTCTTCGTTGAAACCGATGATGTCAACAACGTCACCGACTTTAACTTGTCCACGCTCAACACGACCAGTAGCAACTGTTCCACGACCAGTGATTGAGAAAACATCCTCAACTGGCATCATGAATGGTTTGTCAGTGTCACGAGTTGGTTCTGGGATATACTCATCAACAGCTGTCATTAATTCATGAATTTTTTCTTCCCAAGCAGCGTCTCCTTGAAGAGCTTTTAGTGCAGATCCTTTGATAACTGGAATGTCATCGCCAGGGAATTCGTATTCAGATAGAAGATCACGAATTTCCATTTCTACTAATTCAAGAAGTTCTTCGTCATCTACCATGTCGCATTTGTTCATGAATACTACTAGGTATGGTACACCTACTTGACGAGAAAGAAGGATGTGCTCACGAGTTTGTGGCATTGGGCCGTCAGCAGCAGATACTACTAAGATTCCGCCGTCCATTTGTGCAGCACCAGTGATCATGTTTTTAACATAGTCAGCATGTCCTGGGCAGTCAACGTGTGCATAGTGACGAGTAGCTGTTTCGTACTCAACGTGTGCAGTAGAGATTGTGATACCACGTTCTCTTTCTTCTGGAGCACCATCGATTTGGTCATAAGCGCGAGCTTCTGCGCCACCAGATTTAGCAAGTACAGTTGTGATTGCAGCAGTTAGAGTTGTTTTACCATGGTCAACGTGACCAATTGTTCCAACGTTAACGTGCGGTTTTGAACGATCAAATTTAGCTTTTCCCATTAGGAATTCCTCCTTAAAATTATAAATAAAAGATTAAGTATATAGGGGCTGCGAAAGAAGACTAATTCTTCCATCACAGCTTACATAAGATAGTTATACTTTAATAAGAGATGAAAATCAATTATTCACCTTTATTTTTTTTGATGATTTCTTCAGAAATGCTCTTAGGTACTTCTTCATAATGATCGAAGTGCATAGAGAATGTTCCGCGTCCTTGAGTGTTAGAACGTAAAGATGTAGCATATCCGAACATTTCAGATAGAGGAACCATCGCTTTAACCATTTGCGTGTTGCCGCGAGCTTCCATACCTTCTACACGACCACGACGAGATGTAATATCTCCCATGATGTCGCCTAGGTAATCTTCTGGAATAACTACTTCCACTTTCATGATTGGTTCAAGGATGACAGGACTACATTTAGATGCTGCATTTTTAAGTGCCATTGATGCTGCAATTTTAAATGCCATTTCATTGGAGTCAACGTCATGGTAAGATCCGTCAAATAATTTTGCTTTGATGTCGACTAGCGGGTAACCAGCAAGTACACCGCGGTCAAGTGAATCAACTAATCCAGCTTGTACAGCAGGGATGTATTCACGTGGTACTACACCACCAACGATAGCATTTTCAAATTCGAAACCTTTACCTTCTTCGTTTGGACCAAATTCGATCCATACGTGTCCGAATTGTCCACGACCACCAGATTGGCGAACGAATTTACCTTCGACTTTAGCAGAACCACGGAAAGTTTCACGGTATGCTACTTGAGGAGCACCAACGTTAGCTTCCACTTTAAATTCGCGACGCATACGGTCAACAAGGATGTCCAAGTGAAGTTCACCCATACCAGCGATAATCGTTTGACCAGTTTCTTGGTCAGTATGCGCACGGAATGTTGGATCTTCATCTTGTAGCTTTTGTAAAGCTTGACCCATTTTGTCTTGGTCTGCTTTGGATTTCGGTTCAACTGACAGTGAGATAACTGGCTCTGGGAATACCATGGATTCAAGAATTACTTGGTTCTTGTCGTCACATAGAGTATCACCAGTTGTAGTATCTTTCAAACCAACAGCAGCAGCGATATCCCCTGCGTATACAGTTGAGATTTCTTCACGGCTGTTTGCGTGCATTTGAAGGATACGTCCAATACGTTCACGTTTACCTTTTGTTGAGTTGATTACATAAGATCCTGATTCTAATGTACCTGAGTACACGCGGAAGAATGTAAGTTTACCAACGTAAGGGTCAGTCATAACTTTGAACGCTAAAGCGGAGAACGGTTCAGAATCATCTGAATGACGTTCCACTTCATCTTCTGTATCCGGTAGAGTACCTTTAATAGCCGGCACGTCTAATGGAGATGGAAGGAAGTCGATAACGTTATCAAGCATTAATTGAACACCTTTGTTTTTGAAAGCTGATCCACAGATAACTGGGAAGAATTCAACATTAACGGTTGCTGTACGAATAGCTGCTTTTAATTCAGCAATGCTGATTTCTTCGCCGCCAAGGTATTTTTCCATTAAGTCTTCATTAACTTCTGCAACTGCTTCAATTAACTTTTCTCGGTATTCTTCAGCTAATTCCCGATGTTCTTCAGGAATATCACCAACAGTGATATCAGTTCCTAGATCATTGGCATAGAAATGAGCTTTCATTTCAATAAGGTCGATGATTGCAGAGAATTGATCTTCAGCACCGATTGGTAACTGAACCGGGTGAGCGTTAGCTTGTAGACGATCGTGGATTGTTCCAACTGAATATAGGAAATCCGCACCGATTTTGTCCATTTTATTTACGAATACGACACGTGGTACACCGTAAGTTGTAGCTTGGCGCCAAACTGTTTCAGTTTGAGGCTCAACACCTGATTGGGCATCAAGTACAGCTACAGCTCCATCAAGTACACGCAATGAACGTTCAACTTCAACTGTGAAGTCTACGTGTCCTGGCGTATCGATGATGTTTACACGGTGACCTTTCCACTGTGCAGTTGTTGCAGCGGAAGTGATCGTGATTCCGCGTTCTTGTTCCTGTTCCATCCAGTCCATTTGTGATGCACCTTCGTGCGTTTCACCAATTTTGTGGATTTTACCAGTGTAATATAGAACACGTTCTGTTGTAGTCGTTTTACCGGCATCGATGTGAGCCATGATACCGATATTACGAGTGTTTGCTAAGGAGAACTCTCTTGCCATTTGTCTTTCTCCTTCCTTCTATAAGGATTTTATAGTGATTAATCTTACCAGCGATAATGAGCGAAAGCTTTGTTGGCTTCAGCCATTTTGTGTGTATCTTCACGTTTCTTAACTGCTGCTCCAGTATTGTTGGCAGCATCCATGATTTCATAAGCTAAACGCTCTTCCATCGTTTTTTCTCCACGAAGGCGAGAGTAGTTTACTAACCAACGAAGTCCTAGAGTCGATTTGCGGTCTGGACGCACCTCAACTGGTACTTGGTAGTTAGCTCCACCCACACGGCGTGCTTTTACTTCTAGTACAGGCATGATGTTTTTAAGTGCTTGATCGAAAACTTCGATCGGCTCATTGCCAGTACGTTCTTTGATTAAATCAAATGCAGAGTAAAGAATTTTTTGTGATTTACCTCTTTGTCCATCAACCATTAATTTGTTGATTAAGCGAGTCACAAGTTTTGAATTATATATTGGATCTGGTAATACGTCTCTTTTCGTTACAGGTCCTTTACGAGGCATTGTATTTCCTCCTTTCAAGAAAGTTCAATTTTTGTTTAAAATTATTTTTTTGCTGCTTTCGGACGCTTAGTACCGTATTTAGAACGGCCTTGCATACGATTGTTAACTCCAGCTGTATCAAGAGCACCACGTACGATATGGTAACGTACCCCTGGTAAATCTTTTACACGACCGCCACGGATAAGAACCACGCTGTGTTCTTGTAGGTTGTGACCGATACCTGGGATATAAGCTGTTACCTCGATACCGTTTGTTAAACGTACACGCGCATATTTACGTAACGCGGAGTTTGGTTTTTTCGGTGTCATAGTACCCACACGAGTGCAAACACCACGTTTTTGCGGAGATGATACGTTAGTTTGTGCTTTTTTAAAGCTGTTGTAGCCTTTGTTAAGTGCTGGAGATTTTGAATTAACCTCTTTAGACTCGCGTCCTTTACGCACTAATTGATTAATAGTAGGCATTACATTTTTCCTCCCTTCACGTTTTCATTTCTAGTACCACACATCCAGGTGGTTCATAAATGGGTAAAAACAAAGTCTTTGCAAATATTATTGCAAAAACATCTTTACTTTTTGATGGCAACAGTTGCTGCTCCGACATCAATACCACATGCTTTGCCAAGCATTCTCATCGAATCAACATATGTGATAGGAACATCCAATTCTTTGGCTGTCTCAACGACACGCCCAGTCAAGTATATATCTGCATCATCAGCGATGATAACTTCTTGAATTAAATTGTTTTTAAGAGCTCTAACTGCTTGCTTCGTCCCTATAATCACTGACTTTGCCTGTATTACTTTTTCATAAGACATGGTCCATATCCTCCAAAGTTACAGGGTAACATAGGAGCACCTTTGCTATAGTATCATTATAAGTCGGATACTGTCAACTTCTTTCAATAAAATAATTCAAGCAAAAGGTTTTCCTTACATAATTCTATCAAGATTATCAATGTGCCTAAACGTAATATATCAAATCCTCATAGGGCTTTTCAGCCGGCCATGAGTAATAAGAGAAACCAGCTCAATAAATTCTGATCCTTCAGCTCCAATTGGAAACAGGAGCGCGGTTTTCAGTTTAAATGATTGAGCTGGTCCTTTTTCCTTTAATCCACTGTTACTGTATCGGCACTTTCGTCACCAACGACGACAGGGTTTGCTTTTCTGTATCTAAGCATTCCCGTTCCTGCTGGGACAAGTTTACCGATGATGACATTTTCTTTAAGACCAAGCAATTCATCACGTTTTCCTTTTATTGCTGCATCAGTCAAGACTCTAGTCGTTTCTTGGAATGACGCTGCGGACAAGAAGGAATCCGTTTCTAGAGATGCTTTTGTGATACCTAGCAATACAGGGCGGCCTGTAGCTGGTAATTTGTTGGTCAGCAATGCATCAGTGTTTGCAGTAGTGAACTGGTTAACATCCAATAATGTTCCTGGAAGCACTTCAGTTTCACCTGCATCAAGCACACGGACTTTACGCATCATTTGTCTAACCATTACCTCGATATGTTTATCACCGATCTCAACACCTTGCATCCGGTATACTTTTTGAACTTCATGAAGCAGGTATTCCTGAACAGTAAGCACGTCTGTAACCTTCAGCAATTCTTTCGGATCGATGGAACCCTCTGTCAACTCTTCACCACGACGGACAGGTGTATCAACAGTTACTCTTAAACGAGCTGTGTACGGTGCAGTATACGTGCGTGATTCAACAGCACCCTGAACGACGATTTCCTGTTGTTTATCCCGAATTTCATTGATCGAAACAATCGTTCCTTCAATTTCGGAAATGACAGCTTGACCTTTAGGATTTCTCGCTTCAAATATTTCTTGGATACGAGGAAGACCTTGAGTGATATCGTCCCCGGCAACCCCACCTGTATGGAATGTACGCATCGTCAACTGTGTACCAGGTTCTCCGATTGATTGAGCGGCAATGATACCGACTGCTTCGCCCACTTCAACTTCTTGACCGGTAGCCAAGTTACGTCCATAACATTTTTTACATACACCATGGCTAGTGTTACATGTAAAGGCAGAACGGATCCATGCTGTTTCAATTCCAAGTGATTCAATATAATTTGCAAGATCTTCAGTAATAAGATCGTTTTCAGCCACGATTACTTCATTTGTTTCCGGATGTCTGATCGCTTTTCTTGCATAACGGCCAATTAGGCGCTCTTCAAGATGCTCGATTATTTCAGTACCCTCTCTTAAGGCTGAAATTTTCAAGCCGCGGTCCGTTCCACAATCGTCATCACGGATGATGACATCTTGGGCAACGTCAACAAGTCGACGGGTAAGGTAACCGGAATCGGCCGTTTTAAGGGCTGTATCGGCAAGACCTTTACGCGCACCATGTGTAGAGATGAAGTACTCCAACACGGTTAAACCTTCACGGAAACTTGATTTGATCGGTAATTCAATGATACGTCCAGCCGGGTTGGCCATCAAACCACGCATACCCGCAAGCTGCGTAAAGTTGGAAGCATTACCACGGGCACCGGAGTCACTCATCATGAAGATTGGGTTGCGTCGGTCCAGTGAGTCCATAAGTTTGGACTGGATGGTATCCTTGGCAGCACTCCAGATGGAAATGACGCGATCATAACGCTCATCCTCTGTAATTAGACCACGTCTGAACTGTTTCAAGACGTTATCCACTTTAGTTTGAGCCTCAGTAATGATTCCTTGTTTTTCTTTTAAAACGACAATATCAGCCACACCAACGGTAATACCGGCTTTTGTCGAATATTTGAATCCAAGATCTTTCATCCGGTCAAGCATTTTGGATGTTTCGGTAATTTTAAAGCGTTTAAAGACTTCCGCGATGATATTTCCAAGAATTTTTTTCTTGAAAGGATCGATAGCAGGTTGAGCTTTAATCAATTCAGGGATATTAGCGCCTTTTTCCACAAAATATTTCTCTGGAGTTTTGGTTTCCAAATTATATCGTGTCGGTTCGTTAATATACGGGAATGATTTTGGTAAAATTTCATTGAAGATCAATTTACCGACAGTGGTAATAAGCAGTTGGCGGTTTTGCTCTTCAGTGAATGTTTCATTATTCAGTGATGATGCATGTACGGCACAACGGGAATGTAAGTGTACATATCCGTTTTGGTATGCAAGCAATGCTTCACTTGTATCTTTAAAGATCATACCTTCGCCGATAGCGCCTTCTCTCTCCAACGTTAGGTAATAGTTACCTAATACCATATCTTGAGAAGGTGTAACGACCGGTTTACCATCTTTAGGGTTCAAAATGTTCTGTGCTGCAAGCATAAGCATGCGTGCTTCGGCTTGGGCTTCAGAAGATAGAGGAACGTGGACCGCCATTTGGTCACCGTCAAAGTCAGCGTTGTAAGCTGTACATACGAGCGGATGCAAACGAATGGCGCGACCTTCAACCAACGTTGGTTCAAACGCCTGAATACCAAGCCTATGAAGAGTCGGTGCACGGTTCAATAGTACTGGGTGTTCTCTAATAACTTCTTCAAGCACATCCCATATTTCAGGAGATAAACGTTCAATTTTACGCTTAGCGGATTTGATGTTATGCGCTAGACCTCTTTGAACTAGCTCCTTCATAACGAATGGTTTGAATAATTCAATTGCCATTTCTTTAGGAAGACCACATTGGTACATCTTTAAGTTTGGTCCGACTACGATAACGGAACGGCCAGAGTAATCAACACGTTTACCAAGAAGGTTTTGACGGAAACGACCTTGTTTACCTTTTAACATGTGAGATAAAGATTTTAACGGACGGTTACCAGGTCCAGTTACCGGACGGCCGCGACGGCCATTATCGATAAGAGCATCGACAGCTTCTTGCAGCATACGCTTCTCATTTTGCACGATAATGCTTGGTGCCCCAAGATCCAGTAATCTTTTCAAACGATTATTACGGTTGATAACACGGCGATATAAATCATTTAGATCAGATGTGGCAAAACGTCCTCCATCAAGTTGAACCATAGGACGAAGTTCCGGCGGAATGACCGGAAGCACGTCAAGGATCATCCATGAAGGCTCATTTCCTGAGTTACGGAATGCCTCAAGCACTTCCAAGCGTTTGATTGCACGGGTTCTGCGTTGTCCTTGAGCTGTTTTAAGCTCCTCTTTCAACGACTCTACTTCCTTTTCCGTATCAATATCTTGTAAAAGTTTTTTAATAGCTTCCGCACCCATGGCAGCTTGGAATTTCTTACCGTATTTTTCACGGTATGTACGATATTCTTTTTCAGAAAGAAGCTGTTTCTTTTCTAAAGTTGTATCGCCCGTTTCAGTTACGACGTAAGATGCAAAGTAAATAACTTCTTCCAAAGCCCGTGGAGACATGTCAAGTACAAGTCCCATACGGCTAGGAATCCCTTTAAAATACCATATGTGTGAAACTGGAGCTGCCAGCTCAATATGACCCATACGCTCACGACGCACCTTAGCACGAGTGACTTCAACGCCACAACGGTCACAGACCACGCCTTTATAACGAACACGTTTATACTTTCCGCAATGACATTCCCAGTCCTTTTGAGGTCCAAAAATTCTCTCACAGAATAAACCGTCTTTTTCTGGCTTTAGCGTACGATAGTTGATTGTTTCTGGTTTTTTAACTTCTCCATGGGACCAAGAACGAATCTTGTCTGGTGAAGCAAGACCAATTTTCATATACTCAAAATTATTAACGTCTAACAAGGGGCCTACCTCCCTTTTAATCTCCAGGTTTAACCCTTGATTGCCGTCAAATATCAGGCAATCTTACACCGGATGATGGTTGATTGAATCAATAAGGCTCTAACAAGGCAGCAGGATCTTCAAATGAACATCTCGCTGCCAGTCAGAGCGGATACTATATAACTAGATATGTTTTATTTAATTTTATTCTTTGACAGGTGCCCCTACTTCGGAAGCAACCATATCTTTAGTTTCTGAATCAAGGCTTAATTTGTCTGCTTGGTTGGCTTCATCTTCATCTTCCAAATCACGCATTTCAATTTCACGATCTTCGGCATTGAGGATTTTAACATCCAATCCTAAACTTTGAAGCTCCTTAATCAATACTTTGAAGGACTCAGGAACGCCTGGTTCAGGGACATTTTCACCTTTGACAATCGCTTCGTACGTTTTCACACGACCCACGACATCATCTGATTTAACGGTTAGGATTTCTTGTAATGTATAAGCAGCACCATAAGCTTCAAGTGCCCATACTTCCATCTCACCGAAACGCTGTCCACCAAATTGCGCTTTACCACCAAGTGGTTGCTGCGTAACAAGGGAGTAAGGACCAGTTGAACGTGCATGAAGTTTATCATCGACCATATGTGCCAGTTTGATCATATACATGACACCAACTGATACACGGTTATCGAATGCTTCACCTGAACGGCCATCATAAAGGACAGTTTTTGCATCACGGGACATCCCGGCTTCTTCAATCGTACCCCAAACATCTTCCTCTGTGGCACCATCGAATACAGGAGATGCTACATGGATGCCAAGTGCGCGTGCAGCCATACCTAAGTGAAGCTCCAGCACCTGACCGATGTTCATACGCGAAGGTACACCTAATGGGTTTAACATGATGTCGACTGGAGTGCCATCCGGTAAATAAGGCATATCTTCTTCAGGAAGAATCCTGGAGATTACCCCTTTGTTACCATGTCGTCCAGCCATTTTATCGCCTTCATGGATTTTACGTTTTTGAACGATATATACACGTGCGAGTTGGTTTACACCAGGAGGCAGTTCATCGCCGTCTTCTCTGTTGAATACTTTAACATCAAGAACGATTCCTCCGCCGCCGTGAGGTACACGAAGTGATGTATCCCTTACTTCACGTGCTTTTTCTCCGAAGATTGCATGTAATAGACGTTCCTCTGCAGTCAGTTCCGTTACACCTTTAGGCGTTACTTTACCAACGAGAAGGTCTCCGTCTTTCACTTCAGCACCCACACGGATAATTCCGCGCTCATCAAGATTACGAAGCGCATCTTCCCCTACGTTAGGGATATCACGGGTGATTTCTTCAGGCCCTAATTTTGTATCGCGTGATTCAGATTCATATTCTTCAATATGAATAGAAGTGTACACATCATCTTTAACCAATCGCTCACTCATGATGATGGCATCTTCATAGTTATATCCATCCCATGTCATGAAGGCTACCAATACGTTACGTCCAAGTGCCAACTCACCTTTTTCCATTGAAGGACCATCAGCAAGAATTTCACCTTTTACGACGTTGTCGCCAACACTGACGATAGGGCGTTGATTATAGCACGTTCCTTGGTTGGAACGAATGAATTTTAATAGACGATATTTATCAAGATTTCCTTTTACTTGCTGTCCGTCTACTTCACTTACCCTACGTACCCATACTTCACGTGATTCAACGTGCTCTACGATACCAGGGTGTTTACAGATTACAGCAGCACCGGAGTCTTTCGCTGAAACATACTCCATACCCGTTCCGACTCGAGGGGCTTCCGGTTGAAGCAAAGGAACTGCTTGACGTTGCATGTTCGCTCCCATAAGGGCACGGTTGGAGTCATCGTTTTCCAAGAAAGGAATACATGCAGTCGCAGCAGATACAACTTGTTTAGGAGATACATCCATGTAATCTACGCGGTCACGCGGAACAACGGTATTTTCACCGCGGAAACGTGCAACAACATCATTATCAAGGAATGAGCCGTCATCTGACAGTCGTACATTCGCTTGGGCAACTACATAATTATCTTCCTCATCAGCTGTTAAGTAATCGATTTGGCTTGTAATTCTACCTGTTTCAGGGTCCACACGACGATATGGTGTTTCAATGAAGCCATATGGGTTTACCTTTGCAAAACTGGATAACGAGTTTATCAAACCAATATTCGGTCCCTCAGGCGTTTCAATCGGACACATGCGGCCATAGTGGGAATAATGAACGTCACGTACTTCAAAGCCAGCACGCTCACGTGTCAGACCACCAGGTCCCAATGCAGAAAGACGACGTTTGTGCGTCAATTCAGCCAACGGGTTCGTTTGATCCATGAATTGGGAAAGCTGTGAGCTTCCAAAGAACTCTTTAATGGATGCAATGACCGGGCGAATGTTGATTAGTTGCTGCGGAGTGATTGTATTCGTATCCTGAATGGACATTCTTTCACGAACAACACGCTCCATACGTGATAAACCAATTCTAAATTGGTTTTGCAGCAATTCACCAACGGAACGCAGACGACGGTTACCTAAATGGTCAATGTCATCCGTGATTCCCACACCATGCAATAAGTTAAAGAAATAACTAATGGAAGAAATGATATCAGCCGGTGTAATGTTTTTGACCTGGTCGGTCACATAAGCATTACCGATGATATTGATCACTTTTTCGCCTTCAGCATCGTTTGGCGCAAACACTTTAATAGGTTGCAGAAGAGTTTCTTCTTCCACTACACCACCTGATGGATGGAATGTTTTGAATCCGATTCCGCCTTCGATATGAGGCAGGATCCTATCAAGAGTCCGACGATCAAGCATTGTACCTTTTTCAACGATGATTTCACCTGTTTCAGGATCAATCAAAGTCTCTGCAATACGTTGTCCGAATAAACGGTTCTTGATATGCAGTTTTTTATTAATTTTATAACGGCCTACATTAGCTAAATCATAACGTTTCGGATCAAAAAAGCGTGATACTAAAAGACTTTTCGCGTTTTCGACAGTAGGCGGTTCACCCGGGCGCAGACGCTCATAGATTTCCAGTAATGCTTTTTCCACACTCTCGGTGTTATCCTTTTCAAGAGTGTTACGAAGATATTCGTTGTCTCCGATCAAATCGATGATTTCTTGATCTGTTCCGAATCCAAGGGCACGCATCAATACCGTGATCGGTAATTTCCTGGTGCGGTCGATTCGAACATACACAACATCCTTGGCGTCTGTTTCATATTCGAGCCATGCGCCACGGTTAGGAATAACGGTCGCAGAGAATCCAAGCTTACCGTTTTTATCCATTTTCCCATTGTAGTAAACACTCGGTGAGCGCACTAATTGGGATACAATTACCCGTTCAGCACCATTGATGACAAATGTACCTGTTTCAGTCATCAGCGGGAAGTCGCCCATAAATACATCCTGGTCTTTCACTTCCCCTGTTTCTTTGTTAACAAGGCGCACTTTCACACGAAGTGGTGCAGAATACGTAACATCGCGTTCTTTTGTTTCTTCCACAGAATACTTCGGCTCAGCTAAGCTGTAATCGATGAATTCTAACGATAAATTACCTGTAAAATCCTCAATAGGAGAAATATCCTGGAACATTTCCTTTAAACCTACATCTAGAAACCATTGATAAGAAGCTGTTTGAATTTCAATCAGATTCGGAAGATCCAAAACCTCACTGATTCTTGCATAACTTCTACGTTGGCGGTGTCGTCCATACTGAACAAGTTGACCTGTCAACTGATTCACCCCTTAAATCAAGCGTTATAAGGATCCAATTGCCTCGGAAAAGGAATCATTTCCATAGACAAAAAGAAAATGGTTTTTATTTTAAAAACCACTATTTCTCATAAAACGAACTATTATTTATATATTTTTCCCATATTATCCATTGGTTATACACCAATGGTATAAAAATTGCATAGTTACGGAATTATATATATGCATTTTATAATACTAACATAGCGAAAATTTAGAGTCAAACCTTTTTGGATAATAGTATATAGTAACCCTTTTTCTTAACGGGCACCTCAATATTTCCAAATAATTGCTCCATTTTATCCATTGCGGATGGAGCACCCTGTTTTTTTTGAATGACAACCCATAATTCACCACCAGCTACCAAACTGCGATAGCTTTCTTCTAAAATTTCGTGGACTACACTTTTGCCTGCGCGAATGGGAGGGTTCGTAAGAATTGCCGCGAATTGATTGGAGCCAACTTTGTCAAAACGATCACTTTCGTAAATCTTCACATTTGCGATCCCATTAGTTGCAGCATTCTCTTTTGACAATTCAACTGCCCGGCTATTTATATCAATCATTTCTAGCGTTCTATCGGGATAAGCTGCCGCAATCGATATTCCGATTGGGCCATAACCGCAACCAACATCGAGAATATCTCCTTCCACAGCCTCATTAAGGTTAAAACTCTCAACCAAAAGACGCGATCCGAAATCAACTTCCTTTTTCGAAAAAACACCATTATCACTTTTGAAGCGAAATGTACGTCCCTTTAATGTGAAATCCCAAAATTTTGGATTACTTACGACATCCGGTTTATGTGAGTAGTAATGCTCTGTCAGAGTCATCTCCCCCTATCAGAAAGGAATATTGAAGATTTAATGAGAGAAGAGAATTGAAGAATGGATGCTTGCACGCCGGAATGTTTGAATAACTAAACCCTATTAATCAAACCATTAACAGCTTTTTTCGTCATTTCTTTAAAATGAAGAAAAAAAGCCCGCCAGTGATAGCGAGCTTTTTGTTTATGCAAGATTACTTAACTTCAACGCCAGCTCCAACTTCTTCAAGTTTAGCTTTAACTTCTTCAGCTTCTTCTTTAGAAGCGCCTTCTTTGATTGCTTTTGGAGTGTTGTCAACAAGTTCTTTTGCTTCTTTAAGTCCAAGACCTGTTACTTCACGTACAGCTTTGATAACTTTGATTTTTTGATCTCCAGCAGATGTAAGGATTACATCAAACTCAGTTTGCTCTTCAGCAGCAGCGCCACCAGCAGCAGCTACAGCTACAGGTGCAGCAGCAGTTACGCCAAATTCTTCTTCGATTGCTTTTACAAGGTCGTTTAATTCTAAAACAGTCATGTTTTTAACTGCTTCTAAGATTTGATCTTTAGTCATTTTTATTTCCTCCTCGAAATGGTTGGTTTTTTTTTGAATCAGCAGGCTAAATAAGCGGTCAGCTTACGCGCCTTGTTCTTCTTTTTGCTCTGCAACTGCTTTTGTAGCAAGAGCAAGTCCGCGCATAGGTGCTTGTAGCACGCTGAGTAGCATTGAAAGTAGGCCTTCGCGTGAAGGTAGTTCTGCAAGAGCTTTAACTTCTTCAGCAGTTGCAACATTTCCTTCGATAACTCCAGCTTTGATTTCTAAAGCTTCATGTTTTTTCGCAAAATCGTTAAGGATTTTTGCTGGCGCAATAACATCTTCAGTTGAGAATGCAATTGCGTTTGGTCCTGTTAATGATTCGTTCAAAGCGCTAAGTTCAGCACTTTCAGCAGCACGGCGAGTCATAGAGTTTTTGTAAACTTTAAACTCAACGCCAGCTTCACGAAGTTGCTTACGAAGTTCTGTTAATTCAGCAACAGTCAATCCACGGTAGTCAACAACTACTGTTGATTGGCTTGCAGTTAATTTATCAGTAATCTCAGCAACGATTTTTTGCTTTTGTTCAATAATTGCGTTCATCCTTACACCTCCTGTAGATTTGCTCGAAAACATTTATACCGTTTCAAAGAAAAAGCCTTCATCTCTATTGCAGACATGAAGGCAGTAATTTCAAAAGTCATAGTCAAGGACTATTATTATCGAATTACCTCGGCAGGGAATTAAGCTCGTAACGAGCACCTACTGTCTACGGTACAAATGATATTCATTTATTCACAACAAAACTTATTATAACAATAATAGTTTTGGAATGTCAATTATTTATTGAAAGTAGAAGGATCAACTTTCACGCCAGGGCCCATTGTAGTTGTTACAGAAACGTTTTTCATGTAAGTTCCTTTAGCAGCCGCAGGTTTAACTTTCATTAATGTATCATAGATAGTAGTGAAGTTTTCCACTAGTTTAGCATCCTCGAAAGATACTTTACCGATTGGAGCATGGATGTTTCCAGCTTTATCTACGCGGTATTCAACTTTACCAGCTTTGATTTCATTAACAGCTTTTGTTACGTCGAAAGTTACTGTGCCAGTTTTAGGGTTAGGCATTAAACCTTTAGGTCCTAATACACGTCCAAGTTTACCAACTTCACCCATCATGTCTGGAGTCGCAACGATTACATCGAACTCGAACCATCCTTGTTGGATTTTGTTGATGTAGTCAGATTCGCCAACGTAGTCAGCACCAGCAGCTTCCGCTTCTTTTGCTTTTTCGCCTTTTGCGAATACTAATACGCGTTGAGTTTTACCAGTACCATTCGGAAGAACAACAGCTCCACGAATTTGTTGGTCAGCTTTCTTAGGGTCTACGCCTAAACGGAAAGCAACTTCAACAGTCGCATCGAATTTTGCGAAGTTTGCTTTTTTAGCAACTTCGATTGCTTCAGTTACAGCATAAGCCTTAGATACTTCAACAAGCTTAGCTGCTTCAAGATACTTTTTACCTTTTTTAGCCATGATATAAATCCTCCTAAATTGTGGTTTTAACGGAATGACCTCCCACGAATAAAGGTTGCGAGTATCAATCGCAACCCCGTAGAAACAAATAGCAATTACATGGATTAGTCTTCGATGACAATACCCATGCTGCGAGCAGTACCTTCAACCATACGCATTGCAGCTTCAACGCTTGCAGCGTTTAGGTCAGGCATTTTAGTTTCAGCAATCTCGCGCACTTGATCACGCTTGACTGTAGCAACTTTATTACGGTTAGGTTCACCAGAACCAGACTCGATACCAGCTACTTTCTTAAGCAATACTGCAGCCGGTGGAGTTTTTGTAATGAATGTAAATGAACGGTCTTCAAATACCGTGATTTCAACAGGAATAATTAGACCAGCTTGATCTGCTGTACGAGCGTTGAACTCCTTACAGAATCCCATGATGTTTACACCAGCTTGACCTAATGCAGGACCGACTGGCGGTGCCGGATTCGCTTTACCAGCAGGAATTTGCAATTTAACCATTTTAATTACTTTTTTAGCCACGAGACACACCTCCTTATAAGTCCGTGATGTGGTAATAGGGTAATACCCTCCCACTCATCTTGAATTCTTTATCTATTAATAAAGAATGCTTGTATCGTTGAGGCCTAAAAATTGAAACATACTGACCTTTGAAATTTTACCACTTTCAAAAGGCAATTTCAAGTTTTTTTCCGTTTATAATTTTTCCACTTGATTAAAATCAAGTTCAACCGGTGTATCACGGCCGAACATATTGACTAGAACCCTTACTTTACCTTTATCTTTATCAAGTTCTTCAATAGGGCCTGCAAATGTTGCAAATGGTCCTTCCTTAACTTGAACCGTATCACCGATTTCAAAATCAACCTCGATTTTGCTTTCATCTACGCCCATTCGCTTAAGAACGACTTCAATTTCTTCCGGCAGCAACGCAGTCGGTTTTGAACCAGCTCCAGATGAACCTACGAAACCTGTTACTCCAGGTGTATTCCGGACAACATACCATGAATCATCAGTCATGATGATCTCAACCAGCACATATCCTGGAAATACTTTCTTTTTGGTCACTTTCTTTTTGCCATCTTTCACTTCTGTTTCTTCTTCTTCTGGAACTACAACGCGAAAGATCTTGTCTTCCATCCCCATAGTTTCAACACGTTTTTCCAAGTTAGCCTTAACTTTGTTCTCATAACCTGAATAGGTGTGAACTACATACCAATTCTTTTCCATGTGTTAGGACTTTAACGTCCTTCCCTCCCTGCAATCAATCATTTTCTTTATTAATCTTTATCTTTGAACGTTTTAGCCAAAAAACCATACGGCGTCATTCCGACTTAACTAGAATATATTGTGATTGACATATTACAGCAGTGCTCGATTTTGAACTTCTTCACTTATTAAAAAAGACAAATTAAAAAACCCGTTTCCGGGCTTTTCTGCTGACACATATTATTCTATCACTATTATACCTTATTTTCGAATCTCTTATTCAATAACTAAGCGAATTAATTCGGAAATGCCCAAATCCACCACTGTAAAGAATAAAGCCATAAATACTACAGTCGTTACCACCACGATTGTATATTTGGTAAGCTCCTTGCGTTTCGGCCAGCTTACTTTTTGCATTTCGCGAGCGACTCCGCTGAAAAATTCGGTAAAACGTTTCATGAATGTACCTCCAAGCATTAGAAGCTTCTGTCAATCTATTTATAGAACGGTTATTTCGTTTCTTTATGAATCGAGTGTGAGTTGCACGTACTGCAAAATTTCTTGATTTCCAGTCGTTCGCCGCTTGTCGATTGTTTGCTCTCATAACTATAATTCCTTGTACCGCAATCCGTGCAGGCAAGAACTATTTTTTTTCGCATTAGATACACCTATCCTATCTACTATATCCATAAAACCTTATCACGGCTGTTTTTTATTGTCAATATCAAAGCGGGTTTCGACGATTATGGACACCGGAAAGCAGAATATCGGTTTACTTAACATCCATTAAAAATCTTTGTGAATAATAAACTTCCATGTGGAGAAGGGACAGATGAAATTAAGCGGAAAAAGCGGAGGGATTATAAACTGATTTCCCTTACTTCCAGATAGCGCTCGAGCTTTCTTTTCACCCGCTGAAGGGCGTTGTCGATCGACTTAACATGCCGGTTCAGCTCTTCTGAAATTTCTTGGTAAGTTTGTCCATCCAGGTAAAGAGCTAACACTTTTCTCTCAAGATCACTCAGGAGCTCGGCCATCTTTAATTCGATATCGTCAAACTCTTCTTGGTTGATGATCAGTTCTTCTGGGTCCAAAACTTTCGTACCCGATATAATATCCATTAGAGTTCGATCCGATTCCTCATCGTAAATGGGCTTGTCCAGGGAAACATAGGAATTGAGCGGAATATGTTTTTGACGTGTTGCTGTTTTGATAGCTGTAATGATCTGCCTTGTAATGCATAGTTCTGCAAATGCTTTAAAAGAAGATAACTTATCCCCTTTAAAATCACGGACGGCCTTATATAAACCAATCATACCTTCTTGCACGATGTCTTCCTTATCGGCACCAATCAAGAAATAAGTCCTTGCCTTAGCTCTTACAAAATTACGATACTTTTGGATCAAATAATCCAGCGCTTCACTGTCTCCAGTGTGCACCAACCCTATCAATTCATCATCCTCAAACTGCAGATACTTTTCGTTCAGCTTCATTCCGAATTTGAGACCCACATTATATCCCCCTGACCTGACTCAGATAGAAATATTATACAGCAGGTAAAATTTACCCGTCAATGGTTCAAATTTTACCCCGGCGCCATTTTTCAAAAATTTCTGCCACTTCTTCACTTAAAGGAATTTTAGCCACGGGTCTTATCGTCGTTGTTTTTCTTACATCTTTCTTGATTTCGCCTTGAATTTCTTCCATTTCAATAAGCAGTTCACGAGCGGATTTCCTTAGGGCCCCTTGGCCAAAGATCACCCACTGTTCCGTGAAGTCAGAGGTTGCCACTTGAATTTGCGTTTTGACATTATTCAGTTCAATGGCCATCTTTTCAATTCTTTCATCCGCAGTTTCATTTTCTTTTGTAAAAATTACGTCAACTTTGTGATTTTTGAATATGCGGGCAATTCCCTGAACATATTGAGCGTCAAATACGACAATTACACGGTATCCGGTAAATGCTTGATATTCCGCCATCATTTCTATCAGCCGGTCCCTTGCAGCAGCAAGATCCCGTTCCTTTAATTCTCTCAGTTCCGGCCAAGCTCCAATAATGTTATAACCGTCCACCAACAGAATATTCATTTCATCATTGCCCTAGAGGATTTCTTTTTCTATAAACCTCATACATCAATAAACCGGCTGCTACCGATGCATTTAACGAAGTTACTTGACCTGCCATAGGGAGACGGATGAGAAAATCGCATTTTTCCTTCATTAACCGGGCCATTCCTTTTCCTTCGCTGCCTATAACAAGTCCGATAGGCATCTTTCCATCCATGTTACGGTAATCATCGCTGCCTTTCGCATCGGTACCGACTATCCATACCCCGCGCTCTTTCAACTCTTCCACCGCTCTTGCCAAATTTGTAACACGAGCTACCGGAATATATTCGATTGCACCCGTCGATGCTTTTGCCACAGTTGCCGTCAAGCCAACAGCTCTCCTTTTTGGAATGATGATTCCATGGGCACCGACTGCATCAGCCGTCCTCATGATCGACCCTAAATTATGCGGATCTTCAACTTCATCAAGAATCATGAAAAAAGGTGCTTCGTCCCGTTCAGCCGCTTTTGCGAATAAATCATCCAGCTCCACATATTCATATGCAGCCACTTGTGCGATAACGCCTTGATGGATGCCTTCTGCCATTTGGTCAATTTTTTTCTTCGGTACGATTTGCACGAATACCTTCTTTTCCTTCGCCAGACCGATGAGTGGTTGCATCGAGCCTTTTTGAGAGCCTTCGGCTATCCAAATTTTATTAATATCCCGTTCGGAGCGAAGTGCTTCCAATACGGGGTTTCTGCCAATGATATATTCTTCGCTCATGGGTTACTCCCCTTTTCTTCTTCAATGTATTCAATGGATTTTTTGATGAGTTCTTCCATTCTTTCTATTCGGCCGGATAAATACAAAAACCCCATAAGTGCCTCGAAGGCCGTACTGTAGCGATACGTTTGCACATCTGTATTCTTCGGGACCGTACCGGATTTTGCATTTCGGCCGCGCCTAACGACTGCGGATTCCTCTTCCGATAAACAATCTGACTCCAGGAAAAAGTGGATGACTTTATTTTGCGCTTTTGCCGCCACAAAAGATGTAGCCTTTTTGTGAAGTAGATTGGGCTTGACCGATCCTTTTTGAATGAGGTGATGCCGTATATATGTTTCGTATACGGCATCACCTATATATGCTAAAGCAAGACTGTTCAGCATTTTTGCATCTACCTTACTATCGTAATGAAGCATTACTTACCCTCTTTTCCATCTTGTACCTTGAGGGGTATCCTCTAATATGATATTCATGTTTTTCAAGCGATCACGAATTTCATCAGATAACCCAAAATTGCGGTCTTTCCGCGCTTGAATTCTCTGCTGTATCAACCCTTCAATTTCTTCATCCAAAAGCCCCTCTTCTTCAAGGGATAACCCCATAACAGAAAATAAGATGTTGAATTTCTCAAGGAAAGCATTAATTACTTCCTTGTCTGTGTTTTTCTCCATCAAGTAATAATTCGCTTGTTTAGAAAGTTCAAAGAGCATGGATATTGCATTAGCTGTGTTAAAATCATCGTCCATTTCCTTAATGAATTGTTCATGTAATTCATTAAGCTTCTCCAACCAAACATCATTATTCTCAGTCAATCCGTCACTTACTTGAAGGCGATGCTTTAAGTTTTGATAAGATGTCCTTAAGCGTTCAAGGGAAGCTTTTACATTTTCAAGCACTTCTTCGCTATAATTGATGGGATGACGGTAATGTACAGATAGCATGAAGAAGCGTAACACTTGTGGATCATGCTTCTGAATGATGTCATGCACAAGGACGAAATTGCCTAAGGACTTAGACATTTTTTCATTCTCAATATTTATATACCCGTTATGCATCCAATAATTCGCAAAGGTCTTACCCGTTAATGCTTCGGATTGTGCAATTTCATTTTCATGATGCGGGAAAGCCAAATCTTGCCCCCCTGCATGAATATCGATCGTATCGCCCAAATACTTTTTGACCATTGCAGAGCATTCGATATGCCAGCCAGGACGCCCCTTACCCCATGGGCTCTCCCAAGATATTTCATCATCCTTGGCCGTTTTCCAAAGGGCAAAATCAAGGGCATCTTGTTTTTTCTCCCCTATTTCAATACGGGCCCCCACTCGCAGCTCATCGATGGACTGATGTGAAAGCTTTCCATATCCCTCAAACTTACGTGTGCGGTAATACACATCCCCTTCAGATTCATAAGCAAATCCTTTCTCAATTAATGCCGAGATGAATTCAATGATTGCATCCATGTTCTCCATTACGGTTGGGTGAGCATCCGCTTTTTTGCAGCCCAATGCCGACACGTCTTCAAAATAAGCCTTAATGAAACGCTCTGAGATGGTCGGGACATCTTCACCCAATTCTTTTGCCGCGCGAATCAGCTTATCATCCACATCCGTAAAGTTCGAAACGAATTGCACATCATATCCACGGTAATCCAAATACCTACGAACGGTATCGAATACGATTGCCGGTCTTGCATTTCCTATATGAATGTAATTATAGACAGTGGGCCCGCATACATACATCTTCACCTTTCCCTCTTCAATCGGGACGAAGGTTTCCTTTTTTCTTGTTGCTGTGTTATATATTTTAATCGTCATATTATAGACTCCTTTCTTCCTGCTTCTGTTCAGCCAGCTTCTCTCTTAAGGCCCTGAGTTCACTATCCAATTCCTTAAAGCGATCAGCGATTGGATCAGGAAGATCACAATGATTTAGGTCTTTGTTAATTTTGATGCCATCTTGAATGACCACTTTACCTGGAATGCCAACCACTGTAGAATTAGGTGGCACCTCCTTTAAAACAACCGATCCTGCACCGATTTTTGAGTTTTCCCCAACAGTGATGGAACCCAGCACTTTTGCTCCTGTAGCAATCAGGACATTATCCTTTATCGTAGGATGACGTTTTCCCTTTTCCTTTCCCGTTCCCCCAAGGGTTACACCTTGAAAGACAGATACATTGTCGCCAATTTCACAAGTTTCGCCAATGACGATCCCCATTCCATGGTCAATGAAGAAACGACGGCCAATCGTAGCCCCTGGATGAATTTCAATTCCGGTAAAAAACCGACTGATTTGAGATATACTTCTTGCCAGGAAAAAGAATTTCTTCTTGAATAGTGCGTGAGCCATCCTATGACTCCAAATCGCATGTAAACCCGCGTACGTCAATATGACTTCCAAATAGCTGCGCGCAGCAGGATCTTGATCAAAAACCACTTCGATATCCTCTTTAAACATCTTTAACAAAATGATTCCCCCTATGTTCCGTCCTTTTTCAACATCCCCTTTTGAAGCTTTTAAAGCATATAAAAAAGCGTCTCTGTCCAAATAGACAGAGACGCTTGAAGCGCGGTTCCACTCTGTTTGGAATGTAAAAACCAGATAAAGCTTTTTCCTGTTTTTTCATCCCCAACTTTAATCCCTGTAACGGAGGAAATTCCGCCTGTGCCTACTATAAGTTAGTTCAGCAAAGGACTCAAGGGTGCATTTCAGAAAACGAGAGGCTTGAACCACTTTCAGCAGGTTATGGTTCTCTCTAAAAAGCTTCGTTTACTTACTTCTCCCCATCTACGCGTTCTTTTGTAAGATTATTAAATACTATATTACATTTTCGACAAATTGTTAATATAAAATACTCTGAATACGCTGTTTAATTTTTTCCTTGCCCAATAATGAAATCGCCTTAGGCAAGTCAGGACCATGTGTTTGACCCGTGACGGCAGCCCTTATCGGCATGAATAATTTTTTTCCTTTATGACCTGTGCCTTTTTGTACGGCTTTAATCGACTTCTTGATTTCATCCGCGTTAAATTCTTCAAGCCCTTCAATCTCCTGAAGGAAAGCTTTCATGACTTCCGGTACCTGCTCTTCAGCCAGCACTTCCTTAGCTTCTTCTTCGAACACGACCTCATCCTTGAAAAACAGTTCAGATAGCTCGACTATTTCTGCTCCATAGCTCATCTGCTCTTGAAAAAGGGAAACTAGCCCTTGTACCCACTCTTCTTCTTCGGCGGTCAGTGTCTCTGAAACCTTCCCGGCTTTAATTAAGTGGGGCATTGACAATTCCACTGCACGATTGACGTCCAATTGCTTCACATATTGGTTATTCATCCATGTAAGCTTTTGTTTATCGAAAAGTGCAGGTGATTTAGACAGCCGGTCCGCATCAAAAATATTAATGAATTCTTCCTTCGTGAAAATCTCTTCTTCCCCGACCGGAGACCATCCTAGTAATGTAATGAAATTGAATAACGCTTCAGGTACATAACCAAGCTCTTCATACTGCTCAATGAATTGAATGATCGACTCATCACGTTTACTCAGTTTCTTCCTGCTTTCGTTTACAATCAGCGTCATATGTCCGAATACCGGCGGTTCCCAGCCGAAAGCTTCATAAATCATCAATTGTTTTGGAGTATTGGAGATATGATCATCACCGCGAAGGACATGGGAAATCTTCATCAAATGATCATCTACGGCCACTGCAAAGTTATAGGTTGGAATGCCATCCTTTTTAACGATAACAAAATCACCAAAGCCATCTGTTTCAAACGAAACCTCATCCTTGACCAAATCTTTGAAAGTAAGGACCTTACCAGCCGGAACGGCAAAGCGAATGCTCGGTTTTCTTCCTTGAGCCAATAGTTCCGCTTGCTCTTGCTCAGTTAAATGCTTGCACTTCCCTGAATATTTTGGCGTTTCATTGCGTTCGACCTGTCCTTCACGCTCTGCTTCAAGCTCTTCTTCCGTACAATAGCATTTATATGCCAAACCCTTATCTAAAAGCTCTTGATACAATTCCTGATAAAGGTCGTTCCTTTCGGATTGACGATATGGCCCGTATTCACCGCCAACATCAACACCTTCATCCCAATCCATACCAAGCCATTTCAAATATTTAAGCTGACTATCCTCTCCGCCTTCAATATTTCTCTTTTGGTCGGTATCTTCAATACGGATGATGAATTTCCCGCCTTTATTACGTGCGTATAAATAATTAAATAAAGCAGTCCGTGCATTACCAATATGTAAATGTCCAGTCGGACTCGGTGCATAGCGAACTCGAATATCACTGCTCATGATATATATAGACCTCCCAGTCGTTCTATTCTATTGTATATATTATCATTTAAATACATTGGGATAAAGGCATCCACCCTAAAAACGAATTTAGTTTGATTTAACCAATAAGACTACAGCCTGTGCAGCGATTCCTTCGCTCCTGCCTGTAAATCCAAGTTTCTCGGTAGTGGTCGCCTTTACATTAATTCTGTCTATCGAGGCATCTAAAAGTTCAGCAATCCTGCCTCGCATCTCCTCAATATACGGTGCCATTTTCGGGCTTTGTGCAATGATTGTACAGTCCGCATTGCCTAGGGAATATCCTTCTTTTTTTACAATTGCCCAAATATACTGCAGCAGTTTTGCCGAATCGGCATCTTTAAATTCAGGATCGGTATCCGGAAAATGCTTACCGATATCCCCTGCACCAATTGCACCCAAGCAGGCATCAGCAACAGTATGCAGAAGGACATCCGCATCAGAATGCCCTAGCAAGCCTTTCTCATACGGAATCGTAATCCCTCCAATAATCAAAGGTCTGCCTTCTACAAGCTGATGAACGTCATATCCTTGTCCTATTCTAAACATATCATTCTCCCCAATCATCTTTATCCATGTTGTTGTTTATGTAAAATCGCTTCTGCAAAATAAAGGTCTTCCTGAGTCGTAATTTTAATATTATCATAATTGCCCTCAATAATAACTACCTGTTCATTGATCCGCTCTAGCAAACTTGCATCATCCGTCCCTAAAAATGCTTCAGCTTCTGCCTGTTCATACGCACTTTTTAATATGGATACACGAAAAGCTTGTGGAGTTTGCACCGCCCACAAGCTTGATCGTTCCACTGTTTCCACTACCTCTTTGTTTGCCGCTTTTTTAATGGTATCCTTAACGGGCACTGCAATTACAGCACCTCCATGCAGGGAGGCTGCAGTAGTCAATTCACTGATTTGCCCAAGATTGATAAAAGGGCGGGCACCGTCATGAACCAGGATGATTTCTTCTTCTGCATGTTGCAGTCCATTATACACGCTTTGTTGGCGCTCCTTGCCGCCCATGACCAGTTTCTTGACCTTTTTAAGCCCATACTCCGCTATCAATTGATTGAAATAATCCTTTTCTGCCGGGTTTATCGAAAGGATAATCCCCCGACAGTCAGGATCTTCTTCGAAGACACGCAGTGTATAAACAATGATCGGGATACCCGATAGTTCAATAAAAAGTTTATTCTTGCCCGCCTTCATTCTTTTGCCTTGTCCAGCTGCAGGTATCACTACTTCATAAAACATAACGGTTTCTCCTACTCTTCTTTATAATGCTTTTTCTAATAGTTTCGGTTTAGCGAATATCATCCGGCCTGCAGAGGTTTGCAATACACTTGTGACAAGTACATCGATCCGTTTCCCGATATGGTCGCGGCCACCCTCGACTACGATCATCGTGCCATCGTCCAAATAAGCGATGCCCTGGTTCTGCTCTTTCCCGTCCTTGATGACTTGAACATTCATCTCTTCCCCAGGAAGTACAACTGGTTTAACGGCATTGGCCAGGTCATTGATATTAAGGACCGCTACATTTTGAAACTCACATACTTTGTTTAAGTTGAAATCATTGGTAACGACCATTCCGCCCGATATTTTGGCAAGCTTCACCAGTTTACTGTCCACTTCCTGAATGTCTTCAAAGTCCCCCTCGTACATCTCCACTTTAATCGGTAGGTCTTTTTGAATCCGATTCAAGATATCCAAACCGCGTCTTCCGCGATTCCTTTTCAATGCATCAGATGAATCGGCAATGTGCTGCAGTTCGTTTAATACGAATTGAGGTATGACGATGGTACCCTCCAGAAAGCCCGTCTGACAGATATCCGCAATTCTGCCATCAATGATGACGCTAGTATCGAGAATCTTCAGCCGCTTGCTATACCCCTCTTCATCCTCTTCGCTTGCTTCACCATCCGCATTCTTTTTCTTATTGCTTTTCATGAATAAACTCAACAGCTCATCACGTTTTTTAAAGCCCACCTGAAAACCAAGATAACCAAATAAAAGCGTAAGGATGATAGGTACCACCTTGATGGCACTGAAGGCGGAGCCAACCAAGAACGCCGCAAGCAGTCCCACTAAAAGGCCGACGCTGCCAAAAATTATATCCGTAATCGGTATCTTAACAAGCTGTTCCTCCAGCCACTTCATAAAATAGATCACATGATCTACTGCCCAAAAAGTTATAAGATAAAAGATAATGGCACCCAACAGTACACTTACATAAGGATTGTTTAATAAAGCAATATCGTCTGCATGTAAAACAATTAATAATTCAGGAATTAGTAACATACCAAGTGTTCCGCCGACTATTAAGAAGCATGCTTGTATAATGCGTTTTAACATCCCTTTCACCTCCCTCTACTCATTATTGACCAATAAAATAAAATGAAACCTTCGAAAATTCGTTTTCATTATATACGTTAAATTCACTTAAGGAATTAGTGGATTTACAAATACGACTTCTTCTCTTTTTCGTAATATTAGCCTAGCACCCTGAGTTTTGAGTGTCAAAAATAAACACCAATCAATTTCAAGCTGGTTCAGGTGAATGTTAAAAGGGCAGCTGCTCCTTACATCCTTCTATTTGTGACCAGCTGATTTTTTAAAATGCGGAGTCCTTCTTTGATTTTATTGGCGCGGACTTCGCCTATACCCTCCACATCGTCAAGGTTTTCAACCGTAGCTTTATTGACTTCACTAAAGCTTCCGAACTGTTTCACTAAATTTTCGATGATCAAACCCGGCAGGCGTGGGATTTTATGAAGAATACGGTAACCACGGGGATGCACTGACTCATCAAGATGTATGTATCCATGATAACCCAGCACCTTCAGAAGAATGCTTTCATCCAGTTTTTCCTGCATGGCCAACTCTTGAAGCCTAAAAATGATTTCCTCGGGATTTTCATCATTACTGGAGGTATAATCCTTGATAAGCCATTTTCCCTCCGTTTCAATATCTGCCAGGATTTCATTCATTTGCAAACGGATCAATCTTCCTTCCGTTCCAAGCTCATTAAGGTACGTTAGTAGCTCAGCCTTGATTCTGAGCACCATTACATAACGGTGAAATACCTGCAAAAGGTCGGCATAGGTCACGATTTCCTCGAACTCGAGCGCTCCTAAAACCGATATGCTCTGCTGCAGGACCACCTTGTATTTTTCAAGGGTCTGGATGGCCAAATTAGCCTTAGCGAGTATGACACCTATATCTTTAAGGGCATACCGGAAATTGCCTTGATATAAAGTGATGACATTCCGACGTTGTGAGATTGCGATGACCAACGACTTGGTCTCCCTTGCCACACGTTCCGCTGTCCTATGCCGCATTCCCGTTTCAGTGGAAGGTGTGCTATTATCCGGCACTAATTGGGCATTTGCAAAAATGATTTTATCGGCCGTTTCATTTAAAATGATGGCCCCGTCCATCTTCGCCAACTCATATAATGTGCTCGGGGTACAGCTACAGTTGATTTCGAAGCCGCCATCCACGATCGTTCGCACCTTCTCGTTATATCCGACCACTATCAAACCACCCGTATTTGCCCTCAGGACATTTTCAATGCCCTCCCGAAGCGGGGTACCTGGTGCTACAATTTGCAGAATTTCCAATTTTGTTTTCTCATACCCTTTTTTATCTGTCATACTTAACCCCCTAACGATTGTTTAAGAGCCTCCGAAACCGATGACACACCAACGATCTTAATACCTTTCGGCGCAGTCCATCCCCCTATATTATTAGCCGGTATGATAACCCGCTCAAACCCTAATTTCGCCGCTTCCTGTACCCTTTGTTCTATCCGTGACACCCTTCTGACTTCCCCAGTCAGCCCCACTTCACCAATGATGCAATCGGCAGGGTTTGTTGGTTTATCACGGAAGCTTGATGCAATGCTTATTGCGACAGCGAGGTCAATTGCCGGTTCATCAAGCTTGACCCCACCAGCAACCTTTAAATACGCATCTTGGTTTTGGAGCAGCAGCCCCACTCTCTTTTCCAGAACAGCCATTAAAAGCGAAACTCGATTGTGGTCAATTCCCGTGGCCATTCGCCTTGGGTTTCCAAAACTCGTAGGTGAAATCAATGCTTGAATTTCGACAAGCACCGGCCTTGTGCCCTCCATCGATGCCACGACTGTGGAACCCGAAGCTCCTTGCGACCGTTCTTCAAGGAAAATTTCCGAAGGATTCGCAACCTCTTCCAATCCATGTTCTTTCATTTCAAAAATACCCATCTCATTCGTCGAACCAAAGCGATTTTTAACCGCACGTATAATTCGATATGTATGGTGTCTTTCTCCTTCAAAATATAAAACGGTGTCAACCATGTGCTCAAGCAGCCGCGGCCCTGCAATGGCCCCTTCCTTTGTAACGTGACCGACGATAAAAATCGCGATCCCGTTCGTTTTAGCTATGCGCATGAGTGAAGCTGTGCATTCCCTCACTTGTGAAACACTTCCCGGGGCAGATGTAACCTCCGAATGATATACCGTTTGAATGGAGTCAATGATGACCAAATCCGGTTTTACCTCTGTAATGGCCTGTTGGATATAGTCCATATCGGTTTCAGCATAAACGAATAGATGTTCCGACATGGTCCCAAGCCGGTCCGCTCTCAATTTGGTCTGCTTGACTGATTCTTCACCTGATATATATAGCACTTTTTTCTGTTTATGCGCCAATTGTGATGATACCTGTAAAAGCAGGGTGGACTTACCGATACCCGGGTCCCCTCCGATCAATACAAGTGACCCCTGTACGATCCCGCCCCCAAGAGCACGATTCAATTCCATTAAATCCGTCTTAATCCGTGGTTCTTTTTCTGATTGAATGGTCGTTATGGGTGCTGCCTTCTCCCGTTCCCCGGAACCTCTAACCTCTGAATGGGTAAAAGCGCCCTTTCTAGCAGGTTTAACGATTTCGGTTTCCTCGACCATTTTGTTCCATTCACCGCAGCCTGGGCATTTCCCCATCCATTTCGCGGACTCATATCCACAAGACTGACACATAAATTTTGTTTTCTTCTTTACAGCCATAAATTACCTCTTCCTTTGGAAAAAATATCTATATTAAGGATATTATATCTCTGTTTTATTTAAACCTTCTTAAGGCTAAGTTTTTTTAAAAAAATATTCACTCTGCTTGTCCCGTTTATGCTCATATCTACCTATAGATAAAAAACAGAGGTACACTGCAAAAGAATCTGCGTGTACCTCGAAGTCTAGGATCAGGTTATTCACTTACATTAACAGGCTCGCCTTGCCGGATTGCAAACTCATTATTCACGACATCCATTACGACCGTTTGCCCTTTTTTCACGTTGCCTTTAAGCAACTCTTCGGAAAGATAATCTTCTACATGCTTCTGAAGCGCCCTGCGGATTGGCCTTGCCCCATATTCCGGATCAAAACCTTCCGTAGCAATTTTTTCTCTAGCCGCATCTGTCAGCTCCAAGTATATCTCCTGTTCTTTCAAACGGGTAGTAAGCTGATTTGACATTAATGTAACGATTTGTTTCAAATGATCCTTCTCTAATGAGTGGAACACGATGGTTTCATCGATACGATTCAGGAATTCCGGACGGAATGCACGTTTGAGTTCTTCCATCACTTTCCCTTTCATATTTTTATAGTCCTGGCCAGTATCCTGGATATTAAAGCCGACATACTTATCAATTTTCAAGGCCGACGCACCTACATTCGATGTCATGATTAGAATGGTATTCCTGAAATCGACTGTACGCCCCTTGGAATCTGTCAGTCTTCCGTCTTCCAATACTTGAAGAAGGATATTGAAGACATCCGGATGCGCCTTTTCTATTTCATCAAGCAGAACGACGGAGTATGGTTTCCTCCGCACTTTTTCCGTTAACTGACCGCCTTCTTCATATCCAACATATCCTGGAGGGGATCCAACAAGACGTGAAGTCGAATGTTTCTCCATATATTCGGACATATCGATGCGGATCATGGCATCTTCATCACCAAAAATGGATTCAGCCAAAGCACGGGCAAGCTCGGTTTTACCGACCCCTGTAGGTCCCAAGAAGATGAATGAACCAATTGGACGTTTAGGATCTTTCAAACCAGCCCTGGCACGTCGTACTGCTTTAGAAACCGCAATGACGGCCTCTTCCTGCCCAATTACGCGATCATGGAGGATTGACTCCATATTAAGCAGTTTATCTGACTCTGTTTGCGCCAGTTTAGTGACTGGCACTCCTGTCCAGCTGGATACGACGTGTGCAATGTCATCCACAGTCACTTCACTGTTCTCCTGCCCTTGTTTTTCTTTCCAAGTTTTTTTCGTTTCTTCCAATTGCTCTCTTAAGCGTTGTTCCGTATCGCGAAGCGAAGCAGCTTTTTCAAATTCCTGACTCTGAACGGAAGCATCCTTTTCCTTGCGAACATCGTCTAGCTTCACTTCAAGTTCCTTTAAGTTAGGTGGCGTTGTGTATGAGCGCAGCCTGACCTTGGAGCCAGCTTCATCAATCAAGTCAATCGCTTTATCCGGTAAAAAGCGATCGGAAATATAACGGTCGGATAATTTGACTGCGGCATCAATCGCTTCGTCAGTAATCGATACGCGGTGATGTGCTTCATAACGGTCACGCAGCCCCTTGAGAATTTGGATGGATTCCAAAATAGTCGGCTCATCGACTTGGATTGGCTGGAAACGACGTTCAAGCGCAGCATCCTTTTCAATATACTTACGGTATTCATCCAATGTTGTAGCACCGATACATTGTAATTCACCACGGGCTAATGATGGTTTAAGGATATTGGAGGCATCAATGGCACCTTCTGCACCACCTGCACCAATCAATGTATGCAATTCATCGATGAATAAGATGATATTGCCCGCCTGACGTATTTCATCCATTACTTTCTTCAACCGGTCCTCAAATTCACCACGGTATTTAGTACCAGCCACAACAGTACCCATATCAAGTGTCATTACGCGTTTATCACGTAAAATTTCAGGTACCTCATTATTAATGATCTGTTGGGCAAGCCCTTCAGCAATGGCTGTTTTACCTACCCCAGGTTCACCGATCAATACTGGGTTATTTTTTGTACGACGGCTTAATACCTCGATGACACGCTGTATTTCCTTACTTCTTCCGATAACGGGATCCAGGCTTCCTTCCCTGGCAATTGCCGTTAAATCACGGGCTAGGCCATCCAGTGTCGGTGTGCTCGCATTTGAAGCGGCCGAACCTTGATGTCCACCTGACTCATTGCTGCCCAAAAGCTGTAATACTTGTTGTCTGGCTTTATTTAAACTTACTCCAAGATTATTCAATACGCGGGCAGCTACACCTTCACCTTCTCGAATAAGACCTAGAAGCACATGCTCTGTCCCAACATATGAGTGACCTAGTTTTCTTGCCTCATCCATGGAAAGTTCAATGACTTTCTTGGCTCTTGGGGTATAATGTATCGTTTGAGCCGTATCCTGCCCACGGCCAATTAAATTTTCCACTTCTTTCTGAATCTTATCCGGACCCAATCCAAGAGCAAATAACGCTTTGGCTGCAATACCATCACCTTCTCGGACAAGACCCAGTAAAATATGTTCCGTGCCAATATTATTATGACCTAAACGGATTGCCTCTTCTTGGGCTAATGCTAATACTTTCTGGGCTCTTTCAGTAAAACGACCAAACATCATAGGGAATTCCTCCTTAAGAATTTTCGTTTTGAATAAAGTTGCTGGCAATTCTCTAAGTAATGGCAGAAGCTTATTCTTTCTCCATATCTATTACATGAAATTTGATACTCCCTAAAGAGGTCAATGACCTCTATGAGGAGGAAGATTCCGTGAAATTCAAGCGTTCCCGGATGAGTGCTGCTCTGCGAATATCCCTTTCATGGGGTCTTAAAGGGCCGCCTGCGTACTTTTGTAAAAATCCCGACTGCGTCAAAATCATCAACTCATTTAGAATGCTTTTGGAAATATTTTTTATATACCCAAGATCTATCCCTAACCTAACATCGGAAATACAGGTAGCTGCTTCCTTGGTCTCGATGATCCGAGCATTGGACAAAATCCCATATGAACGGAAAATTCTATCTTCTAATTGTATGTGGGAAGTCCTCGCTAGTGCATCCCTCGCTGACCGTTCCTGGGCTATGATTTGTTGCACTACACTTGTTAGATCTTCAACGATATCCCTTTCCGACTTTCCAAGAGTAATTTGGTTGGAGATTTGAAAAATATTCCCTAACGCTTGACTGCCCTCTCCATAAATCCCACGAACCACCAACCCCAATTGGTTGATAGCCGGTATGATATTATTCATCTGCTGAGTAAGAACCAGGCCGGGAAGATGCATCATGACTGAAGCCCTTAATCCTGTTCCCACATTAGTCGGACAACTAGTTAGGTATCCTCTTTCTTCATCATATGCATAGTCTATGGATTCTTCAATCCAATCGTCAAGAACATTTGCAGTCTTTAAAGTTTCCTTCAGCTGCAATCCCGACATTAAACATTGAATCCGGAGATGATCTTCTTCATTTATCATGATACTTATTTCTTCATTTTCCGAAAGGAGACATGCGCTTTTCGCTGAATCTTCAACTAAATGAGGACTGATTAAATGTTTTTCAACGAGAACGCGCTTTTCCAGTGGCTGCAATTGGTCAATCTCTAAAAGTTCGAGTTTCCCAATTTCGGGAGTCACTTCCTCTTCAATTCTTTTTTTGACCAATTCAATGATTTTTTTTGCTTCTTCGTTAGAAAAGGAGGTTGGGAAGGTAAAGTCTTTGAAATTCCTGGCCAGCCGAATCCGCGAACTCAATACAATATCGATTTCCGGCCCTTCGGCACTCATCCAGGAACTCAAAGCGTTTTCTACAAACTTTTCCAAGCTCATAATTCCTCGCCTCCCTCTTGGGCTTCATACCTTTTTTCAAGGGAACGTACCTTATCTCTTACCTCTGCCGCTTTCTCGAATTCCTCTTGATCAATGTGGGCCTTTAAAACTTCTTTCAAATCTGAAATTTGCTTTCTAATATAGATGGTGCCACCGATCCTTTTTGGAATTTTCCCTATATGTGCTGTATTTCCGCTATGAACCCTCTTTAAAATGGGATTTAACTGTTCATTGAACGTTTTATAACATTCGGCACAGCCAAACTTTCCAATATGGACAAATTCTTTATAAGATCGATGACAATGCGGGCAACGCCTCTCTTCCGTTTTCGGAAATGCATTTGCCTTCGTCTGTTGAATATTCGACTCCATATTCAACAATCCTGCTAATAAATTATTTATTGAAAAACCAGGTCCACCTGCATCCATGAATATTTCACCTTTTTCCTGAGCACATTTCTCACAAATCATGACTTCAGTCTTTTTTCCATTGATGATTTTGGTGAAGTGCAGGGTAGCAGGTTTTTGATGACATTCTTGGCAAATCAACTTACATCACCTCTGCCAGTTTCATTTATATTTTAAAGTCGTAAGCATCGCAGTTAAAATTCTTGCCCTAAGTTCATCGCGGTCAGGTAGGTCGATATAAATCACCGATCTATCTATGACGCTCATCATAATCTTTGCTTCTCTTTCATTAATGACGTCTTCGTTCATCAGCCGTGAAATTACTCCTTCAGCCATCGATTGAGTTACCCTGGAACCAATAAGCGATAATAATTGGTTGATAAGTTGCACGGAATCCTGTGATTCCACCTTCATGATGCGTATATAACCGCCGCCTCCACGCTTACTCTCAACAACATAACCTCTCTCGATAGTAAACCTGGTATTGATTACGTAATTGATTTGAGAAGGAACACACTGAAATTTATCTGCTATTTCACTTCTTTTAATCTCCAAGATATCTTTTTGACTTATTTCAAGTACTTGCTTCAAATAAGTTTCGATAACATCAGATATGTTTCTCACTCAGCCTCCTCCATCCTGACTTTGACTATATTTGACTATTATTATACAACGAATGATGCATTTTGCAACTTAAACGCACTTTCTTTCTGTAATATCCATTTTCTCCAAATTATATGTAGTTACATACCCCATTGAACATTAAAGTTGAAATATCTTACATAATACCCTAAAAAGATAAAGGCAAAACCTGGATTTTTTCTTCTCCTTAAGGTTTTACAACTTAAAATTCCGCCCAAACCCCAGCTCACCAAAAACAAGGCCAGCCCATGCTGTCCCTGAAATAAAAAACTTTTTTAATTACGAAAACCAAAAAAGACCAGCCGGATGGCTGATCTTTTGAAATGGCTTGGCGGCGTCCTACTCTCACAGGGGGAAACCCCCAACTACCATCGGCGCTGAAGAGCTTAACTGCCGTGTT
>NZ_JBHVSL010000008.1:0-76174 GCF_042885195.1 Peribacillus sp. NPDC058075 | reverse complement strand
GAAATGTTTGACTTGCTCATTTGCTTTTTTGATAGTGTGTGCTCACTTAAAATTTAACGTTGGCGCTTTGTTTTGTTCAGTTTTCAAAGAGCAATATTATTCATCGCTTTTTAGCGACTTTATTAATATAACACCCTCCAAACATAAAGTCAACAATAAATTATCATTTTCTTGTTTTTCTTTTGTCTCAAGCGGTGTATTTAATATATTAGCACTTGCATTTAGATAAGTCAATGCAATCTTTTAAAATCTCCTTCATTTTTTTCATGAACCACCTTCTTCTATATATACACCACTTTCTTTCTATCAGAAGCCGGACCCTGCTATTGAAGTATAAAAAACAGGAGGGCAGCTGATTAAAGCCACCCTCCTGTTAGAAATGATTATTTATTAATGGTAATTACGTCAGCTTCTTCTCTATCTACATTTCCGGCCTTTTCGATCTTCACACTTTCACCTTCGGAAAGGTTAGTAAAGACGATTGGCGTAATGATAGAGCTGGCATTGTTTTTGACATACTCTATATCAACTTTGAGCAACGGCTGTCCGCTTGTCACTTTATCTCCTTGAGAGACTAGTGCTTCGAAACCTTTGCCTTCTAACTTAACTGTATCAATCCCGACATGTATCAAGATTTCACGACCAGCTTCGGAAACGATGCCTATTGCATGTTTAGTCGGGAATAGGTTAACGATCGTACCGTCTACAGGAGAAACAACCAATCCTTCCTCAGGTACAATGGCAAATCCATCACCCATCATTTTTTCAGCAAAAACTGCATCAGGCACTTCTGTGATCGGTTTCAATTCCCCTTTAATAGGAGAAACAAAGCGCTCGGTAACTTCATCCGTCCGTAAAGGTTTCGGGACGACATCCTCGATTTGCTTTTCCACACCCACTTCAGGAGACGCTTCTACTTTACGAGGCCTTTTTCCATCAATGATATCTTTCATTTGCCCCTTGATCGTTTCTGAACGAGGTCCGAAGATTGCCTGGATGTTATTGCCCACTTCCAGAACTCCAGCGGCACCAAGTTTCTTCAGCCTATTTTTATCAACGTTACCGATGTCATTGACTGATACACGAAGTCGGGTAATGCAAGCATCCAAGTGAGAAATATTTTCTTTTCCGCCCATAGCATCCAAGATATCCCCAGGAAGACTTCCAGCTGTACTTGCAGATCCGCCCTCTTCCTCATCCTCTTCCACTTCACGGCCAGGAGTTTTAAGGTTAAACGTCCTTATCGCAAATCGGAATCCGAAGTAATAGATGACCGCAAAGACCAAACCAACCGGAATAACGATCCATGCATTGGTTTGCGGATTTATTAAACCAAACAGTACGTAATCGATCAAACCACCCGAGAACGTCATCCCGATTTTCACGTCCAGTAAATGCATGGTCATGAAAGATAGACCTGCGAACAGACAGTGAATCCCGAAAAGTACCGGTGCAACAAATAAGAATGCAAATTCAAGTGGCTCAGTAATCCCCGTCAAGAAAGATGTAAGTGCCGCAGAAGCCATCAAGCCCCCGACTATTTTCTTTCTTTCCGGTCTTGCTTCATGATAAATGGCCAAAGCCGCAGCTGGCAACCCGAACATCATAAATGGATATTTACCAGTCATGAAGGTACCTGCCGTTAAATTCTGTACACCATCTTTAATTTGTGCCATGAAGATAGCTTGGTCTCCTCTGACTGGCGTTCCCCCACCTTGAGGGATATAGCTGCCAAATTCGAACCAGAATGGCGAATAGAAGATATGATGCAACCCAAAAGGAATCAGCGCACGTTCTACAACCCCAAACACGAAAGCTCCCAGAGTCAGGTTAGCACCCAACATATTTTCGGAAAATGAATTTAACCCCGATTGAATCGTTGGCCAAACCAAGATCATCAGCAATCCAAGAATAACTGCACTTGCGGCTGTTACAATTGGTACAAAACGTTTACCTGCAAAAAATCCTAAATAAGAAGGCAGTTCAATTTCATAAAACTTATTATACATAACAGCAGCCATGACACCGACAATAATACCGCCGAACACACCAGTTCCCAACGTCGGGATTCCCAGAACATTACTATACACTGCACCATTTTTCGCAATGTCGGCAGCGTCAATGCCAAGAACAGTTCCCATCGTTACATTCATAATCAAGAAACCGATAATCGCAGCCAAACCGGCAACACCGTCTCCGCCAGCTAACCCAATTGCGACCCCAACAGCAAATAGCAAGGGAAGATTCCCGAAAATAATATTTCCGGCATTCTCCATTACGGATGCGACCATTTCCACTCCGCCACTCGCGAGAAACGGGGCGATATCCAACAAAGTCTCGTTTTGCAACGCATTACCGAACGCAAGCAAAATACCGGCCGCTGGTAAAATGGCTACAGGAAGCATCAAAGCTTTTCCGATTTTTTGCAAAACTCCAAACAACTTCTTAAACATAGGTTTTTCCTCCTCTTTACTGTTTTTTTCCTGCTAATAAAACGGTTACATTTAACGATGGTATTCATCTTCCCACGCATCAGAATTCAAATACAAAAAAGGCATAAGCAAAGATAGGATTGAAATGAAAATTCAGGTATATAATACCCTCTTTCATAACAATCATTCTCCTCACTTATGCCTGATCGAATCAGTAACACGTAAGTTAATGTATTTTATTTTATTTTCTTTTGTAATCGTTGGATATGCATCGTTAGATAGACAGCTTCCGCATCACAAACCGGTCTGCCTAATTTCTGCTGCATAATCTTTATTAGCTTCCAAGAGATATTGTAACACAAAGGATATTCTTCTTTCAATAGCATTGCTATTTTTTCGGGTTCCTCTACTTTTTCGCCAGCCAACACCCTGTCTATCATGAATCTTAAATGACGGACCAAACGTGAATAGTCTATGCTATCCTTATTAATTTGCACGTTGAGCTGCTCTTCAACAACTTGGATAAGCTGATAGATTAACTGCGAATGCTGATTGACTTCCGATAAGTCTTTATTTGATATTGCGCTATGAATATGAAGCGTAATAAAACCGATTTCCCCTTGGGGCAGGCCTATGCCTGTCTTATCTTGAATTAATTCTACTACATCAACAGCAATATCATGTTCAAAAGGATAAAGGGTTATCGTTTCTTTCAAGAATGGGTTTTTGATAGTCATTCCTTGTGAAACACGCTGAAGGGCGAACAATAAATGATCAGTTAAACCGACATGTATATGTTCATTGAGTTTTCCAGTTACTCGGTCGTTAATGAGATGAATGGATTCTATAATGGCAGCTTGAAGATTTTGATCGATCTGCGGCAAAAGTTTTTTGTAACTTTCCTGTTCTTTGACATTTTTCAGGACAAACGTTTTCTCCGCAAGTTCCGGACTTAACTCTTCGCCTTTCTTTCGGTTGAAGCCTAAGCCCTTTCCAATAGAAACGACTTCTCCATACGACGGATGCGTGGCAATCACCACATTATTGTTCAAAACCTTTTCAACGATAAAACCATTCATTTTTCTCCCTCTTTTTTTCTCAAAGTCATCCCTATGCCCCATACAGGATAAAGTACTTAGTACTTAGTCCTTTTACTATACACGATATGAGCTTTCTCTTACAACATGAAAGAAGAGCCCCGAAATCAGGACTCTCCTTACTTATTGCATGATTACTTCAAGAAAATGAAATATAGTAGGAAAACGACTCCAAGACCCCACATGATTGGGTGAACCTCTTTAGCTCTCCCTTTCATAGACATGGTGATCGGATAGAAGATGAATCCGCAAGCTATACCTGTCGCAATCGAATATGTCATAGGCATCATGATGACCGTAAAGAAGGCCGGAACTGCAATTTCAAACTTCTGCCAGTCAATATTTTTAAGTGATGATGCCATTAATACTCCGACTATAACCAATGCCGGGGCAGTCACTGCAGATGTCACCACAGATAGAAGCGGGAAGAAGAATAGGGATAGGACAAAAAGCAATCCTGTCACTACAGCCGCAAAACCGCTTCGTGCACCAGCGGCAACACCCGATGTAGACTCAACATAAGATGTCGTGGTTGATGTACCAAGAATTGCACCTGAAACGATGGATAATGAATCAGCAAGTAATCCTTTTCCCACTCTAGGAAGAACATTATCCTTCATCAAACCAGCTTGTTGCGCGACAGCAACCAACGTACCGGCTGTATCAAAGAATGCTACGAACAAGAAGGTCAGTATCACGATTAACATTTGACCAGTGAAGAGATCACCGGGATTTCCGAAGGCATCGAACGCAACCCCGAATGTAGGCGCTATGCTAGGTACGGCACCAATTATTTTCTCCGGCACCGGAACTTGACCAAAAATCATTCCGGCAATGGCTGTAATGACCATCCCTATGAACACACCGCTTTTGACGCCTCTCGTCATCAAAATGACGGTTACGACAATTCCGAACACAGCCAATAGAGTATTTCCTGATGTCAGGTCGCCCAGTCCGACAAGAACGCTGTCATTATTCGTGATGATTCCAGCATTCTGAAACCCTACAAAAGTAATGAATAAACCGATACCGGCACCAACTGCGTATTTCAACTCGACTGGAATTGCATTAATGATTTTCTCACGTATTCCCGATAGGGAAAGCAAAACGAAGATAATACCTGAAATCAATACCCCTGACAAAGCCGTCTGCCAAGGAATTCCAAAACCAAGCACAACGGTAAAAGCAAAGAAAGCATTCAATCCCATCCCTGGTGCAAGCGAGATTGGATACCTGGCTATTAGCCCCATCAATATCGAGCCGATTGCGGCTGCCAAGGCGGTCGCTGCAAAAACCGCTCCGTAGTCCATTCTCAATTCATCCGGATAGTCCTCGATGCTTTGTAAAGTCAGCATCACAGGGTTAACAACCAGGATATATGCCATCGAAAGGAACGTAGTCAGTCCACCAAGTATTTCACGGCGATAATTAGTTCCTAGCTCGTTAAACCGAAAATAATTTTTCATTATGAGTCTCCCCTATCATAAAATCGTGCCAACAGAAAATGCCCCATTCGCTAACGAACGGGGCTTGACTGCGGTCATGTAAAGAAATGGCGGTTTATCCACGCCAATCCTTCCACATCGTAGTCAAGCCGTTCACGGCAGCTTGGTAGAAACTTTTGGGCCATATCCCCAATATTATACGACAATTATGTTTTTTTATTATTATAGGTATAGTGTATCAGTCACTAAAATAATCGTCAATATACCAAACGAATATTTTTTATGTAATTTTAGGCAATGTTCGCTTTTCACTATATATCCCTTACTTATTATGGCTATATCTTCGCCAACATACGTGAAATGTAAATAATCTACAGATACAAATACTATTTTAACCAAAAAAAATCAGTGAAGGATATTTCCTTCACTGATTGGATGATTTTAATCTTCTATTCCCACTCGATTGTTGCAGGTGGCTTAGACGTAATGTCATAAACTACGCGGTTTACATGGTTTACTTCATTAACGATTCTCGTTGAGATGATTTCAAGTACATCCCAAGGAATTCTCGCCCAATCGGAAGTCATTCCGTCAATGGATGTAACCGCACGGATCCCGATTGTATAATCATACGTACGCGCGTCGCCCATTACCCCAACGCTCCGAATGTTAGGAAGCACCGTAAAGTACTGCCAAATTTCGCGTTCCAAACCATTCTTTTTAATTTCTTCACGTAAGATATGGTCAGATTCACGAACGATTTCAAGTTTTTCATCTGAAATTTCACCTAGTACACGAATACCTAAACCTGGACCCGGGAATGGTTGACGCCAAACAATTTCGTCCGGAATGCCCATTTCACTACCAAGTGCACGCACTTCATCCTTGAACAGGGTATTCAAAGGCTCGATTAATTTAAATTGCATATCTTCCGGCAGACCGCCAACGTTGTGATGTGATTTTATTGTTTGTGCAGTGGCCGTACCACTTTCAATAATGTCTGTGTAAAGTGTACCCTGTGCAAGGAAATCAATTCCTTCAAGCTTCGTTGCTTCGTCATCGAATACATAGATGAACTCGTTACCGATGATTTTCCGTTTTTGTTCCGGATCTGAAACGCCAGCAAGTTTCGATAGGAAACGTTCTTTTGCATCGACCTTGATTACGTTCATATTGAAGCCTTCACTGAATGTTTTCATTACACCTTCGGCTTCCCCTTTACGAAGTAATCCATGATCAACGAAAATACATGTCAGCTGATCGCCAATCGCTTTATGAATCAATACAGCAACAACGGATGAATCCACACCGCCGCTCAATGCGCATAACACTTTTTTATCTCCGACCGTTTGGCGGATTTTCTCCATCTCTATTTCAATGAAGTTCTCCATTGACCAGTCACCTTTGCAGCCACAAACGCCAAATACGAAATTTTTCAAAATGTCATTACCGTATACCGAATGACGGACTTCAGGATGGAATTGCACGGCATATAATTTACGTGACTCGTCACTCATAGCCGAAATTGGGCAAGACGGGTTCGTCCCATCAATTTGGAAACCTTCAGGCGTTTCCACCACTAGATCACCATGGCTCATCCAGACGATCTGTTCTTTCGGCAGGTCACTGAATAACTTGGACTCATTTTGGATGGCAAGTGTCGCTTTTCCGTATTCACGGTTTTTCGCTGGTTCCACCTTACCGCCAAAATGTTTAGTCATAAGCTGCATGCCATAACAAATACCGAAAATCGGAAGGCCCATTTCGAATATGCGTTCATCACAGCCAAATGCATTTGCGTCATAGACACTATTCGGACCCCCTGAGAAAATGATTCCCGTCGGGTTCATTTTCTCGATTTCTTCTACAGTAATTGTATGTGGATGAAGCTCACTGTACACACCAAATTCGCGGATACGACGAGTGATCAATTGATTATATTGGCTTCCAAAATCAAGTACTACGATCATTTCCTGGTTTTTTTGCAATTCTGTTTTCCCCGGCACAAACGTCACCTCTATCAATGTAATTCACTCATAAAATCGAGTGATAATTTCTTATAAAAAATATTATCATAAAAAAAGAAAAACTAAAAATCCACCTTCAAAAATACAGAAAAAGTATAGACGAAGGCAGATTTTCAGCTTTCCTGTTAAAATCCGCCTTCATAGTCAAATCATTTACGGTGATTCGGTAGAAACTTTCGATCCATATTATCGAGGATATATGAAGGATATATTAGTTTAAGTTAGTTTTTGTTATTGTATCAATATAATAAAAACCTGGTCAAGAGCTAGTTTTTCTCATTAAGCTTTCCCAACCCTTTTGAAAGTGTTTCCATTCGCCATCTTCCACGTCTCCACGATATATCATTAACTCGTAGCCAGCCGTCAATTCAGTCATCTCATCCGTATCGTACACTGCATCCACATAGGCGGCGTACTCCCTTAAGGTTTGCCCCTCCGGACGAACTAAACCGGCTCGTTTTAATTGTTTCAATAAAATTAAATAGGCTGTCGTGAAATGAGCACCGGTTTTCTTTCTATAACGAAGAATCTGCAGATGAGGAATCCACTTCCTTCTGAAGAAATAACCAATACAAGCGAAAATCAATGCACCTGACAGTGAGAGGGCAGTCCATTTTAAGAACCCAGCCATGTTCCCGATACCCGTTTTCACGGATGATTGAGTTTCCCTATCAGGTGTATCCTGGCGTTCCCTGTTCTCTTTCTTTGTTTGCTCTTCATTAATTGGAGTTTCTTCAGAGTTCTTGATCGTTTCCTGTTTCAATTCCGAATCGTAAAATTCAACTTCCCCATTGAAACCCTTTGTCGGCTCGAAGGGAACCCAGCCTATCCCTGAAAAATAAACCTCGACCCAGGAATGTGCATTATTATTAGTCACCTTATAAACGGATTCGCCATCAAGGATTGATTTTTCCCCTTCCGTATAGCCCTTTACCCACCTTGCAGGTATATTGGCGGCTCTTAGCAAAACAACCATTGCACTTGAAAAATTATCGCAATACCCTATCTGTGTCTCAAATAAAAATTGATCGACATAATCTTGATTACTCTCCGGATATGGAATATCGTCCTTAGAATAAATGAATTCAGGTCCGTCAAAATAATCCTCAATGGCTTTAGCTTTATCGTACCAATTCTTTTCATTCCTTGTAAGCCCGGATGCCAATTCATATATCCGGTTTGGCATTCCCTCCGGAAGCTGCGTGTTCTTTTCCATTAATAAATCCATTGATTCGTCAGGTTCCGTTACCTTCCTTAACTCAGCTATATCAAAACTCGGCATATCATAGACCAATTCATACTCTTTCATGGATAGTCGTTCGCCATTATCCTTTTCAGAAATAACTTTGTCCATCCCCTCATAATATTTGAAATCCATCCCGTTTTTGCCCTCAATCTTTTTTACATACCCGGACTGCGGATGAAGGATATGGGAATATGATTCCGTCATGGACACTTTTGCCGACATCTCCTCTGTCCTCACCGCTTCAGGAACGTCATAAATATCTAAGGATGCCATGTCCTGCCCGTTGGAAAAAGTGTGAAAGTCCGTTTCCAGTATGGAAACCCATCCTTTACCGGTATAAATATCCTTGTTCTCGACTTTCCAGTAATGTCCTGCAGTAGCATTATTATAAAAAACGATGGAACTATCCGGCTCTATCGATCCGCCAAGATCCGAATCGTCTTCATCATATCCGACACTTTTACGCTTCGAACCACCGTCTTCTTTCCCCGCTTTATCAGAATAAGAGGTAATATAAGGCACCGGGTCCGGCCACTGCGGGGAGAGCTTTGGGGCAGCGAAACCGACAAGAACACTCATCAATATCATGCCGGTCAGCATTAAGATCCACTTATTGATGGAAGCCATCGAAAACTTAATCCGCTCCTGTATCGTAAGTCGCACCAGGGACAGCAGGCCTAACATCAAGAACCCGATGATGATGATTCTAATCATTGCCTTATCCCCCACATAAGGGGTGAATGTGTCAAGTACAGATATAAAAATCACCGTTAACATAAAAAAGAAAAAAATGCTTTGCCTTACCATCACCCAGTAATGGATCAAATACGTCACAAGCCACAATAGGACAAAAAATAGAAACGTTCGAAATGGATTGGTGATCATCTCCCAATTACCATCATATATAAAACCAAGATTGGCCGTAAAATCCGCTAGGAAGCCTTCTTTCAGCCATGATAATTGAAAAAAGGCGCTTTTTGAATGGAGGAACTGCAATGAAAACATTATATAAGCAATAATGAGAATAAACCGGATTGACCAATGTATGCGGAAATAATGCAGTAGCAGGGAATAGAGTAAAAATACGATAAAAATGATGATATTACCTGTATCTGTCAGTTTATCGACAGGCCTCAGCCATTCAGTAATCAACAATAGACCAAATACATACATGAGGACGTGCATGAAGCTTTCCAACTTTGCGGTGGTGACTTTCATTTCGCCATCACCTCTGATCTGTCATACTTTAGTTGTCCATGTTCAAAAAATCTAACCTTTATCCCCCTCGAAGCAGCTGCAGAGCTTGACAACTTCTCCTCCTCAGTAAGATACGCCTGTTTCTTCACACATAACATGAATCCCAGATTAGGCCGTAAAGCACTCAATGTGTCCACCTTTTCTAAGGTTAAGTCTGAAACGATGAAGATCACAGCAGCATTTGCCGGAAGAATTCCCTTGCTGACATTTTCGTTCAAATCATTTGCCGCTCTCGGCTCTTCTTTAACAAGTCGGTAAAAAATCTTTCGTTTCTGGTTATTGCCCGCTGCTGCCGGTATGATTAACCTCGATTCCCTGCTCACATACCCAATTTCCATGCCTTTCTTCAACAGGGCGTGTGCAATGGAAGCAGCCATTTCAATGGATTCTTCGAATAAATCCGACGGCTTTTCATCAAGCATGATGAATACATCCCGGTTTTTCTGGACTTCGAATTCCTTCGTCATGATTTCACTCGTTCTAGCCGTCGCCTTCCAGTTAATCCATGACAACTGATCGCCTGGCTGATATTCCCTTACCCCGGAAACAACTGAATGTTCCCGTTGGGTTTTCTTTGCTGAAACCACTGCACCCTGATTGAACACTCGATCAAGATCACTGTAGGCAAGCTCATGATAACGAGGAAAAACAGTTATTTTCAAAGGTGAACTATATATCGCTTCCTTTTCGACTAGCCCGAAAAAATCACCAATCCAAAAGCGGATCGATTGAAACGAATGCTCTCCGCGCTGCAAGTCTTCCAAGATATATGACATGCTGAAGGTACGCTTGAATCCCGGAAAGATAATTATTTTCCTTTGGAATCCCCTATCTTCCAACTTCTGAGGCAATTCCTCCTCTACCACCATGAATAATAGGGGCAGCCGGTTTTTACGGGTAAACGTCAATGCTATCTCAACAGATTCGCCGGCCTGGCATTCCCTTTTATTGACCTTTCTCTCAACGGTAAAATCATGCAGCGGATAAACTAGCAGAATCAAAGCGTACACAGAAAACGGCAAAAATGAATAAAAAATGAACCAACTGACAAAACCGCCTTGAAACATTGCATAACAAAAGGAAACGGTCATGAGTAATACAAGTCCGATCACACTCATATTTCCTCTTAAAATGTTGATGAATTTGCGCATTAGGTCACAGCCCGCTTCACTGGCACTTGTGTTGTCGCGACAATTTCATGTATCACCATTCCAGCATCGAAACCATCATAATTCGCTTCAGGTTTCAAAATAAGCCGGTGGGAAAATACGAATGGAACTAAATATTGAACATCGTCCGGCAGGACATAGTCCCTGCCCTGGATCAACGCGTAAGCCTGGGCTGCTTTCATCAATGCTATCGATCCACGCGGACTCACCCCTAAATAGACCCCTTCATGCGAACGTGTTTGATTCGCCAATTCAACAATGTATCGTTTTATTGTGTCATCCACTATCACCGCTTTTACCTCACCCTGTAATTCTATCAATTCATCCAAGGTGATGACGGATTCCAGCTCCTCAAGCGGTGCCGTGTATTGAGCTCTATGAAGAACCTCAATCTCTTCTTCCACACCGGGATAGCCCATTTTCATTTTTAATAGGAATCTATCCAATTGAGCCTCCGGAAGCGGATATGTTCCCTCGTACTCGATCGGATTTTGCGTCGCCATTACGAAGAACGGCTTCTCCAATCCTCTTGTGACACCATCAATCGTCACACTTGCCTCTTCCATTGCTTCAAGCAATGCAGACTGGGTTTTCGGCGAGGTCCGGTTAATTTCATCGGCTAAAATAATATGTCCCATTATCGGACCTGGCCTAAAAATGAATGCTTGTTCCTTAGGATTGAAGATCGAAATACCAGTAACATCAGAAGGAAGTAAATCAGGTGTAAATTGAATTCGCTTAAAGCTTGCACCTATTGATTTTGCCAGTGCCCTTACCATGACTGTCTTTCCGACGCCCGGAACATCCTCCAATAAGACATGTCCGCCGGAAAGGAGTGCCACGATGCTCAGTTCCGCTATATCCCGTTTTCCGATAATCACCTTTTCGATATTCCCCAGAACCAATTCCAGTTTTTGATTAACCTGCTTATAAATCATTCTCTACCTCCCGGGATTCACATTATCTTTACCTTCTCTATATCACACTTTTTACATTAAGCTCCAATTAAACCTTACATTGTAAGTTTACTAGATAATCGCTAAACCATAAACGAATTTGTACTAAAAAGGTATGTTAAACTGTTGCTAAGTGAATATGAACCAATGATGACGTATGTGCTAAAATGAATGCAATCCAATCATAAGATATAAGAGGTACTGATCATGTATAAAAAATTCTTCATTTTGATCTTCGCTGCCGCCCTTCTTTTAGGGCTTATTAAAACCGTTGTGGATATGTAGAAAAAAGCCCGATTGCTGACTTATGCCAGGAATCGGGCTTTTTTCATTTTCGTTTAACCTCTCCATTCAGCTTCCCCATTTTCGGGATAAGGATAAAAAACAAACAAACGACCAAAAGTGCCAAAACGATGCCAAGCAATATCGTCAGGTCAAAATTAAGGGAAGGCTCTGTTTCTTCTTCGCTTCTCGTTCGAACTCCGACCTCTGAGAATAATCCAAGCTGATCGGCTTTTGAAGCGATTGTATTATTTTGATTCCCCGTTACCGGAGACAGAAACAATGAGTCCTCCACCGAGTCAATGACATCATATTTCCCTCTTTCAAAAGTGAGGTCCTTTTGTTCTTCAGGCAGTTTCCGCTTCTGTTCCAGCAATCCTTCTTCATGGAAATACTCCGTTTGAATATCAATATCGTTTACTTGATATTCATTAGGCTCCACCATGGGTTCATCTTCCGCCCCGCCAAGAGGTGCATGGCTAAAAAACAGGATGATCAAGACAGGCATTACGTATTTATTCCACTTCATGGGTCATTGCTCTTCTTTCTGTAAGACGCTTCACTATATATGGAATGATCGTTGCAATAAGCGTCAGCACAATCAAGATGATACTAGCCGGACTGAATGCCGACTGATTTCCGAACTGAATGGACATATATACATCTGCAACCGGGTGGTCTACATTGAAATTAGGCATGATTAAATCCAATAATGGGATGGTAAAGAAACTGATCAAACCAATCACCAGGATAGCACCGACAAACGGCCCAATCGAGAAGGCAAGCCGGGTAAACGCTGAACAGAAGAATAATAGCAGGACGGTGAAAACGGTCCATTTAATCTCCTGCATATCTCCCAGTGGATAGATTTTCAAACCATACATGCTGATGATTAAACCTACGATCAGATTCAATAAGGCAAACAAGGCCGCATGGACCATCATTGGAATGGTTTCATAATGATGCAGGAAGAAACCGATCAATAACCCAGAAATGAGTATGATCACCAACATGACGATCGGCGGGATATTAACCTTTTCCTGATGCAGGACTTCCCCGCTGATTTGTACGGGATTTGCTAAATATTCGTACACATACCCGTTCTCCTGATCATCGACTAGAGTGTTATTCAAGACGCTATAGACGTCCGTCTTTATTTTTACGGTCGAATCTACATTTTGGGACCAATTATCATTAAGCTGATCGGCCCTTTCCTGTACTGACCCAACTTTCGCTTGCAGGTCTGCTGTATCCTTCGTGACAGTGTCCTGCCGTTCCGCTACAGAATTGACAAGCTCGGAAATGAAGCCGACAGTTGTTGCCGTATTGTCTTGAAGTGATACAAACATTTCTCCATCAAGGTTAACTGGCGGTTCGGCCTCCACTTCAGGAACTTCCATATGATCTGACAAATTGGCAGACACTTCTTGGCCTTTACCGGTAATTGCCGCTAATTCAGCTAAAGTAGCTTTCTGCCCCGTTTCAACGTTAGCATCATATTCTTTCATATAACCCATAATGGAATTCGAGAACATCCCGAAGTTCTCATTGACTCCTGCTAAACTGGCTTTAACGAGTTTCGCTTCTTCATCTACGTTTCCGGAAACCCCATTTTTCAAGTTTTCCAATTCTTTTATATTGGCTGCAAATACCTTTTCTACATTTGCTTCCGTGACTCTTTCAGCCATTTCACCATAAGATGAGAGTGAACCGTAATAGGCAAGGAGGGTAGTTGAATCCCGATTCGTGATAGGATTTTCAAAGGCCTTCACCAGCACCGCTCGTCTTTCTCCCCCCACCTTTTCTAGAAGTGATTGTTCGAGAGTCTTGATTTCTGCAATGGCCTCGTCGATTGTCATGCTTTGGATGTCCTGTAATTTTTGAATATCTTCCTGTGACTTCTTCCATTGGTCACCTAAATCCTTATAATTCGTGCCGAGTTCATTATAATCAGCTTGTAATTGCGTAAACTGCGCCAGCAGTTCATTATATGAATCTACCAGTGTATTAAACTCCGTGATCACTTGATTATAATTTCCCGTTCTTCCGTTTACCGTTCCGCTGAGATTATTGATTTCCGCTTGGAGTTCCGCTGTTAGGATGTTGATTTGTTCAGCAGCTCCTTCACTTCCTTCCGCTGGCACCAAACTTTCAAGTGCCGTGTTAATCCCAGTGATTTGATCCAGCAGTACCTGCAGTGACAGTTCATCAATCGGCTCCTTCTTTTCAGGTGCAGCATCCGATTCACCTTTTCCCGTTTCCGTTTCAATATCTTTTATCGGCTTCGTTCCTTCACCAATAACCTCCCCATCACCAGAGCTGCTTGCAAGATTCCCTCTTTGCGCAAGCAAGGTAGACTGAAGGTTATCAAGACCCGCCTCTTCCGATTGTTTCAATTGTTCAATCGAGCTTTGTTGATCTTGAGTGATTTTTGTAATTTGTTCTACTTGATCATCCTTCATGCTTGTTGAAAATTGTTCCAATTCATTACTGCTGGAATCGAGCTTCTGCTGCATGATTCCAACATTCTCACTAATGCCTTGATCATTAAGACTGTATTTCGTATTCATCCCTTGCTGAATCTCAGGTATTGTTTGGTTCCCCTCATTCATCACCTTGTCATATGATTGTACACTCTCGTTGACAAGCTGCTGATTTTGGGCAGAGGTTTTCTCAAAAAGGATACTTTGAGCTTTTTGATATTCCTCAAACGAAACTACATCTTTCACAAATGAAGCCATTTGAGTCTTCGTGTTCCCTATTTCATCCATTGTTTCATTACTTGTTTTGCCAGCATCCTTCGTCTCGGCAAAGACTCCTTCAAGCATGTCCTTGTGCTGCTTGATTTCGCCGGCAAGGCTTTCCGAGCTTGGAGTATAAAACTCATACATCGTGTTTTGAAAAGCAATTTCTTTAGCAAGGACATTATCGAACTTCTTACGGATATCCTCGACTGATTGGGAAACATAGCTCCAATACTGTGTTGAAATATGCTTATTCATTTTGCTCTTTGTCTTCTCTAATTCCTTTTGTACCTTTTCCATGTTCTCTGCATTCAAACTAGGTTGTACCTTGTACTTTATCCCCGCCTTGATAGGCTGTTCATCATCGAATGTATAAATATTCTCTGAAAAATCGGATGGAAAATATATGACTGCATCATACTTTTCATTTGCAAGTCCACTTTCCGCCGTACTCCTATTTACCACAAACCACTCATATTCAGAATCCTTGTCCAGTGTAGTAACAAGCTCTGAGCCCATATAAATGGGATTATTGTTAAATTCAGTGCCATTATCTTCATTAACAATGGCGATTTCACGAGAAGCCGTTTCTGTCTTTTTCATTGGATTTTGGCCAATATAAGAAAAAAACAAGATTGGCAGCGCTAAGATCACCAGTATTTTACCGATTAACAGCATCGGTTTTATTTTTTCAGACACGCTCTTGCACTCTCCTTCTTTCTTCACTTAGTGGAATTTGGATTTTACTCTCCTGGCCATTCAGCACAAAGTATCCGTAACCCGGCTGTATTTCTTCTTCTTTTCTTGAATAAGAGAGGGTATACAAGCTTTGGTCCGATTTTTTAAGAAGCAAAACGGCCTGTCTGACTTGTTTCAGTTCAGTTGTCAACGAATCATATCCTTTGGTGAAGTCGTTGGCATTTCCAGCGACAATCAGACTAAACCCAAGGTGGCTGTATTGTTTCATCAAACCGCTGATCCTATCCTGAATCCTGCCGTCGATCGTTTGTTGAATCCTTGAAATGCTATCTATGATAAACATGATCCTAGGGAATTCCAGTTGCTTCATCGGTTTCATTTCCAATGCCTCTAGATAACTTCGTTCACGTTCTTCAAATATTCCAGTGATATGATCGAGCCATTCGGTTATCTGATCTTTTGTTTCCACATAGCTCACCTTCTCCTCTGTGGCATAAGAAGATAGGCCACGATCAACTCCGTCAAACAAACCGATTTCCCCAATTGTCTGTTTAAGCAATGATTCCAGTAGCACTTTAAGGACATTGGTTTTCCCTTTACGTGACTGCCCTACGACAAGCAAGAATGGATTGGTATTCAACTCCAACAAAACAGGCGTAACGCTTTCCTCTGAAAGTCCGATTGGAATGGAATCCTTCTTAATGGCTTGTGAGCAGTAACTCTTGAAGCTGCTGGAATCAAGACGTGCCGGTAACATCCGAATCGCCGGCGGTTTGGCCATTTCCTTATATTTAACCTTATGATCTGCCACCGTCTGTTTCATTTCTTCCAAAACGGCTATATCATCCGCTCCATCGGCTGGAAGATAAACCTGCGTGAGATAGGTTTGGTCCTTCTTCACTAACGCCCTCCCCGGAACAGGTTCATTTTCATAAGGGGTTCTTCCTAAAACCGAATATTGTTCCGAACTGTCCATTAAGTAATGGACGACCTTCGTCTTAAGACTATTCATTAACGGCTGGCGAATCGCATTGATTCTCGTTGCCGTTAAAATCATGAATATTCCAAGTGATTGTCCATCACGTGCAAACTGAACGAATTGCGCTTCCTGGTCCTGCATCTCATCCTTCACTAAGTCAAAATTGTCGACCACGATATAAATAATCGGCAATTTATCTTCCACTAATGCATTATAAAGCTTTATGTTACTAAGCTCCTTTTCTGAAAAAAGCTGCTTGCGCCTTTCCATTTCCGCCTTCATGAATAACATGAATTTTTCGATTTTCCTTAGCTCATCGAACCTAAAGTATTCCCCAGTATGAGGCAGCTGGCGCATTGGCAGTAAAGCGCTATTCCCGAAATCGAAAATATAATAATGCAATTCTTCAGGACTGAATTGATCAGCAAAACTAAAGAGAAGTGTCAAAACGGTGGTTGACTTGCCGTACCCGGAAGAACCAAAAACCCCAACATTCCCATCTTCAATCCAGTTATAGACATAATGTGTCTGGCTCTGCAATTCTGGCTCATCCTTCATTCCCAGGTGGATTTGATTCCTCGTCAGGCTTCTTTCAGTATTTCTCGATAAGCGATCTGAAAGAGGAGGCAGCCACGGGCTTGCCAACTTCCTAATCTCCATTTCTTCCTGTGTCGCCACAATACGGTCCGCCACGGCTTCAATTTCACTAATCTTTTCTTTCCTCTTATTAGTGGTTTGTTCCGTTACATTTGAGATTTGAACAAGTCCAAGGTCTGTGACAAGGGCCACTTCATCCTCAGATCCAACCGTATCCTCTAAATATGGTGCACCGCTCCACGCAGACTGGAACAATTCATAAACCTCGTTATTTCCAACCTGCAAATATCCCCGTCCGGTGACAGTAATATTTGCCGCATCGCTATTTTTTAGAATTTCCTTACTATCATTGGCATCTTGTACTTTCAAGGAAATTTTAAAGCGGGCATTGCTCCAGATCTGGTTATCAATAACACCGCCCGGCTTTTGTGTAGCAAGAATTAAATGAACTCCCAAGCTCCGTCCAATTCGCGCCGTACTCACTAATTCGCGGATGAAATCGGGTTCTTCGTTTTTAAGTTCCGCAAACTCATCTGATATCAAAAATAAATGCGGTAACGGTTCATCCGCTTTGCCTTCTTTGTATAAATCCGTGTAATCGTTGATATGATTGACTTCGTATCGATCAAACATGCGCTGGCGTTTCTTCAATTCGCTATTGATGGAGGCTAGTGCCCTGGCACTGAAGTTCTTGCTGCCCTCAATATTCGTAATGACTCCCAGCAGATGCGGAATCTGCCTGAATGGCTGTGCCATCCCCCCGCCTTTATAATCGATGAGCAAAAAGGCCACTTCATGTGGATGATAATGAACGGCTAATGAAAGGATGTAGGTTTGCAGTAATTCACTTTTCCCCGATCCTGTCGTTCCAGCAACCAAACCATGGGGGCCATGCGCCTTTTCATGCAAATTCAATTCAACCCTATCCGTTTTCCCTTTCAATCCAATGGGAACAGCCAAGGATTTGGAAGACTGATTGGTCCGCCAGTTTTTGCTGATAGGCAGATCCTCCACTTCACGAGCTTTCAATAATTCCAGGAATGATACCGTTTCTGGTATAGAATTGTTCATGCCTTTTTGATGATCCAGTGAACGCAGCGTACGTGCAAAACGCTCATTCCCTTCTTTTGAATGCGCATCAAGTGTAAACGGAGTATGAACAGCCTTCGTTTGCTGGATGAGAATCTCACCCTCCACATCATTGATATACTTCACTAGCGTATGGACATTTTCCGTCAAACTCTCTTTTGCATCCGCTGCAAAAATCGTCGAGATACCTAAATCGTCTGTTTTACCTTCTAAATATTCCAATATGACATGTTCTGCAATTAAATTACGATCCGTGACAATAAAGACAAAGTGGGGACTGAATCTCACTTTCCCTTTGTTCTCATCCAAATCTCTTTCCCTCAATAGCTGATAAATCGAGGTCAGCAGCTGGTCACGTGACTGCTCATTATATATAAAGCCTTTTGCATAGGCATGCGGCAATTGAAAATGAGGGAGCCATTTCATCCATTCCCATTCCTGGTAATCCTTTTCCGGAAAAATGGCCACAAAGCGAACATCATGATAACTATGAAAAAAGGCCAGCTGCCCAATCAGTTGCTGCAGCTCCCGTTTAACAATCGATTCCTTTCCGACCAGGCCCATCGACCCGCTTGATAAATCGATCGATAACGGCAGATCATCCAGGTTTTTGTATACATCCACAAGTTCCTGCGACTGCTCAAGTAAATCATCTATATCCCGATTGGACATATCACTGCTATTCACCGACACCTGATAACTTGACGGTATGGTCGCCGTTCCGATTTTAAAGTGCAGAGCATCTTCACTTTCCAAAGTCCGCTCCCATATACGGTCGTTAATACTGTCAGTCAGCAGCTTCATCCTTTCAAAGGAAGGGTAATGATAGAGCAGCACATTCTTTTGTTTTTCAGACAGCTCTTGCAGTTCTTCCCTCTTCTGCTCTAAATATCTTGTATATACACGTTGACGTTTTTCTTCTCTGAGTTTTTGCTTCTTTTTGTCTTTAAAGTATTGTACCGTCGAGGTAACTAAAGTCGTTGTGAACATCACAATCGATATGATGATGAAAATCCCCCGAGGCTGAATGACCGTGATGACCCCCATGACGATTAGCATCATTAAAGGCGGCATAAGGATCAGCCATAACCCTCTATTATTATCTTCCGATTCTTGGCTCGGAAAAGATATCGTCACTTTCTCGTCCGGCAATTCGTAGATCATCCTTGGTGTCCGGCGAAATTGTGGATAGTTTTTTTTCATTTCAGAGATTGGCTTCTTCATTTTAGCTAAAGATGTTTCATAGCTCTCGGCACTATGAATCATCAATAAGTCACCTTCAATCAACCTCAGCACCATATTCGGCCAGCAAATCAGATCACCATTTTGAATGGGAACAGCTTTGGTTACTTTTTCACCATTCAGGAATACCGCGCTATTTTCCTTTGGCATGAGTAGCCACTGCCCTTTATGAAGCACAAAGGAAGCCCCATTGCCTGAAACGGGTCCTTCTTTACGGATAGTCGCTCCCGCCTTGGCCGATAAAGTGATTTCTTTCAAGTTGCCTATATAATAGAGGCTTTCTTCCAATTCTCCTGCCGAGTAAAAAATCTCGACCTTTTCTTCTCCTTCATGAAAGGTGAAGCTCTGGAATGGTCTTACATCGCCAAGCTTCATGTCCTCTCTAAACACCTCATATCCATCAAGTCCTTCAGGTTTATTCAGCTTGATAGGACCATGTTCAAAGGAAATGGAATATATGGTGATCGTATCCTGCTTTGATGGACCAATCGTAATTGGACCGTTATGATTATCCTTGATCGTATAGGACTGGTAGTTTCCCTTAGAATAAATCCATAATAAACTCATTAAATCTCACCTCCGCAAAAGGCCCATTGCTCACTCTTTGCTTTTCTCTTTTTCTTCAGATGATTTATTGGAGGAATCCTTACTTTCCTCTTTCTCACCAGAAGCAGGTTCGTTTTCCGCTTCTTCTTTTACAGCAGGCTTTGCTTCCGTTTCGCCTTTATCCTCTAAATTCGACTCTGTTGAAGGCTGGTTCTCACCTTGCTGTTCCTCCAATTGCTTTTTCAATTCCTTTAGTTCCTTCTCATATTGGGATAGCTCCGTATCGACTTCTTTAATTTGCGTTTCCTTTTCTTCCCCAGAAAGGTTATCGTCCAACTTAATCTGTTCTTTCAGATTTACGAGTCCATACATAATCAATTCACGATCCTCCATGATTCTCGCCAAATCGATCGCGTCTTCACTCATGCCCCTGCCTATATAAATCCAATATAAGAGATACTGGCTATCGGTCTGCAAAGTGATTGCATTTTCTACATTCTTCTTTCTGACACCATCCAACGGTTCATAAGCAACGTAGGACTTCGCCAGTTCATATTGAACGACATAAGGCATTTTTTTCGGATCGTAGTTCTCCAACCGGTCAATGACTTCACTGTATTTTTGTTTTAAAAAGCTTTCACCGCTATCTACATATGCATCCTGCTTAGGTTGGGAGAAGAATAGTGTGTAAATCGTAAACAATAGCAACGGCACTAGAACGATCACCGTACCCCAAAGTGTATAACGGCCCGTTTTCCATTTCTTTTCAGGGATATGCACAAATGATTTTTCTTCCTTCTCCAAATCTTCTATCCGATTTTGAATGACCGTGGAAAGTTCATCCCAAGTCCCCGCTGCCAATATGCTTTGTGATTCACTCGATAGTTTCAGGGTTTTATGGTAAAGCAGATACTCTTCGAATGTATACTGCCCATCCACAAGCGCTGAAATCGTTGCCTTCGTTTCTTTAAATAGCTCATCTTGATTATGCTCATAAGGAGGCAAACTGTCTTTTACGCCATAATGCAGGAAATATGGGGCCAAACTTGAATCAAAAACGATATTTTCCGGACAGACGACAAGTTGCAGGCGATTCAATTCATGATTCCTGATTTTCTTCAAGATTTGATAAGACGATAACCATCTACTCAATGGATTTTTATCTTTAGCTTTGGAAAAAACAAAAAAAGAGGCTGGTGGATTTACTCTGATCTGCACCTCGTCCTCTGTCACTTCTATATGTTTCTGGAGAGCATCATCCGCTTCATGAATAAGCTGTAATTCCAGTGGGTCTTGCATCGATAATTTTGCCCGTTGGAAAACGAACAAATGCCCATTATCAGCCTTCATCATTGCAGCTTCTGTTTTTTTCTCCAGATATGAGGATTTTTTCTCATCCATTTTATGTAACTCCTTTACCCCTGCTAAAGGGCTTTAGACTTTTTTCCTATAAAGAGTCCACACTTGACCCATTAGAGGATCTCTAGGCGGTCCCCCGTCGTAATTCCGCTATCAAGCAGGGTTTCATAACCTGAACATACGAACTCTTTATTCTGGACCCGCACCCAATAGCCTTCTTTAGGTGCACTGGCAATATCCTTTACTTGCCATATGATTTCCACAACCTTTTTGATGGAGCGGTAATTTGACACTTGCAAATCAAATACTTCCCCTGTATACCTGTTTAAATCGATCGTTAGTTGAATATATATGGAAACCACCTCTTTAAAGCAAAAAAGCACCACGATCTTCATAAAGAGTCGCGGCGCTTTTTCCTAGAAATTTCTTTATCTCATTGACCTAATGATTATCCGCGAATTTGACTAGCAATCTGATTATCTGTGTCTTCAAGGATTTGAGCTGATTTATTCAATTGTTGAGAAACTTCATTCAACAAGCGAGCCATATCCATGAATGAAGGCTTTAATTCTTCGTACTGGCCTACAAAAGCCTCACTGGAAGAACCTTCCCAAATACCAGTTAAATGATCTCTCATTCTATCTAAACGACCAATCATATCCGTTACTTGTTGGCTCTCATTATCATATTGTCTGGCTACATCTTTCAGTTCTGAAGGTGTTACACGAATTTGTGACATAGAAAAAAACTCCTCCTTTTATCTTATATAGTACATTTTAATAGAACCATACATTTTCTGCCATATAAATAACCACAAAGTCGAAAAATGGTAAATTATGATTATGCAAAAAACCTAAATATGGCATTACGAAAGTCTATGTACCTGTTTTTCCATATTTTAAAACCCATTTTTTTAATATTTTTAATCATTTTACTTTTTTGTGGTAAAAAAAACTTCCTTATACCCATTATTTTCGAGCCATAATCCAATAATATGGTTCTCATCATAATATAGTGACTTTAGACTTTCTTTTTAATCAAACGTTTGATTAAAGTTTGAATGCCACCATAATAATTCGGCCTGACTCCAATCAATTTATTAAGCCTTTAAAATTAATACATGAATCAATGTCTATATAACCCGTTCCAAGAAATGTTTCACAAACCGGGCACTTTCCACATTCGTACAGACGCGGATTCTTGGTTCGCCATCCTTTTGACCGATTGTCCTCCCTGTTTCTTCACCCTCGGTCACCACCTTGACGTTCATCCATTCTGCACTCACAAAACTTGAATCAATCGTAACCCCGACTGCAAGCGGATCATGAAGGGCGCAACCGCCCAAACCTGGATGGGAGTTTTCATATGCCTTCATGTAATAATCGGTCATTTCCGCTAAAAATTCGGCGCTTTCCTTACCAGTGGCACGCCAATCATCAAGCTTCGATTTCAGAAGATATGTTTGCAGCGTCACATCAAGCCCCACTAGGGTGATTGGCAGTCCTGAAGTTAATACCTGATGTGCTGCTTCAGGATCTGATATTATGTTCGCTTCAGCATAAGGGGTTACATTTCCTGGTACGTTTACGGCACCGCCCATAATAACGACCTCTTTTACTAAGGACATGGTCATTGGGGCTTTTTTAATCGCCAATGCGATGTTAGTCAGTGGTCCAACTGCAATAATCGTGATTTCATGCGGTCTGTTTTGCACTTCATCGATGATGAAATCTACGGCATTTCCCTGTGATGCTTTGATGGTTGGTTCAAACCGAAGGGTATTTCCTAACCCGTCTTCCCCATGTACATGCTTGGGATACCTCTTCTTCCTTCCGCGTACCAACGTTTGGTCAGCACCTTCAAAAACCGGAATGCGCCTATTCAATTTCTCCAAAACGGCAAGCGTATTGCGGGTCGATTCAACAACGGGCACATTACCAAAGCAAGTGGTAAAACCGAGCACTTCTAATTCAGGGGAATTTAAAGCATATGCCATCGCCATGGCATCATCAATCCCAGTATCTACATCAAATATGATTGGTTTCAATATTTCCACACCTTCCAAAATCACTTTTTGAGAGCCTTTTAACAACTCATTGGCTCTCTTTTCTCTTTCATATGTATAAAGAATCACTGTTTTCCAACTGAATTTTAACATTCAACGATAGGCACTTCCACAGAAAGTTAGGAATAATCACAATTTGCAAACAAAAAAACAACGCCAGCTGGTTCTTGTATCTTCCAGTAAAAATAGTTGACCGCCCATAAATATCAATGATATAAAAAGTGAAAAGAAGATGTTGCATCTTAGTAGTGACCTAATTCCCTTTTCAACTTGTTCGATGCAATTACTGCTACTCCAAAGGTAGTTATGAATACATGCGTTACGAATATGATTTCCAAGGTGGAAAAAGGATGAAAATGTTTAAATTGATTGAAGAGGATCCTGCGTATAAAAAAGGAACAAAATTCTTTTTAATATCACATTCAGAATTCATTGGCGTGAAAAGTTTTGTATTACTGGCAGAAGATTTGAAAGGGAAGATCGAAGTAACGGAAGAGGAATTGAGGAATAAATTCGTTTCCATCCATTGATCCCCGGCGGACCATATAAACTAAAAAACGAGGGAATTTCATTTTTGAAATCCCCTCGTTTTTCTTATTTTAAGTCTTCAATCGAATCAATATCGACGTAATCCGGCACGACTAGGCCAAGCTTTGTTCCTTTTAAGTTTGGTCCAAGGTCAACCATATCAGCTTTATACTTATTATAGTATTCAAGATGTGTTCCCGGGAGCCATGCAGCCACCATTGCGTCCGCACTTCCGTTTGCTACACCAGCAAACATTGGCCCTACCTCGACCTGACTCAATGTTACATCATAGCCATTCTGCTCCAGTACCTTGCCAATCACATTTGTACTGGCAATTTCAGTGTCCCAAGCAACATAAACCAGTTTGATTTTTTCACCATTTCCTGATTGTGCACCTTTGGTCCATTCGGATACTTTTTCTTGATTTTCCTTTATCCATTTTTCTGCTGCTTCTGAAGGAGACATACCTTCCGTAACTTTGACCATTACATCTTCCATATCTTTCGTATCCCAGAAGAATTGATCAAGAATTTTATAAGCGCCAGGGGCATCTTGTTCAAGGCCTTTTCTGGCAATCGAATTAATATTTTCAGCCTTGCCGAAGGATTCATTCGGATCTTCGAGATATTTCAAGTCATATTTCGAGAACATCCAATGCGGTGACCATCCTGTAACGACGATTGGTTCTTTTTTATCGATTGCTTTTTTCAATTCTGCAACCATCGCTGCGGATGACCCTTCAACCACTTTCCAATCATCCAGCTTATAATCATCTATAGCCGTTTTAGTCAACTTCATTATTCCTGCTCCAGGTTCAATTCCGATGATTTCATAATTGGCTTTAGCAGCAAGACTGTTTTCATCCCCGTTCACAGCTTTTTCTTTTGTAAAAGCACCGAATAGTGCAGTACCCACAACAAGCAAAGCCAATATTGTAAAGATGATTTTCCTGCTAATGATATGTTCGTAAGCTGGTTTACGAAGGTTTTGCGTGATACGATCTAAAATGATGGCAATGATTACGATGGATAATCCTGCTTCAAATCCTTGTCCCACATTAATTTGGCTGACAGCCCGGTAGACATCCGCCCCAAGTCCGGGTGCTCCAACCAATGAGGCTGTAACGACCATTGACAGTGCGAGCATGATGCTTTGGTTAACTCCCGCCATGATCGTTGGAGTAGCCAATGGTATTTGTACCTTGAATAACTTTTGGCTGCTGGTTGAACCAAAAGCATCCGATGCCTCGATCAAATCATTAGGCACTTCCTGAATCCCAAGATTGGTCATCCGGATTGTCGGTGCGATAGCGAAAATGAATGACGCAATGATCCCAGGCACTACCCCTATTCCAAAGAATAAGATCGAAGGAATCAAATAAACGAAGGCCGGCATCGTTTGCATGAAATCCAAGATTGGGGTTACGATACTGCGCACGGTTTTATTTTGGGCACACCATATTCCGATCGGTATCCCGATCACTATCGTTAAAGCTCCTGACAAAATAACGATTGCCAGTGTTTGGATGCTTGATTCCCAATAACCCAGATTATCAATCAATAGTAAGCTGATGAATGCAAATACTCCCAGTGGCCATTTGCTTGTATAAGTAACCAGAAGGGTCAGGACGATGATTAAAACGATCGAAGGTCCTGCACTCATTACATCGACCAAGATATTCAATAGACCCTCAATTACATTCGTAATAAATGTAAATAATCCAGCAAATACAATAGTTATCCAATCCACTAAAGAATCGACCCAAGCTCCTAGTGGGATTTTCGGCATATTCATTGAATTATTCACTCTCCATTTCATTCAAGGAATCTTTATTTCCTGCCAAAGCACCGATAACGGCACCGCGAAGAAGAATTCCTTTAATTCTGCTCTGATCATCGATGACTGAGATTGGCAAGCTTGAAGTCGCCATCACATCCATGAGGTTTCCAAGTAATTCATCCTCTTTTACAGTCGGGATATCGGTTGACATCACTTCTGAGATCGATTGGTTATTGCTCATTGCCTGACGAGCCTGTTCAGCCGTCACGGCCCCCAATAACTTCTGCTTTCTATCCACAACAAAAATACTGGAATACCCTTGTTTACGCATGATTTCCAAGGCAACCCTCGGACCTCTGTCCACCGCGATCTTCTCTGGGCGTATCATCACATGAGACGCTGTCAATACTTTTGATAGATCAACATCTTCTACAAACTTCTCGACGAATTCATTGGCTGGATTCATCATGATTTGTTCAGGGGTTCCCAATTGAATGACACTTCCATCCTTCATGAGGGCAATTCTATCCCCGATTCTTAATGCTTCATCAAGATCATGGGTAATGAATATGATCGTTTTTTTGTACTGATCCTGGATTTGGATCAGTTCATCCTGCATATCCTTACGAATCAATGGATCAAGAGCACTGAAGGCTTCATCCATCAGGAGGATATCCGTATCACTGGCGAGTGCCCGGGCTAAACCAACCCTTTGCTGCATTCCGCCGCTAAGCTGTGATGGCATCTGATTTTCGTAGCCTTTCAATCCAACGGCCTCAAGAGCCCTCATCGCATTTTCATGACGCTTTGCTGGATCCATTTTTTTAATTTCGAGCCCAAATTCGGCGTTTTCAAGTATCGTTTTATGCGGAAATAAAGCAAAGTTCTGAAAGACCATGCTTATTTTCTTTTGTCTGACTTCCCTTAATCGGGCCGCGTTCATCTTCACGATATCTTCATCATCAATTAGGATTTCACCCAAAGTGGGATCGATCAAACGATTGAACATACGGATCAAAGTGGATTTCCCGCTTCCTGATAAGCCCATGATGACAAAAATCTCGCCGGGATAAATCTCGAAATTAACATTATTCACTCCGACCGTTTGTCCCGTTTCTTTCAGGATTTCTTTTTTCGTTTTGCCTTGCTTCAATAAGTCTGTTGCTGCTTTTGGAGATTTGCCAAAAATTTTCGAGACATTTCTGACTTCAACATTCGGCTTCATCAAGTCACCTCATTCTAATAGTTGCCCATATGATATCAGTTTTGCTGAATTCCCCTGTTTTATGCGAGTGATGATTATTAATGCACAAGTACCTTGAAATAACCGAAATTCTACCCTAATGCTTTTTCTTCAAAAAAAGCGGAAGTGACACTTGTTCAGTGCACAGGGCATAACGTGCATAGAAAAATAATCTATATTTATTATTCCCAAGAAGTACTTCTTTACTTGGATTATATTATGTGTGATGAATTGAGCATTTCAAGTAGGAAAAAAAAGAGGTGCAATCACAACTGAGGAAACAAGCAGGCACAACATATACCAACTGTAATATAAACGATTTCCACTTAGAGTTTTGTCCAGATGGACTTACGACTACCCTCTAATGTATTTCATTTCCTTAACCAGGTGGAATGATACTTGCAGTGCAGTATAACACCAAAACGCATAGAAATATGATTATGGGATTCCCAATATGTCTAATTTGAGCTTTGCAGGGAAAAGAAGTGCAATATACAACTGAGGAAACTAACAGGCACAGCATATACCAACTGAAATATAATGGTTTTTTATTTTAGGGTTTTGTTCAGTCCCAGCACACGGAATGAACCGCTATCCCTAAAGTACTTCATTACCTTAACAAAGAATGAATATAAATTCAAATGATGTGGGGCGGAATTGTTGTGTATATACGTTAAGATGGTGCACCATATGAAAGTGGCACCATACTTCTATAAACATTGATTTATCAATGGTTATAGCCATAACCGGGACATCGAAACATTTTTTCAGACAAACGATTTATCATTTTTTTTAAATGGGAAATAATCGTACAATCGAATACTCTTCGAGGACAAAACCAGAAGTACAAAAAAAAACGATATATGGCTACTTAGTTAGCCGTTGGCTTCATGCCAGCATAATAAGAACGGTTCTCGCAGCGTAAATCAACCATTTCTGCACCTCTCCTTAACTTAGCCATAAACTTCTTAATCATTTGTTTTAATTTCTCCTTTAATTTGCCTAGTCTGTTATGATAATTTCACTTTCGGTTTTATACGAATATATATAGCTCCAAAGTATCATTACCTTCCATTTTTCTAATATTGCCCTCTTGAAATTATGTGTTCCTAATCTGCCCCTTTAGATTAAAAAAACTATTAATCTTTATCTTTTTATAATCTGATAAACCAATAAAATATTATTCACGGAAGAATGAGCCCATTCAATTATATTAGTAATTGCATATTATGAGCTTACACCAACTAATGGGAGTATTAGCTTTATTAGATGGCGCTTTGCTATTTGGAAAATCGTTCTTTCTAAGAATTGGAATAATGGTGAGCGATAAATAATGATTACACTCATACACTTCAAACAACCTTTCTGTAAGCTAAGTAACCTTTACCCCCTTTATAGAATAATAAGGAGTCTTAATGTTTGTATACTCGGTTTGTATACAAGCCTACGCAATTCCCATCAATAAAATCGTAAGCAAGTAAAAATGCATTCATACAGGAATAGATACTTTTAATGAAGCACCCACCAAATAAAATTTTCATTCTCTAGAATGATTTCTGTTTGTATAAAACTTTTTAAGACAGGCTAAAAATCACGCTCCATATTTTAAAGAATGGTGAGCGTAACTTGTAATACAGCGGTCTTACCACAGGAGGATTGATGAAGATGTATCCATTAAAAAGAGAAAAAATAGAATCGAACTCTTTTTTTGAAATAGACAAAAGCTTTACTCCCATCCCTTTTACTTGTAAATCATGTGGGGAAACCTATGATGAATCTCTTATGAAAATAGAATTGAATGTATGTCCGAAATGCCAATATCATTATCCCGTTACAGCATATGACCGCATTTCAATGCTTACAGATAATCGTTCTTTTTCGGAATTCAATAAAAGTTTAATTTCCGTTGACCCGTTGAACTTCCCTGAATATAAAGATAAATTAATTTCTGATAAGAATAAGACTGCATTAAATGATGCGGTCATTACTGGGGAAGCTTCCATAGGCGGCTATCCGGTTGTGCTTGGTGTCATGGATTCTCGTTTCCGTATGGGAAGCATGGGATCAGCAGTCGGTGAAAAAATCACAAGAGCCATTGAGGAATCATTAAAAACACGAAAACCATTTATTTTGTTTTCAGCAAGCGGCGGAGCTCGCATGCAAGAAGGAATTCTTAGTCTCATGCAGATGGCAAAAACAAGTGTTGCTTTAGAACAACTAAACTATGAAAAAATTCTTTTCGTATCCGTTTTAACCAATCCTACAACGGGTGGAGTTTCTGCTAGTTTCGCTTCATTAGGTGATATCAATATTGCCGAACCGCAAGCTTTAATTGGCTTTGCAGGAAGACGCATAATTGAACAGACTATACGAGAAGAACTTCCAGAGAATTTTCAAACCTCTGAATTTTTATTGGAACATGGGCAATTGGATATGGTTGTAAATAGGAATGAATTAAAACAATCATTAACAACCATTTTAAAAATCCATCATCTCAATTTCAGGGAGTGTTTTAAACGATGAATTTGCAAGAATTAAAACAACTGGAAAATCAAATTGCTGAACTGAAAGAGGTGTCCAAAAAGCATAATCTTGACCTTAACGAAGTATTAAAAAACCTTGAACAAAAAGTCAATGAAATCAAAATTCACCTTAATGAGAATATGGAAGTTTGGGATAAAATTCAACTATCCAGAATTCAACAACGTCCAACTACTTTAGATTATATCCACCATATTTTTGAAGACTTTATTGAACTTCATGGTGACAGACTTTATGGGGAAGACCCTGCATTAGTTACAGGAATCGCTACCTTCGAAGGAATGCCTATAACTGTTTTAGGAAATCAAAAAGGTCAAAATACAAAAGACAATATCTATCGTCGTTTTGGCATGTCGCAACCTGAAGGCTACAGAAAAGCCTTAAGAATCATGCAACAAGCCAATAAGTTCAATCGCCCCATCGTAACATTTATTAACACGCCAGGAGCCTTCCCAGGACGTGAAGCCGAAGAACGTGGACAATCTCAAGCTATCGCCCACAATCTTCGTGAAATGGCTAGTTTTGGAGTACCGATCATCTGCTTTGTAGTTGGTGAAGGCGGGAGTGGTGGTGCGTTGGCTCTAGGGATTGGCAATCGAATCTACATGCTAGAAAACACATTTTATTCGGTTATTTCACCTGAAGGAGCAGCAGCATTGTTATGGAAAGATGCCACACAAGCAAAACGGGCAGCTGAAGTATTGAAAATTACGGCTAAGGACTTGATGAAACTAGGGGTGATTGATGGGGTCATCAAAGAACCTGTTGGAGGAGCACATATTGACATCCCACTTCAATCGCAATTTATCAAAGAAACCTTACGCAAAGCATTACAAGAACTTGGTCAATTAGATAAAGGCATTCTGCGCCAACAACGTTTTGATAAGTTTCGCAAAATTGGTGAGTATATGGAAAAAAGGACAAGTAATTAAGTAGATATCAATTATTTCCCAACATGTTCATAGACATGTCTTTCCTCCCCAATTACCCGAATTATTATACATCCTTTTGTTACCTGATTCATGGTCATGCCAAGTAACCCTCCAAACCCTTTTGGAAGGGCTTATCTCTGTTTGACAAAACCGTTAATTCATCTATATCAAGGTAAGTCTCTTTCCTATTAAACGAACCATAAATTCAATGAACCTCTCCAACTTTATCGAACGACTTCACGTTTTAATGTAATTCTTCTGTATATGTTTTAAAGGTTTGTCCCTTTTCCGCCATAAAAAAATCCCCTCCAGGTAGATTATCAAGGACATCCTGTCACTCTACTTGTAGGGGGATAATGGGATAATCCCACTCTTAAAAAAGGAATATCCCTAAAATGAAATGGATAATCGCCAACTTCGGCTTAATCAACTGGAACCGATGATCATTTTCTCATCACTTCAAATATTGTTTTTTATTTCTTGGCGGTAAGATACCTTGTCATTTAAAGGCTGCTAACGCTCTTAACAAAGAAAGTTGTATATTTTAATCATTAATCCAAATAAATTATTAAAAGAAGTCTTATGTCTATTTGGCATTCCTATGTTCATCAAAATCGATTTTGCACTCCTCTAGCGGAACTACTTTTGTTTTCTTAATGAACTTATAACCAAGCCACATTATCAAAAAGAATGGGATGCCAAGATAGGCAGCGATCACACTTGCCCAGTTAATGTCATCGCCAATGAAGGCCTGATAGTTTTGCGCCAATAAAACGAAAAAACAGAGAGCAAAGGAAAATATCGGTCCGAAAGGAAACCATTTTGATTTATAGGGTAGATCGTTCAGTGAATACCCTTGAGCGATATAAGCCTTTCTAAACCGGTAATGGCTTGCCGCTATACCGAGCCAAAATATAAATCCAGTGACTCCAACCGCATTCATAAGCCAAATATAAATAACTCCATCACCGAAAACGGAAGCAAAAAAGGCCAGCATCCCTACAAGTGAAGTGACAACCAGTCCCCAAATGGGAACGCCGCGCTTGTTAAGCTTCCCGAAAATACGCGGTGCCATCCCATCTTTTGCCATCGAGTACAACATTCGGCTTGTCACGTAAAGACTAGAATTACCAGCAGATAATACGGCTGTCAAAATGATGGCATTCATCACGGAAGCGGCGAATGCCAGTCCCACTTTTTCAAACACCATCGTAAATGGACTAACCATGATCGTGTGCCCCTGCAGATTGCCATTCGTATAAGGAACGATCAATCCGATAACAAGTATGGCCAGGATGTAAAAGAGGAAGATTCTCCAAAAAATACTGCGAACGGCACGAGGTACATTTTTTGCCGGGTCTTCACTTTCACCGGCTGCAACACCGACTATTTCTGTACCTTGAAAAGAAAATCCAGCAGCAATGAAAATACCCAATGTTGCCAAAAAACCACCGGCAAACGGAGCGTCACCAACTGTGAAGTTTTTAAAACCAACCGCCTCACCGTTCATGATCCCGAATATCATCAATATTCCGACAACGATAAAAATGATGATGGTTGCTACTTTAATGAGGGAAAACCAATATTCCCCTTCGCCATACCCTTTAACGGATACGTAATTCAATAAGAATATCAAGACTAAAAACAAAGAACTCCATAAAAAAGACGAGCTGTCAGGAAACCAAAACTTCATGACCATCGTTGCGGCAGATAGTTCCGCGGCAAGTGTCATCGCCCAAGTGAACCAATAGTTCCAACCAAGCGCAAAACCTAATGCCGGGTCGATGAAACGCGTAGCATAAGTACTGAAGGCTCCGCTGACTGGCATGAATGATGCCAGTTCCCCGAGGCTTGTCATAATAAAATAAACCATTATACCAATTACGGCGTAAGCGACCAAAGCGCCGCCAGGCCCTGCAGAGTGGATGGCCGGCCCGCTTCCGAGAAACAGCCCAGTCCCGATTGCACCTCCTAGCGATATCATCGTAAGGTGGCGCGCTTTCAGCTTCCTTTGTAACGTATTTGACGACTGGTTTTTTTCATTTATGACAGGTGGTTGCAATTGCCGATTTTCCAAATTAGATTCCCCTCCAAAAATGCATTTTTAATCTAGCATGAATAGGTAAAGTCGATCATTCCAGCAATGGTCATTTCCTGCATTTATTACTTTTTAAAGGTCATTTTCTCTAATGCTGAGACACCTTTTTGGATTTCTGGGATCTATGTAGCATTTATATGACGATGTTAGGCTTAAAACCCAGTTCAAAGGGCGATAAGCCTAACGTTCATTCGGATATTCCGCACTTCCTATTATGTTGTAGGTAAACTCCTATGAATAAATGAATTCCAATCGATTTGATGTAACCAGCTTGCCGTTGCCTCAATATCTTTTGAAAAGATACGATCTTGTGTAATGCTTGGAATGAGCTTTCTTGCTTCCGTATAAAACTCTTTTGTAAACGGAGCCAACTTTTCTGTTCCGCGGTATTCCACCGCCTGTAAGGCACAAATGAGCTCAATCGCCAAAACGCGGCGTACGTTCTGAATGATTTGATGTGCATGCCGGGACCCAATCGTTCCCATGCTTACATGATCTTCCTGGTTCGCTGAAGATGGAATGGAATCAACACTTGCAGGATGTGCGAGTGTTTTATTCTCAGAAACTAGTGAAGCGGCACAATATTGCATGATCATCGCTCCCGACTGCAAGCCAGGTGACGGACTTAAGAATGGCGGTAAATCATTCAGCTGCGGATTGACGAGTCGCTCAATGCGGCGCTCTGAAATGTTCGCAAGCTCGGCAACAGCGATTTTCATGAAGTCCATCGCAAATGCAATCGGCTGGCCATGGAAGTTCCCCCCTGAAATAACCTTTTCCCCATCGTCAAAAATAAGCGGATTATCCGTCGCAGCGTTCATTTCGATTTCCAATTTTTCTTTTACATAATCAAGTGTTTGCCATGATGCCCCATGAACTTGAGGGATGCAGCGGAGCGAATAAGCATCCTGTACCCGCAGTTCTCCTTGCTTGGTGATGAGCTGGCTGCCGCTGATCATGCGGCGAATCCGTTCTGCTACCTCTGTTTGCTGGCGGTAGCCTCGTGCTAGATGAACGTCCGCATCAAAGGCATCTTCTATGCCGCGTAATCCTTCTAACGTAAGTGAAGCGATCGCTTCAGTTTGATGGGCCAGCTGTTCGGCTTCAATGTAATTGACGAGGCCCATCCCCGTCATGGCCTGTGTTCCGTTAATTAATGCAAGACCTTCTTTTGCTTTAAGTGTCAGAGGAAGAATGCCTTCTTTCGATAAAGCTACGATGGCCTCCATTCGCTCTCCTTTATAAAACACTTCCCCTTCTCCCATCAATACTAGCGCCAAATGGGAAAGCGGCGCCAAGTCCCCGCTTGCTCCAAGAGAACCTTGCTGAGGGATGACCGGATGGATATGGGCATTCAAAAGATCGATCAAACGTTCAATGACGACAGGACGCACGCCGGAAAACCCTTTTAATAGCGCATTGGCACGGAGAAGGACCATAGCTCTCGAAACGACTTCAGGAAACGGTTCCCCGACTCCGCACGCATGGGAATGAATCAAATTCCACTGTAGCTGCTCTGCATCCTCTGCATCAATCAATACATCGCTGAATTTTCCAAAACCTGTTGTGATGCCATAGATGACTTTCTTTTGCTTCACGATATTTTCAACCGCTTCCCGGCTCTTTTCCACTTTCTTGACACTCTCGGCAGAAGCCGTGACAAATGCCTCCCCATACAACACTTTTTTCGCTTCTTCAATCGTTAAAGTTTGGCCCGTTAACATAATCATTTCCTGCACCCCTATTCTTTTTTTTAACAAACAAAAGGAGGCCGTATTGACAGACTTATCCAGTCTTTCAATACAGCCCCCTATTTCACTAAATAACTATAGGCTTTTAATTATTTAAATGTGGTTAATTCCCAAGCCAACGGCTTCATGTTCAAATCCCCGAACCGGTGCTCCAATCGTTCCATACACGGCTACAGCAATCCATTCACCTTCGTCCCCGTTTTTAAACGGCCTGCCCCGAACGATGGCGAACCGAAGGCCCGCAGTCCTCAAAAGACCGCCAAGCTCGACTTGGCCGCGTGTCACTCCTTGGAGTGCTTCGATGATCGCATGATACAGTGCATGCATTTCACGATACATATCGGGATTGACTAATCCAAGTCTTTTCGCTGATGTCTCAATGGCCGCAACTATTTTCTGCAGCTCCATTGAACCGACTTTACCTTTTCCATAAAGCCAATCCATCCGCTTAAGGTCATTCGTCAATATGACTTCTTCCTCTTCGTTCGCAAACGCGTACATGATTGCATGGCGCCCGATTCTTCTGTCGAATTCCTTTGTCATGCAGGTACCTCTTTTACAATTTTCTAAATACACTAATAACTAAATATCATTGTAAGCGGATACAAGCCCTTCGGTCAATATATTTTTAAAAATAGTTCTTTTTGGGGATGATTCATCACTCCTGAGAGCCGCCTTCTGTCCGTAAAGTTCTCATCAATATTCTTTAAACCCAAAAAGCCCATCCTCATAAAATGGGCTTTTTTTCTGAAATTTTTTTGTACTTCTTCAAATGTTTTTCACGCGTAAATAGATAAAATACGGCGCTCCTAAAATCGAAACAATATTCCCCACTGGCAATTCCATCGGGGCCATGATGACCCTACCTAAAGTATCGGCAGATAATAGCAATAAGGAACCTAGGATTGCAGTCAGTGGCAGTAGTTTTGCCTGTCTCGCCCCCACTAATCTCCTGGCTATATGCGGGGCAATCAGGCCTAAAAACGTAATGCCTCCGCCAACCGAAACGCATACACCTGCCAATGCGACCGAGATCAGCAATAAAAGCCTGCGTTCCATTTTATCTGGACACCAACTACAATGGCAATCGAGTCACCCCAGCGCAAAACATCCAATACTTTGGATTTATAAATCGCTAAAGGAATCAATACGACCAACCACGGTAATAACGGCCATACAAAAGTCCAATTCGTCCCCCAGATCGTCACGGATAAACAGATTAATGCCTTCATGAAATTGTTCGGTTCCATTTTCTCCTGGAAGATGACCAGACCTGCACCGAATGCTTCATTGATTCCTATGCCTCCCAATAAAAAGCCTCCCAACATCGGGAGGCCCTTTATGTTACATTTATTCATTCGTTTCCAATGCTTCATAAATCGCAGTTACAACACTTCCATAGCTTCCTGTTTTGAAGAGGTCGCCAAAAAACTGATTGGAATTGGCTACAGGGTTAACGAGCGGAGAGTGCTTTTTATTTGTTAGTAACACAATCCCTAAATCCATTTCCGGATCAATGATCGTGACCGTCCCGGTCCAGCCAGTATGACCGTAGGCACTATCGCTCGCATAAGGGCTGAACATCCATTCCATGCTAGCATCGCCATTTCGTCTCCACCCAAGTCCATATGTTGGATTCATCTCGGAAGGTGCGACGAATTCATCGATGGTTTCTTGATCAAACAAAGTATGTTTACCGTATCCCCCGCCATTCAGCATCACCTGCAGAAGGACAGCCATATCTTCCGTATTGGAGAAAAGTCCGGCATGCCCTGAAACGCCTCCCATCGAATAAAAGGCTTTTTCATCATGCACTTCCCCTTGAAGTGTGTATGTGCGAATGTTAGGAAAATCAATCACGCCATCCCGGGTGTTGCCAAGCAATTCAGTTGCGGCAAAATCCTTTGGCTTAAAGCCCTTTTGAAGAGGATTGAACTTTGTATTTTTCAAACCAAGCGGCTTGTACAATTCATTTTCAACATAGGCATCAAGCTGCTTGCCCGTTATTTCTTCAACAATGGCACCTAGCAGCATATAATCGACATCACTGTAGACATTCTGTGTTCCAGGTACATATGTGAGAGGTGTTTTGGAAATGAACTCGATGGTTTTATCCCGCTCCTGGGAATAAAGTTCTTTCGAAACCTTTGGATTATGGTATTGCGGATCGGGTCTAAACCCTGCTGTATGATGAAGAACATCAATAATCCTCAGATTGTCCTTTCCTTTAATTACATCCTCCTCCGTGTCTTTGAATTCAGGAATGTATTGCTGGACTCTTGCCTGGATATTCAGCTTGCCTTCGCTGACTAGTTTCTGAATGGCAAAATTGGTTGCATACATCTTCGTGTTCGAAGCAAGGTCAAATAACGTGTCATTTTCCATTTTCTGAAATTTCTTAAGAGGTGTATGTTCATTAAACTTCTGTTTGTACCCGTAGCTTTCATTTTTAACGATTTTTCCGTCCTTAATGACAATCAGTGCAGCACCGGGGAAACCGGCTGCCACTTCCATTTCAATAAGCTGATCCACTTTATCCAGCTTTTCAGACGAAAAGCCCGCTTCTTCCGGCTTTTTTGCTTTCTTTAATATTGGATACTGGCCGGCAGTCTCCTTACTCACAGCGGCTACATGATTTGAATTTTCATTAGCAAAAGACACGGAAGGTGCTAATAAGGAAAGTGCCAGTATTGAACTAATCGTGCAGCTTGTCCATATATTCATCATTTTCCACCCCTTTGAAATCACTTTAGACAATAAAGAACAACTTCACCGAAAGATGATAATCTTATTCATTCCGACTCTTTTCATATTCAAGTTTACAAAAGTGCGTATTTTCCAAATTCGGTTAATTTTTACAAATAATTCTCAATTTTCAGTATAGGTTATTTCGAGCTTCATTTCAATTTGATATTGATATATTTAAAATTATATTTCAAATCGTGAGCATAAGTCATCCTCAGTTCAAAGAAGGAAAACCAATGTTTATAAAGGCTCACTATAATCAATGAATCGCTGATATCGCCAGCCAGACGGAACGCGGGGATTTCTCCTGCTTTCTTTGTTTCCAGTGTTTTACTTGCTCTTCCTTTACTGATGAGCACAAGGCAGCTGGTCTAACCTCACTTTCTCGTAGATTTTGATCAAGTAATTGTGGCAGTCCTCCATCGAGAAAAAGTTGAACGAACAAGGGGAGGGGTATTCAAAAAGGAACCTGATTACTGCAACCTATCAATTTATCACTCCGCTGGTAGCGAGTTCGACGACGAAACAATCCGGACCACAACAAAAATCTTATGTTAATGTTTCTGAAACTGGAGACTCCTTGCGTCAAATGGTTCGCGAATTATCTTTGAGAAGTGAACAACCCGTAACCGCTCACCATATGAAAGTGGTTGTTATCGGTAAAAATCTTGCAAAATCGTATGAGTTGGATTTGTAGAAAATGCATATCGAACAACGAGGATTTTGCCCCCCATGTCGCATATTAAAGTAGAAAGCAAGATCAAATCAGGGTCTAGTTTTCTGATACAAAAAGTTCTATCAGCAGATGGGCAAGTCAAATTTGCCGGAGCTGCCGTAATCGATGGAAAGACACACAAAATGACTGGAACTTTGAATGAGGAAGAACTGGAGGGCGTAACATGGATAACAGGTAAGGGAAAAGGCGGTGTTGTGAAAAGCTTTGATAAAGAAACCGGTCAGCCGATTGTATATGAAATAGAAACCATGAAAAGCAGGATCATACCACGAGTTAAAGGTAACAGCATATCTTTTGATGTAAACATTGAATCAGTGGGAAGACTATCTGAAAACTGGGTAGTTTCAGGGAATACTTTTAAAAATGAATTTCTAAAAAAAGCAGAAAAATCATTTGAAAAAGAAGTGAAACGATTGGTGGGGAATGTTTCAGAAAAAATGCAAAAAGAATACCAAGTAGACGTTGCTGGCTTCGGAAATCGATTGAGAATTGTGCACCCAAAAGTATGGAATCATGTCAAAAAGGATTGGGACCAAACTTTTAGTGAAGCTTCTATCCATTACGATGTAAAATTAACAATTAATGATTATGGAACAACAGGAGGATCGAAGAAGTGAACCCTAGGATAAACACATAGAGCTTCCAGCATTAAATGTTGGAAATGAAAACTATTTATACTTATACGATGGGCATGAAAAGGCCTCCCATCAGTATGTGGGAGGCCTTCAACTTTAAAGTCACTCAAGGTCCTACTAAAACCTTAACCCCTGCACCAAGCGAGGACATCTTCTATTTATATACCACTCAAATGAACTTGATATATTCAAATGAAGCAATCAAAGCCCATACAATTGAATGATCTTTTGCATTCACGATTTTTTTTCGTTCAACCTATATGATTAACTTAATTCCACTTTAGTAGTTTCAGTAAAATAATCCCCACTTATAATCGAGTCTTCGTCTGCCACAACATATTCAATAACAGTCGGGCTTATGGTTCGAATATAAACAAAAGCTGAATCGTCTACATGGTCAATTCGAAGCTTTTTCCTCTGTGCCTGTTTAATATCAAGCTGGTTGGTACTAGCTTCCGGCAGGCTTGTGTAATAAATTTCAAAATCTTCTTCTGACGCATCAATGAAAAGATGCCATTTGTTATACTCTTCTTCTTGATCAATCATTGTTTTTAATTTCCCTTTTCTCCCGATGCCAAGAAAATACTTGAACTTTGATTCACCATTCACCATATCGCGGTCAATAACTTTTATACTTCCGCCTTTTCTGCTTTGAACAAGTCCAAAGGCAACGCCTGTTTTTCCTGTAGGAGCGGTTATTATATCCCGGTTAACCACTCTGTTTCTCTCTTCTTGCTTTAAATATGCGCCTTCTGTCCCCAGTGGCGGGAGAATCTCAAAAAGATCACTAGACACTTCTCCCCAGTTTTGGGTGTTCTGCACTTCCCTTTCAATCCATTTATTAAATAGATTCATAACGACCGGGGATTTACTTGAATTACCCGCAAGCAATATATTCACTTTATTAATTTCACTGTGTTCTGACCGGGCAAAAGCGCGCCTTAATGACTCAAAGAAATTTTTAATGCCTTTTTCAATTCTTTCCTCAATCAGTTGTTCCATTTCATCTTGATCGATCAAAAGCTCCACATTGAGTTTAGCGTGGCCACCTTTGTCAAACAAGTCCGCCCGGATCATGCCTTTTCCAAACTGTTCTTCATACCGTTCATGCCTTTCCCAAAGCGGCCTTAATTTTTCTACCAATTGTTTCGTATTTAAATAGGATTCTTGTGACTCATTAATCAGCGTTTCACTTCCGGGAAATTTCACACATTCTGCCGGGAGAGTAAAAGGAATGTTTAGCTCACGCATTGTTCTTTGGTTGTTTTTAAACAATTGAAACGCCAAAAGCTCTAGCATGTTCTCCCCACCTAAATAACGATCCCCTCCCGCTGCAAAATGCTCAATGACATAATCATACCTGCTTTCTTTCAAGCCCGCTTCACGCCAAATCCCAAAATCAAAATCTGTCGTTCCTCCACCGAAATCAAACACGCCATAGTACGTTTTTTCATCCTCTTCAGGTTCAAACCCGTATTCCTGTAACGCACAAACGGCATAGGCAGCAGGTTCACTCGCCCCAGCAGTGACACGAAACTTTTTCATTAATACTTCATCCTGCTGAATTGGCATAGGAATCGTCTTTTTTAACCCGCGCTCAAAACACTTTAGAATTTTTTCCCTTACCTCTTTTTCATACGTCACCGGAAAAGATAAGGTGTAGTCCAGGTAAATTCCATTGTTCTGGTTATTGATATACAAACCGAGGTAGTAGGCATATAACTCAATTGGGTTGATTTCCTGATCGGTTAAGTCCAAAAAGGAACGCAGTACAACGTCATATCCCCTCTTGTCTTTCAATCGGAGTTCGTTACTCTTTTCTCCAGCCCACTGCTTTAGATTATTCAATATGGAATAATAATGGTCACTCTTTCCATTCATCAAGTTGTTAAGAGCATTATGGGAAACCGTCACATCCTGCCACCTTGTATCTGGTCTTCCTTCCTTTTCTTTGTAAAGTTCCAGGAAATGTTCTAAATCGATAAATTCGATCACGGTTGGATTTTCATAATGCCAGTCTTGTACTTCCGTGTTAAGGTAGCCAACGCCAATACGCATGGGAATAGTAAAATCACTTTCTTCTTGATGGACGACCACTGTACTTTTCGTTCCAAAATCAATGCCAACTATGCCGTCCTCCTTAATATCCAATTTAGGATTTCTGGCCATTATCCCTTCGTTCAGTGTTATCGTTAAAAGTTTTTCATCAGAGTGGACAGGCCATAAATCCCAATGTCCCCGGTTTGGATCTGTTAGCATCTTTTTATCATATGTATCAATATCAGCTCTTACTTTTTCAGAGTTTAAAAGCTTCTCATAAAACGTCTTGGAATCGATAGCGATCGATGGCAATTCTTTTAGAAAACTTTCCTGATTTAAACCCTTTAATTGATACAATGCCAGCAAATAATCATACTCCTTCTGGCGTTCGGCGCTTAAACCACTTGGTACCAATCGGTTTTCCAGCCAGAGATGGAGAGCCATTCGGTCATTGACTTCAAAGGCATTTTCCCCATTTAAACGGAAAACGGGAACGAAAAATCCTTTTCCCAGCAAATTGTTTTTTTGATTTACTACATCGAAGCTTTGAATATTGTACCCGTTGGTTTTAAACGCTATCGATTTAGAAGAGTTAGTCGTTTGATTGGCAAATATCCTTGAAATGGAAGGATTTTTACTTGCGGAGTAATCATCTAAAGCTAGTATTCTCTTATATACAGGGTGATCGGGTGTATTGAAACTTTTTGCAGCTTCTTCCCTTGTCATGACATCACCTTTAAAACCGGAAACGTCCAGATGCTGTTTGTAGTCAAAATCCTCGTCCATTAATTCATAGTATTTTCTATAAGGAAATAAAGCTGCGATGTTGTGATCATATATAATATTCCCGTTACTCATGTAAACCCATCTGGAACGGAGCATCTTTTTAATGTCTTGAAAGAAGCTCGCTTCATCCTTGAAGAAGGTTTCTTCTGCACTCTGATATAAATGGCTGATTAAAGATCTCACTTCTTTATAAGTCATTGAAATGGCGGATACCGGAACGGTTTGGGAATCAGGTGAGCATAGAACCTCTTCTTCGTCCTTATTCATTAAGTATATGGAACTGTCTATGTTGTTTTTTTCTGCTAGGCTTGATACGTTCTCAAGCGGCTCTTTATCTACTATCGTTTCTTGTTTTTCAACTTCTTTTAATAATTCTTCTGATATTCCATCACCAGAATCCAAATAACATATCAGATCACCAATCTTGACTATAGTATCCTCCGCTACATTCAATTCTTTAAGGGTACCTTCTTTTTCTGAAAAGAGATCAAATTCGATGCCCTCACAGCTGAATTTGGCTAAGCTTTCGCCCACCGTAATATAATCGCCTGGCTGTTTATACCATTGCACAAGAAGGATTTTTTCAATGCCTTCCTCAATCTCTGGGATAATAATCGATGTCATTGTATTTCTCCTTTAATATCATTCTCTTTTTTGCCTGCTAGATTCTCACAACGGATTTTTTAATGGTTTTACCATTAATGCTTATATAACCCGGCAGCAGGATGTCCGTAATATTCCCTGATATTTTGCTATTGAGGGCCCTTATGTACAAGTCTTCCCTGAAGACCTCATTCATTTTCACTTGCTGTATTCTATATAAAGGTGTTTCGTATGTTTTACTGTATTCTTGAAAGAAATACAGAAAAAGGGCGAGTAAAATCTCTCTTTCCTGCTCCCTTCCTTCCATAATCTCGTTTTTAATAAAGTCCCACAAAGATGAAATGTTTTCATATTGCACACCACAAACTATGAATTCCTGCACCGACCCCCCCTTGAAAATTCCTTTCAACGAACTTTTAGTGGATTGGGATAATTGTTGTACAGCTTCATAAAGTTCTTCCGCTTCCCGATAGTCAGCTCTTCTCTTTTGCAATTCAGCAAAATAGGCTTCCATCTTCCCATTTAGATAGGTGATCTTTATTTGGTACTCACTAATTTCCTCTTTCTTCGACTCAATCTCTTGTTGGAGTCTCGCTATTTCTTTTTCTTTTTCTTTCAGCAGCCCCTTATATTCCCCCATTTGATTAAATGAGCCCGCTTCTGCAATTGCTTTTATCTTTTCAATGACCCTTTCGTCTTGAAGGGAAACCATTAATGACTCAATAAAACCATCACCTAATTCTCTATTCATCTATACACTCCTTTCAAGGTATTTACCAAACCTACTCACTCTGTATATGTATGAAAAGGTTTTTTTGCCATAGAAAAATCCCCTCCCAGATAGACTGTTAGGAGAATACAACCATAGCTTATATTCCAAGAAAGCAGTAGTGAGATTACTTATTTTCAAAAATGCGTATATACCGTATTAATGAAGTATTGATAATATGATGCTTACTATCACTATTCACAATAAAATACTCACAGTGCTCCATCCTTTTCAAGACTTCTTGTAAAACATCTTCTTTTTTACTGCACAATCCTTTTTTTATTTTCTCCCACTTTACATCAGCGTCAAGAGTATAACAAACATTGAATTCCTTTAACAGGCTAATCTACCCCTTAAATGCTTTAGTTTCGTTATCTGTTTTTATTGTTAATATCTAATCCAAATTCAATGATAGCAGTATTAAAACATGTAATTTTTCCTCAATCCGATTTCATAAGCCTACTTAATACTATTCGGTATGATCATATTGTTTAAGTGGGTTGAAATAACTAGGGTTAAACAGCAGGCTTACTGGATAAGAAAAGGCCTCCCATCAGTTAACTGTGGGATTCTTTAAACTTTAAAGACATTTTATGTATCCTTGTTAAACCCTTATATTAACGGATTTAAGCGATGATTACATCCTTTGCCCATTCATCTAAAAAGGACTATATATCATTATTCCGCAAGAGTTCGACTGGATAATTTTAAATCGATATGATTAAGAAGAGGACAAACGCGAACAAAAAAAGCCTTTCTCGTTTTGAGATGGCCTCTAGTTATGCTGTTTCAGCGCAATCACTTAACTTTTACATGCATTGCTTGTTGTTAGTGGGTTCTTGATTGTTCGCATACCTGTTTGTCTGGAAGCTTAAACAAATTATCCATAACAGCAGTAACACAATCCTCGCAATAATAATTGATGAAATCTCTACCTTGTTCAAAAAGTGGTGTCATCGTATCTATGTCTGCCCATTTAAAACAGTAAATACACATTTGCCTCATGATCTATCACTCCTTTTCCATGCAGAAATAATTGGTAATAATCAAAAGAAGAATATGTGCTACCTGTCGACATCTTTCATGAAACGATACTACTTCTGCGCAAAGAAATTCCAGCAGGGGAAAAAACTACTATCATTTATATACCACTTAACCTGAATATTAAACCTCCCCCAAAAAACATTATTCGTTGCCATCAAACTTTTCACCAAGATTTTTTCTTTTTTGGTAGAATTTAACCCAGGATTCAAATTTGCGTTTACTCCGTTTGCTGATAGGAAATAACATAATAAATCTTATAACTATAAACAGAGTAGGAGTGATATTTTTGAAAAGACATTCCAAAAAAATCAAACATAAAGCAAAAACTACTTTGAATAAAATAAAGACTAATATTAAGGAAACATTACGTGATATCGCAGACATTCCAGCAACCTCTGTTCAGCAATTGGCTGATTTTATACAACATCACCCTGATACAAAGGTCACCAAGAAACAAATGCTTGGAATTACCTATGTCTTCTATAGTTTAGAAACAGAAGGGTTTCATTATTATTTAGAAACCAACAAATCAAAAATATTACAATTGGATGGGTATTATGAGAATAGAAAAATGGTATCTTATCGGTCATATCGGGATTATTATCAATTAAATACACCAATAAAAATGCCCAACTAAAATTTCGAGTCTACAGTTATTTAAAGGCTTGTTCAATTTGAACGTTGATTTACCTCTCAGGATGCTCGCTTTTCTAGGGCCGTCCGCCCTCGTTGCCTTTGCTCCCCTTGACACGCTTTTCCCTTAGAAGTCTTGCACACCAATTTCAATCAACTTTGTTTTAACATTTAGGTGGACCCCCTTTTGTTACACAAAAAAGGAGCTGCCAAAGCAGCTCCCTTTTTGAAGCAAGGTACCTTCTCCCATTCATGGTACAGTCATTCAAAGATGATTGTCCCTTTTGTCACTTTCCATCACTGCCAGTTTGTGTGAAAGACCCCTGCTAAATCACGTCGCTCATAGGTATGTGCCCCAAAATAATCACGTTGTGCTTGCAGGAGGTTAGCATTTGAGATGCCTGTCCGATAACTATCGTAATAAGTAAGTGAAGAGCCTAAACATGGGAACGAGATGCCAGAATTTATTCCCTCACAGACAACCTTTCGCAATCCCACCTGGTAATTTGCAACCTTTTTAGCGAAATATGGTGAAATCAATAAATTGGCCAGATTTGGCTGCTCTTGATAGGCTTCGCTAATGACGTTTAAAAATTCTGCCCGAATGATGCAGCCGCCGCGGAAGATAAGCGCAATATCCTTTAAAGGCAACTCCCAGCCGTTAAGTTCTGAACTCATTTTATATTGAGTGAAACCTTGCGCGTATGCACAAACCTTGCCCATATATAATGCTTGCCTAATATAGTCAATCCACTCATTTTTATCTAATTGTTGCTGAACGTTCTCAGGTCCTGTTAGAATGTCTTCTGCATGAACCCTTTCTTCTTTTAAAGCGGAAATGTAGCGAGCAAACAAAGACTCTGTAATAATCGATGCTGGTATACCGTTATCAATAGCTTGCATGCTGGTCCATTTTCCTGTCCCTTTTTGTCCTGCTTTATCAAGAATCACATCGATCAAGGGTAAGCCTGTTACTTCATCTTTCTTCCTTAAAATTTCCGCTGTGATTTCAATTAAATAACTTTTCAGTTCGCCTTGATTCCATGTTTCGAAGATGTCAGCAATTTCATTAACTTCTAAATGCAGTTTTTCTCTTAAAAACGTATAAGCTTCGGCGATTAATTGCATATCCGCATACTCAATCCCGTTATGTACCATTTTCACAAAGTGACCTGCTCCTTTTGGTCCGATATAGGTACAGCAAGGATCATCATTTACTTTGGCTGCGATTTTTGTCAGGATTGGAGCTACTTTTTCATAGGCTTCCTTATCTCCGCCTGGCATGATTGAAGGTCCTTTTAACGCCCCGACTTCTCCACCGGAAATACCAATTCCTACATAACTGAATCCTTTAGATTTCAATTCATCATATCTGCGTTCAGTATCTTCGTAATGGGAGTTACCACCGTCCATGATAATATCACCTGATTCAAGGTGAGGAAGTAATGAAGTGATCACCGAATCGATCGCTTTACCCGCAGTCACCATTAGAAAAATCTTTCTTGGTGTTTCAAGTGACTGAACAAAGTCTTGGATTTCGTAATACGGATGGATCGACTGACCATCCAATTCAGCAACAAGCTGATCCGTTAAATCTCTTGTGTAGTTATAGACAGCCACTTGTTCCCCTTTACTAGCCATATTTAACGCGATATTACTGCCCATTACCCCTAAACCAATGACACCAATTGTATTGTTCATTTTATTTCTGCTCCTTCTATGTAAGAATAATAGGCAGTAAATCCCTGCCATAAGTGGGGGATTTACTGCCGGGAAAGACCTATACAAATAAGCTTAGTAATAGAATAAATCCTAATCCAGCTACTGAAATAATCGTCTCAAGCAAAGTCCACGTTGCAAATGTTTCTTTCATGCTTAAACCAAAATACTCTTTAAACATCCAGAAACCAGCATCGTTAACGTGTGAGGCGATTAAACTTCCCGCTCCTGTAGCAAGTACAACTAGAGCAAGGTTAACGTCCGTCTGACCTAACATCGGAATAACTAGACCAGCTGTCGTTAAGGCTGCAACGGTAGCAGATCCCAATGAAATACGGAGGATTGCCGCGATGATCCAGGCAAGCAAGATCGGTGATAATGAGGTTCCTTTGAATAATTCAGCTACATAGTCACCTACACCGCCGTCGATCAATACTTGTTTGAAGGCTCCGCCGCCTCCAATGATCAAGAGCATCATTCCGATATGCAGAATCGCTGATGTACAAGATTCCATAATATCTTTCATTGGAATCTTTCTTGCTAATCCCATTGAATAGACCGCAAATAATAAGGAAAGCAACATGGAAGTACCTGCTTCGCCAATGAAACGGATAGCTGCCAGTAAACCATTATCTTCAAATCCCATTGTTTTTTGCATCAAAGTGATAATCGTAGCAATTGACATTAATATAACCGGAAGTAGGGCGGTAAATACACTGATCCCAAATCCAGGTGTATCTTCAAGTTTAAATGATTTTTGTTCTCCTAAAGAGGCAATGCTGCCTGTTTTCGTAAATGATTCAGGTACTAATCTTTTGGCTATCTTCGTAAATACTGGTCCAGCCAAAATAACGGTTGGAACGGCAATGATGAAGCCGTAAAGTAAAACCTGACCAATGTCTGCACCATATTCACCAGCAATAACGGTTGGTCCTGGGTGCGGCGGTAAGAAACCGTGTGTTACGGATAATGCCGCTACCATTGGAATACCAAGATACAATATCGAAACTTTTAATTCTCTTGAAATCGCAAAAACGATTGGAATCAATAATACTAAGCCCACTTCAAAAAATAGGGCGACACCGATAATAAATGACGCTGCCACGACAGCCCATTGAATATTCTTTTCACCGAATTTTTTAACAAGGGTCATGGCAATGCGTTGCGCTCCGCCTGAATCTGCGATTAACTTACCCAACATCGCTCCAAGTCCAAAGATTAACGCTAAGTGGCCAAGTGTTCCGCCTAAACCAGCTTCAATGGTTTTGACAATTCCGTCAAGTGGCATCCCAAGTGCTAAAGCCACTCCAAACGATACAATGATCAAGGAAATAAAGGTGTTTAATTTTAAGCCCATTATTAAAACTAATAAGGCGACAATTCCTAAACCGACAATAACTAATGGCATTGTAATCCCCCCATGTCTTTACTTTGCTGCATTTATTAAGTTTCTTTGATAATCCGCAATCTGTGTATATTCGTTTTCCAATACCCTTGATAAGTTGATGAAAATCGGCAGCAGCTGCCTATATTCTTTTACAGAATCAGCTTTCGGTGTGTGCTTGTGGGTATTGCCTATCATTTCAGAAATTATTTCGAAGGAATCAATTTCCCCAGTGGCATATAACCCTAATATACAAGCACCCAGGCACGAACTTTCGTAGCTTTCTGGAACCACGACTTCCGATTCGAAGATATCGGACATCATTTGCCGCCAAACAGCTGACCTTGCGAAGCCTCCCGTAGCTTGAATTCGGGTCACGGGACCGTCCATGCATTCGGTTAAGGCTAAAAATACTGTGTATAAATTGTAAATGACTCCCTCTAGAGCCGCTCGAATCATATGTTCTTTCTTATGCGACAGTGTTAATCCGAAAAATGAACCCCGTACGTCCGGATTCCATAATGGTGCACGTTCACCTGCAAGATATGGATGGAATAACAATCCATCAGCGCCTGGTCTTACGCGTTCGGCAATTTTGGTCAAGACTTCATAAGCGTCGATTCCGAGTCTTTTAGCCGTTTCCACCTCAGAAGAAGCAAATTCATCACGAATCCAGCGAAGGACCATCCCGCCATTGTTTACCGGTCCGCCAATCACCCAATGCTTTTCCGTTAAGGCATAGCAAAAGATTCTTCCTTTTTCATCTGTTTTCGGCTCGTCAATAATCGTCCGAATCGCACCGCTTGTCCCAATCGTGACAGCGATTTCACCTTTCCGGATAGCGTTTACACCTAGATTTGAAAGGACACCATCACTTGCCCCAATGACAAAAGGGGTTTCTGGGTCAATCCCGATCTGTTTGGCTAAATCCGGGTCACAGTTGTTAAAGATTTTGGTTGTTGGTACGAGTTCAGATAATTGATTACGCGTGATTCCAGCAATTCTTAGGGCTTCCTCATCCCAATCCAAATTTTTGAGATTCAACATGCCCATCGATGAAGCAAGGGAATGATCGACAACATATTGATCAAAGAACTTTTTAAAGATATATTCTTTAATCCCGATATACTTTTTAACATGAGTTGCGATCTCCGGGCGATCATTCACGATCCAGGTAATCTTGGATAATGGTGACATCGGGTGAATCGGTGTTCCGGTTCGCTTGTAAACTTCATGTCCATCTAATTCATCCTTTATTTTATGGGCCCAAGCTTCACTGCGATTATCTGCCCAAGTGATGCAAGCGGTTAGCGGCTGGTCATTTTCATCCATAGCTATAACACTATGCATCGCACTGCTAAATGAAATAAATGATGGTTTTTTATCTGGATGCTTCTTCGTTATATTTGAAAAGGCTTTCAGAACAGCCTGAAAAATCTCCTCAGGGTCTTGTTCAGCCGTTGTCATATCCGGTGTGTAAAGAGGATAGCCAATATTCTCTTGTTGGATGACATCGCCTTTTTTCGTGAATAATACAGCTTTTGTACTTGTTGTACCGATGTCTACTCCTAACATATAGCTAGTCATTTTCTTGTTCGACTCCTTTTGAAAGCATCTGTTGGGCCATCCATAAGTCTCCCACTTTTCCTTGAACATCATCAAAGTTCTCATGTAACGACTTAATCATGATGTCTCGATCTTTTGTTTTGATCGCATCAATATAAAGTTGATGATTATTTATGATCCGTGTAAAGTCTTCATACTTTTCTTTAAAACGACTGCGCATGGATAGAAGAATCAAACTTTCCATCACAGGTTTTAAATTATCCCAGATCATCTGGATGTAGGAATGATCGATGGATCGAATGATCGTTTCATGGAATAGAACATCCTGATAGGAAAACTCATCAGCATCCAGGTATTTTATGGACACTTTCATCATTTCCAATATTTTACTAAGTTCCATTACTAATTCATCCGTGTTCAACCTTACTAGACGTTCAAATACAAACGTTTCGATGAGTATACGTACATCATAAATTTCTGCATACTTTTTTTCTGTTAAACCAATGACAACCGCACCCATTCTTTCTAATCGGATGATATTTTCAGAGGCTAGTATTTTTAACGCATCACGAACTGGTGAGCGGCTTACACCGAAATCAGCAGCTAATTTATTTTCAGATAGGATGGCACCGCTTTCAATCATCCCCGAAATAATACGCATTCTAAGCTCGGATGTAACACGATCACCAGCTGAAGCTTTTGAAAGCCATTTTACAGGATAAAGAAATTCCTTTGATTCAGCCATATATTCACCTTCCCTTAGAGTTCAAGTACACTTGTATACAAGTATTATAATAAAAATAATTAATAATGCAAGTTTTTTGAATTCAACTAGATTCTCGTTCATATAGGCAAAGATTATTGGGAGTTTAGAAGGTTCTGGGGGGAAAAATGAATAGAAACATAGAATGGTAATATTTTGGTCTATTTGGGATTAACTGCTACTCCGAACAACTGTATGAATGAAGCCCACGTCATTTTGGGCAGACTTTGCCCACTGATGAGGTTAGCGTCCTATTAGAGATTGCACGTTACTGGCCGGCTAATATAGGTTGCTACTCGAGGGGATCTAGCTGCCTTCCTAAATTTACTTAGATAGCCCTCATTCACCTTTTAAATAAACCACCATTGATAAACCTGCTTGGGTTTTGCTTCGCCACGAGACATGTACCCCTGGCCTTGAAACCTCCTTTTGTCTTTTGTCTTCGGCCTTAGCCTTGTTCTCTTTGACTTGCTTCTAGGTCTTGTTGTGATATGCGAGCGAGCACAGGTCGCTACTCGCGGCGATTTAGCTGCCTTCAGTACGATCGTAGGTTGTTCCTCATTCACCCCTGTATATTTCTTTAGTACTGAAAGGTGTGTTCTTTTCAAACACATACGCTTTCAATCTTGGTTGGAAGAATCGAAAGGGTTCAGGATTTTGCTGATGTTGATTTACAGAATGGTAAGAAGTTATCGAGCTAATTATGAATGCGTAGAATATCTACAAACAACAAAGCAGTGCCTCCCGAAAATTGGGATCACTGCTTTGTTGTTTGTAATTCAAAGGAGGAGGAAAGAAAACTTCTTATACTCTAGAGGCCTGTCTCTTGGTAAGGCTAAATAATATAGAAGCTACATGCAGTAATTATTGCTAAAACAAGCTTTTTGCAAAAGTCCGGTAAAGAGTATTATATAAACTTAATTAAGTGGATCTTCCATTTAATTTTTTTCATTTCCACAGCCAATAACCAGCAGTTATTTAGAAGCTTTTAATTTTGTCGATATCTACTCAGAATTTGTAGATATTTCTCGGGAAATTGTTGAAATTTGAAAATAGTGATTCTGAATAAGTGAAAAAAAGGAATTTCTACTTTTGATTTGATTATCTTAGGTTTAAATAGTTATTAACGAAAATTAACACCTGAATATCGTAAAGGAAAAGATAATGAAACCTTTTTCTTATTGAAGTAATGTTTCGTAATGGGTTTTGTTGTTCAGTTTTAAGCTATGGCATATCATTTGTCAGTTAGATATCCATTTCACGTGTAGCTGTGAGTTCATTGGGTAAAAACAAGCTCCCTTTTAATTGAATGAGAACATGGATCAAATTGTCATATGTATCGGGTATCGCTATCTCGGTTTCATTGGTGCCTTCTAATCTTTCTTTTTCAAAGGTCTTTAGCTCTATCGTTTAGGGGGCTGCCCGTCGCGTAACACTTAAGCGTTTCGATGTCGGATTGATCGAAGGAATGAACATTTACATATTTTAACAATTAATATCCATTTCGCTCTAAGTTTTAAACATACTTACGAACATTGATTTTGCATCTCCACTTCTTTGCCACTTCCTTGAAAGAGGAACCTCATTCATTCGGATGTATATCCTGTCGCATATCGGACCTTCCTTTCTAGTAAAGATGAAGGTTCTGTGGATTAATTTTCATGTTATATCGCCCAGCGATACGAAACACAAAAAAGAACCGATATGGTCCTTTCTTGGGAACACTATTGAGGACATGGATATTGCTGGAGCTGAGAAACCGTTAACCTAAGACATATCGTTTGTCAGTGGACGTTCATTTCAAGCGTAGCAGCGAGTTGATTGGTTAAATTTGTTTGGAATTATGGGGTAAGCTGTCTTATATATCGGGTATCGCTATCTCTTTTTCATTGGTACCATCTAATCTATCTTTTTGTAGATACACAAGGTCTTTAGCTGTACCCTCTAGGGACTTGTCCGTATCGCGTAACGCTATGTGCGCTTCGATATCAGACTGAAGAAAGATAGGCAACCACCATCTTAAAAACTCATATCCGTTTCATTCTAAGTTTTGACCATACTTTTGAACAGTGGATGTGCATCCCCTATTCTTCTTTCACTACATTAGAAGAGAATACTCGTTCATTCGGAGGTATATCATGTTTGCATATCAAACGCCGCTTTACTATTAAACCTAAAGGTTCGAATTTATTTGCAAGTTATATCGCCCAGCGATACGTAACACAAAAAAAAGAGCCGATCAATCCCTGCTGGAGCACCTCTAGTAAGAATGAATCCTGTTTTTGAATGCAAAGTGTATTTTGTTTTAGTTGCATATCGCTTAAACAAATCCTCAATGAATTTCAATTGAGCCTTCGCCTGCCTTTGGTAGAACGCCCGATACATTGGTATCGCCGAGCATTTACATAACTGGTGCTAAATCCTGTAAAGTTGAAAAATTCTTTCTTCATTCTATTTTCAGCTACGCGAATCATATAAGGCACTATGAATTTTTTTAAGTTTTGTGGATTCGCATCTCAATGCTTTCCTTATTTTCTGAATATGGAGAAAAGCCCCCGCCATTTTTCGGAACGTTTTTGTATAGACTCTTCTAAACGTTTATTAAATTCATTTTGTGAACTCCATTCTTTTTTCTGTTCGTCCCGCATATTTTGTATTTCTTTTTGTAAGAGTTCACTTTTTTGTTTTTCTTGTTCCAGCAATGTTTCGTAATGGGTATTTTGTTGTTCAGTTAATTGTTCAATTTTAGAATTAGTTCTTTGCGCTGAATTTCCAATACTAGAACTTATAACATGATGATCTTGCTGGAGCCGGGAAACCTTTGTTTTAAGCTGTGACATATCGTTTGTCAGTTGGACATTCATTTCACGTGTGGCTGCGAGTTCATTGACTAAAAACATTAAGACCTCGTTTAATTGATTGGGGTCGTGGGGTGAATTTTCATATGTATCGGGTATCGCTATCTGTGTTTCATTGGATTCTTCTAATCTTTCTTTTTGCTGATATACCAGGTCTTTAGCTGTATCGTCAAGGGGCTTGTCCGTATCGCGTAGCGCTATAAGCGCTCCGATGTCAGATTTAACAAAGATACGTCGATCTCCATCTTTCAAAAACTCATATCCATTTCGCTCTAAGATTTGACCATATTTTCGAACAGTGGGAGTTGCAATCCCCACTTCTTCCGCCACTTCCTTGGAAGAGAAAGCTCGTTCATTCAGTTGTATATCGCGTCGCATATCGGGCCTCTTTTCTATAACTAGTTGTATCTGTAGTCTACCTGACCTTAAATTTTCTGTCTAGATAAGTATAGCCTATCTAGAAGTCGTTAGGGATAGCGATAAGATTCCCTCCCCCCCTCTGTTTCCATATAGAATTAGATCATCCACCGATATTCTATCATCGCTGCTTGCTAGATTAACTTTGTGCATTTTCTTTCGAAGTGCTCAATAAAGTAGAATTACATCCTAAATTCATCGGCTCTTTTACATAACCAGCTCTGAGTCCTTTTCTACTAAAGCTGTTTTGGCATACTTTGTTGCTATTTACCAAGTAAAGCGGTGTGGTTGATTTTCTCTCCAGATGCTCGCTTTCCGCGGGGCGGGCGGTGAGCCTCCTCGTCGTCGTAAACGCCTGTGGGGTCTCACCTATCCCGCTGCTCCCGCAGGAGTCTCGCACTTGCGCTCCAATCAACCTTAAATCGTTTTGTTTTAAAAACAACAATCTTTACGAAAAGAGCCTCTAATAAAAGTGGCCGGCCGATTATTGAAACCAAGTCCATTCATCCACCTAAGTGTTTATTATTGTTTCTCATCTAATATAGCTTTGACTTGTTTTATAAGAACTTCCCATTGATTTGTTTCTTGGTTGATTATATTAGCCTTCCGTAGCATTCAAATTGATGAAAGACTTGTGAAAATGCTGAAACATAATAAATTAAGCAAAAATGGGTCGTTGCGGAGACTCCCCTTACACCAATTTGGACCGATTCTATTATTTTTTTACACTAAAAAAAGCTCGGCCCAAATGGCACATTATATGCCTTTTGGGTCAGCTCCTTTTCTCATTATTTCATCAGCTTTGCTACTGGCTTCGAAAGAAGCAATAAAACAATACCTAAACCAATTGTTACAAAACCAATTACACTGAAGATTTCCAAGTAACCTAAAGACTGCGTATATGCAGCTAATTGGCCGGCTACCATATTAGCTACTGCTGAACTTGCCAGCCATACTCCCATTAGAAGAGAGGCAAGCTTGATTGGAGCAATTTTACTTACCATCGATAAACCAACTGGTGAAATCATTAATTCGGCTAATGTATGAAGGAAATACGTTACAATCATGAACAGGATGTTTACTTTAAGCGCTGTATCGTTTCCTGTATACATAACAGCAGGAAGCAGTACTAAGAAACCTAAACCAACAGTGACTAAACCAAGAGCCATCTTCGTTGGAGTTTTTAAGTCACCGCGTTTTGAACTGCCAAGCTTGTACCATAAAGCAGACATAATTGGCGCTAAAATCACGATGAATAATGGGTTCAATGACTGGAACCAGGCAGTTGGAACCTCAAAACCAAATACATTCCGATCAATTTGGTCATTAGCATACAATGTCAATGAACTTCCTGCCTGCTCGAAAGCGGCCCAGAACGCTATAACGAAGACTGCCAAAATAACGATGGCCGCTGTACGTTTTTGTTCTCTTTTCGTTAACGGTGCAGCTGATTTTTGACCTGCTGTAATTTCCGGTTTGCCAGTAGGTTCTTTACCGATATCACCTAAATAGCGATTGCCTAATAGGTTGAAAACTAACTGACCTACAATCATGCCAATTGCTGCTGTCAAGAACCCATATTTATAGCTCATAAGCCCAACTACTAATGGTGCAAAGAAAGCCCCAACGTTAATACCCATATAGAAGATGGTGAAAGCTCCATCACGACGCGGATCGTTGTCTTCATAAAGATCACCAACAATTGTCGAGATGTTTGGCTTGAAGAAACCATTACCGATAATCAATAAACCAAGACCAATGTAAAGAGCAGTCAAACTCTGACTTGCGAATAGCGAAAAGTTACCAAGCGCCATTAAAATACCGCCAATCGTGATCGCCAATCTTCTGCCTATGAAACGGTCAGTCAAGTATCCGCCAATCATCGGCGTAATATAAACGGCACCAGTAAAGAATCCGTATATGCCCATAGCCGCAGTTTTGTCGACTCCAAGCCCGCCGTTTACAACAGTTGCCGTTAAGTAAAGAACAAGAATTGCTCTCATTCCGTAATAGCTGAAGCGCTCCCATGCCTCAGTAGCGAACAGCATATACAGTCCAGGAGGATGCTTCTTCCTAGGCTGGTTTGACTCGTTTGGCTGCTGAACATCATCTTTTAATAGTGCTTGCATAATAAAGTCCCCCTAAATATGGTTAAATATTAAACCATTCATTCGCAAAATAATTGCATTTAATAGAATTATTGATTCGTTCAACCTACGCCTAATACGATGTTGGCGACGCATGTCATCCAACCCACCATCAGTAAGCGTTTACATTTTTTTAATCTTAGCTATGGTTCAAAAGGAATCAGATAGCAAAATCTAAATGAACATTAATTCTTATAAATTCATTCATTTTACTCGAAGACGTCCAATGAAGACATTTAAATTTTAAAGAATCTTTAGTGTTGTAAAATAATTTTATATTATCAGAAAATATAAAAATACAGAAAAAAAAGAAAAAAAGTCCTGCTGCATTAACGGTCTGTGCAGTATTGGAGACTCCCATCATAATAAAAAAAAAACTGCCTTGTATTAAGGCAGTTTTTTAGTCAACAATCCATTGATATAAATTTTTCGGTCTTCCTATTTTTTGATAACTCACAATAGTTTCCACTTTTCCTTCATCAAGTAAATGCATTATATAACGATAGACGGTCGGATAAGCCAAACCCACTTCTTTAGAAATGGTATCAACGGAAAAGGGTTCACGATTAGAATGTAGAAAACCACTAACGTGACAAAGTGTTTTCTTACTAATTCCCTTTGTTACAAATACATCCTTTTCTTCACTGGACTTTTGCTGCGGAGCTGATTGAGTTAATTTTGCAAGGCGAGCATGAAGTTGAATTCTTGAAATCAAATCAGGCGCTTTTACAGGCTTTAACGCAAAATCCGTTGCGCCTGCTTCAAGAAAGCGATCAGCAATTTCCTGTCGTTCATCGACTGTTAATACAAGAATCGGAACATCAGCATTAAGTTTACGAAGCTCACCCACTGTTTTTATTCCGTCCATTTCCGGCATATGATAATCAACTAAAACAACATCCGCTCCTTTTTCTGCAAACACATTTAACCCTTCTTTTCCGTTGTTAGCCGTAGCTACATTCCAGCCGGCAAATTCACAAATTTCACTTAGCATATATTGAATTGATGCATCATCATCAATAACTAAAATGTTCATCTTGAAACACTCCTCTCAGCTAGTTTAATCCAAATTATTGTCCCGTGCCCAAGCTTGCTGTCAATTTCTAAAGATGCACCATGTCCTTCAGCAACTTGTCGTACGAAAGCTAACCCCATCCCTGGATGCGATTTCGTACTAAACCCAGCTTTCCATATTTTCAGCTGCTCTTTAGGTGAAATCCCTTTCCCATTATCTGATACGCCCAACCAAAGTTCATTTTCATAGGTTTTCACCTTAAGCAAAATCTTGCCATCCTCTATTCCATTCACTGCATCGTAAGCATTGTCAATTAAATTCACTAATGCCCTCGTCATTCGGATTTTATTAATTAAAATTTTAATTTCAGGATCTGTTTGAAACTCTACCTTCAGATTAAGATTTGTCCCGCTCAGTCTGCTTGCTTCGACGTATTCAACTAAATCTTTTATACGGCACCAATGTTTTTTATCATCATATAAAATCTCGGAAATCATGTCGCTAACGGAATGAATCGATGATGAAACCTTTTGACAATATTCTTTAATTTTAGAATCGTCCACTTTCAAACTAATTAAAGAATTTAGCCCCTCAATTGCTGTGAGAGGTGTTTTTAAATCATGGACCAGATATAGTGCTTCTCGTCCTGATCTTGACTGCATTGCTTCTAACTGCGCATAATGAAGCTCTTGCTTTATCCGCCACTTTTGTTCAGCTAATGAAAAATACACAGCTAAAATAACAGCATTAATAACAAAAATTAAACACAAAGTTAAACTGTACAATGTTAATGATTGCTCAAATCCAATTTGAACCGCTATATCTTTTAATTCCTTTGAAATCGTCCCTTGGCCAAATCCATATTGGGATAAAGAAGGAATCTCATTCAGCCATTCAATCCCAAAGATTAATTGAGAACAAATAATCGTTTTAATAATTGGCTTTAACCTATCCTTTTCAAAGGCTTGCAATAATAAGATGGCTAACAACAATAACAATGCATATGCGCTAAATGAGTATGTTAAAGAATAATAAGCATTTATCACGATATAGTCGAGAGGAATAACAATAAGAGGAATGATAATTTTTAACCATGGACGGTTTAAACGATCACCAATTTCGTCTCCCAACAGGAGTGCACCAATATAATGAAACAAAGCTAAAACTGTATTTAAAGAAATTAACAAAAAAACGGCAAGCATTAACTTATTTCCTGTTTCTTCACCTTCTCTTAATGAAATAAGCAAATCAGTAAGACCAATTTCGTCAGGACCCAACCACGATAGTAAGAATACCCCGAATAAAATCACTCCGATTTTCATCCATATTGTCCAAGACTTCATAAGACTAGATATCATAATCATTTCACCTTTTAATAGATTAATTGCCTATAGAATAGAATGATAACCATTCTTTCATTTCGTATTTATTTTAAATTTATATATACCCTTGCATAATCTCATTATACGCAATTCATCATAATTATGAAATTTATAAAAAAATGGGTTTTGGGTGCAAAAATCCGAACAGCTTGCAAGTAATCTCTAAATCTATAAAAACGTATAAAAATAGAAAGCTGCCAAAAAACAAAACGTTTATCGCCAGCCTTTTTACATTTTTTAGGGTCTTTAAAAACCTCATTATTCTATCACTCGGGAACCCTCTTGCCTTTTGCTAACTTGCTTTCATTTCTCTCTTCAGGAGCGAAATCTCTATTCGTTTTTCTTTCGTTACTCTTTGCCAAATTATAGCCGTAATCAACCCAACAATCGTCAACCCTAAATAATACCTTATAACCGTCTGTACCACTCCAGTGGTCCAAACAAGCACCTGCAACAATTGGCATAAAGATTTCTCCGCTATACCCAATAATCATCAAGGGAATGGCAACTGTTCCTGTTGTTTCGACAGGATAGTCTCCTTCCACCAAAATAGCGAAGTGCGTTGCCTGTAATGCATACATTGATATATAAATAATCGCACTTGATCGTTTGTTTCAACGCCCTCAGCGATGACTTGAAGTTTTAATAACTGTGCCATTAGAATAATAGTCTTGATGATGGTTTGATCATTTAAGTCATGAGTACCTTCAGACATAAAGGATTGATCATTTTCAGGCATATCAACTGGGAATCGTTTAACCTTTCTGCTTCGACATGGGTGTGTCGAAGTTTTTTTACCATTGTCCATATCCACTTCGGATCAACTTCATATAATTATTAGAGTACTAATATTAAATGGAGTTGAGGGATCTTAATGAGTATGAATGTTCTAGTGATTGCCGCTCATCCCGATGATGAAATTCTTGGAAGCGGCGGAACGATAAAGAAATTAATTAATCATGGCTATAAGGTAATCACAGTGATTGCCGCCAAGGGACGTAAGGAAGAGGAGCAGCACATTCAGCCATTAATGCAGCAAGCTAACAAACACTTAGGAGTAGACGAGGTCCTATTTTTGGAATTCCCCAATCTATTGTTGGAAACAATTCCTCTTCACAAAATCGCCAAAGCGATTGAAGCTCTATTGGATAAGTATGAACCTTCTTTAATTTTCACTCATCATTATGGAGATACAAACAAAGACCATCAAATTTTGTTTCAAGCAGTCATCACAGCAGCCCGGCCGTTGCCTGGTAAACCACCGATTGAGATCCTTTGTTTTGAAACGGTTTCTTCCAGTGAATGGAGCCAGCATACGAATGACAAGGAATTCAAACCCAATTATTTTGTGGATATTACAGATACCATCGATGACAAGCTGCAATCTCTTCACCATTATGATATAGAAATGAGACCATTCCCTCATCCACGTTCATATGACGGAGTGGAATATTTAGCGCGGGTCAGGGGAATGACGGTTGGGGTCGAATTCGCAGAAGCTTTTGAAATCATAAGGAGAGTGTGGAAGTGACAGGAAAACATCTAAAGGACCAGCATTTTGTGCCGACTCTTTTTCCTTACCTAATCTCAGCTATGGATCAATATTATGAGATTAATGAAATAGTTGAAGAAGAACAAGTGGTAGAAAGGCAGCGAATCCATTCAGCAGGAATTCAAAACAAAAAAATGAAAATATTAATCACAACGTTTTGGGAGTATCCAAGTATCGGTGGACTGCAAAACTATATCACAACACTTAAAAACGGCTTGGAAAAATTAGGTCATAGCGTCCATGTAATAGCACCAAATCATTTTCCATCTAAAGAAATGGAGGCGTTACGAACTAGATATTCTAAGGAATTTACACATTTTTTTATCAATCGGTATGGCAGCTGTAATGAAAAAATTCTACACAACATTAGCAAACTATATAGTTACTATACGATGTTAAAGGATATTGACCTGGAGCAATATGATATTATCCACGCACAAGATCGATATACAGCTAATGTAATTGGGATACTAAACCGATCCCTTCAAAAACCTCTTCTTTTTACACCTCATGGATTTATGACCCACAACAGATTAAAGTTTAACTTGATGGAAAAAGGGTCGGTTGAGGAAATCTATTTTTCGGCCATTGACAGACAAGCCATTAAAAATGCTAATCAATTAATCATCATTTGTGATGTCTTTCGCCCAATTCTAATAAATTTAGGTGCGGAGGAATCTAAAATGACCACTGTTTATACTGGAATTGATTTTGGTGGATCGAATATTCGGAAGAAAAGGAAAAAAAGCAAACCTAACATGGTGATAACTTGTGTCGCACGCCTTCGACCACGTAAAGGTCATAAGTACCTATTTGAAGCCCTTGCGCTTATTAAAGACAAGCTGAAAGATGTAGAAGTCCGGATAGTAGGCGATGGTGAGATGAGAAAGCAGCTCGAGAAACAGGTTAATAAGTTGGAATTGAAAAACGTTTCCTTTTTAGGCAGCAGAGAAGACATACCTCAATTGCTAAGTGAATCAGACATATTTATTCTGCCAACCACAAGCGATACGCTGCCAATCTCAATTATTGAGGCCATGTTTGCCAAACAAGCAATTCTTACTACCAATTGTGGCGGAATCCCGGAAATTATTAAAAATAATCATTCAGGATTTATTGTTGAACCAGCAAACCCAAAGAAGCTTGCAAAAAAGTTATCGCTCTTATTACGAAAAAAATCCATTAGAAAAGAATTAGCACGCAATGCACAGGCATTTGCACTAAAACATTTAACCACTAGTAACATGGTCAAAAAGATTGAAGAAATCTATCAATCATTATTTTGAAGGAGGAAAGAGCATGCTACATGATGTTCCAGCCGTTGTTCTTGATCTAAGTGCAACCGGTATAGGGATTGTGAGGAGTTTAGCGAAAGAAGGGATAAAGGTATATGCGTTTGATACGAGCGGAAAATATGAAATTGGTAAAACTCGGTTTGCCACTTGCGGAATTTGTCCGAATCCAGTTAGTGAGGGACCAGCATTAATACTATTTCTTACTAGACTGTCGCAAAAGTTGGGTCAAAAGCCAGTCCTGTATGCGGGTTCTGATGACTTTGTTCAGTTTATTTCAAAAAACAGATTTGTCCTTTCACACTACTATCGGTTTCTATTACCTAATATCACACTGGTCGAAGCTGTATTAGATAAAAGATTAACGTATGAATTGGCCATGAAATCAAATGTGCCATGCCCCAAAACCTACGCTATAAATAATGAAGAACAATTTGAGCAAATTATCGATCAAATTACCTTCCCTTGTATATTAAAACCAGTGTATTCTTCTCATTTCCGCTCAAATATCGATCATCATCTTTATAAGAAAGCCATTGTAGTAGAACACCCTTCCCAATTGAGAGAAGAATACCTTTTTTATCGCCCATACGGTGAACTAATGATCCAGGAAGTCATTCCTGGTGCGGAGGATTGTATTTATTCCGTCAAGACTTTTTTTGACGAACAAATGAATTTAATTGGTTTGTGGATGAACCAAAAATTACATCAATTTCCCCCTCATTTTGGATCCACTGCTCTTGCCCTAAGTGTTAGGGATGAAGAAGTCATTCAACTTGCTACTACCTTTCTAAAGGATATTCAATTCAAAGGCTTGGCTATTTCTGAATTTAAACGGGATCCTAGAGATGGGAAACTGAAATTTATCGAAATCAATTCAAGAATAGGTTTAACTCAAGCATTATCGATTGCTTGTGGGGTTAATTTGGCTTACTTATATTATTTATCCCTTACCGGGCAAAATCCATCACCAGTGACAGAGCAGAAAGAAGGGGTCAAATGGGTTTACTTCGTCCGTGATTTTCTTTCCTTTCGCCAAAAACAAAAAAATGGGGAAATGAGGTTCGTTGAGTGGATAAAGAGCTTATATGGAAAAAAGGTTGAGGCTCTCTTTGCTTGGAATGACCCTCTTCCATTTGTTCGGAGTTTTGTTTCCCATTTGCGAAATTTATGGGGGAGACAGTAAAAATGATAAAAGAGGGAGGGAACTTTCCATTTGAATAGTATAGAAGAAATTCTTAGCAGTTGGAAACAATTTGATTGGGAAAAAAAGCTTGGAAATGTCCTTGGTAAAAAAATGAAATTAGTGGAAGAAAGAATAGAATGCCTCAAAAATTCACGTGAAAAGACAAGTATTTGGAAGTTGGTTCTAACTGATGGCACGGAGTTCATTCCCATTGTGCTTAAAATATACAAACTGCCACTGAAAGAAAATCATAGGTTGGAAATTAATATGTATCAAAAAGCCTATAACATTTATCACGAGATTATGCCGCGTTTGTATTGGCTTGAACCGAATGTAAATGGGAATGAAACATGGATGTTTACCGAATGTTTGAAGCCGTTACGAGGACAAATAAAATTAGCTCCAAATCATTTGGAACGAATTATCCCCACGGTGGCAAAGTTTCATGCCAAAACCTTTGATAATCAATTTGTGAGGCATGCAGATCTTTTCGACGCCTCTCTTCCCCATTTTGATTCTGAGGAGAAGGTAAAGGAAAGAACTAAAGGGGTCAAAAAAGCAATGGAAAACCTAGATTTGGCAATGAAAGATCCTAACTTAAAAGAATTGGTGGAACCAAGGTATAAAATTATCAAAAGAATATTAAAAAAAGGTCCGGTTTTTTTTCCCGAAATTACTAAATCTGGCCAGTGCTTGATTCATGGCGACCTCCATGTCCACAATATTTGCTGTGAAAATGCGAATGATGATGAGGAGAATTGGAAAGTCTCTTTGATTGATTGGGAATCAGCGAAGCATTATCCTTGCTGGTATGATTTGGTCGTTCTAGTCGAATTATTAATAGATTTTCGCTGGGATTGGCAACAAAAAGAAGAGGAGATACGAAGTCAATGTGTGCAAGCTTATTGCCAAGAAATGTTAAAATACGGGATAACCTTCAGTGAGGATCCACTGAATCTTCTTAAAAAGGCGTATTTACAAAGAACCCTAGAAAAAAAGCTGGCTAGCCATTTGCAAAAGGTGTTGGACGGAGGAAAAAGCACTCTTCTCAAGAGATACCTTGAAAAAATTGAGGTTTGGGGAAAAGAACTTGGGTTATATTAGTGCATCGCACGAATTCATAATACAGCATGCAAAATATTATACGGTCTTCTCCTATATATATAGAAATGATAGTTGTGAGTCCGGATGAAGGTACTCGTTACAGGCGGAGCTTTGATTTATTGGTTCACATGTTGTCGATTTATTAATTGGCTGTTTTCGCATACTTTGTTGCTATTTACCAAGTAAAGCGGTGTGGTTGATTTACTCTCCAGATGCTCGCTTTCCGCGTGGCGGGCGGTGAGCCTCCTCGTCGTAAACGCCTGTGGGGTCTCACCTATCCCGCTGCTCCCGCAGGAGTCTCACACTTGCGCTCCAATCAACCTTAAATCGTTTTGTTTTAAAAACAACAATCTTTACTAAAAGAGCCTATTAATTCAATCAGGTTATGAACCGCTAGTAGTGGATCATTTACGTTCAGGTAAACGAGAAAATGTGCCTTCTCACGTTTGTTTCATTGATTTGGACATTTCTTCACCACAAATAGAAGATGTTTTTGCTCGAGAAAAACCGGATGTAGTGATCCATTTAGCGGCACAAGTGGATGTTGCCTACTCGATACAAAATCGAGTTGAGGATACTAATCAAAATATTCTTGGAACGATTCGTACGATGTAAAAAATTCATACTTTCCTCGTGGAAATTATTTCCATTATACTGCAATCCTATTATGGCATTAGAAATGTATATTCAAATATTTAACATACCTTCAATATTGGTTGTGATTCGAAGATAAGTATTAATGAACTTTATCAGATGATTACATCACTTACCTCTATAAATATTCACTCCCTCTCCATGCCCCAACGTAAGGGAGATATACGCTATAGCCGATTAGATAATACCAAAGCTTCTTATCTTTTGGACTGGAATCCGGCTTATGATTTGAAAGCTGGATTACATGAAACTTTAAAGTATTATAAAGGTTTTTAAAATTATAGGCACATTTGAAGAAATATCGAAAAAAAGGAGATCAGAAATGAATGATTTTGAAAAAATAGCAGCCAGGAAAAAAGGCGTTGTAACCGTTCAAGACCTGAGTGGTTACACAATGCTTGGAAAGGGGGCAGATGGATCCGTCTTTCTATTGCCCCCTCAGAAGTGCGTCAAAATTTTTGTTAATGAAGACACACAAAAAAAGGAATTACATGCACTGCAAAAAGGACAATCGTCTCCAATCATTCCTAAATTATATCAATATGGTTCTAACTATATAGTGATGGAGTTTGTGAAAGGTTATAATCTTAAGCATTATTTAAAAAAAGAGAAAAAACTCTCAGAGGCAATTGCGGGGAAAATATTATCGATGCTGGATGAAATGGAAACTGTGGGTTTTACGAGACTAGATATTGAAGTTCGCCACATTTTTTTCAATGAACTAGGGGAAATAAAAATAATTGACCTTAAGAGGGCATTTAATACGGTCAGATCTGTCCCTACTAAATTGTTGACTGATTTAAAAAAGATTGGATTTTTGGAAGAGTTTTTGGAACATGTGAAAAAGCTTCGCCCATCCTTATATAAGGAATGGAAAAACTTAGTGACTGATAAAAAATAAGCATGCCTCAAGCCTTCAAAATCAAGGGCTTACAACAACCTGATCACTTCGGAAACCTTCATAATTTTTATCTTTAACTCTTCACTCAATTCTGTTGCTACCATGGTGACTGTAAATTGCTGATCGAACTGCTCTTCTTCCGAAAGTTCTACGGGTGGTTGCGTCTTGATTACTTCATCTGACTTTTCAAGCACCTCAAATACCATAAACACCTTTGCCGCTTTTAAAAGACAGTCCTCATGCAACCCTATCGAAATTTCGAAGCTGTTGAAGCCTTGATCTTTGGACTGCTGAAGTACTTTCCATTCAAATTCATCATACTCTCCCGCAGTCATTTCCTCATTTTTCAAGAGCGATAGAAGCTGCAACCTGTGCAATTAGAGGAAGACACGGGGGACTCCCCTTTTTCAATCAATTCAAATTTACGACAAAAAAAAGCACACCTAGCGGCGAACAAACTTGAAGAATCAAATTTAAACGGTGGAGTAATTCGGTAGTCAAACATCACTTTCGAAACTTTTGCAAATGAGTGGCTAGAATACTATGGAACTCAGGTAAAAGTGAGTAGCGTTGGAGCCCGTAGGATAGCTATGAAGCATCTTGTATCAACCTGGGGGCACCTTCCGCTTCGTAATATTACAAAGATATGTATCAATCTCGAATCAACGAACTAAATAAGGAATTTAGCCATAACTATTTTGACAGTATCCATACGACGGGAAACATGATCTTCAAGCATGCTATCAGGCAAGACTTGATAAAGACAAATCCAACCTATGGTTTTGTCATGCCCAAAAAGCATGTGACTGTTGAGGATATCGAGGAAGACGAGGTTAAGGGAAAGTTTCTTGAGTTAAATGAACTGAGAACCTTTCTACGTATCACAGAACAAGGATTATATCTAGACTATCTATGTTTTGCTACTTTGGCATATACCGGTATGCGCTTAGGCGAAATGTTAGCATTAAAATGGACAGACCTGGACCTTACTAAGAAAACTATAAGAATCACCAGTACATACTATAAATACCATTTGCTTCATAACCCTTGGATGCCTGACGTTTTCAGCAAAAATGAAATCTTGATCCTTATATACTAACCGTTGTTTCATTTTCAATTCCATCTGCTTACACTTGTGTGCTTTAAATAAGGCGAAAAGTCCATCGTCAATCATGATTGTGCGGATTGACTTTTTTGTTTTTGGGGTTAGGAGTTGATAACCTGTACTTTTGTTATTTGGATTGCGTTTACAGCGTTTAATGAAGCATTTGGATGTAGACAAGCATATTACCCCCCACAGCTTTAGACATACTTATACATCCCTTCTCATTGAAGCTGGGGCAGGCGTAAAAGAGATTCAAGAAAGATTAGGGCATTCAGACATCAACACGACGATGAACATTTACGCTCATATGACTAAAAATATCGAAGAAAAGACCTCCCATAAGTTCAGTGAACTTACGAAAGGTCTTCTCTAATTGGTGAAGTAAAATTGTTTCAAAAACTGAAAGTTAGCAAAAAGGTTAGCATTTCACTAATCTCCACCTTACCAAACCCCTATAAATCAAGGGTTCAAGGCGATGATTACATCATGCCGCCCATTCCGCCCATTCCGCCCATGTCAGGCATGCCCATGCCGCCAGCGCCTGCAGGTTCTGGTTTGTCAGCAACGACAGCTTCTGTTGTTAAGAACATAGCTGCTACAGAACCAGCGTTTTGTAGAGCTGAACGAGTTACTTTAGTAGGATCGACGATACCGGATTCGATCATGTTCACCCATTGTCCAGTAGCTGCGTTGAAGCCAGTGCCTACTGCTTCGCCTTTAAGGCGCTCTACGATTACAGAGCCTTCAAGTCCAGCATTGTGAGCGATTTGACGAACAGGCTCTTCGATGGCACGAAGAACGATTTTCACGCCTGTTGCTACGTCGCCTTCCGCTTGAATTTCAGCGATTTTATTGTATACGTTAAGAAGTGCTGTACCACCGCCGGCTACGATACCTTCTTCAACAGCGGCACGAGTGGAGTTCAATGCATCTTCAATACGAAGTTTACGTTCTTTTAATTCTGTTTCAGTAGCTGCACCGACTTTGATTACCGCTACGCCACCAGCTAATTTAGCAAGGCGTTCTTGTAATTTTTCACGGTCGAATTCAGAAGTTGTTTCTTCTAATTGAACACGGATTTGGTTTACACGAGCTTGAATTTGAGCTGTATCTCCAGCTCCTTCGACGAGCGTTGTATTTTCTTTTGTAACAACCACTTTAGACGCACGGCCTAATGAATCGATTGTTGCAGATTTAAGATCAAGTCCGATTTCTTCAGTGATTACTTCGCCGCCTGTAAGAGCTGCGATGTCTTCAAGCATTGCTTTACGACGGTCACCGAATCCAGGAGCTTTAACCGCAACAGCGTTGAATGTTCCACGAAGTTTGTTCACAACAAGAGTTGCAAGCGCTTCGCCTTCTACATCTTCAGCAATCAATAATAGCGGTTTACCTTGTTGTACAACTTGCTCAAGTACAGGAAGGATTTCTTGGATATTCGTGATTTTTTTATCTGTGATCAAGATATATGGATTTTCTAGAACAGCTTCCATTTTATCTGAATCAGTAACCATGTATGGAGATGCATATCCGCGATCGAACTGCATACCTTCTACTACGTCCAATTCAGTTGTGAAACCTTTAGACTCTTCGATTGTGATGACGCCGTCGTTACCAACGCGCTCCATCGCTTCCGCAATCAGTTGGCCCACTTCTTCATCAGCTGAAGAGATGGCAGCAACTTGTGCGATTGATTCTTTGTTTTCAACAGGTTGGGAAATGGCTTTCAATTCTGCGATTGCAGTATTGACCGCTTTCTCGATTCCTTTACGGATACCCATTGGGTTAGCACCAGCTGTTACGTTTTTAAGACCTTCGCGGATCATCGCTTGTGCAAGAACCGTCGCAGTCGTAGTACCGTCACCAGCTACGTCGTTTGTTTTGCTTGCTACTTCAGCAACCAATTTTGCACCCATGTTTTCGAATGCATCTTCCAATTCGATTTCTTTAGCGATCGTCACACCGTCATTAGTGATAAGCGGTGAACCGAATTTTTTCTCAAGAACCACGTTACGACCTTTTGGTCCAAGCGTTACTTTAACTGCATCTGCAAGTGCGTCCACACCACGAAGCATGGAGCGGCGAGCTTCTTCACTAAATTTAATATCTTTAGCCATTTATAAGTACCTCCCTAAAATTTTAAGAAAATTTTCGTTCAGTTAAGTATGATGTATAATTAGCCGATAACAGCTAGAATGTCGCTTTCACGTAAAATTAAGTATTCAGTGTTTTCGTATTTAACTTCAGTACCTGCATATTTTGAGAAAATAATTAGATCGCCTTGGGCAACCTCTAAAGCAACACGTTCGCCATTTTCAAGGACACGGCCAGTACCAACTGCTACTACCTTACCTTCTTGTGGCTTTTCTTTAGCCGTATCAGGAAGAACAATACCGCTTGCAGTTTTTTCTTCAGTTTGAACTAGTTCAATAATAACGCGATCACCTAATGGTTTTAACAAGTGGAACAACCTCCTCATATTCTCTTGATAATTTGTTACATGATTATTAGCACTCTTCATCATCGAGTGCTAACACATTTATAATATTAAATAAACCGAGCCTTTTTTGCAAGTATCTTATTGAAAATTTTTTATTAATTTCTGATAAATTACGGGTAAACTACTTTAGCATAATGATTTCCTTAACAAAGTTTTTTAAATGTTTCGTTAGGGGTACCTTTAAGTGGTGTTCTGCCTCAATTTTTGATACCATTTTGAAGTATGCGTTTATAGCTTGTCCCCATAACAGGAACGTTTCGAGCGGAATGGGTGACTATAAAAGGAGTTTTCATTTTTGAAAAAAGAATATTGGTTCGTCATCATCACTTATATTGCCATGCAATTATCCAGTATTGTTGGGGTACCCATTTTCATGCTGATCGGGTCTTATACCGGAATGCCGGCTGATGAACTCCAAGTGAAATCTGCAGCATACTGGATAGTTTTCAGTTTTCTCGTTGCTTTATTCTTGATTCTTTTTTTAATGAGAAGAGTTATGAGGGAAAATTTAGACACGAGAAATCAAACATCTGTTTCCATATCCATCTTATGGGCAATTGCAGGAGTGTTCATGGCTCTTTTTGCGCAAAGCCTTGCCGGAAGCATTGAACAGATGCTTGGGGTGGAATCTGAATCTGAAAATACGCAGCAACTCATTTCACTCATTTACAAAGTCCCCATGGTCATTTTCGTCACTTCAGTAATTGGACCTATATTGGAAGAATTAATTTTCCGGAAGATCATTTTCGGATCACTTCATAAACGCTTTAACTTCTTTATTTCAGCTTTAATCAGCTCAGTTATTTTCGGCTTGGCGCATGGTGAATTTGAACATCTTCTTTTATATACGGCAATGGGCTTCACTTTTGCTTTCCTTTATGCAAAAACAGGACGCATTCTCGTATCAATGAGCGCTCATATTGCGATGAATACACTTGTCATCATCCTTCAAGTGGTATATCGGGAGGATATAGAGAAGATGATAGATACTGCACAGGCCTTCATCGGAGGTTTATTATGAAACGTCAATCACCCTTATTCATGGGCATCATCTATGCGGGCTTAGGAGCCCTTTTTACCGCTATCGCGATTCAAACCGTCAATTCTTCTGGATGGGGACTCTTCGCCTACATACTTGTCCTCATTGCGACTCTTGACTTTGGATCGGGCTTACGCATGATTATGCTGCACTTTAAGATTAAAGCCGCACAAAAAAATAAGAAAAAATAAAAAAACGCAGCAGCATTTCAGACTGTAGACAATTTCGATTAAAATTGAGTCTACAGTTTTTTTTATTTAATAAATGTTCCAGTTGCTTGAAGATCGCTCCCTTTCCGCCGACTGTCTGCCAAGCCGCATCAAAGCAAGCGTATGTGGGGGCTCGGCTAGCCAGTTTTTCGGCAGGAGTGACGCAAATTTCTTCAATCCATTGAGCAATTTTATAAAACTGTAAAAAACCATGAAGAATAATCTATCCTAAACATCGTCCTAGGTTAGAACAACCTAAAAAAATCTAGTTGATTGTAACGGAAGGTGCGAGACTCCTGCGGGAAAAGCGAGTCCAAGGGAGACCCCACAGGCGCAAGAGCGCCGAGGAGGCTCCCGGACCGCCCGCGGAAAGCGTGTGCCTGGAGTGGAAATTAACGTTTAAATTGTACCTCAAAGGTTAAAAACATGAAGGATAATCAAAGTTGGTTTTAAAATCTAAGTTCGGGATGAGCCCCCCTTTAGTGTACAAACTGAAAAGCTGCAACAAAAAAACGCTGCAATGATGCAGCGTTTTTTTCATTCCTCCAATGCGGCTTCTTCCACTATTGGGTAATGTTTCAGGAAGTAGATGAGCGACTGAAGCTCCACGGCCAGGTCAATATGGTGGACCCTAATGGATGGAGGCACGGTCAGCCGTGCAGGTGTAAAATTCAATATCCCTTTTATATCAGCTTTGACTAGACGATCGGTTATCGTCTGGGCTACCTGTGCAGGCACGGTCAATATAGCCGCAGTAATATTATTTTCCTGCAATAGTGTATCGATTTGATCCATATGATAGATGGGCACATCAGCTATTCGCTTGCCGACCTTTTCTTCAGAAACTTCGAAAGCCATTTCAATTTTTGTATTATTATTTTTCATGAAATTGTAATTTAAAAAAGCGGTTCCTAAATTTCCTACCCCGATTAAAGCGACTTTGGTCAATTCATCTTGATCTAGTGTTTTTCTAAAGAAGGATAATAAATAATTGACATTGTAGCCGTAACCTTTTTTCCCAAGCGCGCCAAAGTAGGAAAAATCACGGCGTATGGTGGCAGAATCCACTTTTACAGCTTCGCTTAGCTCTGCCGAGGAAACTCTTTGTTTGCCTGAGGAATGTAAGTTCTTTAAAAATCGATAATACAATGGCAACCTTTTGGCTGTTGCCTGCGGTATCTTTGGGTCATGGTTCATTGTTCTTCCCCGCCTTCACACATGCTTTTCAACTTAATTCTCTATCTGTTTGTTTTACTTGTCTTTTAAAATCGTTACTGGAAACTCCGCCTGTTTTCTCCACTAAGAATGTAGGCCCAATCACCATTCCCTTATCAATGGCCTTACACATGTCATAAACAGTCAAGGCCGTCACGGATGCAGCTGTTAACGCTTCCATTTCCACACCTGTATTCCCTTTTGTCTTAGCTTGCGTTTCAATCCTAAGCCTGTATCCTTGTTCTTCTTTTTCCCACTCAAAGGCTATATTGACCCCTTGCAGAGCAATGGGATGGCACATCGGAATGATATTGGATGTATTTTTGCTGGCCATTATTCCTGCAACCTGTGCAACAGCCAGTACATCACCTTTTTTCATTTTCTGGTTCGTGACCAATTCATATATTTCATCATTCAATAAAATGCTCGATTGAGCTACTGCCGTCCGGGTTGTTTCTGGCTTAGCACTCACATCGACCATTTTGGCCCTGCCCTGTTCATTAAAATGCGTTAAGTCTCCCATTTAAGTAACCCCTCCTAAATCATACACTATTATTCCACTTTATGTAACAGCTTTTGTTTTACCATGGAACCAAGCTGTTGCCGATAATCACTAAAATACGTTACACTATCTATAATCAATTGAGGTGAAATCTATGATTTTATTACAAATCAATCAACTATCGAAATATTATGGAGCTGAACTTATTTTATCAAATATGAAGCTCGAAGTTCAAAATAAAGATCGAATTGCACTTGTCGGCCGAAATGGCGCCGGCAAATCCACTCTGCTAAAAATCATAGCCGGGCAGCTTTCCCATGATGGCGGTGAAATTATCAAACCAAAAGGCGTCACAATCGGCTATATGGCCCAGGATACGGGATTGGAATCTGAACTGACGATTTGGGATGAGATGCTGACCGTTTTCACGGACCTTATAGAGCAGGAAAAGGAACTGCGTCGCCTTGAGGCTGATATGGCCAGACCTGACATCTTTGAAAACGAAACGATTTACCAAAAAGTGCTGAATGAATACGACACTTTGATGGTGGCATTCAAAGAGAAGGGCGGTTATCAATATGAAGCGGATATTCGTTCCGTATTGCATGGGCTTCAGTTTGCTGACTTTGACTATTCTACCCCAATTTCCACTTTAAGCGGCGGGCAAAAAACAAGGCTTGCATTAGGAAAGCTGCTTTTAAGGAAACCGGATATATTGATTCTGGATGAGCCGACGAACCATTTGGATATCGAAACCCTATCTTGGCTTGAACAATATTTACAAAGCTACCAGGGAGCTGTCCTTATTGTTTCCCATGACCGTTATTTTTTAGATAAAGTAGTAAACCTGGTATATGAGATTTCCCGGAATAACATGAAAAAATACCATGGTAATTATAGTTCTTACCTAGAGGGAAAAGCGGAGGATTATGAGCGGGACATGAAACTGTTCGAGAAGCAACAAGGGGAAATCGAAAAGCTTCGCGACTTTGTCCAACGTAATATCACGAGGGCCTCCACTACGAAAAGAGCACAAAGCAGACGCAAACAGCTCGAAAAGATGGATGTATTGGACAAGCCGCAAGGTGATGAAAAATCCGCGAATTTTTCTTTCCAGATTGAAAGGCAAAGCGGAAATGAAGTACTTCACCTCCAGGACTTGGCTATCGGATACGATGGGGAAACGGTATCAAAGAATATTAATTCCCGTATGACTAAAGGTGAGAGCATAGCTCTAGTTGGTCCAAATGGAGTTGGAAAATCGACTTTATTGAAAACAATCATTTCTAAGCTGCCTGCACTTTCTGGGGAATTCCGTTTTGGAACGAACGTAGAAGTCAGCTACTACGATCAAGAACAGGCTAACCTTGTTTCCAATAAACGCGTACTCAATGAATTATGGGATGACTATCCCCTTAAACCGGAAAAGGACATCCGCACCGTACTCGGTAATTTCCTATTTAGCGGGGACGATGTTTTGAAAACCGTTTCCACACTAAGCGGAGGCGAAAAGGCCCGGCTTGCTCTAGCCAAAATGATGATGGAAAAGGGGAATTTTTTAATTCTTGATGAACCAACGAACCATTTGGACCTCGATAGTAAATTGGTGCTTGAAAACGCATTGATCGATTATCCGGGAACCATTCTTTTCGTTTCACATGACCGTTATTTCATAAATCGGATAGCAACGAAAGTGATAGAGCTCTCCAAAGACGGCAACGAAGAATTCCTCGGTGATTATGATTACTATTTAGCGAAGAAACAGGAGCAGGCGGAAATCCAAGCACTAGAACAGCAGGATCAAGCTAAAACTTTAGATGCAGCTGTAGAAAAAACAAATTACAAAATTGATAAAGAAGCAAAAAAAGCTGAACGCCAGCGAAAACGGCGCATTGAGGAAATCGAGGCTGCCATGGAGCTTCTTGAAATCGAGATAAGCGAATATAATGACCTCCTTTGTGATCCAAATGTTTTTCAGGACCACGAAAAAGTGATGGAGGTCCAAACAAAGCTTGATATTGCACAGGAAAGTTTGGACCAGCTGCTCGAAGAATGGACTGAACTGGAAGAATGACAAAAGGCCGGGTCAATCGACTCGGTCTTTTTCCATTCAATTTAATAAGTTATCCACAAACTTGTTAACAAACCGCTTACCGTTCATTAGCCAATAATTCAAGTTATGCACATTATCCACAGAAACATATCCACTTATCCACAAAATCACCACTTTATACACATGCAGTAGGATGAACAAAAAAACTTTATCCACAGAATATTCTATTATTTTATTAACACGATAAAAAGACAGGATGCCGAAGTACGGGATCCTGTCTTCTCGTCAATTAGAATGCTTCTATATCCAAGCCAGGATTTCCGTTCAAATCCAAGCCAGATCGTTTTCCTTTTTCAAACATGACACTGCCAGCAGCACCGATCATGGCGGCATTGTCCGTACAAAGATAGAGGGGCGGAATGGATATATCCATTGGTAAATCCTTAAAAGCTTCCGTTAATGCTTCCCTAAGACCTTTATTTGCCGCAACTCCTCCAGCAAGCAATACCTGCTTCACATTATATTCCTTTGCAGCTTTTACAGCTTTCATTACAAGCACTTCTATCACACTTGCTTGGAAACTTGCCGCTAAATCTTTAGGTTCGATTTTTTCCCCGCGCTGTTCTGCATTATGCAAAGTGTTGATCACCGCCGATTTCAACCCGCTGAAAGAAAAATCATAGCTGCCATCCAACCATGCCCTAGGCAGTTTCAAAGTTGGTGAGCCTTCTTGCGCCAGCCTATCGATATGAGGACCGCCAGGATAAGGAAGCCCCAATGTTCGAGCCACTTTATCATACGCCTCTCCTGCCGCATCATCCCGCGTCTCCCCTATCACTTTGAAAGAACCCGGCTCTTCTAAAAGCACCAATTCCGTATGACCTCCCGAAACGACTAAAGAAAGCGCAGGATATTCAATCTCCTGAATAAGCCGATTTGCATAGATATGACCCGCGATATGATGCGTACCGACAATCGGTATTCCATGTGCGAAAGCTACAGCCTTCGCCGCATTCACGCCAATTAATAGTGCTCCTACAAGGCCTGGACCTTCTGTAACGGCAATGGCATCCAAGTCTTCATATGTCACACCAGCCTGCAGCAGTGCTTCTTCAAGAACAATCGTAATTTGTTCTACATGATGACGGGAAGCTATTTCAGGGACGACACCGCCAAAACGTTTATGGCTTTCGATTTGTGAAGCCACGACATTACTCAGTATCTCCGTACCATTTTTTATGACAGCTGCCGCAGTTTCATCGCAGCTCGTTTCAATACCTAATATAAATTGATCTTTTTTCATGTAAAATTCACCCACATAACATAAGCATCTTCTTGATTGTCTGTATAATAATTTTTTCGGATTCCGCCCTTTTGGAAACCTAGTTTTTCATAGAGCGAAATGGCTATTGCATTACTGACACGGACCTCAAGCGTCATCCTCACCACACCCATCGAAATGGAGATTTCAATCATCTTCCTGAGCAAAGCTTCTCCTAGCTTTTGCCCTCGGTATTCGGGCAATATCGCTATATTGGTAATGTGCGATTCATCAATGACGATCCAGGCACCGCAATAACCGGCGATTTTACCTTCATCCTCTATCACCATGTATACAGCATATTGGTTATGATTCAATTCATTATAAAAAGCTTCCCGGCTCCAAGGCAAAGTAAAGGACTGCTTTTCCACGTTTAGCACTTGGTCGATATCTTCCGTCTTCATTTTTCGGAACGTCAATGTTTTACTCATAATAATCGGTCGCTTTCCTTGTTTATTTCCCCTGCTGCTGTTCAAGCCACTTAGCTTCTGCTTCAGCCATGCGGATATAATTCGGTACAAACTGGTGAACATCCACTTCTGTCTTATCAAGACCAATGAAGGCCAGTTCACTTGGCCTTGAATTATATGACTGTACCGGAGCAAATACCGCCAATTCCCCTAATGCCTCCGTAATTGCATCCCGATGGATGTCCACATCTTGACCAACAAATAAAACAGGACGATTTAATTCCTTTAATTGATTCGCCCACTCAGAGGATAGAATATTACAATCTTCTATGACTGTCTTTAAAGAATCCTTCTCCATTTCATATAATCCAGTATAAATCTGCCCTCTTCTTGCATCGAACAAGGGAGAGATCACCCCGTTAAAATAACGTCCATTAGCTGCTAAAACCTCTAAGCTGGAAACACCTGATAAGGGAATCTGAAGCGTCCACGCCAGGCTTTTCGCTATCGTCACTCCAATCCTGACCCCTGTATATGAGCCTGGACCTTGAGCTACCACTATCTTAGTCAATTCCTTCGGCTTAGTATCACAATCCCTCAGCAGTGTCTCAATTGCCGGCATTACCCGTACCGAATGATTTTTCTTTAAATTTGTCGTATACTCACCAATTACTTGATTCTCGTTTACTAGGGCAATCCCTAATGTAAAATTCGATGTATCTATAGCTAAAACCTTCATCAAATAATCTCCTTACATAACTTTACATATCGTTCGCCTTTGGCTTCCAAAACAATACGCCGGCTGGTATCGCCCAGGCGATAGATATAAATGGACAAGATTTCCTCTGGAAGGTGATCCTTTATTAAATGGGCCCATTCAACGACAGTCACACCATCACCATCAAAATATTCATCAAAGCCTAGATCTTCTTCCGATTCACTTACCCGATAGACATCCATATGATATAAAGGCAAGCGACCCATGTATTCCTTTATTATCGTAAAGGTAGGGCTATTCACCATTCTGGTAACACCTAATCCTTTAGCCAGCCCTTTTGTGAATGCCGTCTTTCCTGCACCCAAGTCACCTTCTAAAGCCAGCACATCTCCACTGGAAAGCTTTTGTGCCAATCTATGCGCAAATTGCGCGGTTTCTTCCTCACTCTGAGAAATCCATTCAACATGTTGCATATATCAATCACCTTTATCATTATTAGGAAACGTCCTATTGTTCATGTCCATAACCATAAACGCGATATTATGGAACGAAAACCATTCTATATGTAGTTTACCTTGTTTCAAAAGAAGAAACAAATAAGTTAGAAACATAATTAATCGAATTTCAGATAAAACAAAAAAACGAAACCTAAGTTTCGTTTTTTTCATGATTGCGGGGACAGGATTTGAACCTGCGACCTTCGGGTTATGAGCCCGACGAGCTACCGGACTGCTCCACCCCGCGACGGTATAAATGTTGCTTTTATAAATATAGTATTCCCATTTATTCAAAAAGAATACAATGATTATAAGCTTGGCGGCGTCCTACTCTCACAGGGGGAAACCCCCAACTACCATTGGCGCTGAAGAGCTTAACTGCCGTGTTCGGAATGGGAACGGGTGTGACCTCTTCGCTATCGCCACCAAACATTTAATCTTTTTAGCACATTTATTATCATACCATGTATGAAAACAAAATGCAAGAAGAAATTTTCATTCCTTCAAAACTAGATAATAAGAAGGTATTTCATTTTTTAAAAAGCGATGGTTAAGTCCTCGATCTATTAGT
>NZ_JBHVSL010000007.1:0-79680 GCF_042885195.1 Peribacillus sp. NPDC058075 | reverse complement strand
CTGAAAGATGATCAGGTTGATAGGTCAGAGGTGGAAGCATGGTGACATGTGGAGCTGACTGATACTAATAGATCGAGGACTTAACCATCGCTTTTAAAAAAATGAAATACCTTCTTATTATCTAGTTTTGAAGGAATGAAAATTCTTCAAAAATGAATATAGTCTGGCAATGATGGCGAAGAGGTCACACCCGTACCCATTCCGAACACGGAAGTTAAGTTCTTCAGCGCCGATGGTAGTTGGGGGTTTCCCCCTGTGAGAGTAGGACGTTGCCAGGCTGTTCATTTAAATCTTTAAATGGGTTTTAGGAAACATTATATTATTCCGCAGTAGCTCAGTGGTAGAGCATTCGGCTGTTAACCGAACGGTCGTAGGTTCGAGTCCTACCTGCGGAGCCATATGCTTCCATAGCTCAGTAGGTAGAGCACTTCCATGGTAAGGAAGAGGTCAGCGGTTCGAATCCGCTTGGGAGCTTCCCGATCTATCTATGAACAAAAAACAGTTCGGCCCGTTGGTCAAGCGGTTAAGACACCGCCCTTTCACGGCGGTAACACGGGTTCGAATCCCGTACGGGTCACCATTTTAAATCATTAATCCGGAGGATTAGCTCAGCTGGGAGAGCATCTGCCTTACAAGCAGAGGGTCGGCGGTTCGATCCCGTCATCCTCCACCATTTTATTCTTTACTTGCCGGTGTAGCTCAACTGGTAGAGCAACTGACTTGTAATCAGTAGGTTGGGGGTTCAAGTCCTCTTGCCGGCACCATTTACAACCATATATTGCGGAGGGGTAGCGAAGTGGCTAAACGCGGCGGACTGTAAATCCGCTCCTTTGGGTTCGGCAGTTCGAATCTGCCCCCCTCCACCATTTTAATAAAATCCTGTGGATCAGTTATATATTCTCTTTATTGGGGAATTATATGATTACCACCTTTTTATTTTGTTGAATTTTAATCATTGCATATCATATATTGGGCTATAGCCAAGCGGTAAGGCAACGGATTTTGATTCCGTCATGCGAAGGTTCGATCCCTTCTAGCCCAGCCATTTGCGGAAGTAGTTCAGTGGTAGAATACAACCTTGCCAAGGTTGGGGTCGCGGGTTCGAATCCCGTCTTCCGCTTAATATATTTCATATCCCTTAGGGGCCTTAGCTCAGCTGGGAGAGCGCCTGCCTTGCACGCAGGAGGTCAGCGGTTCGATCCCGCTAGGCTCCACCATCAACTACATACACCAAAAACTTACGTCTTAAGCCAAAAATGGCTTAAGACTTTTTTTTGTTCAAGGCATAGTTGGGCATACTAATTGCAAGAAAGATCTTTATTCACCAAAAACATATGTGATAGGAAAACGTGCATCTTTATACATGGAATTGTCGAGTTGAACCAATCGGCATATACAATATAAAATGGTGGAAAGGGGGAATTGTATGTCTATTCAGAAAATTTCCGTCATCGGGTTGCCTATGGACCTTGGTCAAGCAAGGCGAGGGGTGGATATGGGACCTAGTGCCATTCGCTGCGCAGAGATTGTCGAGCGGCTTGAAAGTTTGAATATAGAAGTAGAGGATTTAGGGGATATCATTGTAGGGCGACCTGAAAATGCAGATGAGCCTGGGACAAATCTAAAAAACTTACAGCTTGTGGCAAAGGGTAACACCCTGCTTGCAGCAAAAGTTGATGAAATAATAGAAGGAGGCTCCTTCCCGCTTGTATTGGGAGGAGACCATTCGATAGCCATAGGAACACTGGCAGGAGTCGCAAAGCACTATGAAAATTTAGGAGTGATATGGTACGACGCACACGGGGATTTAAATACGGAAGATACTTCACCATCCGGGAATATACACGGTATGCCCCTGGCTGTCAGTATCGGGCTTGGACATCCTGACCTAATCAATATCCATGGTTTTGCTCCCAAAGTGAAACCGGAAAACATCGTAATAATTGGGGCAAGGTCATTGGATGAAGGGGAAAAAGAACTTATCCGTGAGAAAGGGATTAGGGTATTCACGATGCATGAGATCGACCGTTTGGGAATGACACGGGTCATGGAAGAGTGCATGGAGTACCTAAGGGAAAGAACGGATGGTGTTCACCTTTCATTGGATTTGGATGGAGTTGACCCGGCAGATGCACCCGGAGTGGGGACACCGGTGATTGGTGGTATAAGCTATCGGGAAAGTCATTTGGCCATGGAAATGCTTGCGGAATCCAACTTGATTACATCAGCTGAATTCGTAGAGGTGAATCCCATTTTAGATGAGCGAAATAAAACGGCAATCGTTGCTGTCGCCCTAATGGGTTCGCTATTTGGAGAAAAATTATTATAACTGGAAAAATAAAAGAAACAGTAACCGGCTTGTAATGGGTTACTGTTTTTTATATGCTAGAAGGCGTAGGTTTATTTTCCAGGGTGTATGTAACAGGAACATAGTTATAGATTGATGGATGCCATCGTATATCCGTATTCACTTGAGAGCACGTCTGTCTGTAGGGTCTCCATTATTAGTTAAATGGATGTATTGGATGATTAAAGAATCCAATTTGCTGCTAACTTCAACAACTTCATTATCCACCATCGAAGAGCGGGAAGCCAAAAACATCATTTTCTGTCTGTATTGTTCAATATGATCTAAAATTTGTTCAGCAGTCATATAAAGAATCACTCCCTTGAATTATACAATTTCTTACTATATAGCCCTGTTTCTTTTTTTTTAAACATAAAATGTAAAACTTTGTTAAAATTAATGTATTAAATTTTTGAAACCTTTTAGCTTACGATTCGTAGTAATCGTATAGCCGCATGAGCGGGGGTAATACCGGAAAATGGATGCACTCATTAAAGAGAGAATTAATCAAGTATTAAAGGGAGACCATAATGCATTTGGGGAAATTGTCGAAATTTACAAGGACAAAGTTTTCCAAATATGTTTCAGGATGCTCGGAAACAGGCAAGAAGCGGAAGATTTGGCACAAGAGGCCTTTGTAAGGGCCTACGTGAATATTCGCAGTTTCAATATAACAATGAAATTTTCTACATGGTTATATCGAATTGCGACCAATCTTTGTATTGACCGGCTTCGCAAGAAAAAACCGGACTACTATCTGGATGCAGAGGTGGCCGGAACAGAGGGATTGAATATGTATTCCCAAATCGCATCGGATATGGCGAAACCCGAGGAAGAAGTTGAATCTTTAGAACTGCAGGAAACGATTCAAGTGGAAATAATGAAATTGCCCGAGAAATACCGATCGGTCATCGTATTGAAGTATATTGAAGAGTTATCATTAAAGGAAATCAGTGAAATACTCGATTTGCCGGTCGGTACGGTTAAGACGAGGATACATCGCGGTCGGGAAGCCTTGCGTAAACAACTACGCCATTTATAAAAAGAAGGTGAGAAAAATGAACTGCCATGAGGAAATCATTGAATATATGCATGATTATTTAGATGAGGACATCAAACCGGAGCATAAAGAAGTTTTACGGGAGCACTTGCATAACTGTGCTGAATGCCGGGATTACTTTCATGAAATGAAAAAGGCGGTCGCTCTTGTACAAAGCACTTCCCATATAAAGGCCCCGGATGACTTTACAGCAAAGGTTATGGCTCAATTGCCAAAGGAAACGAAAACAACAGGTGCCAAACGTTGGTTCAAAAGCCATCCCTTCATGACAGCGGCAGCGATGTTCATCATATTGATGACAGGATCTGTTTTTTCCACTTATAATCAGGACGAACATTTTTCAGTATCAAAGCAGCCTAACTTAGTGGTCGATGGTGAAACGGTGATTGTGCCTGAGGGTGAGACAATCAAGGGAAATGTGGTAGTTCAAAATGGTAACATTCAAATAGATGGTGAAGTAAAGGGAGATGTGACAGTCATAAATGGGCATAAATATATGTCTAAGGCAGGGAATGTGACTGGGAGCATCCATGTTATTGACCAAGCTTTTGAGTGGATGTGGTATAAAGTAAAGGACACTGCAACCTCGTTGGTTCCTGCTAAAGAGGAGAATAAGGAATAGAAGCTGGGAGAGGGCACCGTTTTTCATTTACGGTGACTTCGCTCAGCTTTATTTTGTTAAGTAAAGGGGAACCATTTTTCATGATTCGTTTTTCCTATGTAAATTTCTCACACTAGTTTTTAGATGTATCATTTAAAAAATGGTATACTATTAAGGTTATTGTAAATTGTAATTGGTATTTGGAGTAATACTGACTGGAGGAAACAACATGTCTTTAACCAATTTGACTGTTTGGGACTATGTAGTAAATTTCATTGATATTCTCCTTGTATGGTTTGTGATATATAAATTGTTAACTATTATTCGAGGCACGAAGGCTATTCAGCTGCTAAAAGGAATTTTTGTAATTGTCATTGTAAAAAGCTTAAGCAACCTGTTTGGTTTCAATACACTCGGATGGTTAATGGCACAAGTCATGAATTGGGGAGTATTGGCGATTCTCGTCATTTTTCAACCTGAACTGAGAAGGGCACTTGAACAATTAGGACGCGGGAAGCTCTTTGCAAGGGGCACCGTTCCAGAAGAGAATCAGCAAGAGCGTTTAGTCGAAGAAATCCTAAAGGCGTCCACCTATATGGCAAAAAGGCGTATAGGAGCCTTGATTACGATAGAAAAAGGTACGGAGCTTGGGGATTATGTTGAAACGGGGATCCCCCTAAAATCCTATATTTCTTCAGAACTGCTCATTAATATCTTCATCCCTAATACGCCGCTCCATGATGGCGCAGTTATTTTGCAAAATAACCAGGTGGCAGCTGCAGCCTGCTATTTGCCATTATCAGAGAGTCCATTCATTTCAAAGGAACTTGGCACACGGCATAGGGCAGCCATAGGCATGAGTGAAGTTACGGATAGTCTTACAATTGTCGTTTCAGAAGAAACGGGAGGGATATCCGTCACTAAAAACGGGGAACTTTACCGGGATTTGAATCAAGAATCATTTAAGGCCATGCTTACAAGTGAACTGGTAGTGGAAAACATCAAATCAACTTCCTCAAGCATCTTTAACTGGAGGGGGAAAAAGAATGGATAAATTCACCAATAGTGCTTGGTTTATGAGAATCGTAGCTTTTGCCTTGGCAGCACTTTTATTCATTTCCATTAACTTTGAGATGGAGTCGGATAAAAAATCGCTTGGTTTATCGACAGCCCCTGAAATCAGTACGGAGACTATTGAAAATGTACCGGTTGAAGTCTACTATGACCGTGAGAATCTAGTGGTGAGCGGAGTGCCGGAGACGGTTGATGTTACGCTTAAGGGAGCAAAAAGCCTCTTGATTAATGCGAAAAACCAAAGGGACTTTAAAGTGTATGTAGACCTATCTGATCCAGCAATCTCAATGGGGGACAGAACTGTCACATTTAAAATAAGTGAGCTGAATGAAAAGCTAGTGGCGACAATCGATCCGGAATATGCCGAAGTCAACGTTCAGGAACGGGTGACGAAGGAATTCTCCGTTGAAGCCGAGTATAATAGCTCTTTACTTGAAGAGGGATATACCGCCGGTCAGCCAACAGTCAGCCCGAAAACTGTCAAAATAACGGGTGCTAAAGATGCGATTGAACAAATTTCGTATGTAAAGGCAAACCTTGAAATAAGTAAGGGACTTAGCGAAACGGTGAACGGTAAGGCAACCGTTAAAGCCTTGGACAGGGACTTGAATAAGCTGGATGTGACGATCGAGCCATCTTCAGTTGCCGTTTCCTTAAAAGTGAGCATTCCTTCCAAGACGGTTTCGATAGAACCGAAGCAAACTGGCAAGGCAAAGGATGGCATCAGGATCACAAGCATGAGTGTTGACCCAAAAGAGGTCACCTTATTCGGTTCGGAATCGGACCTGGAGAAAATTGATGAAATAAATCTTCCTGTAAATATCTCGAAAATCGATGGTGATACAGAACTGGAACTAGATCTTAATAAACCGGAAAGTGTACAAAAAATGTCCTTGGGTAAGGCAAAGGTCAAGATTCGTACCGAGAAAGTGGATGTGGATGAAGAGAGTGCAGAGCCAGTCGTAAAAGAGAAAGAACAGGAAACTGAACAAAAACAAGAAGAGCAAGTAGTCGAAGAAGAGGAAGAAAAAGAAAAAGAAAAAGAAAAAGATGAAACGGCTGCCATTGAGTCTAAAACTTTCAACAATATACAAATTGTGCCTGTGGGCATACAGGATGACCAAGATGCCGAATTGGAATCCGAAGTAACTAGCATCACTTTGCTTGGTGAGGCGGATGAATTGAAGAAAATAACTAAAGACGACATTAATCTTACAGTAGATGTGAGTAATTTAGATGAAGGTACGCATGATGTGGATTTGGCGGTATCAGTACCTGAGGGATTGGACTGGGAACTGGATTCTAAAACGATTTCGGTAACCATCACACAAAAAGACGAAGAGACATGACCTTGCTTTAACATCATCATTTAATTCAGTAACGATTCGAAGAAGGAGCGATAAAGATGGGTAAATATTTTGGAACAGACGGAGTAAGGGGTATAGCGAATAGCGAATTAACACCGGAGTTGGCATTTAAACTAGGCCGTTTTGGTGGCTATGTCCTTACTAGAAATACAGAAAAACCAAAAGTGCTGATAGGGCGCGATACTCGTATTTCAGGTGAAATGCTGGAAGGTGCGCTTGTTGCCGGTCTTTTATCCATTGGGGCTGAGGTGATGCGCCTTGGGGTCATTTCGACACCAGGAGTTGCCTATTTAACAAAGGCCTTAAGTGCTGAAGCAGGTGTCATGATTTCCGCTTCGCATAACCCGGTAGCGGATAATGGCATTAAATTCTTTGGACCGGATGGGTTTAAGTTATCCGATGATCAAGAAGCGGAAATTGAAGCTCTATTAGATATGGAAAAGGATGAACTTCCACGCCCGGTTGGCGGAGATTTAGGCCATTTGAACGATTATTTCGAAGGAGGGCAAAAGTACCTCCAGTACTTGAAGCAATCAGTGGATGAAGACTTTACAGGCATTCATGTTGCTCTTGATTGTGCACATGGGGCGACATCTGCCTTGGCCATGCATTTGTTTGCAGATCTTGATGCAGACATCTCAACAATGGGGGCATCGCCCAATGGCTTGAATATTAATGATAAGGTAGGTTCCACCCATCCTGAAGCACTTGCTGAATTCTTAAAAGAAAAAGGTGCGGATGTTGGACTTGCTTTCGATGGTGATGGAGACCGTGTCATTGCCATAGATGAAAAAGGAAATATAGTGGACGGCGACCAAATCATGTATATCTGTGCGAAATACTTGAAAGAAAATAACCGTCTGAAACAGGGAACGGTGGTTTCTACGATCATGAGCAACCTTGGCTTTTATAAAGGTCTTGAAGAGCATGGCATCCAAAGCGCCCAGACGGCAGTGGGGGATCGCTATGTGGTCGAGGAGATGCGAAAAGGCGGCTATAACCTTGGCGGTGAACAATCCGGACATATCATCTTCCTGGACTATAACACGACAGGTGATGGCTTATTGACGGGCTTACAGCTTGTGAACATCATGAGCGATACCCAAAAAACCTTATCGGAGCTTGCTGGCGAGATGAAGAAATATCCACAAACGCTGATCAATGTCAGAGTTACCGATAAACACGCTGTGACCGATAATGAAAAGGTACAGGAAGTCATCAAGGCTGTTGAAGGGGAAATGAACGGAAATGGCCGTATTTTGGTGAGACCATCCGGTACTGAACCGCTAGTCCGTGTTATGGCTGAAGCACCGACAGCTGAGGAATGCACGAATTATGTAGATCGCATCGTCGCAGTTGTGAGAGCGGAAATGGGTATGAACGAATAACTAATCCTATGCATAAAAGGAACGAAATTTCCTTTTATGCATATTTTATAAAGAAGTTCTTTTTTATAGGTCTGGGTAATAAAGAATTGACCTATGTCCCTTGTTTAAGGTATGATTATCCTGATTTACAACTCATTTTATGAAAAGGGTTGTGTTAAAAAGGAGGGTTGGCAAGGAGAAACGGATTCACAAAAGCGCCTGAACTAAGTCTGGACGAGAAATGGCTTAGTTGACGAGGAGGAGGTTTATCGAATGATCGGCGGATACCTCCCGGCTGAAGTGCACAGCCGCAATAATTCCAATCTTAAAACAGTAGGGCAACTTACTGCACAAAGGGTTGGAAATGCACAAAGGGAAAAAGTGCTTTAAGGCATTTCCTTTATAAAAATATATATCAGAGATGAGGGGGCAGGGATGCCCCCGTGCATTCCTGTTCCCTCGAATCGGTTGGAGGAGCAGAAATTATGTGTGGAATTGTTGGATATATTGGACTTAACGATGCAAAGGAAATTTTATTAAAAGGTCTTGAAAAACTTGAATATCGCGGTTATGACTCTTCAGGGATTGCTGTGAGAAATGAAGCAGGCGTGACAATCTTTAAGGAAAAGGGAAGAATCGCGGACTTACGCGGAGCCGTGGACGAAAATACTATGGCACATACTGGAATAGGACATACACGCTGGGCCACCCATGGTGTGCCAAGCCGTGAAAATGCCCATCCTCACCAAAGTAATTCAGGTCGATTGACTTTAGTTCATAATGGGGTCATTGAAAACTATGCGATTCTAAAACGTGAATATTTGAAGGATGTTGCCTTTAAAAGTGAAACGGATACGGAAGTCATCGTTCAACTGATAGAGAAGTTCGTAAACGAGGGCATGGAAGTGGAAGAGGCGTTCCGTCAAACACTCACTCTTTTGGAGGGTTCATATGCCATTGCCCTATTGGATGCTGAAAATGATGAAACCATCTTAGTCGCAAAAAATAAAAGCCCGCTTCTAATCGGTGTCGGAAAAGACTTTAACGTTGTCGCTTCGGATGCAATGGCGATGCTGCAAGTCACAGATCAATTCCTTGAACTGATGGATAAGGAAATGGTTATCGTGACAAAAGAAAAGGTAACGATCAAGAACCTTTCCAACGAAGAAGTCATGCGTGCTCCATACACTGCTGAACTGGATGCAAGTGATATCGAAAAAGGTACGTATCCGCACTATATGCTTAAAGAAGTCGACGAGCAGCCAGCTGTCATACGTAAAATCATTCAAGCATACCAAAATGAAGAAGGTAAACTTGCAATCGATTATAGCATTACTGAAGCCGTAAGTGAGGCTGACCGTATTTATATCATCGCTTGCGGAACCAGCTATCATGCAGGGTTGATTGGTAAGCAATTCATCGAAAAAATGACTGAAATTCCGGTAGAGGTCCATGTTGCATCTGAATTCACTTACAATATGCCGTTATTATCGAAAAAACCGCTATTCATCTTCATTTCACAAAGTGGTGAAACTGCAGATAGCCGTGCCGTGTTAGTGTCCATCAAAGCGCTTGGTCATAAAGCCCTGACCATCACGAACGTACCTGGCTCTACATTGTCACGTGAAGCGGATTATACGCTCTTGCTGCATGCTGGCCCTGAAATTGCCGTTGCCTCTACAAAGGCCTACACGGCTCAAGTGGCGGTCCTATCGATCTTAGCGAATGTAACTGGCCATTTCCGTAACATGGAGTATGATTTCGACCTTGTAAAAGAGCTTGGAATCGTTGCGACAGCAATGGAAGCCCTATGTGATTCGAAAGAAGAGATGGAAGACATTGCCCGTGAATATTTGTCCGTTACGAGAAACTGCTTCTTCATCGGCCGTTCCCTTGACTACTATGTCGTGCTTGAAGGCGCCCTTAAGCTGAAAGAAATTTCATACATTCAGGCTGAAGGCTTTGCAGGCGGAGAGCTTAAACATGGAACGATCGCCTTGATTGAAGAAGGTACACCTGTCATAGCACTTGCTACGCAAGCAGGCGTCAACTTAAGCATCCGTGGTAATGTGAAGGAAGTGGTTGCCCGAGGCGCCAACCCTTGCATCATTTCCATGAAGGGGCTTGAAGAAGAGGATGACCGTTTCGTCATCCCGGAAGTGAATGAACTATTAACACCCCTTATCTCTGTTATCCCGCTGCAGCTCATTGCTTACTACGCAGCCTTGCACCGCGAATGTGACGTGGATAAACCGCGTAATCTTGCGAAAAGTGTAACGGTTGAGTAAGTTGGAATGAATGCAATGTAGATCTAAATAAAGATCAACTGTTTATAAAAAGTTGCGAAGCTTTACCCCTTTGGCTATGATTAGCCAAAGGGGTATTTTTTATGTTTAAAACAACGAAAACCTCTCAGGTTGATAAGTGGTTTAAAGCAGGCTAAAAAATAGGAAAACGATGTGCAGTGACAATAAAGTTGTTTAATGCAATCTATTAAATCCATCGGTAGGTAATCACGGCATCCATTAGAGCAATGTTAATGATCTTCCTATGGTGCATTGTTGAAAGAAACCCATATTTGCATTAAATTTAGGCGATGCTGAAAATGAAGTGTTCATAAAATTTTTTTAATTTAGGAGAGAATGACATGGAAGTCTTTGCAGAATTTTTAGCGAATATTGATAACCCACAACATAGGGAACGAACGGAAGAAGTCTTTGCTTGGGTAACTAAGAAATTTCCAAATTTAATGCCGAAAATTGCATGGAATCAGCCTATGTTTACCGATCATGACACATATATCATTGGCTTTAGCGTAGCCAAACATCATTTCGCCGTTGCCCCTGAAAAGGCAGGAATTGATCATTTCTCTGATGAAATCGTACAGGCCGGATATGATCACACCAAGCAGTTGGTACGTATCAAGTGGGACAGTCCGGTTGATTACTCATTACTTGAAAGAATGATCGAGTTTAACATCTTGGATAAGGCAGACTGTTCAACCTTTTGGCGGAAATAAAAAAAGCTGATTATTAAGGGTGAGCTGACCCTCTATTAAAGTATCCATTATTCGTGTTTCTGTTAAGTGAAACGATGTGGGTGGTCCTGAGGCTATATCACATATCTGCCGTCTGATCTAACTCCATAGGCAAAAAGGCAGATTCCTCGGTCCTTATGACCTCACCTTTACGGTTGCGATTCATAAATAGTTTTAAGTTCAAAAAAAGCACAAGGAGTTCCATATTTGGAACTCCTTGTGCTTTTGGTTTTGATAAAATTGAAATATACAAATATTACAACCAAACTACTTAAGATATTATATTAAATCAAAAATTCATAGTGGGTATTTAAGGAGAAAATATTAGGTGGGGGGGGAAGAAATGAAGAAGTTACTATATCTTTTTATATTAATAATTCCTGTATTTTTGTTTGGGTTTAATCCCATATCAACCTTTGCAAGTTCTCCAACTAAAGAAGTTGATTTAAAAGAGGAAAGCCAATCAGATAAGTTTCCGACAGAATATACAACTCTTATCAGCACAGATGTACATTTAGGCCAAGAAATACCTATACTTGTAGATGAAAAAATAGGAGAAATAAGTAATACTAGAATTGGTATATCTCCAGTGTGTGCTACTTGTAATCGATATACTTGGAAAACAGCCACAGATAAACGACAATCAAGTGTCTTTCACAAAAAAGTGACTGATACTACAAAATGGAGCCTTAACCTTACCTTCAATGTGGAAATAGCCGGTAAATTAGTTATTTCTGGTGGTGGAGAAAAGGTATATTCGGCAACGAAAAAATGGAATCAATACAAAGAAACATGGAAATTGACTGGAACACTAACAACATACAGTCCAACTGGTAATTTGATAAAATCAGAACAAAGAAATGAAACCTACATTAAATATAAAAAAGTAGCAACAAAATAAGTTGACAATAGTGCAAATACAAACCCTTATTCTAAAAAGGGGTTTCTTTGAAATTTGAAAATATCGTATCACAAAGGGGTAAGAATGGATACTGATATTAAGCAAACACATCGCTTTATATTATATATAACAATACTAATTATGGTTATTTTTCCTTTTGCACAACTTATATTACAAGAACTTTTTTTGCAAATAAACAAACAATTATTTTTCTTTATAAGTAAACTGGTTATTATCTATGTGCTTTTTCTTTTCTTTAAAAAGAAAAAAATAACCTTATCAAGCATTATGCTTAAAAAGGTACATATAAAATATATTCTTCTTGGTATTTTAATGGGTGGTATAGCTCACATGCTGACTGTGTTTTTTGGTAGGACCCAATATTATCTACTAACGGGCGAATGGCTAACTGCTGAAAAAATTGTTGGTACTCTTATGGAGAGTAGTAAAAACATAAGTTTTTACAGCATTATGATTGGCTTTTCAGTGGCAATTAGTGAAGAGATTCTTTTTAGGGGTATATTATTAGAACAATATCAGAGAATGAACATAAAATCGGCCATAATTTTAAGTGCTCTTATTTTTAGCCTATACCATATGACGGTGGGAAATTTGGTTTTTGCATTTGTAATGGGTATCTCTCTTGCACTATTAACCATCTATACTGGAAGTATCGTTCCAGCTATCTTTTTTCACTTTTTAGTGAATGAAATAATGAGGATCATCATGCATTTGCCGGAAAAGGTTACTGAAACGTATTTTAAGGTAATGGTATCTCCAATTACTACGATAACTGGTTTGATACTTTTTCTATCTATATTAACTTTTTTATTTATGAAAGTAAGAAATAATAATCATTTTCAAAGTGAAAAAGTTAAATTCTTTGATAGATATATTATTTTGTTGTTTTTGATGTATGTTCTTTTCCTGACAATAAAATAAATTTTAATATATAACGATATCATTTAAATCGACGTCCATATTTATTGACACAACAATTCTTGCTGGTTTGTTAACCATTGGGTATTGAAACCGATTTGATTCCAGACACGCCCCAATGATTATAATATAAGTGTTATTAATCTGATTAAAATTATTCAATCCTATAAACCAGTTACCTTGTTATAGATCAACAAGAAAAGTTGCTTGATAACAAACCTGGATTTACGCAGAAGCTTTGACATTAAAGGGGATAATCATCAACGAACGGGCAGTGTTGTTAACAATACAGGAGCATTAATGATTATCCTTTTTTATAAAAAGGTTTTTAACAATCACAAAACCCTTCACGAAATAGGAAGCAGAATGGTGAAGGTCGTTCCCTTTCCGAGTTCACTTTTCACGGATACGGTTCCTTCATGCATCTCTATAATTCTTTTCACGATGGATAGGCCTAGACCGCTGCCGCTTTTTGAGCGTTCCCTTGCCAGGTCGGCTTTATAGAAACGCTCGAATATGTGGAACTGGTCAGTTTCGGAAATGCCGATTCCATTGTCGGATATCGTTATGGATGCCAGGCTATCAATCTGTTGTAATCGAATCGTGATCTTTCCGCGATGGCGGGTGAATTTGATGCTATTGTGTATTAAATTTGTCCATACTTGGCTCATTAAATCCTGGTCTGCAACTATTGGAACTTTTTCTAAGGATATATCCAATTCGAGTTCTTTCTCCAACCAAGCGGGTTCACAAGCCAAAATAATGGTTCGTATTTGCTGATCCAGCCGGAAATCTGTCCTTTCAAAAGGATGATGCTCGGATTCAAGGGATGTAAGCTTTAGAAGGTTATCACTTAATTTAGATAATCTCCGGCTCTCTGTCTCAATTATATGAAGATAATGATTTCGTTCTTCGATTGTCAGCTTATTAAATTGAAGAGCTTGGGCAAAGCCTACAATGGAGGTAAGGGGCGACTGGATTTCGTGTGAGACGTTAGAGATGAATTCCTGCCGCATTTCTTCCATTTGCTTCAATTGCTTGGCCATGTGATTGAAGTGGTTAATGATATCCGTCATTTCGTTTCGCTTTTCCATTTTAAAATCCAATTGTACATTATAATCGCCATTTGCTATTTTCCTTAAGGCATCAATGATCTCGAGGTAAATATTTACCCGTTTATTGTGGTGGATAGCGCGGATAAGATAACCGATGGATATCATGATTGCGATGCTTGTCATGATAGTGGCCAGAAACTGAACATAATCGGTTAACCTTAAGGGCAATAGTTCAATGATAAAATATCCGGCGGAAAAGCAAATTGAAATAAATGTAACAAAAAACAGCGTGCCAAACATTTGTTTGAAAAATTGATTGCTTCTCATCTCGTTATCTCCAAACGGTAGCCCAATCCCCAAATCGTTTTAATCCGGAAGGGGAATTCCGATTCTGGAAACCGTTCTCGCACTCTTTTAATATGAACATCGACAGTTCGTTCATCACCTTCATAATCATAACCCCAAATGTCTTCAATAAGATCTTCCCGGGAAAAAGTTTTTCCAGGATAGCTTGCTAATTTAAACAACAATTCGAATTCTTTTAAGGGAATTGTATATTCCAGTTCTTTGAATGAAATTTCATGTGTGTTGCGATTCATCTTTAATTCGTCGATATTTAATGTTTGTGAAATAGTGATTTTATAGCGTTTTAGTAAGGCCTTTATTCTCAGAACCAATTCGATCGGTTCAAATGGCTTTACAAGATAATCATCTGCCCCAAGCCCGAAACCTTTTACTTTCTGTGTTGTTTCCCCTTTTGCAGTCAGCATTAAAATGGGGATATCACTAAATTCCCGTAACTCCTTGCATAATTGCCATCCATCCATGTTAGGCATCATAATGTCGATGACTGCCAAATCGATTTTCACTTTCTCCATTACTTTCAATGCTTGCAGTCCATCCGAGGCTTCATATAGATCAAATCCTTCTTTTCTTAACAACAGGTTTATAAGTTCGCGAATATGTGCATCATCATCGACTATCAATATTTTTGTCATCATTCTTCCATCCTTTCGGTGAATTAGGCCAGTTCAAGTTTGTGTAACTGCTGTTCGGCAAATTCGCGATATAATGAGTGCGTATTATATAGCTCCTTATGTGTTCCGCTGCCTGTTATTTTGCCTTTTTCAAGGAAGATGATTTGATCTGAACCGATAACGGTCGATAGGCGGTGGGCGATAACGATTGTTGTTCGGCCTTTCATTAAATCATTTAACGCCTGTTGAACAACTTTTTCTGATTTGCTGTCTAGGCTGGAAGTAGCTTCATCAAGCATTAATATTCTAGGGTTTCTTAAAAACGCACGAGCGATCGCGATTCTTTGTCTTTGACCGCCTGATAATTTCATGCCCCTTTCACCAACCTCTGTATCATATCCGTTCGGAAGCTCAGAAATAAACTGATCTGCATATGCCATTTTAGCCACTTTATTCAATTCATCATCCGTTATATCCCCATCGATGCCATAACAAATATTATCTCGAATTGTACCTGATACAATCGGGCTTTCTTGTGAAACATATCCAATCTGGCTTCTCCATGAAAGCAGTGTGAAATCATTTATGTTTTCCCCGCCTATGGATATGGCCCCTTGCTGTGGTTTGTAAAAACGCTCGAGTAATGAAAAAAGGGTTGTTTTTCCGCTGCCGCTTGGGCCGACAATTGCCGTGACCTTTCCGGCTTCAACGTTAAAGCTTATATCTTTAAGTACCTGTTCTCCATTATTGTAACTATAGTTCAGGTTCTCCACGCTGATTGATTGACCTATATTTTGAACGGGCTGCATCGCATCTTCTTCCTCCACTGAATCCAGAATGGAAATGATGCGCTCTGTTGCACCCGTTGCTTTTTGGAATTGTGTAAAGAAACTGGCTAATTGAGCCATTGGCATAATTATTTGGAAAAGATACATGATGAATGCAACTAGAGCTCCAGCAGTCAGGGCTCCTGAAGAAACGCGCATTCCACCATAACCTAAAATAAGCACGAGTAATGCCATCATCACAAAACTCATAAGCGGTGCAATCAATGCTTGGATTTTTGCCTCTTTTAATCCGAATTGAAATAATTTATGGATGCCTTTTTTTCCATTTTGATATTCCAAAGCTTCTGCATTCGAAGCTTTTACAAGGCGTATTTCCGTTAGCACCTGCTGAAGGACCGCGGTGAAGCTTGCTGTCTCATCCTGCATCCCTTTTGAAATTTTATGCATTTTTTTCCCTAATGGCATTACTATCAAAACAGAGAGTGGAATGGCAATGAACATCAATAACGTCATTTTCCAATCCAGTACGAATAACACGATCATGGAACCTACGATGGAAATGATTCCAGTAACGAAATTAGAGAGGTGTTCAGATATCAATCCCTTCACTACAGTTGTATCATTTGTCATTCGGCTGACCGTTTCTCCTGATGGATGTTCATCAAAATAACTCACGGGTAATACGAGTAATTTTTTCCATAGTTGATCGCGGATACCCGCCACTACAGATTGACCGATCCGATTTAATAAATAGATGGAAAATCCACTGGCCAATGCTTGAACAATGATGGCAAGAACGAGAAGGGTAATCCGTTCAGTGCTTAGTGAACGGATTGAAAAATCATTAATTAGATTTTTTGTGAATAGAGGGACCATTAAACCTACACCTGTTGTACCTAGGCATAATGCTAATGCAAGCCCTATCATTAGTTTTGAAGGCTTCGTTTGTTGAACCAACCGAATGAACTGGCGCCAACCTTTTTGATTTTTTGCTTCTGACATATGTAAATACACCCTTTCTTGGTTTTCATTATAGAGAAGTATATAAAGAAGTTATGAATTGAATATGAACTAGTATAGTTATTCCAAGCAAATTCTGGTGAACTTTTTCTGAATGATAAATTTGAAAAAATATGGCGGACATTTAAAATAGTGTCGGCTCTTTTTTATGATGATACAAGAAAATTAAATATACTTTTTTCATGCCCTCATATGCATTTTAAATTAAGGGATATAGGTAAAAAGATATAGTCATATCTTGATTTTTCATGAGCTTTTAATAATAAATACCTATATAAGCTAAAAACTTACCGGTTTTAACCGATTAAATATGGAGATACAAAAAAAGTATAAGTTAGGTGGAAAAAATGATTATTTTGAATGAGTCCATTGTGTCGCCAATTCTTCTAAAGGTGCTAGAGGAAAAGCGAATTCCAGTGTTGGAACAAGGGCAATGGGGAGACAGATTAACATCAGAAAAGCTAAACATTCAAAAGGATACAGAATTTTTCAAGTCTATGGAAATGGACAAAAGAATTCTTACTAACTCTGAAAATGGCATAACATTATTAGGTCATTTTCAACCGAATAGTAATGAATACATTTGGTCAAAGTTATTGAAGGATAAGAGTGAGGTGCGAAATTTGACGAAATCTTTATATCCTGATTTCTATTTCCAAGATATTGATTTATCCAAGATAAGTGACCTGGATAAAAGTCAAATACCGTTTCCGGTAGTTATCAAACCCAATATTGGCTACTCAAGTGTAGGGGTGCACAAAGTCAAGAATGAGCAGGATTGGGATATAGCCGTGAACCAGCTTAAAGCGGATTTACTTCATTCGGATGGATTATATGATTCAATGGTGATCGGTTCCCAGACCGTTTTAATAGAAGAGTGGATTCAGGGTGAAGAGTATGCGATTGATGGTTATTACAATCAAGATGGTGAACCGGTCATCTTGAATGTCTTTAAGCGACTATTCAAGGATGATTACGATACTTCCGATCGAATTTATTATACTTCGAAGTTGGCCATTAATGAAATCTATCATGATGCACTGAAGTTCATGAAGAATATCCAAACGGTCCTTCCCCTTAGGAATTACCCGGTACACTTTGAAATACGCAAAAAAGGTGACAGGGTGATACCCATCGAAATCAATCCCTTGCGTTTTGCCGGGGCGGGTACAACGGATCTAGGTTTCCATGCCTATGGAATGAATATGTATGAACACTATTTTTCAGGAACGAAACCGGATTGGAATCGGATATTGGAAGAGATGGACGATCATATATATAGCTTTTTCTTTGCAGAGGTTCCACTGGAAATCAATCTGGAAGATGTTGCACATATTGATCATGAAGGACTTTGTCATGAATTCGAACATGTCTTGGAATATAGGCAGCTTCCTTTCCAAAATGACCGGAGCATGGCCATCATCTTTTATAGAAGTGAGGATTTGAATAAAAATCTCCAATTGCTTCATTTGGATTTAATACCATATTTGACTATAAAACACATGGTTTTCAACTAAGGGGGACATGGAAATGAGATTTTCAAAGCTGAATCCTAAAAAATCTCTATTGGCAAAACTATTTTTATTTTATATTATTCCTTTCGTACTTTTCGCAGGGGCCATGGGCCTTTGCTTTTCCTATATGACTAATAAAATGATCAATGAGAATGTCCTTCCGCAATTCGATGATCGTCTTTCAGAAAATGCCCATAGTTTGGCAGCAAGCCTCAATCCCACCTTGATAAACAAGGCTTCGGTACGGGGAGAAGAGATTAAGCGGGAGTTGGATGCCTTTGTTAAAGATAAAAAGGGAATCGAATATGTTTATGTTTTGATGCGGGAGAACGATTCCGACATGATTGTAGCCTTGAACGGCAGCGAGGACTACATGGTGGAATCCCCCTTCACGCCGGAACAGGCAAAATCGATAAATGGAAAAGAAGAAGTATTAAGTGAAATATATAAAGATAAGTGGGGGACACACAAGTCATACTTTACGCCAATCGAAGGAACGGATGCGATTGTCGGAATCGATATGGATGCAAAATTCATTGATGAATTGAAAAGCACAATGATATTCTATAATATCTTATTCCTGGCAAGTGCCATTATATTAGGTGTGTTGTGCGCCGTTGTCATCGGGAAAAAGATTTCGGGGCCCGTCAATGAACTTGTTGGATACACGAATGAAATGGCAAAAGGGGATTTAAGTAAATCCATTCCCGTTGGCAGACAGGATGAGATTGGCGATCTGTCAAATGGATTCGAAGATATGAGATTGAGTTTGGCGCATATTATCCAGAATGTCCGTGAACATGCCCAAACGATGAATCAAACGACCGTGTCCATTCAGCAATCCTTTGAAGAGATGGTGGAATCCTATGGCCAGATCGTGACGGGGACAACGGAAGAAGCAAAAGCTTCGGAAGAACGTGCCCATCATATTGACCGAATTTCCAACATGATCAGTGACTTATCGGATACAATCCGTTTGATGAACGAGCAAACGAATGAAATGAATGAATTTACGATGCATACGAATACACTTGCTGAACAAGGAAGTAAGCAAGTGCAAGATGTAACGAGCCAGATGGATAAAATCATGGAAAACGGCCAAGCAACCAAAGCCAATTTGGTGAGCCTGGAAGAGGATGTAGTGAAGATAAATGAAGTGATTGGCTTAATAAGGGTAATTGCTTCTCAAACGAACCTGCTATCCCTGAATGCTTCCATTGAAGCGGCACGGGCGGGGGACGCGGGCAGAGGGTTTGCCGTAGTCGCTCAAGAGGTGCAAAAATTGGCTGTGCAAACAGATGAATCCATCGATATCATTTCAGAATCCATTATGCGGATTAATGAACAAACAGCCAAAGTCATCCAAAATAATGATGAGAGTTTTCAAGATATATTAAATGGTGTTTCCTTAGTGGAAAACAATGGCGAGATTTTCAATAAGATATTTGAATCCGTAGAGAAATTGCTGAAAGGCACGGAACATTTAGCCGCCCATTCGAAAAAAATCAATGAGTCTTCGGATGAAAGCCTGGCATCCATTCAGGAGATTGCGGCGATATCAGAAGAAGGAGTCGCAACAACGGAGCAAATCTCGGCAGCTGCCATTCAACAAAGTACAATAATGACTGGACTGAAGGAACAAAATCAAGATTTAGCAAATGAATCGGCGATTTTAGAAGAAATGGTAGAGAAGTTCATTACCGAAAAATAAATATTTGATGTAAACAACTAAAAAACCTTTCGTTATAACGAAAGGTTTTTGTTTGGATGAATGCATGTAAGAGGTCATGTGTAATAGATAGAATCACTTTCATTACTGCTTATTTTTTCATCAAATTGAGAGAGTATTAAAAATTGCTGGAAAAAAGTTTATCCAAACCATTTGCAATCGTTACCATTTAATGTTATGCTTAGTCTTAATTATTTTTGTTCGGTACTAAGGATACTAAAAGTACTACTTTTCGTTTTCGATGATGACTTAGAGCAAGGATAGTAATACATTGTGCTTAGATGCACTAGGAGGCAACAACAATGGAACAAGGTAAAGTAAAATGGTTTAACGCAGAAAAAGGTTTTGGATTCATCGAACGCGAAAACGGAGACGACGTATTCGTACATTTCTCAGCTATCCAAAGCGAAGGTTTCAAATCTTTAGACGAAGGTCAAGAAGTTACTTTTGAAGTAGAACAAGGACAACGCGGACCTCAAGCTTCTAACGTTCAAAAAGCATAATTTCACAAACAAAAAAAGACGGATCCTTGTTATAGGGTCTGTCTTTTTTTGTTTGTGAAAATACATAACAAAAAACCCTGCTCAACGATAAGCAGGGTAAATGGTACAAGTAAAGTAAAACGCTTAAAAAGGTTTGACTAAGTATATCATAGTTTTTCTAAAAAATACTAAATTAAATATATTATCCTTATCAAGGCACCGATAGGTAATTACTCAAATCATTGGATTGAAGGGACGTAAAGGAATTTATGTCCCTTCTTTTTTTCGCCTATTGAAGGGACGTAAAGGAATTTATGTCCCTTCTTTTTTTCGCCTGAAGATAGGAAAGAGGATATCTCAGCAAAATTCCAGGGGGCTGAAACAAAAAAACGATGGACCACATATAAAGACATATAGGCCACTTTCACTAACTTGGAGGAAGGGGAAAAGATTCAATACATTCAAATGTAGATTTGAATATTCAGCAAATTGTGTTATATTATAATCAAACGAAGATTTGAATGAGAGGTGTGAGAAGATGGCGGAACAGAAAGATATATGTGATGTCCACCTGCATGATGAAGTGAAGGTTAATCGCATTCAAGAGGAAATGAGCCAGGTGGATATATCCAGCATGTCGAAGCTTTTTAAAGTTATAGGCGATGAAAATAGGGCGAAGATAGCTTATGCGCTCTGTACGGACGAGGAATTGTGTGTGTGCGATCTGGCCAATATCATTGGTGCTTCGATGGCAACAACGTCACATCATCTTCGGACTCTTTACAAACACGCAATCGTAAAATACCGAAAAGAAGGAAAGTTGGCTTTTTATTCTTTGGATGATCACCATATAAAGCAATTGATTCTCATTGCGTTAGAACATCAGCAGGAGGTAAGGGTCGATGGCTGAGTCCGCAATGAAAACATATCGTATCCAGGGTCTATCCTGCACGAATTGTGCGGCTAAATTTGAGAATAATGTCCGTGAACTAGAGGGTGTGAATGATGCCAAAATCAACTTTGGGGCGTCGAAGATTTCGGTACAGGGCAGCGCGACCATTGAAGAGATTGAAAAGGCGGGAGCCTTTGATAACCTGAAGATCCGCGGTGAACAGGAACAGGTAACGCAAAAGGAACCATTTTGGAAGCAAAAAGAAAATATTAAAGTGGTGTTTTCGGTTATCCTATTGCTGGTCAGCTGGATATTGGATAATCGATATGCTGATGGAAGCATCATGCCGGTAATCGGTTATGCAGCTGCAATCATAGTTGGAGGATATTCATTATTTGTCAATGGATTGAAAAACCTTGTAAGGCTTCGCTTTGATATGCACACCCTTATGACGGTTGCCATCATCGGAGCGGCAGTGCTTGGTGAATGGGGCGAGGGCGCTACCGTCGTCATTCTATTTGCGATAAGTGAAGCATTGGAAAAATATTCGATGGATAAAGCCCGTAATTCCATCGAATCATTAATGAATATCGCACCTAAAGAAGCCTTGATCCTGAGAGGGCATCACGAAATGATGGTTGCTGTTGATGAGATTGAAGTGGGCGACATCATGATCGTTAAACCGGGTCAAAAGCTTGCAATGGATGGCCGGATCATGAAAGGGGCCTCGACACTTAATCAAGCAGCCATTACTGGGGAATCCGAGCCGGTTTTTAAAACGGTTGAGGGTGAAGTGTTTGCCGGAACCTTAAATGGTGAAGGGCTGCTCGAAGTGGAGGTCACGAAGCGAGTCGAGGATACGACGATTGCAAAAATCATCCACCTTGTTGAAGAAGCGCAGTCCGAAAAGGCCCCTTCCCAAGCCTTCGTCGATAAATTCGCAAAATTCTATACGCCGGCCATCATGCTCATTGCCTTGGCCATTGCCGTATTACCCCCGATTGTGATGAACGGGGATTGGAGTGAATGGATTTACCGGGGATTGGCTGTACTGGTTGTCGGCTGTCCTTGTGCTTTGGTCATTTCTACGCCCATCGCCATCGTGACAGCTATTGGAAATGCTGCGAAACATGGTGTTCTGATTAAAGGCGGGGTCCATTTGGAGGAAGCAGGGGCCTTAAAAGCGATCGCGTTTGACAAAACGGGTACTTTAACAAAGGGCGTACCTGAAGTGACTGATTTCAAGGTATTATCTGATGTGTTGAATGAAAAGGACGTGCTGGCTATCGCTGCTGCTTTAGAAAGCAGATCACAGCACCCCCTTGCTACGGCCATTCTTCAAAAGGCGGAAAACCACGATGTGGACTATCATTCTTTATTGGTAGAGGATTTTGCTGCGATCACCGGTAAAGGCATAAAAGGGAAAATCAATCAAGAAATCTATTACATTGGTAAGCCCCATCTTTTTGAAGAAGAGCCAGGTATAGTTTTCTCTGATGATGTGCTTACATTAATCAGCGGCTTTCAAAATACAGGGAAAACGGTGATGATGCTTGGTGATCAAGTGAAGCTCCTGGCACTGATCGCAGTGTCGGATGAAATAAGGGAAAGCAGTAAGGAAGCGATTCGGAAACTGCATGAATTGGGCATTGAAAAAACGATCATGCTGACTGGCGATAATATTGGAACAGCAAAAGCAATTGGAGCGGCAGCTGGCGTTCATGAGATTGAGGCGGAGCTTATGCCGCAGGATAAATTGACCATCATCAAACGATGGAAACAAAAATATGACCGAGTGGCCATGGTGGGCGATGGTGTGAATGATGCTCCGGCCTTGGCAGCTTCCACGGTAGGAATCGCAATGGGCGGGGCGGGCACGGATACGGCCCTTGAAACTGCCGATATTGCCTTAATGGGTGATGACTTATCGAAGCTGCCTTATACAATCCGCTTAAGCCGCAAAACATTAAAAATCATAAAGCAGAACATCACGTTTTCATTGGTGATTAAAATCCTGGCTTTATTATTGATAGCACCGGGCTGGTTAACACTTTGGATGGCGATTTTTGCCGACATGGGTGCGACGCTATTAGTTACCTTGAACAGTCTTAGGTTATTGAGAATAAAAGAATAGAATAATATGGGCTCCCTGGTGCATCTTAAGGTGCAACAGGGAGCTTTTCTTTATGGGCTTTCCAATTGTTTCATGTGAAACTTTGAAAAAAAGTATCGGTCCTCTTAGTTTTTTGTTGAAAGTAAAAGGAGGTCCAATGAAAACACGTAGCTTTGGCAGCAATCGTTATGCAAGCGATATCTATTATGCTACAATGTGGCTGGCTTTAGGCAGCATGATAGGTTTGTTTAAGTATAATATAGGGAGTAAGGTTTGTACGGAAGGGATTTGAAATGATGGAATTACAGCAAAGGGCAATCTTGGTTGGAGTTAATCTCAACGGTTCAAAGGATTTTGAGTATTCGATGGAGGAATTGGCCAATTTAACGGAAGCATGTGAGGTGGAGGTTGCAGGGACCATCACACAAAATTTACATCGGGTGAACTCATCACATTTTATCGGTACCGGGAAGATCGAGGAGGTAAAAAATCTCGTTGAGTATAAAGAAGCCAATGTCGTCATTTTTAATGATCAGCTCTCCCCTTCGCAACTTCGTAATCTGGAGAGGGACATGGATTGCAAGGTGATTGACAGGACAATCTTAATTCTGGACATCTTCGCGCATCGGGCGAAAACGAAGGAAGCACAGCTTCAGGTAGAAGTGGCGAAGCTGCAGTATATGCTCCCGCGTCTCGTAGGTTTGAGGGAGTCATTAGGGCGTCAGAGTGGCGGGGTCGGTACAAACAAAGGTGCAGGTGAAAAGCAGTTAGAGCTTGACCGCAGGAGAATCGAGGAAAATATAAGTGTATTGAATAAGGAACTGGAAGACCTTGTTGCACACCGGCAAACGCAGAGGAAACAGCGGAAAAAGAATGCCATCCCTGTCGTATCCTTGGTCGGTTATACCAATGCAGGTAAATCTTCGATCATGAATGCTTTGATCGAGATGTACCATCCAACAGCAGAGAAGCAAGTGTTTGAGAAGGATATGCTGTTCGCTACGCTTGAAACATCCGTCCGAAACATTCCGCTGCCGGATAATAAGGAATTTTTATTGACTGATACGGTGGGATTTGTGTCTAAATTGCCTCATCATCTCGTGAAAGCATTCCGATCAACACTAGAAGAAGTAGTAGAAGCGGATTTGTTGATCCATGTTGTCGATTTTTCCAATCCAAATCATGAGCAGCAAATAGAGATAACGGATAAGACTTTAAATGAGATAGGCATTAAAGGGATTCCGACGATTTTTGCCTATAACAAAGCGGACCTTACTGATTTGGAAATCCCTAAGGTGAATCGTGACTCTGTATATATGTCTGCAAAAAACAAAGTCGGCATCGAGGAATTGATCGAACAAATTAGCAAGCATATTTTTGTTGACTATACTCACTGTGAAATGCTGATTCCGTATGATCAAGGGCAGCTGGTTTCCTATTTCAATGAAAATGATCACATAACGGAAACTGAATATGAGGCAAACGGATATCGAATTAAGCTTGAGTGCAAGAAAACGGATTATGAGAAATATAAACGATACGTTATTCATCCGGAATGAGCCTGCCTGTTGATAAGTTGTTAACTGTTTGTTGATAAGTGGAAAAGTTGATTTCTGAATGTGGATAACTTTTGTTTAAATGCTTCTGTTCCGCAAAAACAAAGAGATTACTGTCCTATAATATGTGAATAAGTTGTGGATAAAGGCAAAAAGACCCAAGAAACCTTGAATTGAGTTTCTGGGCTTTTTTTTTATGTGGACAAAGTGTTGATAAGTAGGTTTTGAAACAAATCATCCAAATAATATCAGTAAGTATGATGAAAAGTAAGTTTGAATGTAGAAAAATGACGATGTTTATCACTTATTGTTAGGAAATATAACATGAATATTACATATTGCATATCTAGCATCTGGAAATGCTTTACACTTTGTATAATGAAACTTGCTTTTCAACATTATAAAATAAAGAATACTCAATTCTCTGATTTATAATCTGGTTTTGAGTTTTTAAGATTAGTAGGGGGGGCTTTTCGTGTTAGAAGAAGCAGGGATCGAGGCGTGACCAGTGAGAGAAATAAACAAAACGAGAGAATTCTGGCTGTGAAATCGCCATGACTGTTAGTTGAATAAATGGACGGAAAACATGTTGGCAATGCTTTCAATCGTTTAAATATGAGGACAATAGAGAGAAATGATGCAATTCCTCCCTTTTTATTTTTCAAAAATAAATGTTTGGAAGGAGAAATAGTGGATGAGTATGACGAGCCCGTTAAGAGGTGGTCTAGAGATTAACTTTCAGGAAGCGGAGAGGGGTTTATCTCCAAGGGAAGCTTTGGAAGAATCGAATCGATGTTTATACTGCTATGATGCCCCATGTATCCAAGCCTGTCCGACCGGAATAGATATTCCAGGTTTTATTAAGAAGATAGCTTCAGGTAATTTTAAAGGGTCGGCCAAGACGATCATGACGGCCAATCCTGTCGGTGCCAGCTGTGCGCGGGTATGTCCGACTGAAGAGTTATGTGAGGGAGCATGTGTCCTGAACCATTCTACAAAGCCAATCATGATTGGCAATCTCCAGCGTTATTCCACAGATTGGGCCATCCAAAATAAACAAGCCCTATTCAAGGCCGGGAAGAAGAATGGCAAAAAAGTTGCCATTGTAGGAAGCGGTCCGGCGGGTTTGTCTGCAGCAAGGGAGTTAGCCTTGCTTGGCTACAGTGTAACCATTTTCGAAGCTGAAAAGAATCCAGGCGGATTAAATACTTACGGGATTGTATCGTTCCGTTTGCCTCAGAGCATTTCTTATTGGGAAGTTGAACAAGTAAAGAGTTTGGATGTTGATATTAAAACGAATACACGGGTCGGAGTGGATGTTTCCGCAAATCAGCTGACTGCCGACTATGATGCGGTCATTTTAGCGATCGGCATGTCCGATGTTCCTAAGCTTGGAATTGACGGGGAGGAATTGGCTGAAGTTTATGATGCAATCGATTTCGTGAAAGCAACGAAGACAGGGGCTATCACGGATAAATTCATTGGGAAGAAGATGGCGGTAATAGGAGCTGGAAACACGGCGATCGATGCCGCGACCTGTTCTGTACGTCTGGGCGCCGAACAGGTGAGCATTATTTATCGTCGTACCCAAAAGGAAATGACAGCCTATGATTTTGAATATGAGTTTGCCAAACAAGAAGGTGTCGGATTTCACTGGCTGACTGCCCCCTCCAGGATCCTCTCGGATGAAAGCGGTCAGGTTACAGGCATCGAGTGCGTGAAGATGGTGCTTAGCGAGGCAGGGGAAGATGGGCGGCGCCGTCCAGTCCAAATTTCCGGATCGGAGTTCGTCATTCCGGTCGATGGGGTCATTCGTGCTATAGGCCAATCCAGGTATATAGGCTTGATTGAACAGTTCGGCATTAAACATGAAGATGGTGTCGTTACATTGGAGGGTGATTCCTATAAGACATCGCATGATAAGATCTTTGCGTGCGGTGACGTGATCTTCGGAAAAGGCCAAGGTGAGGCAATGGTTGTTTCAGCTGCCCAGCAAGGGAAAAAGACAGCCTATGAAATTGACTCGATTTTGAATGGCGAAGCGGAGGATATTGCTTAATAACTATGAAAAATAGGAGGCTTATCATGGCTGATTTATCAATTGATCTTGCAGGTATTAAATCTCCCAATCCTTTTTGGCTTGCTTCAGCACCACCTACTAATTCGGGTTATCAAGTCCAGCGCGCATTTGAAGCTGGCTGGGGTGGAGCTGTATGGAAAACATTGGGTGATCCCATCCTGAATGTTTCATCACGTTTTGCAGCGGTCAGCTTTAATGGACAGAGAGTTGCCGGGTTCAACAATATAGAATTGATTACGGATCGTCCTCTTGAAGTGAATCTGAAAGAAATATATGAAACGAAGAAGAGATTCCCGGATCATGCAATCATTGCATCGGTGATGGTGGAGCCGCAACAGGAAAAGTGGCATGAAATCATCAAGCGTATAGAAGATGTAGGGGTCGATGGTTACGAATTGAACTTTGGCTGCCCGCACGGTATGGCAGAGCGTGGGATGGGAGCTGCTTCTGGGCAGGTTCCCGAACTTGTGGAAAAGCAAACATACTGGGCGAAGGAAGCTGCATCCAAGCCCGTCATCGTCAAGCTTACACCGAATATAACCGACATTACGGTTACGGCTGAAGCGGCAGTGCGCGGCGGTGCGGATGCAATAAGCATGATCAATACGATCAACAGCTTGGCAGGAGTGGACATCCATTCATGGAATACGATTCCGCATGTAGGCGGCAAGGGGGCTCACGGAGGGTATTGTGGTCCAGCTGTGAAGCCGATCGCTTTGAATATGGTGGCAGAGTGTGCAAGGAATAATAAGATCAATGTTCCCATTTCCGGAATAGGCGGCATTTCAAATTGGCAGGATACGGTGGAATTTTTATTGATGGGTTCGACTGGAGTGCAAATTTGTACGGCTGCCATGCATCACGGTTTTAGAATAGTAGAAGACTTGATTGATGGACTTTCCAATTACCTTGATGAAAAAGGGATATCCTCCGTCATGGAAATTGTCGGTAAATCCGTACCGCGCTATTCCGACTGGGGGAATTTGGATCTTAATTATAAGGTCGTTGCGCGCATTAATAATGATGTGTGCATTAACTGCAATAAATGCCATATTGCGTGTGAAGATACTTCCCATCAATGTATAGATATGTTAAAGGACACGTCAGGCAGCTCCTTTTTGAGAGTGCGCGAAGAAGATTGCGTAGGCTGTAATCTGTGCTCGATCGTCTGTCCGGCCGATGGGGCAATCGATATGATCGAACTGACAAATGAATTACCGCCAATGACGTGGAATGAACGCCAATCGTTCCTTGGGGGCATAAGCAGTGAAAGAGTTGATTTCGTAAAATGATGGAGGGGTCTAATATGAAGAAAATCATTAAAAATGGAACGATTGCAACGGCTGCAGATACGTATCAAGCGGATATATTGATTGAAAATGAGAAGATTGCAATGATTGGCAAGGACCTGCCGGCTGACGGGGCTGAAATCATTGATGCAAAAGGCGCTTATATTTTTCCGGGTGGCATTGATCCGCATACCCATCTCGACATGCCGTTTGGAGGGACAACGACGAAGGATGATTATGAAACGGGTACGATTGCTGCTGCATATGGAGGCACGACAACGATCATCGACTTTTGTCTGACCGAAAAAGGGGTGCCATTAAAGAAAGCGATTGAAACATGGCATGAAAAGGCCAATGAAAAGGCGGCCATAGATTATGGTTTCCATTTAATGATCAGTGAGATTAATGATGATGTATTGGCTGAGTTGCCAAGTATCATCGATAATGAAGGGATTTCTTCCTTTAAGGTGTTCATGGCTTACAAGAATGTTTTTCAAGCTGATGATGCCACGCTATACCGCACTCTGTTGCAAGCAAAGGAACTTGGCGCACTTGTCATGGTTCATGCTGAAAATGGCGATGTCATCGATTATCTTACGAAGCAGGCGCTGGCTGAAGGGAACACGGATCCAATTTACCATGCATTAACAAGGCCTCCGGAGCTTGAAGGGGAAGCGACTGGACGGGCCGCCAAACTGACGGAAATGGCAAATGGCCAGCTCTATGTCGTTCATGTCACCTGTGAAGATGCGGTTGAAAAGATCACTGAGGCAAGAAATAAAGGGGTGGATATTTGGGGGGAGACTTGTCCGCAATATCTGGTTCTTGACCAGTCTTATCTTGAAAAGCCCCATTTCGAGGGATCTAAATATGTATGGTCCCCGCCGTTAAGGGAGAAGAAAAACCAAGAAGTGCTATGGAATGCTTTGAAAATGGGCCAGCTGCAAACGATCGGCTCCGATCAATGCTCTTTTGATTTTAAGGGACAGAAGGAACTTGGACGTGAAGATTTCACGAAAATACCGAACGGCGGGCCGACGATTGAGGATCGCATGAGTATCCTCTTTTCTGAAGGGGTCATGAAAGAGCGTATTACCTTGAATCAATTCGTCGACATGACATCTACGCGTGCCGCCAAGCTATTTGGATTATTCCCGAAGAAAGGGACGATAGCAGTAGGTTCGGATGCTGATATTGTCATTTTTGACCCGAAAGTTGAAAGGGCCATTTCTGCAGAAACCCATCACATGGCTGTAGATTATAATGCGTTTGAAGGTATGGAAATTACAGGTGAACCGGTGTCCGTTTTATCGAGAGGTCAATTCGTCATTAAAGACAAACAATTTGTGGGCGAAGCTGGAAAAGGGCAATTCCTGAAACGGGCAAAATATAATGCGGCACTGAAGCCGGATACAGGGAAAAAGCTTCCAGTCTAAATTCGGTAAGGAATCTTGCAAATTAAATTAGGGGGATTTTCTATGAGTGAGAAGAAAGATTATTTAAAGTCTCCCGATTTGCTGCCTATACCTCATAGTGAGAAAAACATAAGTGCAGCCGGATTTGGTTTCATTTGGGTGGGCATGGCTGTAGTATTGGCTGCCTTCGCAATCGGTGGGAACGGTGTCCAAAGTTTATCCTTAGGCTGGGTCGTTCTTGCAACGGTCATTGCCTGTGTGGTTCTCGGCTTTTTGATGACAATGACAGGGGATATTGGTGTTGAACATGGAATATCATTCCCAGTTTATATGAGAGCGCCGTTCGGTACGATTGGCACCCACATCCCTTCAGTTGTACGCGGTTTTGTAGCGTCATGCTGGTTCGGGCTAAATACTTACTTTGGAGCCACTGCAATGAACGCTATCTTCACAACTCTTTTTGAGTTTGATAATTGGTTTATCTGCTTCCTCATCTTTGCCGTTTTACAATTAGTCAACACGGCAATGGGAATAAAGTCGATAGAACGATTCGCCGACTTGGCGGCGCCCGTCATCATTTTAATTTCCGGCTGGATGTATTTCACCCTATCCGATCAGGCTGTAGCCCAAGGAAGAGATGTTTGGTCCTGGATTGAAAGTCCGGTCACTGGCGGGGCAGCTGCAACGGCATTCATGGTCGTCATTATGGCAAATATGGGATTTTGGGGCACGCTGACTGCAGATATGCCCACGCTTTCCCGATATATAAAGGCACCAAAAAATGAAAAAAATTGGTTCAAGCGCAATAAGGGGCAAATAATTGGGAATATTATCACCTATCCCATCACTCAGACGTTCATGGTGATTATCGGAGCGGTTTCTTATATGGCCGTTTCCAATTATGATCCTGTAGTTGCCATACAGGGATCAGCAAGTGGAATCGCCCTCGGCGTCCTTTTGATCATGATCGTTTTTGCTCAATGGTCGACGAATACTACGGCCAATGTCATTCCCGCAGCTACCATTTTCTCCAATGTCATGGGTCCTAAAATGCCATTTTGGGCGGGAGTCGTTGTAGCGGGGGTGATTGGGATAGTAGTTCAGCCATGGAGCCTGTTCGGCATCATCATAGAAGTTTTATTAATAATAGGCGGAATCCTGGCATCCATTGTCGGCATCCTGGTAGCGGATTACTATTTCCTTCGAAAACGGAGAGTGAATGTACAAGAACTCTATGAAAGTGAAGGGCAGTATAAATACTTGAATGGAGTGAATTGGGCAGGAATCATTTCATGGGTGATTGGAGGAATCGGTGCAACGATTTTTTCAAATTATTCGTTTATTATTGGCTTTCTTCTCGGCGGTGCCAGTTATTTTATATTAGCTAAGTATTGGTGGTTCAAGCGATATGAACAAGCTGAAATCATTGATCCGAGCGATGAGAAATATTTAGGCATTTCCGTTGGCAGGGATTGGATAATTGGGAAAGGTCCAGAACTTGAGGAAGAGATGGTTTTTACGGCTTCGACCGGCAAGGAAAACGTTTGAAAAAGGGGGAATGGAAATGTCCGAATATCAAGAGTATCGCTTAGAAAGGGAACAAATCGATTTTTTACTTGAAAGAGGATATCGAATCACCCGGGTTTCCGAAAGTTTAAGTGGAGCCTTTCTCGATTTTGAACTGATTGAAGGAACGAAGCAGGAATGGAAGCAATTGAACATCAAAACCCCGGAAGGAAGGAAATACTTTTCTACATTGCTTTTCAAAAAAAAATTGAATTGAAATAGTTATGGACCGGGCCTATTCCTCACGAATGGGTCCTTTTTGTTCGAGTTTTTTGTAGAATTTTGACGTTAGATTTTCTGACAAGTGTCTGGAGATTTAAGGGTTGTCCGTTTATAATAGATTTTAAAGCAGTTTTATAAAAGGATGTGGCTGGATGAATACATCGATAACAATCGAGGAAATTCTAACACGCAAGCATTTTAATCTGACGGATATAATTGCAGGTAGCAGTGGGATAAAGCGTCAAGTGAAGTGGGTCCACTGCATGGAAGTCACCCAAATCAGCCATTTGTTAAATGGAAACGAACTGATACTGACTACCGGTTTAGGGTGGAAAGACTGCGATGACACATTTCTATCCTACTTAAGACAGTTAATGGAATGCAATGCAGCTGGACTCTGTATAGAGATTGGCGCCAACACCATGGCAGTGCCGCAATGTGCCATTGATCTCGCAAATGAACGGCAATTCCCTATCATCCTATTTCATGAAGAAGTCCCTTTCGTAGAAATCACGCAGGATATACATTCCCTTATCATCAATAAACAATATCAGATGATCTCCAACTTAGAAAACTACTCCCAGCAGTTAAATAAAAATCTCCTCGAAATTGACCATTATGAACCAATTCTAAAATTTCTCCACAGCTATTTAAATGTACAGGTTATTCTTATCTTTAATGAAAATGATATAGCCAGCATTCCAAAAATAAAGAAAAAAACGGCCTATCAAATGGTGGCGGACATATACGAAGAGAAGCGGAAAATGGATAAAACCGTTCTTGGACAGCCGATTCAAGTGCTAGGTGAAAATTATGCAGAACTGCTCATTTGCAGCAACGGCAGGGAGTTGACAGATTTTGATTCACTGATCTTGGATCGAACGGCTACAGCATTGGCGCAGCATCTATTAAGGGAAATATATATAGAAGAAAAGAAGATGTCGGAAGAAAGTAAATGGCTTACAAATTGGATTGAAGGAGAATATAGTGATGAAGCAATCCGGGAGAGGCTATCCTATATTGATCCGAAAATGCAGTTGGATGGCGGAATCGTTTGCATATGCAAACAAAACCCAAAGTATGATAAAGGTTCCACAAAGTTAGATGGAACCTATTTTAAGATAATGTTTAGAACGATTTTTGAACAGTACGGCTTTCAGATATTTTCCATGGAAGTGCATCAGCATCTTGTTTTTATTTTGGGTGATAATCGTCCATCTGAAGATTGGAAATCAAGGGTTACAAGCGCGGTGGATCGAATCATAAAAATGGATGTAAGCGGGCGTAATCGTATGGGTCTGCTTTCCATTGGTTTTGGAAAGCATGTTCAAAGGTTAAGTGAGATTTATAAAAGTTATGAAACGGCCCGTGAAACTTTGCTGCTTCAGGATACGTTGCCAGAGGATAGCAGGAGCATCTTTTATCAGGACTTACATATGCATCGCATGATTTCGCTCTTAAATAAGCATGGTAATCTAGAGGAAACGGTGTACGAATATTTAGGTCCTGTCATTGAATATGATAAGCAAAACAATGGTGAGTTAATGCCTACCTTAAAGACCTACCTAGCTTGTAACGGTTCTAAACAGGAAACGTCGAAACAACTATTCATTGTCCGGCAAACGCTATATCATAGGCTTGAAAAATTGGAGAAACTGCTAGGTTCTGATTTTATGCGTTCAGATAAGCGTCTGGGCCTTGAATTCATGATTTTTGCATTGGACTTCTTACAATACAGCAGCAGGAAGATCAGAGGGAAATTTGTAGACAAATATATTGGAAGATAAAAAATGAGTAAGACTGAAGGGTGTCCAGGGGACATCCTTTTTTGAATGCAAGGAAAGGGAGGCAGATAACAAGGTTAATGCTGACATCAAAATCGCCTATATAGCTTCTTGATGTCAGCATCATTTATTAATATTCATCTTTTTTGGAAAGGCAGCGGTCACATTCCAAGAGGTAGGATTCAGCTTGTTCAATGATATGGGTTCCGCATTCCGTACATTGTTTAGGCGGCAGTGTCCTGAAGAATTCCAGTGGATTTATAGTTTGCATGATGACTCCTCCTTTTTGATATGGTTTAATCAGTCTTCGTGTTTGGAAAGGCAGTGATCACATTCCAAGAGGTAGGATTCAGCTTGTTCAATGATATGGGTTCCGCATTCCGTACATTGTTTAGGAGGCAGTGTCCTGAAGAATTCCAAAGGGTTTTTTGTTTGCATGATGACTCCTCCTTATGATTTGGTTTAATCAGTCTTCGTGTTTGGAAAGGCAGTGATCACATTCCACTAGGTAAGATTCAGCTTGTTCAGTAATATGGGTTCCACATTCCGTACATTGTTTAGGCGGCAGTGTCCTGAAGAATTCCAGTGGATTTATAGTTTGCATGATGGTTCCTCCTTTTTGATTTGGTTTAATCAGTCTTCGCGTCTGGAAAGGCAGCGGTCACATTCCATTAAGTAGGATTCAGCATGCTCAGTAATATGTTCACCGCACTCGGGACAATGTTTTGCAGGGATATTGTTAAAAAACTCAATGGATTTTTTCATTTGCATAATGATTCCTCCTTTTAATGTTAGATATATTTTCCAATCGCTTTATTCTTCACGTTTGGAAAGGCAGCGATCGCATTCCATCAGATAGGAATCTGAGTGGTCCGCATGTGTTTCACCACATTCCGGGCAATGTTTAAATGAATCGATTATGAGTAAATCTGATTGATTTGCTTGCATGTCTCGCTCCCTCTCTTTATAGTACAGTTTTTGTTGTTTGTTTGTTGTTATAATACAGTATATACCCGAATTTGGAAAATGTATAGGTATTTTACAGAAAATTTCAATTTTTTTTCACTGGTTGTCTAAAAACCTTATAGGTAAGGGAATCATCATCTGTTTATTTTTGAATTTTTCTTCACGGCAAGTAGGAAATGGAAGAAATAACGCTTTTTATAAAACGAAAAAACAAAGAGGGAGCGAAACGGACAGACAATTTTCAGTTGGTTGTGATAGGCAATAATGTAACAGATGAGAAACAGGAAGATCAGTGATCGATGAAAGCCTGTTTCACAGTCGATGTAAGAGCTTGTTCTAAAATGTCAGCAAAATTCAAGTGGCAGCGATTATGTATAAGTTCCTGTCTGTGTGGTTTTAATACATCAGTAAAGAGGTAACTTGCTAGTAGAAGTACAATAATGGGGGGGAGCATATGTCTAAAGCAATGATTATCGTCAATCCATCTTCAGGCAAGGAAAAGGCAGGGAAGATTTTACCGAAAGCGGAAAAGACTCTTGGTGAAATTTTTGATGAGGTATGCGTTCGTAAAACGGAAGGAGAAGGGGATGCTACGGGTTTTGCTAAGGAGGCCTGCGCAGAAAGGTTCGATGCTGTCATTTCCATGGGTGGGGATGGAACGGTGAACGAGATAGTGAATGGTTTGGGCGAGCAGCAGCATCGGCCTACTTTCGGAATCATTCCTCTAGGAACCATCAATGATTTCGCAAGATCTTTGGGAATACCACTCAATCCCAATGCTGCCATCGAGATATTGAAGGATATGCATATTAAGGAATCGGACATAGGGAAGATCAATGACCGTTACTTCATGAATGTGTTGGCAGTAGGGGCAATCGCCGAGGCGACCTATAATGTTACCGTTGAACAAAAAACCCGTCTTGGGTCTTTTGCATATTTCATTGAAGGAGCAAAAGCGATCATTAAAAAGACTCCGTTTCCTTTAACGGTTGAACATGATCAGGGAAAGTGGGTGGGCGAGGCTCATTTACTCATTGCAACAATGACTAACTCTGTCGGCGGCTTCGAACAACTAGCACCAGAGGCGGAAGTGAATGATGGAAAGCTGCACACATTTATCATTAAGGATTTATCTCTTCCTCTCATCGTCAAGATCATTCCCAGTTTGATTAGGGGGGAGATCATGGGGAATGACGAAGTTGAATATATTAAAACTTCCAAGCTCCATTTAACTACATCAGAGGAACTTGCAGTCAATATCGATGGAGATGAAGGCATTCTTCTTCCTTTCCAGGCAAATGTACTGCATAAACATCTTCGTCTCTTTGTCCCGGGGACCAAATAACTTGTTATGTGGGTTCATTGTCATTCATCTTGTGGTAAAGCTGATTATGGGTTAGCCAATCAGCTTTTTTCTATGCGGTTACCCAAGGTTTATTGATGGAGTAGATCTGTGATGTTCATCGGGCACAACGTAAGCTCCTTCGCTTTTAAAAAAGTTATCATTATTCAGGAGGATTCAAGGTTAGAATAGTTAATGCATGAATGACTGGGTATAAATATGTTACGCTTATAGTTATGATTATAGATAAGAGAGGAAGTTTGATGTTTGTATGGAGTTTTTTCTTGTTATATTAGCGCTTCTTATATTGATTGGAGTGTCTAATGTAATTAACCATTTTATACCCTTTATACCTGTACCATTAATACAAATAGCACTGGGTGTCATATTGGCACTTTTACCCCTGGGTATGCATGTTGAGATGGAGACGGAATTATTTTTGCTATTATTCATTGCACCCCTATTATTCAATGATGGCAAAAATGTACCACGAACAGCACTTTGGAAGTTGAGAGCACCCATTCTGATGCTTGCACTAGGCCTGGTATTCATAACGGTTTGGGCAGGCGGGTATTTAATTAATTGGATGATCCCTTCGATACCATTGCCGGCAGCGTTCGCTTTAGCGGCCATTTTGTCACCTACGGATGTAGTGGCAGTAAGCGCTTTGGCGAGTCGGGTCAAGTTACCGAAGAGCATCATGCACCTTCTCGAAGGCGAAGGGCTAATGAATGATGCCTCAGGTTTAGTTGCCTTTAAGTTTGCTGTTGCAGCTACAGTTACTGGTGTTTTCTCCTTAGTCGACGCAACCTTCAGTTTCATATGGATTGCAATTGGTGGGTTTGTAGGTGGAGCGATACTGGCTTTCATCATTATCAGGCTTCGTGTATTTCTTCGCCGTTTAGGGATGGAAGATGTCACGATGCATATGCTGATCCAAATCCTAACCCCTTTTATTATTTTCCTCGCTGTGGAACATTTCCACCTTTCAGGGATTTTGGCAGTCGTGGCTGGGGGAATTGTCCATGCCATTGATCGAGATCGGGAAATATCACCAACTGTAGAACTTCAAGTCGTTTCAAAGAGTACATGGTCCGTCATTTTATATGTATTGAATGGTCTTGTATTCGTTTTGCTTGGCTTGCAAATCCCAAGCGTTGCGAAAACTATTTTTCAAGATCCAGCCTTCAATAATGGACAAGTGATCCTTTATATCGTGATCATTACACTTTTCCTCTTCGCTTTACGATTCATTTGGCTTACGGCTGCCTGGTCGATTGGCTGGATGACAAAAAAAGCGGGAGCTCAAAAACCAGACTTCAAAGCTGCTGGAATCATTACCATTTCCGGTGTTCGCGGAGCTGTAACGCTAGCGGGTTCGTTCTCGATTCCATATGTGTTGGCAGATGGAAGTCCATTTCCTGAGCGTTCGTTAATCATTTTCATTGCAGCGGGTGTCATATTGCTGACACTGATTGTTGCGAGTGTATTTCTGCCAATCGTGGCAAGGTCAGAAGAAGAGGAAGTGGTGGACAAGCAGGCTGACAAAACGAAAGCTGCTACCATTCACTCACATCAAGCCGCTATTCGGGTGATTGAGTCCCAAATGACAGATGAAAACCGGGAAGCGGCTTTATCGATCATTTCCAGATACTGTACCAAGATCAATGAACTGTCCTATGTCGAACAGGAGAAAGAACCGGCTGCATTAAGGGAAGAAGAGAAGGATCTTCGCTTCAAGGCCCTTGAAGCAGAGCAAAAATTCCTGGATAAACTTATTAAGGATGAAAAAGTGGACCGGGAAACGGCGTATATATGCAAGGAATACATCCAGCGTATGGAAGGCGCCGTAACAAATCGACTGAAGTTCCGTTTTTTCAGGTCAGTAACGCTTTTCAGAAGAAGTATGCTAAGGGTTTTAAAATTATTTTTCCCTAATAAAAGTGAAATAAGAAAAATCAATCTTAAGAGATTGGAAAAGGTCAGGGATCTTAAAATCAGGATGTATAAAGCTGCCATCCAAGAGATACAAGCCGGAATTACATCCGATAATCATAAGACATCCTCGATGATCATAGACGAGTATAAAGTGTTGATTTTAAAATGCAAACGTGAAAATCGAGGCAGTACCCCGAGTAAAATGGTCGAATATGAAAGAGAGCTGTTCTATAAAGCGATCCAGGCAGAACGGGACGAAGTGCAGGATCTGTTTGAAAAACGACAAATCTCCCGTGATGTTGCCAACATACTCCGCCAGCAAATCAATTTACGGGAAGCACTGACAATCAATGAAAATACACACTGATTAACAGAAGGAGCACTGCCGATATTTTTGGCAGTGCTCCTTCCGGTATGTGTATCCAATAATTGATGAAAGAGGCTGCAGTTAATGGAAAAGGAAATCGAGACCATCACCTTAACGCCTTATTTACCGGAACATCTTCACCAGCTTTCCCAGTTTTATTCACCGGGTACACAAACCCCTTTTTCAGCTTTACCGGAAGAGTCACTGAAAGATTGCCGGGAAGATTGCGACAAGCACCCTATCGTAATATTGGCAAATGGTATCCCTGTTGGCTTTATCGTTTTACACATTGGCGAAAACATCGCGCCTTTCACCAGCGATAAAAAAGTGAAAGTACTTAGTGGATTTCTTGTTGATCAAAAACATCTGGGCAAAGGGATTGCGAAGAAAGCCTTGCAAATTCTTCCGGAATTCGCAAAAGGGAATTTTCCAAACAAGGATTCGATCATTCTGGCAGTGGGTGTCATGAACATGAATGCAAAAATGCTTTATTCGAAATCAGGGTTTCAGGATACAGGGATTCAGAAGGAAGGCAGAAGCGGGTTGATGGAGATGATGGAGTATAGATTAATACGATGAACAATGATATGGAATAAGAAACGACAAATTGGCATGTAGACTTTTCCAAAGAGGAGAGGTCTTTTTTGTCTAATTTGTTACAGGTTTCACTATGAAACTAATGAATTAGAAGGGGCCGCTTTTAATAATGCCGCTGCCTTATGGTACACTTTACTTAATGCAAAATTCGTTAATCGAGGTGTAGTCCTAATGAAAACAGTCGTAGTCGTAGGTGGGGGCATTACCGGTTTATCAACCATGTATTATTTACAAAAAACAGTTAAAGCGAGGAGTCTCTCGGTACGATTGATATTAATAGAAGGAAATGAGGAGCTAGGCGGTAAAATAAAGACTGTGCACGATGGTCCTTTTAAAATTGAAGCGGGAGCCGATTCGATTGTCGCCAGGAAACAGAATATAAAACCATTTCTTGAAGAATTGAACCTGGAGGATCAAGTAGTCTATAATGCAACGGGAAAATCATTTATCCATACAGATGGCATGCTGAAGGGAATCCCCGAAGATGCCCTATTCGGAATACCAATGAGCCTGGAGTCGCTGGCGAAAAGTGATTTGGTTTCTGCCCAAGGAAAGGTCGACGCCTTAAAGGATTTCTATACAAAAAATGAGACCTTTACCAAAAATGACTCTATCGGTTTATTTCTTGAAAGCTTCTTAGGCAAGGAATTGGTGCAAAAGCAGATATCGCCTGTCCTTTCGGGTGTTTACTCAGGAAAATTAAATGAATTGACCATTGCCAAAACACTGCCAGAGATGCTGGATTATAAAAATCAATATGGCAGTATAATACGAGGTCTATCGGAAAATAAGCAGAAATACCAAAGCAAGGGAAATAAGAAGTTTCTTTCGTTTAAAAATGGCTTATCAACATTAGTTGAACGAATTGAGGAAAGCCTCGATATGGTCGAGATTTTAAAAGGGGTCCGTGTAGCTGGAATTGGAAGAAATGCTGAGGGGTATATCATTTCATTGGCAAACGGTGAAACGCTCGAAACGGACTTTATCGTGTTGAGTACACCGCATACTGCCGCCCAGAAATTATTGGCGGATCGGGAGTTGGATGAGGACTTCGACGGCTTGATCAATAGTTCGATGATTAGCGTTTATCTTGGATTCGATATCCCGGACAGCATGCTTCCTAAAGACGGGACAGGTTTCATTGCAGGTGATAATAGTGATTTGATTTGCAATGCATGTACCTGGACTAGCCGGAAATGGGAGCATACTTCTGAAAACAGTCAGCTTTTGGTAAGGCTTTTTTATAAAAGTTCAAGTCCGGACTATGAACGATTACGGTCACTTACAAACCAGGAATTAATCTCCGTGGCCTTACGCGACATTGAAAACAGCCTAAGTATTTCTGGGGATCCAATTACGAGTGAAGTGACGAAATGGCATGAAAATATGCCAAACTACCATATAAAACATCCTCAAATCGTTCAATCCCTGGAGGCGAAAATCTCCGAGAATTATCCGAATGTTTTACTTGCGGGCTGTTCATACAATGGTGTCGGAATCCCTGACTGTATTGCTGATGGGGAAAAGAAAGCACAAGAAATATGTCTGAAGTTATAAAAGGGTGGCGGTCTCAGACTGTAGACAAATTCGGGGAAAATTGAGTGTTTGTAAAATTCGAACGTTGATTTCCACTCCAGGCACTCGTTTTCTGCGGGCGGTCCGGGAGCCTCCTCGGCACGCTTGCGCCTGAGGGGTCTCCCCTGGACGCGCTTTTCCCGCAGGAGTCTCGTACCTTACGCTCCAATCAACTTTGTTTTACCTTTTAGATAGAACCCTTATGCCTAGTTTTAAAATTAAGGTGATAAAAATACGTTCTAAACATGATTCTATTTCCGCGAAATCGACTTGAAATGATTACTTTAGATCAATTGATGCCATAGAATCGATTTTGTAGTCGCCATGATTGTAACTCCAGGTATGATAATGATATCCTAGAGTCTTTTTGAAAACGTGATTAGAAGAGGTCACCAAACATATTTACGGTTCTTTTTTAGTACAATATACGGAAATAAGATCATCAAAAAGGTTTGACACGTCACATTAGAATACGTGGAAGAATCACGAGAGGTTACCTATTCTCCATACCTGCTTCATTTCCAATAGTAAATCAGAAAGGACTGCCAGGTGGCGGTCCTTTTTTATCATGACTGGAAATTCCGTTTGAAGTTTCAGGCATTTCATGTATAATGATATTCGTAAAATTAAACTGAAAGTTTACTTATATAAAACTTTATCTACTGTGTGTTTACTATAAGTAAACCGATTGAGGGTAATTGTGATGCAAATTGGAAAAAAAATAAAGAACCTTCGCTTGAAAAAAGGATTGACCCAGGAAGAATTGGGGGAAAGAACGGATTTAAGCAAAGGATATATTTCACAGTTGGAAAGGGACCTTAGTTCCCCTTCAATTGAAACTCTTTTCAATATTTTAGAAGTGCTTGGCTGTACACCGAAGCAGTTCTTCGATGAAGAGGATCAGGTCCAAAAAGTAGTGTATGAAGAAGAGGCACAAACGTTTTTCATCGATGAAGAACGCGGTTATCAAATCCAGTGGCTCGTGCCTGAATCGAATGAGAAGGAAATGGAACCTATTCGACTGACTCTCCAGGAAAAGGGGGAGTTCAAACAATTTGAACCATCCTTGTCGGAAACATTCGGCTATGTATTAAGCGGAAGAGTCATTGTAAAGCTTGGTAAACATATGTATTTCGTCAAGGCAGGGGAATCGATTTATTTCCATGCTTCAGATGAACATCAAATCATCAATGATTTTGAAGGACCTTCCGAGTTATTACTCGTGGTGACGGAATCATACTTATAGAATGCAAAACAAATGCAATCGCTGAAGATTGATGAGTAAGGTAATGGAGAGAGGGAAGAAGCTATGGCAAACGGGAATATAATACGCTTCGATCAGGTTACGAAGCAATTCGATGATGATACGGTAGTGCTCGATAATGTTAGTTTTGAAATCGAGAGAGGGAAGTTCTATACGCTCTTGGGTCCTTCCGGATGCGGGAAGACTACGATCCTTCGTTTAATTGCCGGATTTACGGAAGCCTCCAAAGGTGATATTTACTTTGAAGGAAAAAAGATCAATGATGTGCCGGCCAATAAAAGGCAAGTGAATACGGTATTTCAAGATTATGCACTTTTTCCGCATTTAAATGTGTTTGAAAATGTAGCATTTGGTCTTCGAATCAAAAAAATGAAAAACTCGGAAGTGGAAATAAAGGTGAAGGAAGCCCTCAGCTTTGTTAATTTGGAGGGGTATGAAAAGCGGGAGATCAGGGAAATGTCCGGCGGTCAGCGGCAACGGGTTGCGATTGCCAGGGCGATCGTTAATGAACCGGAAGTCATCCTTCTTGATGAACCGCTATCTGCCCTCGATTTGAAATTGCGTACAGAAATGCAATATGAATTGCGGGAGCTGCAACAGAGGCTTGGAATCACGTTTATCTTCGTCACTCATGACCAAGAGGAAGCATTGGCGATGTCAGATGAGATTTTTGTCCTTAACAAAGGGAAAATTCAGCAAACCGGGACCCCTACGGATATTTATGATGAACCTCTGAATCGATTCGTTGCCGATTTCATCGGCGAGTCCAATATTGTAAAAGGAAAAATGATTGAAGATTACCTCGTGGAATTCGTCGGCAGACAGTTCGAATGTGTCGACCAAGGATTGAACAGTAATGAGACGGTCGATATTGTCATCCGCCCGGAAGATTTAGAGATTACTTCCGTCAATCGCGGGAAACTGCAAGTTCGTGTGGATTCCCAGCTATTTCGCGGAGTTCATTATGAAATCAGCTGTTATGACCATGATGGAAATGAATGGCTTGTCCAATCTACGAGAAAAGTGGCAGTTGGAGATGAAATAGGTCTGTATTTCGATCCGGAATCTATCCATGTCATGCGATTGGGTGAAACTGAAGAGGAATTCGATAAGCGTCTGGAAGCGTATCATGATGGGGAAAGTCATGAAGAATAAAATATCCCGGAATATTTACTTCATACCCTATGTCTTATGGATTGCTTTATTCGTGATTGCACCCATTTTGTTGATTCTTTACTATTCCTTCTTTGATATTGAAGGCAATCTATCTTTGATTAACTATCAAAAGTTCTTTACGCCAGTATATTTAAAAATGACTTTAAGCTCATTTTGGTATGCTTTCCTGATTACGGGGATATCCCTTTTAGTCGCTTATCCGACAGCATATTTGTTAACGAAAACCAAGCATAAGCAGTTGTGGCTTTTGCTGATTATCGTGCCTTCCTGGATCAATTTACTTTTGAAGGCTTATGCCTTCATTGGTATCTTTGGCACGTATGGTGTGGCGAATGGTTTTCTGGAGGCAGTAGGAATTGGAAAGCAACAGATTCTCTTTACCGATTTCAGTTTCATATTCGTTTCAGTTTATATTTTCATCCCGTTCATGATCTTACCGATATTCAATGCGCTTGATAAAATGAATCCAACCCTTCTGGATGCGGCCAATGACTTGGGGGCGTCCAGATGGATGACATTTCGCCGAGTCATTTTTCCATTGACGATAGATGGTGTAAAGACAGGATGCCAGGTAGTCTTCATCCCCGCACTTTCCTTGTTCATGCTTACAAGACTGATTGCCGGTAATCGCGTCATTACGCTAGGTACGGCTATCGAGCAGCACTTCCTTGTAACACAGGATTGGGGAATGGGTTCCACAATTGCGGTATTTTTGATTATTATAATGTTCCTGATTATGTTTGTAACGGGTAACCGAAAGCAGGGTGTGTAAATTGGGCCATAAATTATCACCAATATCAAAAGCGTTTCTCGTTTTGATTTTTCTCATACTCTATGCACCGATTTTCTTTTTAGTCTTTTACTCTTTTAACAGCGGTGGAACGATGTATGACTTTAAAGGGTTCACGATGGAGTGGTACAAGGAGTTATTCCAAGATACAAGGCTGTTGATCATTGTATTGAATACACTTGTGATTGCTTTATTATCTGCCTTGATTGCAACGATCATCGGGGTGATAGGGGCAATTGGAATTCGTTCCTTTGCGAGCAGCAAAGCTAAGAATACGGTATTGTCATTCAATAATGTATTGATTGTCAGTCCCGATGTGATCATCGGTGCTTCCTTCCTGATTTTATTCACGATGGCCGGGATCAAGCTTGGATTCTACTCGGTACTGTTGTCGCATATCGCCTTCAGTATCCCGATCGTTGTGCTGCTGGTCCTTCCGAAACTTCAGGAAATGAGCCCTACTTTAATTGATGCGGCCCGGGATTTAGGGGCAAGCCGGTGGGATGTATTAACGAAGGTCATCCTTCCATACATCCTGCCTGGTATCTTTGCTGGTTTTTTTATGGCATTGACTTATTCACTTGATGATTTTGCTGTTACGTTCTTTGTGACCGGTAATGGCTTCTCCACTCTTTCTGTGGAAATCTATTCACTGGCACGCCGTGGGATTTCATTGAATATCAATGCACTGTCGACACTGCTGTTCGTCGTGACACTGCTGTTAGTGGTCGTTTATTACTTTATAACTCAACGTGTAAGGCAAACGGGAATGGGGGGGAAACGATGAAAAGGCTTGTCCAAATGTTTTTGATCATCTCCCTCGTATCGGCTTTGCTTCTATATGCGATTTCAAGATTGAATTCATCACAGGGATTTACGAGCAGCAATACGCTTACCATCTATAATTGGGGCGATTACATCGATACCGACCTAATCGAACGTTTTGAAGAAGAGACGGGCATAAAGGTCATTTATGAGACATTTGATTCGAATGAGGCCATGATGACAAAGATCGAACAGGGCGGTACGACTTATGATATTGCCATTCCGTCCGAGTATATGATCGATAAGATGAGGCAAGAAGACTTGCTTGTTCCCTTAGATCATTCCAAGCTTCCGAATTTGAAAAATATCGATGAGCGATTCATCGATCTGCCATTCGATCCGGAGAATAAATATTCAGTGCCGTATTTCTGGGGAACGGTCGGAATTGTTTACAATTCCAAGATGCTCGGTGGAAAGGAAATAACCGCCTGGGCGGATTTATGGGATACAGATTTAAAAAATGAAATCCTTTTGACGGATGGAGCTAGAGAAGTGATGGGCATGGGCCTGAACTCTTTGAATTATTCATTGAATGATATAGATGAAGAACACCTTCAAGAGGCAAAATCCAAGCTTGATGCCCTCACCCCGAATATTAAAGCGATTGTCGGAGATGAAAGCCGCATGTTATTGGAAGCCCAGGAAGCGGCGATTGGTTTGGTTTGGTCGGGAGTTGCTTCTGAAATCATGGCTGAAAATGAAGATCTCCAATACGTTGTTCCAAAAGAGGGGTCCAATTTATGGTTTGATAATATGGTCATCCCGAAAACAACCAAAAATGTCGATGCGGCTCACCAGTTTATTAACTTCATGCTGGACCCGAAGGTTGCGGCACAGAATGCTGAATATGTAAGTTACTCGACACCTAATAAAGAAGCACTGAAATATATGCCAGAAGAAGTGGTGAAGGATGAACGTTTCTATCCATCGCCGGAACTGACAAAGAAACTGGAAGTGTACGAAAACCTCGGGAAGAAAAACTTGGCTCATTACAATGAACTCTTCCTTGAATTCAAGATGCATCGTAAGTAACACACAAAAAAAGCATGGTGTAGGAATTCCCTCCGTACACCATGCTTTTTCGTTGTAAGTTCGTCACACCTGTTTGAATAGATCCTAATGTTTCAGTAATTTTTTTGAATCACCATATTCCTTTGCTGTTTCATTTCATTTCATTAATGCTTCAAGCGCCTCGCTTATCTTGCTTTTATCATCAGCTTCTTTTACTTTCCTGTAATGGTTCCGAGTCAATCTGCCACATTGAGATGGAATAATACCTTTAGGATGGAATGGCCTTTACCCAGCTTTATCTTTTTCCTCGCTTTTTGATAGCCTTTTGAACGAACGATCAGGCTATACTTTCCTTGCAGCAGATCTTTAAAATGGCAGATTCCTTTTTTGTTTGTTTGTTTGGAACTGATTCGCATTCCGTCACTCGTGAGCAGCTCGACCTTAGCTCCCTTAATCGGCTTCTTCGTTGTCTCATCATATACTTTACCTGTAATAACCCTTTTGGAATGGCTCAGCGGTACTAACTGGAAATCAAGGATAATTTTTTCCCCTGATACAAGGGCAGATGTTTGTGAATAGTATTCGGGTGCAGATGCATGAACAGCGAATCGGCCCTCCGGCAAGTTTTTGATTTTATATTTTCCTTTGTTATCAGTATATGTTGATGCGATTTTTTCTCCGGATTCATTAAATACTTCAATCAGCGCGTTGCTAATCTTACTTTTATTATCAGCGTCTTTTACTTTTCCTTTAATGGTTCCGAAATAATCCGTCGCATTGAGATAGAAGTTTACCTCTAGAATGGAATGGCCATTACAGAGATTCACCTTTTTCTTTTCTTTTTGATAGCCTTTTGAGCGAACGATGAGGATATACTTTCCTTGCGGCAGATCTTTAAAATGATAGATGCCTTTTTTGTTTGTTTTTTGGAAAGTGATCAGCTTTCCATTACATGTGAGCAGTTCGACTTTAGCTCCCTTAATCGGCTTCTTCGTTGACTTATCATATACTTTTCCTATGATGACCCCTTTGGAGATCTTCAGCGGTTTCAGCTGGAAATCAAGGACAAGGCTTTCCCCTGGTTCAAGGGTGACGGTAACTGTCTCGGTAAGGTATCCCTTTGCACTTACGCGAACGGTGTACGTTCCTGGGACGAGTGCCGTGATGATATATTTCCCATTTTCATTGGTTTTGCCGAATACTTTCAATTTGACAGCATGATTGAATGCAGAAATCAAAGCGCAAGGAATCGGCTTTCCATTCTTTTCGTCTGTTACTGTGCCGCTTAAGCTTGCTAGAGCCATTGTGAGAAGGAGTGTTACATTCGTCGTTTCCCCGGCGTTTACATCGGCTTCCGTAATGCCGGTAATATATAATGAAGCCGAGGCCCTAACTGTATATCTGCCAGGTAACAGGCCCTGAACCTCAAAGAATCCCGAGGAATCCGTGGAAACTGCTGCTACAAGGACACCTTGACTATTCAAGATTTCAACTCGTGCACTTGCAATTGGCAGGTTGTTTTTAGCATTCCTTACCTGGCCTCGGATAGATCCCAGTCCAGAAGCTCTGATCAGCGAGATGTTTGCATTTAAATCGGACTCGCCTGCTTCAAGTGTCAGTGTGAGCTGAGCTTCGAGGTAGCCTTCTGCACTTGCGGAAATGTTATAGGTGTCTGGCTCCAGTCCTTCGAAGTAATATTGTCCATTACTGTCTGTAAATGTAAATCCGATAAGCTCACCGCGAATATTATTCAGGTCAATTCTAACGCCTGTAATAGGTCCTCCGGAAATGCTGTCCGTGACCGTCCCCGCAATCACGCTTGATGACTCTGGCACGAGTCTAAGCTCAAAATTAAGAACGTTTTCTCCAACGCCAAGGTCTGCAGATGCTGTCTCAGAGAGGTATCCAGGTGCTGACGCACGAACCGTAAAGATCCCCTGAGGCAGGCCTTGAATGAGATATTCCCCGTTTTGATCAGTGAGTCCAAAGGCGATGGATACTCCGAATTCATCAAATACTTCAACTAATGCACCCACAATCGGCTGCCTTGTTTCTTCATCAATTACCGTCCCGGTTAAGTCAGCAGGGTTCGCTAATAAAGCAAAGTTAACAGCAGCAATGTCGTCCGGATTTAGAGAAATGGTTTTGGTCTGTGCCTGGAAGTTCGGATTCAAGGCAACCACTTGGTACGTTCCGGGTACAAGATTAGGAACGATGTAGCGACCAATATCGTCCGTTTGCGTCGTAACGACTACTACACCTGAGGAGTTAATAACCCGTATTCTTGTGTCGGGCAGCGGTGCCCCCGTTGCCAGGCTGGTAATCGATCCCTGAATGGACGCTGTCTGCTGCAGAAGCAGGAAGTTAAACGAGACGGTCTGACCTGAAAAGACGATTGCGCTAAGTCAGGAACCCCCATGCGAAATTTGCAAATCCCGTTTTCTGTGAATTCCTAGGATCGCCATTCACACGGATCCGAAAATAAATTGCGTTTCCATCGTACGCCAAATAAGCCGCAGGAAACTGTGTATTCCCTACTATATCGGTCGAAACTGGAGATTCATCCCCGACCACATCAAAAATGGGCTGACTACCCAATAATATCGGCTGAAACTGTGTATTAGCAGGAAAGGCCATTCATGTTACCTCCTTGAAAAAACATCATCACTCTAGAGTATCGGATAGACGAAATGTTTATGATTAATAAATTTGAGTCGAATAAGGGGGAGGAGTGTAAAGCAGCTGCGGATTTTACTGGTAAATGAGCCTTTCTGGAATTGTAATCTTAAAAGCCTATGACTTCATGGGCATTTTTGATACATAGGGTATAACGGATGGTTGATCGAAGGTGGATATAACCGTATAACTTCGTTTTTTTAAATGATCAACCAATGAAATACTTGAAAATATCTGTAGGTATATAAGTATGTTAGTATAATGATTGAGTTGGTGCATATTGAAGGCGGAACTAAAATCTTAAGGATTAGTTAATATTTCCAAGCTATCATGATAGAAAAATTAAGGGAGAGTATTCATGAAACTATTAAGAACCACGAAGGCATATATTTGGGCAGGGAGCATTTTAATCATTGCCGGGATCATGGCATTTGCGATGATTTCATCAACGGATAAGACAATGGCGAGTATCGATGGCGAGAAAATCAATAAGGATGAGCTGTATGACGCGCTTCTTGCGGGATACGGAGCAGATACTTTAGACCTGTTGATTACGAATAAATTGGTTGAATTGGAAGCGGAAAAAGCAGGAATTAAAATTAAGGATGAAGAAATCCAGAAAGAAATCGATGTTATGGTAGAGTCCTATGGTGATGAAAAGTCGCTAAAAGAACAATTGGAAGCAAGCGGTTCTTCAATGGAAGCCTTAAAAAAGGACATCGTGGTTTATCTGCAAACGAAAAAACTGGTCGAACCGAGAATTACCGTGACGGACGATGAAATCAGTACGTATTTTGAAGATAATAAAGAAACATTTGATCAAGCTGAACAAGTGGAAGCCAGTCATATTTTAGTCGAAGACGAAAAAACGGCTAAAAAAGTTGCGAAAGAAATTGCAGAAGGCGGTGATTTCGCTAAATTGGCAGCTGAATATTCCACTGATACACAAACGGCGGATAAGGGCGGAAACCTGGGGTATTTTGGAAAAGGTGATATGGTGGAAGAGTTTGAAAATGTTGCCTTCGATCTTGATATAAATAAAGTCAGTGATCCAGTCAAATCCGAATATGGATACCATATCATAAAAGTAACCGGTAAGAAGGAAGCAAAAAAAGCTAATTTAGAAGACAGTAAAGATGTAATTAAAGAAACGCTTCTTTCTGAAAGATTACAAGAGGAATATCCCGTTTGGTTAGCTGAAGTGAAAAAAGACCATGAGATAACGAATAAATTGGAGAGCTCTAACTAAGGTTATCAAGTGAATATTATATGAAAAAACAAAAGGGTTCCGGAAAATGTACCTTTCATCAAATGATGTTCCCGAACCAATTACCCAAAGCAGCACCTTCAACTCCATAGGTATGGCCTGTCTAAATTTATATAGAGTTTTACGAGACTACTGCGGGACAAGCATGTCTAGGGGAGACCCCGCACTTGCTTTTCGAGGATGTTCCACGGCCGCCCGCGGAAAGCAAGTTTCTTGAGCGGAAATCAACATCCAAATTGTACAAGGCATAAAAAAAGCTGAGGCATAACACCTCAGCTTTTTTATATATTAGAAATTGGATGAAATGGATTTTTGATTGGATAATCCAGATTTTTTAACGATTTCATCACTCTCTTTTACACCTTTATCATGATCGGATTTCAATGATTGTGATGGTGTCTCTTTCAGTTGTTTACCGGCAACGACCACCTTTGAACTGATGTCTTTTAATTCACTTGTTGCTTCCTTCGCTGTACCAAGTGCATCAGTGGAGATATCCTTTACTTCTGATACTTTACCCACCACGTCTTCATTGACGGTTTCATATAGTGTTTCCACGTCGTTGATTGCCTCTTTAATCGTCTCGGTTGCCCCTTTGACTCCTGATACCATCTGTTCCTTCATTTCGCCGGGATTTTCCTTGACCTGTTCAATCATATTCATGGAGTTGTCTTTTAAAAGGACGGCTGAACGCTTTACTTTATTTCTTGTGTTTGAGTCAAGTAAGGTCAACGCACCACCAACAAGCCCCCCGATTAGAATCCCTTTTAGAAGTTTGCTATTCTGTTGAGTTTCGATAGTTGATTGATTTTCAATAGTCGATTGAGTCATTTATATTTCCTCCTTTAGAATAGTTGATTGTTTGCTTACTTTGGGTTTTCCCTTATTTACCATAAGTTAAACTGGAAATAATAAACTGTCATGGGATTGACATAATAAATGGAACAATAGTAATCTACATATAGTTAAATGACTGAACTACTTTTTGGGAGGTGCAACGATGGCTAATGAAAAAGTTACTGGATTGATTGATCGATATATGAAGGTTTCGTTCTATGTCAATAAGATGGGGGAGCTTTTAATAAAAGATCAGATTTGTGATGTGCTGACGAACGAACAATATTATACTTTACGCTTCATTCAACAACAGCGGTTGTGTACATCGACGGAAATCAGTGATGCCTTTTATATTAATAAGAGTGCCGTCACGTCCAACATCAACAGGCTGGAAAGCAAAGGATTGATAGAACGGGAACAGGACCTGGTTGACCGAAGGGTCTTTCACTTGAAGCTTTCAAAAGAGGGGGAAGCATTGTTACAGGAAACGGAAAATAAGATTCATAAGTTGGTAGAGAGCATCATGACGAAATTCGATTATGAAGAGATCGTTGGATTCCTTGATACATATGAGAAGCTTGCACAAATTTTCATTCAAATGAAGAATGAGGAATGGGAGGAAATATAATGAGGGGGATCATAAAGGGAAGATGGCTGGTCATTATCGCTTGGGTTGCAATTACGGCAGGTTTATTGTTTGCAGCACCGAATATGGCGGACCTTGTCCGGAATAAGGGACAGCTGGATGTACCGGCAGAGTACTCCTCTGGGATGGCCAATAAGCTACTGAAAGAGATCCAGGATAAGGATGAGTCACAAGTGGCCCTCGTATTTCATGGTGATAAGAAGCTGTCTTCCTCTGAACTGAAAGAGATTGAGATAGCGATCCAAAACCTTGAAAAGAATAAAGCAGAGCTTGGCATCAAAGAGGTCATGACCCATTTTAAAGAGCCCTCGCTAAAAGGTCAGTTGGTCTCGGAGAATGAAAACACAGTTTTGACATCCATCACGATGGTCAAGGGGGACCGAGAAGCTAAGGAAGTGATCGATGTCCTTTATAAAGAGCTGGAGCAAGTGGATGTCGAGCATTATTACACAAGCAGCTGGATGATTGATGAAGATCTTAATGCCAATTCCCAAGAAGGGCTGAAGAAAACTGAAGGCATCACGGTTGTCTTCATTCTGGCTGTATTGCTGATCGTCTTCCGTTCAGTGGTGGCACCGATCATTCCGTTGGTAACGGTAGGTTTCACTTATTTATGTTCCCAATCCATCGTCTCATTCCTGGTGGATAAATGGGACTTTCCGATTTCATCTTACACCCAAATATTCCTGGTAGGTATTTTATTTGGAATCGGGACTGATTATTGCATCTTGCTGCTTAGTCGTTTCAAGGAAGAGCTATCGTCACAGGAGTCCTTGCCTGAGGCGATCGTTGAGACATACCGAACTGCGGGTAAGACGGTCTTCTTCAGTGGGCTGACCGTAATGATTGGCTTTGCGGCAATCGGTTTTTCTACTTTTAAGCTCTATCAATCTGCAGCGGCCGTTGCCATAGGGGTTTTCATTTTAATGATCGCCCTTTATACAATCGTTCCATTTTTCATGGCGGTTCTTGGCAAAAAGCTATTTTGGCCGGCAAAAGGGAAACTTGAGCATAGTGAAAGTAAACTATGGGGAATTCTCGGTAACTTCTCCATGAACCGCCCATTGTTGGCGCTGCTGATCGTTGCAATCGTCTGTGTTCCCTTTTTGTTTATGTATGATGGGAAGATTTCATATAACTCCCTTGAAGAAGCGGGTGATGATGTTCCTTCCATCATGGCATTTAATATCATTTCCGATGAGTTCGGACCGGGACAATCCATGCCAACACAGATTGTCATAAAGAATGACGAACGCATGGATTCCGAAGAATACGTCGCACTTGCTGAAAAAATCAGCCAGGAAGTAGTCAAGGTGGATGAAGTCGATGTAGTTCGATCCATGACCCGCCCGACAGGTGAACCGATTAAGGACTTATTTGTAGCGAACCAGGCCGAAACCTTGGAAAAGGGAATCGGGGAAGGAAATGAAGGCATTAAACAAATCAGTGATGGATTAAAAACCGCAGGCAGTGAGCTTTCGGATTCAGGACCGCGGCTGAAGCAAGCGACGGACGGAATAGGGGGTCTCATATCCGGTACCAATGAATTGAAGAGTGGCGTAGGCCAGGTGGAGAAGGCGTTAACAAGCATTGAAGCAGGCATTCGCGATGGCTCTTCAGGGACTGGGGATATAAAAAACGGACTGAATGAGGTCAAGGCAAACTTGGAGAAGCTCGCCACCGGAAGCGGACAGCTTCTCGAAGGCTATAAACAATCAACTAATGGGCTAAGTGAGCTCGCAGGTGGATACAAAGAGATTCAAACTAATCTTACGGGCGTATCACAAAGTCTTGCTGGTTTAAATCCTTCCTTTGAGCAAATGGAAGCCACTCATCCAGAATTACAGGCGGATCAGTCCTATCAAACAATCAAGCAAACCGTGCAAGGAGCACAGGGTGGCTTGGAGCCCATGGCAGCAGGACTTTCCGAGCTTAATAGGAATCTAGGTTCAGTGTCCGGCGGTTTGAATACCGCGAACAAAAATATGGCCCAAATCGTAAACGGTCAAACCTCTCTCGGGGAGGGCCTGAACCAATTGATTTCAGGGGTTGACACTTTACAAAAAGGACTAAGCACGATGGCCAATGGTCAGGGGGAAGTCATAAATAATCTGTCAGGATTTAAAGGAGGCCTTACCAGCTTAAGTAATGGGCAGCAAGAACTCCTAAATGGTTTTTCAAGCCTCGGCGGACAACTTACTGATTTGACAGATGGCTTAAATGAAAGTGCGGATGGTCTGAATGAAGTCCATGATGGACTATCGTCCGCACAGGGGTATTTATCAGGGCTGGCAAAAACGGATAAAACGGTAACAGGCATGTACATTCCCAAGGAAGTAGTCGAAAGCGATGAATTCGGGGAAGCATTGGACGCGTATTTATCTGAAGACGGTAAAACCATGACCATGGATGTGGTGTTCAAGGCGAATCCATATTCCAATGAAGCAATCGAGCAAATCGATTCGATTGAGGCAACCGTTGAAAGAGTAACGAAAGATACAAAGCTAGAAAATGCGCAAGTGGCGATCGGGGGAATCACAAGTACCCATCATGACTTGGGCATGATGTCTGAGGAGGATTTCTCAAGGACGGTCGTTTTGATGCTGTCGGGTATCGCAATCATTCTTTTTTTCATGCTGCGATCCCTGGTCATGCCGATCTATTTGATTGTGTCGCTCGTTTTGACATATTATACAGCGGCAGCCATTACCGAGTTAATTTTTGTTAATATTCTCGGTTACGCCGGCATTGGCTGGGCAGTTCCATTCTTTGCTTTCGTCATCTTGATTGCTCTTGGCATTGACTATAGTATTTTCTTGATGGATCGCTTTAACGAATGGAAAGATAAACCGGTCAAGGAAGCGATGTTACTGTCCATGAGAAAAATGGGAACGGTGATCATCTCGGCGGCTGTCATTCTGGGCGGAACCTTTGCTGCCATGATGCCAGCAGGAGTTTTATCGCTCTTGGAGATAGCCACTTTAATATTGGTGGGGCTTGCTTTATATGCGTTTGTCATATTGCCATTGTTTATCCCAGTTATGGTTGCGACGTTCGGAAACGCAAATTGGTGGCCGTTTTTGAAAAATAAGGAATAAATTTAAATTAAAGAAGGCATCCATATGGATGCCTTCATTTTTTCGACTGAATGTGGCTTGGAACCTCCCTAAATTGAATAAATTTGCGGCATTTCCGTCCAAATAACTCCACTAGAGGTTTGGCAGACAGTTGGTGAAAAGGGAGCGAAATTTAATGAGTGGTCCGCAAAATAAATGATCCGGAATGCGAAGGTTGAATAAAATCATGAACGGTCGAAAAAAGCGCAGGGTAGGTCGAATAAAATCGTGAACGGTCGAGAAAAGTACGTGGTAGGTCGAATAAAATCGCGAACGGTCGAATAAAGCGCAGGGTAGGTCGAATAAAATTATGAACGGTCGAAAAAAGCGCAGGGTAGGTCGAATAAAATCGTGAACGGTCGAGAAAAGTACGTGGTAGGTCGAATAAAATCGCGAACGGTCGAATAAAGCGCAGGGTAGGTCGAATAAAATCGTGAACGGTCGAATAAAGTACGTGTAAGGTCGAATAAAATCATGAACGGTCGAAAAAAGTGCATGGTAGGTCGAATAAAATCGTGAACGGTCGAAAAAAGTGCGTGGTAGGTCGAATAAAATCGTGAACGGGCGAAAAAAGTGCATGGTAGGTTGAATAAAATCGTGAACGGTCGAATAAAGCGCAGGGTAGGTCGAATAAAATCGTGAACGGTCGAATAAAGTCATATGGCGAATAACTGGAATCCAGCTGAAATCTACTAACATATTCAAAAAACTGCAGACAGACTTGCTTTTCCTCGAGTTTGTTTACAGTAAGAAGGCATCCGCATGGATGCCTTCTTTAATTATGTATTCCTTTTTGGCTAAAGCGATTCATAATTGGGGGATTCTTGTTTTATATTTCGCGATGATCTTTTGATTGTGTTCATCTGCCCCTTCAATATTACTGCTTAGGAATACGGGAGGGGTCTCCCCTGATTCAATAATCGTTTGGATGACTTGTGTGAAAATCATATTGAGGAGAACGGCCCCGACCACGGTCGATCCAGAACCAAAAGGTATATTATGTGATTTCAGTAATGTGTCACCTTTGGCAATATGATTGTCTATGACCAAATCAACGACATCGTGGAGATAATGCTTCCGTTTATGCCGTGAAGGACAACTTTTTGCATACTCCGGTGATGTTAGTCCAATGACGAGGGCCCCTTTTTCTTTTGCGATAGTGGCGACATCTATGGGAACGGGATTTACGCCGGATGATGAAATGACGATACAGACATCACCAGGACGGATGTCCTCATCATGCATGAATTTCTCTGATAGGTCATTTTGCCGTTCAAGTTGGGAGGATCTTGAAGCACCCTTAAAAAGCATCAAATCTTCAACGAAAATAGGACGAATTGCGGCTAACCCACCTGCCCGGTAGAATACCTCTTCGGTCAAAATATGAGAGTGTCCGCTTCCGAATAGATGGATGATTCCATCTGACATCACTGCTTTTGCGATATGTTCCACAGATTCCTTAATTGATTGCTTTTCCTGTTCTCCCACAATTGTGAGTAAAGCCTGCACTTCTTCAAAATATGAGTTCATATATGTGACACCCTCCGATTGAAAATATTCAATTTTATCTGCTTATAGTGATAGTGAACTTATACCTGTCCGCACGATATGCCGATTTAACATATTCAAGGGGAGTTCCATCCATTAGGAACGTATGCCTTTGAATGAATAATATGGGTGAGTGCTTTGGAATCGCTAAGTGGGTGACTTCTAATTCAGAAGCAATCGATGATTCCAACGTTTGTGTAGCATAGTCTATTTTAAGTTTAACGTAATTCTCGACATATTGGTAAAGAGAGAGGTTAATGATCTCTTCCGTTAATCCTTTAATTAAATTGGCAGACATGTACACGGTCTCGAGCGCCATTGGAACATCATCAGCCAACCGAATGCGTTTTATTTCATAAACGGGAGCATAAAGGGAAATGTGCAATTCACTGGCAATCTTCTTATTAGCCGGAATGATTTCAAAGCTCAGCAGCTTACTGCTTGGATTCAATCCCCTGGCTTTCATGTCCTCGGTGAAACTGGTCAATCCATTGAGCTGCTGCTCCAACTTCTTATCGGCGACAAAGGTTCCCCTTCCCTTTTGACGGTATAAGTATCCGTCATTCACCAAATTATTTATAGCTTGCCGGACGGTCATCCGGCTAATTTCGAATTGCTCGGCATATTCACGTTCAGATGGAAGGGCATCGTGCGCTTGGAACTCACCGTTTTCTATTTGTCTTTTTATTTGTTCTTCGATTTGAAAATAAATCGGAAGAGGTGAGTTTTTATCAATCATCGATTTTCGCTCCTTTTAGGGTATTATCACTCCGGATAACGCTTTTTGGTCTGCGATAATTGTAACATTATTATGTTTTTTTAGGATAGATGCAGGGAATTCCTCTGAAATGTCACCGTGTATCAATTTCTTCAGTGTTTCGGCTTTTTCTTCACCAGATATCAGCAGCAGAATTTCTTTGCTTTTCATGATTGTTGAAATGCCCATCGTAACGGCATGTGTAGGAACTTCATCTATGGAATCGAAATAACGTGCATTCGCTTGACGGGTGGAATCTTCGAGTGTCACGACATGTGTACCGGATGTGAAGGAAGTTCCAGGTTCATTAAAACCAATATGGCCATTTTGCCCAATGCCAAGTATTTGAAGATCGATCCCTCCGACGGAATCAATCATTTCATCATACCGTTTACATTCTCCGTTGGTGTCATCGGCCGTTCCATTTGGCAGGTGAGTACGCTCTTTATTTATATTGATGTGAGTGAATAAGGAGTCATTCATATAATAATGATAACTGTTTGGATCATTCGGTTTTAAGCCGATATACTCATCAAGATTAAATGACGTTACATGTTCATAAGAAGTATGATTGCGCATGTGATCTTCAATCAAATTATCGTACATTCCTTTAGGGGTACCGCCTGTCGCAAGGCCCAATTTGATAGTAGGATTTCCTTTGACTTTTCCGATCACTATTTCTGCGGCTGTCCGGCTCATTTCCATGTAGTCCTGCACTTGTATGATATTCATTATACATTCTCCTTTTTAAAAGCTAAATTTCCTCTGCAAAACGTCATTTCAACGTCCAAGCGGTCATTCAATATGACAAGATCCGCGTCTTTGCCTACCTGGATGCTTCCTTTTCTGTCAAAAATCCGAAGCTGTTTGGCAGGGTTTTCCGCCGTCATTTTTATAATGTCAGTCATGGAACAATCGGTATATTCCATTGTGTTTTTGATGGCATCGTTCATTTTCAATATACTGCCGGCTAGTGTACCATCTGAAAGCGTTGCTTTCGTTTCGTTAACATACACAGGCTGACCGCCTAAATCATAGGTTCCCTTTTCAAGCCATTTGGCACGAAGCGAATCCGTTATCAAGATCATTCGTTCGCTGGTAATTTGGTTATATGCAAGCTTGATCATTTCCGGCCTGCAGTGAATGCCGTCAGCAATAAGTTCAACATATAGCTCGTCTCGAAGATAAGCGGCTCCCAAAACACCAGGTTCACGGTGATGGAGTCCCCTCATCCCATTATAAAGATGTGTAACATGGGTAGTCCCTGCTTGGATTGCTTCATCTATTTGGTCGTATGTTGCATCTGAATGTCCAATGGAAGCGACGACGCCAGTCGCCTTTAAGTGAGCGGCAAGATCTAATCCGTTTGGTTGTTCAGGTGCTAGCGTTACAAGCTTGATTTGATTTTCGGCCATTTCCTGCCACCTTTTAAATAGAGTGACATCAGGGTCAACAATATGCTCTTCTGGCTGTGCTCCTTTACGGACCGGTGAAATGAATGGACCTTCTAAATGTATACCAATTATTTCAGCGTGTTCTTGAGTTTGATTTTCGATATATTTACCAGCATTAAGAAGTGCTGATTCAATGGCTTCGGTAGATTGAGTCATTGTAGTGGCCAGAAAGCTGGTGGTTCCTTCTTTGGGAAGAGTCTCTGCCATTGTAGATAATGCTTCATGTGTAGCATCCATGGCATCGGAATTGGATACTCCGTGAATGTGGATATCGATCGCACCGGGAATTACCTGATAATCCGGTGAAAGGGTAATTACCTTGGCATCATCGTCCTGTTTGTATTGGCTGACTGGACCAACCTCGGCAATTTTTCCATCCACGATTTTAATATACCCATTTTTGAATGTTTCCTTTTCGCTATGAACTATTAGATTATTAATAATGAATGTTTTCATACATAATCTCCTTTATGAAAGTAAAACTTAATGAATGAGTTACCAAATGGTTTCTTATAATTTGCCCTCATTTTATCGCTTTTATTAAAAGTTGTCTAGACCAGTTGGATGGTATAAGGAATAAAAAAGATATTATTGCTTTATTTTCGAACAATATAGTATATTATCAAGTAAATTGGTATAGACATCTATATATTTTCTATGCTAGTATAAGCCAAAGAAAAGTTATTATATTGATAAAATGAAAACGCTTTATACTTCTCGTTCAACAGAATCAATAGAAGAAGTTAGGAACAAGGGAGATGAGTTCGATGTTGAATTTTTTACAAAAGATTGGTAAAGCTCTTATGCTGCCAATTGCTGTTTTGCCAGCAGCAGCTATATTGCTTCGCTTAGGTCAGCCAGATTTACTTGATATTGCATTTATGGCGGCCGCGGGAAAAGCGATTTTTGATAATCTTGCCTTACTATTCGCTTTAGGTATTGCAATAGGATTATCTAAAGACGGTAGCGGTGCAGCGGCATTAGCTGGTCTTGTTGGTTACTTTGTTTTAACGAATGGAACACAAGCAATTAATAAAGATATCGATATGGCTGTTTTAGGCGGTATTATATCCGGTATAGTTGCCGCTCTTCTATATAATAGATACTCCGACATACGACTCCCTGAATGGCTTGGATTCTTTTCAGGGAAAAGGTTCGTCCCAATCATCACTTCGCTTGCGATGATTATACTTGCGGGGATATTCGGCTTTGTCTGGCCGCCAATTCAGGATGTAATCAATAGTGTTGGAGACTGGATTACAGGTGCAGGGGCATTGGGTGCCGGCGTATTTGGCGTATTGAATCGCTTATTGCTTCCAGTAGGATTGCACCATGTCCTGAATAGTATGGTTTGGTTTGTTTTTGGTGAATTTAATGGTGCGACAGGTGATATAAATCGTTTCTTCGCAGGGGACCCGACAGCTGGGCCCTTCATGACTGGCTTTTTCCCAATCATGATGTTCGGACTCCCAGCTGCAGCATTAGCGATGATTGCAGCTGCTAAGAAGGAGAAACGTAAATTGGTGACGGGGATGCTTGTTGGGTTAGCTTTCACTTCTTTCTTAACAGGAATCACAGAACCGATTGAGTTTCTATTCATGTTCATCGCCCCAGTGTTATATGTAATACATGCCCTTTTAACCGGGGTCTCTATGGCACTTGCTGTTATGTTGGATATCCATCATGGTTTTGGATTCTCCGCAGGAGCCATTGATTATTTCTTGAACTTCGGCATTGCGCAAAAACCGCTATGGTTAATACCGATTGGATTGGTCTACGCGGTCGTTTACTTCGTGATTTTCTATTTTGTCATCAAGATCATGGATTTAAAAACACCAGGCCGTGAAGACGATGAGGAAAATGTGGAAGAAGAAACTATTGTGAAAACAGGGGATAAATATACCGATATGGGATCGCTTTTCATTCAAGATCTTGGCGGTAAAGAGAATATAAAGCTAATTGATAACTGTGCAACACGCTTGCGTTTACAAGTGGCCGATTCAGGAAATGTGAATGAAGCAGCCTTAAAACGGCATGGTGCGCGCGGTGTCATGAAGTTGAATAAGTCGAGTGTGCAGGTCATTGTTGGAACAAATGTTGAATTCGTTGCAAATGCAATGAAACAGCTTGTCAAGAATGGCGTGAACCCAAGCGAAGTGAAAGCAGGTCCATCTGCACAAGTGGCAGAGGATATAGTAGAGGAAAACCAAGCTTTGGGTGCAAATGACTTTGTCCTTCCAATTGAAGGAACCGTTTTACCGATAGAACAAGTTCCCGATCAAGTGTTTGCTATGAAAATGATGGGGGATGGCTTTGCTATAGAGCCAGCCAATGGAAAACTAGTATCCCCAATCGATGGGGAAGTGCTAAGTATCTTCCCGACAAATCATGCACTCGGATTGAAAATGGATAATGGTCTGGAAATTCTGATCCATGTTGGTTTAGATACAGTTAAATTAAATGGAGAAGGGTTTACATCCCTTGTGCAAGAAGGTCAAAGAATAACAAAAGGAACACCTCTTTTGGAAATTGATTTAGATCTCATAAAACGGAATGCCCCATCAACGGTCACTCCTATTATATTCACTAACTTACCAGAAGGAACGGCAGTGAAATTGCAAAAGTCTGGGATTCAGAAACAAAATACACCAGATATCATCCAGTTGGAAAAACTATAAACTTGTAAAAAAAGGGTGTCGACTTGTCGGCACCCTTTTTTTAAATGGATGAAACGGCCTCTCTGTATACTTCTTACTATGATAAATTGTCTTAACCAAAACAAACGGGTATCCCATTGGCAGGATCTATCATGACCCTTGCGTGAATACGAAAGACTTCTTCCAAAAGGCAGGTGTAATTATTTCGCCTAGGGTACCGATTTTAATCATTTCTTCCTTCATTCTGAACGATATTATGATTTCACTCTGCCTGTTGTGGTCAGTGAGTTACCTGTAAGACCAGACGGAAGTCCAAGGAGCGGAAAACTTTCTGAAATTCATATCTGCCAAGGGGATTGTATTTGAGCTGACATCGAATATTTGATTTTGATTAGGAAAGGAAGTGTCAAGGTGGACAAGGGGAGGAAAAACCGTAAAAGATCATATCGTGTTGACTAGTATGAGGAATATCCATCTGGTTATTTCATTTCTTTGCCCTGCGGCCATATAAGATAAAAAAAGAGCCTGTTTTATCGCAAACAGGCTCTAAATATTAGGTCTTAAGAGTCAGCGGAAAAGAGTATTATGCATTCGAGTATATCCTGGTCATTTCTGCTGCATCAACGATACGCTGAACTTCAGATCCCTCAAGTGTCTCTTTTTTCAATAACTCTTCAACAAGCTCTTCATACTGTAGGCGATTCGAGTCAATCAACATTTCCGTTTCAGAAATCGCTTTCGTGAATAATTCCTGCATCTTTTGCTCTTTCTCTCCTTTATTAAAGGTGAGGGTAAATCCATCTTGAAGCATTCCGGTATCGACCATTTGTTCAAGCAGGTGCTTCGCCTGTTGTACATCTCCGCCTACACCGATGCTATGTTCTCCTAAATACATTCTTTCCGCCACGCCACCTGCTAAGATCATTTTGACTTGATCAAGCAATTCACTGGCAGTTGCCAGATGGAGTTCTTTTGGTATTGGCGCTACATATCCAAGGGCTTCCCCACGCGGAATGATGGTCGCCTTTCTAACGGAACCGGGCTTTGTCAAAGCAGCAATAAGGGCATGTCCACTTTCATGAATGGCCACACGCCGCTTCGTATCCGCATCATTCAAGGTACGTGATGTCGCTCCAAGTATCGTGCGGTCAATGGCGTAATCAAGATCCTGCTTACGAATCATATCCTGTTCATTCCTCAGGGCATGTCGTGAGGCAGTATCGAACAGGGAGCTTAAGTCAGCGCCGGAGAAACCGGATGTACTTTCAGCCAACTCATCCAGGGAAGCCAGGACATCTGTCGCTAGACGCTTTCCCTTCGTATGGATATCGATGATTTCCTTTCTTCCTTGTGTATCTGGAAGTGGAACTTGGAAAGAAAAATCGATCCTGCCCGGACGTAGAAATGCCTCATCGAGCATATCTTTCCGGTTGGTTGCTGAAATGAATAGGATGCCTTCATTTGGATGGCCTCCATCCAATTGCACAAGCAGTTCAGTTAACGTTTTTTCGCCTTCTTCCCCGCCATGGGCTTTCCTTTTACCAGCCAACGCGTCGACTTCATCAATGAAAATGACAGCTGGCGATTGCTTACGTGCATTTTGGAAAAGGCTGCGGACACGGGCTGCACCGACTCCAACAAACATTTCGTTGAAGGCTGAACCGCTCGTCGAGAAGAAGTTTGCACCAAGCTCTTTTGCAATTGCCTGTGCAAGCAGCGTTTTCCCCGTTCCAGGGGGGCCATATAATAAAATGCCTTGAGGCGGCTTAATTCCAATTTTAGCTGAACGTTCAGGTTCCTTTAATGTAGTGAGTGTCTGGAGGATTTCCTGCTTGATTTCGGATTGCAAACCGCCTACATCATCCAAAGTTATCTCTGGCAGGGGCTTTGGGGTGGAAAGGCTTTGTTTTTTACTGCCTATCCGCAATCCGTTCTTTGATCTTTTCTGTATAATGACACCGGTTGTGACGAGAGCCGCCATTAAACCGCTTAAAATCCATAATGCTGATTTATTAGTTGATGAAAAAGTATACTGAACGTTATAAGTTTCGACAAGTTTATTGATCATTTGACTGTTGGGAGGAATATTGGAAACATATTCTCCATCCGGCGTGGAGATGTGAAGAGTGCCATTTCTTTTTTCTTCAATGGTGACAAGGGCTCCATTTTGGGCTTTAATCGTCTTTTCTACCGAAGAAAAGGGAATGACCATATCCTTTGACTGAGTAACAACATACCAACTGATTCCAGCAAATATCACAATGAGAGCCGTCAGGAACGGCAGCAATTTCGAAACAAATTTAGAGTTCGAGTTCAATTTTTCATCTCCTTTAAGAATATATATTCAGTATAAAATTTTTAAACATGTAATCTATAGGTCTTTATGCCTTAAATTAAAGGTAAATAATGTTAAAGTCAAGAAATAATATTTATTACGAATATTTAAAGGGTCCGGAATTTAGAAATATTTAATCTAACCGGCATATTAGACTTTTTAAAAGCGAAATGCTAAAGTGAAATGGTCTAAGTCATGAAAAAATAAAATGGTAGAAGAGTGTGAAGTTCTATGAATAAATTTATAAAAGACTATATGATTACGATGAAGGATATCGTTAGAGAAGGTGATCCCATTCTGCGTCAGGTAACGGATGAAGTTAGCCTGCCGATTTCGGATGAAGATCGTGAAACGTTGGAATGCATGATGCAATACCTGAAAAACAGCCAGGACCCAAAACTCCAAAAGAAGTACAACTTACGTGAAGGAGTAGGTTTGTCTGCAAATCAGATAGGCTTGAATAAACGCATGTTCGTCATGTATTTCCCCGACGAAAAAGGGAAGCTGTTTGAATATGCCCTTGTGAATCCGAAAATCATCAGCCATTCTGCCACAATGATCTATTTACCGCAAAGTGAAGGCTGCCTTTCCGTAGATCGTGATATTAAAGGATATGTACCACGTTATGAACGGGTTAAAATCAAAGCTTTGGACGGTAATGGTGAGGAAATTGAGATGCGGCTGAAGGGCTTTGCTGCAATCGTGTTTCAGCATGAGTTAGATCATCTAAACGGGATGATGTTTTATGACCGGATCAATACCGAAAATCCTTTCAAGCTTCCGGAGAACGTGGAAGTGAAAAGTCTGTAAGGCAAAAAGGCAAAGCGCCATGCTTTGCCTTTTTACCGTTTTATGGCTGAGGAAGCATATCCAGATTACTGATTACGGCCAGGTTCTGTTAGCTTAACTAAGAGCCCTAATAGAAGAAATGCCTCTGGTATAACTGTCTCCAAAACATACGTCCTACAACCTTGTAACCTCGGTATGATCTTTCGACACTCTTCACTTCCTATATAGAAGGGAGATGAAAATAACAAAAAGCGCTGCAAATGCAGCGCTTTTTGTTATTGCAATGATTCCTTTTTTGAAGGTGTTTCCACTCTTGTTTTTCCCATGAAGAAAACAGTGATTGCTGCGAGACCGATTGGAATGAGAGCCAAGGTGAATATTAATGATATCGAATCAGACATCGCATGAACAATTTTATCCAGGATAAAGTCCGGAATCTCGGCACGTGCGTCCGATTGGAAGAGCTGCCGTGGGTCCTCCATCAACCCAGCTGTATCCGGATTTCCTTGCATTCCTTTAAACGCATCCTGCATTTTATTTGTGAATACATTGTTCTGAATCGCTCCATAAATCGTTACACCGAGTGTCATCCCAAAAGAACGGAGGAATGAGTTTGTTGAGTTGGCCGATCCCCGGAATCTAGGTTCCAAGTTGTGAATGGATGCTATAGGCAAAAGGGAGAAGGAAAAGCCCATGCCAAATCCAGTCAAAATCATGTACAAAGTTAATAAAGTCCTGCTGGTATCAGGGGTGATGGTTCCTAATAGAAGCATTCCTGCAAAATAACAGATGACGGAAACCGTCATTAAGTTGCGAAAACTTGTCTTTGTATTGAATATCCCGCCAACTGCACTGCCGAATACAGAACCAAGCATCATCGGAGTTAGGATCAATCCGGCATTTGTTGCGGAACCACCGTAAACTGCCTGAACGAAAATCGGGATATAGACGGTTAATATAATGAATGTACCGCCATAAAGAATGGCTAAGATCTGAGAAGTGGCAAATAATCGCCTTTTAAACAGCCATAATGAAATGATGGGATCTTTTGCCCTTTTTTCGAAAAAGAAAAATGAAACGAAGAAAACCACAAAACTGGCAAACAGGCCTATGATGGGAGAGGAACTCCAGCCATACTCCCCGCCCAGTTCGAGAGCGAACATTAAGCTGATAACGGCAATGACGAGTGTTGCTGCGCCACCCCAATCAATTTTTTGCTCTTGGGTGTTGGGTGACTCCTTGTAATAATTCCAGATGAAAAATAAAGAAATGATTCCAATCGGAACATTGACGTAGAAAATCCAGTGCCAGCTGGAGTATTCAGTAATATAAGCACCTAGAAGTGGTCCCAATACGCTTGATGCCCCAAATACAGCACCGAAAAGGCCAGTTAATTTTCCCCGTTTTTCAGGTGGGAAAATATCAAAAATGATCGTAAACGCTATAGGCATCAAAGCGCCTCCGCCTATCCCTTGGATTGCACGGAAAATACTTAATTGCACTATGCTCTGGGCCATGCCGCATAAGGCGGAACCGATTAAAAAGAGTATAAGTCCAAATATAAAAAACCTCTTTCTTCCATACATATCGGAAAGCTTTCCGAATATCGGCATACTTGCCATCGTGGCGACCATATAGGCAGATGTCACCCATACAAACTTATCGAATCCGCCTAAATCAGAAACGATCGTTCCCATTGCAGTCGCAACAATCGTATTATCCATTGCTGACATCAAGATACCCAATAGTAAACCGGCAACAATGAATTTTTGTTTTTTTTGAACGTTCATATATTTTCCTCCTTCGTATCAACCAGCTCATGATTTTCCTTTACACGGTTGAAGGGTAAACGTTAAGATGAAACAAAACATTTATCTTGAAAATCAAGATAAATTTAAGTGTAAAAGGGGTGGCATTTTATGTCAAGCGATAATAGGGTGAATACAGCTTTGTTAGAGAGTTTAACACATAGATTGCAACGGTATGGAATGAGATCCGTTTTATTTCAACAAAACATGGCCCAGAAAATAGGGGTGTCCCATACGGACCTGAAAAGTGCTGAAATTTTGAATGAAACAGGACCGATTACTGCCGGTGAATTATCCAAAATTACAGGATTGAGCACGGGATCGGTTACGGCACTGATCAATCGCCTTGAGAAATCCGGTTATGTTAAAAGAGAACGAGACCGATTGGACGGAAGACGGGTAATGATTGCACCGATACCCGAAAGGCAGGAACAGATTAAATCGCACTATCTATCGCTCTCTGAGGCCACCAAGGAGTTATGTTCCGCTTATAATGAGCAAGAGCTAATATTGATCAATCAATTTGTTGAAGATATCACAAAAATCATGGACAAAGAAAATGGCAAGTTAATGAGCGAGCGTGAAAGGTAGCTGATATGCAGGCTGCCTTTTTTATTTTTAGCCAGCTTTGAGCTACTTATCCAACGAAGGCAAAGGGTATATAGTTGAATTTTTATAAAGAGATTGAACAATGTCACATTTCCATTAAAATATATATTGATAATGAATTTCATTATCTGCTAATATGAATCTAGAAATCTTTTCAAAGGGAGAATACATATGAAAAAAGCAAAAGCGTCATTAGCGGTCTTACTATCAACCAGTCTATTATTTGGCTGTGCGCAGGAAAAGGAAGGAACTGAACCGGCAGATGATAAGGCCAAAGAAGTGAGTGCGAGTAAGCTTGATGGTGTATCCAGCGAGTACCGGGAATATGCCATTGGTGAAATAGAAGAGTTCGTAAACGCAACGGAAGAATTCACTACGGCCGTATCTGCCGGTGATATTGAAAAAGCGAAGGAATTATACGCACCAGCCCGCATGCATTATGAAAGAGCAGAACCCATCGCTGAAGTTTTTGGCGATCTTGATCCCAAAATCGATGCGCGTGAAGGGGATGTCAAAGATGAAGACTGGAGCGGTTACCATAAGATTGAAATGGGGCTATGGCAAGAAAATACAACGAAAGGCTACGAAAAGTATGCAGATCAATTAATGAGTGATGTCAATTTGCTGCGAGCCAAGGTTGAAACGGTTGAGGTAACACCTGATTTGTTGATCACGGGTGCGGTGGATTTATTGAATGAAGTTTCCACGAGTAAAGTGACAGGTGAAGAAGACCGGTACTCCCATACCGACCTGTATGATTTTGTTGCAAATGTTGAAGGTGCAGAGAAGATCTATGAACTGCTTACTCCAGCGCTAAAAGAAAAGGATGCGAAGCTTGCTGAGGAAATCCAAAAACGATTTGACGATGTATACGGCTTACTTGAAAAGCATAAAGAAGGGGATGGCTACATCTCATATACAGATTTAAAGGAATCTGAAGTCAAAGAGTTAAGCCAAGCAATTGATGCACTGGCTGAACCACTTTCGCAAATAGGGATTGTAACGGAGGAATCTTAATTGAAAGAGCATACGCCGAAAGACGAAACTGGACTTTTTACAAAAAAAGTAAGTCGTCGAAACATGTTGAAAACAGCAGGAGTCGGTGGAATTGGAGTCGTGATAGGGGCATCTGGATTTGGCGGGCTTCTGACACTTTCTGAACAAAAGGCAAAGGGACAAACTAAGGATATCGTTCCTTTTTATGGAGCGCATCAAGCTGGGATCACCACTAAGGCACAAGATAACCTTTATTTCGCATCGTTGGCAGTAACCACAGATAAAAGGGCTGACCTAATCCAGTTATTTAAGGATTGGACAGAGGCTGCGGCTCAGATGACTGAGGGGAAATTGATTGGTGAAGCATCACCTAATACGAATATGCCTCCAAAGGATACGGGGGAAGCGAAAGAATTATCGCCTTCCAATTTAACAATCACTTTTGGAGTGGGTCCGACCTTGTTTTCGAAGGATGGCAAAGATCGATTTGGTTTGAAATCAAAAAGGCCTGCTGAATTAAAGGACCTGCCCCAATTCCCTTTAGATGCTTTAGAAGAAGAATGGAGCGGTGGCGATATTTGTATTCAAGCATGTGCAGATGACCTTCAAGTGGCTTTCCATGCCGTCCGGAACTTAGTGAGGATCGGCCGAGGGAAAACGATCATCCATTGGGCACAAACAGGTTTTCAACGGACTAAGCAAGCCGATTCACAAAAAACGACACCTCGGAACCTTTTCGGGTTTAAGGATGGGACTGTCAATCCGGATACGAATAATGACAATGAATTGAATGAGCATGTTTGGGTGAAGGGTGAGGACGGTCCTGACTGGTTAGTTGGAGGAAGTTATATGGTGGTGCGCCGGATCCAGATGTACATTGAAGTTTGGGACCGGACAATATTGAAAGAACAAGAAAATACGTTTGGCCGTCATCGTGACAGTGGAGCTCCATTAGGAATGAAGAATGAGTTCGATAACGTGGACCTCGAAGCTAAAGATCCAAATGGAAATCGAATCATTCCGGAGGATTCCCATATGAGCCTCTCAAGGGGGGACGGAAAAGCAAAGATATTGCGGCGTCCATATTCATATGCAGATGGAATGGATCCTAAAACAGGGAGCTTCAATGCAGGCTTGCTATTCATTTGTTTTCAGCGAAACCCAAGTAAACAATTCATACCTATACAAGAGCGACTGGCGAAACATGATAAGCTCAACGAATATATCGTTCACAGGGGCAGTGCCATGTTCGCTTGTTTACCAGGTGTGAAAAAGGGTGGCTATATTGGGGATTCCCTTTTTGGATAAATATAATTTCAAATGAGGACGTGAAAATCGCCAGCATGGACATTATCCAGTTGGCGATTTTAGTTCATGAATAAGGAGGAACCACTATGACCGTTTCTAGATGGAAGAGTGGGATATTGGTTTTAGTCGTCAGTCTTTTATTTCTTTCGACTGATATAAAGATGGTTTCGGCGGGTGAAAACCATGATCAGCTTTTTGTTTATATTGGCGATAGTTTAATGAAGGTAAAATCCGGCGACCTTGAGGAAGTATCGAAAAATATCGATCTATTCGAGCAAGATTGGAAAACGATAAAAACGGACAGCGAGAGTGCGAGGAAAGTCGACGAGAAGCTAACCGCTGTAAAAAGTGCTGTGAAAGACCAAGCCTCCACAGATGAAATCAAAAAGCGATTATCGGCATTATCCAGTACACTTGTTATTTATGATGCTAATGAAAACCCTGTTGACAAGACTGATTATAAAGAACGGTTACAAGCGATACTTCCATTGATAGATAAGTTGGAGGCTTTGATAACTGAAGGTGACTTTGATCAAGCGACAGTTCAATATACCAATCTCTTGAATCAATGGACCGATGCAGAGGTCATTGTCAGGGAGAAAAGTGTTGCTGCATATGGTGAGTTTGAAACGAAAATGGCCTTTGTGCGGATAGCAATTACCCAAGACCCACCTGATCCGGAAAAAGCCCAAAAAAATCTAACTGAATTGAAGGGGCTAATCGAGGATTTCCTTGCTGGTAAGGTTGAAGTAGGAAGCCAGAAGAACAAATATTCACTTGGGGATGTAACAGAACTTTTACAAGGAAGTGCAACGGATATTGAAAAGGATGAAATCGATTCTGCCGTTGATAAGCTAAATGAGATCTTGATAATTTGGCCTAATGTCGAAGGGGAGGTCTCCACAAGGGACAGCAAGCTTTACAGTGATATGGAAACGAAAGTCCCGACCGCAATCAGCCTATTGCAATCGAAAAAGGTAAAGGCGGAGGAAGCGAAGGGAATCGTTTCCGATTTAAACACAAGGTTACTCCCTTTAATTGAGGATACAGGTTATACAACATGGGATGCCGCTTTGATCCTTTTGCGGGAAGGGCTGGAAGCACTCTTGATAGTAGCTACATTGCTGTCTTTCCTAAAGAAAATCGGGCAAGCGGACAAACAAAAATGGATTTGGACGGGAGTTGGTGCTGGTCTAGTTGCCAGTTCCATATTGGCGGTCATAATCAATATCGTTTTCTCTCAAATAACAGCTGCGTCAAGCCGGGAATATATTGAGGGTATCACTGGGATAATAGCCGTATTGATGATGTTGACAATTGGTCTTTGGCTTCATGGTAAATCGAATGTCCATGCATGGAACCGGTATATCGGCAAGCAAATGAACCAAGCCATTGCGACGGGGAGCATCATCTCTTTCGCTTTAATCAGTTTTCTATCCATATTCCGTGAAGGTGCCGAAACGATTATCTTTTATGCTGGAATGGCTCCTTATATGGAATTAAAGCAGCTGCTGAGCGGGATTTTCCTTGCCTTCCTCATTTTAGCGGTGATTGGTTTCATCATGCTGCGCTACAGTGTGAAATTACCGATGACCCTATTTTTTAAAATGGCGACTGTACTCATTTATGCCTTGGCTTTCAAGATTCTTGGAGTTTCCATTCATTCACTTCAGGTTTCACAGGTGATACAGACAAATACCATCAGTTCCTTTCCGTTTGTAGAAACGATAGGTCTTTATCCAACAATGGAAACGCTGGTGCCGCAAGCTGCATTAATTCTGCTGATTGTATTGGCAACCGTTTGGGTCAAAAAGAGTAATTCCTTACGTACAACCGAATAATAAAATGGGACTGACGCATGTCAGTCCCATTTGTGTGTGGTATTAGCGAATAGATCGGCGATAGGAATATTGCTTCCATTGATAAAGGATGAAGCAGCCGATGCAGAATCCAAGGATGGCCATGAGAGAAGCCAATCCGACCATCAAGGTGAATATATAACCGGTAACATTCCAACCTAGTAAAAAAGATATGAATCCAAGTCCTAAGCAAACGACAGCTATGGCCTGGTTGAATTGTTGCTGTGAGTGATCTTCAGGAATATAATCGGAGGGTTTCTTTTTAAGAAAGAGCTTGGCGAGACGCATCACTGGATTGAAATTAAAGAGAAGACCTAAAAGTCCGGCCGTTAAAGGAATCACTAATATCCACATTTGTCCCGATAATAAGGCGGTGGCTGCACTTAACAAAATGACCCATTGATTCGTTCGTACTAAAGGACGGGGAATGGAACGAATTTCACTCGTCATACTAATACCAACCTTTCTGATGTGTTTTATTTATATTTTATCTTTATTTTAATCACTTGTGAAGTATAAAAAAAATAATTCAAAACCTTATTTATAATAATTTTAATTTAGTATTGATTATCATTACGAAAGTAGTATAATATGTATAACAAGCAAATAAAGTGAGGAGGACAGTATAAATGGTAGCAAAAGTTTGTGGAACATGCGGAACACCAATAAAAAAGCTAAAGCATTCTGCCCTTTGCCAATGCGGTCCTAAGATATTGAGCAATCAATTCTCAGTTAAAACAAAAAAATAAATCCGTGGATTAAATGATAAATTAAGCCGATTATTCAATTAATCGGTTTTTGTTTTTCCATTTGAAGGGTAAAGAGGGGTAATAAATATTTTTCATTTCAATTAAAATAATGTACGATTAGGGAATAGAATAAAACGTCATGGAGGAAAAGACATACTTTCTGTTTGTCAAACCATCACGTGACGGTTAGGAGGGGTTATGTTGGGAACGAGACTTTAAAAATTGGCGAGTTGGCGGAAATGGCGAATGTTACGAAACGAACTGTAGATTATTATACGAACCTAGGCTTGCTTAAAGCAGAACGTTCTGCCTCCAATTACCGTTATTATTCAGTCGGTGAACTTGAAAGGCTTCGCCGTATCGAGGGATACAAAAGAGAAAACCTTTCATTGGAAGATATTAAAGAATTACTTAAGAAGGATAAGGAAGCCGCATCAGCAATTGAGGAAAAAGGTCTTCAACTCAAGAATAAAATGGATGGCCTGAACGATGAACTTCAGGAATTCATCAGCTTGATCGAAAAGGACGGAAAAAGTGAGTTTCTTCTAAAAAAACAGATATCCCGCGAAAGCATGGCCTTGATCCAATCATTGCTAGTGTTGCTGGTATGATTAAAATTTATCCCTATAGTTTTATGCTCAAAGGTGCATATTAACGAAATAGGCTAAAGGGTTTTGATAAGGAAAAATTCGCTTTTTGAAACGAAAATAACCATTTATACAGGAGGTGCCTGGGATTTAGCCGTACTGTCTAATCCAAAGGTCAGAAGGATGGGCACAATATGGCGAACCCGCACATATTGGAGATATTTATAAAATTATTAGCAGTAGCTGTATTAATAGCATTAACCGCATTTTTCGTTGCATCGGAATTTGCAATCGTGAAAGTCCGAAGTTCCCGAATCAATCAATTAATTGAAGAAGGGCATAGAAATGCCCTCGCAGCCAAGAAAGTGACATCACATATCGATGAGTACTTATCTGCCTGTCAATTGGGGATTACAGTGACCGCCTTAGGTCTAGGGGTGTTGGGTGAACCGACGGTCGAGGCGATCTTAAAACCGTTGTTCACTAAATGGGGATTAGAGGAGTCCGTAAGTCACATCATCTCGTTCCTGATCGCGTTCGGTTCTGTTACATTCCTTCACGTTGTTGTCGGCGAACTGGCACCGAAAACGGTTGCGATTCAAAAGGCAGAAGAGGTAACCTTGCTATTTGCAAAGCCGTTAATTCTCTTTTACCGAATTTTGTACCCATTCATTTGGTTACTGAATGGTTCTGCACGTCTCCTGACGGGCATGTTCGGATTAAAGCCTGCATCCGAGTCCGAAATGGCCCATTCCGAAGAAGAGCTGCGCATCATTTTATCGGAAAGCTATAAAAGCGGTGAAATCAACCAATCGGAATACAAATATGTCAATCAGATATTTGAATTTGATGAGCGTATTGCCAATGAAATCATGGTTCCGCGTACGGAAATGACCGTTATCGAAAAGGGTATGCCATTATTGGAAGTTGTTGAACTGATTCAAGAAGAACAATACACAAGGTATCCGGTCATAGACGGTGATAAAGATAATGTCGTGGGAATGGTCAATATCAAGCGACTTTATACAGCAACGATTACAGAAGATAATGTAACAGCCTTGACGGTGGATTCCTTTGTAACACCCATCATCCGTGTTCTTGAAACGATCGCCATTCATGATTTGCTGCTGAAAATGCAAAAGGAACGGATCCATATGGCTGTTTTGACTGATGAATATGGCGGAACTGCCGGTCTTGTTACGGTTGAAGACATACTTGAAGAAATAGTCGGGGAAATTCGTGATGAATTTGACCAGGATGAACGTCCGCTCATTCAAAAGATTGATGAAGGGCATTATGTATTCGACGCAAAAACATTGGTTGAAGATGTCAATGATACCCTTGCGATCGATTTGCCGGAAGAAGATATCGATACTTTGGGAGGTTGGTTCCTGACAGGGAGATTCGAGATTGCGGTCGGGGACAAAATCGAATACGCCGGATATGAATTTACTGTAAAGGAAATGGACGGCCACCATGTTTTATATGTTGAAGTGAAGAAGATTAAATAAAACAGGATTACAAAAAAAACCGAAAGTGGAAACTTTCGGCTTTTTTTTGTATGAACAAGTCTATTCGGTGTTTATAACAATGGTCAAGGCAGACTGTTACTTAATTGGAAAATGAATTCATTTAAAATAACACAGTAGATAACAATTTTAGCTTGGAAAATGTTAAAATTGACTTTGAGCAATGAATCTATCTATATATCATTTTAAAGTTTCAAAGAATATTAGGAAAAAAATTCTTCAAAAGTAATACTAATGATAGTATTAAGATTTATTTTGCAAAGCCGTTTATCGCGAGCTGGTATAAATAAGTATTGAAGGTGGGCGGAAAAATGGGTTTTAAGAAGAAGCAAATGTTGGGATTTGGTTTGATCTTGCTTTTCTTGGCTATTTTACTTTCTTTCATGATGGTTACGCTTAACAATTTAAAGAGCAGCATGACTGAAATAGTTGAAAATCGCTATGAAAAAGTTTCAGCTTCGATGGAAATCCGTCAGCTTTTTTCCAGGTCGGACCGTGAGATCCTGTTTGTAGCTAATGATGCAAACAAAGAAGAAAGAGCAGAGAGCCTCGAAATCATCAATGATAACCATAATTTGATTGAATCAAAAATTGCCGGGTTATCAGGTACGTTAAATAGGGCGAAAGCAAAGCAATTATTGAAAGAGTTCGAGACTCAATATGCTTCTTACTCCATAACGGAGGCTGAGATCATCCAAAAGGTGAAATCGGGAAACTCTTCGGATAAACTTTCAAGCCTGATGGAGGACCAAAGGGAAAAACGAACGAAAGTCATCAGTACGATGGATGAATTTAAGGATTACCAAGAAGGTGTCATGAAAGATACCTTAAACAATTCGAAACAAACCTATGAAGATATGATCGGTTTTGTGATTTTTGCTGTTATTCTCAGCATTTTGGTTATTTCCGTAACGGTTGTTTGGATGATCCGCAGTACATCGAAAGATCTGCAAACGATTACGAAGGTCATCAAAAATATCGATTATAAAAATTTATCGGTCATCCCAAGAGTTCCGGTTCGGACTACTGATGAAATTGGTGATATAGCGAGATCGTTCAACGAAATGGCGGGATCGCTTGAAGTCTATAATCAAAAAGAGAAAGATTTCACCGAAAAGATCAGTGAACAGAACTGGATCCAGACTCGTGTTGCAGATATAGCTACCATGTATCAGCGCATTGTTGATGTGGAAGTTCTGGCTGACCGGTTCATTACAAGACTTGCACCGATGATGGGAGCTTCAATTGGAGCTTTTTACGTCAAACGGGGCGAGGGCGTGGATATGCGATTTGTGAAGCTTGCAAACTTCGCAGGAGATGGCGAAGATTCAGGCAGACGTGAATTCCGTCTTGGCGAAGGTTTGATCGGACAATGCGCCCTTGAAAAGGAATCGAAAGTCATTGAAGATATCCCTGAAGATTTTCAATTGGTTACGACAGGATTAGGAGAGGTAAATCCGAAAAGCATTGTCATTGCGCCGGTCGTTTTTGAGGGTGAAGTGGTGGCAATGGTTGAACTGGCAAGTTTGGAGACCTTTACGAAGCTGCAAAAAACTTTCCTGAACCAGGTTCTTGATACTCTGGGCATCACGATCAATAATGTTGAGGGCCGGATGGAAATAGAGCGTTTATTGAAAGAATCACAAGCACAGACCGAAGAGTTACAGGCTCAATCGGAAGAATTGCAATCACAGTCAGAGGAAATGCAAGCCCAATCGGAGGAACTGCAAACACAGGCTGAAGAATTGCGAATGATCAATGAACAATTAGAAGAAAGAAATCGTGAAACTGAAGAAAAATCGAAAGAGCTTCAAGTCGCAAAACTGAATCTTGAAAAACAAGCGGAAGAATTAAAGTTAAGTTCTAAATATAAATCCGAGTTCATGGCGAATATGTCCCATGAATTGCGGACACCGCTCAATAGCATCCTGATTTTATCAGAAATGCTTTCAGATCCGAATGATAGTAAATTAAATGAAGAGCAACAGGAATTTGCTCGTGTCATTAACTCATCGGGTCAGGATTTATTAACGTTGATCAATGACATTTTGGATTTATCGAAAGTCGAAGTCGGAAAGCTCGAAGTGGTCTTTGACGAAATGAATTTGAGTGAGCTTCCAGAGCTGTTGCACCGTAACTTCGATCATGTAGCGAAGAAAAAGAACATTGACTTTATAATAGAAAAAAGTAAAAACGTTCCGGATATTTTCTTTACGGATGAACAGCGCTTCCAGCAAATTTTGAAAAACCTATTATCCAATGCATTTAAATTCACGGAAAAAGGTTCTGTGTCTGTCCAAATCAAAAAAGCTGATGAAGAAAATGTAGCACAATGGATACAGACAAAAGGAGCTAGCAATTGGGTTGAAATTAAGGTGACGGATACGGGCATCGGAATTTCAAAAGAGAAGCAAAAACTTATCTTTGAAGCGTTCCAGCAAGGTGACGGAGCTACAATGAGAAAATATGGCGGTACAGGACTGGGGCTATCGATTTGCCGGGAGTTCGCCAAACTTCTGGGAGGCTGGGTCATTGTAGATAGTGAAGAAGGGCAAGGCAGTACCTTTACTTTCTTTATTCCAAGTATGCCAGAGGGCTTCAAAAATGTCGGCGAAGCAATAGCTGCTTCTACAGAAGTGGCAGCAGCCAACCACGATGATTCTGCCGTGCCTTTTGAAAGTCAGGGAGAACCGGATGTGGTTATAGTGGATGAAGAAGATCGGGATAAGGTCAAACCATTCTGCAATAAAACAGTACTGGTCGTCGATGATGATCACCGTAATATATTTGCTCTGAAAAATGCGCTGAAGCATGAGGGGATGGAAATCCTTACAGCTGAAAACGGCTATGAATGTTTGGAACTCCTTGAAAAAGGAAACAATATAGATGTTATTTTGATGGATATCATGATGCCAGGCATGGACGGTTACGAAACGATGACCAGAATTCGCGAGCAAAGTAAGTTCGAGGATCTTCCAATCATCGCGCTAACTGCGAAAGCGATGAAAGGCGACAGGGAAAAGTGCCTGAAGGCCGGCGCTTCCGATTATGTCAGCAAGCCGTTAAAATTGGATCAGCTGCTATCCGTCCTAAGGGTATGGCTGACTAATTGATTAATTGATTGATAGTACGGGTAAGGAAGGTTTTGCATGAAGGATACTTTAACGATTGAAGAAAGAGAAGATTTGGAAATCGAATTATTGTTAGAGGCCATTTATTCCGTTTCGGGCTTTGACTTTCGAAAATATATGCGTTCTTCAATAAAAAGAAGAGTTGAAAATAGAATGAGACTGGACCATGTTCGCAGGATTAGCGGAATGATTGAAATGGTTTTATATGAAAAAGGATATGTCGAGAAGCTTTTGAGAGATTTCTCAATAAATGTCACTGAAATGTTTCGCGATCCGGATTTCTTTAAAGCCTTTCGTTTAAATATTGTACCGCTCCTGAAAAAACTTCCTGAAATAAGAATTTGGCATGCGGGATGTTCAACCGGTGAAGAAGCCTTTTCCATGGCGATCATCCTCAAGGAAGAAGGACTTTATGATAAGGCGAGGATTTATGCCACTGATATGAATGATGAAGTCCTCCGTCATGCGGAAAAAGGAATATTGCCTTTAAATAGAATGCAGTCTTATACGAAAAACTATTTGCAAGCTGGAGGCAACCAAGAATTTTCAGAGTATTATACAACCGATTATCAAAATGCTTATCTTGATTCGGGTCTCCTTAAAAACATTGTGTTTTTCCAGCATAATTTAGTTACGGATGGTTCGTTCAATGAGTTTCATATCATCATGTGCCGGAATGTGATGATTTACTTTACCGGTGAATTACAGACCTACGTTAATCAGTTGTTTTATGACAGTCTTTGTAAAGACGGCTTTCTTGCGGTTGGCAGCAAGGAAACACTTCGTACATCATCCTTTTCGGAAGATTATGAGGACTTTGACTCAAAGGAACGAATTTATCGGAAATTGTAAAAAGAAAGAGTTCGCATATAAGCGGACTCTTTCTTTTTAATTTAGTGCCTTATTTTTCGATTTTTTTCATTTCTATGTTTAAGGTATCGGAAGAAGGGGTATAAAAAATGAGTTGGTCTCCAGATAGAATCACTGCCATGGTTTATTATTATTAAAAGAGACTGAACTTCGTTATAATATAATAGGAAATTCCCTTTAAGGGAGCTTTATGAAAGTACTGATCCATATAGAAAAGATAAATGTTGCCGCTCGATATAAGCCAAAAGGGGAATGAAAGAATGACGATTTTAATCGTAGATGATAACCAGGTTAACCTTTTCGTTATAGAGAAAATTCTAAAACGAGCTGGCTATACGGATTTTCTATCATTAACTTCAGCTGTTGAGATGTTTGAATATTTACAGGTGGATAGTCCGCAACCTAAAGAGACTTCAGTTGATATCATTCTGCTCGATATCATGATGCCGGAGATCGATGGGATAGAGGCGTGCAGGAGACTTCAAAGCATTCCTCACCTTAGGGATATACCCGTCATTTTTGTGACCGCCCTTGAAGATTCAAACAAGGTTGCCGAGGCACTTGATGTTGGCGGAATTGATTATATAATGAAGCCTATCAATAAAATAGATTTACTTGCGAGGATTCGCGTGGGGTTAAGACTTAAATATGAAAAAGATTGGCATAAAATGCAGGATGAAAAAATCCGCAATGAATTGGATCTTTCCATGCAGGTTCAAAGCGGTTTATTAAGTGAACCCATTATAAATGACCACTTAACTATAAGGGCATCCTACTTACCTGCGAATAAATTGGCAGGGGATATGTACTATTGGCACCGCATCGATGAAAGTCGGTATGGGATCATCCTGTTGGATATGATGGGGCATGGCATATCCGCCTCACTTGTTTGCATGTTCATTTCCTCCGTATTGAGGGATGCTATCAGGATACATACGGATCCGGTGGCAGTAATAAACGAAATGAATCGCTGGATGAGTACCCTTAATAAAGAAGATAATCCAGTGCATTATTATTTTACCGCGATTTATATGGTCATTGATACAGAGCGAAAGACTGTGGAATATGTGAATGCCGGACATCCTCCGGGCTTTGCTTTAATGGACGATGGGAAAGTGGCCTCACTTTCAAAAGGGACATGTCCTGTTGGGTTCTTCAACGAAATGAAAATAGAGAAGTCCGTCATTCATTATGAAGAGAAGATTCAGCTTATGCTATATACGGATGGAGTCATGGAAGCGATAGATCGAGAAGGGACGGAAGGACTCGGCCAAATCAAAGAAGCGGTCTCGGCGAGATGGTTCGATTGTAAAGAATCTCCCCCTATCGATTTTTTGATGTCCCCGGAAATGCAGCAAGATCAACCTGATGATATGTGTGTTGTTGTTATCCAAGCGAATTAAAGAAGGAAGAGGCGGCAGATTATCTGCCGCCTCTTCTCTATAAAAGCGGATAACTTTTATATGAAATGGAATGTTTGTTAAGAGAGTGAATTCACTTAACGGTCGTCTTTCAATTTACCAATGCCATCCTGAAGATTGCCTTTTAATTTATCGACTTTACCTTCTGCTTGTAAGTGAGGATCATTTTTCGCGTTTCCGACTTGGTCTTTCGTTTCACCTTTAACTTTATTTACAGCACCTTTAACTTTGTCTGATAAACCGCTCATTATGTTACCTCCTTTTTCTTTATATACTGTATATACCCATGAAGTGTATAGATAAACCTGATTTATATGGAAAAGAGTTTAAGAAGCGATTATAGCTCTTTTACTTAACCTTTGAATGAACTGAAATGACCGTTCAAGGATATGATCTTTGTCATGATCCAACGAGGCCACATGATATGAATTTTCAAGGGGAGCCATCTCCTTATCCCCGGATATGACCGTATCGTAAATCTGATAGGAACAAGAGTCTGGTACAACGTGATCTTCTGGAGAATGGAAGATAAGTATCGGGCACGAAACGTCTATTAGTTTTTGACTGGCATGTTCCATTATATCGAGTAATTGATTAATCGCTTTTAACGGAACCTGGTCATTAGTGATTTCTTTAGTTGTATCGTCTTTTATGTCAGGTTTGCCCTCAGGAACGAAGCGTGGAACCGATTGGTTACGGTATATTTCATATTCAGGAACTTGGAGAGCGGCATTGATGGTGAGAATTCCATCACAAGCCACTTTTGTAGCTAAATCGAGAACAAGGGCGCCTCCCATTGATTGACCGATGGCGAATACATGGGTGCAGGTTCTTTTTAATTTTGCATAAGCCATTTCTACATCTTGTATCCATTCCTTATAATGGCTCGCTTCCATTTCATATTCATCCGTCCCGTGGCCCGCCAGTCGAGGAGCGAAGACAGTAAAGCCTTTGGCGGCGAATTCTTCACCTAAATACCGTACGCTTTGTGGTGTTCCGTTAAAGCCATGGCAAATAAGAATGCCGATAGAATTGCCGGGTAAGAAAAAAGATTCCGCCCCTGGTATTACCATTGCTGCTGTCATAATCCCATCTCCTTTAATTAGCTATGTTTTATTGTATGAAAATAAATTTAACTATTCCGATTATTTTACTTGGTTATATAATAGCATAATGAAAATTGCGAAGTCAACTTGGTTATATGCCAAATTTCATTATTAACAGGCATTAAAAAAGGATACAAAGATACTTATTGAATGTGTGCTGCCGTTCTTACCATTATATAAGTACTGTCTTGGCATTGATGATAAACAGAAGAAGCCAATAACCGGTTGAGTGGAATAAATAAAAGAAAAGGAAAAAAAGCGTTGACTTTAAACTGAAATGGGATTAATATAAATAAGCACCAACTAAGACAAACGAAAAACTTCATCGCTTTTGGCTGATTGCTGAAAGAAATAATAACTATTGACTTCTTACTATGAAAATGATAAGATGAAATGGTCGCTGAAAAACACAGCGATTTAAAATAAGTTAAAAACTTCGCAGAAGTTGACAACTAATCAATAAGATGTTATGATGAATAAACAGCCGTTCGAAAGAACGATTGTGAAATTGCTCTTTGAAAACTGAACAAAACAAAGCGCCAACGTTAAATTTTAAGTGAGCACACACTATCAAAAAAGCAAATGAGCAAGTCAAACAT
>NZ_JBHVSL010000006.1:0-83455 GCF_042885195.1 Peribacillus sp. NPDC058075 | reverse complement strand
GTTTTATAGAAGAAGGAAGATTAAGACAAGCAGAATGGCTATATGATCATTATGTAGACCATATTATTTACGCAAAACTGGCTGAGGAATGGGAAAAATAAGAGTTTGTTATGCAACTAACGGGGCAGGATAGTTCACCAAGAAATTGTGGGTTTTATGGTAAAATAAAGGTAATAATTGATTATTTGTTTGGGGGATTTTTGGTGGAGGTTATCATATCTATTGTTTTTTCTATTGTTGGGTTATTTATTCTATATATAGTTATCGAAACAGCAGTAAGGAAAGGTATTAACAGTTCAATAATTGGTCAATTTTTTGAAAAGAAGTATGGAATTAAAGAAGATAAAAAGTCTTTTCTTGATGATGATTTAGATAATGATAAATAAAAAGGAATTTTAAGCTAACGGGTGCGTTATCTTAGGATCAGAGCAGTCTTTAAGGCCGCTCTTTCTTTATGCAACTATCGGGGCTGAATAGTTTAAAAAGGATTATCAAAGGAGTCGGTAAGAATGAGTTTAGCTTCCTACATTGGCTGTAATATAGAATTACCTATTAACGATGATGAATATTCAGATGATTCCTTTTACATTGGAAGATGTTTTGCAGGAGATAGCGAACTGCAAAATTTAAAAAAATATCAGTTTACTAACCTTTATGTTTACGAGGTATCAAGTCATTGGGGAATTGAGATTTCGGAATATATGAATCAAGAAACCTGTGCTGAATCAAAAGTAAAACTGTTAGAACTTTGTAAAAGAATGGACAGCTATCTTGAAAAAGGGGATTATTTTGAACTGTATAGCTGTTGGATTGGAGATGAAACTGATAAGCGAGAGGGTGAGATAAATCTCCAAATCAATAACTTTGATATTGACCAGATTGAAATACCAGAAAAAACGTTAGTGAGATTTGAAAAATAAAGGCTTCTGTGCTTTAGCTGAAGATCGGAGCTGTCTTTAAGGCAGCTTTTTCTTGTGGAACTAAAGGGGCAGGATAGTTCCATAACACAAATTGGAAATATATGTGGTAATATGGGAAGAAATATATTTAAAGTAGGTAAATTTGTTTTGGAACTCTTAACAGAAAAATTAATTCTTATATCTCTATTTATATTTATTATCCATTCTATCGAAACACTTGCATATGCAGTCAGATTATCTGGTGCAAGAGTAAGATTGTTAGCTTCAGCTCTATCCTTATTTAACTTGATGGTTATGATTTCTCGATTAGCGAATATGATGCAGCAACCATTTACAGGGAGCCTGGTTGATAATGCTCCTAAAGTAAATACACTAGGGTTTGTTGAAAACCAATACAGGATCATTATTGGTTCATCAACATTAGGAACAATATTAGGTATTCTTTTACTTCCTAGTTTTATTGCTATTTTTTCAAGGGCTATTGTTCATTTATCTGAAGAAAGAGGTTCTATACCATCTTTGATTAAAAAGGGGTTAACTTTCGAATACATTAAGCGTGGGGTAAAACACATTCATTTACCAAAGTTTTCTTACTTAAAGGATATTAGATTGAAAGATATTCCTATAAGATTGTTTTTAATTAATATGGTAATAACTGCAATCTATACAATTGGAGTGTTATCTGCGTTATATGCTGCTTTAATAGCTCCAGAAAGAGCAACAACAGCTATTATGGCATCGGGTCTAATAAATGGAATAGCTACAATTTTACTTATAATTTTTATTGACCCTAAAATATCTATTCTTGCGGATGACGTAATAAATCAGAAGGGAAGTTACCTTAATCTCAAGGGTGTATCTCTTATGATGGTCACTTCTCGTTTATTAGGAACGATACTAGCTCAAGTATTTTTTATTCCAGGAGCAGGATATATTGCGTGGTTTACCAAATTTATTGTCTAATAATTACCTGTTTTCTTAATGAACTAACGGGTGCTTTAGCTAAAGATCGGAGGTGTCTTTAAGGCAGCTCTTTTCTTATGGCCTAACGGGGCAGTTTAGTTGAACAACCGCATCAGGCATAGAAATGAGGATGCAATGGTAAGTAAAATGATTGTTGATAACTCCCTGTTCTCAACAGAAACAACCTATGATAAACTTAAATTTCTACAATTTACCAAATGATCGATATTTGTTTATTTCAGTAAGGAGGCAAAATTGTTGATGAAACATTAATATTGAATTGTAAAAACAGAAAAACCTACACAAATTGGTTGTATGCATTTAGATGCTAACGGAATTGTAGGTTTCCATCAAGCTGTTATTCCACAATTACTCATTGTTGTAGATGGGGAAGGATGGGTTCGTAGTGATGATGAATTAAAAGTAAATATAAAAGCTAACGATGTGGTCTTTTGGGAAAAAGGTGAAGGACACGAAACAACAACTGCCACTGGACTAACTGCAATTGTAATTGAGTCTGAAGAATTAACTCCTTCTAATTTTATGTCAATTAAAGAACATAAATAAAAAATAATCCTTGTTTAACTACCAGGTGCGTTAGCTGAAGATCGGAGCTGTCTTTAAGGCAGCTTCTTCTTATGGAACTATAGGGGCAGGTTAGTTCAATAACGAATTGGATTTTTATGGTATAATTTGAAAGGTTGCAACGGATCCTGTATCATTCTCACTCTTCGGTCACCTTTCTCTATATCATTACCGACCAAGACACAAATAACGTATTGAAAATATTAGTGTTTTTCACTGAAGTTTTGTTTCATTCGTAGTGATCGTTATAAATTACAGAAAAGGACGATTTATTATGTCTAAAAAATAGTAATTATTCTAGGAGCATTTATATTAACTCAACTTACTTTAAATAATCCTTTAACTGTTATGTGGGAAACCTCTGGAGTATTTGAAGTTTGGAGTTTTTGGATTATAGTTCTTGTTCTATTTTTCTATTTATGATTCTATTCTAAGCCTTTTTTGCTTAAACGGGTGCGTTAGCTGAATCGTAGCTGTCTATAAGGCAGCTTTTTCTTATGGAACTAAAGGGGCAGGTTAGTTGCATAAGTGAAACCATAAAACAATTTATAACGTCATATAAATAAAGGAGGGAGTTTATGATAAGATATTTAGGTTTTATAACTGTCAGCATAATGTTTTTGCTTATAGTTGGTTGTGCCAATATAGAGACTGATTCAAAAAAGTTTGTTCCTTCTGATACTGATATTGTGAATAGATATAATGGTGATATTAAAAACGAAACTAGGTTAAAAGAACCTATCAAGAATACAGAAACAGGGAAAAAGGATAGTATTCGTGTGGTTGCTTACACAAAGGAAGGAGACCCAATACTAACTGATTTAACATATAACGGAGAGCAGCTTGAAATTACTGAGGATACCACTAGAGATGAGTACGGTAGTGGAGAAATTAACACATTTGGATGCGAGAAAATTTTAGTTGAAGGAAACAAATACTCTATCATTGGTTGCCAAGGTTACGAAACACCTTATTACTTAGCAGAAGGTAATTAATGTGATTATCGACTGTGTAATCCTCAACGACCCTCTATCACACCTTAATTCGAGTACATCCTTCTTCAACTAACGGGTGCTTTACTTCAATAAGGGAGTTGCTTTGGCAGCTCTTTTTCTTATGGAACTAAAGGGGCAGGTTTGTTCAACAAGGGATAATACATTTGAAATAGAATTTATATTGTACGTCAAATAAAGAAAGAAGGTTGAGTGATTTTGATTAAGCTAGATACAGTTTTTTCATATGTTCTTCTCGGTGTGATAGTTTTCTACGCCTTGGAGTGGTTAGCTGTTGGTTCAGGTTTTAAGGTACTAGTTGGCGGTGGGTTTGGTTTACTTTTATATATAGCTAATCATATTAGTAAGAAACAAAAAATAATGAGGGAAGAGCCTGATGATAGGCAATAAATATTATTTTAATAAGCTAACGGGTGCTTACTTCAATAAGAGAGTTGCTATGGCAGCTCTTTTTCTTTATGGAACTAACGGGGCAGATTACTTCAATAAGGACCATTTGTTTTCTAATGATAATTGTAGGCTTTTCCTATATAATAAATCCAATTAAAATACAAAAGCTAAGAGTATTGGGTGGATTTGAATTGGGAGGTGCGGGTATTTTGCAAACTATTTTTATTCTAGTTTACCTTGTACTGTGTTTTGCCTTGTTTGCAATATTGGATAGGGTTATTGCAAATAAAACGAAAACATTGAAATTGGAATTAGAGCAGAATACTGAAAATCAGAATGAAACTCTTTCAAATATTCGACATCAATTAAGCCGAGTTTTCCTACTTTAAGGAGAAAACTCGGCTTTTCAATGTCTAGGCTCTACATCTAAAATATTGACGGTACCCTTTTACAAGTTCATTAAAATTAACTAAAAGGTCTATATTCTACCACCGAAGATAATTTAATTAACGTAGAAGGTTCTCCATAAGCTAATGACGAATCAATAAATTCTTCAAGCGATTGAACTGATTCCGTTACGATTTTTACTAAGTAACTAAACTGTCCTGCTAATCGATGACATTCAACTACATTATGATTTTTTTTACAGAAATCCCTAAATGATTTTCCTTGTTTCGTATCAAATAAAATAAAGGCAGTTACACTTTTATTTAGCTTTTCAGTATCGATAATAGCTCTATATCCTTTTATTACCCCTTTATCTTCAAGCTTTTTTACCCTTTCATTTACAGCAGGAGTTGAAAGTCCAACTTTTTTTCCTAGTTCTGTCATAGATATTCGAGCATTTTCTTGAAGTAAAATTAAAATACTTTGATCAATATCATCCAAGGTAGCATCTTCCTTTGACATTATATTTTTAAGAAAAATTGTGAAATTAAAATAAATAATAAAGTATTTTACAAAATAAGCTTAATATATCTATGTATTTAACACAATATGTAATATAAAATAGTGTTTAGTATTCTAAATTAGAATAAAATACCTATAGGAAGTGATTTAATAGTGAATAGTTTTTTTCAGAATGAAATTATTTTAGAAAATTCAAAAGTATTACTTGTTCCTTTTACCTTAGAGTATAAAGAACATCTAAAAGAGGTTGCTTTTGATGAGTCTCTATGGACATACATGGGTTTATTAATTCGTACAGAAGAGGAGTTAGATGAGTATATACATTCAACTTTAAATGAAAAGTTAGAGGGAAAGTCATATCCATTTATTATTATTGATAAAGAAACAAAAAAAATTGTAGGTAGCACAAGACTTGGGAATATAAATTTTCATAATAAGAGATTAGAAATAGGTTGGACTTGGTATGGGACAAAATTTCAGGGAACAGGAATAAACAAAGCTTGTAAATATGAATTATTAAAATATGCTTTTGAAAATATGAACTTTAACAGAGTTCAATTTAGTGCAGATATAGACAATATTAGGTCTCAGAAAGCAATTCTAAAACTTGGAGCTAAGCAAGAAGGGATCTTTCGTAGCAATTACATAGATCAAAATGGAAATAAAAGAGACGATGTTTATTTTAGTATTATCCAAGAGGAGTGGAATGATATTAAAAAGAAGTTCTTCAGCGAATTTGAATAAGTAAGTTAACACTTTTTATTTCCCATTGGTTATTATTTCTACTTTTATTGATAAATCTTATGGAATTAGTGGTTTATGTTCCCATTCACCCATACCTAGTACAGCAGCAAGAAAAGATATGGTGACAAAACTCCTCAACCAATTCTCTTTTGGATGAGTTTTTTTTAACTCTTTGCTAATTCACGAATGATTTGACCAATTTCATGTATTCCCTTTTTAAGGGTGGGATTCCCGTCGAGTAAGAACTAGCCAGTGAAATTGTCAGGCTGTTGTTTAGAAAGTCTTTTCTTAAGTATCAACGAAAGCAGCATTTCTGCAATAAATGAACTATTTCTTCATTTGTAAATAGCTCATTATTGTGAAGTAATTCACTTAAACTAACGGGTGCTTTAGTTCAATAACAGGGATTGCTGAGGCAGCTTTTTCTTATGGAACTATCGGGGCAGGTTAGTAAAAATTACTGTTTTTATAAGCTATAGCAAATTACATTAGAAAGCGAGTGTGAAAAATTGAAATCCAAATCATATTTATTAACATTGATTTCTCTTATGTTGGCTTTGGTTACATCTAACTTAGATATTCATACTGATATTAAATCTGTTATTTATGGATTATCGGCGTTAGGTTTAATTTTAGGAGGATACTTGAGTATAAAAAAACCAAAAGAAAATAAGGAAGTTTAGAGAGTGTATTATGAACGGGGCAGGTTAGTTCAATATGGAATTGGTTTATTATGGTATAATTTTCAGGTGATTGTTTTCGATACTCAATGTTAGGGTGGTAATTTAATGGTTCGAAATTTACCTCAACTTGGAATTGGTCTGCAAGTAGTTTTCTTTATTTTATTCTTTGGAACTTTATTACCAGAAATAAATAATATGGTAGCCGCCTTCGTTTGTCTATTTTTAGGTTTTTCAAGTTTAATTGTTGGTATATACTCGGTTAAAAGGCAACAAAACTTAATTTTATCTATTGCAGTCATCATTATTGCTTTTCTTATTTTAGGCTTTACAATATTCGCATATTTTTTGGGTGAGGCAGGTTACCCACCACTAATAATGCAATGAAATTTCAATCTGTATGATATTTAACGGTGGAGATTGCTGATAAAGATAAAACACCTTTTCTTATGGAACTGAAAGGGTGTATTAGCTAAAAATCGGAGCTGTCTTTAAGGCAGCTTTTTATTAATGCAACTAACGGGCCAGGTTAGAAGAAGATTATCGAAGTGATGAGGATGAATTTTTAAGTAGGGAGGAGTTATCATGTATCAAAATATTGGTACAGAAGAAGCAATTAAAAGGTGGGATAGTTTCGCGGATACATATTCTGCAAATCATACCGAGCAAGGAGATCTTCATAAAGAAGTTTTTTTAAATCCAACTTTATTATCACTTATGGAAACAGTAAGAAATAAAAAGGTTTTAGATGCCGGGTGTGGCGAGGGGTATTTAAGCCGAATTTTAGCGAGGTCCGAAGCGACTGTAACTGCTGTGGATTATTCATCACGGATGATAGAAATTGCTAAGGGAAGAACTCCAATTGATTTGTTGATTGATTATAGGCAGGGGAATTGTGAGGACTTGAATTGTTTAGAGGACAAAAGTTTCGATTTAATAGTATCCAATATGGTTATTCAAGATCTTGCAAATTACGAAAAAGCATTTCAAGAAATGTATCGTCTATTAGTAGATGGAGGCTGTTTTATATTTTCGATTTTGCATCCTTGTTTTGTTACTCCAGAAAGTGGTTGGGAGAAAACAAAGGATGGTAAAAAGCTGCATTGGAACGTAGATAAATATTTTTATGAAGGTGTGTATGAACAAGGTTTAGGAGATAAAGAAAAAATGCTATTCTTCCATAGAACATTAACAAGTTATATAAACACTTTAATCCAAACAGGTTTTATTTTAGAAAGCATAATAGAACCTAAGCCTTCAAAAGAGATGTTAGAAAAATATCCTTCATTTGAAGAAGATTTCAGATGTGCTGATTTTATCGTCTTTAAACTTAAAAAGTGAAGGTGCATATTTTAATAGGTATTAGTGCATTCGTCTATAGGAAGGTGTACATGATGGGGGGAAATTACAGAATGAAAAAAGAGGTCTTAACAAATGTCCAGTAAATCATATCAAATGAACCAGAGTTATGTAGATTCCCAAGAAAAACAAAAAATGTTATATAAACGTACATTGATTATTATAAGCATTTCACAAATTTTTGGTGGTGCCGGGTTAGCAGCTGGAGTTACGGTGGGGGCACTTCTTGCCCAACAAATGCTTGGCACAGACGCATTTGCTGGAGTGCCATCAGGTTTATTTACTTTAGGGTCTGCCGGGGCTGCGTTAATCGTAGGGAGACTTTCACAACGTTATGGTCGCCGTACAGGTCTAACCGCTGGTTTTATGATTGGTGGACTTGGAGCGATAGGAGTCATAACGGCAGCTATCATAAATAGCGTTTTCCTTTTATTTGCTTCCTTGCTCATCTATGGCGCAGGAACAGCGACAAACTTACAAGCTCGTTACGCTGGAACGGACTTGGCTAACAATAAACAGCGAGCCACTGCCATCAGTATTACCATGATGTTTACAACATTTGGTGCAGTTGCTGGGCCGAATTTAGTGAACGTAATGGGGAATTTTGCACTTTCTATTGGCGTTCCTTCACTCGCTGGTCCTTTCATATTATCAGCAGCAGCATTTATCTTAGCAGGTCATGTCCTTTTCATTATGCTTCGTCCAGATCCATTAGTTATAGCAAGAGCGATAGAAGCGTCCAAACAAGAAAGTAATCGAATAGGATATTCGGCTGATACTGAACAAATAGAAAACAAAAGAGGGATTATGGTTGGTGCGACAATTATGGTTCTTACACAAATTGTCATGGTGGCCATTATGACCATGACACCAGTTCATATGAGACATCATGGACATGACTTGGGTGAAATAGGTCTCGTTATTGGATTTCATATAGCTGCCATGTATCTTCCTTCACTGGTTACAGGTGTCCTTGTTGATAAGTTTGGCCGTACTTCCATGGCTATTGCCTCTGGTGCTACGCTGCTTCTGGCCGGTTTAATATCGGCGATTGCACCAGGCGATTCTATGATTCTCCTAGTTATTGCTCTTTCTTTACTTGGATTAGGATGGAATTTTGGTTTAATAAGTGGGACTGCTCTTATTGTTGATTCAACTGACACTTCAAATCGGGCTAAAACTCAAGGTACAGTGGATGTTTTAATTGCCTTATCAGGAGCTTCTGGTGGCGCCTTATCTGGAATGATTGTGGCCGGTTCAAGCTATACAACATTATCATTTATTGGAGGGTTATTATCTTTATTATTGATTCCAGTGGTTATCTGGTCTCGGGGAAGTAAAAAATAAAATAATCATTTTCTAAAGGATCCATACAATATGAGAAATAAGAAAAGTCATTTCCTACCATACAGGAAACGGCTTTTTTTGGTGCGTTTGCTTATCATACAGACTTCACACGTTAACAGTCATTCGACCAATTTAATGCAGCTCTTTCTTTATTTAACTAAAGGTTCAGGTTAGCCCAACCTGAACCCAAACATTATTGAAGCGTATTTAGATTTTGTGCCCTTAAAAAACTTACAACTACCTCTCCAATTTGTCTGCCTAACTTTAAGCCTTCATTGTTATCCACATTAAAATGTACGCCAGCGTACAAACGAGATTGAGCACTTTCTTCCATTAGTTTTTTTATTTCGGAAGTCTCTTGAGGAAAGATATAACTTAATACTGTCTCTGCACATCCCGCCACAGTTGCGTGTGCAGAAGGGTAAGCTGGAAAACGGGGGGGAAACAACACAGTTGACAGATTTCTGCCATATTGATTCGGACGTGCAACATCCCATTGATATTTAAAAAACCACGTCATGACAAAGGTATCATTCATAGCAGCGTGGAAATAACTCTGAACCCTTGCAACACTCGGCGATCCAAGCATATACTTTTCAGCTAAATTAAAAATTAGAGTGGTAATCTTAGCGGTTAATTCACCTGTTCCCCAATATTTTGCGATGCGTATTTGCTGGGAAGTCAATGACTTTAAGGTCTCCTCTACAATGAATAACTCTGTTTCCCAATCAATATCTAGAGGATTTTTAATTCGCCAAATGATTCTTTGATGAAAGGGGTCAAGAAAATCATTATCTCTTCCCCTTGAAATAAAAAACATTGGCCATTTTCCTGCCTCTGAAGAACCTTTAGGTGGGATACTTTCCCCTGGGTAAGGAAATTCTGTCCATCTTCTATAACTTGTTCTCAAAAAGACCACCCTCTAATAAATGTTCTCCTTGTTCCTTATGATTAAGAGTAATGAAATATGACCATTTAACTTTTGGCTCCCTTAACACAAAGATTAGGGGGCTGAGCCCTTTTAAGCCTTTATTGCTGATTCCCGCAAACCTTTATAACATAATTAAATATTTCAAAGTTTTATTTGAAATATTCCCAAATATTAAAAGGTATTCAAATGATCATGTCTTGAAATAATAAGGAAAACACAGGAGAAACTCTAATATGAACAGAAAAAAATGTTATAAAGAATTTTTCGTTATTTTTATTTTTATATTTGTCTTAATGTTGAATCACTCGGTCTATGCGATTGATTGGGAAGATGAAGAAGTACCTATAAACTTCAAAATTGAAATATTACCTTGGGAGATAGTAAACACCATTATTCCTAATAAAACGACTTTCACCATTATAGACATTGAAACGGGATTATCATTTAAGGTTCAACGAAGAGCAGGCAGTCATCATGTCGATGCTCAGCCACTAACCAAGGATGATACTCAGATTATGAAGAAAATTTATCATAATCAATGGAGCTGGAAAAGAAGAGCGATTATTGTATTCATTAATAATCAAATGATCGCTGCCTCTATGAATGGAATGCCACATGGTGCCGGTTCTCTTCAAAATGGTTTTCCAGGTCACTTCTGTATTCATTTCTATGGGAGTTTAACACATCGTTTAAAAAACGAAGATTCCGCCCATAAATTGATGATACTGAAAGCGGCCGGTAAGCTTGATGAATATTTAGGCACGGTAAGTCCCTACGAACTTATCCGTATTTTTACCATGGCCATAAATCAAGGTGATCAAAAATTATTATCAATGACCTTATCAAATCCGGATCATTCCAATCGTTTCAAAAAACTCGCTGAAAATATTACATATCTTGGGGTTGAAGATTTTTCAAGACAATCTCTTGAAGACGCAAACGGGTTGATATTCTTGGATGTGCCGGTTCAAGTGAAGATTTATAAAGAGGGAAAAGGGAGTGAAAGCAAAAACATCCATTTTATGATCAGAAGAGAGGGTTTGACCGATCGTTGGTTCATTGATCAAGATGCGATTTATGAAGCCTTAAGGTGAGTTTTTTGTAGATACGGAAAAATAAATTCCAATCCAGTGTGGGGGTGCATTCAATGCGAGTATCATGGATTGCCGGACTTTTACTATTCGTTCAACCAGTGAATATTTCTGAAAGCATATCGGTAACCCACCAAGGACAAACGATTACCAGTGTCAACCATGCTGATATTACTTTGCCCTTACTAGATGTTCCTATCATGGACATAGATAAATACAATCAATTTGTCGAAAAAATAGATCGACAAGTGTACCAAAAACCTGTAGATGCCACAATAGGCAAACAAGGTAATATTATTCCTGGGCGGGTAGGTTACAAGCTATACCATCAAGCATTTAAAGAGCAATTTTATTCCTTTTTGTACAGTAATAAAGCATACAAACTAGAAGTGCCTTTGCTTGCTATTCATCCAAAAGTTGATAGCGAATTACTTGCGGAGATTCGTGAAAAAAAGATAGGTGAATATAGAACCTATTTTAATGTGAACAACAAAAATCGTACAAATAATATCTCGCTTGCTACAGAAGCCATTAATAATTATGTCGTGTTTCCTGGAGAGGTGTTTTCTTTTAATCAAGCCGTTGGCAGGAGATCAGTAAATAAAGGATATATGCTCGCTCGAGTTATCGTTAAAGGCGAGTTTTCAGAAGGGATAGGTGGAGGGATATGTCAAGTGTCATCCACCCTGTTTAATGCTATTGACAATGCAGGGTTGAAAACTATTCAACGCTATTCCCATACTAGGAGCGTTCCATATGTTCCATCTGGCCGCGATGCTACAGTAAGCTGGTATGGTCCTGATTTTAGTTTTAAAAACACGTACAATCAACCTATCCTAATCCGAGCTACAACCCAAGGAGGAATGGTAAGTATCATGGTTTACTCTTCAGATATGATAAATAATAAGATACGAAAAGTTCCCGCTGCTTCAAATCAGAAATCAAAAGAGCAGATTTACCGTTCCTAAAAGTACACTTTTACGAACGGTTACTTTTTTATAAAATCACCTATTATAAGATTTCAATCCGACAATATGGACGGAGTACGCATTAGCTCCTCCTTCCATTGTATAATTTCTGAGCCTTCCCTTGCACCTAATCTTTGGATCTATAAATGAATTTCACCAACAATTGAATCGTGATACTAGCTATAGAATGGTTTCCTGGTGCAGGAGTGACAAACTCCCATTATGCCGGCTGGCTTTATCCGATTATTTTCTTCTATTCCCCGAAGCAAACCAAATTTGTTTATTCATAATTCTTTTTTAATGCATCGGTATATTGATAATTAACTACCTTATCAAGACCTTAATTATAAAAAACTTTAATAAATATAGGAGAGCACCTATTAGCCATGTATAATTTGTGCTCTCCTTTTCTTTTTCTTAAACTAGCGCATCTGTTAGTTTAAGGAGCTTTTTTGTAGAATTGACACAAACTGTGAGGTGAACATTATACTACACCTTAAGAATAGTAATAAAATAAATGAATGTGGTATCCTATTAATTAGTAATATTATCCAAATAACTGGGTGAATTATTATCGTTAGTATGAGATTTTTTATTCATTGCATCAATGTCTTTGCATAATAATACGAAACAAACGGACAAACACATTGAAATGTTAAAACGATTGGTTTACGGCTTTGTATTACAACCATAAACTAGGATTTTTAATTCCGACAAACAAATTAGAGGTTACATAGGACAACGTTATTCAATTTTTATACGTTTATGAAGCAGGAATAATTCTAGCAATGATTGTATTCGGACTCGCTTATGTATTTGTAAAAGGGATAGGGGATAGGACCCAAATCCTACTTCAATTTTCGCTAGGCATATTGATTTTAGTGTTTTCCTTATCTGTGATTGGTGGGTTTGAGGGAATGCCGTATACTGTGTTGAACCTTGGAGTATTCACAATGGCGATTCTATACTTTTTCTTAAAGAAATACGTTATAGGAAAGAAAATACTTTTTATAGGGGTTCCACTCATCCTCGTTATTCATATATTCATTGGGTTCATCAATCAAGTGGACTACTGGGTAGTGGATAAAGAAAGACTGACGGATGATGAAACCGGGGACTTATATTGAAAAAATCGAGAAAGATACATCAATTGTCGGTTACAAAAAGTTTAATGGAGGTGAAGGGGAGGACTTTTTATTAAATCAATGGGTGGTGAAAGAAAGGGAAATACCATTGAAGTGTTGGAAGTGAAAGAAGATAGTGAGAAGACTATCATTCGCATTCGGACATCTTATAATAAAAATCCTGAGCCCAATCCGTATATAGCTGTAGCACCTTCTCGTTTTAAATCAAAGGTAGTCATTTTGGACGGATGGAACAAATTATGGGGATGGTATATTTGATTAAACCTTTTTAATTTGTTCATACTTGGATGGTTCCTTTTTCTTATGGAACTAAAGGGGCAAGTTTATTGAAGAAGGATATTTTCTGTTTTAAGCGAATTAGAATTTCAAATAACTTTACACGAATACAGGTATTGAAAATAACAGGAATATAGGAGGTATGAGATATGAAGATCGATAGAATAGATCATGTGAGTATAAACGTAAATGATCTTTCAGAGGCTAAAGCTTTTTTTCTTGATTTAGGACTTGAAGTAAAAGCGGAATGGGAATTGGATGGAGAACAGTTGGACAGAATAGTTGGGCTTAATGATGTTAAAACGGCATGTGTAGGATTGGGGATGCCAGATGGTCAGGCATGGATAGAGCTAGTCAAATTCTATACGCCGTCAGATGAAAAAGATATTCAGCAACCTTTGGCAAATACGCTGGGTATCCGACATATTTGCTTTGCTGTTGAAGATATTGATGCTATTGTTGCAAAATTGAAAAAGAAAGGCACGGAAATCTTTAGTGAGATACAGCAATATGAAGAAAGTTATAAGTTATGCTACGTTCGTGGTCCAGAGGGAATTATTTTAGAGTTGGCGGAGAAAATCAGATGAATACTGAATGGGACTTTAATTGATTTAGACCACCAACTTTAAAGATTTTTTCTTAAACTATCGGGTGCTCTACTTGAAGAAGTCAAATAAAAAAGTCGGTTCCTTAACGTACAGGGAATTCGACTTTTTTATGTTTGGTTTTGCTTAGCGCACAAAATTTCCGAAATGTTGGCGATACCCCTTTATACAACTAAAGGGACAGGATAGTTGCATAAAGGGAAAAAAGAATGTAATAGTTTTCATTTTACTTAAAGGCTGTAAGTTATTATAACTAAGCATTTATATTACATAAATAATGACATGACTGTAGGCTATTTTTCATACAATATTTTTGGGGTGTAAAAATGGCAAGAGCAAATTACCGAAGTTCAGACGTTGACTTAATGGCAAGGATGATGAGAGCAGAAGCAGAAGGTGAAGGACGACTAGGAATGTTATTTGTTGGAAATGTAATTGTGAATCGTCTTGTAGCTAATTGTTTAGACTTTAAAGGTTTAAGAACAATTCCACAAGTCATTTATCAAGTACAAGGAGGAAATTATTCTTTTGAAGCTGTTCAAAAAGGGAATGTATTTTATCAAAGAGCGAGAGGCATTGAAAGAAGATTAGCAGAACAGAATTTGAAGCACTGGAGACAGCATCCGGCTAGATATGCCCTTTGGTATTTCAATCCCTATGCGCCATGTCCTCCAACATGGTATGATCAACCTCATACTGGTCAATTTAAAGACCATTGTTTTTATGAACCAAAACCTGGAACATGTGATGGTGTTTATAGTGGTTAAGCTTACTCTTTGAGTAAGCTTTTTTACATATTTTAAAATATTTATACAATATAAAACTTTTAGTAATAGTTTTTATCAAAAAAGTAATATTGTGAATTATTGTACTTAAGCTAACGGGTGCTTATCTGAAGATTGGAGCTGTCTTAAAGACAGCCTTTTTTTATGGAACTAAAGGGGCAGGTTAGCTCCGTAATAATCAAGTGATTTATCATTAATCATCTATGGTAATATACAAATTAAACCAATAGAAAAAACAGGGGGATCAGTATGTTCTTACATAAGATAGATGAGGAGTTATCATTGAAACTGTTAGAATTAAAGGATGCAGAAAGAGTTTTCGAAATAACCAATCAATTCAGAGAATATCTGCGAGAATGGCTTCCTTGGCTTGATACTACAAAAAAACTTGAAGATACAAAAGGGTTCATTAATATTTGTTTAAAAGGTTTTGCTGAAAACAAGAGTGTCAATACAGTTATTATGTATAAGGAACAAATTGTTGGTGTAGCAGGTTATAACCAAATAAATTGGTCAAATAAAACTGCATATATTGGTTATTGGCTCGGAGAAGAATATCAAGGAAATGGAATTATGACAAGAGTAGCTAAGGCATTGACTGATTATGCATTTAAAGAATTGAAACTAGATAAAGTTGAAATTAGGGTTGCTTTGGAGAATAAGAAAAGTAGAGGGATTCCTGAAAGATTAGGTTTTGTTAATGAAGGTTGTATCAGACAAGCAGAATGGTTGTATAACCATTATGTTGACCATATTGTTTACGGTATGTTAGCTAAGGATTGGAATAAGTAGTAATATTTTAATGAACTAACGGGTGCGTTAGCTAAAGATTATAGCTGTCTTTAAGGCAGCTTTTTCTTTATGGAACTAACGGTGCAGTTTAGTTGAAGAAGAAAACGAATTGATTGGTGTTGAATTAAATACCTAACTATATTTTTTATACAAAGATGTAACTGCTAGGCAGAATAAAATATGTAGACAGTTGGTCAGAATATATTGAATAAGGAAAAAGAGTCGGCAAAGCGACCCTCCTCTAAGATTCTCCGTATTTAACTTATTAAGTATTTATTCAACGCTTGTTGTAAAGTTCCTAATGTTTGTGCTTTTTCATTTAATCTCATTCCTAAGCGTATCATATTGCTAGCCACTTCAGCTCTTAACCCGGTTATCACAGTGGTACATCCCATTAATGAAGTGCCGTCAATAATCTTCATTAAATGATCAATTACCTCAGTCTCCATTTCCATAATTCCAGATAAGTCCATAATCAATGTTTGAATACGTAATTTTCCAATCTCTATTAAAACTTTTTCCTCTAGAATATTCGTTCGGTAAAGATCAACCGCACCAATTAAAGGCAAAATACATATAGTGGGTGTTATTGGGATTATTGGCACAGAAAGATTTTCGACCAATTCTCTTTGAGCCATTATCAATGAATCTTTGTAATGAGAATATGTGATAAAAAAAACATTTAAAAACCTGTCTACTTGATTATTTATTTGTTTTTCTACCGAAAAAAAATCTTCATTTATAACTTGATTCGTTACCTCGTTATATCCTTGTAGGAACTTCCACAAAGTTCTTCGAATGGCTTGCACCCACTCTAATTTGAAAGTTAATGGTATTTCGTGTGTCGCCCAAGCGATACCTTCTTGTTTAGCAAATGATTTAAGCTCTTCTTCTTCACCCTCAATAATGTATCGAACCAGCTTACGGGCATTATTTATCAGGTCAATATTACCGACCATTAATATTTCTTCTATTTTGTCTTTCACATTAGAGGCTTCGTTTAATAATGAATCTTCAAAATCCTCATTATTTTCTTCGATGAATTTCATTAATTTATATATATCAAGTGACAAATCCATAATTTAATCTCCTTTTTTATAATGCCAAATCATAAATACCCTATTATTTTAATTACTAAACCCATTTACACAAAAAACTTCTAATTTAAAGGAAAATGGATGATATTTATGTTAACTAATATTGTGGAGATTTCTACTTAAACGATCGGGTGCGTTAGTTCTATAAGGGAGTTGCTTTAGCAAAGCATCTAAAGAATATCCGAAACTAATGATTAAAGAAATTGAAAAATTGAGTGGGTAGGTAAAGACTTTGTTCAAGTAACAGGAGTTTTACTCGAGGCAACATTTTTAAGGACTATCTGGGGTGCCCATTCATATAATCAAAAGGCCCTAAGACTCTGAAGGTAATAAGATGTATAATAAGACAACTAATAGATTGTAAATTGGGAAATTATTGGGGTGGACATGGTGAAAAAATGGGAAAATGTAGCTTGGGGCAGTTCGATTTTTATTGTACTAACTTTCCTTCCTCCGTTTCTCGATTTAATTGGTTTTTCATTTTGGCTTAAATCATATGTATAATTGCAGTACTTTTTGGAGTTCTTTCAATTGTATCTAAAATCAAATTCCTTCAGAAACAGATAACAAATAAAGTATGCTGGTTGTCTTTGATTTCAGCTATTATTTTCGTTACTGTTTTGTCTGAGTTTATTTTTAAATAATTTATTCAACTAACAGGTGCATTACTTCGATAAGGAAGGTTGCAAAAGGCAGCCTTTTTATAATGGAACTAACGCGGAAGTTAGTTGAATAAATATATCCTTCATAGTTAATGGCTCATTTCGTGTGTAACTATACTAACGGGTGACTGGGCAAGTAAGCGATGATTGATTTGGAAAACCAAATCGACTTTTTTATAAAATTACTTTTTGGGTTTTTTATTTAAAATCGTGCGCAGTTCATTGATATCATCATCAGATAGGGTATCTTCGTGAATGAATTGGACAAGCATGGATTTCATGGTCCCTCCATAGATACGGTTGATAAATGATTCGGTCTCGGCACGCTGGCACTCTTCCTGTGAATAGAGCGGGTAAAAGGTGTAGACTCTTTGATCTTTATTGACACCTACTACATCTTTTTGAACCAATCGATCGAGAAGGGTCCGTATGGTTTTCGGCTTCCAATCGGTACTTTCCTGTAAGGAAAGGATGATGTCATTCGCTGTTTGAGGGGCTTTATCCCAAAGTACGTTCATGATTTCCCATTCTGATTCTGATATACTAGGAATGTTTTTTTTCATATTTCTCCCCTTCATTTTCATTATAGATTCCTAAATCTTTTAAAATTGATAAAGTGATTTCTCCCGCCTTGCTTCCAGATGAATCATCTTCATTTTGTATATTGGTAGCAAAGAAATAAGTATTGTTCTTCGTCTCTACATACCCGATAAACCAACCATTGATGTTTTTTCCATTCACTGCTCCTGTACCTGTTTTTCCTGATAGGCGAGCTTCTTCATTCTTTTCTAAGAGTAGTGCTTCCTTCACAGCTTGGATATGCCTTTCCTTATATCCAAATTGATTGTTATAAAAGGCTTGCAGCAGTTGGACTTGCTCGACCGGAGAAATTTTTAATGAGGATTCGTTCCAGAATCCACTAAATTCCCCAGATACATCGGAATTTCCATAGTTTATCTCTTGTAGATTGGATTGTATAGTTTCAAATCCTGTTCTACGATCTAATTCTTGGAAATACCAGTTTACAGATTTTTGTAAAGCAGATGAGACATCCTGATCCATATTCCAAGCGTCATAGGGTTGCTCGGTCCCATCCCATGAAAGTTTGGATTCTTCGGGTGATATCACATTTGATTCCAGTGCAAATAAGGCACTATAGATTTTGTATGTGGAATCAGGTGATACCCGCAACGTACTTTTCTCTTCATTATAAATGCGATATTGCTGTGCGTCATGATCATATAAAACAAAGCTTCCGTCATACCCTTTAAAGAATTGATGTAAATCCTCATGAACCACTCCGTCATTATTAAAATAGTATCGGTCGTTTTCCTTCGCAAATGCGGAAACGAAAGGTAATTGGATTGTCAAAATGATGCTGGCCAACACATAAATCAAGACGCTTTTTCTTATTGATTTTTTTGCGGAATGCTTATAGGCAGAAATTCGTTCAATTCTTTTTTTGATTTGAAGTTTCGAATCGTTTAATTGTGTAACTAGCTGTAGATTACTTGACCGTTTTGAAAGAACCAAAAAATTGATGATAGTATTTCCATATTCACTAAAAGAATGATCATCATCTAGTAACTGTAAAACAGATGTATCACATGCGATTTCCCGATCCAATCTCATTTCTCTAAAAGCAAGCCAAATAAGGGGATTAAACCAATAAATGATTTGATAGAACAATATCACGTAATTTGTCAGCAAATCCTTGTTTTTATAATGATTCAATTCATGAAGAAAGATATACTCGTAATCTTTCAAGCTAAGCCAGTTTTCATGCTGGGAAGGTAAGACGATATATGTTTGAAAAAGTCCGAATATCATTGGAGACTGGACTCTTTTCGACATAACTATCTTTATTGATTTTTTTATCTGTAGTCTTTTCTTGCATTCTTCGAAAAGCGCAAGTACTTCTTGAGTGGAAAACGGAGAAGAATGCCTCTTTATCCTTCTGATTGTGAGCCATCCACGTACCATAGTAAAGGTAAATAAAAGCACCCCTGACATCCATAAGCCCATCACTCCCATATTGAGTAAGGACAGGTCCGGCCGATTGACCGATACAGAAAAGTCTTGTATGAGGTGTAAGCCCTGTATCATATCAGTTCCAGTTTTATTCATATTAGAGCTGGATGCATTAATCTGATAGGTATCCCCACTGCTAAAGAGAGAACTAAAATTATATAAATCAGTAGGTATGAATGGAAGTGCTAAAGCCATAAAAAGAAACATCCACAAATGATAGTGCCATTTTGCTGTTAATTGTCTTCCAAACCATTTTCGTATAAGCAGGATAACAGTAACGGAAAATGAAGAAACCAATAGACCTATTATAAAGTGAGTTAAAAACATGTCCTTCAATACCAACTCTCTTGATTTTTAAATGTTAAAAAACAGGTGTATAGCAAATTTATTGTGGCTTGATGATAAAAAAATAAAAAATTGACTTTGTTTGATTACATATGTAATACTATACTACAGATGTAATCAGACTACAAATGTAATCTATAAAACTCGTTTTTTCAATTCGTACATAAAAGTCTAATCAAATAATTAGGGAGGTTTACATCATGAATAAAAGATGGTTTTATCAAATCCTGGCACCAATGGGCTTGGTGCTTATGGTTGCAGGCTGCTTAGATGAGAAAAAACAGGTTGTACATTCAGAAACAGAACAAAACGGGGGAAAAAACCAAACGTCGGACAATATTACGGCAAAAGAAGCCACAATGGAGAAATTTGAACAACTTGAGAAGGAATATGATGCAAGGCTTGGGGTCTATGCCATTGATACAGGAACGAAAGAAACCGTGGAATATCAAGAAAACGAACGATTTGCGTATACATCTACTCATAAGGCTCTGGCTGTAGGAGCACTTTTACAACAGAAATCAATAGAAGACCTTAATCAAAGAATTACCTATACAAATGAGGATCTTGTTAATTATAATCCGATTACAGAAAAGCATGTTGATACGGGGATGACTCTTGAGGAGCTTTCTGATGCTTCTCTTCGATACAGTGACAATACTGCTGGAAACCTTATCCTTAAACAACTGGGGGGACCGACTGGATTTAAAAAAGTACTGGAGGGAATTGGAGATAATGTTACCAGCCCTGAGCGAATTGAGCCAGATTTAAATGTAGTTAATCCTGGTGAAACCCATGATACGAGTACACCAAGGGCTCTTGCTACCAGTCTTCAGGTTTTTACATTGGGAGATACACTTCCAACTGAGAAACGTGAACTTTTAATAGATTGGATGAAGAGAAATACTACTGGAGATGCGTTAATTCGAGCGGGAGTGCCGAAAGGTTGGGTAGTGGCTGATAAGACTGGAGCAGGATCATATGGTACGAGAAATGACATCGCGATCATTTGGCCATCAAAAGGAGATCCTATTGTTCTTGCTGTACTTTCAAGTCGTGATAAAAAAGATGCTGATTATAAAGACGAGCTTATTGCTGAGGCAACAGAAGAGGTAATTAAGGCCCTTAAAGACAAAGTTAAATAGAAAATGATTGTACTAAAAAGGTTACGTTAAGTAGCCTTTTTTAGTAGATTAATTCCTATAATGATTGTTATGGTGACCCTTCTCACTCCCATTAATGAAAGAAAGTCTTTCATGATCAGTATTGCTATGAAGACATGTGCAATCCTTCAATAACGAATGTTAACAGTGAAATGTATAACCAGTTGCTTAAGCAAGATGACATTACAAAACTTAAAGGCATGCGTTCCAAAAGAAAATAAATGCAGGATAGACCAACGAACGTAGTGACTAGAATTGTAAAACGATGAAGATGACGCATAGTCATTTTTAATCATTTTAATAATCAGTTTATTCTGATATTATAAAGTGGATAAAGATGGGAGGAGGAAATAACATAAAAAACTTATTTTCAATCTTAAGTACCTTTGTGTTAGTTCTGGTAGGTGGAATGGTATTAGGTAATTCTTCTGCTCAAGCAAGTGTTCCTCAGTATTCTTTTCAAACAGAAGATGGAAAATGGGATGGTGAAATTGGAAATCCGAACAAAGGCAGTGACTTAGAGGTAGAACTGGTTTCCCCAATCTATTTAAAGACTTCTTCTGGAAGTAAGTTGTTGACTAATTATAGTAACATATGGTCCCGTCTCTGCAATGCTAGTACTGGAAAGTGCACAGGCTATCATAGCTTAGCTGGTGGAAAGACATTATTCACAGATATGAAAATAGGTAAATTTTATGTAGATGTGAAAGATGGATACTCTTCTGGAAGAGTATCTGGAAAACTGCAAATTGTTTTCAAATAAAATGTAATACTAGCTACCCACTCTTGATGGGTAGCTTCAGACTGTAGACAAACTCGATGAAAATCGAGTTTGTCTATTTTTATGGCCTGTACAATTTAGACGTTGATTTCCACTCCAGGCACTCGCTTTCCGCGGGCGGTCGGGGAGCCTCCTCGGCTTTCGCCTGCGGGGTCTCCCCTTGACGCGCTTTTCCCGCAGGAGTCTCGTACCTTCCGTTCCAATCAACTTTGTCTTACCTTTTAGATAGAACACTTTTGCCTGGAGTCATTTTTGTTTTAAAATTGAAGTATTAAAACTTGAGGTGATGACGATGCTTTCTAAACATGATTCTATTCAGCGAGATCAACTTGAAATGATTACTATAGATCAACTGGTGCCACCGAACCATTTGGTTCGTAAAATGGAGGCTGCCATTGACTTCACTTTCATTTATGACTTGGTGAAAGATATGTACTCAGAGATAGGACGCCCAAGTATTGATCCAGTTATTTTAGTTAAACTGACTTTCATTCAATATACCTTCGGTATTCGTTCCATGCGTAAAACGATTGAAGAAGTTGAAACCAATATGGCTTACCGTTGGTTCTTAGGCTATGGTTTCCATGATAAAGTACCTCATTTCTCTACGTTCGGAAAAAATTATAAGCGACGCTTTAAAGATACAGACCTGTTTGAACAGATTTTCTATCGCATTTTAATGACAGCTGCTAATAAAAAGTTAATAAGTGTAGAACACGTTTTCGTGGATTCCACACATGTGAAAGCCAGTGCGAATAAACGGAAATTTGAAAAGAAAATCGTTCGTAAAGAAACACGAGCGTATCAAGGACGTCTTCAAGAAGAAATCAATCAAGATCGTGAAAACCATGGAAAGAAGCCTTTTCCACCAGATAAATTTGATAAGGAAGAAACCAAAGCAATTAAAGAAAGTACTACGGATCCTGAGAGTGGCTACTATGTGAAAGATGAACGAACAAAACAGTTTGCCTATTCATTCCATGCGGCCGCAGACCGCAACGGTTTTGTATTGGGAACGATTGTAACACCTGGTAATACACATTACAGTCATATTTTGGAGCCACTTGTTGAGCAAGTGATTGAGAAAGTTGGAAAACCAGAAGCAGTTGCCGCAGATGCAGCTTATAAAACACCAGCGATTACAAGCTACCTATTTAACAAAGAAATCACACCCGCTTTACCCTATACACGTCCTCGTACAAAAGAAGGATTCTTTCGCAAACATGACTTTGTTTACGATGAACACTTTGATTGTTACCTTTGCCCTTCGGGAGAAACTTTAAAGTACTCAACAACAAATAAAGAGGGCTATCGCGAGTACAAATCGCCAAAACAAATTTGTGCAACATGCTCATTTTTATCACGGTGTACTGAAAGCAAAGACCATCAAAAAGTAGTGACACGGCATATCTGGCAAGCATATGTGGAAGAAGCAGATCATCTGCGTCATCATCAAGAGGTAAAACCTATATATGCGAAACGCAAAGAAACGATTGAGCGTGTATTCGCAGATGCAAAAGAAAAGCATGGTATGCGTTGGACTACTTTAAGGGGACTTAAAAAATTGTCGATGCAAGCGATGCTTACTTTCGCTGCCATTAATTTAAAGAGGATGGCCACTTGGACATGGCAAGTTCCTAAAATGTCTTAACATAGGGGCTCGAAGAGCCCAAATCTCTTAACCTTTGGTCAAAATTTCAAAGGAATTTCAAAAGGGGTTCGGAATTTTTTAATTCCGAACCCCTTTTGTCTACAAACTGTAGCTACCCACTCTTGATGGGTAGCTTTTTTTTTATGAAAGGTTTTTAAAGATTGTGCTTTTCCACTGCCCTTTTTCCAAAAGAACTTAAAGTATACTGTCCTGATAGTACGTTCGTAAACGCTGCAAATACAGCAATGGTGTTTGTGTAGACATGAAATAAAGTTGATACCTTATTAATGAACTTACGTGGCAGGTTAGTTCAATATAGAAATGCAATTTTATGTAGATGGTTCAGAGGAAATATAGAGTTTAGTTTATAAGAAAGCCACCAAATTAGTGGCTTCTTGAATATGTGATTCTTAACATTATCGTACATTTAATCTGTTTTCTATATATTAGTATTAGCCTGGATTCAATCCCGTGTTTAAGATAAAAACAAAAAAAACAAGGTTAAAAGGCTCTGTATGAAAGACAAAAAATCCTTTTCTGTACTGGCAGAAAGGATCAGAAAAGAATTTTAAATTAATTAGGATATAATGGGTAGTCAGGGCGGGTTGTTTTTTGTTAAATTACTTCATTTATATTATAGTTTTTTTTTATCATTGCAATAGTGTTTGAACGTTGGTTGAAGAAGAAATGGAAGATTAAAAAAAGTAAGGGGTCTTTTTATAAAGGTGTCAATCCATTTCAGAGATGGACTGAAATGGCTATGATACTCGCATTTCTTATATCAATATGGTTTGTTGATAATCCTACTTCCTGGCTACTTTCTTATTTCATTAAGTTTTCGTGCATTCATGGAATGGAAATATAACAGAGAAGAAAAAGAATACATGTTAACTTTATACTCTATGTTTATTTACCTTTTAATTTTAGTCATAGGCTTTTATTTAATATAATATTATCTAATAAAAACAGCCCAATAAGTGACTTTTTTTACTGTCCATTATTAGGAGGATCGTTCGTGTTCCCTGGGTGCTTATTGGGTAAGGGGAATTTGAATTTTTTTATCTTTTATTTAATGTTTTAGTTTTGGATTCTTTTTTCCATGCTTATCTTTAAGGGCATAGTTGCTGATAAAGATAAGTATTTAATGAACGGGTGCGTAGCTGAAGATCGGAGCTGCCTTTAAGGCAGCTTTTTCTTTATGCAGTATCGGGGCAGGATAGTTGAAGGAGGTAATTGGTTTTTTTATCTAGAATATGTCTATTGAGAACAGTTGAAAGGTGTAAAAACCCTGTGTTGCCAAAAGTCAATTTATCAATGCCATTGCAGTATTAATCAATATTGTAGGAGGGTTCAAATGGATAAAAGAGTTCAATTTGACTTTGAAATAGCGTTTACTAATGGCGGTGGGCTTCAAGGGCAGGAATTCCGACTTGATATTGATGGAGATGACATCACTGACCAAGAGTTAGCCAAGTATATTGTAGAGGATATGAGGTTACTAATGGTTGGAGAAGTTAAGATATTTAATAAAAAGATAATTAATGAAAAACATAAACGAAAACCTGTTGATGAGAACGCTGAAAAGTAATCGACTTCAGTTAACAAGTGCGTTAGCTAAAGATTGGAGCAAACAATATTCAAATGATTGAGGGAGGAAGAATTATGTCCAATAACGAAAGACCAAGAAGAATGATTTTAGATTTAGCAGTAACTTTAGATGGTTTTATAGAAGGGAAAAATGGGGAAGTTGATTGGTGCATCATGGACCCTGAGATGGGATTTATTAATTTCTTAAATCAAATTGATACTATTTTATATGGGAGAAAAAGCTACGATTTATGGGGACAATTCACTCCAGGAATTGAAGATGCCGATACTGAAAAAGAACTTTGGGATATAGTTCATAGTAAAGAAAAATACGTGTTTTCCAGAACTCAAAAAGGGACTGATAATAAAGCAATATTTATAAATGATAATATTGTTGAAGAAGTAAATAAATTAAAGAATAAGCCCGGTAAAGACATCTGGTTATATGGCGGAGCAAGTCTTATTACAACATTTATTAATTTAGGGCTTGTTGATGAATTTAGATTATCTGTTCATCCTGTTATTTTGGGAGAAGGAAAACCTTTGTTTATTGATATAAAAAAGAGGTTGAATTTAAAATTGGTTCATACAAAAACGTTCTCCTCTGGCGTTGTGCAACTAATATATCATTTGAATGAAAATTAATAATATATTAAGGATAAAATACAATAAATATCATGAAGAAATATTCGATAGTTATTGTTGTAAATTCTTCAACAATCGGGCGCTTTAATCCTGCAAACGATATTAGATATTCTAGATGATGAGAGGAAAAAATGGTTTTAGTATGCTATACAATTGCACCAACCAGAAGAAAAATGGCTTAAGCAGGAGCTGTACAACAGCTCTCTTTTTTTATGCAACAAACGAGGCAGTTGAATAAATCTTCATATATCTTCATATATATTGTTGTTGATTATTGAAAACGAAGAATTAAATTTAAATCCATAGAATAAGCATTAGATGTGAAAAGGGATTGCCTTAGTTCTTTTTTTCTTGTTTTTGTTTTATCTCCTTTTAGTTATGAAGGGAAAAGGCTTTTTTTTCAACCTCATGAACTTCCTTTGAATTTCTTTCCTGCTTTTAATACTACCCTAAGGTGAGTGAACATGGAAAATAGAATAAAAACAAAAATGATAAAAATACTCAGCGGAAACAGGGAAACCAGATTAACCGTTCAAGTTGCAGATACTCAAAGAAAAAGAGATAAGGGCTTAATGTTTGTTAGGAAATTACCCGAAAACGAGGGGATGTTATTTGTGTTTCCAGTGAAGATATATGGTGGATTCTGGATGAAAAACACATTAATTCCTTTATCTATTGCTTTTCTTGATTGGGATGGGGAAATTCTAAAAATACTTCATATGGAGCCTTGTAAAGAAGATATATGTCCTACCTATGATCCAGGAATTTCTTATCACTATGCAATTGAAGTGAACCTTGGTTGGTTTGAAAAGAATCAAATTAAAGAAGGGGATTATGTAAGATTTTATTGAAATTCATCTCACCTCACCTCACCTCACCTCACCTCACCTCACCTCACCTCACCTCACCTCACCTCACCTCACCTCACCTCTAGTTCTTAGTGGTAAAAATGATTTTTCAGTGAATATTTCTGAAAAAGTTGTTAAGAAATATACTAAAACGAACGGGTGCGTTAAAGATTGCTTTACTTCATTACCAGGAGCTGAACAACAGCTCCTTCTCTTTATGCAACTTCGGGGCAAGTTAAGATACATCCATCTGTTTAATTGAGTGCCAGCTCGTGTTATAATGAATAGCTTACGATAATTACTGTTTCTGAACGGATGCCAGAAAAGCCTCCGCATAGCGATAAAATATGGAGGTGTAAGAGAAATGAATAAACAATGGACGATTGGTAAAATTCAAGAATTTGTTGAGAACAATTCTGAAAGTAAGTTGCTAACGACTGAATATCACGGTTTTTCTCAAAAGTTACTTTTTAAATGTACATGTGGCAGTAACTTTGAAAAAACATTCAAGAAATTCAAAAATAATAACCAACGTAAATGTGATGTGTGCCAACCGCCTAAAGCGGCACGATAACGTATAGTGAATAAACCGAAGTGCTAATTTCTATTAAAGAGAAGTTGGCACTATTTTTATGTTCACTAAAGGGGAGTTTAGTCGAATATTCCTTTTGGAACGAATGGGTGCTTTAACTGAAGATCGGAGCTGAAGCTTTTTCTTTATGCAACTAAATGCCCAGGGAAGTTGAGTGGCATGTTACAATAATAGACGGTCTGTGGAAGGTTTTTTCTAATAATAATTTTTAAGAAGCGTGATCTGTTAATAGTGAGGTGCGGAATGAAGAGTTCGAAAAAGAGAAAAAAACAATCCGAAAAAATATTAAAGACTTTAAAGGTACCAATAAATAAACATTTACCCTTAACGGAAAATGAGGAAGAAGCCTCCCTTAGAACAAAGGAAGAAATTATAAACAGAATTATTTCATTAGCGATAGTTTCAGCGAAAGCCATGGAGGCTCCGCCAGAAAAAATTGAGGAATTTATTGAAAGGTATAAGGCTAATGAATTATTCACAGAAGAAGAACAAAAGTTTTTAAAGAAAGAACATCCTAATCAGAACGAGCTGATCCAATACTCGTGGAAGTTAGAATGTATTTGGCTTTTGCTTTGGTCTGTAAATCTAATATCTGATATAGATGTTCCAGCCGATACGTGCAATGCTGAATATGTTTTTGAGAAGGTTTTTTCTCTTCATTCTAAACAAGAGCTGCTTGATGAATCCACTCTAAAACCAACCAGTGATATATTAGATAGTCTTGATTTTATTTATAGGGCACATTGGGCGGTACGAGAAGCCCAAATAAATCATTTGGAAGTTCCATCATTTCTAGATGAAGGCGTTGTATATGAAAGGCACTACACTCTTAATTGGTTGGTAAATTATATGGATCAAGAATGGGAGGAAATAAGTACAGATACATAAAAGCTGCAATACATACTTTTATGCTCCTATATCATGGTTAAAAGTGAAGTTATCCATTTAATCTAACAGGTAGGAAGGCTGCTGAGGCAGCCTTTTTCTTATGCACTAACGAGGCGGGTTAGCTGAATAAGGGACGAATTACCAGTACAAAAGTTTTGATATTTTGAGATAATCAATAAGCACCAAGACTGTGCTTGGTTTTAGGTATGTTTAAAATTAATCGGGAATGTATACTAGGTCTGTCAATCGGAATATTTATTGCGGCCTAAGGCACTACACAGATAAAATTACATATAAATTGTAGGTTCCATAAAATAAATAGTTAAATAACTTAAGCTTAATTAACTATAGGTCGGTTTAGTTGAAGAGTGAGTCGAGACGAGAGATCTTTTTTCACGTAAAAGAACAGGCATGTTATAGTATAGGAGAACCGGATTTATATGATCTGTGGTAATCTTAATCATCAAAGGAGTTTATTCATAATGCATGTGCTACAAAAAACACAAAAAATCGTTCGCTATCAGAATCAACAGGGCAAAATACATTACGGTATTGTTGAGGATGATATGATATTACAACTGTCTAGCAGTTTTGCTGAACTTGTCAACAAGGAAATAAAGTATGACGGGGTCGAGCTAAAATATAGTGACGTGAAAATCTTGGAACCTGTAAAACCTTCGAAAGTGGTTAATTTCGGCTGGACATATGCAGGTCATGCGAAGGAAACGGGTGGAGAGGCAAACCTTGTTGAACCATTTCTATTTTTAAAGCCATTATCTTCACTTATAGCAGACAAGGAGAATATTATCCTTCCTCCAAACGAGTTATCCAATCAAGTGGAACTTGAAGGGGAAGTGGCCCTTGTCATTGGAAAGCGCGGAAAAAACATTAAAGAAGAAGATGCGCTTGATTATGTATTTGGGTGCACGATATTTAATGACGTCACAGCAAGAGATCTAACAAAAAAAGATCCACAGTTTACGCGGGGCAAAGGATTTGATACATTCGGACCTTTGGGACCGTGCATCGTTACCGGCGTGGATCCTACAAATTTAAGGATTGTGACCACTTTAAACGGCCGTGTTGTCCAAGACGGGAATACCAATGAAATGTCTCTAAGCATTCCGTTTCTAATCAGCTGGCTTTCTCAGGTAATGACACTGGAGCCCGGCGACATTTTGGCCACTGGTTCACCATCTGGCAGCTGCACGATCAAGTCGGGGGATGAAGTCGTTGTTGAAGTTGAGAATATCGGTCGGTTATGTAATGGTGTCCAGTAAGATTTGCTGGAATTCTTAATAAAGTAAAAAAAGATTAGAGCTGCCATTATGGCAGCTTTTTCTTTAGTTAAGATTAAGCAGCGCAAAAAATTAAAATCTCTTAAGTTATTTATTTGTATATTAAGAATTTTCTTTGGGGTGTGGTTGTATAAAGAATCCATCTGTTTCTGACCATTTTCCATATAGGATATCCTCAATTGTTTTATAATTTTTTTTCCGAATTCCTTCCAGAAGCCATTCTTTTGATTTTTTCAAGGATTGAAGTTCTTCCTCTTTTATTTGGCCTTCCTCAATTACTAAGATAGAAGGTGCTTCATCCAAAGGATTGAGGCTAAGCATGTCCGGAGTGACGCTTCCTGCTTTAGTATGAAGTATTACACTGATGTCCCCGCCAGGCTCAAGATATAAATCACGCACTTCCCGGAGAGTAAACACACCCTGTTTCTGCAGCATGGTTCGAACCTGTTCAATATCCAGATGATTTTTTTTCATTTGTTTTATATCCAATTCGCCGTTACGAAAATCAAAGAAGGATGTCCTTTGAGCAATTTTTTCATGCGATCACTTTTTTGAGCGCAAATCTCTATGATATAAACGGAAATTCCCCAAAGGCAAATGGTAAATAGAATCTGCCAGATCGACACTTTTTCATCGTAAATGCCTTCTTCTAGAATGCCACCCAATACTAAAGCGTAAATAAAATCAATAGGGGTCACTTGAGACATTTCTTTTTTTCCTTTTCTCCCTTTTAACTATCATTTAAACCAAATAGTACCTAGTATTTATTTCACACTCAGATGAAGTAAGGGTTTCCATGCTTAGCGCACCGATTTCCCCCTTGTTTCTGTAAGGTAAAGATTACCCAGTATCAGAGGCGGTATTAACAGTCGGCAAAAGTAAAATTCTTAGGAACTAAATGAATATATCTTGAAGTATGAATCAGTGGAATGTAGAGCTAGAGGATGTTTTAGTAATAAAAAATAGAAGCAGACGATACAGTGAGGATCTATAGAGATTCTCACTGTACCTCTGCTTTTGAATGAACATTGAAAATAAAATCACCAGTTATTTTTCAAAACAATTTTTCCTATCGCTTTGCCTGACTCCAAGTACTCATGGGCTTTTGAGACTTCTTCAAACGTAAACATGTTTGGGTCCACAAGCGGGCGCAGCTTACCTTCCTCAACCACACTGGCAACCTTCTTCAAAATTTCTCCATATTGCTTATGCATGTCCTTGTTTAATATCTTCAACAACATAAAGGTAACATGTAGGGAGAGTCCCTTTGAATGCATGGGGGAGAGGTCATGAGTGGAACGAGCAGCAATGGCTGCTACTGTTCCATGTACCGCGGCTGCCTCAAAAGAGCGATCAAGATTTTCTCCACCTACCGTGTCAAGCACAACGTCAAAACCTTTTCCGTCTGTATATTTTTGTACATAATCGTGAACGCTTTCTTCTCGATAATTAATCGTTACATCTGCACCAAGGCGCGTGCCAATCTCCAGCTTCTCTTGCGAAGAGGCAGTTGTATAGACTGTCGCGCCTCCCCATTTGGCTAGCTGAATGGCGATGTGTCCTACACCGCCGGTGGCTGCATGGATCAGTATATCTTGTCCAGGGACAAGATTTGCCCGATTAAATAAAGCTTCCCATGCGGTAATGGCAACTAGTGGTAAAGCAGCCGCTTCTTCCATCGTTAAATTTTTCGGCTTGTGGGCAAGTAAATCAGCATCTGCCAGCATAAACTCCGCAAGTGCACCGCCAGTTCCTTTAAAACCACCCGCGCATCCAAACACTTCATCGCCAACTTTAAACTCATTCACACCTTCACCCACTGCAGATACAAAACCTGCCACATCCCCATGTAAAACGGCTGGAAACTCGGGGGCAACGGCCGGAACTGCACCAACACGGACTTTCGTATCAATAGGATTTACACTTGTAGCCTTGACTTGAATAAGTACATGTCCAGGTATCAATTCGGGTTTTGGAAGCTCTTTAAATTGAAATACGGATGGGTCACCAAATGATTGAATAATTTGTGCTTTCACTCATATCACTCCTTTTTATTTTTTATGGAAAATGTCTCGTCACTATTCATCGTTAGGATGAATGGATATGGATGGCACAGCAGAAACATAAGCATCCGAGTAGTAACATCCTTAAATGGTATGAAAAGTACGAATATTTAGTCTTTACTTGCAAAATCAATGATACTTTATATCGTATAAAATGAAAAGCACGCACATTTTTGTTGAATAGGATAAATTTTATAGTATACAATTTGATACTTAAAAAGATTGGGGGGGGCAATATGAAAGTCGTTCTTCAAGCAATTATAGGTTCATTATCCATTCATGCAATCTATGCAGTCGTTATGATGTTAGTCGGTTATATAAAAACAAAAAGCTATAAACCAGATATTGAGAATGCATGGGGAGCAGTAGAAAACCTTCACAACGAGGTAGAGTTTGTGAGTGTTATACCCTCTCATTTTTATGTATTATCATTTTTAGGAGTTTCAGTAATATGTGGAATTGTAATTTTATCGTTTGAAAAGTTAATGAACTAACGGGGTATATTAATTATAAGAATGACTAACGTGAAAATGACCTTAATGATTAAAGGGGGAGAAGGATGGAAATTCGTTCAGTGAAAGGTTCAGATTACTATGCAATATCTCCGCTAATCAATGAGTGGTGGGGAGGAAGGCAAATGTCTGATAGGTTGCCGAAATTATTCTTTGATCATTTTACAAATACAAGTTTCATAGCCGAAAAAGAAGGGAAGATAGTCGGTTTCCTAATAGGGATTCTATCTCAATCTCAATCTGGTGAGGCATATATTCATTTTGTCGGGGTGCATCCTGAATACAGAAAAAATGATATCGGAAGACATTTATACAATCAATTTTTCAATGTCGTTAATGAAAATGGATGCAATGTTGTCCGTTGTGTAACGTCTCCTGTCAACAAATCCTCAATTGCCTATCATTGCAAGATGGGATTTGAAATGGAAGAGGGAGATAAAATAATTGATGGTGTTTCAGTGCACTCTGACTATGACGGACTAAATCAAGATAGAGTTTTATTCGTGAAACAGTTATCAAATTACAAAGATTTTCAATGAAATCCTATTCTTAATGAAGTAAGGTCGACCAGTAAAAATCCGGTCGACCTTTTTTATAGAATCAACTAAGGCGGGACTGTCAGCTAAAGTGTTTTTTTTATTCATTCCTAATGCTGTCTAGAATAGTACTTACAATATCTGTAGCGCCTCATAATTATCTAATCTGCCCAGTTTATGCCCACCATGGTTAGTCGACTGGTATTTAGGTGATTTTCTTCTTCTTAGAGAGCTCTTCTTTTATGGTCCTATAGGGGCAGGATAGTTCACATCAGATAAGCTATAATTTGGATTAATATACAAAATTTTAATGGGAATAGAAAGGAAGCATGAAAATGACAGAAATGATACCACTGACATCGGAGAATGTGGAGCTATGTATCGAACTCTACATGAATGTTTTTAACAGTGAACCATGGAATGAAAGATGGACATATGAAAGGGCTAAAGAGAGACTTTCCGACTTATTGCATACACCTAAATTTCTTGGACTTTTATTTCATAGTGATCATAAACCAGTTGGTTTCATTGCTGGAAATAGTAAAGTGTCTGATCAAGGATTAACTTTTTATTTGGCAGAACTTTGTGTGAATAATGAAATGCAAGGCAAAGGGCATGGCTCAAAAATGCTTCAATCTTTAGAAGCTGAACTGCAGAAGAGAGAGATTAAAAGTCTATATCTATTAACGGCCAATGACGGGCTTGCAGAAGCATTTTATCTTAAAAATGATTATGTTGTAAATGAAGATCGGGTGGTCATGAAGAAAAATTTATTAAAAGTAGCCAAGGGGTGATGGAATAGTGTCGAAATCTGTAAAGTTGTATCAATTAAGCCGAAAAATACATAAATGGACTGGATTGGTTTTATCCGTTTTTTTTATGTTCATCGCAGTCACAGGCCTCGTGCTTGTTTATATGTTACCACTCGGAGTGGCTGATGAGTTAAGGATGGGGAAAGAGGCGGGTCCAGATCAAGCGATACCTATGGAGAAGGTCGTGTCCATTGCTACATCTCAGGATCTTCCAGGTGCAGACTCGGTTGAAGATATCTTTAGAATTGAATACAGACCAAGTGCAAATGTGTACCAGGTTCGCTTTAATAACGGTCAAGGTGTTCAAATAGATGTGAGTACGGGAAAAGTGCTATCCACAAATCCAGATTACTCGACGTTCCTCATCACTTTGCATGATGGAACCTTCTTTGGCGATTGGTATAGATACAGTATCCTCACAATGACGGGTTTATCTTTAATCCTGCTGTCATTTTCCGGGTATTACATGTTCGGGTATCCTCTCTATAAGCGTCTAATGACGAATAAAAGGCAATCTTAATATGAGGTGGTAATGTGTCTATAAAAGGTTTGAATCACTTTTTATTTTCAGTTTCTAATTTAGAGACTTCCATAGAATTTTATCAAAATGTTTTTGATGCTAAATTGTTAGTTAAGGGGAGAAGAACTGCCTATTTTGATTTGAATGGAATGTGGCTTGCCCTGAATGTAGAAAAAGATATTCCCCGTAATGAAATAAGCCCATCATACACACATATCGCATTTTCCATAGAAGAAGCTGACTTTATGAACATGTACGAGAAACTAAATGAACTGAATGTAAACATCCTGTCAGGACGTCCAAGAGATGAACAAGATAAGAATTCCATTTATTTCACCGATCCAGATGGTCATAAGTTCGAGTTTCATACAGGTACTTTACAAATCAGAATAGATTACTACAAACAAGAAAAAGCACATATGGAGTTTTTTGACTGATAATTAAACGATGAAAGGGAAATATTTGTGAAAACTATTGGCCTTATTGGCGGAATGAGCTGGGAATCATCGCTGGAGTATTATCGACTCATCAATGAGGAAGTAAAAGCCAAATTGGGAGGATTGCATTCAGCAAAGTGCATTTTATATAGCGTGGATTTTGAAGAAATCGAACGCTATCAAGCTGAAGGGGATTGGGAAAGTTCCGGTAAATTATTAGCCGATATAGCTCTGTCATTGGAAAAGGCAGGTGCCGAAATGATTGTGTACAAATACGATGCATAAAGTGATTGGACATATTGAAGAAAAAGTCAGTTTACCTATTTTACACATTGCTGATTCAACGGCAAAACAAATTCAAAAGTCCAAAATCAGTACGGTTGGTTTACTTGGCACTACATATACGATGGAGCAAGACTTTTATAAAACACGAATTGAGTTTAATGGCATCAAGGTTTTGATACCAAATAAACGAGGATAGAAACGTGATCTAGCGACAGTATCTTTATTAGCTGCTGGGTTTTCGCTTGGAAAAAGGAACAAGGTAATAATTCACATCATTAAAATTGGTAGTCAGGGCAGGTGAGTTTTTTGTTAAATTACATCATTTTTATTATAGCTTTTTTTATTATTGCAATAGTGTTTGAACGTTGGTTGAAGAAGAAATTAAAGATTGGTAAAAGCAAGGGCCATTTTTACAAAGGTGTTAATAAATATCAGAAGTGGATTTAAATGTCTATGCTAATAGCGTTTCTTATTTTAATATGGTTTGTTGAGAATACTATCCCCTTGCTTATTGGCTACTTCCTTATTTCATTAAGTTTTCGTGCTTTCATGGAATGGAAATATAAAAGAGAAAAAAAGGAATATATCTTAACTCTATACTCTATGTTTATTTACCTTTTTGTTTTGGTCACTGGCTTTTATTTAATTTAATATTATCTAAATGAAAACAGCCCCAATAAGGGACTTTTTTTACTGTGTCCTTAATGAACTAACGGGTGCGTTAGTTCAACATGAATAGTATTTAGTTTACGCAGCTCGATAGACTTATATATAATAGATGAAAACCATTAGGAGTTGACTTTATGCTTAATCGGATTCGAAATAAATCGATCCCCGCACAAGAAACGGTAGAAGAAGTAGATAATATCTACGCTATTTTACCTCCGCCAGGAACCATTATCGAAGAGGCAACTGAAGAAGAAATGGAAAAGGCAGCAGAGCTTGAAATTAGACATATGGCTTTCATGAGGTTGCAGGAAATGAATATACAATTCGACGGTTCGTCATATAAAGAACTATTAAAAGAGTTTCAAGATTTTGAAACCGATTCGAGTAAATTTTGGAGAGGTGTAGCAAGCCGTTTATCCGTTCCGTATGAATGGCCAATTAGAATTGATTATGCAAACGGCCCTATTTATATTGGTGAACACGATTTATATGAAGAAGATAATGAAGATTGATATTAAAATTTACGCTTGGCATAGTCGAATGGTTTCATGTAATAGTTATTAATGTATGTTAAATCGATTTTAGAGTGTTGACCAAAAGGGTTAATGCTCTTTTTATTTACAAAATTAGCTGTATAGTGATGTAAGTGGATTTTCCCTCAGTAGAACTAACAGGTGCTTTAGCTGAAGATCGGAGAATTTTAGGCAGCTTTTTCTTTATGTAACTAACGGTGTAGTTTAGTTTAATAAGTGTTCCATTTAAAAAGGAACCGCGATTGGCGATTCCTAAGATGATTATTTATTTGCTGCGTTTATGGTATTAAGTGAATGGTTAAGTGCTGTTTTACACTTGTTTACATCAGGATTCGATGAACGAACTGCTGCTAATACCACATCAATTGTTCCATCAATTTTCGTCCATGTAGCGCCATCGATTTTTCGAAGCTTAGGTTCCTGTTTGTCCCATTGATGTTCTAATTCATCTGCCCTTTTTTTCGCTAAAGCAAAGTCATTTTTGTTTATAGCGTTTAGTATATCATTTTCGATTTTTGCAAAATCGTTTAACTGTCGAGATAATGTAGTTTGTGAGGCACCAGATTTTGATGTTGAATTATTTGCACCTTTTAAGACACTAAGTGAATTAGTAAGTGCTGTTTTGCTTTGATTAATATCAGGTTTTGAAGAACGAACTGCTGCTAGCACAGAGTCAATTGTTCCATCAATTTTTGTCCATGTAGTGCTATCAATCTTTCGAAGCTTAGGTTCTTGTGTATCCCACTGATGTTCCAAATTATCAGCAGCTTTTTTTGCTGAAGCAAAGTCGTTTTTATTTACAGCGTTTAGTATATCATTTTCAATTTTAACAAAATCATTTAATTGACCCGCTAATGTAGTTTGCTCTGCAGCACCTTGTGATGCAATATTATTACTGCGCCAGTTATAACCACCTATACCAACAACTAAGAAAATTACGAGTACAACAATCGTTTGTGTTAGCACATGTTTCTTATTTGCATTACTTTGGTTTGTTTCCGCTATATCACTTTTAGCATTTGTATCAATTTTTGAAACGGCTAGGAAAACGATAATTGCTAAGATAGCGATAAGAAAAATAACACTCGTAACGGTTGTCCCGAGTCCTAATCCGCCATTTACTTTTGATTGAGATAGGTAATCTCCAATTGACGCTCCAAGCGGACGAGTTAAAATATACGCAATCCAGAAAGCTAATACTCCGTCAAGTTTCAAAAATTTATAAGCTAAGAAAACAAGAGCAATAATAATAACTACGCCTATTCCTGTGTTAAGATAACCAAAACCAAGTTGTTCGGAATATAAATCGCCGACCGCTGTTCCAAGTGCAAAGGTGAAAAGGACCGTAAGCCAGTAGAAAACTTCTCTTTTTCTAGAAAAAATCGAGTGGATCGATAGTGTTTTTTCACTAAGATACCAAAATAGAAAAGTCAGTCCTAGTAACACCGAGAATACAGCTGTACTAACCTCAAGTGGTACGCCCATATTATCTGTCAAACTATCCGTTACAAGTGTTCCAAATACGCTTATAAGAACAACTGTTACCCAGTAAATGGCTGGAACATATTTGTTTGCTTTAAATTGAAAAAACAATGCAATAAAAAACGCAACTCCCATAATAATGGTAGTAAGAGTTAAACCAAGTCCAATGTTGAAATTGATGTAATCAGCAAATGTTTCACCAACAGTTGTACACAAAACTTTGATGATCCAAAAGAAAATCGTCACTTGTGGCACTTTGTTAAGTAAAATTTTCATTTTATTTTGGTTTTCTTGCATATATAATTTCCTTTCTTTAAAGTGGTTTCCCACAACTTAATTTTATTTCTCTCTCTAAATTAGGATACCCATCCAAATCCAAGTTAATCAATAAGGAAGTCTGCGCTGTTTCTGCCATAATCTTGACGATTCCCAAAAATATGGTGACTTGTGATTCTTTGCTTATCATTTACCGACCTAAAGGTTGGACCATTTCAGTTTGTTCAGAAAATGCTAAGTTTCCTTTAAAGGAACTCAACTCCTTTTTGGAAGTAGTCATTGTTACAAAACAATTTCCATTTCTGGCAAAAATAGAAAATACAACATTTTCCCATAATAAGAAAAAGTCTGTTTATCAATTAACCATAAGATTTCAACTCTTATTACAGCCGATTTTCCATTAGAAAAAATCCTTATCTTTCTTGACTTAGGTCTTTATGGCTGTACTTTGCAAGGAAAGGGATATGTTTCGTTAATCTGTCATACATGTAGAACACAACTTGTACCAAAGGCTCCAATTTTTTGGAAGACTGCATAACGAATATGCTTGCCCCATATGAAATAAGGACGCCACCAATCACGTCTGCAGGATAATGGACTCCGACGAATATACGCGAAATGCCAACAATAATAGCCCATACTAATACGGGATACTTCCACGAGTCGTTTCGTAGCACCATCGTACATGCTATGGAGAATACTAATACCGAGTGATCACTTACAAACGAAGAGTCAGCAGGATGAGGTATTAACTGATGAACATGGTGTGCCACGAATGGACGTGGATGATAGTAGACAAGGTGAAGGATTGCGTTTATGAACAATCCAAGTAAGCAAGAAAAAACAGCGTATATTGCTGTGTACTGTTTTTCCGCTCGTTTTTCTTTGTTTGCAATAAACCATAGAAACAACATAAGTGCGAATACCACATAAGGAACGCTATTAGTGATGAATATCATTCCTCTATCTAGATAAGAGAAATGGCCGGACCAACCGTAAATCCATTGAAATATTTCATAGTTCATATTGTTCATCTCCTTGGTTTTGGTTACTCATTTAAAATCAAGTTAACCAGAAACATGCATTCTGAGTATATCGAAGGAACCTGAACATCCTATGAAAATTACGTTAAAAATAAATTAAAATAAGAAAAATAAATGCGAGTTTAGTGCTGTAGTCATTTAAAAATGAAGGCAAAAACAAATAGTAAGCTTGCATGTGCAAAGCGTCTTTTGCTGTATTTTGGAAACGACGGTTGTGAAATTGTCCATTCAATCGATCGAAAAGGTATTTGAGTTATGTAAAAATGAAGAAGGGATTTTTATTTTCGGGGGAGAACAGATTTATAATATGTTCTAACCTTATGTAGAGAAGATGTATATTACAAAAATTCATCATGATTTTGAAGGAAATATATTTTTTCCAGAAGTTTACTTCGATGAATGGAAAGAAATATCTGGGCATAACTTAATTTTAGGAGAAAGAATATGAAAAAGAAACTAAACATCGTTATCTCTTTATTAATAATTAGACTATTGGGATACGGAATATACTGGGCTTTTTTTGATATGAATCGACTACCAAAAGGCGATTTAATATCAACAGTTACCTCCCCAGATGAAACTTATACGCTTAAAGCTTATGTATCATCTGGAGGAGCAACAACAGATTTCAGTGTTCTTGGAGAGATGAATTTTAATAAAGAGAAAAGAAAACCAAATAATATTTATTGGAACTATCATGAAGAAAAAGCAAATATTAAATGGGTTGATAATGATACCGTAATAATTAATGGTCACCAATTAGAAGTCCCAAGTGAAACTTATGATTTCAGAAGGGATAAGAAGAAAATTATAAATCAACTAACGGGTGCGTTAGCTGAAGATCGGAGCTGTCTTAAGGCAGCTTTTTCTTTTTGCAACTATCGGGGCAGAGTAGCTATATAATGCGATTCTAAAAAAAAGAAGGTTAAATATGCTTTTTCACATTATCTAAAAGCCCACCCTCACTGGCAGGCTTCAAAATTGCTTTCTATTTTCATAATCCTTTGTTCCAGACGGTCAATCTCATTAGGTAAGGTCGCTAAAAGGTGATAATATATTTCGGCATTCCAAGGGATAGCAGGATAAATGGTACTCATGGATTTAATGCCATTATCTTTAAGCATTGCATATCGCTGACGGGTCTCGATTAACGAGTTTGTTAAATTTTTTAAAAGAGTTGCCATTATTATCCCCCCCAAGTAAATAACTGTCTAACTATCCAATTCTTTACCCTCTTTATTTATATACAAATCATTTTTAAGGTAAAAAAATTTATTCAACTAATGGGTGATTTACTTCAATAACAAGGGTTGCTGCGGCAGCCTTTTTTTTATGGCACTAAAGGGGCAGGATTGTTGAACAAGGAATGATAGAATAAGGGGTACATTTATTAACAAAATTGGATATGGAGATAGATATGATGTTTAGACTAAATACATTAGTACCAGAGTTATCAGTTTCAGATATAAATAAAAGTCTTAATTTTTATTTAAACATTCTCTCGTTTAAAATAGAGTATCAACGCCCAGAAGATAAATTCGCTATGCTATCATTAAATGACTGTCAAATTATGATTGAAGAGATAAATGGTAATTTGCAGACAGGGGAGTTATCATATCCTTTTGGGAGGGGAATTAACTTTCAAATAACGGTAAGTGATATTAACGAATTATATAAGAGTCTTAGAAAGCATCAGTACCCGATTAAGATGGAAATTCAGGAGAATTGGTATAGGGCAGATACTAAATTAAGAGGACAAAAGGAATTTTTAATCATGGACCCAGACGGATATTTATTAAGATTCGTCCAAAGCTTGGGGGAAAGAGAAAATGAAGGAGTTCCAGTTGTTGGTGATTAACTTGTTTTCATGGAAAACTGCATGTAATTAATTGTATCTCGTTAATGAACTAACGGGTGCTTTACTTCAATAATCCAGGTTGCTGCGGCAAACTTTTTCTTACGGAACTGCATTAATGGGTTATTTAGAGCAATCATTTGTGGTGAGGATCGGAGAGAAATATGAAACAACTAGCTTGGTTTTTGTTGCTTTTTCACTTATTAATTTTGATATTTTGGGTTGCGAATTCCGTATATTTATTCTCTCTATGGGGTGTATTTATATGGATTACGTCCATTGTTCTTGGGTTTGTTGCTTATAAGAAAATGAAAGAAACAGACATTGTAAAGAAATTGATAATGACATCAAGTTACTTTATGGCTTTTTTAGTTGTAGTTACAATTGCTATCTTCTTTACAACTAATTCAATGCCTTAGTTTTACTTTCCAGAACGAGGGTGATTCTGCGATATCTATGCAGCAGACATATTTTTGAATAATTTTTGTTATAGGGCGCATTTCTGTAGAACTAACGGGTGCGATAGCTGAAGATCGGAGCTGTCTTTAAGGAGGCAGCTTTTTCTTATGGAACTAACGAGGCAGGTTAGTTGTATAAGAAAATGTTAAATTAGAGAGTAGAAGGTGATGAGGATAGTAAGTAATTACAGTCGATAATAGGGGATGTTTATATGAATTGGAACTGGAATGAAACCACTATAGATTCTCCACTCTCGTCCGAAAACTTAAAGAACTTATTAAATAACGTATGTAGAAAAGAAAACAGATTTTCACAATTTGAGTTTATTAAGTGGTGTGATAACCTCACAATGGCTTTTGAGGAAGCTGAAGCATCTAATGAATTTGATGAAATAGCTTTTTGGATAGCACGAGATATTGAATGTCAATGGGATTTATTTTTGGTAAATACTTACTCATTAAAAAAAATGCAGAATTTAGACCTCTCAAAAGTAAAGTTACCTCAAGATTGGTTTATAGAGTGGTTAAAGCAATTAAACGAGGAATAAAAGGTAACTCCTTATTCTAGTAACGGATACGTTAGCTAATGATCAGAGCTGTCTTTAAGGCAGCTCAGGCTGTCGAGAAACACTCGAAAGCTGTCAAAAAGACAGCTTTATTTTTTAGAACCTACCTTTTATTTTTCCTTCTCGACTAATTCAAAACCATTTAATCCAATTGCAAACTCTACTCCTTGTTGGAGGGTTGAAAAAGTGCGAACTTTACTCATATTGAGGTTCAAAATGGAAATTTCGATGGCGAGCTTTGAAGAAATTCCTACTATGAAACACTCAGCTCCTAGCAAACGAACAGATTCAATTAATTTTTGAATGCCAAATATAGTAAAGTCATCAACACTAGTAATACCAGTTACATCAATTAGTAGGTAATTTGCCTTTTGACGAGATATTTCAATTAAAGCGTTTTCAACCAAATCTGAAAGTCGTTCTTGGTTAAAGTTTCCAATTAATGGTATAACAAGAATTCCTTTTAAAACAGGTATAATAGGAGAAGATAACTCCTTAACCAATAAGGATAACTCTTCGGTGCGGTCTTTTACCTTTTCCTCTAATTCCTTAATACTTTGTTGTTCCTTTTGCCTCGCTAAGTCGTGAATATTTTTTGTTGGAGTAATGTTAGAAGGGAATACCTCAATTTCATTAAATTCTTCACCTTCCGCTTGACTCTTATTAACCTTATACCATATATCTTGTTGAAATAGTCCTGCAAAGACACCTGCCCAATGACTTGGTAATAAAACTCCCGCGTTTTCTTTATTCGAATTTTTAAAGATTCTATCTTCCCAGCTATTTTTTAATTGAATAACTGCTCTTTTTTCCTCAAATGAGTAATAAGTAATCTTAAAGTTTCCCCAACCAGCAGTTTTATAAATATCACTGTATTCGGTAAAAAGTTGTTCAATGTCTTGACGTTCTTGGTAATATGAACTTACTAAATGTCCCATCCGATAAAAGGTTGCCTCATATACAGTCTTGGACACGTCAGTTCCGGAAACCTCTTCAATTGTATTTAAAAACAATTCTATTGCAGAGTCCCATAATAAGAGTGCAGGTGCACCGTCAAAAGTAAATAACCCTTTTTCTTCATTCCAGATAATTTCATTTTTGTTTACTTGGACCTTTAGATTAGTTTTAGCCATTAATTTCACCTATATATTATGAATTATCTTTATTTTATAGGAATAACAAAAGATTTGCTACTTTCTAGCTGTCTTTTAGGCAGCTTTTTCTTTATGCAACTATCGGGGCAGGATAGTTCCATAAGGAATACTGTTAAGTGACATTAAAGTTGTTTAATTTACAATAAAGTCGTTTATAACATAATAAAGTTGTTTAAAAGCGTCAGTCATGTTATTCCATTAAAGGGACAGATTGCAGAGGGAACAGTTGAAACATATATATGGAAAATTATTTGAAAGGATATACTAAGATGAGTACGATGATATTTAACCTTAATTGGGGCCATTTTCGCTACCATCGGAGGTTCATTAACAAAGCGTAGTTAGAGGAGGGTAAAATGGAGAAGCAGGCTGTTTTATTTCATTCATTAGAGGGTGAAAAAATCTACTTCAAAGCACTAAGGATAGAGGATGTTCAAGAGATACATCATTATGCGTCAGATCAAGAGGTTTCACGATTTATTGGCTGGAATTTGATGAGTACTTTGGAGGAAACTCGTCAGTTCATTGAAATAATGTTAAAACGTGAGTCGGCAGGAACTCATTTATATTCCTCCATTGTTGAAAAATTAACTCAAGCAATTATAGGAACAGCCATAATTTTCAATTTTGACCAAGAAGCAAACCAAGCTGAAATTGGTTATGTGTTGCATAAACATCATTGGGATAAGGGGTATGGAACAGAGATTGTTGCATTGATAAGTGATTTTGCATTTAATTCACTTAATCTTCATAAGCTCCATGCTATGGTAGTGCATGCCAATATTGGCTCTGCACGGATACTTGAAAAGAACAGGTATGAGTTAGAAGGACGATTAAAAGACCACTATTTTATAGAGAATAAGTATTATGATGCATTACTTTTCGGCAAAATTACTAATCTGGAAACTTAGCGTTCTTGTACAGATAAAATGAAGAGGTTTGTTGACGATAATTTCAATAAAATATAGTCCCTTCTTATTCAATTAAAGAGCGTGATTCTTTAATAAGAATCGCTTTTCTTATAGAACTACCATGAAAATAAGTTTCTTTAAAAATGGAAAAATGACAATACATAAGAAGACCCTGCTCCACCGTTTAAAAAAAGAGGAGAGCGTTAATTAATTAGTCTATGGATTAGGGTTGACCGGATTAAGGTCAGTATCAGTATTGACACATCCTAACCATTTTCATTCTTTGTGGTGAGTCGCCGATTTTTGCGATTCATGGATGCCTAACGGGTGCGTTAGCTTTAGATCAGAGCTGTCTTTAAGGCAGTTTTTTCTTATGGAACTATAAGAGCAGTTTAGTGCAATTAAGACGGGTAAAAATCCAGCTCTCTTTTAAGTCGCTCTTGAGACATATTATTCAGCTAAGAAAAAAAAATAAAAATCCATCCCTGAAAAGCTTCGAGGATGGATTCAGACAAACACCAAGATCCTTAGGGGGTCTCTTGGATGTCCTATAGATAGGTAAGTTATCCAGGTTATTACGTAAAACGAACATAATACATAGAAAAAGAGAATGTGCGGGAACAAAAGTCGAAGATCCAGCTGCCATAATTGGTGGCTTTTTTATTGACTAAAATTCAGATTTGGTCTGTATATAGAGGGGGGAATCGAGGATTAAATATTTTTGCCCCCTTAATACTAAGGTTCCTTTCGAATTAATATAAATAGTCTGTGTAATAGACTAAAAAAATGAAATTTTCTATACATGCTTTGATATATATCTTTTTGGGCTGTATCTAGGGTATCCATGAAATATTTATAGATGGTACACAAAGGTTATTTTCAAAAATAGTAGGAATGCTATCCATCATTTTATCAACATGGGTCATATATATATTACGTCTTTGAAAGACAAAGCTGGTCGATAATTGCATTCTTATTCAGTGTATACATTTTAAGACTCTTCGCTTCAAATAAGTAGACGTGTTTCCCTACTTAAGACAATCAGGAGTTGTTCTTGAAAGGGGGATTTAATTTGAAGAAATTCATTGTTTGTTATACCTTGGAAAATGATATTAAACGAGAAAAAATATTAAAAGGGCCAGATGTAAAGAAGGAAGACGTTCTACAAGATGCATTAGATAAGATAGTACGAAGTGATTACTTTATTGCGAAAACCGACCAAGGAGAGTATAGGATAAATTCTTCCTTAATTCGTTATATACAGGTTTTGCATGAAATGCATTGTTTTAAATACCATACTGATTATCAATGACTAATGAGTAAATAAAAGGTTATTTCTTTGCATAGTTTTCTTAAATTTTGTTGAGTAACTTGAATATGGGAGAGAAGATTAATGTCAGAAACGTATCGTTCTCGTCAGGAACGTAAACAAGTGGAAAAAATAAAACAAGATCAAAAAAAAGGTAAAAACTCCCCTAGAAGAAGGTCTTTCTTGAAGAAGGTTTTACTTTGGTTTTTACTGTTAGGTGTTATTTCATTTGGAATAGGGGCAGTTACGGTTGCAGCGATGATTAAGGATGCACCTAAAATAGATGATTCAAAACTAGTCGATCCCCTTTCTACCAAATTATACGATAAAAACGGGGATTTCCTTTACGAATATGGTAAAGAAAAGCGGACAAAAATTAAGTATTCTCAAGTTCCAAAAATGTTGGAACATGCTTTCATTGCCACGGAGGATGCACATTTTTATGAACACAATGGCATTGATATAAAAGGAACTGCGAGAGCAATCTTCAAGAACCTAAAAGGTGATTTCGGATCTCAAGGCGGAAGTACGATTACGCAGCAGGTCATTAAAAACTCCTTTTTGTCACCTCAGAAAACTATAAAGCGAAAGGTACAGGAATGGAGCTTGGCCTATCAGCTTGAGCAAAAGTATTCCAAACGTCAAATATTAATGATGTATTTAAATAAGATTTACCTTGGAGACGGGGCATATGGTGTAGCAGCTGCCGCCAAAAATTACTACGGAATCGATGCCGATCATCTAAATAAATTAACGCTTCCGGAGGCCGCTATGCTGGCGGGGCTCCCGCAGAGTCCAAGTTATTACGATCCCACTGAACCCGAACATGTGAAAGCTGCAACAAATCGTCGTAATATTGTTTTAGAAGCAATGTATAAACAAGGGTATATTACGAAACCGCAATTGGAGGATGCAAAGGAGGTACCAGTTACAGCAGGACTTGTACCAAAAACGAAACAGAAAGGAATGCCGTACGAGGCGTTTTTGGACGCTGTTGTAAAAGAAGTTGAAAGAAAGCAGAAAAATGTAGATATCAGTTCGGATGGATTATCTATTTATACGACGCTAGATCCAAAAGCTCAGACCTTTGCGGACAAAATAATGAACACCGATACGATTATTTCTTATCCAGATGACAACTTTCAAGGAGCCTTCGCATTTTTGGATACAAAAACAGGAGAAGTTCGAGCTATTGGAAGCGGTCGAAACCAATATAAAGCTTCCTTCCGAGGCAACAACTTTGCGGTTGATATTAAACGTCAACCAGGATCTACTTTCAAGCCAGTCTTTGATTATGGTCCGGCTATTGAAAATTCAAAATGGTCTACAGCACACCAACTTAATGATCATGAGATAACCTACTCAAATGGTCAATCTATTTCTAACTGGGATCATCAATATCACGGAATGTTGTCGATTAGAACAGCACTTCAATGGTCATACAATATTCCAGCACTCCTTACCCTTCAAGAAGTAGGGATGGATAAAGCACAAAACTTTGCAGAAAATCTGGGTATTACTTTTAATAATAATAAGGTGTACGAATCATATGCGATTGGAAGTAATACCGTTAATCCATTAGAGTTGGCAGGGGCATATAGTGCTTTTGGAAATAACGGTGAATACAATACACCACATTTTGTTCGTAAAGTTGTCTATCCTGATGGCAGAGTTGTTAATTTAACACCAAAGCCAAAACGTGTTATGCATGATTACACAGCTTATTTGATGACAGATATGTTACGGACAGTCGTAAAATCTGGTACAGGAAAAACAGCAAATGTCCTTGGACTAGATGTGGCTGGAAAAACTGGCACAACCAATTTTGACAGTAATACCAGAGCACAATATGGATATCCAACCGGTTCGGTGAATGATAGTTGGTTCGCTGGTTATACACCGCAATACACTATGGCGGTTTGGACTGGATATACTAAAAATGGTCCAGGTAATTATATGGATGGAAATACAACTAAAATCTCGCACCAAATGTTTAAGGTCATGCTGGAAGCGTTTGGAACAGACCAAAGTAGCTTCCAGCAGCCTAGTGATGTATACCGGGTGAATAATGAACTGTTCATTAAAGGTGCAAATCCTGAAGAAGCTCCACCAGTTACAAAAAATAATAAAGAAAAATCATTTGATATTGATGGAATAGAAGAGGATAACAAACATAAACAACAAGAGGAAAATAAATACAAACAAAAGGAAGAGAAGCATAAACAACAAGAGGAAAAGAAACATAAACAAAAGGAAGAGAAGCATAAACAACAAGAGGAAAGGCAACACAAACAATAAAGAGTTTTTAGGATGGGATCGCATTGGTTCCATCCTTTTTATGATACACATAAGAGAATGTGAGGGTTTCTACTTAAACTAGAGGGTGCGTTAGCTGAAGATCAGAGCTGTTTTTAAGGCAGTTTTATCTTATTGATCTAACGGGGCAGGATAGTTGAAGAAGGATTTTCATCTCCTTTGCAGAAGGTAAGTAATGTATGTTCATTTCCTTATGAAAGAAGGGTGTATTATGGAGTTTTATCCTTCTGAAATTGATTTCATTTCTCTATTTGAATGTCTTCCAGTAAAGAAAGAGGATGATGAACTGTTCGAATATAATGAATCAACCTTCAGGTTCAAGGTTAAAAAGTATAAATATGTGGTTATCGTTTGCCCGTTTTATAATCAATTTGGGTTATTAGTACAAGAGGGAAGTATGGTTATTGGAAGATATAATTTTCAAACGGTAAGAAAAATCGAAATACTTACCGATAAAGAGGATGAATCTTCTATACGGTTATTTTTAGATGATGATAGAGAAAGGTTTTTAATGATTGTAGAAATTACCTTCAAACCGAACTTTAAGATTGAAATAAAAGAAACGTTTGCTTGATTACATTTAAGAACTGGCTGCCCAAACCGGTAGCCTTTTTATTGAACTAAGGAGCAGTATTCCTGTAATGAATGTTCTTAATGAACTAACGGGGCAGTTTACTTTAATAAACACAATTAACAAATATGATACAATTAAAATATACTTAATTCCCTTTAAATAGGAGATGTCATTATGAAAGATTTTCTCTCTAGCTTTCTCCTTATTTCTAGTTGGCTCATATTTGCTATTAGTACATATCTATTATATTGGGCAATATTCATGCCGTTATGGGCTTTTATTCCTTTCTGTTTTGTCTTAAGTGTAGGCATACTATGTTTTTATTGTTCAAAAAAACTTGATAAAAGCGAAAAACTGAGTGATTTTTAACTCAAAGTATTCATTTCTTAATGAACTAACGGGTGCGTTAGTTGATTAAGAATTAAGTGATATTATGAGTGAGGTCAGATTTTAGTTAAAGGGCGCTATTCTGGAACAAGGGTAAGCGCCTATTTTTCATTATAGAGCCATTTAATTGAATAAGCTTTTGAATTACGATGCAGGTTGTTGAAGTGATATAATTAAATAAAATTAAACGTTAATACCGAAATATAATGAAATAAAGAATAAGAAAAAGGGGGATTGAAAATGGATGTAAGATACCCAATTGGGAAACTACAAGTTCCAGAAAAAGTAACATTAGAAAATATTCAAGAATGGCTAAAGGAAATCGAAACTTACACGATTCGATTAAGAGAAACTGTCGACTCATTAAGTGATGAGGAATTAAGCAGAACTTATCGTGAAGGTAGCTGGACAGTTCGTCAACTTGTTCATCACATTGCAGATTCTCAGTTGAACATGTATCAACGTTTGAAGCTGGCTTTAACAGATGAGAATCCAACAGTACCAGCTTTTGATGAAGAAAAGTGGGCTATTCAACCGGATACAAAGCTTCCTGTAGAAAGTTCTATTAAAATGTTAGAAGGTATAAATGAGCGCATCGTACCTTTAGGACATAGTTTAACTGAAGAGCAATTAGATCGAGCTTTTACTCACCAGATAAACGGTATAATAACAGTTGCAACAAAAGTTGCAAAATTAGCTTGGCACGAAGAGCATCATTTAGCCCATATAAAAATCGCATTATCAAAGTAATACAATATGTAAAAGTGGCTTATCGAACCTCGATAAGCCATTTTTAAAATTAAAATAAGGAATAATTACAGAAGTTTTATTCAACTAAAGGGGCAGGATAGTTGAAGAATCGTAGTGAAGACGAACTGTGCAAATCCAAATACCCTTTGCCTTTAATAGATAGTATATAATGAAATATATTCCATTAAGGAAGGGGATTAATTGTGTTTTCCAGCGAGACTGTCTATTTAAAAGAACTTAATTTATCTGATGCTGAAAATTTACTACAATTGCTAGTGGAAAATAAGGATTTCTTTGAACCATTCTCAATAAAACGTCCATCTAACTACTATTCTTTAGAAAAGCAAAAGGAATTAATAATAACTTGGGAACAAAAATCAAAAGAAAATATTAAATACCAGTTTGGAATTTTTCTAAAAAAAAATGATGCACTGATAGGTACTATTAGCCTTTTTGAAATTATTCGTGGTCCCCTTCAAAGTGCATTGATAGGTTATTACTTAGATCAAAAAAATAATGGTAATGGTTACACTACAGAAGCTGTTAAAATGGTTGTAGATTATTCTTTTAGAACTCTTAATTTACATAGGATTGAGGCTGGCGTTATGCCACATAACATAGGTTCAATACGTGTTTTAGAAAAGGCTGGTTTTCATAAAGAAGGAATTGCAAAACAAAATATAAAAATAAATGATCATTGGGAGGATCATCAGGTATTAGCCATAATAAATCCCAACGATTAATTTTCATTGTCTGCCCGTCTTTCAATTTCATTTTCAACCACTCTAATGCAGAATGAGTGGTTTTTTCTTTTAATGTACAGTTGATGTCAAATTCTACAGTCGGTCTTCGTCTACTAATAGGTGCTTTACTTCATTATCAGGAGCTGATCAGTAGCTCCTTTTCTTTATGGAACTATCGGGGCAGGTGAATGTTTGTACTTAAACTAACGGGTGCGTTAGCTGAAGATCGGAGCTGTCTCTAAGACAGCTTTTTTTATGGAAGTAACGGGGCAGGTTAGTGAAAGAAGGACTTTCTATTTTCCACACAAATGAAAAGGTGTTAAATGTATGATTAAATAAAAAATCGTACAGAACTTAATTTTTTAGGGGGAAATATATTCTTGAAAATAGTTAGAATTATGTTAACAATAATTGTTCTTGCTTTATCAGCTTATCTGCTAATTACTGAAAACTTTGAGTTTATGCCGTATTTAATGTTGATCTCGGGTGCAATTATGTTAGTGAGAGGATTAGCTGAACTACAAAAAGATAGAAAAGGAGGATTTTTGGGGTTCGTAGTTGTCTCATTATTTCTTTTCTTTGTTTCAATACAGGGTTTCTTAATGAACTAACGGGTGCGTTAGTTCTATAGACAAAATAATGATTTTAAGCAATCAGGCGCTTATCCGTCATAAGGAAAGTGTCTTTTTTTATGGGGTAAATGATTGTGTAGTACAAGATAATAAGCAATAGGACGGTTGAGAGAGAACAGAATACAAAAACAAGAAGGATTTAATGAAAAGTGATTGCATTTATCAGTTATACAATTTTCATCATTCATAAATTCATTTTTTATTGACGTATATATCATTAAACGATATATTATATTTAATGATATATCGTTAAACGATATAATGAAATGTAGGTGATAAAATGGCAAGAAATGATTCGCTTGAGACAGGTGAATTAACGGATGCGTCATATTACATTTTGCTTTCTTTGATGGAGGCGAGACACGGTTATTTAATTATGAAAAACATTGAGGAAATGACAAATCAGCAATTTACGGTTGGTCCGGCTTCTATGTATACCACGATTAAGAAACTTTTATCTGCAGGAATGATTGAGCAGCTAGGGGAAGAGAAAGACAAACGCAAAACGTATATCGCGACAAAGCAAGGCATTGATTTGTTAAGAAAAGATGTTCAGCGCCGTGAAGCAATGATCAGCCATGCGAAAAAAATTTTGGATCAGAGAGGGGAAGGTGCATGATGAAAAAAACAAAGTATGTGATGAGCGGTGGTTTGGCATTTGATGAAGAAAAGGATATGGCAAAGCTGGAAAGACTGGCTCGTAAAGGATGGATTTTTGACCGTTTTGCATTTATGGGCTATACACTTAGAAAAGCAGAGAGTCAGGAAGTTCAGTATTCGCTGGATTACCGCAAAAATGCTGATAGCGATTACTTCGCATACTTTGAAGAAGCGGGCTGGACACGTGTTGGTTCTTCAGCAGACTATATACATTTATTTAGCGCACCTCCAGGAATAGCTCCTATTTACTCAGACAGGGAAACAACGATCGAAAAATATGAAACCGAGAAAAAGGCAATGGGAAAGGGAGCTTTCATCATGATTCTTGTCTCCCTCTTATTTATAGCCGCCCATTATCTTGTTAACAAAATTACCTTGTTTAACGGAATTCAGGCAACTGTGGATATTGTGCTGACTATTCTGTATTGCATTTCATTGATTGGATTGGTTTTTACAGGAATGCCTTATTTGGGATATTTATATCGAGTGAATAAGTTGAGAAAGATTGGTAGGAGATAATAATAGTTTTAATGTTCAGCTATTTAGCACGTTCCTGTAACAAAGTGCTTATTTTCTTTTTGGGGTCAGGTTGTGGAACAACACCCTTAAAGTAAATTGGCTGTCTGTTTTAAAATTAAAGAGATTGTGAAGGAATGTACTTAAACTAAAGGGTGCGTTAGTTCATTTAGAAAAAGTAATAAAAAGTCGATTCCTTAACGTAGAGGAGATCGACTTTTTAGCGTATAAAATGGGCAGTATAGCATTGTTGATACTGTTCGTAAAAGTAGACTTTTACGAACGGTTATTTTTTATCCAGAATCCTCTTGTTATAACGTTCGTTAAATATAGAAGACACTTAATGGACGTTCTTGATTTCTCATAAATTTTTACGAATTTTTGGATAAAGTAAGAGAAAAATAGAAGAAACTCATCAAAAAATAGTCTTTCTCTCTTAGAGAGAATTTCATTAGGTTTGAGGTGTTATATCTGATAATTCAGGTATTATATCTGATAATTCGGTACTAAAAATAGGTTCTTTATCCATTAGACTGAAGGAGTCGTAAAAAATAGTTTGAACCACCTTTCTCCAATCTTCTGGAATGCTAGCCCATTCATCGGTCCATGAGTTTTGAATATAGATATATGCCTTTGCAGGTTTTTCAGAAGAAGGTGATCCATATCCTAAAGCATCCTCAATGCATTCCTCTAACATAAACCTTTTATTTGGATATCCTATGGCATCTAAAATTGGATTGTTAAAAACTTCAGCACCAGGAGTTCCTTGATCACGATCATGCATTACATAAGGATTTATCCCAGTTGCCCTTAAATATTTTACTAAGGAGATAATTGATGATTTCCCTCTAGCTTTAATAATTTGCCAATTATGTAATATATCAACGCGTACAATTGATGGCATTCTAGATATTGTTTCTCTCAAAACTATATCTTCAGTATCTCCTTCAACAATTAGTACGTTTTTCGAAAAGAAAGCCCTTGAGATATAGTCATCCATTTTGAGTAACATTTTAACATAATCCTTTTCAACATCTTGTAACTTCTTAAATGCTAAAGAAGTATTAAAAGGATTACAGATAATTCTTTCAGTTTCAATAGTCTGTCCACCAAAGGAAATTGTATCTTTTTCAAGAATCAAATTATTTAGTGTTTGTGCAGGCTTTTGACTCAAATCTATCATGTAAGGTGAATGTGTTGTACAAACAATCTGGTTAAAGGGAAAACTCGCAAGGTCGTAAATTGTATTACGCATTTGATTAGCTGCATTTGGATGTAAATAAATTTCTGGCTCCTCAAATCCTATTAACAAAGGTCGAACATTTCCAGTTTCTATTTTTTTATTTTCCCGTATAGTTCTATACCTTAGAAGAGCAAAAACTGCAGATCTTATCACCCCAGTTCCTTGTAAGGCTACAGAAGTAAGTACGTTACTTTGCATGCTGATTTTAAAGTTAGGTTTTATATTTTTATCTGCTTCCCCCAATGTAGTTTCTGCTTTAATACCTATGTCAGGAAATATATTACCAAGAACTGAATTTAATTCACCCATCATGACGCCAAATTCACTATTTGAATCACTGGGATCCAGTTCATCTGCTAGTAAATTTAAATATGTTTGGGCTTGTTTGAAATTTTCTGAAGAATCTCTTACATCTTTAAAAAGCTCATTTAATGTATCGTATAATGCCCCAGAAGTGCCGGATAGCTCTGATGCTTTATCTTGAGCTGGAATAAGTAAAAACTTCGGTAATTTTTGTAATACAATACCTGGTATTCCACCAGGGTTTTCAAACCAAGACTCTTGAGTCTCATCTACTTCATAAAGATCTTCAATTTTACGAATGGATTCTAACTGTTTTAGAGTTAATTTTTTTTCTAAATTACCAAGATCAAGGCCGCCTTCCTCTTTAATTACTTCATGTGATAAACCGGCATTAATAAATTCATTAATAGTAGTGCAATCCTTAAATTTTTCAATCATTACTTTATTATATTCTTTCATTTGCACTGTATAATTAATATTGGGTTTGAATATTTTTTTATAAACTATTTTATACCCAGTTTCATTTGTCCCTTCAGTAGGGGTATATTTTAAAATCCTCCCTTTAAATCCTTTCCAATCAAGGGCATCTTTTGACACGTTTCTAAATTCAGCTGTTAAGACGATTTCGTCACAAATTCTTTCATTCGACTTACCATCTTCACTTAATTTATGGCAAAATTCTTCTTCAGGGATTTTCTTTGAATCATTTAATAATATATTGAGGGCATGTAGTATGGTACTTTTTCCTTTATTATTTTCACCTATTAAAAAGGTTGCATCTGAAAAGAAAACCGTAGTATTAAGATGCCTTCTAAACCCTTCTATTTTTAATGAGTATAAGTTCATTTACTAACCTCCTGTTTTTTCTTAGTATATCTACTAATTCAACAAAAGGAATTTTTTACCTTCTTGATAAGTAAATATACTAGCGCCAACATTCCATAGGTTGCTGTACCATTTAATGCGGGTTTTTAGTTCCATCGTATATTAAATCTATTACTAATTATTTATCAATAACAGGGGTTGCTTCAGCAGACTTTCTCTTATGGAACTAAAGGGGCAGGTTAGTTCCATAAGGAAATGGATTATTTTACACTTATGAATAATTACTCTTTATTGTTATTATTTTCTTGAAAGGTTCAAATTATTTTAATTTGATATCGTTAATTCACCTTTAAGGAATGTGATTTAATGTGAGAGCAATAAATACAATTAACTTAGTTACAAAGTTATTAATTTTTTAAATTTTTGTCTCTTTTAATACATATATTTGTTTTTATGCAAAAGACAAAATAGAAGGCATAGTTACTGCCTGTATAGGTATCTTTCTAGTAATTTTAGTGGCAACTATTGCATTTATTCTAGATAAAAAGCCAAGGTAAATCTGATTTTTCAATCTCGGAATATTTATAGCATCAATTAGGCAATTAACAAATAAAATTACAAATAAATTGTAGGTTCCAATAACTTAATATTAAAGGGTGTGTTAGCTGAAGATTGGAGCTGTCTTTAAGGCAGCTTTTTCTTATGGCACTAACGGGGCAGATTTGTGAAAGAATGATTGTTAAACAGTGTTTACGGATGTTATAAGAGGGGATTTTATGATACTTCAAGCTATATATTTTCAGCAATTTATTGGGTCGGAATTATTATATGGTCGCTTAAAAATAAGGAAAAGGCAAAGAAGGAATTACTTCAAATGAAAAATAATTGGACGGCAGGAGTAATAGTATTTTTACTTGTTTTTTCTCCATTTTTAGTTGTGGCTCTTATGGTATTTATACAGTAATTTGTTGTACCTTATTAATCTAACAGGTGATTCTTCATCTTGGAATCTTTTAAAGTGAGGAAATTATTTAATTTAGGTAGGATTAATAGAGTGACAAAGACTTTTTTGGGTCTATATTTGTAACTATATTTGGTATTATCGCAACCTGGACTGGTTTGATTTATACGACTCGTTATCGGTTTGATTATAGAAAATTTTTTGAACACATCAAATATATAACGCCCTTACCTTTAACATTTAATTATTGGTTTCTTAAAGTTTTATTTATTTTCGGAGGATTAATGTGTGTTGTTTTGGGTCTATACGGAATTATTTTAAGATATTCTTAATGAACTAACGGGTGCGTTAGTTTAAAAAGAAGTAAAAAAGGATCTTCCAATCGAAGATTCTTTTTACTTCTATAAGGTCGCTTATATGTAAAATGCTTACTATTTTTGCTGAATATAATGGGTTTGACTTTATTTTGGGGTAATGAGCAGGTTTCGTCGTAGATGGTGGCGGTGAAGATCCGCCATAGAAGTTTCTTATCCAACAAACGGGGAAGAGAGGGCGTTTAAGTGCGGTAACACTTCAATAGGTATTACCGCATTGAAATATAAATATAATATAAAGTAGTATTCTTTCTTTTTGAAGAACTTCTAGCCCTTTAAAATTTATACCAACCGAGTGATTCTACACTTTTTTGTGTATTTACGTGTTTTGTTTCCAAAAAACCGTCCAATCCTTCTGGGCCAAGCTCTCTCCCGATTCCGCTATGTTTATACCCTCCCCAAGGCGCTTCCACGTATGGTGTATGATAGCTGTTAATCCAAATCGTTCCCGCTTTAAGTTCCCTAGCTATTTTTTGTGCTCGTTCCTGATTACCAGATAAAATCCCCGCAGCAAGGCCAAATTTCGTGTCATTTGCTAATGCAATGGCTTCTTCTTCCGTACGGAAAGATTGAACTGTTACAACCGGACCAAATATTTCCTCTTGTACAATTCTCATATTTTGTTTTACGTTCGTAAACACAGCTGGTGTGATATATAAGCCTTTGCGATTTAAACGCTCTCCACCGCATAATAGGGTTGCTCCTTCTTCTTTTCCAATGGAAATATACCGCTCAATTTTGGCCAAATGTTCTTTTGAAATAATGGCACCCATTTCCGTATTTTCGTCAAATGGATCATTAATTTTCAATTTTTGAAGCTTTTCATCAAGTTTTCCTAAAAATGTTTCATAAAGGTTTTCATGAACAAGTAATCGGGAAGATGCCACACAAACCTCCCCTTGATTTAAAAATGCACCATAAATAGCCAATTCAGCTGCTAAATCAGCATCCACATCATCAAAAATAAGAAAAGGTGATTTTCCTCCAAGCTCTAAAGATACCCGTTTAAACGATTGAGCACATAATTCGTTAATTTTTCTTCCAGTTTCCGAACCACCAGTAAATGAGACTTTATCCACTTTATCGCTAGTCACCAGAGCTTCACCGGGTCCCTTACCAGCACCTAAAACTAAATTAAACACACCATCCGGCACATCGCATTGATCTAGCAGTTCTGTAAACAGAATTGCTGATAAAGGCGTAATTTCCGAGGGTTTAAACACGATTGTATTTCCGGCTGCAAGAGCCGGTGCTATTTTCCACATCCCAAGTAAAAAAGGAAAGTTCCAAGGAACAATTAACGAACAGACACCGATAGGTTCTTTGTAAACTTCACTGACAGACCCATCTTCCATTTCGATACGTCTTGGCTGCTTTTCAACTATTAAATTCACATAATAGCACAAACATGCAATTGAATCTTCTATGTCCAGTTTTGCTTCATTATATGGCTTGCCTGTATTAATAACTTCCAATTTAGTCAAATCGTCTTTTGCGTCTTCCAAGCGTTGGGCTATTCTTTTCAGAGTGTCAATTCTTTTTTCTTTATTGATTGCCCAATCGTTTGTTCGGAAAGCATCGGAAGCTGCCTGTATGGCCAGTTCGACCTGCTCAACACTCGCTTCGTGTATCTCAGTCAAGATTTCCTCATTAGCTGGATTGGACAGAACTCTTTTTTCGCCTTCACCCTTCAGCCAGTGTCCGTTAATGTATAATTGGTCGCATTTTTCTAATAGTTTTTTCAAATGACACACTCTCCCTAAAAATTTAATTAATCAGCTAAGTCCTCTATAACTTCGGTAGCTGAAGTTCTTGTGTAAATAGTGTCCAAAATTGGTATAAAGGTAGTTACTACCTTCTTAGGATACTTTTATGACCTGACAGTATTTGAGGATAACTTTTATAATAGCTTGAAAGTAAGGAGATCGAATCCTTATAGATCATTTTTTTTGTGTATCGGTTTTATAATCAACTTTCATTGCTACGGCTCGTACAGGTGAACCATCCGCCCCTACAATCCGTAATGGAAAAGCGCTGATGAGAGGATTAGGAAAATCTATCGCTCCAAAATTAGTTAGATTTTCTGCGATGATTCCGTTTATCTTGGCCACTGCATCGTGGATAGGAAATTCTGTACCACCTGTACGATCGATATTGATTGTATCGATGAAAAATGAGCGAATTCCCCTTTTTATCATTTCATGAATGACATCTTCATGAACATAAGGATGACGAAAGAATGGTTCCTTCCCTACATATTGTGACCAACCTGTATAAAACAAAACGATTTTTCCAGAAGCCAGTTGATCCAAGTAAGGTTCCACATCTTTCAGGGTAATAGCTTCTTCCTCCCCTTTTTCTGTTACTGGAATTACTACTCCAATCCCAATAAATAAACGCAAATCTGATTCATCAATACGTTGGCTCTCATTAATAAAATGGTATGGTGCATCTACATGAGAGCCTGTTTGGGAACCAAGATGTATATGAAGAAGATTATACCCGTCCCTTTCTATAGTTGTAGCAACACTAATGTTCGGTTCAGGATCTCCAGGGTAAATAGGTGTATCATTCGTTAATTGGAGAGATAAATCAACAATTTTTTGAACTTTAAGCATAACTATGCCTCCCTTTCTTCATCCCACGCATATAAATTGTTAATTTTTTATATGACTTCAGATTCTTTGCTTTCTTCCTGCACCCTGATCCTTCCCGTAACTTTCATTAGCCCTGAATAAACTACGCAGGTAAGCAGGAAGGTTACTATTGTAGTTCCTATGGAAAGAGGTTGTACGTAGGTAAAGTAATAAGAGAATCCAGCTCCGATAATAAAAGAAATATAAGCAACATAGTTAGTCCCATTCCTATACCAGTAAAGCTTGTTCTCGCCAGAAATAATCTCAGAAGCATCATACTGGCTGCGTTTAAGAAGGTAGTAATCTGTCAACATAATAGAGACAACTGGTATAAAAAGACTTCCAATCATTATTAGAAAGCCTTGGAAATTCGAAAGTAACCAATCTTTAAGCAGGGCACCGCATATACAAATGATTCCTATTGTTAGCGCAACTTTCCAGAATCTCTGTTTCTTAAAAATCGCTAAGTATGAAATTGTGGCACTATATAAAACCATTGTGTTCGTTGATACAACGGAGATGAAGATAACTAGCGCTGCAACAAGACCAAAAACAGGATTGGATTCTCCGATTAAAACAGTTGGGTCATACGTTCGTGTCATATTATTCAATAGTGAAAATCCAGAGACAGTTGCCCCAAGTGTCATCGCAATAAATGTTGCGGCACTAAACCCAAAATAAGTTCCAATCATACCGCCTTTTTCTGTTTTACAATGGCAATTATGATCACTTACCATAAGCATCCAGGAAAAAACAGTTGCAACCACAAGATCGAATGCCACTATAGCAGTTATGGAAGTATTATCGATTGTTGTCATTTGAATTAAACTTCCTGCATCAAATTTAATAAACATATAACCAAAAACGATAACAACCAGTATAACCATTAAACTAACGATGAATTTTTCCGCGCTCTCAATTACACGGTGGCCGTACATAGCCAAAAGAACAACTAGCGCTTCAGTTAGAATCGTAAATAAATTAATATTGCTGTATCCTGTCAAATAAAATACCGCTTGATTTAGGCTCAGAGCCCCCATATATGCCTGAACCCAACTCCAGCCGATGAGTACAAGAGTGTTCACGGCTGTAGGCAATACTGCTCCACGCTGACCGAAGGCTCCTCGAGCCAATATCATGGTGGGTAAGCCGGTGCGGGTCCCTATATTCCCCATTAAAATCAATGGTATTCCACCTACTAACGTTCCGATTAAAATTATTGTAAGCGCTTTTGAATATGCCATGTCAGGAACAAACAGCATGCCAGAAAATACTGTGGTTACTACAACATTAGAGCCTAACCAAAGAAATAAAGTAGAGAACCAACTCATTGACCTTTCATTCATAGCGATTGGTCTCATACGATCTATGCCATTTGTTTCAGGTAAATTCGACATTCAATTCTCTCCCTATTCCCCTAAAATTTTGCATTAATTACGAGCAAGAATTTTATCATTTGGCTTTAATCAATTTCAGCTTATTAGGTCTTTACCTTCAATTGTATTGATTTCTTTTGACAATACTTTGTTTGCATTTTCAGTCTGATAATAGCCTTTAATAGCTTTGGACGACGTTAAGTTATCTTCACGTTTATCAAAGCTATTGTAGACGCACTGGCAATGGCTTTTGGTTACAGCATATTGAACGCCCCCATGTTTTTCATAAGTAAGTTAACACTCCTTTTTCTTGAATAAACGTCTGAAAAATATCAATTTACATATTACTTAAGCAAGATTCGCGCCAACTTACTTCGCAGATATTGACAGCCATTTTAGCTAGGTTTTTTAATATATTGATTTAAAATTTAAGCAAATCCTTATTTTCTGATTTAATTTTTGATTATTTCCTCTTTTTAATTAATATTTTAATCAATATCCATAGACATAAAAGGCGGGGAACCTATTGGATGTTAATGACAATTCGGGTAGCTTTCGCTAAACTTGATTAGGGGACGATTATTAGCTATTCGCCACTCGAATTAAATAACTTCGTTAGCTGAAGATCAGAGCTGTCTGTAAGGCAGCTTTTTCTTTATGCAACTAACGGGGCAGGATAGTTCAAGAGTGCATATGGAGTTGTTCAACAATTGGGCCATTTTATTGAAGATGGGTCTTGTTTAGAATGAGTATATTTGAAAAAATTGGAACTTGATAAAAAGAAAGAGTTTTTGGTAGGTGGTTCGTTCGTGGAGAGTGTTTTTGTAAAGTTAATTTTAGTGTTATCTATTTTTGGACTTTTTCTCTTTTTCATTAATAAAGTTTTGAGAAAATGGCTTAATTGTGAAAAGAAAAAATTGTTTTCCTATGGCCATGTAAATGATAAATACAAAAAAATTGATGGACAATTAGAATCAGTTTTATTGTCTTTGTGTTTATCGGTTTTTTCACTAACGTCAAACGTGACCCTTTAGAGCATATTTGGTTTTTGGAAACGCATATCCTTTTGTTTGTTTTTATAATTGTATCTGAAACAGCTAGAGTAATTATGGAGAAGAGATATGCAGAAAATAGACATGATTATATTTTTTCAACTATTCAATTAGTGATAATAAAATGGTAAAAAATTTATCTTCAGCAATCGGGCGAGATTCTTGAATAAAGTTCGCTTTTCTTATAGAACTAACGGGTGCGTTAGTGAGAACCGGGGCTGCCATTTGGTGGCCTTTTTGCTTAATGAGCTAAAGGGGCAGGTAAGTTGCACAACGGCCCCTTTTAAGCATAGTAATAATAAAATGTATGGAACAATACGGCAGCTAGTGCTGCAATTTCTTCCGTTGTTGATTCAATATTAATGGTATCAACCATTGAAATCTTAGTGGAGAGAGGAATAGAAACACTTGCAATTCGTTTATTGTTACATTTTAAGTGACATGTACCTGTATAATCTTTTTCAAAATAATAGTCTTGATTGGCAATTTTAAATGAATACGCTTTTTCAATCAATTGAACTTTATGTCGTGCAATCGGTATTGTCTGCGAGGATAAATGGTCAGTTATTTTATATAGAATGCCAGGAAACGCACAATCTATGCTATAAAGGGGTTTCCCGTAAGCATTGGTTATTCTATAAGAATAAGGTAAACCAAAACGAATTGTCGCATTGACGATACTGGCAAGGAATTTATGTCGTTCTTTTTGCATCAAAAAAATGGTTCTACCCTGTTCGTCTATTATTGGTAATTTGGTTGAAATAAGCACCGATTCAGGAACTTGATAAGTAAAGGGTTGCACCTAATTCCTCCTTTACCATTGATTGTTTTTGCGTTAATTCTAATACTAATCCTTATCCACATACAAATATAATTCCTTATAGAACTAAAAGACCTAACTATTCACATAAACGACCTCCCTGATGTACTTTGTAGACTTCATAATTGATACCGATATAGATAGAATTTATTAACCTCTTATTAAGCTAATAGGTCATTCAGGTAAGTTCCCAATAAACTTATACTTCTATCGAAAATGATGATAACATTAACTATGATATTAGTATTTTATGGGAGTGGCAGGATGGATTTGTGGGAAGAAGAATTTGATGATAATTTTAAAGGTGAACTAAATGCGGAAACGCTTCAAAAAGTTCAAAGAGAATTACAAGTGGATTTGCCCGAGTCATATATTAACGTACTGAATAAACGAAATGGATTCTATCTGAAAAAGAAGTATTTTCCTACCTGTATCCCTAATAGTTGGGCCAATAATTCCGTATATGTCGATGCTTTATTCGGAATAGGGGAAGACTCCGGATTAATCGACACAATCTATTTACGTAAAGAATGGGGGATACGGAGTAAAAAATTAGTCATCATTTCATCGGGGCTCCTGCGTTTATATGCTTGGATTATAGACGTAGAAAAAATCCAATTGTTACTTTTATCGATGTTGAAGCAAATCAAGAGATAAAATTAGCCAAAGATTTTGAAGAATTTATGAATGGCCTTGTTGAAGAAATTAAAGAAGAGGAAATGGATCCTTTCGATGATAGTTCTCTAACCCGACAACAAATCGAGGAGTATTATACGAAGATTGATCATAGCATGCTAAATGGAAAACCAGGTGAAATAGACCAACTATTTATAAAAATTCTTTCAACAAATAACGAACTAATTAGATATATGGTTGAAAAAATGAGACACCACAAAAAACCTAAAGTGCAATATTATTTAATGACGTTCTTATCTGCATGTGCAGAAGGGAACAATAAAGGGATTATAGAAGATGATTATCTACGAGAAGTTTTAAATGAAATTTCAAATAGTAAAAATAAGGATGCTGAAGCTTTAGCCATTTATGGCTTAAAAGATTTAAATAAGAGACTTAATATTTAGTTTATAAACAAGAACTCTTCGTGAACTAATAGATTACAATACTAATGGTTAGGATTCGGCTGCTCTTTGTGAGCGACTCTTCTTATTGAGTTAACGCGGGGCGGGTTAGCAAAAATGTGAAGGATTGTACTTAAACTAACGGGTGCGTTAGCTGAAGATCGGAGCTGTCTCTAAGGCAGCTTTTCTCTTATGGAACTAAAGGGGCAGGATAGTTGAATAAGGACTTTTTCCAAAAAAGAAGGAAAGATTATATTAAGCATTGAAACTATATAGGGGTGAGTGATTATTGCATCTCTTTATCAGGAGGTTGTTAGGTATGTCGAGAGAATTATGGTTGAACCTGCCAGTGCGAGAACCAGAACGGGCAAAGGCGTTTTATACCCAGCTCGGTTTTCGGTTGAATGAGCAGTATGTGAGTCAAGACGGCTCATTCAGCTTGATAGTCGGCGACAATCAGGTAGTTTTGATGCTCTTCCCGGAATCCGCGTTCCGCGGTTTTGCTGGTAATGCGGTTGCGGATTCGTGGCAGGGCACTGAAGTGTTATTCTCTCTGGGGGCGAACTCCAGGGATGAAGTTGATGAGTTCGCCTTGAAAGCCGAACGTGCAGGCGGCACTGTATTCAGCAAGGCGGGCGAAAAGGGTGGCTGGATGTACGGCTGCGGTTTTGCCGATCCGGACGGTCATCGGTGGAACGCGTTGTATATGGATTTGAGCAAAATGCCGCAAGGCTGAAAACCCGATTCGCCATTTCGTGACAAGTGTTTAAACAGAAAGTAAAATAAAGTTACTTAACCACCGGGTGCTATTGTTTAATTAGAGCAATCGCACCATATTAAGTTTGTGAAGAATTGTACTTAAAGTAACAGGTGCGTTAGTTGATTAAAAAGGCTCCCAATTTGGTGGCCTTTTTAAATCGCAATTGATACAAACTGCGACATAAAGGGAGATGAAAATGTTAATTCGTTCGATAAAGATCATTGATTGCTGGGTTTGGTAAATCTTTAAGTATTTAATAATTACTTATTAGGGATTGCTTAAGAATCAACTTGTCTAGCTTTTCACTATATTTAAGTGTTTCCTGATGATTTAGACCTTTTTTAACACCAGTTTCTATAAGTAATTTTCTTAGGTTCTTTATATTTAATTCTAACTCCCTATACATTTTTATTTCGCACATTTTGAATACTCCTTTTTAGGTAACTAATTTCTATTTTAGGATTATATTACAATTATGTAATTGTTAAAATGTTTTCTCTTAAATTTGTTAATAAATAGGGAAATAGACATAAAATTATCCTGCAATACGTCACAGTTCGAATAAACCGTGAGACTGTACTACACATATTCATACAGTCATATTGTGAAAGCAAACGTCATTAACTGTGCGTTAAAGATGTACAGTGAGTGACGTTTGCTTTTACTTGAACTATAGGGGCAGATTAGTTGAAGAAGAATTGAGCTTTAACACCTCAAAAATTGGACTATTTTTCTTGAAATTTGGAAAGATAACTTCAGAGGTGAGTTTTATGAAAATGCTATATATATTGATTATTACCATTCCGATGTTGTCTTTTGGTTCAATTCAAGGATACGCACAACCTAAAGAATGTCCTGTGTTAAGTGAATTAGAGAAAACAACGATTAAGGATAAAAAAGAGGTAATAGAAGCGTTAAATACTTTAATTCCAAAAACGTATGGAACTGGATTAGATGATTTTCCTAACATATATACTAAGTGGGATGTAGTAACTGCCAAACCTTTTCCTAAAACAGTTGGCAATAAAGAAGAAGAAGACTATTTTGGAATGGCAAAGACCTTTTGTGGCAAAGAAATTGCTGAAAAATCATGGCTTGTACGTTTAGATTTCCCTAAAGCACCTGGAGCTAACTTAGCCCAAGGTCAAATATTTTTAGCCAAAAGTAAGGAAAAAGGATGGTTTGTTTGGTTTCAATACCATTAAATTGCTATTCCTTAAGGAACTAACGGGTGCGTTAGCTGAAAATCGGAGCTGTCTTCAAGGCAGCTTTTTCTTATGGCACTAAAGGGGCAGGATAGTTCCATAAGGAATACTGTTAAGTGACATTAAATTCGTTTAAAAACGTCAGTGCTATGTATAATTAGTGATGTAAGTTTATGCTTTTTATGTAATAATTATTTTGTAGAAATGTAAAGTTGAAATTCATACATAGTGAAGGTGGAGATCATAATGGCAACGGGAACGCATACTGTAGTAGTTCCAGTAGATGTACAAGCAGTTTGGGATTATGTCAGTGATCTAGAAAAATGGGCAACGACAGTACCAGCCTATAAAGAACATGAAATCATAAATGACAAGCAATCTATTTGGACATTTGAAGGCAGTGTGAAAGGTATTAAAAAAACAATTCAAGCGCAGGTAGATATTACCGAATGGAATGAACCTTCAAATATTAAGTTTGAACTAAAAGGTTTATCAGATAATTTTACAGGAAGCGGTCAATTTACTGCAGAAGATGTTAATGGTAAAACAATAATGACTTGTACAGTGGAAATCCATGCAGGCGGATTATCTGGTGCGGTGTTAACACCAATTATTAAATGGGCTGTTCCAAAAGTAGCATCTCGTTTAACTGAATCTATCGCACGTAAAATTGCGGTATTCTCATAGTTTTTTTCAAAGATTGAAAGCCAGTTCATTTTGGAGATACCTTCTCTGAAGTGACCGATATAATGATGTCGAGCTCTACTAGAAATTTTATAATTAGCGGAAAGAGGGCTGTCCCAAAAGGATGGCCTCTTTTTTTCAATATTCCAGAATCGCTTTTCTTAATGAACTAACAGGTACGTTAGTTCATTAAGGAACACAAAAATGATTAAACTTTGTTTCAAACCTACAGCATAAACGATAATTTAGAAGATGATAAAACCCCTTGGCCGTCAAGGGGTTTATTTTTGATGGGTTTCTTTAAGAGTGATTATGTTATTTGGTTTTTATGGAAAGTAAACTTTGCTTTTTACCTTTTTATGTTAATTCTACAGAAAGTTTACTTTCCTTATTAGAGGTGGTTAGTTGAAAAATAAGCTAGAAATAATCCGAAAACAGCATGGAGTAAAACAGGAGGAACTTGCCGCAGCCTTAGAGGTATCTAGACAAACGATTGGGTCTTTAGAAAATGGTCGATATAACCCTTCAATAATTCTAGCTTTTAAGATTGCACGTTATTTTAATTTAAGCATTGAAGAAATTTTTATCTACGAGGAGGAAATAAATAATGAAAAATAAGGCACCTTGGATTATAACCTTAAGTGGAATTGTCTTAATATCATTTGGAATATTCGTACCTTTTCCTGTGGCAAATGAGATTCGTTCCCTATTTATCCGTCCTGATCTAGTTTCCATAGCTATTATTTTTACTGGGGTCTTTCTCACCTTTTCTGGAGTAACATCTATTTCAAGTGAAAGATTTAAAACTAAAGCACAAAAGATCGAAGAAAATGATGAGCGTAATACAAAAATTAATCAATTTGCAAAGTCTAAAGCCTTTGATTTTATGTCCATTTTATTTGGTATTGGTTTATTATTTTTAGCATTGCTAGGTTATATGAATAAGGTGTCTTTTTTCTTCTTAATTGGTATGTATTTTATTAGTAATTTTTTTTTCTTTATCAAAACTGGTTAATCAGAAAAGCTATTTAACCTAATTACGGCTATCAATGTTTTATACGAATCGAGCCGAAGGACTATTAAGGACCTATCTATAATGTTCCATGAAAGTATACTAACCCCATAATGTTCTTTACTTTAGGCTCTTTTCGTAAAGATTGTTGTTTTTAAAACAAAACTATGTAAGGTTGATTGGAGCGGAAGTGCGAGACTCCTGCGGGAGCAGCGGGACAGGTGAGACCCCACAGGCGTTTACGCCGAGGAGGCTCACCGCCCGCCCCGCGGAAAGCGAGCATCTGGAGGGGAAATCAACCACACCGCACTACTTGGTAAATAGCAGTAAATAGCAACAAAGTATGCGAAAACAGCCTTACTTTAATAAGGGAGTTGCTTTTGCAGCTCCTTTTCTTATGGAACTAAAGGGGCAGGTTAGTTGAAGAGATATTGGTTTAGTTATCATTTTATTTTTGGTAAACTTTTCAAGTAGTAAGTTTAAAAGGGAGAGGACAATAATGTTGCAGTCACTGATTTTTGATATGGACGGAACTCTATTTCAAACAGATAAAATTTTAGAATTATCACTTCATGATACTTTTAACCATTTACGGTCACTAAATAAATGGGATACAGTAACCCCTATTGATAAATACCGTGAAATTATGGGTGTACCTTTACCAAAAGTATGGGAAGCTTTGTTACCTAATCATTCCAAAGAAGTAAGAGAACAAACTGATGCTTATTTTCTGAAAAGATTAGTTGAAAACATAAGAAGTGGAAAAGGTGCTTTATATCCTAATGTAAAGGAAGTTTTCAGTTATTTAAAAGAGAATAATTGTTCAATTTACATAGCGAGTAATGGTTTAACGGAATATTTAAAAGCAATTGTGAGTTATTATAATTTGGATAATTGGGTTACTGAAACATTTAGTATTCAACAAATACAAACGCTCGATAAAGGTGATTTAGTTAAAAAAATTGTAAAAAAATATGATATAAAAATAGCAGCAGTAATCGGAGACCGTCTATCTGATATACATGCGGCTAAAGATAATGGTTTAATTGCAATTGGCTGTAATTTTGATTTTGCACAAGAAGATGAACTCGCTCAGGCTGATTTGGTAATAGATGACTTAATGGAGCTAAAAATAATATTACCTAAAATGAAAAGTAGCCTAATGAACTAACGGTTGCGTTAGCTGAAGATCGGAGATGTCTTTAAGGCAGCTTTTTCTTTATGCAACTAAAGGGGCAGGTTAGTTCAATAATAAAACCAGTTAAAATCACAGTGGACTCCACTGTCAAGGATTGAGTTATAGTTGTAATTTCTGCCGAAAACCTAAATAGAGAATTAGAATACAAATTTGTGTTGTTTTATTTATCTGCTATAATTTTATTAATAATCACATAAGGATGGATAAAAAAATGACCTCGATGTCGAAGATTTCCAGCTATTTAAAAAACAATGCGTATCCTCTATCAGTTGATATTGTCAAAAGTGTTTTAATTTCATTAAACTTGGTAATTTCTGAGCATGAAAAACAACAGGCAATTAATATGTATGCTAAATTACTGGATTTTTTGAGTAAATACATTACCGAAGATGAAAATAACCCACCAAATGCTTTAATTGATTGGAGTAAAAAAAATGCGCTGCAACAAGTGGAATCCGGTGGCAAGATTTCCGATATAGCAGTTCGTTACCCTCCTACACGGAATGTTTTTATAGACTTAATAACCCAAAAAAGTATTGAATTTGGTCTCACCTTAAAGGAAAATGCCCAAATCATCCGCCAGGTAAATTCTATTTTGGACATAAGCCTAAACGAAACAATACTTGCCTTTGAGCTGATCTCTGAAAAGTATCGAGAAGAAACTCAAAGAGAAATGGCAATTCTTTCAGCACCTGTTGTATTAATCAAGGATGATGTTGCGATTTTACCTCTTATCGGTATAATGGATTCTTATAGAGCAATGCATATTTCTGACTACGTGGTTCCCAAAATAGCGGAACTCCAGTTACAATATTTAATTGCTGATTATTCCGGCATTCTAAACATTAACACATATGCAGCAAATAATCTTCGAGATATAGCTGGAGTGCTTCAATTGTTAGGAATAGAAATAATAGTAACTGGGTTGCGTCCGGAATTAGTTCAAACTGTTGTACATAGCGGGATAGACATGAATGGAATCCAAACATTTGCGCATGTCAAACAAGCACTTAATTGGATTAACAAAAGGGATATTTGAATAGAAGTAAATAAAAAACTTTTGTTAATTAAAGGTGTTGCGGAAGCAGCATCTTTTTTATTGTTTGCTAAAGGGGCAGGTTAGTGGAATAAAAAATTTAAAATCGAAACTCAATTTAATACCTTTAAATGGTAAAATTGAAAAGAAATTCAATTTTATCATTGAGGTGGAGTTAAGTTGAAGAAAATTTTTACTGTATTATTTTTAATGATGGTTTTAACAGCTTGTGGTTCGGACAGTACTAAAAGTTCGCACACCACTAACTTGGAAGCCACAAAGGAAGATACTAAGGAAGCCACAAAGGAAGATACTAATCAAGAAAAGACAGAGCATAATTACCAATTCGCAGGAGAAAGTGAACACTGGGAAGCTGTATATTCTTATAAAGGAACCGAAATATGGGGGAAAAATGATAGCAAACAAACAACTCATTCTAGCAAAGATAACTATAAACTTGTATTGACATACAAGGGGTCTTTGGAAGAGTTAGCCTCTATAAAAAACCTTGAATATACTTATGAAACAACCACTTCAAGCGGAACTAAAACAGAGGTATACACTGAACCGCTTGACGAAAAAGTATTCTCAATGAGTGGAGCTTCAGAAAATGGAGCAATTATAGGTGAAGGCGAAGTTATAAAGGTATATGTAAAATGGGATGACTTTGAAGAGACATTTGAACTACATAATAAAGTTAAGTGATTTTGTTAAACTAACGGTTGCGTTAGCTGAAGTTCGGAGCTGTCTTTAAGGCAGCTTTTTCTTATGGAACTAACGGGGCAGTTTAGTTTAATAGTGAAACGGTTTTATTGGTAAATCGTATAATATATGTAAGATTAAATGGGGAAGTGAATTGTTTGGAAGTTTTATTTAGTTTTGTTGTAGGTGTTTTTTTTTAACCGGTGGAATTATTGCATTTTTCCCTCCTCCTAAATTACCTTGGATAATAAGATTTTTAATTATATTTATTGGTGTGGGTTTTATTTTGTACTCATTATTAAGATTGTTCGGGCTACTTTCTTCTTAAGTTAACTGGTGCTTTCCTTCATTATCAGGAGCTGATCAGCAGCAAATGGAACTAAAGGGGCAGGTTAGTTGAAGATATAATTAGAGTATAGAGGTGAAATATGGAAATTTTAAAAAACGCTAAAATATTAAATACAATCTTTATACTTCTTGTTACTATTCATATGCTTGTTTTGTATGCGTTGGTTTTTATGACAGATAAATTGGATACAAGGTTTGGACAAATATGCTCTCTAATTGCATTGGTGTTAGGAATTTTATTTTGCTATAAAGCTTTCAAAATAAAGTCACCATTACGCCATACCTTACTAATCACAACGTTTTTTATGTCGTTAATAGGTGCGTTAATCCTTCTTGTATTCTTGATTGCTTGTTTTTAAAAGGAGTGTTTTATGCCCGCCCCCTTATAGCATCAATCTATACGAAAATACCCAAAATAAAAAAGCATAGTTATTCAACTAACGGGTGCGTTGCTAAGGATCAGAGCTGTTTTTAAGGCAGCATTTTCTTATTCAACTAACGGGGCAGGATAGTTCCATAAGGAATACTGTTAAGTAACATTAAAGTTGTTTATGTTATTCCATTAAAGGGCCATATTGCGGAAGATGAAATTGTAATCAAATCGAAGTAATTAAGTGAAAATAATTTGTGGTACAAGTACTGGTAAAAGTACTTTGCCAAATATAAAGGAAAAAATAAGTATGATTTAGAAAGTAGGTAAATAAATGATTCCATTAGTATATGATCAAATTAATAGCTGGGGTAAAGACGATGAATTCTTCTTAGCACTGTTAAAGAAGGTAAATGTTAAAAAAATAGCTGATTTGGGTTGTGGAACTGGAAGGTTGACAACGCATTTTGCGAAAGTAGGCTATCATATTACAGCTATTGACCCGAATGAAGAAGCAATAGAATATGCGGAAAACAAAGCGTATCCAGACGAAGTGACTTGGATTGTTGGTGATAGCTCAAAATTACAAACAAATGCGTTTGATGCCGTTATAATGACAGCGAATGTTGCGCAAGTATTTCTTACAGATGAAAGTTGGCAACACGTCATTTCAGATGCATATCGAGCATTAAAGCCTGGAGGACATTTTATCTTTGATACACGTAACCCATTAGCAAAGGCGTGGGAACAGTGGAAAAAGGATATGACACCTGATATTGCAACGAATCAGATGACTGGTGATACACTTGAAATATGGACAGAATACGAGGGATTTATAGAAGATGTTTTTACATTTTATGAAACTGTGAAAAATGCACGTACAGAAGAAGTAGTAATTCATAAAAAGATGCAATTAAAATTCCGAACACAAGATGAAATCCATGAATCATTACAACAAGTAGGCTTTTCACAATTCCAAGTTTATGGAGATTGGGAGTTTAAACAAGCAACTTCAGAAACCAAATCTTTTATTTTTCACAGTGTAAAATAAATAAGGGATTTCTTTGACGATTTGCTTATCTACTTTGACAATTTCATTATTAGAAACGAAAGAATGAAAGAGAGACAATTATTATATTCAGCAATCGGGCGCGATTCTTTAATAAGAATCGCTTTTCTTAATGAACTAACGGGTGCGTTAGTTTAAGTAGGTATGGCTGCTTCGTCAGCCTTTTGATAATTGCCTCCAGAAGCAGCTTAAGGCATAGTGAATTCCATTCTATATGCTCTTATGGTCAGCAAAGAAGGCTAGTGGGAGATTGGTTATACAGACATTTGGGTAATTCCATAGAAGAAGGAAGAAGCTTATGAGAGTTTATCCATATCCCAAAACGGGGATATGTTACTAAACGATAAAGAGGAGGAGACATTTTATGAAACTCGAAGTTTTGTGTAACGTAGAGAATTGTACGTACTGGGCCGAAGGGAATCAATGTGTTGCCGACTCCATTTATGTCGTGGGCCTTGATAACAATGATGCTGACAATGTTGAGGAAACGGCTTGTAAAACCTTTGAACCTCGCAAACAATAATGGAATACAGAATGGGCCGGACGGCTGATGCCGCCCGGTTTTTTAATTCGAGAAATAGGGACAGTCCCCTTAAAAATAATTTAATTAGCACGACTATGCAAGAGGGGATATAACTTGAAAATCAATTTAAAAACTTTATTAATTAATGAACAAAATAATTTTATTAAAGTAAGTATTTATATATTTGGTGGATTTTCAATAGTATTAGCGCGATATAATGTTGGACGGTTGGTGGTAATGATAATGTTTTAGTCTAGGCAGTCAATCGTCATTCCAACCGTTAAAAAGGAAGGGCAGATAACTAAAAATTATCTGCTCTTTTTTAATTTATCTTCTATTTGAACTAATATGTGAACAAATGTACTTAGACTAAAGGGTGTGATAGTTTAACAAGAATGCCTAAACCTTTATTTTAATTTGGATTAGCATGGATTTTTCTGTTAAAGCATAAATTTGATAATGATTCATCTCCGTGGTCTCCAATATAATAAGGGTAACATGTAATACAGTAAAGTTGGGAAAAAGCGAGGTTATATATGCTAAGAAGAGTTAGAAAAATTGAACTGAAAATGGCTGTATTTATGGGGATTTGTTTTTACGGAATAACATTGTTACTCCATGTTCTTATTATTAGCGGTGTTATTCCATTCACATGGGTTAATGGTGGACGGTCTGTTTCCTATGCTGCTCAACTACCAATATCTATTATAAGTATCATTATTTGTATTATGGGAGGAGTCTTCACACAAATTGTTGGTGGAAATAGACTTTATAAACATAAAAGAGGAAGAACCATTATATGTTGGTTTTTTGTTGTACTTTGGTCTTTTGGGTTTTTACAACAATTATTAGGAACACCTTTTGAAAAAATGTTTTGTTCGTTACTAGTGCTTCTTGGTGTCATTTCGAACTTGCGTATGGCGATTGAAAAGAGATAGCTGTCACCATTGAATTAACCAGTAAGAGAAAAATGCACTTAAACTATTGGGTGCGTTAGCTTAAGATCGGAGCTGTCATTAAGGCAGCTTTTTCTTTATGCAACTAACGGGGCAGGATAGTTTAACAAGAAAACCAAAACCTGAAAAGTGTTGGAATTACTCCGCCTCGAACATCATAAGAAGTTGATGTAAAAGTCACAGATTGCTTTAGAAGGTGCCTGGAGTTCCGGGTAAACCCGTTCTGCCGCATCCAATTAACGACTGTAGAAGCAAAAGATGCGGAAGGTTTAGTAAATAAAATCATCCAATCGATACATCAATAAGTCAGGCTGACCCAGAGGTTCTTATGTACACTTATAGGATCAGCTTTTTTATTTTCAGAGTAATTTGAGATATAATAAAGTTATATTCTGGAATTTGGAAGGAATTTATTTCTATGAAAAAAAGGGTTAAATTAGTGGTCGGGATTTTCCTGATCTTTAACCATCCCAGGTTTTTAAGATAATGGATTATTTGGCTGGACTTTATTAGCAAAGACAGACTGAAAGAATAAGTTTGGAAAAACTTAATCGCTTCCGATACACATAAAATTTTTAACTGCAGGGGAACTGATATATAAAAACTGTACATACTATCATAATCCTTTCGAAGATTTGAATTTAAACCAAATGAGGTGGAAAAATGGCAAAAGAATTAACTGGCGTACATGCCGTTGTTACAGGAGGATCAAGCGGTTTAGGATATGCCATGGTAGAGGCACTTCTTGATGAAGGAGCAACGGTTGCAGTGGCATCCCGTCCGGGAGCAAAAATGACGGAAGCTGTAAAAAACCTTCAAGATAAGGGATATTCGAATGTTTTTAAACTTCCATTGGATGTCAGGTCGGAGGAATCGGTACAAGATGCAGTGAACTGGGTAAAAACGGAATGGGGTAAGATCGATGTCCTCGTGAACAATGCCGGGATAGGCATGAGGACTGTAAACCCAAAATTCCTTACAGAACCACAGCCTTTCTATCAGGTCTCTCCTGAAGGGTTTCGAAATTTAATCGATACAAATGTGACCGGTTATTTCCTAACCGCCCGGGGATTCGCTCCTCTGATGGTCAAGCAGGCAAAAGGAAAAATCATCAATATATCAATGAATTATGAAACCATGAAACGAAAAGGATTTGTCCCATACGGCCCTTCTCGTGCCGCAACCGAGTCCCTGTCATTTATCATGGCTGAAGACCTGCGTGAATTTGGTGTGACGGTAAATATGCTTCTTCCTGGCGGGGCCACCATAACCGGAATGATACCTGATGAAGTGAGAAGGGAACTTGAAGGAAACTCTCAGCTTCTGAAGCCAGAAATCATGGCAAAACCTATCGTTTATCTTGCTTCCGAGCAATCTGAAGGATTAACAGGTGAACGCCTAGTCGCCACCGAATTTGACAGCTGGTTAAAAAATAGAACCAAATAAAATGAGTGAAGAGACTTCTTCTTTGGCAATATGAATGAATAGAGAAAGAGACTTGTTTTTGCGGTTTTTGGTTCATCAAGGTTATGAATGACTTTAGTAGGACGGGTTGTCCTTATGGTCTTCTCATAATGATAAAAAAACGAAAAAAATTCCAATAACCTATAGGAATGAGCCAATCTTAATCAAAAATGAGCCAACCCCGCCGGAAAATGAGCCAATTTGAGCCAATAAGAAATTAGAGTTCGTTTTCCTCCATTCTTTTTCTTGTTTCGCAATATGGTTCAACTCTACAATAATTCTTCTTCAGTTAACGGGTGCGTTAGCTGAAGATCAGAGCTGTCATTATGGCAGCTTTTTCTTATGGAACTAAAGGGGCAGTTTAGTTGAAGAAGGAACTTTAACTTTATGGTATTATTTAGGAAAGAGAATTGTTGTTAGGAGGACAGTAATGGGTGGTTCGCTTGTCTTGAAAATTTTGTTGATACCGATTGTTGGCATTGGTCTTTATATTACATTTAAATACATTAGACCAATGGTACCAATACCAGGGTTTACTGTGTACAAATCCTCTGGGATAACAGTGGACTATCCTTCTGTCGATTTAGAAAATAAAGAAGTTATTGGAACAGTTTCGTTTAAAGATAAGAAACTAATGACGGTAATTGTAAATGTACAATCAAATTATGTTAAGGTTGAAGGCAGTGTTGAGAATACTCGTAAGGGTCAAATTGATAGTGACTATATTGATATGGTTAAAAACCAGGCTGAATTTTTCATTGAAAACAAAATAAGTAACCCTAAAAAGTATTATGAACAGTTTATAGAAGCTGATCCTTCTTGAACTAACGGGTGCGTTAGCTGAAGATCGGAGCTGTCTTTAAGGCAGCTTTTTCTTATGGAACTAAAGGGGCAGGATAGTTCTATAACGAGTATGGAATATATGGTAAAATAAGGATTTGTATTTATGAATGGGGGAGGTTAAATGCAATACTTTGTACTTGCATTAATTATCGGGGTGATTATTTTTTCTCTTTTTAGGATGTTTAAGAAGAAAAAAACTATACCGAGTAATCAATATACACCTATTGATGACATCAATAATGGATTGGTTCGAAATTACTCAAGCGAACCTCAAGAAATTGAGTCAAGAAAAGAAATACCTTATGAAGAAGTTGATAAAAAGAGTGATTGAAATAAAGCCCTAAAGAACTACGGGTGCGTTAGCTAAAAATCAGAGCTGTCTTTAAGGCAGCTCTTTCTTTATGCAACTAACGGGGCAGGATAGTTGCATAAAGAAATTGGATTTTTATGGTAAAATATATCAAGGAGATGGTTATTTGAGTACAGAAAAAAGAGGTTCGAAATATAGACAAGCTATTTTTTGGGCTATAATCACTATTGTTTTATTTGTAATTTGGCTTTTAACAAAATAATTTTTATTCAACTAAAGGTGTGTTAGCTGAAGATCAGAGTAGTCTTTAAGGCAGTTTTTTCTTTATGAACGGGGCAGGTAGTTAGGGAGGTTTTTTAAATGCAGTCTATTGGTTTATCTATTGTTCTTTATATTATTTCGTTATTTATTCTTTATATAGTTATTGAAACAGCAGTCAGAAGAGTTATTAACAGCTCAATTATTGGTGAATTACTTGAAAAGAAGTATGGAATTAAAGATAAAAAATCTTTTCTCGATGATGACATAGACATTGATAAATAAAACAGATTTTTAAGCTTAACGGGTGCGTTAGCTGAAGATCAGAGCTGTCTTTAAGGCAGCTTTTTATTATGGAACTATCGAGGCAGGTTAGTTCCATAACACAAATTGGAAATATATGTGGTAATATGGGAAGAAATATATTAAAGTAGGTAATTTGTTTTGGTACTCCTAACAGAAAAATTAATTCTTATATCTCTATTTATATTTATTATCCATTCTATCGAAACACTTGCATATGCAGTCAGATTATCTGGTGCAAGAGTAAGATTGTTAGCTTCAGCTCTATCTTTATTTAACTTGATGGTTATGATTTCTCGATTAGCGAATATGATGCAGCAACCATTTACAGGGAGCCTGGTTGATAATGCTCCAAAAGTAAATACACTAGCATTTGTTGAAAACCAATATAGAGTCATTATTGGTTCATCAACCTTAGGAACAATAATAGGTATTCTTTTACTTCCTACTTTTATTGCAATCTTTTCAAGGGCTATTGTTCATTTAGCTGAAGAAAGAGGTTCTATTCCATCTTTGATAAAAAAGGGGTTAACTTTCGAATACATTAAGCGTGGGATAAAACACATTCATTTACCAAGGTTTTCATACTTAAAGGATATTAGATTGAAAGATATTCCCATAAGATTGTTCTTAATTAATATGGTAATAACTGCAATCTATACGATTGGAGTGTTATCAGCGTTATATGCTGCTTTAATAGCTCCAGAAAGAGCAACAACAGCTATTATGGCATCGGGTCTTATAAATGGAATAGCTACAATTTTACTTATAATTTTTATTGACCCTAAAATATCTATTCTTGCGGATGACGTAATAAATCAAAAGGGAAGTTACCTTAATCTCAAGAGTGTATCTCTTATGATGGTTACTTCTCGTTTATTAGGAACGATACTAGCTCAAGTATTATTTATTCCAGGGGCAGATTATATTGCGTGGTTTACTAAATTTATTGTCTAATAATTAACTAATTTTTTTAATAAACTAACGGGTGCGTTAGCTGAAGATCGGAGCTGTCTTTAAGGCAGCTTTTTCTTTATGGAACTAAAGGGGCAGGTTAGTTCATTAAGGAAAAACTTCCATTGTTGAATTAAACTATAAACAAGGTCTTTTAAAATCAAGCATATCGTGCTTAAGGAATGGGAGAATCAGCTTGTTTTCATTTCGTAACATTGACCTATTAAGAGACACTGAAACCATTATTAAGTTTAGAAGAGATTCGTACAGTATTAGTTTTGGTGATGAGAGTTTATTCGGAGATAATGACAGTTATTTAAAGAAGATTTTCGTAAGGCTTATAAAATTTCCTGGTGGACTTGTTATTGTTGAAATAGATGGTAAACAAGTAGGACAAGTTGAGTTGCAGATTAAACAATTTGAGAATAAAGAGATTGGATATGTTAATCTATTTTACTTAATCTCAGAATATCGTGGAAAAGGATACGGTGCTAAACTAATTGAATTTGCAGAACGTTTCTTTCGCGAATATGGTGTTAATGCATATCAATTAAGGGTATCCCCCACAAACAAAAGGGCGATAAGATTTTATCAAAAAAATGGATTTGATGTATTAAAAATAGAAGATGAAGATACTGTTCCGAGATTTAGAATGTATAAATTATTATCTACATCTTCTTAAACTAACGGGTGCGTTAGTTCATTAAAAACTATGGAAAATGATCAAACCATTTTATAAAAGAATCATTAATTGAATATATTAAGAGCGTGTTTTGGTCAATATTAGGAGAAACTTGTCCTTTTCCACCCAACATACGCATAGATTCTGGAATCTCAAAGTCAGAAGGATTAGTCGCTTTTGGTGTGGGTAATGCACATCTTCAATTATTTAAGACGAAAACCATCAGTATGGGATTTTCCTTTATCCTTCCAAGTAACATGAATTTTATAAATATGCCCTTTCTTAGGCCCATCTCCACCATAAAATCTTGCAGAAAATGGATATAATGCCGTTTCTTCACCGTCTTCGGCTATTCCTTCTTCAAAATCTCCTACAGACATTAGATTTTTATTATTATCTGTAAAAGTTATATCTTCTACAGTAACTTTATCTCCAGACTGTTGCTTAAGGGTGCCAGTCCAACCCTTTTCAACATATTGATCTTGATTCTTTTTATAAGTTGCTTTCCACATTCCATTTTCAGATGTACCCCAGATTGCAATACTGTTGTAATACCAATATACTCCTCCACCCAAAAGTACAAAAATAATTAATAATTTTAAATATCTTTTCTTTTTCATGAAATTCTCCTTATATAACTTTTTATAACTATGTTTCTTTAATTTACCAGAAGTTATTAAAGCAAACTATCTTTTTTTATTAATATATAAATATGACATGTAGAGGAAGTCTACATAAAGTAATACAAACCTCAGTTATATCAATGGGTTTAAAATGGCATCGAATTATCCAATATACAGGGTTTGATACATCGTTGATATAAGGCCTTTTGTCGGAAAATCATTTTAAGCATTTCCCGTTTTTATTGCATAAATTAGGGGAGGGTTTCATGGAGAGAAAAACGAGCATATACTGCCTATATGGGGGATAGATCCCATTTCTTAATGAACTAAAGGGGCAGGTTAGTTGCATAAGGATTTTATTTTAATAAGACGAACTTTTACTAAATTTAAGGAGTTTGTCCAGAAATAAGTTGATAACTTTAAAAAACTATATTTCCGCATAATCCTGATGCTACTCCATTAAGGACCGCACATATTAGACGTATCTAATATGGTGGTCCTTTTGATTTTATGAGTTTTCGTAATTTAACACTTTCATTTTCAGATAATATTATGCTTTTGTAACTCCTTCATCTCTTTTCAGAATCATTTCTTTATATGATGTAATTTTATGTTCTAACATTTTATTTGTTTCTTCCAGCGTCTTTAACTGGTTTTCAATCGAACTTTTATGATCTTCTAACAGTTTTAATCGATTTAATGCTGTATGTTCTCCTTCAGTATACAAGTAGGCATATTCTTTTATTTTTGTGATCGGCATTTGCGTCTCTTTTAACTTTAAAACAAATTTTAGCCATTGAAGATGTGATTCAGAATATATTCTATCTCCATGTTCATTTCGATCTGGAAGAATGATTTTCTCTTTTTCATAGTAACGTAATGTATGTGTGCTGACTCCTAGAAGTTGTGCCACTTCGCCAATTGTATACATAAAAACCTCCATACTTAACCAATGCTAATCAAGTGTAAAAATAGGTTTGACTTAGAGTTTACTCTAACCCATATAATAAATTCGTATCATCTAAAGAATCAATTGTTATTAGTATAAACAAAATAGTAGGAGGAAATGAAATGAAGAAATATACAGTTATTACAGGTGCAAGTTCTGGGATTGGTTATGAAACAGCTCTTGTTTTTGCTGCTCGTGGAAAAAATTTAGTCATTGTGGCACGTAGAACTGAGGAACTCGAAAAACTAAAATCAGAAATCGCGAAGGTAAATGCTGAATTAGATGTCATTATAAAAACAGTTGATTTATCTAATACGAAAAATGCTTATACATTATTTGAAGATTTAAAGGAATGCGAAATTGAAACTTGGATTAATAATGCAGGGTTTGGTAATTTCGCATCAGTTGGAGAACAAAATTTAACTAAAATTGAGACTATGCTAAATTTAAATATTGAAGCTTTAACTATTTTGACTTCTCTTTATGTGCGTGATTATTCAACTGTTGAAGGAACGCAATTAATTAACGTTTCATCAGGTGGAGGTTACACGATTATTGGAAATGCAATCACATATTGTGCTTCTAAATTCTATGTAAGTGCCTTTACTGAAGGCCTTGCACATGAATTAAAAGAACAAGGTGCAAGCATGCAAGCAAAAGTATTAGCTCCTGCTGCAACTGAAACTGAATTTGCAAAAGTATCGAATGACTTGGAGGAAAATGTTACATTCGAAGGGCTTCTTCCAAAATACCATACAGCTAAAGAAATGGCTGGATTTATGCTTGATCTTTACGATAGCGAAAAAGTAGTTGGAATTGTCGATGGTCTTACGTATGAATTTCAATTAAAGGATCCAATTTATCCTTATGCAGTAAGAATGAGAAACTAAAAAGGGTGATTGATCATCGTTTTTCTATTAGGAGAACCTTTCATTTCCTTGTTCAACTGACGGATGTGAGATTTAAAGATTAGGATCGCTGCGGCGGTCTTTTTTTCTTTTTCGACTAACGGGGCAGGTTAATGCAATAACAATCCTTAGTAAATTTTATTTTGTCATAATGGAAATAAAATCTTAAATAGTATTAGGAGATAAAATGTTTAACAAAATTAAGACTTGGGCGAGAAAATTAAAACGACAGATCTTTATCCTTTACTTTGCTTGTAAAGATGAACGGGTGCCTTGGTATGCAAAAGTATTTACGGCTTGTGTTGTAGCTTATGCATTCAGTCCGATTGACCTCATACCTGATTTTATACCCATTCTTGGCTACTTAGACGATGTAATTCTCGTTCCAATAGGGGTAATGCTTGCATTAAAGATGATACCAAAGAGTGTATTAACCAACTGTGAAGTTAAAGCAGAAGAAATGATGAAAAAGGGTAAGCCAAAGAATTGGATAGTTGGCTCAATAATAGTTTTGATTTGGGGCTTAATTATAATATGGGCTATTATTAATATTTATCGCTTAATGAACTAACGGGTGCGTTAGCTGAAGATCGGAGCTGTCTCTAAGGCAGCTTTTTTCTTATGCAACTAAAGGGGCAGGATAGTTCAACAAGGGAAATGGTTATTTGTGGTAAAATATAAAAGAATAGTTGTTTAATTTATAGGGGGTTGTTTTAAGTGCAAGAAAACAAAGAAACTCCTGACCGAAAAAGAGAGAGATTAAGACAAGAAGAATTAAAAAGAAATCCGACTGGTAGTTTGAATGATGCTTTTAATAAAGCAAACAGTGGCGGTCTTGCTGATTTAGTAGGAAGTTTAGGTTGGAAAGGTACGGGAATTCTCATTCTTGTAATCATTATTGGCTTTATTTTTGTATCACTTTTCTTCAAGTAACGGGTGCGTTAGCTGAAGATCAGAGCTGCCTTTAGGACAGCTTTTTCTTATGGAACTAACGGGGCAGGTTAGTTGAAGAATTTTTCTCGATATGTACTGTTTCCCAAAGTTGTTTCTTACAGCTACAATAATGGTGAAACACAATGAGAAATTGAGAAGGAGCTTATGCAGTTTGAATCTTATTAAATATTTTGGAATCCAATTTATTCTATTTACTGTAATAATCCTAACAGGGTTTTACTCAGATAGTTACATAAGCAAGCCATTTACTTACACTGATTTAATAGCAATAATTATTCATTTTGCTATACTAATCGTCGTGTTAAATGGATACTTTAAGCTAAAAGATCGTCTAACGCCTATTCATTTATTTAATAGAGTTTTACTTTCTTTGATAGCTTTTGTTATTACCATTATTTTTATAGAGATTTTAACAGAAGAATGAGATTTTATCCCTAATGAAGGGTGCGTTAGCTGAAAATCAGAGCTGTCTTTAAGACAGCTTTTTCTTTATGGAACTAACGGGGCAGTATAGTTTCAGAGCAAATGATAAAATATGTATAGCTAAAATTGCACTTTGGGACGGGATTAAAATGGATAAACGGTTATTGGACATATATATGGAATGGGAAGACAAATTAGATGATGACGAGTGGTATTTTAGTAATTCTTTTGAATCAATTACTAAGGGTATGTCCCCTGAAGAAGCGTTTAACTATATTCCAAATGTCATTGAGGTTTTATTTAAGTTAGACGATGACTTTTTGGTTTGGGAAACCCTTTATTTTTTAAATGAACTGTATAGTCTTTCTGATACCACTCAGATACATCCATTCCTCGAAAGCAATTGGTCTGTGTTAAATAAACATATTAAGAAATATGAGGACTCCTATGCTCCTCCTTTTAAGGAACTTAAAAGACACCTTAGAATTACAGAATGAATTCTTATCTTGTCGAATTAACAGTGCGTTAGCTGAGGATCAGAGCTGTCTTTAAGGGCAGCTCTTTTTTTATATAATTAAGCAGGTTAGTTGAAGAGTGCTGTTTGATTTTAATTCAACATTTGGGCCATATTGTTGAATAATCATTATCTTGATCTCCGTAATCAGGCGCATTTCATAAAGTGAGATGCGCCTTTTTCAAGATCGGTCCTATACAAATTTCTGTAGAGTTAAATGTTTGGAATAAAACCCCTGTATTCAAAATTAATCAAGTTCAATTATAATTTTTATAAATAAATAGGGGTTAATCTTGAATTAATGATTCAGGGAAACAGAGGAAAGAGGAAATGGATTATGTTTGTTAATATGTTTTGGACAATTTATTTAGGAATACTTGGTGCTGTTGCTATTGGATATCTTTTTAAAGGAAAATATAAGACTTTTCCAGCAAAACTGGATTTTGTAATCTCGATTATTACCTGGATAGGACTTTTTGGTTACGTATCAAATATCCAAATAATAAATACTTCTTTATGGCAAATCGTGTTTTTTGGGGCGTTATTTTGGGACTTAATCTACAGCTTCTTCCTAGCTGACTATGGGGATGAGTTCGAGGGTGTTTCACCTCCAGTCAAATACATCATTATTGCTGTAGTATTTGTACTTTTACTCGGTCCACTGTATTTTGGTCTCTATAAGTACGCATTCTAATTAGAGAAGTATTAGACAGCTTTTTCTTTATGCAACTAACGGGGCAGGTTAGTTGAAGAAGAAAAGTGACAAACTAACAGGAATATAAATTCTTAAAAGGGGTCAGAAAATAGTACGATTATGAAAATATTGGCTATTGGGATTATATTGGTTGTTGGTGGAAGTATCATTTTAGGGTGGTTTATTAAAGAAGCTTATAAAAATTATAAAAAAGAAAGTACAAAAACTAAAATTTTCTATTTCATATGGTTGATTTTAGGTGTCGTATTAGATTTAAGTAATGGATTAATTATTATTGTCGGTCTTATTTTATTAGGAGTTCTTTTAATAATCTATTCCCCACTCTACAACTAACGGGTGCGTTAGCTGAAGATCGGAGCTGTCTTTAAGGCAGCTTTTTCCTTATGCAACTATAGGGGCAGGTTAGTTCCATAAGCGTAGTGTAGTCGGACTGTACGGCATTTTTTCAGATAAAATGTAACTATTTGTAAAATGGTAGTAATATACATTCAAAATTCTAGATGTTACAGTAAGAGATAATAAAGTATATTTGGGTCCTACCAGACTTTTCTTAGTCACTTCCCATTTAGGAAGGGGAAGATTATGACATTTGAAAGCTTAAAAAGTTTACTTTCCTACCTATGCTATTATCATAATGTAAATATTACTCATACTTTTACAATTAATAAAACTCAATCTCTAAAAGTTAGATACTTAACATTTAATTCACAACGTACTTTTAAATTAGTTTGTTCTAATTGCGGTAAAGTAGAATTTATTAATGATATAGATGTTGCTGCCAAAGCAATCCAGAATATTATTACAAAAAACACTCCTATTTAATGGGTGTTTTTTTGATTTGAAAAGATTTCTTATCGCACAGTTTGTGTCAACTCTACAATAGGTTTTATGCAACTAACGGGTGCGTGTTGAGAACCGGGGCTGCCATTTGGTGGCCTTTTTTGCTTAATGAACTAACGGGGCAGGATAGTTGAAGAACAGGTATGATATAAGTATTGGGGTGTTTGTATGAAATATACTTGTCCTTGTTGCGGTTATAAAACATTAGATGAAGAACCGCCTGGAACATATGATATTTGCAGTATTTGTTTTTGGGAAGATGATGGAGTTCAATATAGTGATCCAGATTATGACGGTGGTGCTAATACCCCTTCTTTAAGGCAAGCACAAAAAAATTATCTTGTGTTTGGAGCTTGTGAGGATGGGTGTATTGAGTTTGTAAGAAAACCTAATGAAAAAGACGTAAAAGACCCTGTTTGGATACCCTTGATTTAATGAAATGCTTTAACAAACGGGTGAGTTAGCTGTTGATCGGAGCTGTCTTTAAGGCAGCTTTTTCTTATGGAACTAACGGAGCGGGTTAGTGAAAGAAGGACTTTCCATTTTCCACACAAATGAAAAGGTGTTAAATGGTATGATTAAATAAAAAATCGTACAGAACTTAATTTTTTAGGGGGAAATATATTCTTGAAAATAGTTAGAATTATCTTGGCAATATTGTTCTTGCTTTATCAGCATATCTGCTAATTACTGAAAACTTTGAGTTTATGCCGTATTTAATGTTGATCTCGGGGGTAATTATGTTGGTGAGAGGATTAGCTGAACTTCAAAAAGATAGAAAAGGAGGATTTTTGGGGTGCGTAGTTGTCTCATTATTTCTTTTCTTTGTTTCAATACAGGGTTTCTTAATGAACTAACGGGTCCGTTAGCTGAAGATTAGAGCTGTCTTTAAGACAGCTTTTTCTTATGCAACTATAGGGGCAGGATAGTTCCATAAGAAATTGACTATTGGTTAATTATGGAATATAATTGCATTAAAAGGAACATGCGTTCTTTTTTGGTGGAGTAGCTTTTGATGTGGAAAAAATAAACTATGAAAATTATGATTGGAGTGTTAGTAGATGAAAATAAAAAAAGTTTATCTATATGTATT
>NZ_JBHVSL010000005.1:0-169385 GCF_042885195.1 Peribacillus sp. NPDC058075 | reverse complement strand
AGCGAAGAGGTCACACCCGTTCCCATTCCGAACACGGCAGTTAAGCTCTTCAGCGCCGATGGTAGTTGGGGGTTTCCCCCTGTGAGAGTAGGACGTCGCCAAGCAGGTTTTATATGGAGGATTAGCTCAGCTGGGAGAGCATCTGCCTTACAAGCAGAGGGTCGGCGGTTCGATCCCGTCATCCTCCACCATTTTACACCTGCCGGTGTAGCTCAACTGGTAGAGCAACTGACTTGTAATCAGTAGGTTGGGGGTTCAAGTCCTCTTGCCGGCACCATTTTAAGATAAGTACAAGCACGAGCCATTAGCTCAGTTGGTAGAGCATCTGACTTTTAATCAGAGGGTCGAAGGTTCGAATCCTTCATGGCTCACCATTTTATATGCGGGTGTGGCGGAATTGGCAGACGCACCAGACTTAGGATCTGGCGCCGCAAGGCGTGGGGGTTCAAGTCCCTTCACCCGCATCTTTCATGCGGAAGTAGTTCAGTGGTAGAATACAACCTTGCCAAGGTTGGGGTCGCGGGTTCGAATCCCGTCTTCCGCTCCACTTTTCGTATGTGCCGGGGTGGCGGAACTGGCAGACGCACAGGACTTAAAATCCTGCGGTAGGTGACTACCGTACCGGTTCGATTCCGGTCCTCGGCACCATCATAATATGCGCCCGTAGCTCAATTGGATAGAGCATCTGACTACGAATCAGAAGGTTGTAGGTTCGACTCCCGCCGGGCGCACCATGTTTTTATTGCGGGAAGTAGCTCAGCTTGGTAGAGCACTTGGTTTGGGACCAAGGGGTCGCAGGTTCGAATCCTGTCTTCCCGACCACGTGATTTTTAATGAATGGGGCCTTAGCTCAGCTGGGAGAGCGCCTGCCTTGCACGCAGGAGGTCAGCGGTTCGATCCCGCTAGGCTCCACCATTTTTCAATCAGATACTTATATTATATTGGCGGTGTAGCTCAGCTGGCTAGAGCGTACGGTTCATACCCGTGAGGTCGGGGGTTCGATCCCCTCCGCCGCTACCAATAAATATAAGGACCTTTAGCTCAGCTGGTTAGAGCAGACGGCTCATAACCGTCCGGTCGTAGGTTCGAGTCCTACAAGGTCCACCATATTCATTTCTTTAATGCCGTGGAGGTATACCCAAGTTCGGCTGAAGGGATCGGTCTTGAAAACCGACAGGGGAGTCAAATCCCGCGGGGGTTCGAATCCCTCTACCTCCTCCATTTTTTTAAAAAGCAACAAGTTGTTTTTAAACAACCTTACATAGAGGAAGCCAAAAAACGATATACACGAAAACTTGATGCAAATCGTTTCATTATTACCGTCGCGGGGTGGAGCAGTCCGGTAGCTCGTCGGGCTCATAACCCGAAGGTCGCAGGTTCAAATCCTGTCCCCGCAATTATTAGGTCCCGTGGTGTAGCGGTTAACATGCCTGCCTGTCACGCAGGAGATCGCGGGTTCGATTCCCGTCGGGACCGCCATTTTTTAAATTAATACAAATGTGGCTCAGTAGCTCAGTCGGTAGAGCAAAGGACTGAAAATCCTTGTGTCGGCGGTTCGATTCCGTCCTGAGCCACCATATCTTACAAAATTACGGCGATTGTGGCGAAGTGGTTAACGCACCTGATTGTGGTTCAGGCATTCGTGGGTTCGATTCCCATCAGTCGCCCCATTTCGCGGGTGTAGTTTAGTGGTAAAACCTCAGCCTTCCAAGCTGATGATGAGGGTTCGATTCCCTTCACCCGCTCCAAATATGGGCCTATAGCTCAGCTGGTTAGAGCGCACGCCTGATAAGCGTGAGGTCGATGGTTCGAGTCCATTTAGGCCCACCATATTCATATTGTTCCGCAGTAGCTCAGTGGTAGAGCATTCGGCTGTTAACCGAACGGTCGTAGGTTCGAGTCCTACCTGCGGAGCCATGGGGAAGTACTCAAGAGGCTGAAGAGGCGCCCCTGCTAAGGGTGTAGGTCGCGCGAGCGGCGCGAGGGTTCAAATCCCTCCTTCTCCGCCATTTGGCCCGTTGGTCAAGCGGTTAAGACACCGCCCTTTCACGGCGGTAACACGGGTTCGAATCCCGTACGGGTCATAACAAAAAAGGAAGCATACATTCATGTATGCTTCCTTTTTTCATTTCTTTTCATTGATATAACTATCTTTTTGTTTATAAGGAATGTCTCCAAGCTGGGAATCGATATTTTCTTCTTCTAATGTATTTTCATATTCCTTTTGTTTTTTGTTCGGTATATCCACCCTATTTTTTCCTTCGATATCATTTGCTGCAAATCCTTCATAGTCTTCTGGAAATCCATCCGTTTCATCTTCGGTTTTATAAAGATCATTATAATTGTCATGATCGCCGGTGTAATCAGATGGCGTCTCGGATGTACCGAATTTGGCGACTTCACCAAAGCTATCCTCTTTATCCACTATTTCATTTCCATGACGATTTTCAAAATGATCACCCTTGGATGGAATCAGTATTTCCTCCTCCACTGGCCGGTCTTGTGAAAGTGATCGTTCCGGGGCATGCTCGACACAGTAGAGAGTGCTTGGAATCGCTTCAAGCCTCTCGATGGGGATTTCCCTATTGCAGGTTATACAATGGCCATACGAACCTTCTTCCATTGCTTTTAATGCTTCGTCGATTTTCTCCATTTCTGATTGTGCATGCTCATCGAGTGCTTGATTCCGTTCCATCTCGAATAATTCGGTTCCTAGGTCAGCAGGATGATTATCATAAGATGATAATTCCCCTACTGATTCCGTCTGGCTTTTATCCAGAACGGATTGTTCATCATTTTGAATTCTACTACTTAACTCATTTTTTTCTTGAAGCAGTTCCTTTTTTAATTTCTGCGTTTGTTGTTTCGTTGCCATATCCTATTCACTCCTTCTATAGTCCAAATCTCATTTTATATTGGTAAGATGGTTGTATTATCTATTACCCGAATCGGAGTATAGGAAAACAATATGCAATGGAATACAGAAAAAAGGACTGAGCGGATGAGCTCAGTCCTCGGAGATTAGATAAAATAACTGATGAATAATCCAATGGCCATGAGTAAGCCAAAGAAGGTGTTCGTTTGGGCCGTGGCTTTCATTGCCGGGACCATTGTGATCGGCTGCGTTTTGCCTACGAAGCCTTTGATTGCGGCCATGGCCTTCGGTATGCTAAGGAAGGCAAGGAGAATCCACGCCGTTACGCTTCCGGTAAGAACTAGCCCAACAAGCCATAGATAACAGAAAGCGAACATGATTGCCATGAATGTCAGGGCGTTTTTCCTGCCCATCACTACTGGCATCGTTTTGCGGCCATGTGCCTTATCCCCATCGTGGTCACGAAGGTTATTGGATAAGTTGATCAACCCGACCAAAACCCCACTTGGAATGGCGATTAAGATGGCTGTTGAAGAAACATCACCGGTTTGAATGAAAAAGGCGATCAGGATTATCAAAAAGCCCATGAACAATCCAGAAAAAAGTTCCCCGAATGGTGTATATGAAATGGGCAGGGGACCGCCTGTATAAAGATAGCCGACAAGCATGCAAACCAGTCCGACTGCAGCAAGCCACCAAGATGATGCGGCACAAATATAGATTCCAATTATCAAGGCGATGGCATACATGCCAAGGGCCAAGCTCATGATTAGTTTGGGGGTCATCCCATGACGGACGATCCCGCCGCCGATGCCTACGGATTCCTCCGTATCCAAGCCTCTCTTGAAATCATAGTATTCATTGAATAAATTGGTTGCAGCTTGAATCAGGATACTGGCAATCATCATGGCAGCGAATAGTAACCAATTCACTCCATCTTCCAAAAGTGCAATCACAGTTCCAAGTAAGACTGGTACAAAAGCTGCGGTTAGTGTATGTGGACGAATTAACTCCCACCAAATCTTCCAGGTCCGTTTAAGGGGAAGTCCGTCGTATTCTGTTTGCATTATTTCTCTCCTCAAAATCATTATTGGTTCTCTCGAAATTATAACAAATATTGAAATGTTGCACAAAAGGTTATCCTAATAAATGCAGGAAAAGTGGGTAAGGGTGATAATAGGAATTCCTGGATGATCCATTTCCAAAATCAAGGATATTTCTCTACATTCGCTAAGAATCATATAATAAGGAAAAAAGCAGGAAAGAATCGTTCGGCAAAGGGGCGTTTTATTGACATGGGGTTCAAGTGAGGTGTATCTTTAAATAGGTTAAAAAGCTTTTAAAATGTACATTTGGGGGGATTTTTTTGGCTATCTCAGAGGAAACTGAACAGTTTCAGGGACTGGCTTCAGCTATACAAAAGGCGAAGGACTTGAATGATCAAGTTCTATTCAGTCATATTAAGAAGATTAAATGCAACAACCCCCTTTCATTTTATCAAGCTGGAAGAGAACGGTACGCGGGTGAACGCTTTTTCTGGGAGGACCCTGCAAAGGAGATAACCATCACCGGTTTAGGCAATGTTAAGAAACTCAAAGCGGCATCGAATGCCGAACGTTACAGAGAAGTCGAAAAGAGCTGGATCAAACTGCAGAATAATGCTGTCAAAACAGGAGTGACCGATGTAGAAGCGACAGGTCCTTTACTGTTTGGGGGCTTTTCTTTTGATTATGAAACTGACAGTACGCTCCTTTGGAATCAGTTCGGGGACAACCTTTTTTATATACCCGCTTTCATGCTGTCAATAGTGGGGAAACAAGCTTACTTAACGACAAACTTACTTTGTTCGCCTGATGATTCAGAAAAACTCTTCATAGATATGATAAATGAACGGGAAGCTTTCCTTTTCGAAAGCGTGGATGGCAATGGATTGGGTGCAAATTCCCTGGTTATGCAGAGGGAAGTCGAACCTGAGGAATGGAAACGGACGGTCGCAGAGGCTGTTCAGGAAATCAAGACGACAAATCTCGACAAAATCGTTTTGGCAAGGGAGCTTCGGCTTGGTTTTGAACATTCCATTGATTCAGGGAAAGTGCTTGAACAATTGCTTGCTGAGCAGCCATTGAGTTATATTTTCAGTTTGGAAGCTGGTGGTGACTGTTTTGTCGGTGCCACCCCTGAACGTTTAATTAAGAAACAGGGAAATGAAGTTTTTTCTACCTGTCTTGCTGGATCGATGGGACGAGGGAAAGATGAGCAGGAAGATGTTTGTCTTGGTGAAGAATTGCTTCATGACCAAAAGAATTTACAAGAGCATCAATATGTCGTGTCGATGATATCGAATGCCTTTGATTCAGTATGCGAAAAGGTGATGGTCCCGGCCGGACCGACACTTATGAAAAACCGCCATATCCAGCATTTGTACACTCCGGTCCGCGGTATATCAAAGGAAGGTGTCACGATTTTTGAATTTGTCGAGAGTCTCCACCCAACACCTGCTATGGGCGGACTTCCCAAAGAAAAGGCCGTTGTCCGAATCAGGGAAATGGAAGGTCTGGAACGTGGCTTTTATGCGGGTCCTTTAGGCTGGGTGGATACGTATGGAAACGGGGAATTCGCTGTCGGGATCCGTTCTGCACTAATACAGAACAATGAGGCATCGCTCTTTGCCGGATGCGGAGTAGTGGAAGATTCGACTCCCGAAAGTGAATACCGGGAAACGGGGATTAAATTCAATCCGATGTTAAGTGCTTTAGGAGGAAATCTTAATGAATGACCGAGATGCATTGACAGCTTATGCTGCTTCATTCGTCGATGAGCTGGCACAAAATGAGGTGAAGCATGTGGTGGTGAGCCCTGGTTCACGATCCACACCCCTGGCTTTGTTGCTGGTGGAACATCCTGATATCGAAATTCATATTAATGTGGATGAGCGTTCGGCTGCTTTTTTTGCCCTTGGTTTGGCTAAGGCCCTAAAAGAACCTATCGGACTTCTTTGTACGTCAGGTACAGCCGCCGCAAACTATTACCCAGCCGTCATTGAGGCTTTCTATTCAAGAGTGCCGCTTATTGTACTTACCGCTGACCGCCCGCATGAATTGCGTGATGTCGGAGCCCCGCAGGCGATCGATCAGATACACCTTTACGGGAGACATGTTAAATGGTTTGTCGAAATGGCACTTCCTGAAAGCACGGATGGGATGATGCGGTATGCCAGAACGGTCGGTGCAAGGGCAGTGGCAACAGCTGCAGCCGAGCCGGCAGGGCCTGTACATTTGAATTTCCCGCTTCGAGAACCATTGATACCGGATTTGGAGAAAGCAAAGGAATGCAGGCAAAATAAAATGACGCCTGCAGTGTTGATTGACAGTGGAGAACTGTCATTGTCATCATCACAAATAGAAGCTGTCGCAACTACATTGTCACAAGCTAAGCAAGGTATGATTGTATGTGGCGAATTACCTCATCCAGAGATGAAGGAAGCCATCGTCGCATTAGCGGAAAAACTTGCTTTTCCGGTACTGGCTGATCCTCTTTCACAGTTAAGGAGCGGAAGTCATGACAAGGCCGTCATCATTGATGCGTACGATACGTTTCTACGCGATGAAACGGCAAAAGCGGCTTTCAGGCCGGAAGTGATCTTGCGATTCGGAGCAATGCCTGTTTCTAAACCGTTATTGTTATTCATGAAAGAACAAAAACAGGCAATCACTTTGGTCGTCGATGGCGGAGCAGGCTGGCGCGAACCAGCGGGATTGGCAACGAATATGATTTACAGCGAAGAGAAAGATTTTTGTCTGCGAATCGCTGAAAGCATTACTTCCTCCCCTGATGATGAATGGCTTCGCTTATGGCAAACCGTCAACGGTGCGACGAAGGAGGCCTTAGCCTCCGTCAGAGATGAAGCGGAGTTAAGCGAAGGCAAGCTGTTCGCCCTGCTTGCCGATATGATGCCGTTGGAATCGACGTTGTTTGTCGGGAATAGTATGCCCATACGTGATTTGGATACTTTCTTTTTGAATAATGGAAAAGGAATCAAAACCATTGCAAATCGCGGGGCAAATGGCATCGATGGTGTCGTTTCCACTGCGCTTGGCGTAAGCACGGTATCAAAAAATACAGTGCTGGCAATTGGGGATTTAAGCTTTTACCATGATATGAATGGCTTGCTTGCTGCAAAGCTTCAAAAACAAAATATCACGATATTGCTGGTTAATAATGATGGCGGCGGCATTTTCTCCTTCTTGCCGCAGGCGAATGATAGGGAACATTTCGAAACGCTATTCGGCACGCCTCATGGGCTTGATTTTTCCCATACGGCCGAGCTTTATGGCGGTAAATACAACAAGGTTCAAAATTGGGATGAGTTAGAGAAGGTATTTACAGAGTCATTCGAAATCGAAGGACTCAAAATCATTGAAGTTCCGACAGAAAGAGAGTCGAATCTACAAAAACATCGAATTTTGTGGAGCTTTGTTTCCCAGGAAATAAAAATGGTGTTAGATAGGGAAATATCATGAATATTGTCAGTAATGATGTCAATTATGCTGTTGAAATAACGGGAAATGGAGATCCTCTAGTACTTTTACATGGATTTACGGGAAATCGGGATACATGGAAATTCCTCATTCCGCTACTGAGTGACAGGTATACGTTAATCATGGTCGATATCATCGGTCATGGTATGTCTGCGTCACCAGCCGATCATCGAAGGTATGAAATGGAGCGTGTCGCTGAGGATATCAAGTATATTCTGGATGTGTTACATTTCCCGAAAGCCCATATCCTTGGATACTCGATGGGCGGAAGGCTCGGATTGGGATTTGCCTGTTTGTTTCCTGAGTATGTTGACACATTGATATTGGAGAGCGCTTCACCGGGCCTTTTAACAGAAGGGGAACGTGAAGTGCGAAGGGAAAATGATCGGAAGCTTGCCGAAAGGATTCTTGAAAATGGCATGGAAGCGTTTGTGGATCAATGGGAAAACATCCCTTTGTTTGAAAGTCAAAAACGGTTGTCGGCCAAAACCAGGTCAGCCATTCGGGAGCAGCGGTTGGCAAATAGTCCTGCCGGCCTTTCCAATAGCCTTCTTGGTATGGGGACCGGCAGTCAGGCTTCATACTGGGAACAACTGCAAACCCTTGATTTCCCTGTGCTCCTTGTAACTGGTGAACTTGACCGGAAGTTTTGTCGAATTGCGGACTCGATGAAAAAAAAGCTGAAGCGGGTCGAATGGAAAATAATAAATGATGCGGGACATGCGATTCATGTGGAAGTTGGAGAAAAGTTTGGTAAAATAATAAGTGAGTTCTTAAAGCGAAATAAAAGGAGGAATTAAGGTGACGATTCAATGGGAAACAATACGTGAGTATGATGAAATTTTGTATGAAAAATATAACGGGATTGCGAAAGTGTCCATCAATCGACCACATGTACATAATGCATTCACGCCAAAAACGACTGCTGAAATGATTGATGCATTCGCAAGAGCGCGTGATGATTCCAGCATTGGTGTCATTATTTTAACAGGTGTAGGCGGCAAAGCATTCTGTTCAGGCGGAGACCAAAAAGTACGCGGAAATGGGGGATATGTGGGTGAAGATAACATTCCGCGTCTAAATGTTCTTGATTTACAACGTTTGATTCGCGTCATTCCAAAACCAGTCGTAGCCATGGTTGCAGGATATGCAATTGGTGGCGGTAATGTCTTGAACGTGGTATGTGACTTGACGATTGCTGCTGACAATGCGATTTTCGGACAAACTGGACCGAATGTAGGAAGCTTTGATGCTGGTTATGGTTCTGGTTACCTTGCACGTATCGTGGGTCATAAAAAGGCGCGTGAAATCTGGTACCTATGCCGTCAATACAATGCACAGGAAGCATTGGATATGGGATTGGTCAACACAGTCGTACCATTAGACCAATTAGAAGCGGAAACGGTTAAATGGTGTGAAGAAATGCTTGAGAAGAGCCCTACTGCACTCCGTTTCTTGAAAGCGGCAATGAACGCTGATACGGATGGCCTTGCAGGTCTTCAACAATTGGCTGGTGACGCTACACTTTTATACTATACAACAGAAGAAGCAAAAGAAGGCCGCGATGCATTCAAAGAAAAGCGCACTCCGGACTTTGGGCAATTCCCTCGTTTCCCTTAATGAAACGCGTGAATCGATGAGACTGACAGCTTGGCGGAAAATCGCCGGGCTGTTTTCTATATCAAAATGGAAGAGGGTAAGCAGCAATGGCAGAAGAAAAGTTGCCGAACTGGCTGAAAAATCGGGCGCATCTTTCACCGGGGCGCCCGGCAATCGAGTTTGAAGGTCATACGTATAGCTTTCTTGAACTGCATACATTATCGGAGAAGATGGCTGGTAAGCTGGCAAGCATTGGTCTGGGCTCCGGTGATTCATGCGCGGTTTTGCTCCGCAACCATATTGATGGTGTTGTCGTTATCCATGCACTATTTTATCTCGGTGTGAAGATTGTGATGCTGAATAATAAGTTAACGGCAAAAGAGCTGTCCTGGCAGATTGGGGATAGTGGGACTGCCTATTTGGTTTCAGAAGGTGCCTTCTCCGACAAACTTTCTGATATTGATGAGATTCTCCCGGAATTGAACCTTCATTTAATGGAAGAATTGCCGAATGAAGGCACGGCGGAGATACTTCAAGAGTTTTACCTTGAGGATACCGCTACGATCATGTATACATCAGGTACGACAGGAAATCCAAAGGGTGTGATCCAAACATTCGGCAACCATTGGTGGAGTGCAGTAGGGTCGGTTCTGAACCTCGGATTGCATGAGGAGGATTCTTGGTATTGTGCGGTTCCGATCTTTCATATTAGCGGTTTATCCATTCTGATGAAAAACGTGATTTATGGCATGAAAGTCGTTTTGGCGGAACGATTCGATGAACGGGAAGCAAACCGGAGCATTCAGGAAAATGGCGTGACGATCATTTCGGTCGTGACGGCCATGCTGAATAGGATGGTTCAGGATTTGAAGGGAACAAGCTATCCAAAAACCTTTCGCTGTTTCCTGTTGGGCGGCGGCCCTGCACCCGTCCATTTACTTGAAGCCTGTAAGGAGAAGGGGATTCCCGTCTATCAAACATATGGGATGACCGAAACGTCTTCACAGATTGTGACACTGGCACCGGAGTATAGCATGTCAAAAATCGGATCAGCTGGGAAACCTTTGTTTCCTTCACAGTTACGGATAGAGAAAGACGGCACGATGTGTGAACCGGGTGCAGTGGGCGAAATCGTGGTTTCAGGTCCGAATGTCACGAAAGGTTATTTTAATCGAATGGATGCTACACAGCAGGCGATTACCGATGGATGGCTTTATACCGGGGATCTTGGTTATCTTGATGAGGAAGGCTTTTTATATGTACTTGACCGACGTTCGGATTTAATCATCTCTGGCGGCGAAAATGTCTATCCGGCCGAGATTGAGAACGTCCTCAGTATGCATCCTGATGTTTTCGAAGCGGGAGTGACTGGGACTGATGATGAAAAGTGGGGACAGGTCCCGCTTGCTTTTGTCGTCTTGCAACAAGGTGCAGAGCTTGATGAGAGTGAACTGTTGGAATATTGCAGGGGATATTTAGCATCCTATAAGCTTCCCCGGAACGTGATTTTTTGTAAGGAGCTTCCCCGTAATGGCGCAAGCAAGCTTCTGAGACGAGAACTGAAGAAGGAAATGGGGGAAGGGCAATGAGGTTATCCTCCATTACCCTAAAGCTTATTAAGGCTCCTTTAAAACGGCCATTCAAGACGCATCTCGAAACGGTAAGCGATCGGGAAGTGATCATTGTCGAAGCCATGGATAAGGATGGGTTTATTGGATACGGTGAAGCTGTACCTTTTACAAGTCCTTGGTATACCGAGGAAACGATCAAAACCTGCTTTCATATATTGGAGGACTTCTTAATCCCGTTGACATTGGCCAGTCAGGTCAAACATCCCGATGAGCTGCCGAACCTATGGAGCGGAATCCGGCGGAATGGGATGGCGAAGTCAGCTTTAGAGCAGGCAATCCTCGATTTATATGCGAAGCAGAAAGGAGTCTACCTCGGACGGCTGATGGGCGGCGAACGAAGTGAAGTGGCCGCTGGTGTAGTCGTTGCATCCAATGATATTGAAGATGCGATGCGCCAGATAGAGGATTTTTCCGGATCTGGTTATCAGCGTTACAAAATAAAAATCAATCCTCAAAATGATCTGGAGTTTTTAGCGGAAATCCGTCGGGCTCATCCTCATATCCCGCTCATGGCAGATGCCAATTCAGCGTACACTCTTGATGACATCACCCACCTTCAGAAACTTGATGTGTTTAAGCTGATGATGATTGAACAGCCGCTGGGACATGACGACATTGTGGAACATTCCTTTTTGCAGAAACAGTTGCAGACACCCATTTGCCTTGATGAAAGCATAAATTCATTTCATGATGCCAAAAGTGCGCTGTCGCTCCAGAGCTGTGGGGTGATCAGCATTAAGATGGCTAAAGTCGGCGGCTGGATGGAAGCTGTAAGAATCCATGATCTATGTCTGAGGAATGATGTGCCGGTTTGGTGCGGCGGTATGATTGAATTTGGGATTTCACGTGCACATAATATTGCACTTGCCACATTAAAAGGATTCACGATTCCCGGGGATATATCATCTTCATCCCGTTATTGGGATGAAGATATAATAGATCCTGAAGTACTTGTCGAAAATGGCATGATCCAAGTTCCCGATAAAGCTGGAATCGGTTTTGCCATCAATGAAAAGCGGCTAAAGGAACTGACTGCATATAGTAAGTTGTACAGGTGAAAACATCAAAGAGGTGCATTGCCCACCTCTTTTGACCAAATTTGATAATCCTCTCACTCCTCTCACTCCCCTTGTCTATGTAACTCACCCAATTAGAATTTTCTTGGACGGAAACCCCACCCTTTTGGAAAATGATTTTAATAGGAAACTAACAAATCAGTTCTTTGTGTTTCCTGTTAAAACTCTTACTAAATTGAAGAAATTTACGACACTTCTGCCGGATAACCGGCTAGCCAAGATCCCGCTAGATGCTTGCTTAGATGAGGCCTGGCAGACAGTCGGCGGAAAGGGAACGAATGACTGAAATCAACCAGCAACTTTTTTTTGAGGTTTTGTAAAATTTGATCGTTGATTGGAACGTAAACTCGCTTTCCGCGGGCTCCCTTGACATGCTTTTCCCGCGGGAGTCTCGTACCCTCCATTCCAAGAATGATCTTTAGAAAAAACTCTAGGTAAGCTGGATTTACTTCGAGTTTGTCTACAGTCTGCAACTACTTTTTGTTCTCCAGTATTCCATGTATAAAACGTGATTTTAGAGAAGGAAAATCATTTAAATGGCCGGATAGATCATAATTTTTTTTCGGAAAATGGGGCTTTGTCTATTTTTTCTTTATTGGATTATTTTGTATAATGAGATTAAAAGAATGGCAACCAAGGGAAAGGGAGGGGAGAGTGTATGAAGAAAAAACCGTACCTTATTGCGGAGATTCTACTAAAAAGGGGCATGCCGGACTATGTCATTAAAGAAGTGACGGCATTGAAAGAGTGTGAGCTGTTTCTTTTGAAGAGAAAGTGGGGCCTATATGACCGGAAGACAGGTGCGTAAAGAGTAAAAGTAAAAAGGGAACCGTTTCGAGCCGGTCCCCATGCGTTTTAAGGTTTTTTAAGCCGGTATCTATTGACTGGACGGCCTATGCTGCCATATTGTACGTCAAGCTGAAGGACTTCTTCGCCATGCAAGTATTCAAGATAGCGCCTTGCTGTAACTCTGGCGATTCCAATCCCATCAGCCACTTCTTCTGCAGATAGTGACCCAGGCTGGGTCTTTATGAACTTCGTAACCTGCTCAAGAGTCGCGCCATTCAATCCTTTGGGAACATCATATTTCCGACTCGCTTCAGAATGTGTTTTATGTTGAAAAAGAATTCGGTCGAGCTGGGTTTGAGATATTTGATGGTCAGGTTCAACCTCCATCCGAAAAGCGAAGTATTGTTCCAGCGTATGTTTAAGCCTATCGAATTTAAATGGCTTGATTAAATAGTCAAAAGCCCCATTCTGCATCATTTTTCTGATCGTTTTCTGATCATTTGCCGCTGAAATGATGATGACATCCACATCCATTTGCTCTTTTCTGATTTGATAAAGTGTATCAACCCCGTTTAAAGATGGCATGAAGATGTCCAAAATGACCAGGTCGGGTTTAGACTGCCTGATTTTTTCCAGCCCTTCAAGCCCATTTGAAGCTGTATCAACGACTTTAAAGGCAGGCAGGCGCTCGATGAATTGTTTGTTGACCTCTTGGACCATGGGGTCATCTTCAATTAAAAGTACACGAATTTCGTTAGTCATTTTGGTTCTCCTCTATATCGTGCATCGGAAAAGAAAGAAAAAAGCTTGTTCCTTCGTCAGGGAGTGTCGTGAATTTCATTTCGCCGTTCGCTTTTTTTACAATTTGGTCTATTAGATAAAGACCAATTCCTGATCCTTCCGCACCTTTTGTTGTAAAACCATACTCGAATATATCTTTATGAATGTCTTCTGGAATGCCGGGTCCATTATCCTCAAGCACAATTTGACAATGACGTTCATCCTGGTAGATGGATAGATAAACCTGTTTTGTTTCCTCTGAACAATGCTTTAGCGCTGCAAATGAATTTTCGATCAGGTTTCCGATTATCAATACAAAATCGTGATGATCCAAATCAGCGGGGAAGCGGTCCAATTTCGTGTGCTTGTCCATGATGAGCTCGATTCCGAGTTCCCTACCCAAGGAAATCTTACTTAATATCAGCCCCACTAAATTATCATCGTGAATGTGCTTCGTTAAAAACCTGGTCAATTCCTCTTGTTCTTCCGTGATCTGAAAAATGTAATGCAGCGCTTCGTCAAGATTTCCTAGCTGGATCAAACCTGCTATCGTATGAAGTTTGTTCATATGTTCATGGTTTTGAACGCGCAGAGCTTCAACGAATGCTTTGACACTAGTCAACTCTTCAGCTAGCTTCGTCACATCGGTGCGATCCTGGAAAATGGCCACCGCACCGATCGTTTTATCCGCAATCTTTATCGGTACCCGGTTGCTTACAATATTCCTGTTTTGAACCGAGATCTCCTGATTAAAGATGGGAGATGTCCGGTCAAGCACTTCCGGGAGACGGGTATCGTGTATAATATCATTGATATTCTTACCAATGACCGCACCGTTAATATTGAATATTTGCTTAGCCTTTTCATTGAAAATCGTGATTGTCTGATTTTTATCTATGGCGATCACCCCTTCATGCATCGCATTGAAAGCGGCTGTCCTTTCAACTAACATCCGTGAAATTTCATGTGGTTCAAGTTGGAAGGTCTCTTTTTTTATCCTTCTTGCCATGAGCCATGAGCCGCATACACCGAATAAAAGTGTAAGGACCAGGATAATCGCGATTTCACCTTTCAAGTCCTTGATTAATTCCGGTATCGTAGGCAAGATATTCCCAACCAGTACGACGCCGATTTGCTCTCTATCTTTATCAAGGATCGGGACAAAGGCGCGGATGGAAATGCCAAGTTCGCCAGCGGCCTTTGAAAGGTATTCGTGTTCAGCGAACGCAGCGCTTTCGTCGCTGCTGCCAGAAGGGGTCCCCAATTGACTAAACACCGGGTGGGAATAGCGTATATGCTGATTGTTGAGTACAACTATATAATCCGCTTGATGGATTTTCCTTAAGTTTTCAATAATCGGATTAAGCTCAGTCCATCCTTCAGGCTTACGAACCAATTTTTGTACTTCAGGGAGTTCGGCGATAGTATGGGCAGTGATCATGGAGCGTTTGCCTATTTCATCCTCCCTGACCGAAACGATATTTCCGAATATAAAAATCCCGCCTATTAGTATCGAAAAAGCGACGATTACGAATGATAGCAGGGTGATTTTAATTTGAATGGGCATATGAAAGGATTTATCCATTGTTTTTCCTCCATTACTTCTATACTTTATAGTAACAGAATTTCTACCACTTTTCGCTATTTTTCGCGCATTGTATTACGACAGCAAAAAGCTGTGATAGAATAGTGATATGTGAAGTGAGCGGTGAGGAGTTGTCGGTATGCGTGCATTATGGGGGTACTTCTTATTAATTGGCTTGGGGCTGTTGATAGCTGTGTTTATATCGTTTCAATCGTTCTTTTCAGGCTTCGGTTTCAATTTGCCGAAGGATGAGGAGCAGGTCGGGATGAAGGATCAAATCGTTATTAAGTTCAGTCATGTCGTTGCTGAAAATACACCTAAAGGGCTAGCTGCGAACCGATTTGCCAAACTGGTAGATGAATATACAGGTCATCGTGTCAAAATTGAAGTTTATCCTAATCAGTCATTATATAGTGATCATGAAGAAATCGAAGCGTTACAAGAAAACAAGGTGCAGATGATTGCTCCGACTACATCTAAAATTACGAGCATATCAAAGAAATGGATGCTATTGGACCTTCCTTATGTCTTTCCAACGGACGCTGCCTTGCAGGAAGCATTGAATGGGGAAGTGGGGGAAGAGCTGCTTAAGCAGCTGAACACGATCGATATCGAGGGACTCGCATTTTGGTCGAATAACTATAAACAGATTACAAGCAGTAAACCGATCAGGCATCCAAGTGATTTTGCAGGAAAGAATTTTAGAATCATGCCAAGTGCAGTCCTGAAAAGCCAATTCAATCATTTTGGGGCGACAACATCTGAGCTGGAGTTTAACGAAACGTTTAAAAGCCTTGAAATCAATGAGACGGACAGTCAGGAAAATACGATTTCGAATATCTATTCCAAGAAATTATATGAGGTGCAAAAATATTTAACGATCAGTGACCATGGCTATTTAGGGTATGTAGTCATGATAAACAAACCGTTTTGGAACAAACTCCCTTTGGACATTCAGCAGCAAATTCAACGGGCGATGGATGATACAACGAGATGGCTATGGATCAAATCAAATGAATTGAACCAGGAACAGCTTAAGGAAATCCAGCAAAAATCGAATATCGACATCTATAAACTGACAGATGAAGAAAAGAAAGAATGGATGGATGAGATGACCGTCATCTATCCGGAATTCGAATCAACGATTGGAACCGAATTGATGACGAAGATGGAAAAGATCCGTGAAAAGCATTTAAAGGAATAACTAAATGATGGGGACAAAAAAGGAGCGGACCCAAGGCCCGCTCTTTTTCCTATTGTAATGCAGTTTGCAGTGTTTTTACGTTATTTTCCATTATACTGAAGTAATCTTCACCGGCTTCGATATCTTTATCCGTCAACACGGAAAGGTTATGGAGCTCAAGTGATTTCGCTCCCATTTCCTTTTGGATGATCTCGGTTAGTTTAGAACTGATATTTTGCTCAAAGATGACGTAGTTCAAGTCTTCTTCTTTAGCCATGGTTACGATTTTCCCCAGTTCCTTTTGAGAAGGTTCGTTTGAAGATGTTAGTCCTGTGACGCCAATTTGCTCCAATCCATAGCGTTCTTCCCAATAGCCATATGCAGAATGGGAAACAATGATCTTATTGGTACGGCCTGACTCGATTGTCGTCGCGAATTTTTCATCAAGTGCCTCAAGTTTTTTGGAAAGCTCGTTGAAACGATTGTTGAAATATTCTTCCTGTTCCGGCATTTTTTTCGTTAATTCGTCCTTGATGGTTTTAGCCATGTCAATGGAATAGATGGGATCTAACCACAAATGCGGATTAACGCCCCCATGGTCATGACCGTCTTCCTCTTCGTGTGCATGCTCATCAAGATGAACCGTTTCGCCCACCGCAACCGTACTGACGCCTTCTTTGCTTAGAATTGGTTCAGCCTTGGTTACAAAGCCTTCAAGATTATAGCCAATATAGAAAAATAGGTCTGACTCAGCCATTTTTACAATATCTTTTTGAGAGGGTTCGAATGAGTGTTCATCCGTTCCGGGAGGATAAACCGTCTCGACATTTACGTACTCCCCGCCAATGGCTTCTGTGAAGTATTGTAAAGGGTAAACCGTCGTATATATATCCAAGGCATCCTTGGTTTCTTCTTTACTCGATTCTCCCTTCGAGTTGCCGTTGCCGCAGGCTGACAGAAATACCGCAGTAACAAGGAAAAGTGAGAGCAATGCTCGAATTTTCATATGAAATGCTCCTTTATAATTCGTATTGATTACGATTTGAATGTTATATGGAAAAAACGAAATGATTACGATTTGACTTCTGTATGATACAAAAGATTGCAAAAGAAAGCAAGGTTTTTTTCTATTGGTCCTCACTTTTTTCTTTTTTTTCAGGAACAAGGTCAATGCCCCCTGGATGAAACGGATGACATTTAAGAATGCGGATGAGTGCTAACCAGCTTCCTTTTATAGGTCCGAAACGATTGATCGCTTCCAAACCATAATGGGAACAAGTTGGGTAAAAACGGCAGGTAGGCGGCTTTATTGGAGAAATAGCAACTTGGTAAAAACGAATGATTCCCATTAATATTTTTTTCAACACAATGCTTTCATCTCTTTTCGAGTAAATTCACTACCCTTAATTATAGCATATTTTCTAAATTTCCAATAAGGGTAAAAAAGGAATAAGCATGTAGGTATTCCGAGTGATATAATAAGAATTGATTTTAAAGGATGAAATATATTGTTATTCAAGGTAAAATAGAGATGACATACAATTAAGGAGTGAATTAAATGCCTTCAGTTGAAAGCTTTGAATTAGATCATAATGCTGTTAAAGCCCCATATGTTAGACATTGCGGTGTCCATAAGGTCGGAACAGACGGTGTTGTTAATAAATTTGATATCCGTTTTTGCCAGCCGAATAAACAAGCGATGAAGCCGGATACGATCCATACCTTGGAACACTTGCTTGCATTCAATATCCGTAAGCATTCCGAGCGCTACGATCATTTTGATATAATCGATATATCGCCAATGGGATGTCAAACAGGATATTACCTTGTTGTCAGCGGTGAGCCGACAGTGACGGAAATCATCGATGTTCTTGAAGATACATTCAAGGATGCTGTTACAATTACCGAAATTCCAGCTGCAAATGAAAAACAATGCGGCCAAGCAAAATTGCATGATCTTGAAGGAGCCAAGAAATTGATGAATTTCTGGCTTGCACAAGATAAAGAAGATCTTCATAAAGTTTTTGGTTAATAAAAAAAGTTCCTGTCCATTTGTGACAGGAACTTTTTTTATTTTTCATGTTCTTCTTTTTTGGCCTCATCCTCAGGCAAAGGATCGACGGGGTCCACTGTATGCTTGTAGCTGTAACCCTTTCCGATTGTTAGGACCGATAATGCCAATACAATCAGAATCACAATGATGGAGATAACTAAAACCGTAATCATACTTTACAGCTCCTAACGTTCACAATTTAGATTCATTTTAGCATAAGAACCTAGTCAGATAATGTTTCAATTTTCGAATAGAGGGAATTATAAAGGTATAACCAACTTACGGAGGTAGATATTTGTGGCTCAGAAAAAATTAGGAACTTTAGTGAATAAGGAAATTGCAAACTTCAGTGTTCTTTATACGAAAATTCATAATTACCACTGGTTCGTGAATGGACCGCACTTCTTTGAACTTCACCAAAAACTGGAAGAATTATATAAAGAAGTGACATCCAACTATGACGAATTGGCTGAAAGATTATTGGCCATTGGTGAAAAGCCGGTTGCTACGCTTAAAGAATACCTGGAATTAACGACGATCGAAGAAGCGACAGGTAATGAAAATACAGAAGATATGGTTCAAAGCGTCATCAGTGATTTTGAGAAGCTTTCCGAAGAGTTCCTTGAAATCATCGAAGTTGCCGAAGAAGAAGATCCGGTTACGGCTGATATGCTGACAGGCATGAAGAAAAGCTTAAATAAACATGCTTGGATGCTGCGTGCGTATTTAGGACATTAAGATTTAGGAAAAGCCCTGCTTCGGCAGGGCTTTTTTTATGGGTAAAACAATAAAAAAGGCATCCATCAAAAGAAGGACACCTGTCAAGGTATGTATTAATGAATATTCCTTGGCGGAAAATGTGTAGGTTTCGTGTCGTTCATACTATTTTGAGCGAACTTCCCTTTTAACGTTTCTATAATGTAAAGGCCCATTAAATTGGTTAGTTCTTGATCATCCATCTCTTGAAGCAATTCGAAAATTTCCTTGCGGTCAAGCTGTTCCAGAACCGCAAAAGTAAGCATATCAATATCTTCTTCATCACCAGTCATCTTATCACGGTACATATTGTATAATTCTTCAATTAACTTCAAAACTCTCACCTCACATTTATTAGAAATCCGTTATCTCTTTATATGTAGGTTATCAAAAAAACCTCTGGGTGCATATAAAAATCTTAAGGGATGCTTGGGCTTATTATATGTTTTACCCTTTGAAAGATACTTTAATCTATTATTTAACATCTTTGTTCTTCTGTAAACAAAATTTTCCATTGTATGAAGTAGGGAAATACGTGAAAAATAAGCGTAGGATATATGGAAAGGGTGGATGGATGTGTCTGAAAACAGGAAAAAATATTACATTTGGCTTCCGAATGGGCAGATAACACAAGATAGGGAAAGTTCTCCATGGAATTTTGAGATCGAGGCGACAGATAATGAAATCATAAAATTACGTGAATTATTTGATTATAATTATTCAGTAGGGGAAGAAAATTTTTACCGGGCACATGTCCCATACCTCCAATATCATTTTGACCGCGAAAATGATAAACAGGATATAACGCTCCAAAAAATTTACGAGATGATTTATGCCCTAGGTACTGAAGAAGGAAGACAGCATATAGAAAGCATGGGGATTTTACAGGCAAAACCAACAGACGATGGCCTCGAATATTGAGGGTCCATCGTTTTTTTTGATGGTTTCTTGCTGGATAGTGGTTTTCTTTACCCATATAATGAGAGAAGGGACATAGCATTATTTCTTATACGGAGAGAAGGGGAAAAATGAAACGTTTTCTTGATAAGAACGGATATAAGGTCGAATTCTCCGAGAATCCTGTCTTTGGAGAGTCTTGGCATGTTTTTGTACTCAGCAGATATAAGGGCAGTTGGGTATTGACCAAACACAGAGAACGGGGATTGGAGTTCCCTGGAGGTAAACGGGAAGCAGGCGAATCGATTGAAGAAACAGCCATACGTGAAGTGTATGAAGAAACAGGAGGCCTGGTGGGCCAGTTGCAATTTTTGGGACAATATAAGGTACATCATCCAGTCAAACCATTTGTTAAAACGATATACTATGCTGCATTGAGTGGGGTAGAAAAGAAACAAAATTACCTGGAAACAGATGGCCCGGTCTTTTTGGAAGCATTGCCGGATGAACTCGGTGAGGAGTTTAGCTTCATCATGAAAGATGAGATTGTACCGTTGAGCTTATCAAGACTGGATGAAGGCAATTTGCTGAGAAACGATTCAATCGCTGGAACTCGCGAGTAAACCGCCGAACTCACGAGTAAATCGCCTAAGATCACGAGTAAACCGTCAAAATTCACGAGTAAACGCCCGAACAACAAGTAAACAATCCGAAACTCAACTAAATTCAATTTTCATCTCAAGCATGAATGAAAAACTGCCGAGGTTTATCGGCAGTTTGGTTAGTCTTTGATTAATTTTCTCTCGAGCAGTTCTACTAGCTGATACATGATTGTGGCAAATACGGCAATGATCATTAGGGATAGCATTACAAGGGTGAAGTTGAAGACTTGAAAGCCATAAATGATGAGGTAGCCGAGTCCTTTGGCTGAAACAAGGAATTCCCCTACGATGACGCCGACCCATGAGAGGCCGACATTCACTTTCAATGTTGAGATGATCGTTGGGAAGGAGGCGGGTAATATGGCTTCCCGAAAAGCTTGTGTTCTTGTGGCGCCAAAAGTTTGGAGCACCTTCAAGTAGTTTGGGTCCACTTCGCGAAATGCGGTGTAGACGACGATGGTGGTGATGATGATGGAGATGATCGCCCCCATCGAGATGATGGATGGAAAGCCAGGGCCGAATGCCACGATGATGATAGGGCCGAGTGCCACTTTCGGCATGGCATTTAAAATGACGAGATAGGGGTCAAGTGTTTTGGATAATCTTGGCGACCACCATAGCAGGGATGCCAGGATCGTTCCAAGCAGTGTCCCAATGATAAAGCCGAGAACGGTCTCGAATAGGGTCACTCCGGAATGGGATAGAAGTGTTCCATCACCCAATTTCTGTATGAAAAGATGCCACACTTTTGTTGGGGAGCTGAAGATGAGCGGATCGATCATTTTCATTCTGGATAAAAGTTCCCAACTGCTGAAAAAAACGATGAAAATCAGGATCTGATAAAAGCGAATGAGCCTGTTTTCTTTTTTTACTGAGGTTTTATATTGGTTATGAAGCTGTTCAATATTCAAGGCTCTCAAGCTCCTTCCAGATCGTTTGGAATAGCGTCGGATACTGTGGATGGTTGCGTGCATGGAAAGGTGTGAGATCCCGCAGTTCATCGGGAACTTTGAAAGTTTTGTGCACGCTCCCCGGGTTCGCGGAAAACAGATAGATGCGGTCACTCATTGCAATGGCTTCACCAATATCATGGGTGACGAGCACAGCTGTCTTTCCGAAGGATTTCAGGGTTTCAAAAATAAGGTCTTCCAGTTTCAACTTCGTTTGGTAATCAAGAGCCGAAAATGGCTCATCAAGCAAAAGGATTTTTGGGTCGACCGCCAGTGTCCGTGCCAGTGCAGCCCTTTGCCTCATTCCTCCCGAGAGTTCGCGCGGATATAATTTTCCGGTGCCTCCCAATCCAACGTCACTTAAAAGTTTCAGCGTTTTTATTCTCTCAAGACCTTCATCTTTTTTAATCAGTTTCAATCCTAATAATATATTTTCTTCAATCGTCTTCCATGGAAATAAATAATCCTGCTGCAGCATATAGCCGATTGAAAGGTCACTGTTGGCTTTCAGCGGTTTGTTTTCGAGCAGGATCTTTCCTGCAGTGGGCGGAAATAACCCCGCGATGATGGAAAGCAGGGTGGTTTTTCCGCAGCCGCTCGGACCTAGAAAAGAGACGAATTCACCTTTTTCAATGTCGAGGGAAATGTCCGCTAATGCGGTCGCTGCCGTCTGATTTGAAAAATAAGTATGGTGAATGTCTTGGATTTTTAAAAAGCTCATCTGACATCCTCCTTACCTTTAGCTATGCTATTTTGTGACTTCTTCAGCAAAATCGGTATTGACCAGCTCTTCATGGCTTATACGTGAAGGTAGCTCGCCAGCTTCATCCATGATGTTTTGCAGATTGTTCCATTCTTCTTCATCAAGGATGGGGTCGGTGGCAAAGGAACCTTGTTCTTTGTAACGGTTGATGACTGTTTCCATCGTTTCGATATTGGTATCTTCAAAATACGGCTGAATAACTTCGGCAATTTCAGCAGCATCATTTTCCTGAACCCAATCCTGTGCTTTCTTTAATGCTCTCGTGAATTTTTCGACAGTCTCTTTATCTTCTTTCAAATAGCTTTCCTTAGCCATATAAACTGTATAGGGAAGATGCCCGGACTCGGTACCGAAAGAAGCGACGATATAGCCTTTTCCTTCTTTTTCAAACACACTGGCCGTTGGTTCGAACAGTTGAACAAAATCGCCGGTTCCGGAAGCGAAGGCAGTTGCGACATTCGCAAAATCAATGTTCTGGATGAGGGTCAAATCTTTTTTCGGATCTATGTTATGTTTTTTCAATACGAACTCGCCGGCCATTTGCGGCATCCCGCCTTTTCGCTGGCCTAGGAATGTAGAGTTTTTCAGCATATCCCAATTGAAGTTATCAATTTTTTCACGTGAAACAAGAAACGTTCCATCCGTTTGTGTTAATTGAGCGAAGTTGATGACGGGATCGTTCGAACCTTGTGCCTGAACGTAAATCGATGTTTCAGAGCCAACGAGAGCAATATCCGCCCCATCGGACAGAAGCGTGGTCATGGTCTTGTCGCCGCCTGCTGTCGTTTTCAAATCAATGCTGAGACCCTCATCTTTAAAAAATCCTTTTTCAATCGCTACATATTGAGGTGTATAGAAAAGGGAGCGGGTTACTTCGGCAACCCTGACCTTCGTTGTTTCCTGTTCCTTGTTGCCGCATGCACCAAGCGGGATCACCAGCATGCACAAAAGTAAAAATACGACACCTGCTTTACACCATTTTTTCAAAATTCCTTCCTCCTTGATATATAGGTATTTTGCCTACATTATCGTATGAACGGAAGAAAAAAATGTGAATGCCTCGCAGGGGATAAAAACAAGCGGATGTTTTACAATAAGATTAAAGAGAAAGGAGAGTGGAAATTGGAGAACGGGACGATTATTTCAAAACGGCGGTTTCCATCACCGCATCCACGAATCCATCTTTATTCAGTTACGTACATATCACAAGGCCTGAAGGTAAAGGGGTTGCTGGCTGAACCTGTTGATGGGGAAATACATGATGCCTTCTTATATTTACGCGGCGGGATTAAAAATGTAGGCAAGGTGAGACCCGCTAGGATCGTGCAGTATGCCGTAGAAGGTTTCATCGTTTTTGCCCCTTTTTACCGTGGAAATCAAGGCGGAGAGGGAGATGAGGATTTTGGAGGCGAAGATAGATTCGATGCGATATCAGGATTCAATCTTCTTGAACAGCATCCCCGAGTGAATAAGGATCACATTCATATCCTTGGATTTTCTCGTGGCGGCATCATGGCGCTTTGGACGGGGATATACTGCAGGAATGCAGCGTCGATCGTCACATGGGGTGGAGTGTCGGATATGTTTTTAACATATGTCGAACGTGTCGATATGCGCCGGATGATGAAGCGGGTCATCGGCGGTACACCTAATAAATGCCCCGATCAATATGAATACCGTACGCCATTGTTTGCGATTGAAGATTTGAATGTACCCGTACTGATCATTCATGGTGAAAAAGATGATAATGTCGCCATTGAACACGCGTACCGGTTGGAAAAAAGGCTGAAAATGCATGACAAAAAGGTCGAAAGCTGGTATTTCCCTCAATTCACACATTACTTCCCACCGGCCGTGAACAGAAAAGTAGTCGAAGATTTAACATCTTGGATGAAAAGTAAAACCGAATAATGATAGAATGAAGTATATATTGGCAAGAGGAGGAGATACACATGGGCATGCCTATGGAGCTAAATACCATGATCGTTACAAAAGGGAACGAAACCCGTGAAGAAGAAAACATTTTTCGGCTCTCGAAAGATGGATACAGGTTATACCCTATCGATATTCCAATCGATGTCCGCAAGACGATTCAATCTGACTCAAGCGGAACAGCCGTTATCCAAAAAATTGAATGGACCAGTGAAAAGACCATCATTACGTACCAACTACTATCACTGAACTCAACTAACTAAATAGACAAGCGCTTGCCGGGAATCGTCTTCGCTGCAAGCGCTTTTTTTGATTTGTGGCAGAATTCGACCAGGTGTGCGAAAGATTCGGTCTTTATACGCCCGTCATTCGACCCACGCATCCGACCGTACACGCTCAAAATTCGACCCACGCATCAACAAAATCGACCGTACACGCCCATCATTCGACCCACGCATCAACAAAATCGACCGTACACGCTCATCATTCGACCCACGCATCAACAAAATCGACCGTACACGCCCATCATTCGACCCACGCATCAACAAATTGGGCCGTACATACTCATCATTCGACCCACGCATCAACAAATTGGGCCGTACACGCTCATCATTCGCCCCACGCATCAACAAAATCGACCGTACACGCTCATCATTCGACCCACGCATCAACAAAATCGACCGTACACGCTCATCATTCGACCCACGCATCAACAAAATCGACCGTACACGCTCATCATTCGACCTCTGCACCAATAATCCAACCTACGTGGTAAAATGGTGGAAAGTGCATGATGCGGGGTGATTTGATGATTTTGGTGAGTGCTTGTTTAGCGGGTCTAGAGGTAAGATACAATGGTACACATAGCCTGGATGATGGAATTATGGAATTAATGAGGGAGAAAAAGGCTATAGCGGTTTGTCCTGAGTTGCTTGGCGGTTTTTCGACACCGAGGGAGCCTGCTGAGATAGTTGGCGGTGAAGGTGGGGATGTACTTGATGGAAAAGCGAAGATCATTGAAAAGTCGGGCAGGGATGTAACGGAATTGTACATAAAGGGAGCCAAACTTACGTTATTGAAAGCCCAGGAGGTAGGGGCGACGTTAGTCGTTTTAAAAGAAAATAGTCCATCCTGTGGAAGTGCCACGATTTATAATGGGAAATTCAACGGGGAGAAGAAGGTCGGGAATGGAGTGACCGCGGCTTTGCTTAGGCGGCATGGATTCACTGTCATTTCAGAGGAAGGGTTATATGAAAAATGAGTAATGGCATTTTTGATAATGCTCTTGAAAGAAGGGGAATACATGGAGGATATCAATCTCTATACTTTGCTATTTTTAGTACTTGCGGGTTTTATTGCCGCATTCATCGATTCCGTTGTGGGCGGGGGCGGATTAATTTCCATTCCGGCTTTATTATTCACGGGGATTTCGCCTTCAGCGGCACTTGCCACTAACAAGCTGGCGGGTACTATGGGATCTTTAACGAGTACGATTTCATTCATTCGGGCTGGAAAAGTGGATTTCAAATTTGTCATCAAGCTGTTTCCGATTACCGTGATTGGAGCGGCGTTAGGAGCATACGTTGTACATTTTGTTTCCGCAGAGGTACTGAAGCCCCTCATTTTGATTTTATTGGTCGTGGTTGCGATTTATACGTTGGTAAAAAAAGATTGGGGTAAAGATGCAAAGTATAAAGGGCTAACAAGGAAGAAAATGATTCTTTTGATTGTCATAATATTTGCGATTGGTTTTTATGATGGTTTTCTTGGACCAGGTACAGGTTCCTTTTTATTATTTTCATTGTTGATCATCGGGTTTGATTTTGTCCAGGCAGCCGGGAATGCAAGAATATTGAATTTTGGAAGCAATATTGCCGCACTTATCATTTTCTTATCTTTGGGGACCGTTAATTTTGCCTATGGAATTCCGATGGGTCTGGCAATGGTCGCAGGAGCACTGGTAGGAACGAACTTCGCAATTAAAAAAGGTGCTTCCTATGTACGAATATTATTCATTTGTGTCACGATTTTATTGATTGGAAAAAATGTCCTTAATTATTTTCATGTGTTTTGATGCATCGTATCCACGAATGATTCTATTAAAAATGGCCGGGGATACAAATCGTATTTTCGGCCATTTTTACATTCATTTTGTGAAATTCAAGTCCCAGTGAATGCCGAATTTATCCTTGACCTTACCATACTTAGCTCCCCAAAAGGTATCTTGCAGTTCCATTAAGGATAATCCTTGTTCACACATAACCTCATATAAATGCTTGATTTCCGTGTCGCTTTCACATTCGAGAACCAAGGCAACATTATTCCCGGCTTCAAAGGGATTGCCTGGAAACGTATCGGATACCATGATCAACAAATCGCCTTTTTTGATTTTGGCATGCAGAACAAGGTCATTCGCTTCTTCAGGTGTTGGGAAATTAGCTTCCCCGTAAGTTTGCATATCGGTAATCTCTGCATGAAATACCTCTGCATAAAAGGCTAATGCGTCTTTTGCTTGTCCATCGAAGATTAAATAGGGGGTAACTTGATTTTTCATACTAATCCTCCTGTTTCGTGTCATGACTATCAATTCGACAGGGAGATCTTATCCTCCTTTATATTCACGGGGGCTTAGCTGCATTTTCACAAGAACGACTTCATATTACCACATTTAACACACTTAGGATCTTTCCCGAACATTACAACACCTCCAAGCAGGTTTTAATCATATACGATTGACTTCAATGAAACTTTGATTTTCCAAACTATCACATATGAATTTAGCATTTTAAATTTAAATTAGTTATGTACTCTTTGCGTTTATCCGGCGCTAATAAAAGGGCAAATGAAAATGGAAGCAGCCGTTTCATAATTTGACTGAAAAGAAAAAGCCTGCCGCTTACGTGACAGGCTTTTCTCACTATTTGATTTTTCATAATGGAAGGGGGGATTTCATTCCGCAATGCTTCAATAGGATTTCAACTATGCGTTTTGAAGCGAATCCATCTCCGTATGGGTTGGAAGCTGTCGCCATTTTTTTATAGGTTTCTTCATTTGTAAGTAAGTTTGAGGCTAATTGATAAATTCGTTCTTCCTCAATTCCTGCCAGTAAAAGGGTACCAGCATCGATTCCTTCCGGACGTTCTGTTGTATCCCGTAACACAAGGACAGGAACGCCGAGTGAGGGAGCTTCTTCTTGTACTCCTCCAGAATCTGTCAATATTAGATGGGCGTGCGCCGCAAAATTATGAAAATCAAGCACCTCAAGCGGCTCAATTAAGTGAAGTCTTTCCGTTTCACCAAAAATCCGGTAAGCAATTTCACGGACAACCGGGTTTTTATGTAGCGGGAAAACAACTTGGATATCCGTGTAATCTTCAAGCAGACGTTTGACGGAACGGAATATTTCTTCCATTGGTTTTCCGATATTTTCCCGTCTGTGCGCTGTCATCAATAACATGCGGTCTCCATTTAAACCAGATAGAATCGGATGTTCATAATCTTTCTGTACTGTTGTTTTCAACGCATCGATAGCCGTATTGCCAGTAATGTGGATACAATCACTCTTTTTATTTTCCAAAATTAGATTCTCTGCCGCCTGATTTGTTGGCGCAAAGTGCAAATCAGCCAGGACGCCTGTCAGCTGCCTATTCATTTCTTCAGGATATGGAGAATACTTATTACCAGTCCGGAGACCAGCTTCAACGTGACCAATCTGTATCTTATTATAGAAAGCTGCCAAGCTTGCGATGAAAGTTGTCGTTGTATCCCCATGTACGAGGACGATATCCGGTTTTATATCTTTCATGAGCGAACTCAATTTTTCAAGCCCTCGAGTTGTAATTTCTTCTAATGTTTGTCTATCCTTCATCATATCCAAATCGTGATCAGGCTTTATTTTAAAACATTGCAAGACTTGGTCGAGCATTTCCCTATGCTGGGCGGTGACCACCACGATGGTTTCTATTTCTTCTGGATGCTTTTTCAGTTCCAAAACGACTGGTGCCATTTTGATAGCCTCTGGTCTTGTACCAAATACGGTCATGACCTTAATACGTTGTTTAGGCATGCTCATTTCCTCCCCTTCTGAATGTCTCCCTCATTATAACGGGAAGTTCATGGGAAATATAAAAACGAAACAATAATTAACGGAATGTTTACAATATTAATAAGGACTTTATATTTCTTTAACCCTCAGTTAATATCTGGCATTTACAATATAAAGCAGGAAGTAAAGCACAGCAGAATAGAGGTGATAGGCGAATATGAAAAGCGTCCTGATGATCGTGCAAAACTTTTATCCGGAAATCGGAAGTGCGGGAAATAGAATGAAAAATATATATCTCCATTTGAAAAGGAACGGATTTGAGGTAACGGTCATCACATTGAAGCCGAGTTATCCTAATCAAAGTTTATATCAAGATACAAAGTTTTGGGATGAAGACAGCATTGAAGAAGATGTCATCAGGATTAAACCGGACAAAGTGAAGAGGTATACAAGCAATATGGGGAAGCGGTTGCTTCATTATCTTGAAGCGATGTGGCTTTTCATTTATACAATCATCCGTCTCGAAAAAAAATATGACTATGTGTTTGCCACGACCCCGCCGATCTTCCCGACAATGGCGGCTTTGATCGCCAAGAAAAAGATGAAGGCGAAACTCATTACCGATGTCAGGGATTTATGGCCGGAATCGTTGATAGGAGTAGGAGTATTTACTAATAAGTGGGTTTTGAAAGTCGCTTTTTTCCTGGAAAGGAAGCTATATCGGCATTCAGATTTTATTATCATCAATAGTCCTGGTTTCAGGGATTATATCGTTGCAAAGGGAGTTAAGGAAGAGGCCATCCAATACATCCCCAATTCGCTTACTGCGGATGAGCTTACGTTAAAGAATTTACTTACACCCGTATCGGAAAAGGTAATCAAGGTTGTTTATGCTGGGAATATCGGACTGGCCCAGGACTTGAAAAAACTGATAGCCGTAGCTGAAAAGCTAAGGGAACATAAACAAATCGAGTTCTCGATGATTGGATATGGATATCGGATATCCGAAGTGGAGAAGGAGATAAGCTCTAGAGGGCTGACAAATATTAAAATGATTAATGCGATGAATCGAAGAGTGACTCTTCATGAAGTTTCATCGTCCCATATTGCTTATGTGAGCCTGGTTGAAAAAGAAGTCTTCAATAAGGTGCTGCCTGGTAAAATCATCGATTATATGTGTGTCGGAATACCCATTGTCGGTGATGTGGACGGCAGGGCCAAAAAGATGCTTTCAGAGGCGAAATGCGGGCTGGTGGCAGAGAGCAGGAATGTTGATGAAATCTGCCAGCATATCTTGACCATGGCCTCAGATCCATCCCTTCGTGAAGAACTGGGGGAAAACGGTCATCGGTATGCTAAACAACATTTTCAATGGTCTAAAAATATTAAAGGTCTCATCAATGTGATGGAAGCGTCAGGCTGAAAAATCCGGAAGTGGAGGACAACATGGCGAAGAAAGTATGTATGTTCGTGTGGAATCACTTTACAAACGATGCAAGGGTTCTAAGAGAATGCACAGCACTTACTGAAAGTGGTTATGAAGTCGATTTAATTGCCATTCATAACTGGAAAATAGAGGGTTTGCCCAAAAAGGAGAAACACCAAAATGGTTTCTCTGTCACCAGGGTGAATAACCGCTGGGAGGCGCTTCATAGGATTCTCAGGATCGTAGGCAAATTGAAGAAGAAGAAGTTTGAAATCGTTCTGTTGGCCTTATTGGTCTGGAATACGTTGTGGAACTTGAACTTGATCAACGGCTGGTTGGGATCGGCAATACTGTTCGGTTCATTTGCACTCCTTGCGATGGGCACCCTGATGATCACCAAAACGAAGCTGCCGACACTATTAACGAGGAGCTACATTTTTGGTCAAATGATCTATCATGGCAGGAAAAGGAAATATGATTTTTATCATTCAAATGACTTGAATACGCTCATGCAGGGAGCAATCAGCAGTAAATGGTTGAGAAGGAAGAAGTTAATTTATGACTCGCATGAGGTACAAACGAGCAGAACGGGATATAATAGCCGAATTTACGGGATGATGGAGAAATTCCTATTAATGTTCGTCGATGAAATGATTGCCGAAAACCATACGAGAGCTAAGTATAACGAAGACTTATATGGTCTATATCCCAAGGTGGTCCATAACTACCCGATTCCAACGAATCCGGAGGAAAGTACGGCCGTGAATTTGCATGAGCTGCTCGATTTGCCAGAGAATGAACCGATTTTGTTATACCAAGGCGGCGTGCAAATGGGAAGAGGGCTGGAGCAATTGGTTGATGCTGTACCGATGATCGAGGGCGGGACGGTAGTTTTTATCGGAGATGGAAGAATCAAGGATGATTTAATGAAAAAAGTAAGCGACATGAATCTGGAGCATCGTGTGAAGTTCCTGCCGAAGGTTCCGGTCGACGAGCTGCTTCATTATACAAAAAATGCGTATTTAGGTTTTCAGATATTGAATAATGTCTGCTTTAATCACTACTCCGCTTCTTCAAATAAATTGTTTGAATACATGATGAGCGGTGTGCCTGTGGTTGCCTGCAGCTTTCCTGAAATTCAAAAGGTTGTCGATACGGAAAAAATCGGTGTTTGTGTCGATTCACATGATCCAAAATCAATTGCCGAAGGCGTCAATTACTTATTGAAACATCCTGAAAAAAGGGCGGAAATGAGCAATAACTGCCTGAAGGCGCGACAAAAATACAATTGGAAACAAGAGAAGGAAATCTTTATCGAAATCTATCAAACAGCCTAGGAAATTTGAGTGTAGCAGAAAAATAGATAGGAGTGGTTTATATGAAACTTTGTACAATCGGACTTGGTTATATAGGACTTCCGACTTCTTTAATGTTTGCGAAACACGGTGTCGATGTTGTCGGCGTGGATATCCATCCTGAGATTATTTCCAATTTGAATAGCGGCAGGCTCCATATCGAAGAACCTGGATTGGAGGAGGTATTGCAAGAAGTGCTTATTTCCAATAAGTTCCGAGCTGCGTTAAGCCCGGAGCATGCGGATGTTTTCATTATCGCGGTGCCTACACCAAATAAAAAGGACATACACCAATCTTGTGATTTAACTCATGTCCTGGATGCAACCTCTAACATTCTTCCTTTTATCAAAAAAGGAAATGTCATCATTATCGAATCGACGATAGCGCCGAGAAGTATGGATGATTATATTAAACCGATGATCGAGAGGACGGGCCTTACCATCGGAAAAGATATTTTCCTCGTTCATTGTCCGGAACGTGTTTTACCTGGAAGGATTCTTGAAGAGTTGGTTCATAATAACCGTATCGTCGGGGGCATCACGGAAACATGCTCATATAAAGGAAGTCTTGTTTATAAAACCTTCGTTCAAGGAGAGATCATTCAGACGGATGCGAAAACGGCTGAAATGTCCAAACTGATGGAAAACACCTTCAGGGATGTCAATATCGCCCTTGCGAATGAGCTGACGAAAATCTGTTTCGAGCTGGATATCAATGTTTTGGATGTCATATCGATGGCAAACAAACACCCTCGTGTCAATATTCACCAACCAGGACCAGGAGTTGGCGGCCATTGTTTAGCGGTCGATCCGTATTTCGTGGTTGCAAAGGCACCAGAGCAAGCGAGAATCATTAAATTGGCCCGCGATACCAACGTATCGATGCCTTATTATATCGTTAATTCCGTAAGGATGATGCTAGAGGGGATCCGGAAGCCAAAAGTAGCTGTTTTCGGTCTTGCATACAAAGGAAATGTAGATGATATTCGTGAAAGCCCAGCCATTGATGTCGTCAATATCTTGATGGGGATGGAAAACATCGAAGTATCCTTGCATGACCCGCATGTCCAATCTGGAAAGATGCCAGTCGTATCAGTGGAAGACGCTGTAAATGATGCCGACTTGATACTTGTCCTGACCGACCATGATGAATTTAAACAAATGGATTATGATAATCTATCAAATCTCATGAGAAATAAATTGATTTTGGATACACGCAATTGCATTGATGCAACTAAAACAGATGTCCCGGTTGCCAATCTAGGCAATATATATCAATACAAAACGATGTCCATGAAAAAAGCCAGGAATAAAGTGATCATCTAAAAACTTGGACAAACATAAATAAGTTATAAGGATTCAGGGGCGCTGACTATGACAGTGCCCTTTTTGAATTTCATCATCTGGCGGAGGAACGGAGGGCAGAAAATCATTGAAGAAAAGGACCAAGCGAGAGCTTGTCCTTTCAGAAACTGTGGAAACGTTTCAGTTGGTCTCAGAAATCTGCTCACTTCCGCCAAGCCCCGCCAAACAATCTGGAGGGGCTTGGCTAGCCATATATTAGGCCGTTGCAGCCGTTATTCTACCTAAACCGTACTTATTGACCTAAGACGCGGTTAATCGACCTACAGGGCACACTATTCGACCGTTGACGCAGTAAATCGACCTATCCGGCACATTATTCGACCGTTCACAAATTTAATCTACACCTCACTATTCGGACTCCGAAGCATTTATTTTTAAGGTCCACGCATGATATCCGCTTCATTTCCGCCGACTGTTGTCTGCCAAGTCTCTCGCTAATGTATCTAGCGGGTTCTTGGTTAGCCAGTGGCAGGAGTGTAGCAAATTTCTGAGGAATCCATTCAAAAAGTAAACCATGAGGGAACCAAGTCCAATCCGCTTTTTTGACAAACTGAAAGGACCAAGCAAGAGCTTGGTCCTTTTGTGTACAATTTATTAAGCTGTTGGTCCGCCAAGTTCTTCGATTTCACTTGGAACGCTGCCGAATTTCTTGAAGTTAGCACGGAATTGTGCGGCAAGGTCCGTCGCTGCTTCTTTATAAGCGGCAGGATCTGCCCAAGTCTTGATTGGTTGAAGCACTTCATCAGGAACACCAGGAACATGAAGCGGGATATCCAAGCCGAAGATATCATCTTTGATCGTTTCGATGTTCGCTAATTCACCTTCAAGTGCCGCTTGTACCATTGCACGAGTGTAAGCAAGTTTCATACGGCTTCCAGTTCCGTATGCTCCGCCAGTCCAGCCAGTGTTGACAAGGTATACCTTTGCATTGTGCTCGTCAATTTTATCACCAAGCATCTCAGCATAGCGTTGAGCTGGAAGCGGTAAGAATGGTGAACCGAAGCAAGTGGAGAATGTAGCTTCCGGCGAAGTTACACCTCTTTCAGTACCAGCCAATTTACTAGTGTATCCGCTTAGGAAGTGGAACATTGCCTGTTCTTTGGAAAGCTTGCTGATTGGAGGCAGAACGCCTGAAGCATCAGCTGTTAAGAAAATGATTGTATTTGGATGTCCTGCAATACTTGGGTTCACGATATTATCGATCGCTTGCATTTGGTAAGCAGCACGAGTGTTTTCAGTCAATGAACTGTCATCATAGTTCGCTTCACGTGTATCCGGATCAACAACAACATTTTCCAATACGGCACCGAAACGGATTGCATCGAAAATTTGTGGTTCTTTCTCACGTGAAAGATTGATCGTTTTCGCATAGCAGCCGCCTTCGATGTTGAATACGCCGTTAGAAGACCAGCCATGCTCGTCATCGCCAATCAGCTTACGGCTAGTGTCTGCTGATAAAGTTGTTTTGCCAGTACCGGACAGTCCAAAGAATAAAGCGACGTCCCCTTCACGTCCTACGTTAGCAGAGCAATGCATTGGAAGGATTCCAGCCTCTGGAAGTAAGTAGTTCATGATCGAGAAGATCGATTTTTTCATTTCTCCTGCATATTCCGTTCCGCCGATCAGGATGGTACGGCGTTCAAATGAAACGATGATGAAAGTTTCGGAAGTGGTTCCGTCCACTTCTGGGTCTGCTTTGAAGTTAGGCGCAGAAAGGATTGTGAATTCAGCTTCGTGACCTCTTAGTTCCTCTTCATTTGGACGGATGAACAAAGTATGGGCGAAAAGGTTATGCCAAGCATATTCATTAACAACACGGATTGGAAGACGAGATGATTCGTCTGCACCAGCGAAACCTTTAAAAACAAAAATCTCTTCTTTTGCTTTTAGGTAGTCAACTACTTTATTATATAGTTTATTGAATACATCTTCGGAAATTGGCTGGTTCACTGAACCCCAATCGATTTTATCTTTAACGGATGCTTCTTCCACGATAAATTTATCTTTAGGTGAACGACCAGTATATTTGCCAGTTTCAGCTTTTACTGCACCGGTTGATGTTAAAACGCCTTCATTTCTGCTTAATACTTTTTCGACCAATTGAGGAACTGAAAGTTGAGTTTGCACATTGTTTCCTGTTAATAACTGGTGTAACTCATTAGAAACATCTACAGAATTCATATATGAGGTACCTTCCTTTGTTTAAGTTTTTAGATTACAATTAGTATAACACATTCATTTGAATAGTCTATACTATTTCTTCTAATTTGTGATTATTTTCAGATGGTCGCGTTAATCATTTTATTCCGGCAGGAACCGAGTCAGGATTATCACATATACTTTAATGAAATCAATTTATTTTAATAGGAAGTAAGTAAGCAATAATTTCCATTGTTGAAGTCGTTTTTCATCTGCTTAATACTTATTATTAATGGAAATTCCCAGCATTTCTATTCGTATTTTGCATTGTAAGGCGCTGTATCAACATGTTTTTCAGATGAACGCCATACTGGGCGGAAATGTTCTTTTTAGAAAAGCATTGACAAATTCCAATCAGATACGATATTATCTTAAATTGTACGGATTCTCTTATCCCGAGTTGGTGGAGGGACAGGCCCTTTGAAACCCAGCAACCTGCCATTTTGAACTTGACTCCAAGATCAATCGCCGAAAATAAAGCGAAGGTCTTCAAGGAATAGTGGTGATGGTGCTAACCTGAGCAAGGTAAAAAACCCTTGAACGATAAGAGTGAAAGGATAGAAGACAGAATTTTAAACCTTTCCTCATTTGCCAGGGAAGGTTTTTGTGTTTTTTATAAGTAATTCTGTGTCTATAGTTGAAACTAATGAGGGAAACGAGTTCCGTAAAAATCAGGCTTATGCCTACAACATACTAACTTCCAAGGAGGAAATATGATGTCAAAGAAACGTCTATTTACTTCTGAATCTGTTACAGAGGGCCATCCGGACAAAATTTGTGATCAGATTTCAGATTCCATTTTAGATGCTATCCTAGCTAAGGATGCAAATGCACGTGTTGCGTGTGAAACTAGTGTAACAACAGGACTTGTACTTGTTGCTGGTGAAATTACAACGTCCGCTTACGTGGATATTCCGCGTATCGTTCGTGATACGATTAAAGGAATTGGCTATACACGTGCGAAATACGGTTTCGATGCTGAAACTTGTGCCGTGTTGAGTTCCATTGATGAGCAGTCTGCCGATATCGCAGCTGGTGTCGATAAAGCATTGGAAGCTCGTGAAGGAAACATGTCTGAGGAAGAAATCGATGCAATCGGTGCAGGAGACCAAGGTCTTATGTTCGGATTTGCTTGCAATGAAACAGAAGAGCTTATGCCGCTTCCGATTTCATTGGCACATAAACTTTCATTCCGCTTGGCTCAAGTTCGTAAAGATGAAACTCTTGCTTACCTGCGCCCTGATGGTAAAACACAGGTAACAGTGGAATATGATGAGAATAACCGTCCTGTACGTGTAGATACGATCGTTATCTCTACACAGCATGATGCAGAAATTACACTTGAACAAATTCAAGCCGATTTAAAAGAACATGTGATTAAAGCAGTCGTTCCAGCTGAATTGATCGATGCTCAAACTAAATACTTCATCAACCCTACTGGCCGTTTCGTTATTGGCGGACCTCAAGGGGATGCTGGTCTTACTGGACGTAAAATCATCGTTGATACTTACGGCGGATACGCTCGTCATGGCGGCGGTGCATTCTCTGGTAAGGATGCTACTAAAGTTGACCGTTCTGCTGCCTACGCTGCTCGTTACGTTGCGAAAAACATCGTGGCAGCAGGCCTTGCCGACAAAGCGGAAGTTCAATTGGCATACGCAATTGGTGTGGCAGAGCCTGTATCGATTTCAATTGATACGTTCGGAACTGGTACAGTTAGCGAAGAAGTCCTTGTTGACCTAGTTCGCGCCAACTTCGACCTTCGTCCAGCTGGCATCATCAAAATGCTTGACCTTCGTCGCCCGATCTACAAACAAACAGCTGCCTACGGACACTTTGGCCGTACAGATGTCGATCTTCCATGGGAACGCACGGACAAAGCAGAAACATTAAAAGCACAAGCGTAAATCATATAAATAAGGTGTCCCGCAATTTGCGGGGCACCTTATTTTTTGTGGATTAATTTTGCCGTCAGCGGGAATAATTCAAGAAATCCCTAAGAAATTCAACTTACGTGCAATACGCGTGAGTCAGGGTCGTTTACAGTTTGTTTGGGTCAACTACTCGTGAGTTTGTAGCTTTACTTGTGAGTAAGAGCAGTTTACACGTGAATTAGAGCGATTTACTCGTGGATTAGAACGGTTTACTCGTGAGTCAGAGTAGTTTACTCGTGAGTTAGAGCGATTTACTCGTGAGTTTGTAGCAAATACTCGTGAGTTTGAGTACAATACTCGTAACTTTCAGTCAATTCACTTTATTCGTTCCGCCGTTTTATAGTATTGTCCTTTTTCGGCATATTCGCGAACGATGCGTTCCATATCCTGGCGATCTTCTTCGTTGATTTCGCGAATGACTTTAGCTGGGCGTCCGAATGCCAGCATGTTCGGTGGAATGATTTTACCTTGGGGAACGAGGCTGCCGGCACCGATGAAGGCTCCTTCGCCGATTTCGGCTTCATCAAGTACAATCGATCCCATGCCGATCAAAGCTCCTCTACGGATTTTACAGCTATGTAAAATGACCTGATGGCCAATGGTTACTTCATCCTCGATGATCAATGGATTATTTGGGCTTTGGTGCAGGACGCTGTTATCCTGTATACTGACTTTTTTCCCGATGATGGTTGGGGATACATCACCGCGAATGACGGAATTGAACCAAATGGATGTTTCGTCGCCAATTTTGACGTCACCTGTCACGACAGCATTCTCAGCGATATAAGCGCTTTCGGCGATTTCAGGTTCTTTGCCTTTATACGGATAAATAATCATTTTCAATCATTTCCTTTCCGAAGTGAATGTTTTTATGTATTATTTTAATATACCGTATGCAAATACACTTGGCTATTTATAATAGCAATGTACAACTTGTTAGATTTCTTTTTTGTCGAAAATCACGAATATGGTTATAATTTATATATATTATTTTAACTATCATGGATCGTACACAACAAGTGAAAAGTGAAAGGGGGATTTCGAATGTGGAAATGGGAGACAGAAGGAGACGCAAAGGGCGTCATTGTCATCATTCATGGGGCAATGGAACATCACGGTCGTTATAAGTGGGTAACACAAATGTGGCTTTCGGCTGGATACCATGTCGTCATGGGCGACCTTCCCGGGCAGGGTATGACAACTCGCGCCTACCGGGGACATATCGATTCCTTTGATGAGTATTTGGACGAAGTGAAAAGCTGGATAGAAGAGGCTTACGAATATTCGTTGCCGGTCTTTTTACTTGGACATAGCATGGGCGGTTTGATTTCGATACGCCTTCTTCAGGAAGAGGAATGGGACATTGCAGGGGTGATTCTTTCTTCTCCATGCCTGGGCCTCATGACGAAGCCGCCGAAGGTCCTGACAACCATCTCGCATGGTTTGAACATCGTGATGCCTAAGTTCAGGGTTGAATCTGGATTGACACCTGAAATGGCGACGAGAAGTGCGGAAATCCGTGAATCTGATAGAAACGATACATTATATATCACAAAGGTTTCGGTTCGCTGGTATCGCGAGCTTGCACAGGCCATGAAGGATGCTTTTGAAGAGATTCCTGAATTTCAGGATGTGCCGCTTTTGGTCATGCAGGGCGGAGATGACCGAGTCGTGAACAAGAAGGCGGTTCGTGAGTGGTTTAATTATAACTTGGCCAGTGAAAAGCAATATAAGGAATGGCCGAAGCTATATCATGAAATCTTCAATGAACCAGAACGTGATGATGTATTTCAATATGCGCTGAGTTTTGTTGAAAACCGTTTAAAAATATTAGGGTATGTCGTTTGATCAGTACATACTTCAGGATAAATAAAAAACTGCCGAGGTTGGACCTTCGGCAGTTTTTTATTTGAATCAGCCTGCGTTTTTAAGCAACTCGTTCGACTTGATCACCGGTGCCCAGAAAGTAACCGGGTACATAAATTGGTTCAAGTGTGTAAGTTCTTTTTTATTGGATAATGCAGTGGATAGAAGGTAAATGGATTTGAAGGTTAAGTCATTGGCGAATAAGTCCAAAAGCGTCGCTTTCATATTCATGATCGCTTCATGGTTTTGAGTGGAAATCATTAAATCGAGCTGTGGCAGGAACCTATCAAAATGGCGATCGAATTGTTTGAGGTCCTCCATGGTTTTTTGGTTTTCTGTCAATGAGTTAAGCGAGCTGACAAACTCCCCGTATTGTTCACTTGAATCCCTTTTGATTTTTTCAGTCAATATATCCGTCAGTAATGAAGTAGGCAAATGTTCCATTTTCTGCACCCTCTTATCTATTTTCTATCATTATAATCAGTATAGACGAAAAATTCAAAATGTTATGATTGGTAATTCTGCTCTACGAGTTGGGAATGAAAAAACACCGTTCGGTTGAACGGTGTCAAAAGTCATCGTCTCTTTTCAATCGCGACAATGAATGGCGGATTGTTTGATTGGTTGATGAACCCGTATTTTAGGATATGGGCTTTCTGTTGAGGGAAGTTCTGTACATAATCCATCAATGCATCCCGTTCTGCCGATCCCCCTGGATGACCATGGTAAATGACGATGATGATGAGGCCTTCAGGCGCCAGCAGTTCGAATAGCTGTTCAATGGCTGATATCGTCGTATCGGCTTGGGTGATGACTGATTTGTCACCGCCAGGAAGGTAGCCCAGGTTGAATATGGCACCCGTGACCTTTTCGGAATGCTCTTTTCTGATATACTTGTTCAAATGTTGATGCCCATCGTGAATGAGGGTGCAGCACTCTTGTAAATTCTCAGCCTTTAGTTTCGCTGCTGTGGTTTGGATCGCTTCTTTCTGAATATCAAAACTATAGACATGCCCGCTTTCACCTGTAAGTCCTGCAAGAAAGACCGTATCAAAACCGTTGCCCATCGTGCAATCAATGGTTATATCCCCGGGATGGACCGCTTTTTCCAACAGGATCCTAGCGAATGGCAAAATTCGGTCAAGCTTCATGATTGTACCTCCGTATGATGATTTTTTCCTTGCCAGCTGTTACGGCGTTTCAATTCGGCATCAATGGCATTCAAGACATCCCATTTATTGACGCTCCACATTGGACCGATCATCAAGTCGATCGGACCGTCACCCGTAATGCGGTGAACGATCATTTCTGGAGGGATTATTTCCAGCTGGTCACATACCAGGCTGACATAATCGTCAAGGTCAAGAAACTCGAGCAGGCCTTTTTCGTATTGTTTGACCATCGGTGTCCCTTTTAATAAATGAAGTAAATGGATCTTTATCCCCTGCACATCGAGTTTGCCGACTTCCTGGGCTGTTTCCAGCATCATGCTGTAATCTTCCTGAGGAAGGCCATTGATGATATGGGAGCATACGCGGATGCCGTGTTTCCGCAGTTTATCGACGCCTTCTTTGTAGCAATCGAAGTCATGCGCACGGTTGATCATTGTCGCAGTCTTTTCATGAACCGTCTGGAGACCCAGCTCCACCCAAAGATAGGTCCGTTCGTTCAATTCCGCTAAATACTCGACTACATCATCTGGAAGGCAATCCGGACGTGTCGCAATGGAAAGTCCGACGACACCCTCCTGGGTCAATACACTTTCATATTTCTCGCGAAGCTCTTCCACTGGGGCATGCGTATTCGTGAACGCCTGGAAATAGGCCATATATTTTCCATCTTTCCACTTATGATGCATCCGTTCGCTGATCTTCTTAAACTGGACGTCGAGGGGTTCAACCCTGCTGCCCGCAAAGTCACCAGAGCCTGAGGCACTGCAGAAGGTACAGCCGCCATGTGCGACGGTGCCATCACGGTTCGGGCAGTCAAAACCGCCGTCTAGGGCAACTTTAAAGACCTTATGTCCAAAATGTTCCCTCAGATGGTAGTTCCATGTATGATATCGTTTGTTATCCGTTGCATATATAAACGGGTTTGCCTGATTCAAATCAGCAACCTCCTAAATAAATTAAATCGCAACATATATTATACAACATTCTCGCAGCTAGGTCTTTTTTTGAAAAATAAGCGTATACTGTATACTTGAGGGCTAAACATTTTGCTGCTATTTCCAGTTATCTTTGAAGACTATATCGAATCGGGAGCTGATGGACATGACCGGTCAAGTTGAAGAAGCGATTAATCAAATGAAAAAGAAATTAGCCGAAAATAATCAGGTGATCGAAGTTAATGAAGATGGATTCATATACAAAGCCACTTGCACCTTCAATTCACCTGCTTCGGATGAACAAATTCATTCCTTTGAAATGAAAACCGGACTGCTTCTGCCCGAGGATTATAAGGAGTTTTTAAAAATAACCAATGGATGCCGTCTGTTCGATAATGTGGAATCGGGCGGGGAAAATGATTTATACAGCTTGGATGATATTATTAATTACACATATGAAAATTCCTACGAGGGATGCTATAAAGTGGCCTGCATTTATCAAGATAATATCGTCATCGATGGGGAAGCTGTCGCCAAAGGCGATAAGGAGTATTTAATGGTAAAAGGCCATATCGATGATTTTGAAGAAGGTGAGAAGCTCCATATGGGCTTTGCCGAATGGATCGAGCAGTTCATTTCCCATCAAGGTGAGAAGTTTTGGGATAAAGGTTGATTTCTTAAAAAAAAATGATAATCCTCCCGCCATTTGCTCAAACTAGAAAAGATGATTCCGAATCATCCAAATGAGACGCGAAGGAGAGGGTTTGAAATGGCAACCAGACAATCCGTCGATCATTTTTTAGAGCAATGTGAAGGGGCTCTCCATTTTGCAGAGTTTGAATTTAATGAGGCCTCACGACAGGAGCATTATGATGATGAACAATTTCAAAATTCGCAAAGGTATATCGAAGAGGCTTTGACGGATATGGAACGATTGTATGCCAGTTCGAATGACCAGCAACGGGAAATGCTTTCGCGGATGAAGCAGCAGTTGAATCAATTGAGGAATGAAATGACTTTACTGCGACATTAAATGGAAGCAAGGGAGCTATGAATGAATAGCTCCCTTTTTTGCACGATTTTTCTTGAATTCGCATATATAATGTAAAACCTGTCGATAATGTTTATGTACGGCTATTGCAATTATCGTTGAAATTGACTAGAATGTAATAAAATCCAATATTCTCATAAAGACTATGATGAGGAATAGTAGCGGTTTAAACCAGTAAAGAGAGTTGACGGGTGGTGCAAGTCAACCTGGGATGGTCGTGAACTCGCCTTGGAGTCCCGGGTGTGAAGGTGAAAAGTAATGCCTGGCGTTTGATCCATGTTACGGATATTTTAAGCTGGGCGGATTTTAGCTATCGCCAATGTGGGTGGTACCGCGGGAAGATATACATAATCCTCTCGTCCCTATTTTGGGATGAGGGGTTTTTTATTGTTTTTTTATACGGAAATTAGGAGGAAATCATATGAGTTTTGACCATAGGAGCATAGAAACGAAATGGCAAAAGTATTGGGAAGGCAATAAGACATTCAAGACGGGTGAAGAAAGCGGCAAACGCAAATTCTACGCGCTGGATATGTTCCCATATCCTTCAGGGGCAGGTCTGCATGTAGGGCATCCGGAAGGATATACGGCAAGCGATATCCTGGCACGGATGAAACGGGCGCAGGGGTATAATGTATTGCATCCGATCGGCTGGGACGCTTTTGGACTTCCTGCAGAGCAATATGCGATCGATACGGGGAATGATCCAGCCGAATTCACGGAGCACAACATCAACACGTTCCGCCGCCAAATCAAAGCCCTTGGTTTTTCTTATGACTGGGATCGCGAAATAAATACGACAGATCCCGACTATTACAAATGGACTCAGTGGATCTTCTTGAAATTATATGAAAAGGGCCTTGCATATATTGATGAAGTGGCCGTTAACTGGTGTCCGGCACTTGGTACGGTATTGGCTAATGAAGAAGTCATCGATGGGAAAAGTGAGCGTGGAGGGCATCCGGTTGAGCGCCGCCCGATGAAACAGTGGATGCTTCGTATCACTGCGTATGCAGACCGCTTGATCGACGATTTGAATGATGTGGATTGGCCGGAAAACATCAAGGATATGCAGCGTAACTGGATTGGCCGTTCCGAGGGAGCGGAGGTTACATTCCATATCGATGGCTTTAATGAAACATTCACGGTGTTCACGACTCGTCCGGATACGTTATTCGGTGCAACATATGCCGTATTGGCACCTGAACATCAGTTTGTAGATAAGATTACGTCAGCTGATCAAAGGGCGGCGGTTGAAGCCTATTTAGATGAAGTAAAACATAAAAGCGATTTGGAAAGAACAGACTTGGCCAAGGATAAATCAGGCGTGTTCACGGGGGCTTATGCCATTAACCCGGTAAATGGCGAAAAAATGCCGATCTGGATTGCCGATTACGTGTTGATCAGCTATGGAACAGGTGCGATCATGGCCGTTCCTGCCCATGATGAGCGTGATTATGAATTTGCAGTCAAGTTCAACTTGCCGATCAAGGAAGTCGTAGCTGGCGGAGATGTGACAAGTGAAGCATATACAGGCGATGGTCTTCATGTGAATTCGGAATTCCTTGATGGATTGAATAAAGAAGAAGCCATTTCAACCATGATCAAATGGCTGGAAGAAAAAGAAATCGGTACGAAGAAAATAACATACCGTCTTCGCGACTGGTTATTCAGCCGTCAGCGTTACTGGGGTGAACCGATTCCAATCATTCATTGGGAAGACGGCACGATGTCTCCAGTGAAGGAAGAAGATCTTCCATTGATTTTACCGAAAGCTACGGACATCAAGCCTTCAGGTACAGGCGAATCACCACTTGCAAACATATCGGAATGGGTGAATGTAACGGATGAAAATGGACGAAAAGGGCGCCGTGAGACAAACACGATGCCGCAGTGGGCAGGCAGCAGCTGGTACTTCCTTCGTTATATCGATCCAGATAATAAAGAAGCACTTGCAGATCCTGAAAAATTAAAAGAATGGATGCCGGTCGACATTTATATTGGCGGTGCTGAGCATGCGGTGCTTCACTTGCTTTACGCTCGTTTCTGGCATAAATTCCTGTACGATATCGGTGTCGTGCCAACGAAGGAACCATTCCAGAACCTATTCAACCAAGGAATGATCCTTGGCGAGAATAATGAAAAAATGAGTAAATCCAAAGGGAATGTCGTGAACCCGGATGATATCGTTGAAAGCCATGGTGCCGATACACTTCGCATGTACGAAATGTTCATGGGTCCATTGGATGCTTCGATTGCCTGGTCCACAAACGGATTGGACGGTTCCCGCAGATTCCTTGACCGTATCTGGCGTTTATTAGTCAACGATGACGGTACACTCACAGATAAGATGACAGAGACGGATGACACGGGCAAGCTCGAAAAAGTCTATCATCAAACGGTTAAAAAAGTGACCGAGAACTATGAGGAATTGAAATTCAATACGGCGATATCACAATTGATGGTATTCATTAATGATGCATATAAAGCGGATTCGCTTCCTAAGGTGTATATCGAAGGCTTCGTAAAGCTGCTTGCACCAGTTGCACCTCATATTGCTGAGGAGCTTTGGTCTAAACTCGGTCATTCCGAGAGCATCACTTACGGAACATGGCCGGCTTTCGACGAAGCGAAGTTAGTGGATAACGAAGTAGAAATCGTCATCCAAATCAACGGAAAAGTCAAAGCGAAATTAATGGTGCCGACTGACACTACGAGAGAAAAACTGGAAGAGATCGCGATGGGTGATGATTCCATCAAAGAACAAATCGATGGGAAAACCATTCGTAAAGTGATTGCCGTACCAGGCAAATTAGTCAATATCGTCGCAAACTAAATAAAAATGATTGGAAGCTGTCCAGCATATTTTACTGCTTGGACAGCTTTTTTTCGTGGCATTGGCCGGCCATAGGAATTAGGTCATATTAGGATCTCACCGATTTAAATCTATTAGCGATCAATCTACCAATTGGGTTACTATCGTCATGTTAGGAATAGCGGAACGCAAACATCTTGCTTAATTGGTTCATGGGAATCATTTTTCAGCTCTATGGCCAAATAAATCAAGCATTTTACATAAAAAAGGGAAAAAATTGGTTGATAAAATTTTACAGTGTGATAGTTTGGTATAGTACTGTTATTTTTTAACCAATTATTGGAGGGAAAACTGTGAAATTTAAGAATGTGAGTCGAATTACGGCGTGTGTACTTATTTTTGCACTGATATTCAGCTTGATGGTTCCGCTAAATTCTCAAGCTGCAGCTGCAACGCCTATTGAAAATGTAAAAACGATTAAAAATGGGGACACTCTGAACGGAAAGTTTGAAAAACCGGATGTCCAATGGTACCAAATCAGTCCCACAACAGAAGAAGTACAAAAGTTCTCCCATATTGAGTTCGAAGTCAATTCGGACAAAATCTTGAATATCTCCGTATATCAAGATAAAGAAAAAGCAGAAAAGGATGAGAGCCATTATATTGTCTCTTCTTATCCTGATGAAAAAGCTGTAGTCGATTTCCCATATGCTTGGGAAGGAACATATTATGTTAAAGTTGAATATTTCGGCGATACGGATGATGAGGGGAATCCGAAGCCAGATGCGGAAAATGTAGCTGAATACTCCATCAATGCGCATTCAGTAACATTGCCGCCATCTGCCGGGGACGAAGGGGAAGAGCTCGAATCATGCCCGGTTGAAGTGAGTGTAAACGATAAGAAAACGGGAGAATCCATGTTGAAAACACTCCGCGTGTTTAGAGATGAAGTTCTCACGAAGTCGCCTGAGGGACGTACCCTTTCCTCTTTATACTATAAAGCTTCGCCATTCCTGGCTCTACATCTTGCTGGTAATAAAACGGCAAGGGAAGCCGTTTTTAATCACTTAGTCGAGATTAAGCCCCTTATTGAGGATCTTAATGAAAATGGAGCAAGCAGTACGGCAGTCATTAGCAACAAGCAGCAAGAGGCGATTAAAGCCTTATTCAATAAGTCGGCAGACGTCGCTCCGGCCGGATTGAAAAAGGATATGGACGCCATTGCAAAGAAAGTCAATCTGGATAAGCTTGCAGGTGAGAGAATCATCGATATCGCAAGCAAAGCGGGAATCGAACTTCCTGCTTCGAAAAATGTAAAGAACAAATATATCGTCAAACTTAAACCTGGGAAGTCATTAAGCACTGTCCAATCCAAGATTAGCGGAAAAGGATTTGGAACATTATCGGCACCTAAGCAACAAGAGGTTCTGTATGATGATATGTATGTTGTAGAGTTAAAGAACCAAGCTAAAATGAGCACTGCTGCTCTATCCAGTATCGAAAAGCTTCCGGAAGTGGAGTATATCGAAGCGGTAAAAACGTACAAAGCACTTTCTGCCGACATTCAATCTCCGTATCAATGGTCTTTAAATAACGCCGGCGGGGAAGAAGGCATTAAGGGAGCGGACATCGATAACGAAAAACTGCAGAACCTTATTAAGAAACGTAATTTAAAAGATACGTTGGTAGCGGTTATCGACACAGGTGTCGATGATTCACTGGCGGATCTACAAAGTGTCGTTGAAATGGAGTCAGGTAAGAATTTCATCGATAAGAAAGAAAAAGCAATTGATGACAATGGTCATGGTACGCATGTATCAGGTATCATTGCTGCCAAAGCAGATAATGGTTATTCCATGCAAGGAATCAATCCAGTAGCTAAAATCATGCCTGTGAAGGTCTTGGATTCTTCAGGGTATGGAGACAATGAGAAAATTGCATTAGGCATTAAATATGCCGTGGATCATGGTGCAAAGGTCATAAACCTTAGCTTGGGCGGAGAATATAGCAGGACGATTGAATATGCCTTGAAACATGCGGCTGCCAAGAATGTAATGGTTGTCGTAGCAAGCGGTAATGATGGGATGGGAGATCTTTCTTATCCTGCATCATCAAAATACGCCATTTCCGTCGGTGCAACCAATGCCCTTGATTTAGTATCCGATTATTCCAATTATGGATCGAAGTTGGACTTGGTCGCTCCAGGGACAGCCATCCCGAGCCTTGTGCCTAATGGGAATGTTACCTACATGGATGGTACATCAATGGCAGCTCCGCATGTTGCGGCAGCTACAGCCTTGTTATTATCCGGAAACCCTGGGTTGAAAGTGAATGAAGTAAGGGGAATCCTTCATGAGACATCGGAATATGTCGCTTTTGAAGAAGAAGATAATGTAGATCCTTATGAGGACTATGAACCGGAAGATGGGGAAATCATCATACCGGAAGAAGAACTTCCTGTCGGTAAAGATTTAGTATCAGGATACGGAAGATTGAATGCGTACAGTGCACTTAGTGCAGTGGATTTACAAGCTAAAGTCAATCTAGTGATGGATACGCAAACAAAACTGACTGGTTCAGCTAAAAAAGGTTCAGTAATCGAAGTGAAAAGCGGAAACAAAACGCTTGGTAAAGGAACGGCGGCAGCTAATGGAACGTTCACTGTTACTATTCCGGTTCAAAAAGCAGAGCAGCAGCTTACTGTGAATATCTCTGATTCTTCCAAACTAGCAGTATCTTCTATCAAAGTATTCGTGAATAAGGGTGCAACCCCTAACAAGCCGACTGTAAAAGCTTTAAGTGACAAAGATACGTATGTAACGGGTCAATCACAAGCGGACATGAAAATCACGATCAAAAATAGCGCAAAAAAAGTGATTGGTTCAGGTAACACGGACAGCAAAGGGAATTTCAAAGTGAAAATCAGCAAGCAAAAGGCTGGCACTAAACTGTCAGTCACAGCTACAGACTTAGCAAAACGTGAAAGCAAGGCGGCAACCGTGACTGTTCTCGATAAAACCGCTCCGGATGCACCGAAAGTGAATGAAGTAAGCGATAAAGCTACTACAGTAACAGGTAAAGCGGAAATCGGTTCAACCGTTACCGTGAAGCACAGCAATAAAAACATCGGAACGGCAAAAGCTGATAGTAAGGGGAACTTCTCCATCAAGATCAGCAAGAAAAAAGCAGGGTCCGCATTATACGTCTCAGCAAAAGACAAAGCAGGCAATACAGGGAAAGCAGCAAAAGTAACGGTTAAAGATAAAACCGCTCCAGGTACACCGAAAGTGAATGAAGTAAACGATAAAGCAACAAAAGTAACAGGTAAAGCGGAAATCGGTTCAACCGTTACCGTGAAGTACAGCAATAAAAACATCGGAACAGCAAAAGCTGATGGTAAAGGGAACTTCTCCATCAAAATCAGCAAGAAAAAAGCAGGGTCAGCATTATACGTCTCAGCAAAAGATAAAGCGGGCAATACAGGAAAAGCAACAAAAGTAACCGTAAAAAAATCTAAATAGCAGTGAAGGCCGTTTAACTACATGTTAAACGGTCTTTTTTGTGAGAAAACGAATGGAAACACCGCTCGATAATGAGCGGTGTTTTTGCCATGGGCGTGTTCTTTTGCCTGTGCGTTGTCATTGCATGATTTCAGATCTGGAGTTTCGCGTTTTAATTCTGAAATAGAACGTACGCTTTTTTCTTGTACTATAAATCTTTATTAGAGAAAAGGAGAGGAGAGAATGAAAATGCAAGAAAAAACAATGGCAACGATTCTTACAGAGATAGCAATGATGTGTGGCTGGTAAGTTCTTATTTGGCGTTTGCTTTACATAATTACATAACTTTGCTTAAAGCTGTGGCTGATGAAGACCTAAGAAAAAGCATTACTTGTATTTAAAGAGAACACATCAATTGAAGAATGTATACTGGCACTCGATTGGCATCATGAATGAACGTCTCAGGGGAAAGCATTCAACGTTTTCAATTATCAAGGAATTATAACTTGCATGGGAGTTTTCAAATGAAAGTATGTAGAAGTATAGTAATATTCATTCTGTTTACGGCCGTTTTCGTTTCGCTCCCATCCATGACATCCGCGGCAAATCCGGTTTGTGAAACAACAACAGGAACGACAATCCAACAATTCGACAACAATAATACGCTTATGGAAACGTCAACATTAGCACCCAACTCTACGACGTCATCAGTAAGAGTTGCTGTTAATAATGCCATTCTAAGCGTTTCAAAATTTCCGAAGGATGGGGCAACCGGAAAACGGGGGACCGTTCTCTTATCAAAAGGACATTTCACGGCAAGTGCCTTTCTTGTGATGAGATCTGGAGTTACATTGGAAGGAACCATGGAGAATGGAAAGTCTGTCACGACAATCTGTACTGAATCAAGAAGTGAACCTGTTACCATTAAAATACTGGAAAGTCAGGTGGGCATCAATAATCTTATTCTGGATGGAAAACGAAAAACAGAAGATACCGTAACAGGAGAACCAAGGAAGTATTATGTATCTCAGCATAGAGGGATCCAGGTTACCGCTATTGATCAAACGAAATCAACGGATAACTTAGTCAGTACATACCCGACAACTGATAGAGATGGTGATGCGAAACGGATAAAAAATATCATTATTGAGGATGTTCAAATTATCGGATATGAAGGGTATGGCATCTATTTAGAGCATGTGGATGGGGTAACCATCAAAGGATCCGATACCGTTTATAAAAAAAACATGAACATTACGGATATTGGATATGCGGGCATTGGCGGCGTCTCAGCGAATAACGTGACCGTAAAGGATACTAAGGTTAGTGATATTTGGCCGGGAGTAAAGGTGGCAAGTTCCCAGCAAAGCTATGGCATGGCCTTTAGCCATAGGAAAGTAAATACCAAAGATGATGCCAATGCACAAGCAAAGTTCCCGCCAAGCAACAACATTGTGGTAGATCAGAACGTGGTCGCCAACAACCCGACATGGGAGGGAATCGACACACACTCGGGACAAAACGTATCCTTCACGAACAATGTCATTTTAAATACACGTTTCCCTATTGTTGTTGGAGGAATGGATTATAATGGTGGGAAGGTCTCCGCCTATCCGCCTCGAAACATTACGATTTCAGGGAATCGGATTAACAGTCATAGAATGGGCATCCAGGATGATTATGATGTTTACGATATAGAAAAAAATGACACGATTACAGAACGGGGCATCACCGTTAACGGAACGCAATTTACGGACCTGACCAAAATGGAGATGGGATTCTTGGATTCGGTTGTGATTAAGGATAATTACGTAAGCGATGTCCGAACCACCGTCGAGACACAAGGAGGCATCAGTATCCACGTGACAAAAAATGCAATCATTGAAGACAATACCATTGAAAACAGTTTCAACAACGGGATTGTGTTTCTTAGTTCCAACAAGTTCACGAAACTACATAGAAACAAAATTCAACATGTCAAAAAATCCGAAAATAACTATATCCAAGCTGGAATTGGCATACGCGGCTCTCATAATAATGGGAACTTTAATAATGACTACACAACCCTGCCATTGACCTTGACCAACACCTTGATTGAAAATGATCACATATTTACCGAGGTTGGACGTGAGATTCATTTTCAAGTAGAATCAGAAAGTAATTTATTGAATAATCGGATCGGTATCCCTCCTGACTTTAAAAATCAGGACGGTTTTACATTGAAACCAGAATGTGGGGTTGACACAACATTGAAGTGTCACCAAAGCTATAATTGAAAAACCGGATACCTCATAGAGATGAACTCTAAAACCGAAAATTTGCAAACTGTCGATGTAAAATTGATGAAAATATAAAAAAGCCAATCGAAATTGAACTAAAAAATGGGCATAACGTATCTATCGATAAAATAGGAAAAGATGGATATATATCAAATGAGTGAAAAATAATGAGGAAAGGAAGTAATTTAAGGGGATTTAATACCTAGATTAAATGGGTGATAAGTTTGCACAGGTTCAAATTCCATGAACGTTTCTTAAAAATGATAATATTCATTGACTTCCAAAATGATAAGGAATCAAGCTCAAAAGCGGATTCCTTATTTCAAATGTATATACCTAGGGCGGGATTTACGAGGGTCATTATATCCGCCGGTTATTTGATGTCCGAGAGAGCTCGCAATGACTACTGCTGCAAAGAGGAGGATGATTTTCTTCAAATTAATGATCTTCTTTCCGTTTTATTATTTTAAAAGATTACACCCAAATCTCTCTTCCTTCAACCCCTTTTTAATATGTAGAAGAATTTACTACATTAAAATCTTCCATACCCGTAATTTGGGCTTACACATCTATCGTATGAGCAAAATCAGTCATCTAATGGGGCTTTTTCATCTTAGCCCATTAGATGACAACCCTTTTTTTGATTCTTCAACTGCCCCATTTATTTTCTCGAAGTCATATAGTTGAAGGATCCACTTTTGCAATAGTATCGTGCTAAAACAATCTTGCCTCTGCATTTGTCAGCTCATTTAGTGAATTCACTTCTGAGGAGGTAGACAACATCGTATTCCTTCAACTCGTCCATATGTCCATCACTATCTCCATAAAAATCAGTGGAAAGTGAATGTATGCCTTTATTACCGCTTGAGTAACATATACTCGCCAATGCAAGCTTGTTTGTGCTGTTTATTTTGAGTTTGCCAATACTGCCCCATACGCTGGAATCCATTTCATCAATGGTTTCAGGATAAGTAACTGTATCCGAACCATCATCGCTTTGAATGCTGATGTTGAACATCGATCGTTTTTGGTCAGCATCCGTTTTGGATGTGGTGAAGATGATCGTTCCATTCTTATCAACCCCAGTTGTCATGCGGCCTTTTTCCTCTTCGACCAGTTTGCCGAATTCATATTTTTCAACCCAAACTGACATCTCCTTGTATGTATCATCAACACTGAAATTGATAAGGAAGGAATGTTCACTTGAATTCTCCAGGATGGCCTTTTCCCTTGCTGTCAGCTCAGGAACTGAAAGGTTATTTTCGGATTTTGGATCATCTGCCTTACATGCGACTAAAGAAAATGAGAGCAGGGATAGGATGATGGATAAAAAGATCTTTCTCATGTTTTTCACCTCTTGTATACTATTACCTAATTAAAACCAATTCTTAAATATTATAACATTCTATAAAAGAAACGGAATCGGAACGCGGCAAAAAGGCAAGCAATCGGTATGCTTGCCTTTTTTGCATTTACAATGGTTGGGAAAGAGCCTTATTGGCAACATCGACGTCATTTTGGAGCAATTGGTTCAAGTCGTAAGCAGGATAGAGGTTTCTTTCATAAAGGTAGTTGAAAATCTTGGCATGGGTATCGATGGCTCCATTTAAATGTTTCTTAAATACTTTTCGAAGGGAAGGGGCGGCTGTTTCCGTAATGGCACCTGCATAACTTTTAATCGATGATTTGGCAAAGCCCAGCAATTCCCCGGCGGCAGCTGCCGATGCATCATCCCTTGATACATCGTCATCCCGGGGCGCTTTAGGCGTCAATGGGTAAAATTGCAGCAGCTCCATGATGTTTTGGGTAAGGGTATCGATCGTTTGCTTATAAATCGTTTTTAGAATCGGGTCTTTTATTTTGGATAAGCTTTTTTAAATTTCATAAAGGCATTGGACTGGGCGGCAACCAACTCATGAAGCTCGAGTGTTTCATGCCAAGCAAGATGTGAATAGGTGGGTTGCATGTAAATTCCTCCTGAACGAATAATCTTGATAAATTATTCGTCCAGTGGGCTACAGGCAAGTTGTCTAGTGAAATATTCATGGGAAGAGCTGTCCCATCTACGATTCCCATTTACCGTTTAGTAGGATCGCCATGTTTTATTGATATTGCTCGAGAACAGAGAAGAACTTTTTGGCAAATTGGTAAAAAAGTTTTTCTGATGGAGCCAAGTCCCTGTTTTTAGGAGTGATGATGCCGACCGTCCGTTTTACTTCGGGTGTATCGATCGGAATTTTAACGGTCAGTCTTGGAGTGACTTCATAAAAGGTACTGTCAGGGAGCAGGCTGACTCCGATTCCGGCAGAAACGAGCCCTTTTATGGAATCCATGTCTTCACCTTCCGAGGCGATGTTCGGTGCGAAACCGGCGGCTTTGCACGCTTCAAGAGCAATAGTGTGAAAGATGTATCCCTTTGGAAACAAGACGAAGGGGTCATTTCGTAAGTCACTAAGACGCAGACTTTTCTTTTCAGCTAATGGGTGAGTGATGGGCAGTAAAGCGGATATGTTTTCCGTGAACAGGATATGACCTTCGATATCCGGATCATCTGTCGGGATCGGTCCAAGGAAGGCTAATCCGATTTCGCGATTTTTGACAGCCTCTTTTAAAGAGGAATAAGATCCCTGTCTTAAGTGGAAGCCGATATTCGGCTGCTCATCTTTAAAAGCGGAAATGACGGTAGGCAGTAAATGGGTGGAAAGGCTGGTCGGGAACCCGATTTTAATGCTTCCGTGTTCAGGGTCCAAAAACTCCTCAATTTGATATTTGGCATATTCAATCGCCTGTATCGCCGTTTTGGCATGGTTCAAGAAAATCTTGCCAATTGGGGTTAACTGGATATTCCGGCCGATTTTCTCGAATAAAAGTACGCCAAGCTCATCTTCCAGTCTGGAGATTTGCCGGCTGATTGCTGATTGTGCGATATGCAGGTGTTCTGCGGCTTCTGAGACGTGTTCCCTCTCGGCGACTTCAACAAAATAACGTAATTGTCGTAGTTCCATTTATTCATCCTCCTGCCATTCATCTCAAATTGAGATAGATTCTACTAGAATTATATATTGTTTATATCGATTTGAAAACCTAGAATAAATGTAAGTGACATAACGGTGTAAGAATACGATGGGGGCGATTAATATGACATACAATCAAATACCAAAAGCACAAGGGCTCTACCATCCTGAATTTGAACATGATGCATGTGGGATCGGTTTATACGCTCATTTAAAAGGGCTTGCTACACATGACATCGTCAAACAAGGACTGAATATGCTGTGCCAACTAGATCATCGCGGCGGACAAGGCAGCGATCCCCTTACAGGAGATGGCGCAGGATTAATGGTGCAGATTCCTGATGAATATTTCAGGCTGGCATGCCCGGAAATGAATTTGCCGGCAAAAGGACGCTATGGTGTAGGCATGCTCTTTTTCTCTAACAATGATGATGAACGGAATGAAATCGAAGCTCGTTTGAATGCATTTATCGAACAAGAGGGTCAAACGTTATTAGGCTGGAGAACGGTTCCTGTTGATGCAACGAAAATCGGGGAGGTCGGCAAGGAGACATGTCCGACGATTCGCCAAGTATTCATCGGGGCAAGTGAAGGGATGACTGATGATTTAGCTTTTGAGCGTAAATTGTTCATTATCAGAAAACAAGCTGAAAACTGGGCTCGTGAACGCGGCAATCGCTTTTATTTTGCCAGCCTTTCAAGTGCTACGATCGTTTACAAAGGATTGTTGACGCCAGAGCAGGTGGATGCTTTTTATCTTGACCTTCAACAGGAGTCCTTCGTTTCGGCTTTCGCTTTAGTGCATTCCCGCTTCAGTACGAATACTTTTCCTAGTTGGGAACGGGCACATCCAAACCGTTATCTGATCCATAATGGCGAAATCAATACGCTTAGAGGTAATGTGAATTGGATGAAAGCGCGTGAGCAGCAGTTTGTTTCGGAAGCTTTCGGGGATGACCTGCAAAAGGTCCTGCCAATTCTGGATATAGACGGCAGTGATTCCTCGATTCTTGATAATGCACTTGAATTCTTCGTGCTTGCCGGGCGTAAACCGGCACATGCGGCGATGATGCTCATTCCTGAACCGTGGACGGAAAATCCGCATATGACAAAGGAAAAGAAGGCATTTTACGAATATCATAGCATGCTCATGGAGCCCTGGGATGGACCGACGGCCATATCCTTTACGAATGGCAAGCAAATCGGTGCCATCCTGGATCGAAATGGTTTAAGGCCGGCAAGGTATTATGTAACAAAAGATGATTACATCATTTTCTCCTCTGAAGTCGGCGTGATCGATGTGGAGCCTGAGAATGTATTATATAAAGATCGTTTAAGCCCAGGCAGAATGCTTTTAATAGATTTAGAGGAAGGCCGTATTGTTTCCGATGAAGAGATCAAGTCGGAAATGGCTCAGGAAAATCCATACCAGCAATGGCTGGACGAACAGCTTGTTCAATTAAGTGACGAAGAACCTGTGCTCGAAGGGGAGCCATTGAGTGATTTACTATTCAGGCAAAAAGCGTTTGGATACACATATGAAGATGTCCAAAAATATTTACTGCCGGTCATTAACGAAGGCAAAGATCCGCTGGGCAGCATGGGGAATGACATTCCGTTAGCGGTCTTATCAGATCGCCCGCAATCGCTATTCAACTATTTCAAGCAATCCTTTGCACAGGTAACCAATCCGCCAATCGATTCGCTTCGTGAACAGATTGTCACGTCAACAATGACATTCCTCGGTGCGGAAGGAGATTTGCTGAAACCGGATGAAACGAACAGCCGCCGCATTCAATTGGATTCACCTGTTTTGACGCCAGGTCAAATGCAGCAGTTGAAAGAAAATGCCTATCCTGAATTCAGGAGCAAAGTCATTCACACTTTATTTTCAGAAGATTTAGAGAGCGGACTTGATCGCATCTGCCGTGAAGCGGAACAAGCGATCGCTGATGGTATCAGCCTTTTGATTTTATCAGACAAGGATATGAGCAAGGAAAAGGCCGCGATTCCTTCCCTGCTGGCTGCGAGCGCCCTTCATCAGGAGCTGATCCGTCATGGGAACCGTACGAAAGTGAGCATTATCGTTGAATCGGGGGAAGCCAGGGAGGTCCATCATTATGCGTCCCTTATCGGGTATGGAGTGGATGCGATTTACCCGTACCTTGCTTATGAAACATATAAGCAGGCGGTATTGGAAGAAAGTTTGGCCATCAGCTACGAAGAAACGGTGAGGAAATATGTACGCTCGTTGACGGAAGGCATCGTAAAAGTGATGTCGAAAATGGGGATTTCAACAATTCAAAGTTATCGCGGAGCGCAAATTTTCGAAGCGGTCGGAATCGGTGCTGATGTGATTGAACGCTATTTCAGCGGTACGGCATCGCAACTTAGTGGGATCGATTTGGAAACGATCGCAGATGAAGCGTTGATTCGTCATAGAAAAGCTGCAGCTGATTCCCTTGACGAAACTCTTGAAAGCGGAAGTGATTTTCAATGGAGAAAAACAGGGGAACATCATGCTTTCAATCCGAAAACGATCCATACACTGCAATGGGCCTGCCGGAAAGGCGATTATAATTTATTTAAGCAATATTCAAACTTGGCGAATGAAGAGAGACTCGGATTTTTACGGAATTTATTCTCGTTCGATCAAAAACGCCAAAGTATTTCTATAGATGAAGTGGAATCCGTGGAATCCATCGTCAGCCGATTCAAAACGGGCGCGATGTCATTCGGTTCATTGAGTCAGGAAGCGCATGAAACATTAGCGATTGCGATGAACCGTTTAGGCGGAAAAAGCAATAGCGGTGAAGGCGGGGAACACCCTAGCCGTTACCAATTGGATGAAAATGGCGATGACCGCCGCAGCGGAATTAAACAAATTGCGTCCGGTCGTTTTGGAGTGAAAAGCCATTACCTTGTTAATGCCGATGAGCTTCAAATCAAAATGGCGCAAGGTGCAAAGCCGGGTGAAGGCGGCCAGCTGCCTGGAAACAAAGTATACCCTTGGGTCGCAGAGGTCCGGGGTTCCACACCGGGAGTAGGCCTTATTTCACCGCCTCCGCATCATGATATCTACTCAATTGAAGATCTGGCACAGCTGATCCATGATTTGAAAAATGCGAACCGTGATGCCAGGATCAGCGTCAAGCTTGTGTCAAAAGCAGGTGTAGGCACGATTGCAGCCGGTGTGGCTAAAGGTGCCGCAGATGTCATCGTTATCAGCGGGTATGATGGCGGTACGGGTGCATCACCAAAAACTAGTATCAAACATACTGGTCTTCCTTGGGAGCTGGGCCTTGCCGAAGCACACCAAACATTGATGCTGAATGGCCTTCGCAGCCGTGTAGTCCTTGAAACGGATGGGAAATTAATGACGGGACGCGATGTGGTCATGGCAGCTATCCTTGGAGCGGAAGAATTCGGCTTTGCTACAGCACCGCTTGTGGTTCTTGGCTGTGTCATGATGCGTGCTTGCCATTTGGATACATGTCCTGTCGGGGTAGCTACTCAAAACCCTGAGCTTCGCAGCAAATTCACAGGAGATCCGGATCATGTCGTGAATTTCATGCGCTTCATCGCCGAGGAAGTTCGGGAGACGATGGCTGAACTTGGTTTTAGAACAGTGGAAGAAATGGTCGGCCGCACTGACGTTTTACAAGTGAGCGAGCGGGCACAAAACCATTGGAAAGCGAAGCATCTGGACTTGACGACACTACTTTTCCAACCGGAAGGGATACGTACGTATCAACTTCCTCAAAACCATAAAATAGAAGAATCCTTGGATATCCGTGAGATTTTACCTGTTGTTGAGCCTGCTTTAAATGATCAAACCCAGGTGGATGCCAGCTTCCCGATTACAAACGTGAACCGTGTGGTCGGAACGATTGTCGGCAGTGAAGTATCCAAACGCTATGGTGAAGAAGGGTTGCCTGAAGATACGATCACACTTCGTTTTACAGGATCGGCGGGCCAGAGCTTCGGTGCATTCATTCCAAAAGGGATGTCCATGTATTTGACAGGGGATGTCAATGATTATGTTGGGAAAGGCTTATCTGGCGGAAAAATCATTGTCACGGCACCTTCTGGCAATCAGATCGAGGCCGGGGACAATGTAATTGCCGGAAATATCGCCTTATACGGTGCAACAAGCGGCGAGGCCTACATTAATGGCCGTGCGGGAGAACGATTTGCGGTACGGAACAGTGGAGTCAATGTTGTTGTTGAAGGAATTGGAGACCATGGCTGTGAGTATATGACAGGCGGGCGCGTGGTCATTCTTGGCGGCGTCGGGAAAAACTTTGCGGCAGGCATGTCAGGCGGCATCGCATATGTACTGGCTGATGACGCAGAAGAATTCAAGTCATTATGCAATGGTGAAATGATAGAATTCGAGACACTTGATCATATGGATGATGCAAACGAGGTAAAAGAGATGCTTTACAGCCACCTTCATTATACAGAAAGTGCCAAAGCATCGTATGTACTGGAGAACTGGGAGGATTTCGCTAAGAAATTCGTAAAAGTCATTCCGAAGGATTACAAACGGATGATCAAAAGCATCAATGAGCAAAAGCATGCAGGGCTGACGGATGAAGAAGCGATCATGAGTGCATTTCAAGCAAATGCCGTTCAAGATAAAAAAATCACTAAACAAGCTGTGATGCAGTAAGGAAGGGGAGAGAAAGATGGGAAAAGCAACAGGATTTATGGATTATCCGAGAGAAAAACCAAAAGACCGGAATCCTCTCACTCGTTTAAACGACTGGAGAGAGTATACAGCTCCTTTCTCTGATGAAAAGTTAAGTAAACAGGGAGCGCGGTGTATGGACTGCGCCACCCCTTTCTGCCATATGGGCATGGAATTGAACCGGGTCACAACGGGCTGTCCGATTCATAATCTGATTCCGGAGTGGAATGATTTGGTGTACCGCGGCAGATGGAAAGAAGCATTGGACCGTTTATCGAAAACAAATAATTTCCCTGAATTCACCGGGCGCGTCTGCCCGGCCCCTTGTGAAGGGTCTTGTACGGTGGCGATAAGCGATCCTGCCGTTACCATTAAGAACATTGAACGGACCATCATCGATAAAGGATTTGAAAATGGCTGGATCACGCCTCGCATCCCTGAAAGCAGGACCGGCAAGAAAATTGCCATCATCGGTTCAGGCCCGGCAGGATTGGCAAGTGCCGACCAGTTGAATCAAGCAGGTCATTCGGTCACGGTTTATGAGCGTTCAGACCGTGCAGGCGGGCTGTTGACATACGGTATCCCGAACATGAAGCTTGAAAAAGATGTCGTTGCACGCCGGATCAAATTATTGACCCAGGAAGGCATCGATTTCATTACCAATACAGAAGTGGGCAAAGATATTTCAGCCGAAGAACTGCAAGATCAATATGATGCAGTCATCCTTTGCACAGGTGCCCAAAAGCAGCGTGACCTTGTAATTGAAGGACGCGAGGCAGCAGGCATTCACCTTGCGATGGATTACTTGACGACTTCGACTAAAAGCCTGCTGGACTCCAATTTTGAAGACGGCAAGTTCATAGACACAAAGGGGAAGGACGTCATCGTCATCGGCGGCGGGGATACAGGAGCTGACTGTGTCGCAACTGCCCTTCGTCAAGAATGTAAGAGCGTCGTACAATTCGGGAAGCATCCAATCCTTCCGACGGTCCGTACATCCGATAATATGTGGCCAGCCTACCCGAATGTGTTTTCCCTTGATTATGCATATGAGGAAGCGGAAGCGAAATTCGGTGCAGATCCGCGTCAATACTCAATCCAAACAAAGAAGATTGTAGCCGATGAAAATGGCAACGTGAAAGAATTGCACACAATCTCAATGGAAAAAATCAAAGGCGATGACGGAATGTACATTTTCAGGGAAGTTCCAGGAACTGAAAAAGTATGGCCTGCACAATTCGTTTTCATCGCAATCGGATTTGAAGGAACGGAAATGCCGCTATTAACTCAATTTGGCGTAGAAACAATCAATCAAAAAATTGATGCCGTTTATGGCGATTACAGAACAAATGTCGAAGGAGTCTTCGCTGCCGGAGATGCAAGGAGAGGGCAAAGCCTCATCGTTTGGGCAATCAATGAAGGCCGTGAAGTAGCGAGAGAAGTAGACCGCTACTTGATGGGAGCATCGGTATTGCCTTAAAAGCAAAAAAAGGAAGTGCCATTATGGTGCTTCTTTATTTGTGTGGGGATGTGGTACACACGAGTAAAACAACCGAATTCACGAGTGAAACGCCAAAACTCACGAGTAAATGGTGGAAACTCACGAGTAAAACGCCGAAACTCACGAGTAAATGCCCCGAATTCACGAGTAAAACGCCGAAACTCACGAGTAAATGCCCCGAATTCACGAGTAAAACGCCAAAACTCAAAAAGTAACGAACTCAAAAATTATCAATCATGTAACGGAAAACAACACGTTTAGGAGATTCCTAAGCGTGTTATTTATTATGATTTAAAACTAGCTGGCAAGTATTGTTCACAGACGATGATGTCATCGTCTTTTAGAAAATGGGGATGTGTTTCCAACAATATGGTTTTGAGGTGTCTGGCATCCTCTCACTTTTGTACGCACAAATTAATGGAAACGACAGCTGATTTACAGCTTCATCTACTGTTCTCTCAAATTCCTCTATGATGTGCAGCGGCTCTTCATAGGGTTGCCCATTCCACATGTGCTCATGATCGGAAGGAGATTTTATTTTCAACATAGGGCTGTACCATTTTATTAAAGTATTCTTCGATTGCAGGAGGATGATAACTGCCGCTTAAACAATAGAAATCGAAGTTGTTCACAAAATGAAGGAAATCCATTTGATCTCCCGCTGCGATGCCATCTTGGATATAACTTAAAACCTGGTTAATGTTTTTTGATCTTCAAACAACTGATCATTTTGCTTTTCAATCTATCATTCCTTCTTTCATGTATCGCTTCAATCATACTTAAATTTCCATAGGCAGGACAAAATGAGCATTTTTTAACAAGGACAAAAAGCAATCCTTCGCAAATGAAGGATTGCTTTTCCGGATTATTTCAGCCGCTCGAATAGGTCGGTCATTTTATCCAAATTGCTTATGTTCTGGTTGCATTTCATACTGTCCAGACAAATATAATTCCCTTTTTTAATGAAAGTACCTTGGACGGTTCCTTTTGTTTCAGACATGAACATCCCTACTTCTTCAAAGCGGCTGCATATGGCACAGATCCCTTTTTTGTTGGCAGGTTTAATGGTTCCGTGCAATCCGGTGAGTTTATTATGATGGGGTGCAATGATGTATTTCTTTCCGGATCCGAGATCATCCCATCCCAAGTAGGTAATCTCTCTCAAATCGATGTTTTCCAACAAAGGGGCTTTCAATTTCTTTGCTTTCGGAAATAATTTTTTTATCGTTTTTTCGGTTACTTCTTTAAAGGGGATCACAAATGGCTTTACCTGTAAAAGAAAGGCTTCGGCATGGGCGGGATCCTTGATGGTATCTACTGGATCCAGCAGTTGTTGTTGCTCTTCGCTCAAGTCACTGAATAAGCCTAGAACTCGTTCTTTGGCGACTGTTTTCAGGGTGTTGATCACATCCTTATCGTTGGCAGTCGCGTGTCCATTTATGAGAATCTTCGTTTGGGATTTTATGAAGTTGTACTGCTCGCTCCTGATAAAAGGTTCCATTTTCTTCACTCCTGTTTCTGTTGCTCAATACTTGCCACAGTGTACCGTTTCTCTTTACTTTACAGAAATCGCATCTGCTTTAAAAGGGGGAAAACGACTAAGAAACGTACTCGGCATACGAATAGCACTGATATCATTATCAGTGCTACTCCTGCAATTCTATTTAGAATAAACGATTTTCTTGATGGTTTCCTCGGAGAGAAAATGTTCCTCGGCTAATTGATGGATGGAATGCCCGTGTTTGAATGCATATTTTATAGAGGCATTTCGGTCATCGATCATTTCCCTTGATCCCGAACGGGTTCCCCATTTGTGATGTGCCTTTTCAGGTTTAGGGATATATATGGTTTCACCTTGCACATATTTTTGAATTTCAACGATCAGCTTTTCAGGCAAAACGGCCGTTGCTTTTACATATCTCATTTCTGCCAGCCCCTTATTCTTTTTTAAGAATGAAATAAGGTGCAAAGCCGAATATTAGAAATGATAAGGCGGGCGATTAAATTTAGATTAATTCAACCCCATGCAAAGTATCGCCTCCAATACTAGGCTTTGCATGAGATGCTGCAGAAGGTGGCATTAACATTCGTATTGCCATCTTTACACCTCCCCTTTGTGTTTCTGATGAACACGTATTGTTCTTATTATAAAATAGATAAGGGTGGTTGCCAAACTTTTTCCAATGTTAAAGCTGAATCGGCGGGCTGATTGTTTGATAATGTTTTGAGTCCATGAAATAATTTGAAAGGAAACCAAACTAACCATTATGGGAGCTGACTTTATGAAAGTATTCGTAGTTGGGGCAAATGGGCAGATCGGTAAACATCTTGTAGATTTATTAAAAGAAAGCCCCGATCATAGTGTACGGGCAATGGTTCGCAAAGAGGAACAAAGTGAGCATTTAGAGAAAAAAGGAATTGAATCTGCAGTCGTCAGTTTAACTGGAACAGTGGATGAGATTGTGAATGCGGCAAAAGGCTGTGATGCCATCGTGTTTACTGCAGGGTCCGGAGGAAGCACCGGTGCTGATCAAACGCTGTTGATTGATCTGGATGGTGCAGTTAAAACGATTGAAGCGGCAGAAAGCTTGGGAATCGACCGATTCATTATGGTGAGTGCTTTTCAGGCCAATAATCGCGAAAATTGGAATGAAGCGATCAAACCGTATTATGTGGCCAAGCACTATGCAGATAGGGCATTGCTACAAAGCGATTTAAATTATACGATCATTCGGCCTGGCGGTCTGGTGAATGAACCGGGAACGGGAAAAGTGACAGCCGCCGAGGAATTGGAAAGAGGTTCGATTGCCCGTGAAGATGTGGCCCGAACGATTCTTGCGTCATTGACTGAGGAAAATACCTACAAGCGTTCTTTTGATTTAATCTCTGGCGATACTGCAATCGCGGAGGCATTGAGGAAAATTTAACGAAAAAAGGAGGCAGAGCCACTCAGGCGGAGTGGGCTCTGCTTATTTAATTCCTTCAATATGCTTGATGACCTTCGCTGGGTTTCCACCGACGACAACGCCTTCAGGAACATCCTTTGTTACGACGGCACCTGAGGCGACGACGGAATGACTCCCTATTGTAACGCCAGGATTGATGATGGCCCTTCCGCCAATCCATACATGATCCCCTATCGTAACCGGCTTTCCGTATTCCACTCCAGAACTGCGTTCAAAGGGATCCAGCGGATGTGTGGCTGTATAGATATGCACGCCGGGAGCCAACATGCAATCCCTGCCAATTTTCACTTCACAAACATCCAAAATGACACAATCAAAATTAGCATAAAAGTTTTCCCCGACAGAAATGTTGTATCCATAGTCACAACGGAAAGTGGGTTCAATATATACATTTAGCCCAGAGGAACCTAAAAGCCGCTTCAGCAATGCACTCCGTTCATCCCCTTGGCTTTCCGTAGTCTGATTGTATAACCGGGTCAATTTTCTGGCATTTTCCCTGTCTCTGATTAATTCCGGATCAGCGGCCATGTAAGGTTTCCCGCTCACCATCTTTTCTTTTTCAGTATTCATGTGTACTCCTCCTGTTTCTTTTTTTATATAGTTTAGATAAATATCTGAATATTAAAACATTTTTTTGCAAAATAAATTGCAGTACTTTTTACTCAACTTTTCTGTTGAATCTAATGCCTCACTCGTTTTCTTGAAAAGAAGTAAGAAAAGAAAGATTTTTCCGAATAATGAATGAGATAGCTTTGACAAACGTTCCGCCGGATTTTATAGTAAGGAGAGTTATGGATGATTCATAGTTTCATGAAGGTCCATTTTAACAGATAAGTAGAATGGTTCGAAGTTCATGTCACTTTTTTTACCGGAAATAGATGGACAACTCTTTTCTTCATTAAGATCATCACAAAACAATGGAGGGTTCTATATGTCACAGAAAGCACCGCTGTCTTTTGTCATTGTAACAGGATTAATGCTTTTTGCTTTGTTTTTTGGTGCAGGAAACTTAATTTTTCCTGCCATGCTCGGTCAATCCGCGGGGACCAATTTATGGTCGGCCAGTTTAGGATTCATCATTACTGGTGTTGGACTGCCATTCATTACAATATTGGCCTTTGGTTTTTCGGGAAAAAATGATGTTCAATCGCTTGCAAGCAGGGCGCACCCGTTATTCGGAATCATTTTCACAGTCGTACTTTATTTATCTTTGGGACCGCTTTTCGCGCTTCCAAGAACGGGAAGTGTATCCTACGAAATAGGGATTAAACCTTTCCTATCTAATGATGCCAGTTTTTTACCATTGCTGGTCTTCACGATCATATACTTTGGAATTGCCTGTTTGTTATCCATCAATCCATCAAAAATGCTCGATATCGTCGGAAAAATATTAACACCGCTATTATTGATTTTCATCGGGATTCTCATAGTGGTGGCCATCATTAACCCAATGGGTGAAATCCAGTCACCAGCGACTGATTATTCAGATAATTCTTTCTTCAAGGGATTTAAAGAAGGCTATTTGACCATGGATACGCTGGCTGGATTTGCATTTGGGATCATTGTCATCAACGCGTTCAAAGATAGAGGGATAACATCAAGAAAAGAAGTGTTAGGCTACTGTCTGAAAGCCGGCTTAATAGCTGCCACCTTGTTGGTGATCGTTTATGCGTCCATAACTTATGTGGGGGCAACAAGTGTGGAAAAACTAGGTCAACTGGGGAATGGCGGAGACGTTTTGGCTCAAGCCTCGAATCATTTTTTTGGACCGGCTGGTGCCGTATTATTAGGGTTGATAGTAATCGCTGCTTGCCTGACTACAAGCATCGGTTTGATAACGGCTTGTGCTACGTATTTCAATAAAATACTGCCTGCCGTATCGTATAAATCATATGTCGTCATCTTCTCCGTTTTCAGTGCGGCTGTTGCCAATGTAGGTTTGACCAAGCTCATTTCCATTACAGTCCCTGTGTTAACGGCGCTTTATCCCGTGGCGATCGTTTTGATTGTTCTTACGTTCTTCCATTCCTTATTCAAAGGGAAATCGGAGGTATATTTAGGAAGCTTATTATTAACGGCCATCATCAGCATAATGGATGGAATAGTGGCATCAGGCATTAAAATGGATGCCGTTTCGGACCTTTTCACTCAATACCTTCCACTATATAGTGTAGGGGTGGGATGGGTGATTCCTGCCATCATCGGCGGTGTATTGGGCTATATGGTTTACCTGATGAAAGGTGACCCTAAGGAAGCCTATTAAGGGATATCATTCACTTTCATCGAATCTTGAAAGGAGCTGTCTTGATGACAGCTCCTTAGTTTGTCTGCAAAAGTGAGTTCGGCACCTCGAACCATGATTTTAAAACAGGACTAAATTACATGTTTTTTACTATAACCTCGTTGGATTGTAGAGATTTGCGACACCCTGCCGAATATCTGGCTAGCCAAGACCCCACAGGCGCTTTCGGTGAGGAGGCTTGGCAGACAGTCGGCGGAAAGGGAGCGGATTTCTGAATGGAAAAATGCAGGACAAACTCGCTTTACTCCGGTCTGGGAGCTGTCTTGATGACAGCTCCTTTTCTTAGTGTTTGTTTTTAATGGGAAAGAGCCTTAAAATGTTCAGAAAGGGGTGTAGGAACATAATGATCAATCGATTACCAATAGAAATAGCAAATATATTACAAGCTAGCAAAAAGAATCCTGCTCAATTTGAGGAATTGATCAGGAGCGGCGGATATCTGCCTCCCGAGATGGAGTTGATGGTGGATGCCATCACGGCCTTAAGCATGGGGAAGAATATCCTTTTGAAGGGTCCGACGGGGGCTGGAAAGACAAAGTTTGCCGAGACATTATCGAATTTATTCAACCAGCCGATGTTCAGTGTCAACTGCTCAGTCGACTTGGATGCCGAGAGCTTACTGGGCTTCAAGACGTTGGCTTACAAAGAGGAAAAACAGGTGATAGAATTCGTACCTGGACCTGTGACCAATTCGATGAATCACGGTCACTTCCTATATATAGATGAGATCAACATGGCAAAACCTGAAACTCTGCCGCTTATCAATGGTGTGCTTGATTACAGAAGGACCATAACGAATCCGTTCACGAATGAAGTCATAACGGCAAAAGAAGGCTTTAATGTGATTGCTGCAATCAACGAAGGGTATGTCGGTACAGTGCCGCTGAATGAAGCGTTAAAAAATAGGTTTGTCGTCATTGAAGTTCCTTATATCGAAGGGGAGCAGCTAAAGCGATTGATAGAAACCAATACAAAGTTGAAGGACCCAAGAAGTATTGAATTGTTCGTTAAACTGTCGAGTGATTTGATAAATGCCGTGAATCAAGGGAAAGTGGCTGAAGATGCGGCATCGATCAGGGCTTTGCTTGATGCTTGCGATCTGAGTGTGTTGATCCCGCCGAAACGGGCGATTCTTCGTTCCATTGTAGATAAGTTGGACGAGGAACGGGAGCGTGAGTTTGTAAAGAACTTGGCTGACACATTATTCTAACTAGGAGAATGCCAAATGAAGTATATCCGGTTCAATGATTCAATAATAGATACGGCTCTTTTTTTACAGCTGCAGGATCTCTCGACTGTTTTATCTGGCATTCCTGAGCTGGAATTCGAATACAATTATGGCTCCTTCATTGATTTGGTCGAAAATAAGGTCACAGCCAGTCACTTTTGGGAAAATGGCAATAAGGAAGTGAAGGAAGCGGGACTGAAAACGGACGTGCTCCTTAGAACGATAGGTACGCTGCATCATACCACAATCCAGAGTATGAAGGATTATCAGGACATCATTGGGGAATGTTCGCTGCCGAAGTTTTCAGCCCAATTATTCGCTTTACTGGAAGATTTAAGATTGGAAGAATTGGTGAAGAAAGAAAGGCCAGGCACGAAAAAATGGTTTTCGGTAAGGGGAGCTTACCTTAAACAATATTTTGAAAGCCAGTTGGCGACGAATGTCACAAGAAGTTTTGCACTGGATGAATTATACTGCCTCATCTATTTACTGCTTCAATCTGACAGGCCGGATCCGATTTTTCCAAGGGCCAATGTAAGGCAGCTTGAAGAACTGGAGAAACTCAAACCGTTCATCCATTCCGTCTTTGAAGCCACTAAAACCAGTGATATCACTAGGATTTGCGAGCAAATCGTTTTCCGTGTGAACGATGGATACGAGGATACGATGAATGAGTATTTCATCTTCCCCATTGCAAATGTGGAAAAGTATAAATCAAATACCTTATTTGATGAACTGACAAGAAATGATGAACTGTTGAACGATGATACAGAAGATGCAGACGAAGAAAAAAGTGAGTTCATTGATGAAAAATTCTCGACTTGGCACCGGGAGAATAAGAACGGCGAGAGTAATTCGACATTTCTTCAATTTGAATTGGAGCAGGGAACGAAAACAAGTCTGATGGGCGGCGGTGCCCGGGAAGCGGAAGATGCAGACCAAGCACTGGCTTCGATCCAGGGTTCATCAGGGGAAAGTCAACAAAAGGAATACAATCAGCAGGAAACGCTGGAGAAGAAACAAACCAATATGGGCAAAAGCGGTGAACATCCATTTGGTGAAGAAAATAAAGACGTTGTCCAAGTGATCAAGGAAGCAAAAATTCCAACACTAACGGAAGAGAAGCGCTACCGTGAGTTTGTTGCGGATATCGAACCGTTTAAGAGAAAACTCTCCAGTACAATTGAAAAAACACTGGAAAATAAAAAGAACGCGCCAAGAAAAGATTTGGCTTTTGGCCGTTTATCGAAGAAATTACTGCCGCTTGTATTTGAAGAGAATCCACGGGTTTTTTATAAAAAGAACCAGGATTCAAATGAAATGGATGCCGTATTCACATTGCTTATCGATTGCTCGGCTTCCATGCATAACAAGATGGATGAAACGAAAAGGGGGGTGGTCCTGTTTCATGAAGTACTGAAGAAATTAAGGATCCCCCACTCGATCGTGGGATTTTGGGAAGATGCAAATGAAGTGAGAGAAGGATATCAGCCAAACTACTTCCATGTGATCCAATCCCATTCCGATTCTCTTTATCTAAACTCAGGAGCTAAAATCATGCAACTTGAGCCAGAGGAAGACAACCGGGATGGATACAGTATCAGGGTTGCCGCAAAGGAATTGGAAAAAAGACGCGAAAAAAACCGTTTCTTGCTCGTGTTTTCCGATGGTGAACCGGCAGCTGCCGATTATGATCAAAATGGCATTGTCGATACACATCTTGCTGTTTCGGAAGCCAGGAAAAAAGGCATAGAAGTCATCGGCCTGTTTCTAGCAGATGGAGGCATCGAGGAAAGTGAAGAAATGACGATGAAAAACATTTATGGCAAAGAACGCCTAATGATTCCAAGCGTAGCGGAATTGCCAGAGCAATTTACACCGCTGCTAAAAAAGCTGCTGCTGAAGAGCATATGAGAAACGAAGTTCCCCCACTCGTCATTTAAAACAAGCACATGCATTTGATTAGAATATTAGTCAAAAAACGCAATAGGATTCAAGATCTTACTGCGTTTTTTGTTTGTCATGCCAGTTATTTGCAATAATTGAATATATTGAAGGGGAATTGAAAAAATGAATGCGATTCTTTTGTGGGGATTTGGGTAAACCATAGATGAGGAAGTGATCATTTTGTTGAATTTACTTTTTATGTTGCTTTATCTTATAATCATTATTCTTGTTATTGAAATATCGGTTACCTTGATGAAATTGACTGGATTAAAAAGCACAGTGGCAAGATTTCAGGTTATCTCCATGCTGACGGGTACCGGTTTTACAACTGACGAGTCAAAATCCATTATTGATCATCCCATTCGAAGGAAAATAAGCATGTTCTTGATTTTATTTGGTGCTTTCTCGCTTGCTGTCATCATTTCATCGATTAGTACATTGCTTACAGATGATCTGCGCTTGATGGAGTTAAGCATCATTATAGGGATACTGGTGGTTTTAACCATTTTAGTGAAAGCTCCATTCCTGAATAATAGAATATCGAATAAGATGAAAAGTGAAATGTACAATCATTATGAATTATGGGAACACCCGATAGAGGAGGTCCTGTTTTTAGAAGAGGAAGACGTGGTCATGGAAATCGATATTTATGAGAACTCCCAATTCATCGATGTCAAAGCCTTTGATGTCATTTCAGATGGAGCCGACATCAATATTTTATTTATTGAAAGCGGAGAAGTGAAAATCAGAAAAGAGCTATATGAGTATAAAATCAAATTAGGGGATAACCTCTTTTTATATGGAAATAAAGAAGAGATAGAAGAAACATTTTCTAATGAAATCGAAGAGATGAAGAAGAAGAAAAGTGCATCAGACTGAAAAGATCCCAGCCTGAATTTAAGGCTGGGATCTTTTGAAGAGGGCTTCATTAATGTTTTTTATTCGGTAATTTCTGAGCGGGATTCCCATTGCCTTGACGGCGGAAATTGCCTTCTTCCTTTTTCTGCTGCTCTTGAATGCTTTCAACAAACTCCTTTGAACTTTTCATGGAATGTACCTCCTCCGTTATTTTCTTTTTTACTATAACCAGAAGAGGTGGAATTCATGAGTAATGCATGTGATCTGACTTCATTAACGGGGAGAAAAGACTAACTATCATAAGAAGCATGGACACTACATGCAAAAAAGGAAGCCTCTGGACGAAGTTATGAATGATGTATCCATTACACAACCATATTCCATCAATTGCTTCCGCACGACCACTAGCATTGCACCACCCGAAACGCCTCGAAGTCCTTCATTAATACCCTTCAAAAATTTCTGTTAAATATAACGCGGAAATTAAACCAAAAAGGATTCCTTACGCCTTTCTAAGATGGACACACCTTTGCCGATACACTGGATATATTTTTTTAAGATATTGGATTTCAAAAATGAATTGTCAAGATTCGATTCAGATGATTGAATTGAGTAATAAAACCTGTACTCAATTAAACTGAATTCAAAAAAGTGAAGCAGACCTACTACCTATAGGATCGATACAGTTTTATTGTTTGGAAAATATCCCTTTAAGTATCACAATCTAGTGTTAGAATACATTACATTAGAATATTTTGAATATTGACAAAAATATGGACGATATCTATAATAATCAATAATAATATCCATGAATAAACGTTTATTGGAGTTTTGCCTATGGAACGGACAATGACTGTCCGCGATTTATGTGAGGTGCATACTCATTTACTGGACAATGATATTCAAATTCTTGAAAACCTATCAACGAATTTATCGTTGATAGCTAATTTGAATAAAGCGAATGTATTTATTGATTGTCCGGTGCTTGAAGGGAAGCATGCCATTGTCGTCGCAGAGGCATGCGGGCATTCCGTGAATTCGGTTTATGATTATCCGGTTGTCGGGAAATTTGCCTATGAGGCTTTCGAACCGGCCGTATTTTATGTATTGCGTACCGGAAAGGACATGTTCGTGAATCGGGCATTGACTCAAGAGGGAGCAATGGTCCAGCAAAGTGTCGTTCCCATCAAGGGGGAATCCAATCGGGTCATCGCCGTTTTGATCATGGAAAAGGTGATAGACGAAGAACCTGAAGCTTCAAATCAGTTTGATAGGCAAGATCAAAAGAATTCCTTAGTTCCTGAATTTATCGAGGAGTCCATTTTCCTGATTAATAATCAAAATCTGCTTGTTTATACGAATCCTTCTGCCATTAACTTAGTGTCGGAAATGTGCATGACGGAATGTGTCTTAGGGGTATCCATTTTCGACTATTTTCCTGACTTTGCCGAAGTTCTTGCTTCAAAAGAGGACATTTTAATGAAGGAAATGAACATTGGTAAAAAGATTTTCCAAATAAAGAAATTCCACTTGGGCAATAAGAATTCCAATGAAACGTTCATCATCATCCGGGACCTGACTGAACTGCGGGATAAAGAGAGAGAGCTGATTAGCAAATCAGTAGCCATTCGTGAAATTCATCATAGGGTGAAGAATAATTTGCAGACAGTTGCCAGTTTACTTCGGCTGCAAATGAGGATAGGGGCCCCTGAAGAAATCAAGCCCCATTTATTGGTCAGCCTGAACCGGGTGTTAAGCATCTCGACAGTTTACGAAATCATTTTGGCAAGCAGTAAGGTCGACCATGTGGATCTTCTGGAGCTTATTAGGAAAATAGGCGATATGATTGTTCATACGGAGGATCAAGCTCGTCAAAGCCTAAGCATTGAATATAGTGGTGGTGAGTTTCATTCCATAGATTCCGACATTGGCATTTCTGTCGCGCTGGTGGTGAATGAGCTCATTCATAATTGTGTGAAGCATGCTTTCAAGGAAGGGACGGAAGGGAAGATTACCGTATGCTTGCAAAAGGATGGTCCTGAATTGGTAATTCAAGTTAGAGACGATGGCATTGGATATTCACCTGCAATGAAACCAACTTTAGGGCTGGATATCATCCGCATGACGGTGGAAAATGATTTGGATGGGGAGTTTTCGATTCATCGGATTAAAGAAGGTACCCTGGCTTCTGTAAGATTTCCATACAAGAGGTAGGTGGGAGAAGTGGTCAAGAGGATTTTGGTCGTGGAGGATGAATCGATTGTTCTGCTTGATATAACGATCATGCTCAAGGATGCAGGCTTCGATGTGGTAGGACATGCCCGTAATGGCGAGAAGGCGATTGAATTGGCACATGCATTACAGCCGGATCTCGTTTTGATGGATATCAAAATGCCAAAAATGAATGGGCTTAAGGCTAGCGATGTGATATCCAATACCTTTCAGATTCCGGTCCTGCTTTTAACCGCATTCAGCCAGCGTGAATATATCGATGAGGCGAAGCGGGCGAATATCGTCGGTTATCTTGTAAAGCCGATTACGGAGGCGAATTTGATTCCGGCAGTGGAGATAGCTTTGCTGCAAGCAGCCAATACAAAGAAGTATCAGGAACGAAATGCTCAATTGGATGAAACGCTCACAAATCGTAAAGTCATTGAAAAGGCAAAAGGAATCATCATGAAAAGGAAGAATGTAACTGAAGAAATCGCTTACAATAAACTGAGAAGGTTAAGCATGGATAAGCAGCTTTCCATGGAGACGGTGGCACGACGAATCATTGCAAATGATCAAAAACAAGTAAATAGATGAAGCAATGGCGCTTTGATGGACCAAATTGGTTGTAGGCAGGCATTTCTGCCGAAAAACCTGAATTTGGGCTATAAGAGGCGTCTTTTTTATACCCTTTTTTAAAGTCGATAGGCCAAATCAAATCCGAATTCAGGGGGAATATGTATGGAGATGGTAGGTAAATTCGTTATTTATATCATTATGGTGTGTGCCGTTGTCGGTGCTATTGCATCGATTAAAGACAGTGAGCAGGGCTTGGGGAAACAGTTCATGGAAGGTTTGCATACCGTTGGCCATATATTTATCCCGGCAGCTGGTATCATGGCTTCGATTCCTTATTTATCATGGTTCATCGATACAGTATGCGGCCCGATTTTCGCTGCGATCGGTGCAGATCCTGCCCTCGCCGCAACAACGATTTTGGCAACGGATATGGGGGGTTACCAATTAGCTGCCGAGCTGCAGGAATCATATGAAGGCTGGATCATGGCGATGATTGTCGGCTTTATGTCTGGGGCAACGATTGTATTCTCGATTCCAATGGGGCTTGCAATGCTGGAGAAGCGTGATCATAAATACATGGCACTTGGTGTCATGTCAGGAATCCTGACGATTCCGATTGGCGCTTTTATCTCAAGCGTGCTTGTGGTGGCAACGAATTCGAAGATCCGCGAAGTGATTTCCACAAATGCGGATTCTACTTACGAATTCGCGTTGAGCTACTTGAAAATTGCCCTGAATCTTTCCCCTCTTCTTATTTTTGTCGTCTTGCTGGCGTTAGGTCTTTATTTCCTGCCGGATTTGATGATCAAAGGTTTCATGTGGTTTGGAAAAATATTGGATGCCGCGATAAAACTTATACTCGTGTTTTCAATCGTGGAAATTTTCACCGGACTGTTTTCTAATGTATTTGGTGCTTGGGGTTTCCATCCGATCATGGCCGATAAGGCAGACCAGTTTCGTGCCCTGGAAACGGCCGGGTATATCGGGATCATGCTGGCAGGTGCTTTTCCAATGATTTACCTGATTCAAAAATATGCAGGCAAGCCTTTGGAAGCGATGGGCGGGAAAATCGGATTGAGCAAAGCTGGGAGTGCAGGGATATTAGCCACGGTAGCCAATATATTAGCAATGTTCAAGCTTGTTAAAGAAATGCCGCCGAAGGATAAGGTCATAAACATTTCCTTCGCTGTGTGTGCAGCCTTCCTATTAGGCGATCATTTATCATTCACAGCCAACTTTCAACCCTCCTTGATATTACCGATCATTGTCGGAAAGCTATCTGCCGGAGCGATTGGAATCGGTCTTGCTTACTGGCTGTCCGTTCCGAAAGCTTTGGAATTAGAAGAAAAGGATCGTGCAGCAGGGGTTATCGGCATAAATGAATATAAAACGAAAAGCGAGGAAGAAAAAAGCAACGAAATCCAAGTGGTGTAAAACTGGGGTGTGATTTTAATGTATGAACAGGTGGAACGAATCATCAGTGCAGGAATTGATATTGGCACCAGTACGACGAAACTTGTTATCAGCGAGCTTTCGCTTAGGAATGTGGCGGGTGGCGGACAGGTACCAAAAATCGAAATTACCGATAAGGAAGTTCTATATCGAAGTCCCATTTTCAGGACCCCGCTTGTATCAGAGACGGTAATTGATATACCTGCTGTTCAAAGAATGGTGGAAAGTGAATACCAAAATGCGGGAATCACATTCGATAACATACAAACAGGGGCTGTCATCATCACTGGGGAAACGGCAACCAAACAAAATGCAGAAGAAATGGTATACCGGTTATCTAAAGCGGCGGGGGAATTCCTTGTAGCGGCAGCCGGCCCGGATTTGGAGGGAATCATTGCCGCCAAGGGGTCCGGTGCCTATCAACATTCCATCAAGACAAGAAAGACTGTAGCGAACATAGACATTGGCGGTGGAACGGCGAATATTGCCGTATACCGTTCTGGCATGCTTTGCGGAACTTGCACACTGCATATAGGAGGCCGTTTGGTGGAGTGGGAGGGGGCAAAGGTTAAGGTTGCTTCTTCAATAGGAAAATGGCTGAAATCAAAGGGGCTCTCTCCTTTGAATGGTGATGGGGCAATCATCGCAAATGAAATGGCAAAGGCACTTTCGAGGTTTTTGGCTGGTTCATTCACAAAAGAAGATGAACTTCTTTTAGTGGGGAAGGAGCCATCATGGGAAGGACGAATCGATGTGTTGATGTTCACGGGTGGTGTCAGTGATTGCATCTATCATCAAGAACGGGAGGACAAAAGCTTCCGGGATATCGGCATGATGCTTGCGGCCTCTATTAAGGAAAATGGAGAATTGGCTGGATGGGAGTGGGAACAGCCTGTTGAAACGGTTCGGGCGACTGTTCTTGGAGCAGGCGCACATACAACTGAAATCAGCGGAGCAACCATCGAGGTGAATGATTCTCATCTGCCAGTTCGTAATATCCCAGTCTATCGGGTCGATTTTCATGGCGTGCTTGATGATGTAACCGCGAAAATGGCACAAGCTGTTAAGGATGCGATCACAATATACGACGCCTTGCAGGAGGGGCTTAATTTTGCCTTTTATTTAACGAATTTACCTTATCAATCATTTCGGGACATTCACCGGCTCGCAGTCGCTTGTACCGAGGCTTTGATGCAAAAACCGAATCGGCAGCAGCCTCTGATCATTGTCATGGATAGTGATTATGGGAAGGCACTTGGTCAAACCATTCTAGCGAACCAACCGGATCTGCCGGTCATCTGCATTGATCAGACAGTAGTGGAACATGGTGATTATTTGGATATAGGAAGGCTGCTGCGGACAGGGGTCGTTCCAGTTGTAGTAAAAACGCTAACCTTTCACAGTTAGGAAAAGGAGGATTATACGATGAAATTATCCACTCAATACTTTGGGGAAATCCATCAATTCAAATCGTTGAAAGAAGTACTGGCCAAAGCGAATGAAGAGAAATCAGGAGATAGGCTTGCGGGAATTGCAGCAGATTCCGTCCAAGAACGGATTGCGGCGAAAGCGGTGCTTAGCGAATTGACTTTGGCTGACATCAGGAACTATCCCCTGCTCTCCCCGGAAGAGGATGAGGTGTCGCGGATCATAGATGGTCTCATCAATGGGACCATCTATCAATCCGTGAAGAACTGGAGCGTTGCCGAGCTGCGTGAATATATTTTGAGTGACGAAACGACCGGCGAGGATTTAAAGCGATTAAGCAGGGGATTGAATAGTGAAATGATTGCTGCGGCAGCCAAGTTAATGTCGAACCTCGACCTTATTCATGCAGCCAATAAAATCGAAGTGCTCACCAAGAATAATAGCACGATCGGATACAAAGGAACGCTTGCTTCGCGACTTCAGCCTAACCACCCGACCGACAATGTGGATGGCATGCTGGCTTCTTTAAAAGAAGGCCTCTCCTATGGAGTCGGGGATGCACTCATTGGAATCAACCCTGTCGATGATTCGGTCGAAAGCGTAAAGCGGCTGCTTCATGCTACACAGGATGTCATCCAGAAGTGGGACATTCCGACCCAAAATTGTGTGCTTGCGCATGTGACCACGCAAATGAAGGCCGTACAGCAGGGGGCGCCTGCTGATATGATCTTTCAAAGCATAGCCGGAACGGAAACGGCCAATCGCTCTTTTGGAATTAACGTACAATTGCTCGAAGAAGCTAATGAGATCGTGAAGGCCTATGGGACCGGCACAGGTCCGCAGCATCTTTATTTTGAAACGGGGCAAGGCTCGGAGTTATCGGCTGAAGCGCATTTCGGTATCGATCAGGTGACGCTTGAAGCCAGGAACTATGGATTTGCCCGCTACTTTGATCCGTACATTGTCAATACGGTCGTCGGATTCATCGGACCTGAATATCTTTATAACAGCAAGCAGGTCATCCGAGCCGGGTTAGAAGACCATTTCATGGGAAAAATGCATGGATTGCCGATGGGTGTGGATATTTGCTATACGAATCATATGAAGGCGGATCAAAATGATATTGAGGACTTGGGTGTTCTTTTAACGGCAGCTGGTGTGAATTTCATCATCGCAACTCCGATGGGGGATGACTGCATGTTAAACTATCAGTCTTTGAGTTACCACGATATAGCGACTTTGAGGCAAACGATGGATAAGCGGCCTGCCCCATTATATGAAGCTTGGCTGGAGAAGATGGAGATTATGGAGAATGGAAAATTAACGAAGCGTGCCGGTGATCCAACTATATTTAACAATTAGGAGTGGATGATATGGGGATGAATAAGGAAGATTTGGATGCCTTGATGGCGAAAACCCCTGCGCGAATAGGTGTAGGCAGGTCAGGGACCCGGCCGAAAACGGATTCTTGGCTGAAATTCCGTTTTGACCATGCGGCGGCCGTCGATGCTGTATATGGTGAAGTCAGTGATATTCTTTTGAAACGCTTGGATTTATTCAAGGTGAAAACGAAGGCCGATGATAAGGAAGTCTATTTACGGCGGCCGGATTATGGCAGAAAGCTTTCGGATGAAGCAAAGCGGGTGATAGAAGCTAAATGCAAAAAGGCTCCAACAGTTCAAATCATCATTTCCGATGGCTTAAGTGCCAAGGCGATCGAAGAAAATGTGGAGGACGTCTATTTATCTTTCAAACAATCTTTGATGGTGGCAGATCTGGATACGGGTACACCTTTTTATATTGAAAAGGGCCGGGTTGCCGTGATGGATGATATCGGTGAAATCCTTGGTCCTGAGGTCATTGTTCTGTTGATTGGTGAACGGCCTGGTCTAGTCAGTGCTGAATCATTGAGCGCTTATATTTGCTATAAGCCACGTTTGGGCACCATTGAAGCAGAAAGGATGGTCATTTCCAACATTCATAAAGGAGGGATTCCCCCGGTTGAAGCTGGAGCACATCTTGGCACGGTCATTCAAAAGATCCTCAAATACCAAGCGAGCGGCATGTCCCTCGTGAAAAAGGAACATGAAGAAGAAAAGCGTGAAAAACTCGGTTGAAAAAAGTGAAGGAGCGAATCACTTCTCTTAGTTTGCAGGCAAAAAGGGGTTTGGAATGTTTTCATCCCAAACCTTGATTAAAACAAGGATAAACTTTATTGTTTTCAACGTTGATTTCCACTACAGGCACACGCTTTCAGCGGGCGGTCCGGGAGCTTCCTCGGCGCTCTTTGCGCCTGTGGAGTCTCCCTTAGAAGCGCTTTCCCCGCAGGAGTATCGTACCTTCCATTTCAATCAACTTTGTTTAAAACTTTAGATTGAACTCCTATTGTCTAAAAGTTTGTAACGGTCTCATCTCGAACCATGATTACAATATAAGACTAGATTATTCTTGATGTTTTTTACTGTAATCCTTATTGGATTGAGGAAATTTGCGACACTCCTGCCGAGGAGGCCTGGCAGACAGTCGGCGGAAAGGGAGCGGATTTCTGAAATCAGCTGGCACGTTTTTAAATAAAAACTGCAGGCATACTCGATTTATTGAATTTGCCTGCAGTCTGGGGGAGCGAATCGCTCCTCTATTTACTTGTTCCTAAATTCCATAATCCAAACGGGTTGTAGAAGGGATGGTCTTCTTCATATCTAAAATCCTGAAGGCCCGTCAATATAAAGTCGGGTGCATCTTGCTGAATGCTAAACGTTTCGCCATTCTTAAAGAGAGGCCGTTCACCTACATGGTAATAATTAAATGTGTTAAGCAGAGCAGCCGCCTCTTTCGGGCTCATTGTGTTAAGTGTCACGGCATCCGGAAGACCGAAGGCTTTCATTCCGAATGAACAATAATAGTCTTCCTCTCCGATGATCGTGACAAAATGGGCATATACCGAGAGAATATCGGGGCTATGATGTAGATGCTGCCAATCTTCTTTTGAATGGGCAATTCCAGCGGTTTCTATCTTCACTGCCATTCCGCCTGCCCTTAGGATCGCTGCCCCGGCATCAATCAAATCGATAACAGTTCCGGTATTGGATATATCGGCTATTATATAAACGGTATAGGTATGGTCATGGATTTCCTCTAATGCATTCTCTGAAAAGGCGTCTTTACTTGCGTAAGAAAAGCTCTCTTTTAAAGTGGGTTCATAATCATGGATCTCCGCCTGAAACGTAATGTTTTTATCACTGTTATGAAAAACATTCCCGGCTAACAGATACCCTTCGCTTTGGGAAGCGACCGTTTGAATCAATTCTGTCCGGTCCTTCCATTTACCGGGTATCCCGATGATGATTTGGTTGTCCTTCATGGATCATCTCTCCTTTCCAATCACTTCATACTATACCACTGCTGATGATTTCCATAGTATTTCAAAAAAAATAATGCCAATCACCGATAAATGCCAGTGAGGGATGTGCAGGACTTTTTCAAAATTATACAATTGATGTATAATATAATCTAGTAAACGTATAGCCTATCTTCATAGGAATTCCCCTTGTGGGTTTTCTCATAGGGCCGTATCTTAATAATCTATTCGTATATATCAATGATGAAAGAGAGTGGAATATAATGGGTCGTAAGTGGAATAACATAAAAGAAAAAAAAGCGTCAAAAGATGCTAATACTAGTCGGATTTATGCTAAGTTCGGACGGGAAATATATGTAGTGGCAAAACAAGGTGAACCAGATCCAGAATCCAATCAGGCATTAAGGGTCGTGCTTGAGCGTGCGAAAACGTACAATGTTCCAAGAGCGATCATTGACCGTGCGATCGAAAAAGCCAAAGGCGGTTCAGAAGAAAACTATGACGAACTTCGTTATGAAGGGTTCGGTCCAAATGGTTCAATGGTCATCGTGGATGCATTGACAAACAACGTGAACCGGACAGCATCTGATGTACGTGCCGCATTTGGGAAAAATGGCGGGAATATGGGTGTCAGCGGATCTGTTGCTTATATGTTCGATGCAACGGCTGTCATCGGGATTGAAGGTAAAACGGCTGATGACGTTCTTGAACTGTTAATGGAAGCGGATGTTGATGTACGTGACATCATTGAAGAAGAAGAAAGTGTCATCGTTTATGCCGAACCTGAACAATTCCATGCTGTACAACAAGCATTCAAGGATTCAGGAATCAGCGATTTTACAGTGGCAGAGCTGACGATGCTTGCACAAAATGACCTAACCCTTCCAGAAGATGCACAAGCACAATTCGAAAAGATGATTGATGCATTGGAAGATTTGGAAGATGTTCAACAAGTTTATCATAATGTAGATCTTGGTGAATGAAATAACAAGCAGACCTTTGCTATATGATCAAAGGTCTGCTTATTTTATATGAAAGAAAAGAGCCTGTTTACGAAACAGGCTCTTTTCTTTTGATTATTCACTTATGGTAATTCCGGAAAGTTCACGATCCTTCTTTACCTTTTCCAATTCCGAGATTGTGACAAGTTGATAACCTTGGTCATGCAGTTGTTTGATGATTTTTCCTGCAGCCTGGGCGCTAGTTTGGTAGATATCATGCATTAAGATGATACTGCCATCTTTGGCTTTGCTCATCACTTTGTTTACGATTTTCTTTTCATTCCGTTCTTTCCAATCTTCGGGATCGATATCCCAAAGTGTGACTTTCATATCCTCCATGTATTCACGCACATTATTGTTAATCGCTCCATATGGGGGACGGACGAGATTTGGCTCTGCCCCTGTAGCTTTTTCTACAGCGTCTTGGGTCTTTTCGATTTGATCTTCGATTTTGCTTTTGCTTAAGCGCGTCAGCTGCGGATGATCCCATGAATGGTTGCCGATCTCATTTCCTTGCTGCAGCATTTTTTGAAGAACTTCCGGATAGTGCTGAACGCGGCTTCCAAGCACGAAAAACGTCGCGTGACCATCATACTTTTTCAGGTTTTCAAGAATGGACATGGTATGACTTGGATGCGGCCCGTCATCGAACGTCAAGGCAATGACCTTTTTTGAAGGGTCGATCCATTCATTTTGCACGGGCAGTTTGGCAACGATATGTTTCGGCTGCCATTCCTTTACACGATCCTCATTCAAATCTTGACTTTGATAGGAATCTAGCAAACTATCTTTAAAAAGTTCCTTCTTGATGGCTATTGTATGGGTCTTGGTTGAATGATCAGTCTTAACGTAGAATACAAGCGTATTTTTCAAGACTGAAAAAGAATTGAAGTTGGCTGCCTTCAGTTTGTTTTCCTTTTTAATGAGACTGTTTGAAATGCCTTCTTCTTCCTTCTCCGTTAACTCTTCAAAAACAATATCGGATAAAACGGATAAATAATCAGTATCCGTGGCAAAGATGTCTTCTATGGAGAGCTTTTGCTGAGATGGAATATCATAAGTGAAGATCTGGGTTCCAGACTGCTTCTTTCCTTCCACTTGCTCATATTTATCGAAGGAAATCGTAATGGTCTGTTTGCTGAAATGGAGGATTGTATAGGTGAGGTTAAGCTCTGAAGCTTTGCCGTCGGATGCTTTCCATTTCTTTTCATAATCCTTAATTTCTTTCTTTATGTAGGCTTCTAGCTGCTTGTCGATATTTTCTAAATGCAGAACGGGCCTGCTGGCTGAATATCCGCCTTTCGTATTATCTTTCACATACGTTTGAATATCGGCTTCTGGGTAATTTATATCGGTTGTATAGGCCGAAACCGTTCTTTTCTTATCAAAAGCAAGGCTTTTGATGGCTAACCCCAACGTTCCCACAGCAGCTGTTAGACAAAATAGAAAAACAAAGACTTTTTTATAATTTAATTTACTCATGATGCACTCCACCTCGATAATCATTCTACTATATAGACGCGCCAAAAGCCTTAAAAGTTTGTTAAAAATTTCATTTTTTTATTTTTATATATTTCCTTGTTCATTTTCAAACTTTAATGGCTGCACAAACGTCTATCCTTTGTACCCAGGATACGTAATTTAAATGTAAGGAGCTCTTTCATGCAATGAAAAATCTAGATATGAATCAATTAATCGCGGCCCGGATAACCGAACGGCAAGAAAATTTGTACAGACTTGCTTTTTACTATGTTAAAAACCAGGAGGATGCGCTTGATATCGTGCAGGAATCAATCAGGAAAGCACTGGCCTCCAGCAGTAAAATCAAAGACGCTGCTTCTATAGATAGCTGGTTATATAAGATCATCGTCCGAACGGCATTGGATGTTTTGCGGAAGAAAAAGAAACTGACCGTCGCCGATGATGAAACAATAGAATACTTACGCAGCGGTGAGGAAGATCACTACCCTGACCTGGATTTACAAAAGGCCCTTGAAGGACTTTCGGTCAAGTACAAAACGGTAGTCGTTCTCCGTTTCTTCGAGGACCTGAAGCTGGATGAGATAGCGGAAGTACTGGAAGAGAACGTAAGCACGATTAAAACGAGATTATATAAAGCGCTGCAACTATTGCGGATCAACATGACTGAACGGGAGGAAACAAAAAGATGGAAAAAAAACTAAAAGATCTGCGGGAAGAATATCTTAAAACACCCATACCAAAGGAATTGAATGATGTCGTCCAAGCAGCCTTGAATGAAAAGCCCAGGAAGAAGCCAAGGGTTGGCAGGAATATCCTTGTGTCAGCGGCAGCGGCGCTACTGATTGTGACAGCTTCCGTAAACATCAGTCCGGCAGCGGCGAAAGCCATGAGCGATATTCCAATAGTCGAGAAAGTCATCAAAGTGATTACCTTTGTCGAATGGAAAGAAGAAGCGAATAATTCCTCAGCAGTAATCAAAACACCTGCTATATCCGGTCTGGAGAATAAAAAGCTCGAAAATAGCTTGAATGATAAATATTTAGCGGAAAGCAAGCAGCTTTATAAGGAATTCACGGACTCCATGTCAAAACTGAAGGAAGGGGAACAGGGCAATATCTCGGTGGAAAGCGGATATGTGATATTGGCGGATAATGAAACGATATTATCTGTACAGCGTTATACGGATACGATTCAGGCCTCAAGTTCTACAGAAAGTCAATTCGATACAGTCGACAAAAAAAACGAAGTGCTATTAACGTTAAATAGCTTATTTAAAGATGATCGTTATCTTCAGGTGATCAGTGAAAACATCAAGGAACAGATGAAGCGGCAGATGGCTGAAGATCCGGAAAAGATATATTGGGTCGAAGAAAATGACCTTACTGCGTTTAAAGGCATCGATGAAAACCAAAACTTTTATATTAACGAAGATGGCAAGCTAGTCATTGCTTTTAACAGCTACGAAGCTGCGCCGGGATATATGGGGGCCGTCGAGTTCATCATCCCGACAAAGGTGCTGTCAGACCTTCTTGTTGGCGATCAATATATCCATTAAAATGGCCTATTGGAATTCTTATGACGGGCGGAAGGTTTTTAAAACGGCACAATACCCATCGAAAAAGACGAACCAACGTTACTTGATTACAGTAACCTTGGTTCGTCTCTTTTTTGTTCGAATTTCATCTGATCCAGTTCCAGCCTCATTTTTTCCGTCTCCATAAGGAAGTTTTCATGTTTAAGTTTTTCAAGTTCCAATTCAACTTGTAGCATCTTGTGTTTGTTTTTTGACTGTTTTTCGAAATGGCTTGTCAGTATGGCGATTATAGGAATGGAAAAAATCATCACGACGGTTATGATTCCGAACATTATGGAGCCTCCTCGTTTTTATATCTAGTATACGGTGAATAGAAAGGTTGTGGTGGGGTTATTTCAAAATTCGTCATTTCCGATTCGCATTAATAAATGGATGGCAACCAAAGTGATATGAACGTAATACCATGGGTGAAGTTAGGGCAATATATCATTGATGGTCGATTCCTATAAGACTTTATAGAGTGTTTTCTTCTGTATAATACCAACTTTTGCATATGTGGTGGAAAGCCACTTCTATATTATTTTGAAATTAATTATTTAAATATACTAAATATTTGTTTACAATAGAGAAAATTAAATGTTATTATACAATAATAAAAGGAGGGCTAGGTATGGCAACGATAAATAAACAGAAAATTGTGGATAGTGTACCTCAAAAAGGTTTCTTTGGAAACCCTAAAGGACTTTTCACCCTTTTCTTTACTGAGTTCTGGGAGCGTTTCTCCTACTATGGCATGAGGGCCATTCTTGTATACTATATGTATTACGAAGTTTCTAAAGGGGGACTTGGCCTTGATGAAACTACTGCTCTTTCCCTTGTATCCATCTACGGATCTTTAGTATATATGTCAGGAATAATTGGCGGCTGGCTCGCCGATAGGGTTTTCGGGACTTCAAAAGCCGTATTATACGGTGGTATCTTGATCATGCTTGGGCATATAGTCCTTGCTGTACCAGGCAATCTCTCCATGTTCTTTGTTTCCATGGTACTCATTGTTCTGGGTACTGGTTTATTAAAACCGAATGTTTCCAGCATTGTCGGTGAAATTTACGCAGAAAATGATGAACGCCGGGATTCCGGTTTCAGTATATTCTATATGGGTATCAACATGGGTGCATTCCTTTCACCACTCATTGTTGGTTCAGTCATGAACTACAGCTTCCACCTTGGGTTTGGTATATCAGCAATTGGTATGTTAATTGGACTTATCGTCTTTGTTGCAACAAAGAAAAAGAACCTGGGCTTGGCTGGAACTTTTCCTGCTAACCCATTATCACAAAATGAAAAGAAAAAAGTATTCACTAAATTGGGTATAGCTGTACTTATCATAGCTGTCATCATTGGCATCACGGCTTCTGCAGGCATCTTAACGATTGAAACCTTTATTAACCTTGTAGGTATTCTAGGAATCGTTATTCCGACCCTTTATTTCATTTTCATGTATCGCAGCCCAAAAACGACTTCTGTTGAACGTTCACGCTTGCTTGCTTATATTCCTTTGTTCATAGCAGCTGTCATGTTCTGGGCGATTCAAGAGCAAGGTGCAACAATATTGGCAAACTATGCAGATAAACGGACACAGTTGAATTTTGCTGGAATCGAAATAAACCCGGCATGGTTCCAATCTTTGAACCCTTTGTTCATCATAACCCTTGCACCAGTATTCGCATGGTTATGGATTAAACTAGGAAAGCGTCAGCCGACGATTCCTCAAAAATTCTCAATCGGTCTACTGTTCGCCGGTCTATCATTCCTGGTGATCCTGCTTCCTGTTTATTTCGGTGGATCAGACGCATTAGTCAATCCGCTATGGCTTGTACTTAGCTATTTCCTTGTAGTACTTGGAGAACTTTGTTTATCTCCTGTAGGACTTTCAGCTACTACAAAATTAGCTCCAGCTGCATTCTCGGCACAAACGATGAGCCTGTGGTTCCTGGCAAGTGCAGCAGCACAAGCACTGAACGCACAAATCGTCAGATTCTACACACCTCAAACCGAAATGGCTTATTTTGGAGTGATCGGTGTTGCCTCAATGGTTCTTGGACTTGTCCTGATGGCCTTATCACCAAAGATTCAAGGCTACATGAAAGGCATTCGCTAACGCATTAAAAAAGATGACCCCCGAATTAACGGGGTCATCTTTTTTTCATTTTTCGTGCCCACGAAAATTCTCGAATGGGTGCTATATCGATTTTTATTTGAGGTCGTGATTCAAACCTTTAACTTTTTTTTTATAGGATCCACAGTAAACACTAAGAAAAAAAATAAAATAATCTTGGGAATGGGCTCGATATCAAAGATAAAAAAAATACAATATCCTAAAATGAAATATATCGAAAATAGAATACCTAAGTACAATCTATTTTTCATTTAAACCCACCTCATTCCTTAATAAAATAAATATCTGGCTATGGAACGAGCTGAGTATCCATCCCAATTCCGCTTAACGCAATGGTCTTGCTTAGCTTTTTTTCCGGCTGCAGCGGCATTATTCCATTTAGAAGTTGAAATACCTATTCCTATTGCGAAAACACCCATACCTGTACCTATATACTTATTTGTTTTTTTTTTGCCATTATCATTACCTCCTCACTATATATCTAGTGATTCAATAATAAACTAAGTTTCAAATTGATAGATTCCAAAAGTGATCAGTGGAATTTTAGAAATGATACTGTTGCCAGGTAGAAATAAACGAATATGAAAAAAAGAGCATCCTTTATAGGATTGCTCTTTTTTTCGGTTGTAAGAACCTTTTCCTTTATTGGGTCAAACGCGTCATTTCACCAATGGTTTTCTTATTGGTTTTATTCGTTTTAGTCAATGAACTGGTTCATACCATTAGTTAAGTTCAGCCTTTTCCTGCCTGGAATCCTGGATACTTGGTCATTCCGCCATCAGCATATAAGGTCATTCCCGTTACGTAGCTAGATTCGGCGGAAGCTAGCCAAGCGGCACAAGCCGCAATTTGTTCCGGTTTTCCGATATATCCCATCGGTATCAGGTCGATGACTTCTTGTTTAGATTTTGGATCATTGAATTTTTCGGCATTGATGGGTGTGTCGATTGCTCCAGGTGAAATATTATTAATGCGAATCCCTTTAGGAGCATATTCAAGTGCAAGGGTTTCTGTCATCATCTTGACTCCGCCCTTACTTGCTGCATAGTGGACAAAATGAGGCCAAGGGATCCGGTCATGAACGGAAGACATGTTAATGATATTCCCCTTGATGCCATGATCGAGCATATAACTGATTGCTTCTCTGCTTGCCAGGAACATTCCGGTTAGATTTACATCGATGACTTTCTGCCAATCTTCAAGAGTCAATTTTTCGCTGGGCACTTCATTTTCAATACCAGCATTGTTGATCATGATGTCGATTGTGCCAAAGGTGTCCGCAGCGAATGAAAGCAATTTCTTCACATCGGCCTCCTTTGAAACGTCGCCTTGAATGGCTGCGGCTTTCCCGCCTGCCGCTTCAATCGTTTTGATGATTTCTTTATGGTCGTCATTTTCCGTGTGATAATTCAATACGACATGTGCCTTTTCTTTACCGAATCTTTCGGCCATGGCTTTTCCTAACCCTTTTGCCGCCCCAGTGATCACTACAACTTTTTTCTCTAAATCTTCATACATCATTTATCGCTCCCTTGACTATTCTTTTGTAAAGCCGATCATGATTCCGCCAGCAATTACGAGTGCACACCCTGTGATGACGAAAACCATTTGCTTTTTGGATTTTTTTTCTCCTAAAAGAAAGATGCCGCCTAAAGTGGAAATGACGATCCCCATTTGGGAAAATGAGAATGCGATGGCAACGCCTACTTTTGGATTTGCCAGCAGGAGGCCGATATTACCGACTGCCCACATCATTCCGGTTAGAATATTTCTTCCGGCATATTTATTAAACGGTTTATGTTTAATGGATAGGAGCAGGGCAGCCAGGAACATGCCAATTGCTTGCGGCAGGATCGCAGACCATCCGTCAACTTCATTCCATCTGACGACAATGACATATGTAACATAACCCACTGTTGAAATGGCAAGATATAAAACCCCTTTTTTCATGCTTCCTGCTTTTTTGTTTTCACCATCGCCGTAGCTAGTCAGCAAGACACCTGTAATCAAACAGATTATTGCAACGATGCCAATGATGATTGTCGTCTTGTCATTCCATTCCCTAAAAATGATAACTGCAAAAAATGTATTTCCCAGAATTTGCAGTCCTGTTGAAATTGGAACGGTTTTCGATACCCCGATTTCCTTGACGCTGTTGAATTGAAATAACTGCCCGAATGCCCAGCCTATCCCCGAAATGATACCGACAATCCACACTGTACTGCTCCATTCCGGCGGATTGATGAAAGACATCATGATGGCGAACAGTAATGAACCGATTGTAATGCCAAGTGTTTGATTATAAGAGTTGCCTCCGAGTTTTTCGGAAACAAGCACTAAGCTGCCCCATGTCAATGCAGGGAGTAGCGCAAAGAGAAAACCTTCCACAAATTTCATCTCCTAAACTAGAAAACAATGTTTTAATGAATATAAAATAGTTAGTTAGTAAGCTATTGAATGTATATAGAGTTTTCCCCTTATACGGGAAAGAAAACATGGTTTTAATTTACCAATTTGGAATTTTATTTTTCAGTGTGGAAACAATGAAAAAATAAGGGGTTTATGGTACTTTTAACTTAAAAACAGTTAGGAGAATTAATATGACGACACTGAATGAATGGTTTGAAAAGGGGATTCCCGCTAAAGAATTTGTATCTTCGATGAAAGTTCATAAAGAAAACTTACAATCAATTCAGGAGGGTTTTTCTGTTTCTGCAGAGGACCAAGGTTTTTTTGATGAATTAAAGACAAAGGAACTTCGAGCCATTGTCATTACGGAAGACTGGTGCGGAGACGCAATGATGAACATTCCAATACTGCTGAATATAGCTGAAGCGGCAAATATTGAAACTCGGATGGTTTTACGAGATCAAAATCTTGAACTGATGGATCAATACTTAACGAATGGAACAGCGCGTTCAATTCCCATTTTTATATTCATTGATAAGAATGGTGAAGAAAAAGCTGTTTGGGGACCACGTGCACCAAAGGTACAAGAGTATGTAATGGAGTTAAGATCAGACCTGCCGGCCAAGGATGATGAACGTTTCGAGTCAGCGCAAATAGCAGTCATCAAAAAGATAACTGCAGCTTTTGCTGAAGAAAAACACCTGTGGGATGAAGTATACAGCAGTATCAAGGAAACATTGGGAAGCTGCTGACAGCGGGGCTAACCCTTTTTAACCTTCCCTAATGAAGGGCTGTTTCAAAACGGAGACTGCAACCATTTTGATTGATGAATCTATAGTATTCATGGTTCTTTTAGTCCAAGGTTTGGGAACAGCCTTTTCATTTACTTATGATTCCGGAATGATTGTTACGCCGATTGTTCGAATAGGAGAATCTTGTGTAGCACTCTGATTCGAAGCATTGTAGTACTTTACCATTAAATCGTTCAATTCATTTTGAAAGTTACTAAAGCTTTCATCATCAAGCTTTAGTTCTAAAAGGGAAAAGGTTGAACCATCTTCAGCGTAATCTCTTTCTTCTAATTTAGTAAGATAGTTTTGATATTGAGTCATAAGGGATAATTGATAATAAGAAAAGTAGTTCACCTTTTTCTCATTAGAATATTTTTTCCATTCTTCCCCGCTAAGTCGCGCCTCTTCTTCATTTAAAACATAGTATTTTTCGGAAACGGATCTCACTTTTTTCTCTTTTACAATGCGGATGACCCCTGAATCAAATAGAACCTGTATATGTCTATATAATGTTGCTTGGGGTACATCTTTAATGATTTTTAACATTTCCAATGGTGTTAAACCATTTTCCCTGTTTCTCATTAAAGCTTGGGTAATCTTCATTCTTACAGGATGCATTAAAATTTCAGCTTTATTAATCATTTTATTCTCCTCACATTGGAAATTAAATAATTTCAATTGTAAATAATCCATGTCTTCATGTAACAAGGCTTAATAAATAGGACTATATTTTTATTGTTATTCATAATGATAATATTATCATTATGAATAACAATAAAACCTCAAACAATATTTTATCTGGAAAAAAGTAGGTGAAAAACCCCATGTTAAATGTTATCATTAATGATAATGAAAATAAGGAGTGGTATATATGAAATTGCATTATGGATGGGACGAGTTTAAAGATATTGATTTCATGCCTATTCTGCCGATTATTATACCGGTAATCGCTATTGGGATGATTTTAATCCTTATTGCATTAATTGATTTATACAGAAATCGAAAGACACGGAAAAATGTTTTATTGTGGACACTCATCATTATTTTTGCAAATACTATCGGTCCAATTCTTTACTTCGTTATTGGTAGAAAGGACAGTGACAGAATATGAAATTGGAGATTAATAATGTCACAAAAAAATTCAAAGAAAAAATAGCCGTCAATAATTTTTCAATGGAATTGCAATCTGGAGAATGTGTTGGATTGATAGGGCCCAATGGGGCTGGTAAGTCGACACTAATAAAAGTCATTGCAGATATTATTGATCCAACTATGGGTGAGGTATTGCTTGACGGTAAGAAAATTTCAAAAATGAAAAAGGAAATAGGCTACTTACCACAATACCCTAACTTCTTTCAATGGATGACTGCCAAAGAAACCCTTACATTCATGGGGCAGCTCTCGGGTATCAAAAAGGAAGAATTATTAAGCGGCATTCCAGAGATATTGTCGAAGGTAGGGTTGAGCGGTGAAGAGAATACAAAGGTGCGGACTTTTTCAGGCGGAATGAAACAAAGGCTTGGAATTGCACAGGCGCTGTTACATAAACCAGCATTGATTGTCATGGATGAACCGGTTTCTGCATTAGATCCGATCGGCCGGAGAGAAGTGTTAAATATCATAAAAGAGATAAAGAAAGATACGACCATTTTATTATCGACGCATATATTAAGCGATGCAGAAGAGATATGTGAGAGGTTTGTCATTATAAAAAGTGGTGAAAAAATTGAGGACACAACAATTTCTGAATTATTAACCAGGAATAGCGGAAATAAAATCAATGTCGAGATAACCTCTAGAAGTCAAAAATGGATTGAACATGTTAAAAGCTTGAACTTTGTCAAAGGTGTAGAGGTAATCGGAAATAAATTGAAGATAGAAGTGGAAAATATTGATTCAAACAAGAATATGTTGCTTGCGAATGCTTTGGAGCATAATGTTGATCTTATAAGGTTCGAAATAGATAACGATACATTGGAAGAGATTTTCTTGAAATTGGTGGTGGAAAAATGAGTGATTTTGCCGTTTTAGCTAAAAAGGAATTTGTTCAGATGGTACGTGAATATAAAGTGATTTGGCTGCCGCTTGTATTTATATTTTTAGGAATAACTCAACCAGTCGTAAGTTATTATTTACCTTCAATTTTAGAGGCACTGGGCGGGAGCCAAGGGATCACCATTGATCCAAGCATGGCAGCCCAAAAAGGCGGCGAAGTTCTGGCTAGTACCTTAGGGTCTCAATTTGATCAGCTAGGGATCATGATCATCATCGTTTCCACGATGGGAGTCGTACAATCCGATAAAGCAAATGGTATGCTGGCTTTCATTCTTACAAGGCCTGTGACGGTAGGATCTTACATAAGCGGGAAAATCATTTCCAATTATCTGTTTGTTGCCTTCAGTGTAGCATTGGGATATTCGGTTTCATATCTGTATGCGGTTTTCTTGTTTACGAGTGTTGATTTTACGGATTTAATAGTGGCTTTGCTATTCTATCTGCTGTGGATCCTATTTATCGTTTCATTCACGATGATGATCAGTACCATTTTTAATAGTCAGGGTATTATTGCATTAATTTCGATAGTATTTCTCCTCGGCTGTAGAATCATAGTTGGATTAAGTCCCGCAATGGACAATGTGAATCCAGCAAGCATGAGTAAACATGCCATGGAAGTACTGGTTTTAGGCACAGTCGATTCACAGGCGATTTGGGGTGCATTAGCGGCACTTGCATTGACCGCAGTAGCGATATTGGTAACGAACATATGGATTTCAAAAAAGAAGTTCAATAACGAATAAGTTGAGTATGAAGGAAAAATATATGACGAATACAGTTATATCTCCGAAAATGGGAATATATCAACGAAATCTATAGTTATATCTCCGAAAATAAAAATATATCAGCGTAATCTACAGTTATACGATTGAAATGAAAAAGGACTGATTTTTTACTCAGTCCTTTTTCAATATAAAGCCTGCATAAATCAGCGCAGGTCGATTAAATGAGAAACATCGCGACTATCGTTGTCACTGCTAAACCAATGGATACAGGAAGCAGATTCCGGCGGGCGAGTTCAAAGGGACTAACATTACATATAGCTGCGGCTGGTATCAGTGCCCATGGAATCAGAGTCCCTCCGCCAACCCAAATCGCGGTTATTTGCCCGAGTGCGGTCAAGGTGGCGGTTCCGCCTCCGATTGCCGTGCCAAAAAGTTTGGCGACAGATCCCGCTAAAGAAATGCCTGAGAAGCCCGATCCATCCAAGCCAGTGATGGCACCGATGCCCGTTAATGTGACGGCGGCTATTTCTTTCGTTAAAGGAACGGAGGCCGCTAAGGCGGCACCGAGGTCATTGACGATGCCGAGGGATGTTTTTGGTAAGTAGTCACCGATGATCTGATTGAATCCAGAATCACCTAGATAGAAGAATGCGGCAATCGGAATGACGGGTCCGAATACTTTAAAGCCAAATTGAAAACCCTGAATCAAATAGGCCGTTGATTTTTCAAGTCCTTGTTGTTTATGTGCGACAAGGGATAAAATCAGCAAAATGAAAACGGCAGTACCCCCAACCAATGCCGTTGCATCTCCGCCTTGCAGCTTCAAAATCGACAATGCCACAACATCCAACAGAAAGGCAATCGGAATGAAAATGGCAAAAAACCTCTTTTGTCTCAATGTAAGCAGATCTTCATTCATTGTCTGATCTTGGACAATCCCCTCATTATCCTCAGCCTTGATTTTTCCCAGCTTCATATCCCGCTTTAAAAGGATAAAGGCGGAGATGGTGGTGACGACCCCCATTGTAATGACAAGGGGGATGCTTGCAGCGATGACATCACCGACTGGTATGGAAGCAGCATCACCCGTAAGTTTAGGTGCAGCCTGAATGATGAAATCCCCTGATAATGCTATTCCGTGACCAAAAAGGTTCATCGCCATCGCCACGCCAAGGGCTGGTAAACCAGCCCGTAAAGCAACGGGGAGCAGAACAGCCCCAAGTAAGGCAACGGCAGGTGATGGCCAGAAAAACCAGGATATCATCATCATGACGATTCCGATTACCCAAAAGGCAAGTGTAGGATTTTTAATGAATTTCGCAAACGGTGCAATCATGACATCATTAATGCCCGACCTCGTTAAAACCGTGCTCATGGCAACGATGATTGAAATGATTAAAATCGTGGACATTAATTCCGTGATGGCAAAAATGAAGCTGTTGAATATCCCGCTTACGGATGAGGCTAAACTGCCTGTAGCCACTAAAGCCAAAAGGAAAATGCCAATTATGCAGATGAGGGTAGTATCACGACGTTTTACCATAAACCCAATTATCAATGCAATGAATACAACATAAATCCAATGGAGTGCCGTTAATTCCATCTCCATGATCCGTCCCCCTCATAAATATGCCTAGTTACAGATTATGAGGGAGGTACGGGGTGGTGAGTTGTTTCAAAAATTTTAAAGGCATATCTTCTTTATTTTCAACAATACTTCAAGTATCCTTAGTTTGAATAGCAACTACTGTAAATGAGGGATAAGCCGTGAAGCAAATATATAGTGATGTCATACAATTTCGGGGTACACATTATGAGTTTGGATACATGCAAGGGGAGGAATTAAAAGATTCATTAACGGTAAAAAATCGTGAAGATCAGTGGAAGATCAGACAGCCTCGGTTTACGGTTGAAGAAGAAGAGGTCAAGAAAGCCATTACGCAATTCGCCCCTGGAGTTTGGGAAGAATTACTTGGATTGCAAGAAGCGCTGAAATGGCCAATTGACCGCGTGCTGCAAGAGTTTGGTGGATACCGATTGGATTATGTTCGGTCGGGCTGTTCCATCATGACAGGCGATGATTATCTCATTCGCAATTATGATTACCACCCGAAGACCTATGAAGGACGCTATGTCTTATTCCAGCCAACCGATCAAGGGTATTCAAGCATCGGCCCTAGTCAGCGAGGGACTGGCCGGATGGATGGAATGAATGAAAAAGGTTTGGTGATAGGCTATAACTTCATGAATCGCAAGAACCCCGGTGATGGTTTTATTTGCTGCATGATTGGCAGACTGATTGTTGAATCTTGTGCGAACGTTCAGGAAGCGGTCGCGATGTTGAAGGAAATCCCGCATCGTCATTCTTTCACTTACGTCGTCTATGATAAAAGCGGAAGTACCTATATTGTGGAAACCTCCCCGAGAAATGTAGAGGTGCGTACGTCAAATGCCTGTACAAATCACTTTGAAATCATGAAAAATGAAAACCGTAACCATCTTATCGATTCAAAACGCCGATTGGGGATCATCCAAGATCAGGAAGGGAAACTTTCATCTGCATACGATGCTTATAGGTTGTTTAATGATACCAATCAAGGTGTCTTCTCGGATTTGTATAGCAGCTGGGCAGGAACGATCCATACATCCGCTTATTTACCTAAGGAGATGAAAGCTTGGATTGCCTTGGGAGGGAACCAGGAGCCAACTTCAATAGATTTTGCAAAATGGCTCGAAGGGGAAGATGTTGAGTTAAAACGAATCAAAGGTGTAATTGATACGGATATTCCCTTCGTGCATATGGATGAGGGAGCGAATTGGTTTCGGAATTGAACGTTTGAAGTGATGAATCTGAACCTTACTTTCTTAAAAGGCCCAATCCTTGGATTGGGCTTCTTTTGTTGTTCTATTTTTAGGAAAACCTGGTACTATTTATTAGTGGGTGTCACCGTAATATAATATGATAAGAGTAACAGATTTGGATTTGGGACAAGAAGTTGGATTTGTGTGCTGTACTTGTACAATGAATAAGGGGATGTGCGAATGTTTTCGACAGCTATTGGTTGGTTTCGATTTATTACAATAATTGAGGGAATCTCATATGTTTTATTGCTTGCCATTGGTATGCCCATTAAGTACATATTGGATATTGGGGAAGCAACACTCATTTTAGGCAGCATCCATGGTTTCTTATTTGTCGTATTTGGGCTTTTATTACTTTATGTGAGCATCATATCAAAATGGTCCTTTTTAAAAATGGCGATGATTTTCATCGTTTCATTCATTCCATTCGGTAATTTTGTAATCGATCGCAGGCTATTGAAGCAAAGTTAAATACTTTTACTTTAAAAATATCCATAAAAAACGTCTTCCTATTTAAATGGCAGGCGTTTTTTTTATGGATTTAAGCTTGCTGTAAGGTTGGCACAAACATGCTGTAAGAATGGGCATGTAAAGTATAAGTATCAACAATACTGAAGAGGTGAAACAAATGGAACCATTATTAAAAGTGGAAAATATAAAAAAAACTTATGGTAAATCAAGCGCTGCCTACACAGCGTTAGAAAATATATCTTTTGACATTCATGAAGGGGAGTTTGTAGGGATCATGGGACCTTCTGGAGCAGGGAAATCGACGTTGCTCAATTTGTTGGCAACCATTGATTCGCCGACTGAAGGGGAAATTTTCATGAACGATACGAGCATTCACGAAATGAAAGGGGCTGACTTAACGGACTTCAGACGTGATAATCTTGGTTTCATCTTCCAGGATTATAATTTGCTAGACTCACTGACTGTGAAGGAAAATATATTATTACCACTGGCGATTGCAAAAGTTCCAGCGAAAGAAATTACTGCCTTGGTGAATCGTATTGCTAAAGTATTTGGGATTGAAGGTTTATTAGCTAAATATCCATACCAGATCTCCGGTGGGCAAAAGCAAAGAACAGCTGCAGCTAGAGCGCTTGTGACAGAGCCTGCATTGATCCTGGCTGATGAGCCAACAGGTGCACTTGATTCAAAATCAGCAACAGGCCTTCTGGAAAGCTTAAGTGAACTAAATGAAAATAATAATTCCACCATCATGCTGGTGACACATGATGCATATGCCGCAAGCTTCTGCCGACGGATCATTTTCATCAAGGATGGGACGCTTTCAACAGAAATTTATCGTCGTGGCCAAACACGTAAAGCTTTCTTCCAAGAAATTATGGATGTCCTTGCAACAATTGGAGGTGAGGTAGATGACGTTATTTAGTCTGGCGAGAAAGAATATTGGTCGAAACCTCTCCCAATATTTTTTATATATTGCATCCATGGTATTTAGCATTATCATCTATTTTACATTTGTAACGTTAAAATATAGCGACACAGTTGCAGAACAAACGGCTTCATCACAGAAACTGGATTCATTGATGAGTGGTGCCGCAGTTATCCTAATTTTTTTCGTTGCCATTTTTATTGCCTATTCCAATTCATTCTTTATGAAAAAGCGTAAAAAAGAAGTGGCATTATATGCATTGCTTGGCGTACGTAATCGTCAGATTGGTTTTATGCTCTTCTTTGAAAACCTATTGCTAGGTTTGGTTTCATTGGTTGTGGGAATTTTACTTGGATTTCTTTGTTCAAAAGGGTTCATGACGTTTTTGATCTATTTAATGGGCTATGATGTCATCGCACCATTTACATTTTCGGGATCTGCAGCTTTGAACACCTCTATCGTATTTCTGATTATTTTCTTGGTGACATCTTTCCAGGGCTATCGTTTAATTTATCAATTTAAACTAATCGATCTCTTCCATGCATCGAAAAAAGGAGAGGCAGCTCCGAAGCCATCGATGACTGTAGCTTTTCTGGGAGTTTCCCTGATTGTCATGGGTTATTGGTTGGCGATGCAAGATCTTTTTAGTTCTAAAGTGTGGGAAAAGGTCGGCTTTTTAATGACGGCACTCATCATTTTGACAACGGTTATTGTCGGTACGTTTTTGTTGTTTCATAGCGTGACAGGCTTTGTGTTGGCCGTGATTAAGAAAAATGAAAAATGGCTTTGGAAGGGCCTGCATCTGATGACGATCTCGCAACTGCTATATCGTATACGGGGTAATGCACGGACATTGACCGTAATTGCAGTGTTAAGTGCTACAACGGTAACGGCAGGCGGTGCGGTTTATGGCCTTTATTATAACGCGAATGACCAAGTTATGACCGTTGATCCGAACACCTTCATGTATCAGCAAACTGATGCAAAAAGCGATCAGCAAGTCAGCGCTGTATTGCCAGATACAAAGTATGATGAAAATGTCGAAGCACTATCAGTCACATTTAATACGAAAGAACTTAGCAGGGGATCAGCATTCGATAGCTCTGATAAAAGGATTTACACGATAATCGATGAAAGAACATATAACAAATTAGCTGAAGTACAAGGTAGGGAAGCGTTGCTTGTGAATAATGGCAAAGCAGTCATTTTGGATATTGGATTTGACAAAAGATTCTCACCTGAATACAAGGACAAGACGATCAGGACAGAAAACAACACAGCGATAACATTTCAAAGCTTTAAAACACAAACAGTTTTAAATGCCAAAACCGCAGGCATTGCAGTGGTCGTATCGAATGATCAATTTAAATCATTGCAAAAAGAAGGGGAAGCCCTAAACTATCGTGTTATCGGAGTTGATCAAGCTTCCACTGATTTATCGAGGGAAATTGCAGAACAATTGCCTGAAGAAGCGCTATTTTCCAGTGCCCCTCAAGATTTTCAAACAAGCATTGAAGGTGTAGGCTCCTTGCTCTTTATCGGAAGTTTTCTTGGTCTTGTTTTTTTAGCGGCAACAGGCAGTATCATTTACTTTAAAGTTTTAACGGAAGCTGAGGAAGATAAGTCACAATACAATATGCTTCATAAAATGGGCGTTAACGCAAAAGAAATGCGGAAATCCATTGCATCACAAGTGTTTGTAATCTTTTTCGTTCCACTGGCAGTGGGGTTATTACACAGTGCGGTCGCTTTAAAAGCCTTCTCCGGCTTATTGATGATGGACCTGGCAAAACCTGTGTTGATCTGGATGATCGCTTATACCGTTATTTACGGTCTGTATTATATCTTAACGGTAGCGTCCTATAATCGTATTATCACACAAAATAATGAAACAGAAGGATGATCGAGATGAAGAAATTTATTATGGTAGTTGGCATTTTGATTATACTGGGAGCGGCAGGGGTCTTCGCGCTTACTAAAATAGACTTTAACCGCATGAATGCCGCTAACTATTATTTGCAAATTACAGAGGATGGGGTACAACATGAAACCAAACTGGATGATGGTACAGTGATGACTTACTATTCTTATATGCTGGACGCCAAAAATGCAGCTGGTGAAACGATACCCCTTGAATTCACGGCACAAAAAAATCTTCGAAAAGACGCTTACTTGAGGATGTACGTGAAAAATGGTGATGAGGTTTCGTCATATGATGAAGTGAAATTTGAGGATATCCCAAAAAAGGCACGAACAAAATAAATGAAAGAAGGGCTGTCTGTAAATTATGGACAGCCCTTTGAATAATTATAAAAGTATCGTAATTGTGGTTCCCTTATTTTCAACGCTAGTCAAATCAAGTTTACCTTTATGAGCCAGAATAATGTCCCTTGCAATGGCCATTCCTAAACCGGTCCCATGTGTACTGGCAGTATTCGTACCACGATAGTAGCGTTCAAAAACCTGTTCCAAGTCTTTGTCGGGAATACCGCGGCCATTATCGGCAATGGTAATTTTGGTATGAAGTTCCGATTGTGGACCAATATCATCAATTTGTATCTTCACGACGACATTTTCATCATTGTGCACGAGCGCATTGTAGATAAAGTTAAAAATCGCCCGTTTCAGTAATTTTTTATCCACATTATGTGTTGCTTTATCCACATTTGCCTCAAATTCAACCTGTTTATCACCAAATTGTGAATCATTTAAAAGCTCGATCGTCATTTCTCTTATAAACCCAACGATATCAACCTCTTCAAAATGCAAAGGAAGTCGCTGGTTGCGCAAACGCATCGTTAAATTGAGATCATCCAACAAATCTTTTATATATACGGACTGTCTATTAATAATGGATGTAAACTCATGCAATTCCTGTGGTGTTAATTCAGTGGCATTATCCTTCATCCATTCTGTATACCCATGGATGGAGGCAAGTGGTGTCTTCATGTCATGAGAAACATTGCTAATCCATTCCTCACGCATTTGGTCGAGTTGATCACGTTCCTTTTCATACTGATCCAACTTTATAGATAGTTCATTCATATTGCGAAATACATCTTCATAAACGCCTTTTGGTATACTCATCTTTTTGAAACGTCTTTCGCGAAGCTGCTTTATTCCTTCTATTAAAGTATTAAGTGGTGTCGTTAATCTTTTACCAAATAATAGTCCAATGACTAGGGCGATAATAATATCCACGGTTAAAAACAGTAAAAGTATGATGTTGATGTACTTTAAAATGTTAACATAATTGTAGGACATTACATAACGGCCTATTCCTCGATCTTTAACCCCTACAAAATAGCTGAAATCATGAGCTTCGCCGACAAAAACAGTCGTCTCTGCATCCATTTCTTTATACTTATACATTTGGACGATTTCAACAGGAGAATATACGGTTTGCAATTTTTGAGGTGTGTAATAGGCAGCAACTTGTTCACCCTTATCATTCAAAAATTGTATCCAGGCGTTATTGTTCCGCAGTTTTTCCCGCCCTTCTTCATTTACCATCGGTTTGTCATCTATCAGTTCTACATATTGTGAAAAAGATCGGCTAAAGTTTTCCGCAGATTCCTCTTCCGTGTCAAAATGAACAAAGAGTAAGCATAAAAGTAAAATTGTATTTACGATCCCTACGATTACAACAATTGTCACAACGGATCCTAAAAAGCGCCGTGTCAATTTCCACTTCATCTTGTTTCACCCTTGGTTTGTAATTTATAACCAAGTCCTTTAACGGTTATTAAAAAAGAAGGATTTGAAGGATCTGCTTCGATTTTTTCGCGTAAACGGCGAATATGAACCATAACTGTATTATCAGAGCCAAAGAAATCATCGGCCCACACATGTTCAAATAAAGTTTCCTTGCTCAAAATCTGATTTGGGTGATGCATAAAACAGCTCATCAGTCCGATTTCTTTAGCTGTGAGCTCTAGCGCTTTGCCATCCTTTTTCACTTCATTTTCATTTGCACTAAGCTCAAAAGGACCAACTTGAAATTTTTTCGGAGCAGCTTTTTCCTCTGAAAAGCCCGCACGCCTCAGCTGCGCCTTTACCCGATATGCAACTTCCTTCGGACTGAATGGCTTGGTAATATAATCATCCCCGCCAATCGCCAACCCTAAAAGCTTATCAATTTCCTCATCCTTTGCCGACAAAAATAAAATGGGCACATTCGACACTTCACGAATTTGCTTGCATAAATCATAGCCCTCACCATCTGGCAGCATAATATCCAGCAAGACCAGTGATGGATCGAACTTCTGAAACTTTGCCCACCCTTCCGCAATCGTCCCCGCCGTAACAATATTCGCGATCCCTTCTTTATGTAAAACCGTCTCCATGAGACGTGCCAAATCCTCTTCATCGTCAATAATTAAAATCCACTGGTCATTAGACATTCTTTTACCTCCTAAACATCAATCATACCCTACAGTATAGAGTACCCCTTAACAAAAAATAAGGGGAGGGAAAGTTTTTTACGAACTCATCCATTATTTTCACGAAAGTTCCATTACATGAAAAATTAATGTTGAGATCAGGAAACCTGTTGTCTGTTCTGTATTTAGTTAAGGTGGTATGGATAAGAAGATTGTGCTTCATACTGATTTGGTAAAGGTTGTATGATAAACTGTTTAAAGTATTGTTAGGAAGATTATGCTAAGTAATATGATTCAGGAGTTCATTGCCGTATGCAGCGAATGTGGAAGAGTAAAAGGAGAAAAAAATAATGGAAACAAAAAAGGTGTTACCCGTTCTTTTTTTAGTGATGTTTTTAGTCATGGTCGGATTCGGGATCATCATTCCCGTCATTCCGTTTCTTGCAGAAAAGGTTGGTGGCAGTCCTACTGAGCTTGGACTTTTAATGGCTGTTTATTCATTAATGCAATTGTTTTTTGCCCCGGTGTGGGGGCGTATATCTGACCGGATAGGACGTAAGCCTGTCATGATAATCGGAATTGCTGGCTTGGCTCTTTCGTTTTTTATCACGGCTTCGGCAGATTCCTTATGGGTATTATTTGTAGCAAGGATCATTGGCGGGATTTTGTCATCGGCAAACATGCCGACCGCAATGGCGTATGTGGCTGATATCACGACGCCGGAAGATCGAGGAAAAGGGATGGGAATCATCGGTGCCGCTACAGGGCTTGGATTCATCTTTGGACCGGCGATTGGCGGGGTATTCTCCAAATCAAGTTTGAATTTACCGTTTTACATTGCTGGAATATCCTCCTTGATTACTTTATTCTTAGTGATTGCGTTACTGAAGGAATCACATACCGTTGAAAAGAGGGCCCAACAGTCAAAAAATAAAGAGTCCATGTGGAAAGCCTTTAAAGGGCCTCTTAAAACCATGTTCTTTCTGCAATTGATCGTCACCCTTTCAATGGCAGGACTCGAAACGACTTTTGCCTATTTTGCAGCCAAAAAGGCTGATATAAGCCTTGTCCAATTAGGCTATATCTTTATGATCATGGGGTTTGGCAGTGCGATCGTTCAAGGTGGATTAGTAGGTAGGATGACAAAGAAATATGGGGAGGGCGCGGTCATCCGAATGGGAATCATCGTATCGGCAGTTGGTTTCATCCTCATCTTGTTTTCTTCCGGTTTTTGGACATCGGCGGTCTTCCTGACGATTTTCGGAGTGGGTAATGGGTTCATCCGGCCGGCAATTTCGGCACTGCTGACCAAAAGTTCCATGACGGGCCATGGCAGTGTCACTGGACTTCTATCTTCCTTCGACTCGTTCGGCAGGATTGCAGGTCCTCCGATAGGCGGTTGGTTATTTTCCATTTCGATTGATTTGCCATTTATATCAGGAGCAATCCTTTCCGTTTTTGCTTTGCTTCTCTTTCAGTTATATCATGCACGGACACAGACTAAACAGGTCCAAGCATCTCATTAATTTTATGGTGGTCAAAAAACCCCCCATTTCTAAAAATGGGGGGCTGCAAGCGGTGCTATTCAAGCACCGTTTTTTATTGAATCATATTGAGGAATTTACGTGTGCGCGCTTCTTTAGGGTTTGTGAAAATCTGCTCGGGTGTTCCCCGCTCCATTATTTTTCCTTCATCCATGAAAATGACTTCGTCGGCGACTTCACGGGCGAAACGCATTTCATGGGTTACCACGATCATGGTCATGCCTTCTTCTTTCGCAAGGTCTTTCATGACCTGTAACACGTCTCCAACTAGTTCGGGATCTAAAGCTGAAGTGGGTTCATCGAATAGCATGACCTTTGGCTCCATGGCCAGGGCCCTTGCAATTCCGACTCGTTGCTGCTGTCCGCCGGACAATTGAAAGGGATAAAAATCGATTTTTTCACCTAAGCCGACTTTTGTAAGCAGGGCAGCAGCCGTTTCCTTCGCTTGCTGTTTGGCTATGTTTTTTACAATGATGGGGCCTTCCATTACATTTTCCAATGCTGTTTTGTGGGGGAAAAGGTTATAGCTTTGGAAAACCATCCCTGTCAAACTGCGAAAAGAAGTAATCGAATTCTTTCTAACGGTTTTTTTGAAGTCCATTACCGTTTCATCGATTTCAATCGTCCCGTCCGTTGGTACCTCAAGGAGATTCAAACACCGAAGAAAGGTTGTTTTACCTGAACCCGAAGGACCGATCAATACAATGACTTTACCTTGCTCCACTTCCAAATCGATGCCCTTTAATACTTCAAGGTCACCAAACGATTTATGAAGATTCTTAATGTTGATCATTTTAAAATCTCCTTTAACTACTGCGGTTCTTATTTTGCTACATAACGATTAAGTCTGTCCTCTAAGCTTCCTTGAATGAAAGATAGAATAGTGCACAAAATCCAATATAAAGCAGCTGCTTCTATGTAAAGTAGTAGAAATTCATAGTTTTTTGCAGCGATTTCTTGAGCTTTACGGAATAATTCCGTTACAAGAATGAGTGAGGCAAGCGATGTATCTTTTAAAAGGCTAATGAACGTATTGGATAATGGGGGAATGGATACCCGCGCAGCTTGAGGCAAAATGATGCGCTTTAAAGCCTGGGTATATGTCATCCCGATCGAATAGCCTGCTTCCCATTGCCCTTTTGGTATGGATAAAATGGCTGCTCGGATAATTTCCGAAGCATATGCTCCTACATTTAAAGAGAATCCTATAATAGCCGATATGAAAGGATTGATCGTTACACCTAAATTTGGAAGTCCATAGAAAATGATAAATAATTGCACAAGTAAAGGTGTCCCGCGGATGATTGACACATATACACGCGCAATTATTTGAAGAATCCTTATGGAAGATAATCTAGCCAATGCTGTGAGTACAGCAAGAATAAGGCCGAGAACGAATGTGATCAATGTTAGTGGAATCGTATATTGAATAGCTCCCTCTATCATAGGATAGAGGGAGGTTTGAGCGATTGAAACAAGCTGGTTCATACGCTCGGGGTCAGCGAAAATATTACTTAGGAGAAACATCTTCACCAAACCATTTATCCGAGATCTTCGCGTACGTGCCGTCGTCTTTCATTGCCTTAAGTGCTTTGTTTACTTCTTCCACTAATTTGCCGCTGTCTTTTCTGAACATTAAACCACTTGCGGCTCCGCTTTCTTCCTCATCAGCCACTTTGATAGGTGCATCCGGGTGTTGCTTTTTATAATCAAGATACGATAATTTGTCATTGATCGTGGCATCTACACGTTTAGAGACAATAAGCTGTACGGATTGAGAAAATCCTTCAACGCCTGTAACTTCAGCACCATGTGATTTGGCTAGATCATTGTAATTACTCGTTAAAGATTGTGCAGAGGTCTTGCCTTTCAAGTCATCGAAGGATTTAATATCCTTATTATCCTTGTGTACCAGTAATACCGCTCCTGATTGAATATAGGGGTCAGAGAAATCATATTTTTTTTGACGGTCTTCATCGATGCCCACTTGGTTTGCGATCATATCAAAACGTTTTGCATCCAAGCCTGCAAACATGCCGTCCCATTGTGTTTCCTTGAATTCAGCTTTCACTCCAAGGCGTTTTGCCACTTCTTTGGCAATTTCAACATCAAACCCCGTTAGTTTATCTGAATCATCGTGGAATGTGAAAGGAGGATATGTTCCCTCTGTTCCAACAGTTAATACGCCATCTTTTTTGACTTTATCATATAGACTTTCTTGAGATGAAGATTTATTGTCGGTATCGTTTGCCTCATTTTTGGTATTGGTACCACAAGCAGTAAGTACGACCGTGAAAGCTAACAATAGCGATAAAAGTGTAACCATTTTTTTCATTTTGGTAAACCTCCTAGTAATCTGATAGGGATTGATACTCTGTGATACTATACAAGAAAAGGAAAAAAGTCAATGAAAATAACTTATATCATTAGTGTTAATGAATCTTGGTGAATTATACGGTTTTTCTCGCATTGAAGTGAAAATAAAACTAAAAGAAAGATGTATCGTTATCTAGGGAATGAGCTGAACCTATATCCATTCTAAGGAGACAAAAAGCCCCTTATCCACGTCATCTATTAGCTAAGTGGAAGAGGGGCTTTTTGGACTGTCCAGAACTTTAACTTAACGTTTTTTATCCTCTACACTGACGAAGATAGGGTTCGAATAGAACCAAAGGTCTTTATAGTTACGTTTGTTTATTTCCAAAAAGCGTGTTTCGTTATCCTCGATTTCAGTACTTGCATCGATCAGCGGTTCACCGTCCATCGTTTCTCCAGGGACATTTTCCCTTAGATTCGTGCCACGCAAACGGAAATATTGATCCTTATTTGCTTTGACTTTGTAAGTGATGGTAGGAAAACCATCGCGATCGGTTTTCCAGTCTTTACTTGTAAAGCGTTTAACCACTTTTGTCGTATCATTGGTGGCTTTATTATAAGCAGGTGTTCCAGGTTCTGCTTTCCCGGTTACTTCCCCGGAAATTAAATCCACGTGATCCACCTTGACCGGGTCCCCATTATTGTTCTTTTGGGGGCTCTTAAATCGGATGGTGATCTTGACCATCTGTCCTTCCTTCACTTTAAGATCCCCGCCCATACCTGCCTTGTTGTTTCCTTTTTTAGCATGGAAATCAAGGGCGTCGATCAAGTCACCAAAAACGGAAAAGGATTTCCCTGATCGCATGCCATCAAGGACGGATTGCATCGATGAACCATTTACCCATGTATAATTCTTGGAATATTCACCTGGCCAGTAGCCGCTAGAGTATAGGCGGTTTTCACTGATTTCAAAATGGGAGTCCGAATTGGAAAAGTTCCAGAACTTACGACCTTCCCCAAGAAGCGCATCCCATGCACCTCCTACCTTAGCGAGCATGTAATCGGAACCGCCATAGGTCCGGTTTTCCGGTGTTATCAGATTTAAACCGCCTCTATCCGGCTCCATCTGGTTACCAGGCATACCTTCAAATCCGAACATGACATCCGGGGCTATATTGTTGAAGTCGCGAAAATCAGATATGTTGTACACCCTTTTTCTTGACGGGTGGTTCAATATGGCATAACTTGTATTCTTATAATTTTTCTCGAGCCATGCCAATGCTGTTCGAGCATCCTCGGATGTCTTATTGGCTCTTCGATCCTGTGCTTTCCAGACGGCTACATCATCAGGATCAAACATCTTTTCATCCTGGTTGGTGAACAGATATTCGAACTGATTGCCAGCATTCAGACTTTTCGGAGATCCCGGCTGGTCTCCCAGAATGCCTATGCCGACATGCTCGTATGTGGGCATATCCCATTCGAAGCCTGAAAAGATGACTTTATTTTTAAATTTGCCCTCTTTTTGCAGTTGCTGCATTTTCGGGGCTTGATATTGTATGATTCCCTGAGATAGCGGTATCGGCCCGCCTGGAATCAAATTTCCCTCAGCATCCCTTGAAGACATCCTCAGGTGGTCGGAAATTCCCATCCAATCCATACCATACTTATCAAATGCTTTATTTAGCAAGCTCTCAAGGCTCTGTGATCCCTCGGCGTCATCGGACTGAGTGGTATGGGCATGATATTCCCCCTTCATCCATCTGCCTCCCGGATTTGTCTGATTGTCTGCTGCATCTTTTGCAGCAACCGCGGCTGGAAGGCCTTGAAAGAGGATGGCTATGCTTAGAACCGATACTGTGAAAGCCCTGAATTTGTTAATCATTTTACCGACACCCTCCATATATTGAAATAATGTTGAACATGTTCATTTTATTGTGAAAATATGAAGAGCCCGTTTGGGGGGAGTGTGGATTTTGTAAATTAAATGACCGGTTTGCTTCCATAATATGTTACAGGGAGGTGAAGCCGTTTGGAAGTTGGAGGGGAAAGGAGGGGAGGGGCATGAAACAAAAAAGGCTGTAGAGAAAGTTTTCTTTCTCTACAGCCTGCGACAACTATATTATTTAGCTTCGAGTAGATTGATATGATTTACAGTTTGATCTTCACCGACAATGAATTGCAGTTCATAATTCCCTGTCTTGTAAATGTAGTTGATTTCATTCGTACTGGAAATATGGCGTATTTCGTCAGCACTGCCGAGTTGTTTTCCTAAAACTTTAGGAGTGATGCTTCCTAGGTTATGGTCACGTTCTACATTTGTCCCAAAATATCGGATTTGTGAGATGGTTTTGTCATCGTTATAGGTAAATGCAAATCCTGGATGCCCCATTTCTGCGTGGTAATAGTCAAAACTCTCATCTGTGTTACCTGGCTCAGGGGGAGGACCAAATGCCTCATATACTTCATTTTTTGTGTTTTCATTAATTTTCAAACCCACGGCAGTATAAGGCATTTCCCCTGAAAAAGCTTTGTTGTAGATTTCATGTAAGGTGGTAAGAGCGTGTTCCTCAGCTATGCCAGAAGCGGAATCCATTGTGGGTGCAGCCCCAACCGGTTCTGTTGGAAACGATGCACCTGCCCCTAAAAGAGAGCCTGTTAGAATAACGGCGCTAACCATTCTGGCCGCTGGTTTTTTAGATAACATTTCTTATCCCTCCTATATCATTACTTTTCCACAATTTTCTTACATGAAACATTTACTTGGTGATTGATTGGAATGTTTGGTTATGGTGGAGCATCAAGAACATTTCATAGTCTTTCATTTTGTGACCGCTTTACTTACATTTTTAAGAATATATAACAAAGATGATAGATTTGATTATGGTTGAGCTGTCTTTGAACTCAGGTTATAGGTCAATAAGGGATGTTTCATGCCTCCGAAAAAATAAAAAAGGTGCTTCACCGTGATGAAACACCTTTTGAAAATGATGCAGTTAATCCCAAATGCTAATTCTAAGAGCTCCAGCAGTTCTTAAGTAGTCCAATAATTGACCAGTATGTACAGTCTCATGATAAGCGATCCTTAGCAACATATCTCCTAAATCCCTGATATACCCAATATCGGAGCGATCAATTTTAATAGTGGATAAGTCGTCCTCACTGAAGGACATGATTGTTTCCAAAAACTCACGCCTGTAAGGTTCCGCAAACTTTAATTCGGCTTCGACAGAGATAAGCGGCTGTTTTTCAAAGGGTGATTCATAAACGGATAAGCTGCCTTGATTTTTAATGGATAAATGATAGTAATGCTCACTATCAAGGACATGTCTAACCATTTCTAAACAGCTCATTGCCTTGTCGTCTGGCTTCCAATGCAGTGTGCTTTTAGGTATTGAAGTCCATAGTTTAATGTTTCTTCTTCTAACCTCTTCCAGATTCAAGATAATAAGTTCTATCGATTTCATAAAGATCCCCCTTTTAGCAGGTATACATTTACTATACAAGAATGAAAGGTGGAAATTATGGGATTTATTTGAAAGAATAGAAAATTAAATGAATGATTAGAGGTAGTGAATTTATTGCTTATTCTTACTATTATTTATAAGAGTACAAGGAAAATGCCTATGAACCCATGCAGAATTTACAGGCGGTTTCATACCCTGGTTTTGTATGGAGGAACTTTTTAATTACGCAAAGAGGGGAAAGGTGGCACTTGTTATGTTTATATAAAGGATTGAATTAGAATGTCATCTTGATAAGTTAAAATTGGTTTAAAGCCAAGGTCTTTAAATTTTTGCAATGCATCAGGGTTATTTTTGTTTACCAAACCGGACACTGCAAGGAACCCTTTTTCTCTCGCATGAGCTACTAATTTCGGTAAAAGGGATTGCAGAATTCCCTTTCCTCTATATTTCTTGTCAAGGACAACATAATTAACATGAGCGACTTTATATAAATAAAGATTATAACAAAGAAATCCCATTACTTTACCTTTATCATTACAAATCACAAGTACCTTATGTGACCTTTGCAAAATTTCATGTACTGTATCAGACGAAACCCGAAAATTACTTACCGTAATATCCGTTAAAGTCTTGATATCTTTTTTAGGTTTCCAGTCTCGAAAATACATCATAACTTCTCCTTTTTCTCTATTAAACCAAACTGCGGAAATCATATTATTGTTTATTAACATGGAAACCCTTTAGAATATTCCAAAGGGTTTCCATGTTAATCTCAAAAAAGAAATCTCTTAATTCTTTTTGATTTTCCTGATTGAAATAGGTTCCTTGATTGAAGTACCTCTATTATTGTTTAATAAATCTTTTAAGATTTGTCTCAAAGCAGACCTAACACTGCTATTTCCATTTTCGGAATTGCCATTACCTGAACCGCCATTATTGGATTCACCAGTTCTTCTTAGTTTTTTGTTTGACACTGCAGTCATCCCTTTGCTTTATAAATTTTCACATTACTAATTTATGTGTCATATTCCTTTTTGATTGGACAGGTTTACCATTTTGCATTGTTATGTATTCATGATACCTATTAATGTAATAAGATGGTATAATTGTGAAATAATTCACAAAAAAAGGCCAAACTGGTTATGATTGACCTATTCACTTATATAAGAAAGCGGGTTGGATATATGCTGAAGAAAGTGGTTTTAGCTGGCGGGACTGGTTTTGTCGGTCAATACTTTGAAAAGCATTTCAGGAATTTGGGATATGAGGTAAGGATCATCTCCAGAAAAACTCCGCATATTGGCTGGGGAGATATAGAAGGAATAAGGGAAACGATCGATCATTCGGATATGTTAATCAACCTAGCAGGAAAAACGGTCAATTGCCGCTACAATGCCAAGAATAAGAAAGAAATATTGGATTCACGAACCGATACGACGGAAGTGCTAGGTAAGGCGATGGAGCAATGTGAAAATCCTCCTTCATTATGGATAAACTCAAGTACTGCAACGATATACAGGCATGCTGAGGATAAACCAATGACAGAGGGGGATGGTGTAATCGGTTCAGGCTTTTCCGTAGATGTGGCGAAAGCGTGGGAGAGCTCATTTTTCGATTTCCGGTTACCAAAGACGAGACAAATTGCTTTACGGATCGCCATTGTATTGGGAGATGGGGGAGTGATGACCCCATATAGGAACTTGGTTAAATTCGGACTGGGAGGTCATCAAGGATCAGGAAATCAGAAGTTCAGTTGGATACATATAGAGGATTTATTTAACATTGTCCTTTTTCTAAGAAAGAATCAGGATTTGAGCGGGGCATTCAATTGTTCATCGCCGCATCCAGTTACAAATCGTGAATTGATGGCTCATTTGAGAAAGCTCATGAATATTAGGATAGGACTGCCCTGTCCAACACCCATGCTTGAAATGGGGGCTTTCTTTATGGGTACCGAAACGGAGTTGATATTAAAAAGCCGGTGGGTCATACCTGAGAGATTGGAAAAGGCGGGGTATGCATTTAAATTCCCTCATCTTGATGACGCTCTGGAACAGATACTGATGAATTCTTAAAATACTCGAGATGGACTGCTATAATGATAGATAGAAATCATTAATGGAGGGGAATTGTAGAATGAATATGACTCCATCTGAAAAAGTCGGAAGATTCACAACAGGGATATTTTCAGAGTTGGCGACACGCAAGCAGGATGCAATGAAACGTGGGCTGGATGTTATCGACTTGAGTGTAGGAAGTCCAGATTTACCACCGCCTGATTTCGTAGTGGATACGCTTGTGAAGTATGCGCAGGATCCCGGTTCCTATGGGTATACGTTAAAAGGCACACCTGAATTCCATGAGGCAGTCCGTTATTTTTATCGGAAGCGTTATGGAGTGGAGCTGGATGCAGAAAGGGAAGTCCTCCAACTGATGGGATCGCAGGATGGCCTTGCACACTTGGCAACGGCGATGATAAACCCTGGAGATTATGTGCTGGTGCCAGATCCGGGATATCCTATTTACGAAGCGAGTGTAGAGCTTGCTGGCGGAATCATTTATCCGATGCCGCTTACTGCTGAAAATGGATTCCTGCCGCAGCTCGAAGGAATTCCGGATGAAATAGTGAAAAAGGCCAAAATGATGATCATCAGTTATCCAGGAAATCCTGTCACCGCCCTTGCTGATGAAGCTTTCTTTTCAGAAGTCATATCGTTTGCGAAAAAGAATGAGATCATGGTGGTTCACGATTTTGCTTATTCCGAATTGATTTTTGATGATCATCCGCAAATTAGTTTTATGTCCATTCCTGGTGCCAAGGAAGTGGGGATTGAGTTTAACTCACTTTCCAAAACTTTTAACATGGCCGGCTGCCGCATTGGGTATGCGGTGGGCAATCGAGAGGCGCTGAATATCCTGGGAACGTTGAAATCACACATCGATTATGGGGTTTTTTATCCTATCCAAAAGGCTGCCGAGATGGCGCTAACTTCCAATCTTTCGCTGCTGTCAGAACAGGTAAAGGAATACGAGTCCCGACGTGATGCATTAATATCAGGTCTTGCTGAAGCGGGCTGGCATGTTCCGAAAACCTCAGCTACCATGTTTATTTGGGCCAGAATTCCTGCTGGCTGGAAATCGCGTGATTTTTCCTATGCATTGATTGAAAAAGCAGGGGTCACGGTCGTTCCAGGCGATGCTTTTGGAAAGCAGGGTGAAGGGTATGTTCGGATGGCCTTGGTCCAGCCGGCCGAAAGATTGACAGAAGCTGCTGAGAGGATCAGATTGTTTTTGGAGGGGAAAATTGGAGTGTGAGATTGAGAGAAATGGGTTACGGCCGGTGATTTCCGATTTACTTATGGATGCAGAAGCTTGTTTTCTAAAGGAAGGTGATCAACTGCTTGCTGAGGATTATATAGAGCTTAGGGTAGTTGTTGCTTACTTGTTAAAGTAAGGCACTCTATCGTTTTTTCAAAACTACTTTGAAGTTTAAGAGAAGGTCCATCCTCGGATGGGCTTTTTTATGTTTATGGGAAACTAGAACGATAGATTATTTATGGAATGTCCGAACGTAAAAAGGACAAGCCGCATAATATATAGCAAGTCTGCAACTTTTTTCGGACTTAATATGATAGAGAGGGGGAAAAGCAATGATCAACTGGAAAGTGCGTCTTAAGAATCCGACGTTTATATTCACGGTACTCCTTCCTGGGCTTTTATTATTGGCGCAGATGGTTGCCGCGTTCATAAACAATTTCATTACCCCTATAGGCTTTACCATCACTGATGATGCATTGAACGGGGCTTTAGGCATCATTAACTTCATTGCGCTTACATTCTTTGGGGTCGGCGGTGTGGTCGATCATACTACTAAAGGTCTAAGCGATAGTGAGAATGCACGACAATACGATGAGCCTAAGTAATGGGCGCGCTATTCTTTCATCCATTGAAGAGTAGAATATACCAGATAACACCGTAACTTGCTACAAAACGGCGTTATCTGGTTATTTGTATTTTTGCAGAAATGATCATGCACCAATTAAAAATTGATTTTGGTCTGAAAACCGAAATGCGGCATACATTTAAAATTGTGGTTCATTTTCAATTTGGGGAGGAAAAAGGATGAGTTATAGTTTACCAGTTTCAAAATGGCTTGCAGCCATAGTTTTGATCGGGGCATTATTGATGGCATTCATATTCAGTCCGGCTAATGCTTCAGCCTCTATCAATTATGGTGATGAAGTTGCCGCTTTGGCAAAAAAGCAGGTGGGAAGCAAATATAAATATGGGGGGACGACACCAAAAGGATTTGATGCTAGCGGTCTAACCCAATATGTATATAAAAATGCCGCGACAGAAATGAAGATTCCAAGAACGAGCGCGGAACAATATAAAACCGGAAAGGCCGTTAAGCAAAAAGATTTAAAGGCGGGAGATTTGGTCTTCTATGCGACAGGTAAGAAAGGGCAGGTCTCTTTTGTAGGAATCTATTATGGAAATGGTACATTTATCGGGACCACGAGCAAAGGAGTCAAGGTCGTCAAAATGAGTGATACGTATTGGAAAGAAAAATATATAGGGGCAAAACGAGTCATTAAGTAACATCTGATGTTCATATGAAAAAATTCCAGCAATAAAAAGAGCATCGAAAAACCGATGCTCTTTTTGCTAGTCATTTCCGGGTTCATTCATTCAATGATGATATCCGTTAAAACAACATTCCCATTACGGACCTTTACGACGGCGATTGAAGGATTGGCCAATGCTTCTTTCTCCATTTCCTTTGCCTTTTCTTCGGATGCGAAATAATTGTCCAGACCGTATCTGATCTGAATGGTTTCAGGATTTTGAAGGTCATATGGGATTTCCAACTCCCCTTTTAGGTAAACGCCTTTGCCGGGTTTTTCTTTAGTTACGTAATCGACAATGTATAGTCCATCCTCATTTTGTTTTAAACGTACATAGACCTTTTTAAAATCACCCATATTTTTTGTAGTGAACTCGGTTTTAATCGAGTCATCGATCTGTGATGGCTTAACGGATTCAATTTCGTATTTCAATGCCACGTAGCTTCCTCTAAACAAGTCAGTCGGGTCGACCGGGGCTGTTTTGATCTTGATTACATCTCCTGTCATTGTTGTCCAAACCGGAGGAATCGCCAAGACTAACAGAATCAAGACTGGAATGGAAAATACGATAAGTGGCCGGAATAATGGATTATTCATTGAGCTTCCCTCCTTTTTTTCGTTGATTTTCAAAGAAGAAGCCAAAACCGATTAGCATGATTCCGCCGATGATGAATGTAAGTGATTTTGGCAGGAAGTCAAAAGAATAGATGTAATATCTGAAAATCAGTGCACATATTATCACGATGCTGGTCAAACTGCCTTTTAGAATGAGATAAAGCAGAAAAACGAAATAAGCTAAAGGGAACCAGATTGAAAAATCAAAGGTAAGGAAGAGTGCAGTAATACCATGTAAAATATGCCCTTGTATGTGGGTGATGTTTTGTAATTTGGCTTTTATCGGAATATAGGCAAGCACGATTCCCAGCACAAACAGAATGGAAAGGACAATCGTATTCGAATTTTCAAACTCCAGCTTAGGCACGAATTCCATAAGAAATAAGGCAATTGTATTGATGGCTAAAGCGTTAATGAAAAAGGTCAGATATTTAGGGTAATCGAATTTCTTTAACATAATGTATAAAGCCGGTAGAAATATAAGAATGGCAAGCGGATAAGCTGTTTCATCAACGAATATACTTCCGTTCATATAAATGAAAAGCAGGAAAGATGTAAAAAGGAGAACGAAGACATCCTTCAAATAATATCCAATGAATAACGTACCGATCGCCCATAATAAAAAGGAACTATTGAAATTTATGCCGATATTAAACATTTGCTCGATTAGAAAAATCCCTGCACCAAAGATCAGAATACCTGCATAATGCAGACTTCGTGACGTTTTTGGAAAGCGTACCTGCACCTTCACACCAGCAAAGTTCACTCCGATGAGGCATGCAATGATAAGCAGGAATTTAACCGCTTTACTTAAATAGATCCAGTTACTGGCTACGAAGGTCAATACGCCTAAACCTAAAAGAAGTGCCCCAATGGATAATAGAATAGTGATGAAGCTCAAATTACCTTTTACGTCATAGGAGTCCAACATCCTCACTTTCTCTTGCTGGGAGATGACTCCTTCCTTTTCAAGGTAATTAAATTCATGTTCAAGAAACTCGAATTGCTTTTTTGTTATTTCTTTGTTGGCCAAAGTAACTCCTCCTTCCACATTTTACTATTATACATCGTATTCTCATGCAGCTTTGAATATAATGTTAATTTTCTTCCACCCTTATTGAAATGCATGTAAGACAAAAAAACAGTACCTTGCAATAAACAATACCGTGTGGTAAATTATTTACATAAGATGTATTGTTCGGTGTTCAGTACTGTTTATTGAACTATACTAAAAGACTCTTGGAAGGAGTGATGGTGCTATGAATGTACAATTTAAGAAAGGTGTCCTGGAACTATGTGTGCTGGTCTTACTGGATAAACAGGATCGCTATGGATATGAACTTGTACAAAAGATTTCCGATCAAATTGAAATATCGGAAGGGTCGGTATATCCACTTTTACGACGATTGACGAAGGAAGAGTATTTTACGACATATTTGCAGGAATCAACAGAAGGGCCTCCACGCAAATATTATACATTAACCGATAAAGGCCGTAGATACCTTCAAGAGCTGTTGACGGAATGGAATGAATTTTCCAATGGGGTCAATCAATTAATCAAGGAAGGTGTGAACCGATGAATAAAGAACAATTTTTAAAACAATTGAATGCTTCTTTAACCAGACTTTCCTTAGAGGAACGGGAAGATATCCTTCAAGATTACGAAGAGTACTTCGAAATTGGAATGGAAGAGGGGAAGTCAGAGCAGGAAATCTCCAAATCGCTTGGGAATCCTAAACAGATTTCCAAGGAACTGATGGCATCCTATCATCTTGGTCAGGTCGAACAAACGACTTCTGCAAGTAATGTAATGCGGGCAGTTTGGGCAGTCATTGGTTTGGGATTCTTTAATTTAGTGATCGTTTTGGGACCATTTATCGCATTGATCGGAGTTGTCATTGCAGGATGGGCTTCGGCGATAGCGTTCATTCTAGCTCCGTTTGGGGTTCTTTTTAACCTTGCGATAGGTAACTTTCAATTATTCGATCTTTTCTTCGCATTGGGACTATGCGGGATTGGCATTTTCATTGCCATGGGAATGTTTGTCGCTACGAGTGCTTTAACTAAAGGATTCATTCGCTATTTAAAATTTAACGCTTCTCTTGTGAAAGGCGGTTTGAAAAATGATTAATGTAAAAAAATTATCGATCATAGCACTTGTATTGTTATTGATCGGAGTAATAGGAAGTCTGTTTACGTTTTCCCAAGTGACGAATAAGGAAACGACTACCGAGAAAAAAACGATTTCGGAAATCGTAACGGACATTCGGATCGACACGGATAATGCAGCTGTAGAGATCGTTCCAACCAAGGATAAGGAGACAAGGATAGAGTTGGTTTCAAAAGGGATGGATGTTTCCAAGTTGGATTTCACCGCAGATGTGGTAGGGAAGAAGCTTTCGGTACAATTAAAAGATCGATGTACCTTTAGCTTTGGCTTTCATATTCAATCCTTACATTTAAAGGTGTATGTGCCTGATGAATCTTATAAATCCTTTGTCGTCGAATCTGATAATGGGAAATTGCAACTATCAGGATTGAAAAGTGATGATCTAAATGTGAAATCTCAAAATGGCCGGGTAGAATTAAATGATATAATGACCGAAAAAGTTGAAGTGAAATCCGCTAATGGAAAAGTAGAGCTTAATAATGTGGAGGGAAAACTGGTTGGGTCATCGAATAACGGTAAAATCACATTGGTCACGAAAGACTTGGATAGGGAGATCGATTTCGAAAGTAATAATGGTAAAATCATGATCAAAACGGAGAATGAACCAACAAATACAACTTTCGATGTTCATGTTGACAATGGGAGAGTGGATATCCTTGGTAAGTATGAGGGAGATACTGTCATTGGCAAAGGTGAAAACCTAGTGAAATTGGAAACGAATAATGGGAAAATCGAGATAACGAAATAGTCGCGAAGCATGAAAAAGCCGATTCAATTGGAGTCGGCTTTTTTCAATTATGCGGCCATTGCGAGAAGCATCCCTCTTTACTTAAGGAGATAAGGAAAAACATTTAAAGTTTTTCCTTTTAGATATTTTGGAATTATAATATATTAAGGATAATTATGTTAAAAGTAATGCGTGTAAGTCCGCCATCAAATCTAAGGAAAAGATTTTAATGAAAATGACTTCAAAGTATGGGGGCTGTGGAATGAAATTCAATAAATTGTCATTTGATATATTTAAACGTACGATCTTCACTCGCAAGAAAAGGGAAAAGGACTATCAGAAGAAAGGATTCGAAGTGCAAAAAAGGGTTTTTAATATAGTGGAAAGTTCTAAGGATATTATTTACTGCTACGAAACAAACCCAAATTCCAAGTTCAGGTATCTAAGTCCATCCATCAATACACTTTTAGGTCAAGGCGTCTTGGAAGAAGCGTACAATGACCCTTCCTCCCCTTTCGAAAGGATTCATCCTGATGACTTTGAAATTCTGAATGAAAAAATATACGTTGGGATTGATTATACTAAGCCGGTCATTCAACGCTGGAGAAATATCGAGGGGGATTTCTTGTGGTTCGAGGAATATGCTACACCATATATGAAAAAGAGCAATTGGTAGCCATTCAAGGAATCATTCGCAATATCGATGAAAGAGTGAGATTCATACAGGATATTGAGTATCAAATGTCCCATGACCCATTAACGAATATCCATAATCGACAGTTTTTTGATAATATGTTTGCCAAATCCAATCTGGATTTTGATACTCCGGTTGCCATGATTATATGTGATCTAGATGAGCTGAAATATATAAATGATACGTATGGCCATAATAAAGGGGATGAATTGATTAAAGAAGCGGCAAATCTATTGAAACGGATTTTCTCGGACATCGCTGTTTTAGCGAGAGTGGGAGGAGATGAGTTTGCCATTCTGCTGATTGATAGAAGCAAGCGAGAAGTAGAATCTCTTTGTGAATTATTAAAGGAAGAACTCCTTTTGCAAAACTCCCTAGAAAAAGGCCCTCACATCAGCATGTCATTTGGGCATGCTTACCGTTCGCATTCCAAAGGGAATATGGATAGTGTATTCATGGAAGCGGATCAAAAAATGTTTCAAGATAAACGGCGAAGAAAAGAACAGAAACTCGTTCGGGCGGGTAGATGAAAGATATAGGGGGAGTCCAGTGGCATACTGGGCTTTTATTTATATATATATATTTAGGTACACGAAATAAATGGCTCGCTTATTTTAACCAATTTTAGTAAACTGGCAATGACTATTTTAATTAGAAGGTGAAGGGATATGAGGGAAACCTTAGTGGATGAACGGGTAAGAGGGACTGATAAGATCTGGACACGTGATTTCATCATGATCTGTTTGGCAAATATGTGCATCTTCATGGGGTTTCAAATGACGATGCCGACCCTCCCGCTGTTTGTGGAACAGCTTGGCGGTGACGATCGACTGGTGGGGGCTGTCCTTGGAATCTTCACTTTTTCGGCCTTGCTCGTTCGGCCAATTGCCGGCAGATTATTGGAGACGAAGGGAAGGCGCATGGTTTTTCTTGCCGGTTTAGTCATTTTTGCATTGTCAGTGGGATCCTTCGGTTTTATGGGGAGCATCGGCTTGTTATTCATGATGCGGATTGTACAGGGCGTCGGCTGGGGATTTTCTTCAACGGCTTCAGGAACGATTGCTTCCGATATAATCCCTGCTAAACGGCGTGGTGAGGGGATGGGGTATTATGGATTATCGGGTAACTTAGCATTGGCATTCGGGCCATCATTAGGTCTTTTTCTAGTTACGGTCCTTCCGTTTCAAGAGTTGTTCTTGATCTGTTCATTATTAGGATTGTTTGCCATCGTTACAGCATCACTTATTCGGTATCAAAAAGTGGAAAGTGATTCTTCCGCGGCTGTCAGAGCAAAAAGGTTTGATATATATGAAAAGAGTGCCCTTCAGCCATCATTGCTCATTTTCTTCATTTCCGTTACATTCGGTGGAATTGCAACCTTCCTTCCCCTATATACAGCGGAAAAAGGGGTAGATGGAATTCAGTGGTACTTTTTAGTATATGCAATGGCCCTCATGGTCACGAGATTATTCGCGGGTCGATTATATGACAGAAGGGGACATCGAGCCATATTCGTGCCTTCAACAGTACTCATCATGGCTGGGATGCTCCTGCTTGCATGGATGCCGAGTGAAGCGGCCCTTTACATTGCGGCAGTGCTTTATGGATTTGGATTCGGTTCTGTCCAGCCGGCGCTGCAGGCATGGTCGATTGAAAAGACGGCACCTAATCGGAAGGCGATGGCGAATGCCACATACTTTTCATTTTTCGATCTTGGAGTGGGCATAGGTGCCATCGTGTTCGGGCAGATAGGCTTCCTCTTCGGCTATAGGACCATCTATATTACGGCAGCCGCCTCGATTTTCATTTCAATGATCGTTTATTTATGCATTATCAGGAGTGAGGATAAAGTACAATCCATATAGGGACGTTGGATGGCTTCAATGGAAGTCATTCTTTTTTTTGTGAGCAGTAGGAACACCCAAGGTGCATTATCCTAAATATTTTAAAAATGGAAAAACTTTGTTATTATCGAAAAGGGAATATACATAAGATGATAGAAGGTCTATTTGAAGGAAGGGGAAGCTTGGAATGAATGATTCTTCAAACGAAGAAATGACATTAGATAGAAGGAAGCGTATTTTCCAAGAAGAGCTGGATGTTTTATGGGAAAGGCGGCTCATCCCTAAATCAGAATATATCCGGATTAGCAGGGCATACAATCGGCATTTCCAATTAGCCCTCCATAAACAAAAGCGTTTAGAGCAAGAAAAAAAGAAATCCACCCATGGAAATGAAACGATAATCGGTGAAAGTGCCGATAAGAGGGTTCAAGATAGCCTGATTGAAGAGTCTTCATTTGAATTACAGGAATCCGGTGGATTGAACGAATCGATAATGAAAGATGAGAAGGCCAGGTATGCTCCTATTGAATCAGGTATCGAGGAAAGCCTTGAACCTATCAAGGAAATCATTGATAGGAAACTGGTTATTCAACAGCAGGCCATCAAACGGGAGAAACCGGTAAAAGCGGAAAAGCCGAAGAAAACACCTGAGCAAATCAGGGAACGGAATATTTCTGTCATCCTGCTCACTGGGGTCATATTGCTTCTGTTTGGCGGGTTGATTTTAGCAACCACTTCATGGGGGGATCTGAATGCGGCCCTGAAAGTTCTCTTCATTGGAATGATTTCCGTCATTTTTGCAGGGATGGCCTTCATCGCTTCGAAGCTGAAAATTACACAGACCTCTTTTGCATTCCTGACGCTAGCCGGTTTATTCGTTCCGATTACGATTTTATCAGCTTCATATTATCGGATTTTTGGAGAGTATCTTTCACTTAATGGTGGTGGGCGGGGGCTTCTGGGGTTTCTTGGGGGATTACTCTGCTTAGCCATTTATTGTAAGATTGCTGACTACTTCAAGTCGAAAATATTCATTTTCATTTCACTATTCACGTTTGGCATTACTTGCTATTTCGGATTGGCTTTTGTGACGCCGACTTTTGAGTGGATGTTTTTGGCGATTGGCATTCTTAATTTAATGCTAATATGGAATATTGAGCAATTGAAAAATCAAAAAGCATTAACGTTATTTAAACCATTCATTTTTCAATTTATCCAGTTTAAGATTATCGTGGAGGCCTTTGTAATCCTGACGTTATTTTCAAGCAACTTTGTGTATTCGTTAACGTTGATGGTCTTTTCTGTTTTGTTTTTAATTTTTTCGGTCAAATTCCAAAAAAAATATTATGAAATGGCTTTTAGCGCCGTTTTCACGTATGCATATATCCATCTTGTTTATAACTCGTTTTTAAGTGAGTACATGATCATTGCATTTGCACTTGTACCGATCATTTTTACTATGCTATCGAAATATCTAGCTAAATCCAAAAAAACTAAGCTTTCCAAGAACTTCATGTTCACCAGTTTGATTGGGAGCGGGATCGTTTTCTTATATAGTAACGCGATGGTGTACCAGGAGAACTATGCGCAAATATTCGTCGCGCTCATGTTAGTATCCGCGCAGCTTGCTTATGTTTCCCTTCAATCGAGAAGTTCAAGCCTCACGTACCCGGCTGTTGTTATTTTCGATTTAGCGTTACTATATCTTTTCTTTGCATTGCCAATCTCTTTTTCTACCATCTTAAATCTGATTTTTGTTATTCAGGTCATTCAATATCTTGGAATATATTTATATAATCGTCACCCAAGGTATAGCCTGTTTAAGAAAAGTATCTTACTTATCTCCCCATTGCTCATGTTAGTGATACTGACCATTAAATTCAGCGAAATGGATTGGATTGCAGTTAGTGCTGCGCTCGCCATGATCTCTGGGCTTTTCTTCATCACATATATAAAAGACGAATCAAAGCATATGAAGGAAAATGCCTTATACGGATTTCCAATCACTTTCGTACTGGCTTTGGTTGCTTTGTATCCATATTTGATGGAGAGTTTTGAATGGGTTCAGTCAAAGATCCCGCTCAGCGTCTATTTAATGGGTGTTTCACTGATTTCCATCGGTGCAGCTTACACATTTAAAAAAGGATACCATAAAATATTTCCAGTTTTTGCATATAGCGGACAGATTCTTTCCTTCCTTTCCTTGATATCGATTCCATTCGATTCACTGAATCCTTTGGAGGCAAGCGGAGTGATTGCCGTCGCTACTGCAATAAACGGCTGGTCCGTCCACATCCATCGGAAACACATATTCTGGGTGCCTGTCGTGATTACTAGTGCCAACTTATATGCTTCACTCTACGATGTTTTTGATTTTGGTTCAATGGTGTTGAAAATTGCGTTCGTGTTGCTCGGCCCTATTATCTTTTTCCTATTAGGAGAATGGCTTGGTAAATATTCGAAAAAGGGGAAACTGTATTTCTTTTATGCAAGTCACCTTGCCAATTTACTGGCGATTCCTGTTGGATATTTGGTCATTATGTATACGGAAAGCTCACCGTTACTATATGTTGCACAACTGTTGATTTATATTTTAAGTGCTTTAAGGGCGCATGTGAAATGGGAAAAATGTGTTTTTACGTACCTAGGGTTTTCGGTCCTTTTCCTACAGGTCCATTTATTTGTGGTAAACATGGAGCAAATGGTATTCATTACATCAATATGCATGATGATTACAGCAGGACTCATAACCATTCTGTGGGCGTTATCCAATAAGAATTGGAAAGGCATCATGGAGTATTACCTTATTCCATTCATTCATTTAGGGATAAGCCTATCCATTTTGGAAACGGCAATCCGGGACTTTCCACTTAACCGGGAGCTGGTCTGGGTAGGGGTGATGACTGCACAGCTCTTGTTTGCCTGGTATCTGCTCATGCAAAGGAATTGGCGGAACTATGTTGTGGTTCCTCTAGGCCTGGCGTACATCTTCTATAATATGTATGTAAATACATTACCACTGGTTATGGCGATTATCGTATTGCTTGTATGTATGGGTGTGATGGTCATGGCTAGCAGACGACTTTTCAAAGGATTGCTCAACGAAGAGGGAACGAAGAGAGTCATTGATTATTATCGGATTTTTGGCTTGTTATATCTGTGTACTCTGAATCTGGAAGTGTTTATGAGCGATACAGATTCTGCGATTTTGGGGATTTTTGTTTCCCTGCTGTTGCCGGGCTACTTCATCCTAATGGAAAGATTCACGATCTTTAAGAAAGAAAAAAGCATTTACTCAGGGCTAGCAGCCATTATCGGCCTTTTCCCGTTCATCAATATCTTGGACTATGCCCATACACTCCCAATCGTCACGAGTTTGGCAGTTCTTTTTGGCTGTATGGCAGGAATGTTGTTGTTAAGCAGGCTGTATTCCAGCGGATTACTCAAGAAAAATGAATCAGGTATCATCAGTTTTGATCCTTTCAGGATTTATGGTTTATTCTTTTTGATCGATATGAATGCAGAGGTTTTTAATGATACTAAGCATCAGTTACTTCAAGTCTTTGTATCGCTGCTGTTAACCGCTTATTTCATTTTCCTGAGAAGCTTGACAGCGGAAAAGCCAGAAAGGAAAATCTATTGCAATATTGCTGCACTAGTCAGTCTGTATCCCTTCGTAATCATCGTCGGGTATGCCGACAGCTTATCGGTTGTAATGGGATTGTTGTTCCTTTTCGTCTGTATGTCAGTGGTGCTGCTTTTAAGCCGGCGCTATTTCGATGGTTTAATCAAAAAGGAAGAAACAGGAATTGCCATCGATGCATACAGGATATATGGCCTGCTGTTTTTACTGGCCATGAATATGAATGTTTTGCCGGTGGAGCCTGCACATTTCATTCTGGAAATTACCGCAGCCCTTCTAATACCAACATATTTCATCCTGATGAGAAGCATGACAGCAGGAATGATAGAAAGAAAAATCCATTTGGCTGCAGCGATATTGTTAAGTCTATATCCGTATTGGGTCATCATCAATCAAATCACGATACCTGTTGTCCTTGAGGAAGAGGCAGATATTCTCCCGCTGTTCATCGTCAGCACCATTCTGCTGAGGAAAGTCTATGTTAAAGGCAAAATCACGCAATATATTGAGATTGGCATCGTCTTTCTCTTGTTTTTGGACTTGATCATTGATGCAATGGCAAGCAATACCTTATATGATGCGCTCATTATTGGTACGGTGTCGTTGGCGGCCATGCTCTTTGGATTCATGATGAAATATAAATCCTATTTCATCGCTGGAACTGGCACCATTTTGTTCAATGTTTATAGTAACACCAATTCGATGTGGGGCGAGATGCCATGGTGGCTGTATTTAGTCATCGGCGGAGGGCTGCTTATCGGAATTGCCTCTTTCTTTGAATGGAAAAAACAAAAAGATAACCGGACATCGAAGGAGGTTCTTGAGAAAAATAAACAAAGGATCAAGAATTGGTTCAATCGCTGGAATTAATGAAGAAGGAAAGGGAAATGCGTCAGAGGCGCCCAATCTCTTAACATTGGACAAAAGGGGTTCGGAATTTATAAATTCCGAACCCCTTTTGTCTACAAACCGAGAGTACTTAAAAGCTCTCTTTCTCTGCTTCTATTTTTTTTATTTCCTCTTGCCAATCATGAATTTCTATTTCCCACTGATCTATATTAGTTTGCAAAATATTAATTAAAAATGGAGAAAGAACATTTTTATATTTTTCTAATTCTTGAATTAATTTTATTCGATCTTCATTTAAACCTTCCACTAATTTTTTTTTGCTTTCCAAATTTGCATATACAAAAACTGGCCTGAATTTTCGTATCTCATTATCATCCATATCAGTAGTAACTCCTTACAAAAGATAAATTAAATATAATTTTTAAAATTTTATAATCACATTATAAACCAAGTGATTGCCCGAGCAAAAGAATCGGCAATTTGTAAAGAATATTTAGAAGGTACCCCAGCATTCTTTAAATAAGTATTTAATCGTGATTTAATTGTTGATTGAGTAACACCCTCAGCTTCATCAATCCAATTATCAAGTTTATCTAATGCTTTTGTCATTTTAGATGAATTACTTTTCACATATTTAGCAGCATCTTTATCTAAAAACTTTAGAGCATAAGACAAGATACTTCCACCTTGTTTTACTGCTACTTTAAGTGCATCAATCCCAATTTGTATTGCCCATCCTTTAAATCCAGCAGGTTGAATTCCTACCACTCCTGAGGATGTTTCTTCTGTAGCAAATTCATATGAATTGTTATACATTGAATCTGCTGTATTAGTTGAATATTCATCAGTCATATCTACATCTTCTTCAATATTAACTGTTGTCTTATTCCCAACAGCAAAACTAAATGTTGGAGCAATAGTGGAAAACATTAAAATCATTACTAAAATTGCTAAAAAACGTTTTTTCATTTTTTCTTCTCCTTTTAATTAATAATCTAAAAGCTATAAATTAAATTCTAAAAAAATTAATAGAGGACATTGTTCCAATTTTGGTTAATATCTTGTCAATTTTGAATTATTTTCTGAAAAAACCAAACTCATAGTAGAATCACTCTTACTTTCATGGAGCTGGTTTTGAAGTCTTTCAAAACTTCTAGGATTAAGTTTGTGAAGAATTAGTAGAAATTCATTATGAGGACATCATCAAAATCACAAAAAACCACTCTGAAAACATACTGAGTGGTTTTTTCGCGTTTATTCAAATGTTTTTCCAAGCGAAAAGCTCAAGACGAGCAAGAACTGCATGAAGAGCAGCTAGATGAGGAATCAGAACTGCTGTCATGGGAGCTGCTATGTTCACCATGACCGGCATGGCCGGATCCAGAGGAAACTGTGTTCGATACATTTCCGAAAATATCTTTAAATTTGCTGTCAAAATCATCGGTGCTCGTATAAGTGAAATAGGCAGGAGTTGCGTAGTCCGTCTGGTCGTACGTTTTCCGCCAATTCAATTCTGTCATGGGGCAATTTTCTTTAAATTGGGAAGTGAAAGATTCAAAGGTCCGTTCCGCTTGTATACTTGTCGGTTTCCGCATATATTTCTCTTTTAACTGCTCCAGCTCCAACGTTTCAAAATCGCGGAGAAGCGTTAGCCCTTTATCATGTTTGAAAAATTTGCCCCATTTTTGAATCGAATGGGAGTCCACCGTAAATAGCTGTACATAGTAAAAGTCAAAAAGAGTGCGCTCATCGGGTTTGAAAACAGGTTCTGAATGAGGGTGGTGTTGAATGGTCCTACCGATGAAAGCCTGGCAAAACTCATCATATTCCTGTCTATAGTTCAGCATGATATGCCATAACTCATCGATAACTGAATTAAACATTTCAACTTTTCCAAATACAGCAGCCATGATCAAGTAGCGTTTCAATTCACGCCAAGCCTGATTGACCTTTAACTGTGAGTCCCGTGGATGCTTCAGTCGGAATTCAGTATTGACCCTTTCCATATAATTGAAATCCAGTGCTGTATTAAGCTTTTCTATCAATGCTTCTGAAACGATTTCCGTTGCATGCAGATCTAAAGTTTCACCATGGTATTTGCGGAATTCATTTTGATAGCGTTCTAATTTTGCAGGTTCACTTAGCCCTTTAAAGAAATTGACCAGGAAAACAGCAAAAATCGCCGCAAGAATGATATAAAAGAAGGTCATTTTTTTTCCACTCCTCTTAATATATGGATATATTGCAATAACATTATCTTACAAGTTATTGGAAGTAATTGTAAGTTTTTTTGTCCGAAATGTTCCATTGGTGGAAATTGATAAAGCTGGTGAGGTTGCAGGACAATACCCTGAATCGTGTATCGTCATTTCTTTGGCATGTAAGGGGTCGTCAGTTAAAAATCAAGCGCTTCAAATAATGCCTCATATCTAGTATAGTTAGAGAGGAAAAGGGGTGAAGGCATGTACTTGACAGTAAAAGAGACTGCGGAATATCTATCGATGCCGGAATCTTATATAGAAAGTTTGATCGTTCAAAATAAAATTCGCACCGTTCATGATGGTGAGCAGCATTTGATTTTTAAAGATCAGTTTAATATGCATCTTGAACAGATGGAGAAATATAAGAAGGACTTAGCGGATTATTATAACGAACCCATCCCCGAAGATATCGATGTGAAAGATGAAGATTAGCATCTGTCCATTTGGCAGATGTTTTTTCATGCAGAACTGGCTGTGAAATTAATGATCAATTTTCGAAAAAGGTCTTAACTGCGTCTCCATCCTGGGTCTTACTGATCATTCAAATAATTTTGTTGTCAATCGAAGGTAATTGTAGTAGAATCCCTCAATTCCGTGTAAAATGAAAGGTAGATGGAATTATCACGGCAGAATGGTAGTTAGGAGATAGGTAAGTGGTAAAAGAGTATTTGCAAAGCGAAGGTTTTTCAAGGTTAATTACATTAATTGTGTTAGTCCTCTTTTTAATAAGCATCGGCAGTATGGTTAATATCGTGTTATTTACATTTGTTTTCACTTTCCTGATGGGAAGGCTGGAGCAATTTATCATGATTCGGCTGAATAAAGTGATGCATATCAACTCCAAGGTTGTTATAAGCTTTTTATATGTAGTCGTCATTTCTTGTTTAGCCATCGTACTTTATAAATATCTACCGGTCATTACGCTGCAATTCACGGAATTAGTGACACAGATCGTTTTCTTCTTTCAACATCCACCAGATAGCAGGGTCATTCAATATGCCATTAATATAATGAACGAGCTGGAATCGCCGCTCGATCTTCAAAAACAGATGAATACACTCTATCTTTATATATCTGATTTCGGTAAACTGGCATTTCAAATTTTCATTTCCATGTTGCTTAGTCTATTTTTCTTATTGGAAAAAGATAAAATCATTCGTTTCACTTCTAAATTCAAGCGGGCCAAATTTAAATCTTTCTTTATAAACTTGAGCCACTTTGGCGTCAAGTTCATCAATTCATTCGGAAAGGTGATTGAGGTCCAGTTCTTGATAGCCATCACGAATGCTGTCCTATCTGTAACTTTCTTATGGATTCTTGGCTTCCCTCAGTTGCTCGGTCTAGGAATCATGATTTTCTTCCTTGGTTTGATTCCGGTTGCAGGGGTCATCATCTCCCTCATCCCGCTTAGCATGATTGCCTATAGTATCGGCGGCATGCCCAAAGTGATTGCTGTATTAATCATGATTGTTGTGATCCATGCAATTGAAAGCTATATTTTAAATCCGAAATTCATGTCGGCAAAAACAAATCTTCCAACATTTTTCACCTTCATCATCTTATTGTTTTCCGAGCATTTCCTTGGAATATGGGGATTGATCATCGGAATACCGATCTTCATCTTCCTGTTGGATATGTTGGATATTGAAGAGGGGAATAAGGAAGTCCCATAATAATCATTTGAGCAGCGACCACTAATATGGCCGCTGCTTATTTTTGTTCTATTAAACCTTTTGAAAGGTAGCGCTAACTGTTTTCAATATAATATCCATTAATTCGAGTAAATGGGGAAAGGGTGCAACTTTCCCTATTAGAGCATAGTTGCATTTTTGATTTACCAAGTTAATTGATTAAAATTTTATTTTACTAAAGTTATTTATCGACTTTTTATTGCATAAAAAAACAAATAAACGTATAATATTCTTACAAGAATATACTGAAAGTTCTCTAAAGTTAGATTTATCTGTTTTTTTAAAAAAAGAGAGTTTACGAGAGAGAAGAGGGGATTATTTTGAAAAAGGTTTCTTTTTTAGTGTTTGCCATGGTTGCTTCTTTGTTACTAGTCTTGACAGGATGCGGGAAAGATAAGGAAGTCTCGACAACTGGTAAAGAGGAAGAGTCTAATGGGAAAACACTCAGAGTCGTGACGGACGCCAACTATGCTCCATTTGAATATCTCCAAGGAGATAAGATTGTAGGATTCGATGTTGATTTCATCAATGCCGTTGCAAAAGAGGCGGGTTATGAAGTTAAAGTGGAAAGTGTTGGCTGGGATCCGATTTTCGTTGAAATCGAAGGTAAGAGAGCGGATGTCGCCATATCTGCGATTACAGTGAATGACGAAAGAAAACAATCTTATGACTTCTCTGTTCCGTATTTCTTATCCACAAATAAGATTCTCGTTCCTGAGAAAAGTGATATAAAATCAGGAGATGAATTGAAAGGAAACGTCATTGCCGTTCAGACTGGTACTACTGGACAGGAAGCGGTAGAGAAACTCCTTGGAAAGAATCACAAGGATATCAAAAAATTCGAAAACAATAACCTGGCCATTCAGGAATTACTAAAAGGCGGGGCTGCGGCTGTCGTAGCTGATAATACGGTTGTTGAAGAATATGTGAAAAATAACCCCGATCAAAAACTGAAAGTCGTTGAAGATAGCAAAAGCTTCAATGAGGAGTTTTATGGTCTTATGTTCCCAAAAGGCAGTGAATTGAAATCGGAGTTCGATAAAGCCGTGAATGCCATTTATGAAAATGGGAAATATGCAGAAATCTATAAAGAGTGGTTTGGTACTGATCCAGATATTGAAACTCTGAAAGCACAACAATAAAAACAAATGGAAAGTAAAAGATTGCGTAACTTTACGTGTGAAGTTACGCAGTTTTTTTGGTCATAGGAGGGAAACAAAATGAGTTTTCGCTGGGATATTATTTTTGAATATGCTCCTTTTTTACTAAAAGGAACGTTGCTTACAATAGGGCTGTCGGTTTCCTCCATCCTCATCGGTACTTTTTTGGGGTTATTGATCGGTTTAGGGAAACTTATGAGAAACAAAGTGCTTGCCTTTCCATTTTACTGTTATGTCACGGTTTTTCGCGGAACACCGCTTTTAGTTCAAATCTTTTTAATCCATTTTGGAATTGTGCCCTTTTTTACCGGGGAAACGAATGCAGTAACTGCCGGTGTCATTGCTTTATCTTTAAATGCAGCCGCATATATTGCCGAAATTTTCCGGGCGGGGATTCAATCCATCGATAAAGGGCAAATGGAAGGGTCGCGTTCATTGGGAATGACCCATATCCAAACAATGATACATGTTATATTGCCCCAAGCTTTCAAACGGATGATTCCTCCATTAGGAAATGAATTCATCGTATTATTGAAGGATTCATCCCTGCTTTGTGTCATTGCTGCCCCGGAATTGATGTATTGGGGGAAAGCGATGGGGAGTCAGTACTTTAAAGTGTGGGAGCCATACTTGGCGTGTGCCTTCATCTATCTATTCCTTACCCTCATTTTAAGTTTTGTATTAAATAGACTCGAAAGAAGGTTGAAAACAGAATGATAAAGGTGGAGAATCTTAAGAAGTCATTTGGCCAAAATGATGTATTGAAAAATATCAATGCAATCGTTTCCCCTCGCGAAGTAGTCGTGGTAATTGGTCCTTCTGGATCGGGAAAGTCCACTTTCCTGAGGTGTATCAATCAACTTGAAACGATAACGGGAGGCCATATTTTCATTGAAGGACTTGATACGACAGACAAGAAGGTCAATATCAATAAAGTCCGGACGGAAGTTGGCATGGTATTTCAGCATTTTAACTTATTTCCACATAAGACTGTTCTTGAGAATATAATGCTTGCGCCTATAAAGGTCCGCAAAATATCCAAAGAACATGCTTCCCAAAGAGGGATGGAACTGCTTAAGAAAGTCGGACTTGCCGAGAAAGCGAACGCTTATCCGGATTCATTATCAGGGGGACAAAAGCAGCGCGTCGCAATTGCCAGGGCGTTGGCGATGGAACCGAAAATCATGCTATTCGACGAGCCGACTTCCGCTCTAGATCCGGAAATGGTCGGCGAAGTCCTTGAGGTCATGAAGCAGCTGGCTAAGGAAGGAATGACCATGGTAGTTGTGACCCATGAGATGGGGTTTGCAAAAGAAGTGGGAGATCGCGTGATTTTCATGGACGAAGGTTATATTATTGAAGAAAATATTCCTAGTGAGATTTTCAATAACCCCCAGCAGGAAAGAACTAAAGCCTTTTTGAGTAAAGTGCTTTAATTACACCTAAAGAAAAAAACCTTCCATAAAGGGAGGTTTTTTTTTTGGAGTATATCAGGGGACTTCATTTGATGGATGAAGCGCCTAAAAGCGATTCAGGGCTTTTACCGAGCACAAGCATGCTGATTTTGGCATATCCAATATTTTTATTTTGGGAGAGGGTCTGAAGTAATGCCTGGATATTCGGATCATCCTTTAACTTTTGAACTTCCTCTATATATAATCCGATAACGGAGGGCATAACGAATTCAGGGGTATATTCGTTAGGGTTTTCATCCATGAGTAATGTGCCCATAAATTGATATTTAAATTGAAGAGCCCGTGTTAAAGCAACGACATGGAGCAGTTTATCAAATAGTTCGGGGTATGAATATTTAATTTTCTCCAGCGCTGCTTCTGTTGCCATTAACTCATCGACACTAGATAAAGTGATCATGAATATCTCCTTTTTAGAATATATGGATCCATCAGCATGTACCGTGCTATTTCCTTATTCTAGTCTAACCCCGCCCTAATCCATTGTAAAATGGTTAGATGTTATCATGTGCATAACCTAAATCTATGATAGTGCTTACATCAATCAAGCTGGATAATTCACTGCCTATGTGATAACGCTTCCCTCGTATATTTCAGCCATTCTTTTGCAGCGTATGAAAGGTAATGCTCCTTACTCCAAATAAATCCTAAATTCCAACTAATGGAGGGATTTTTAACCTTGATTGTCTTAACGCGCTCATCATGGCGGCATAAACTTTCAGGTAAAAGAGCAACGCCAAGTTTACAGTAAACCATTTCCTCAATAAAATCCCAGCGTGAGCTTTCCGTGACGATATGTGGAGAAAAGCCAGCTTCATTACAGGATGAAGTGATGAGATCTCGAAGGACGTAATCTTTATTGAATAAGATGAAAGATTCATTTTCCAGGTCGGCCAAATCAATTTCTTCCACACACGCATGCCGATGGGAGGGATGAACAATCAAGTTGATGTCTTCTTCCAAAAAAGCAAAATGATGAAAAAGTGCGGTGTTGGTTGGCAGGACTATTAAGCCTATATCAATTAAGTCATTTTGAACGGATTCTTCTATTTTCTTTGAACCATCCTCTACTAATTGAAAGGTAATATTAGGATAATCCTCGTGAAAACGGCTAAGTATCCGGGGGAAGAAAGAAGCGTCTATTATTGGCGGAAGCCCGATGCGTATATGTCCCTTTTTCAAACCTAATAAATTGTCCATTTCCGTTTCTAAATTGTGAAAGGCCTTATCAATCAATTTTGCCTGCTCTAAGACGACCCTGCCTGCATCGGTCAAGATCAGTTGCTTTCGTGAACGATCAAAAAGCTCAACGCCTAGCTCGGTTTCCAGGTTTTTAATCATCTTGCTGATGGTCGGCTGGGTAATGAATAAATGATCGGCAGCCCGAGTGAAGCTATTGAAATTGGTAACCTCTATAAAGTATTGCAAATGTTTAATATCCATTGCTTCACCTGTTATCCTCGTTTAAAATTAGTTTCATTTTACCCGTAAACGGAAGTGTTTGTAAAACATGATAAGTTCAGTTTCCTGCATAAATAAGCTGGATCCCTAAGGGGGACCCAGCTTATGAAAGGGCTGGCTAGTAACCCGTAATTTTTATTTGATCAACAAGACGGGCACTGGGGAATGTTGAACGATATAGTGGCTCACGCTGCCTAGGAATTCCTTGAAACCACTTAATCCGCGGCTGCCCATGATGATAAGGTCACAATTTTGGGATTTTGCATGTTCCAATAACGTCGTGATCGCTGAACCCTCTACCACAAATGTTTGGGATGCATTCGGGATTTCGGATAAAAGCGCTTCCGCCTTTTTTATTACTTCCTTGCCATACTTGAGCATGGATTCTTCAATTTCCTGAAAGGCATTGCCATATATATTTGGCTTGATTGGAAGCGTAACAGCGTGAAGCACCTGGATTTCGATAGCGGGATCCAGCTTCGCTAATTCAATCGCTTTTTCTAAAGATTTTAGTGCCAATTCAGATTCATCATAAGCAACTAATATTTTTGAACATAGCATGGAGCGATCATTCCCTTCTTTAAAAGAATATATCCTTAGTATATCAATTTAAATCTTTCATACAGTTTCATATATTATAAATTTTGTGAATAATTATTGAAGTTTACGTTAACGTCAATGTTAAAATGAAGGTAAATAATCCCTTTGCAAAGTGTGGTTTTAACATGTACACCATTTCTGATTTAGCAAAAGAATTCGGATTGACGACAAGGACCCTCCGATATTATGAGGAACTGGGTATGCTTAGACCAAAGCGTACCGAAACGGGAAAAAGGGTTTATGGAAAGAAGGAATATGCACAGCTCAAAATCATAATGCGCGGTAAGAAGTATGGATTTTCGTTAGTGGAAATAAAGGATATCGTCCTTTTATTCGATAAGGATAGGACAGGTATAAAGCAATTGGAAAAAACGATTGAAACAGCAGGACAGAAGCTAAACGAAATAAATGAACGCATTAAAGAGCTGGAGGGGTTGAAGCAGGATTTTGAACAGGTAATTAAAGGCTTTACCGAAACCCTTCATGACTTGAAAGTGAACGATAAAACAGGCAAGCGGTGAAATTAATCTTGAAAATGGGTTTTGATGATAGTGAAAGATGAATATATATTCTAGAAACAAATGGGGTGAGGATTTGGAAATTCAAGAAACGATTGCAGTTGTGACAGGAGGAGCTTCAGGTCTTGGAGCCGCGACAGTAAGAAACATCATTAAAAAAGGCGGAAAAGCGGTCATATTTGACCTCTCTGAGGAAAAAGGCGCTAAAATGGCTCAGGAATTGGGAGATTCAGTTCTGTTTATTAAAACAGATGTAACAAGTGAAGAAAGCGTATCGGTGGCAATGGATGAAGGGATGAAAAAATTCGGGAGCATCAATGCGGTCATCAACTGTGCAGGCATTGCAATTGCAGAGAAGGTCATAAGCAGAAAAGGTACACATAAATTGAAAGCGTTCTCAAAAGTCATTCAAATCAATTTGGTCGGTACGTTTAACGTAATCCGGCTTGCAGCGGAAAAGATGGTCGAAAATGAACCGAACCAAGAGGGGGAGCGTGGGGTCATTATCAATACAGCTTCGGTCGCTGCATTTGAAGGGCAAATCGGACAAGCCGCATATAGTGCCTCCAAGGGAGGGATTGTTGGTATGACTTTGCCAATCGCAAGGGAGTTAGCCAGCAAAGGGATACGTGTCGTATCAATTGCACCGGGTCTATTCCATACTCCGATGTTCGATTCGTTACCTGATGAAGCTAGGACGTCATTAGGGAAAACCGTACCATTCCCATCGAGGCTCGGGTATCCAGAAGAGTACGCTAAACTAACGGAAAGCATCATAACGAATCCAATGCTGAATGGGGAAACCATCAGACTGGATGGGGCCATTAGAATGTCACCGAGGTAAGTTGTTAATTCCTTCAGGGCAATCCATTCTAAATCCAGGAAAAGAGCCTCCGACAAAGAATTGGAAAGGAGATAAAACAGATGAAACATCCATACCTAAGTGAAGATCATGAGATTTTCCGTAGGTCATTCCGAAAGTTTTTAGAGAAAGAAGCAGTTCCCCACTATGATCGATGGGAAGAAGAGAGGATCATACCCCGGTCTTTTTGGATGAAAATGGGGGAACAGGGTTTTTTATGTCCGGACCTCGAAGAAAATTATGGGGGTTCCGGGGGAGATTGGGGATTTGCCGTCATAATTAATGAGGAATTGGAAAGAGTCGGTTCTGGGTTCATTGGTTTCGGACTTCACAGTGACATCACTGTTCCTTATATTTCCGCCTACGGAAATGAGTCGCAGAAACAGCGTTGGCTTCCCAAATGCACGACGGGGGAAATCATTACAGCCATTGCCATGACAGAGCCTGGTACAGGTTCGGATTTGGCCAATATTAAAACGACTGCCATTTTGGATGGAGATCATTACATAGTAAATGGCCAAAAGACATTCATCACGAATGGCATACATTCCGATTTGGTCATCGTTGCCTGTAAAACGGATCCAAATGCCGTTCCGAAACATAAAGGAGTTAGCTTAGTCGTAGTCGAAAGGGATACACCCGGGTTTTCCAGGGGGCGAAAACTGAAGAAGCTTGGTTTGCACAGTCAGGATACAGCGGAGCTCATCTTCGAGGATTGCCGTGTTCCAAAGGAAAACCTGCTTGGTGAAGAAGGCAAAGGGTTTAATTACCTAATGGATAAACTGCAGCAGGAACGACTTGTGGTGGCTATTTGTGCTCAAACAGCATCTGAAGATATGCTGGCCGATACGATTGAGTATGTGAAGGGCAGGGAAGCATTCGGAAAATCCGTAAGTCAGTTTCAAAATACTCAATTCAAAATCGCGGAAATGGCAACGGAAATCAAAATGGGGCGTGCCTTCCTAGATCAATTGATCGCCAAACATATGGCTGGTGAACAGGTTGTAACGGAAGTTTCGATGGCAAAATGGCGTTTGACGGAGACTGCCAGAAAAATATCCATTGAATGCATGCAGCTCCATGGCGGCTATGGATATATGGAAGAATACAAGATTGCAAGAAGGTATCGGGATGTTCCGGTAGCGAGCATCTATGCCGGGACAAATGAAATCATGAAGAAGATCATCGCTAAGAATATGGGTCTTTAATTTTAAAAAAAGGTTGAGAAGGGAAGAGAGTATATGCGGGAAGTGGTTATCGTTGAAGGGATTCGCACGCCAGTAGGCAGAAGGAACGGTGTCTTGAAAGACGTCCGCCCTGATGATCTGGCAGGGGAAGTATTGAAGAAGCTGATTGAAAAGGCGGGCATCGATCCGGCTATTGTCGATGATGTCATTTTAGGCTGTGTTTCACAGTCGGGCGAACAGGCTGGTGATATAGCAAGGGTTGCTGCACTGATTGCTGGATTTCCGATTGAAGTGCCGGGAACGACGATTGACCGTCAATGCGGATCAAGTCAGCAGGCAGTCCACTTCGCTTCCCAGGCCATCTTGTCGGGTGATATGGATGTGGTAGTGGCAGGTGGAGTGGAAAACATGTCACGAGTTCCCATGGGGTCTAATTATCAAGGTGCTGTAACAAGCCAAAAGTATATGGACCTTTATGAGGTGATCAACCAAGGATTATCAGCTGAGAGAATTGCCGATAAGTGGGGAATAACACGTGAAGATTGTGATCAGTTTTCCGTGGAGAGCCATGCCAAGGCAATACGTGCCCAAAAAGAAGGACATTTTAACCGTGAAATGATATCAGTATCGGGTAATGATAAAGAAGGAAATCATATCGAAGTTACGGAAGATCAAGGCCCAAGGGGTGGAACTACGCTTGAAGTACTTGCTGGATTGAAACCGGTTTTCCAGGAAGACGGTTTAATCCATGCGGGGAATTCAAGTCAAATCAGTGACGGTGCTGCAGCATTATTATTGATGGAACGCAGTAAAGCCATAGAGCTTGGATTGAAACCGCGCTTTAAAGTGCATACCCGGGTTGTTGTCGGGTCAGATCCCACCCTGATGCTTACGGGGCCGATTCCCGCCACCCAAAAAGCTTTGGAAAAAGCAGGTCTTACAATTGATGATATCGACATCTTTGAAGTGAATGAGGCTTTCGCTCCTGTACCGATTGCCTGGCTAAAAGAAACGGGGGCAGACCCGAGGAAACTGAATCCAAATGGCGGGGCGATTGCCTTGGGCCATCCTCTTGGCGGCAGCGGGGCCAGATTGATGGTGTCATTGATCCATGAGTTAGAAAGGACGGGCGGCCGTTATGGGCTGCAAACAATGTGTGAAGGCCATGGGATGGCAAATGCGACCATCATTGAACGATTGGACTGAATCTGGACATTCCATGTATGAATATTCGTAATTCGCACGAAAGTAAAAGCTGAAAAGGGATGAAGCCGACCATCGCAGGCTTTGCCTGAACTCTTCCTGTTGATGGTGGGGCCTACTTGAGGAGGAAAATGATATGTCAGTAACGATTAAAAATATCTTTGATCAGACGGTTCAGGAATTCCCCATTAAAGAAGCTATCTACGACGTGAGAAGAAATATCCGCTATACGTACATTCAATGGAATGAGCAGGTGAATAGGTTGGCGGCGGCCCTTCAAGCGGAAGGGGTGCGAAAAGGGGACAGGGTTTCTACGTACCTTTACAACAATGAAGAGCTTGCAACAGCATTCTTTGCCTGTGCAAAAATCGGTGCAATCTTTAATCCAATCAACTTCCGTTTAATGCCGGAAGAGTTGGCCTTCATCTTGAAAGACGCTGCTCCAAAGGTCATTTTATTCGAACACGAATTGGAAGCGAACGTTGCCGCGGTTGAAAAAAGATTTTCGGAAACGGCCTTCTGGTATATTGATGATGATGTGCCTGGATATGCCAAAGGTTACCGCCAGAAAATGGCCAGTATCTCATCAAAGCCAGAAGAAGTGGATGTTCACGAGGATGATATCTATGCCATCATGTATACGAGCGGGACTACCGGACGTCCCAAAGGGGTCATTCACCTTCATAAAGATATGGTCAAACAAGCAGAGATTTTAATAGAGGCAATGAAGTACGAACGCTCTGATATCGGTTTGATTACTGCACCGATGTTCCATTGTGCTGAATTGCACTGTTCCTTTTTACCTCGCGTACAGGTCGGGGCCGCAAATGTCATATTACATCAGTTTAATCCCAAAAAGGTCATGGAACTGATTGAATCCGAGGGGATCACCAAGTTTTTTGCTGCTCCTACGATGTGGAACATGCTCATTCAGGAAAACTTGGAGAAGTATAAATTCCAGAGTTTGAAGCTTGGGCTTTATGGAGCAGCCCCGATGGCCCCCTCACTTGTAAGGGCCTGTCAGGAGAAACTCGGCATCCAGTTCATCCAAGCTTATGGAATGACTGAAATGGGTCCCGCCATCACTCTCCTATTGGAGGATGATCAAATTAGGAAAGCGGGTTCTGCCGGCAAGGCGTGTTACGATCATGAAATCATCATTGCCCGTCCGAATGACGAAGGGCCATCGGATCCCGAGGATATGCTGGAACCAGGGGAAACAGGCGAGATCCTCGTAAAGGGTCCATGTATCATGCAGGGTTACTTTCAAAAGGATAGAGAGACCGAAACGGCGCTTTACAAAGGCTGGTACCATTCCGGTGACATCGGCTTCCTGGATGAGGATGGATATCTGTGGGTCAAGGACCGGGTGGATGACATGATCATTTCTGGAGGGGAAAATATTTATCCACGTGAAGTGGAAGATACCTTATATGAGCATCCAGGAGTTCTCGACTGTGCAGTCCTTGGTCAGCCAGATGAACATTGGGGGGAAATGGTAACGGCTTTCATCGTGCCCAAAGACCCAACGCTAGCGGAATCTGACTTAGAAACCTGGTGTAAGAACAGTGAAACACTGGCGAACTATAAACGTCCAAGAAGATATATCTTCAGTAATGAGCTGCCTCGAAACGCAAGTGGGAAGATACAAAAATTCATGCTTCGTAAACAGTTGGAAGAAAATGCTGATGGAAAAAGTTTGGGGAACCTTCTTTAATGCCGGGGTCAATAGCGATAAAATTACTGACAAGTTACGGTTGGAAAGGTCATTTGGAATCCGATAATCCTTGGAGGGGAGACATTTAATAAAGACCGTAACAGATAGTTATTATATAAATAATAATCCTGTGGACCAATTCAAGGAGAGAGAATAGTTATCCACAACAATAATGCTGAGTGGTTAGCTTAAAATCCCCTTTATCCACATAATCCACAGGGTTATCCAGAAATAACATTATTTTCATGTTGATAAGCTGGTTTATTGTACTTGTTTTTTATCAGTATTTTCAGAATATATCCACAATATACACAAGGCTGTGGATAAGCTATGTAAATAAAAAACCTAAGGGGCTAATTGACAGCCCCTTGATTGGTTTCTCCTGCTTATAAGCGGCGATTATGAGCACGGCTGTCAGCCGCATTTGCCCGGGCTTGTGCTTCGATGTCTTCCTGGTCAGCAAGCTCGGAAGAATATTCAACGTCAAGTCCGTCACTTTTCAGGTTTTTAGGAACCTGAGGAAGTTTCTGTTTGTTCTTATCTCGATTATGGTGTATGTTATTGCGTCCCATGTTAGCGCCCCCTAGAGTAAAAAAATAAGCTGGAGATGAATTCATTAATCATCTCCAGCTTATTTTGTGTTGAGTGGCTGTTCAAAATGTACGGGAAAAAACTCCAAACTTAACGACGGGATTTCTTTTCGGTATATCCACCAGCTCGATCTGCTTTTTTAAATTCCCGAGCATAAAGAATCGCTTGTGTACTAGTTAAGTTACTTTTTTCTTTATCGTGTTTTTTGAGCAATTAGATCATCTCCATTCCACTTAATATCCCTATTTTTTCCTAAAATGACCCTTTCATACGTGAGAATCTTCTTTCAAGATATTTTGTAAAGCTTCTTTAAGGGTTGGAAAGGAGAAGGTGAATCCTTCCTCTTTAAGTTTAGTGGGAAGGACATTTTGCCCTTCAAGTACAAGTATGCTCATTTCTCCAAGCAGTTTCTTGAGGAAGAAGGGAGGTACGGGTAACCAATGGGGCCGGTGCAGGACAGCTCCTATCGTTTTCCCGAATGTATCCATCTGAACGGGATTCGGAGCAGTAAAATTAACTGGACCTTCTATCCGTGCATCGTTCATGCAAAAGATGATTGCACGGACCACGTCATGGATATGGATCCAGGAAAGCCACTGACTCCCTTTGCCCATCTTCCCTCCGCCGAATAGTTTATAGGGGAGGGCCATCATTGGCAATGCACCGTCTTTTTCTCCAAGAATCACCCCGAATCTTGTCAGGATCAACCTTTTACTGTAAGAGCGTGATTTAGCCGCTTCCTTTTCCCATAATTGAACTGTACGGGCCAAGAAATCATCACCAATGGATTCAGAGGTTTCGGTAAAGGTTTCATCGTCCGAAATACCATAATATCCGATTGCACTTGCATTAATGATGACCGAAACATTATCGGGCAGTATGGAAATGATCCGGTTCATTTCTTTGGAAGCTTCGACCCTGCTTTCGACAATCCGGCGTTTTCGTTCAGGTGTCCAACGCCCGCTGTTTAAAGATTCACCAGCAAGGTTAATGAAAACATCGAGCCCCGCCAAGTGCTGTTCCGGCTTTGCGTCCTTGGTCAACCAGCCGATATATGTCAAATTAGTCTGTTTATTAAATTTTTCGGGATGACGGGTCAAAATATATATATCATGATTTTCTTTTGATAATTCATCAATAAGGGCTGTGCCGACAAAACCGCTTCCACCAGCAATGGCTATTTTCATGAAAACCACTTCCTTTCCCTTTCTTTCCTTCACTTTAACATGCCCATGTTCTTTTTTCATTTTTAGACATGCTATATATAGAAATGGTAAACGTAAAGGGGTAAAGTAGGTGTGGGGGTGGATTTATGCCAAACATAACAAAAATAACAACCCAAAAGAAGCGTAAAGATCGTTATAACATTTTCGTTGACGAAAAATATGCTTTTAGTGTAGACGAAGAAGTGCTATTGAAATTTCATTTGAAAAAGGGTAGGGAACTTGATGACCTGCTTTTGGCTGAAATACAATTCCATGATGAAATTCAAAAAGCATTTACCGATGCACTTAATTATTTATCATACCGGATGCGCTCGGAATCGGAAATTCGCCTTTATTTAAAAAAGAAGGAAACGGAAGAGCCGATCATTAAGGAAGCGATACATAAACTTTACAGCTTTAATTATTTAGACGACCTTGAATTTGCCAAGGCTTACGTACGGACCCATGTGAATGGAGGCAATAAAGGGCCAACTACCCTTAAGCTCGAGCTTAAGGAAAAAGGGGTGCAAGAAAAGTTGGTTGTCGAGGCATTGAAGGAATACCCCTATGATATTCAGATTGAACATGCAAGCAATCTTGCTGGAAAAGCGGTCAAAAAGGAAAAAAACATTTCCGAACGAGCTTTAAGGCTAAAGGTTGAACAAACCTTGTTACGGAAAGGCTTCCCTATAGATGTCATCCATGTAGCACTTGAAGATGTGACGGTTGAAAAGGATGAAGATGAACAATGGGATTCTCTTTGCCACCATGCCGAAAAAATGCAGCGTCGATATAAAAACCATGAAGGCTTCGAATATGAACAAAAAATGAAGCAGGCATTATACCGAAAAGGGTTTCCAATAGAATTGATTGAGCGTTATCTTTCCAATACAGATGGGGATTAAGTGCATCGATAGCCAAATCACAAAATTTTGTTTAATATAGAGGTAAATTAATATTTCATTTAAGGAGTCATATATATGAGCGACGTAAGATACAGCAAGTTGTCGGCCTATGAACTACAGCAGGAAATTGCAGCGTTGACTGAAAAAGCGAGAAAAGCAGAGCAATTGGGAATGGTTAATGAATTTTCAGTATTGGAACGAAAAGTGACGATGGCCAAGGCCTATTTGTTAAATCCGGATGATTTCAAAAAAGGTGAAATATATCAAATTGAGGGAGATCCCGGTGTCTATTTCAAAATTGATTATATGAATGGCGTATTCGCCTGGGGATACCGCTTAGGTGGAAGCGGTAAGGAAGAAGCACTGCCGATTTCAATGTTAAAATAAAAAGGAACCGGGGAAGTACCCGATTCCTTCTGGTGCATCTTTTAATTCGATCGCTCGTTTGATGCTTTCATTCTTTCTTGAGGGTGTGTATTTATACTGCCATCTGCACGCTTTGAAGCATATCTTGCTTTGGCACGAGGCTCGCCTTGGAATTTATTATTGTTTTGGTTGGGGAATCCTTTTTGTTTATTTCGCAAATTTTTCTCCTCCAAGCATCAGATTAAAGACAGAAGCGTTTCCGCTTACCACTAGTATGGGTATGAAACAGTATAGTTCATTCTGTAAAAAAATTGGCAATGAGGTGGTTCTAATGAATGATTACCATGAAAGATTAACCAAGATACTGCTTGAGAAAAATGAACACATCACGTATGAGCAAGCTCTGACTTGGGTGGAATTATTATGGGAAGATTTCGAGGCGACCTATGCAAAGGCCGGGCATGAATATGCCGGAGAAGAAATGACATCGCGCGTTGTAAGGACCTGGATTGATAACTACGGAGAGCAATTCCACGAATTCATTGCAAAAAACCCTAAATATCAACAGTTATTAAATCAGCAGAATCGAGTGCATTAAAAAAGCTGATTCCAGAGGGGTTCCCTGGAATCAGCTCTTTTTCAATATACTACAAAATAATATTCAATTTCTTCTGCAGCTTCGCTTCGCTAAAGATCCAGCCGGTATAAGAATTCAAGATATTCAATTCGCTGTCTAAGTGGACCACTGCCACAAACGGGTAATATCCATTGCTGCGGTATCTTAAATCGATAAAACGGACTTCATAATATTCTTTTATCTGTTCGATTTCAAAGCGGTAAACCGGCGAAAAGGACAGAAAGGCTGCCAAGTTGATATCCTTCTTGGCGACTTCGAGAATTTCACTTTCAGGCAATGGCACTCGATCGAACGTATCCAGAATCGTCACATGTCCATTAACGGCCCGTGCCACATAATAATTCTTTTCGGTAATCACTGCAATTTTCCAGCGATGAAAACGCATGGTCGGTGATAATAGAATTTTCCTTGCTCCAGGAATTTGCCTTTTGACCACTTTTTTTATAAAAGCTTGTTCCCTGAACCTGGAAATATAATAAATGACGAGTATTCCGTAAATCGAAAGAAATAAATAGCCTGGAGGAAATCCAAAGCCCCATAATATCAGGCCGGCAACATGTATTCCAAAAATGAACGGGTCAAATGTATTGATGACCCCTAAAGCTACCCATTTTGACGAAATCGGTCTAAGAGCCTGGGTCCCATAAGCATTGAATATATCCACGAATACATGAAGGAAAACGGCTAAAAAGGTCCAAAGCCAAAGGTGTAGGTAATTTGCTTCAGGTATGATGGCGAAAAGTGCTCCGCTGATAATCAAGGGCCAGAGTAAAACAGCGGGAATGGAATGCGTGATTCCACGATGGTTTCGTATATATACAGCGTTATTCCTTAATTTTAAAACAGTATCAATGTCCGGAGCTTGTGATCCCAATATCGTACCTGCTATGACTGCACTTGCAGTGACTGGGCTCTGCGCTATAACAGGATCTAATGTGGCAAGACCTCCAAGAGCAATTCCCATGACAAAGTGAGTACCTGTATCCAAAAAACTAACCTCCCTGCCACAATTTGAAAAAAATGGTCTTCTTTCATCATACCGTATTTATATATTAACCATCAAATGAATATAATTTTGATTTTTTTCCGTGAACCTTTACAAATAAATGAATATGAACATGATATTAAAAAAAGAATGGCCTACTATAGGTATTCCCAATTTTGATAAGAGTGTAACATCTTTGGAGGAACTGATGTGAAAGAAATGATGATCCCGACAATAGAAAAAATAAAAATCGATGAATTTCAAAAAGATTTGGTTTCCTGGTTTCTCGAAGAACAAAGAGAATTGCCATGGAGGGAAAATAAGGACCCGTACCGTGTTTGGGTTTCTGAAATAATGCTGCAGCAAACGAGAGTGGACACGGTGATTCCATATTTCAACCGGTTTATGGAATGGTTCCCTACACTCGAGGATTTTGCCAATGCCGATGAAGAGAAAATCCTAAAAGCATGGGAAGGGCTTGGATATTATTCACGTGTAAGGAATCTGCATAGTGCCGTTCAGGAAGTGAAGGCTACCTATAAAGGGATTGTACCGGATGATCCCGGGGAAATATCCAAATTAAAAGGTGTCGGCCCTTATACAGCTGGTGCGATTCTTAGTATCGCATACGGTAAGCCGGAGCCAGCCGTTGATGGAAATGTCATGCGTGTTTTATCAAGGATATTGATGATATATGAAGACATAGCAAAGCCAAAGACAAGAAAAACTTTCGAAGCAGCCGTCAGAAAGCTGATCGATCATGAACATACCTCTGCCTTCAATCAAGCGTTGATGGAACTTGGAGCATTGATTTGTACACCAGGTAAGCCTGCCTGCCTATTATGTCCCGTTCAAAGTCATTGTCTAGCATTTGAAGCTGGGGTTCAGTCGGAATTGCCGGTAAAAATCCAAAAGAAAAAAACGCGGGATGTACCAATTGTAGCTGCCGTTTTAACGAATGGAAAAGGTGAATTTTTAATTCACAAGCGAGCATCAGAAGGATTGCTTGCAAATCTTTGGGAATATCCGAATTTCGAAAACCATTCATCCCTTTTGCATAAGAGGGAATTCTTCGAGAGCCGGTTTCAGGAAATGTATGGCGTCAAACCGGAAATCACAGAATCACTTGTGAGAATTGAACATGTTTTCTCACACCTCGTTTGGAAAGTGGACACGTATATCGGAATGATCAAAGAAGCCATCAGTGAAGAGACATTACTACAACAGCAACTTAAGTGGGTGAGCGAAGCAGAGATGGCTGAGTTAGCATTTCCGGTTTCCCACCAAAAAATGATGAGAGCGTATAAAGAAAAAGAGTGTATTGAATAAAAGATTAGAGTCATTCAAGCATTCGTGGGTTCAATCATCATACATTATTTATATTTTGGGTGCGACGTGGGAACAGGGTTTTATGCTAAAAAGAGGATATCCTTCAGATATCCTCTTCCTTTTGTTGATTTACTAAGCCATATCCGTATAAAATCAATCGTAAATGGTTTTCGTTCCATGAGTATAATCTGCTTCTTGCCTATTAAGTCCGCCTCTATTTTCAATTTCTTTGATGATTTCGCTATGGATACTCTGTCCTTCTTGGTTTAAATAAGGTACCATTTGTTGAAGGGAGTGATGAAAATAGGCAAGTTCACTATTTTCCCAATCCGATTTGTTCATCATCGACAACTCTGTCATATCACGTCCAACATACATAACAGTAACACTCCTTAAAAAAATGATTTTTATTACTCGGTGTTTACCCAGAAAGGATGAATAAACGAATGGAACAAAAAGTGGCACTCGTTACAGGTAGCAGTAAAGGTTTAGGCAGAAGCACGGCAATAAGGCTTGCAGAGGAAGGTTACGACCTCGTTATTAATTATGCCCGGAGCAAGTCGAAAGCATTAGAAGTGGCAGCCGAAATAGAAGCATTGGGGCGGAAAGCCCTTGTAGTTAAGGCAAATGTCGGTGACGTTGCGAAAGTGAAAAGCATGTTCGAGGAAATCGATGCTTATTATGGACGTTTGGATATTTTCATTAATAATGCGGCTTCTGGAGTGCAGCGTCCATTGATGGAGCTGGAGGAATCCCATTGGAACTGGACCATGGACATCAATACAAAAGCCCTCCTTTTCTGCGCACAGGAAGCGGCGAAATTAATGGAGAGGAACGGCGGGGGGAAAATCGTCAGCATCAGTTCACTAGGATCGATTCGCTATTTGAAAAATTATACAGCTGTTGGAGTTTCCAAGGCTGCCCTTGAAGCCCTGACAAGATATTTAGCGGTCGAATTGGCTGCAAAAAATATTTGTGTCAATGCCGTTTCAGGCGGTGTAATCGATACAGATGCCCTGAAGTCTTTCCCGAATCGGGATGAAATGCTTGCCGAGGCGGCAGAACAGACTCCGGCTGGACGGATGGTTGAGGTGGAAGATATGGTGAATACCATCCTGTTTTTAATTTCCGATGGAGCCAGTATGATTCGTGGACAAACCGTAATTGTCGATGGCGGCATCTCATTGCTTGTTTAATGTAACTGGAAAATTTTAAATGTTTTTAGTTGGATAACACTCCTGGATAATGGTTATCTTATTATTTGTGGAGGTGATATCAATGGCTAACAACAATAAATCACAAGCAGGAACTAATGTTCAACAAGTGAGACAACAAAACGCGCAATCTCAACAAGGTCAAGGCCAATACGGTACAGAATTTGCTTCTGAAACCAACGTTCAAGAAGTGAGACAGCAAAACGCGCAATCTCAGCAAAAAAAAGGTCAAGGTCAAGCACAAGGCCAATACGGTACAGAGTTTGCTTCTGAAACTAACGTTCAAGAAGTGAAACAACAAAACCAAAAATCTCAAAGCAATAAAAGCCAAGGCTAATCGCCGATGAAAGGCACCCTTCTTTTGAAGGGTGCTTTTTTTTGCCTTTCATTGGATTCGACAAATGTTTCGATGCGTTTACATAATATGTCAAAGGAAAAAACGGATAAAAATAGAATATACATACTAATAGGAAAAATACAGATTAGGAAGGTGCATTCATGGAGGAATTTAACCGGCTTATAAACAACCAGTTGAAAACGATGGATAAGCTTTTACTTTTACAATCCGAAATCGAAAGATGCCAAGATATAGAGAAGCAACTCCTTGCCCTGGAAGAGGAGAGTGAAGCAGTCACCATCCAGGAAGAGATTCAACTCAAAAAGCAGGAATTGAAAAGTATCCATGATATGTTCGAGAAGCAAACGGAAGAAGTCATCCGTTATTTTCAGCAAGGACAGGCTGCCATACGATGAATTACCGGCTAATTTCTTAGTTAAAATGGGTGGATGGTCAGACTTTTTCGACTTATTTACACATTTTCACTGGGAGATTAGCCACTTTTGTTTTAAATTTATGAATAAATCGCTATAATATAGGAATATAGGGTAAATGGAAAAAAGTATATATTTTTAAATACACACAACAACTGCAAACGGAATAGGGCACAGTACGCTGTCAGGGTGTCTATAGAAAGTAGGGAGAGATAAATGGGGATTGTTCCTGCCGAAGGAGGAAAAATCCAAATCCATAGCTATAAACATAATGGACATATCCATCGTATCTGGGAAGAGACGACCGTTTTAAAAGGGACCCAAAATCTGGTGATAGCAGCGAATGACCGTACTATGGTAACGGAATCAGATGGAAGGACCTGGATTACGAGAGAGCCGGCGATTTGCTATTTTCATTCAAAGTATTGGTTTAATGTTATTGGTATGTTGAGAGAGGACGGGGTTTATTATTATTGCAATATCAGTTCGCCGTTCACATACGAATCGGGAGCATTGAAATACATTGACTATGACCTGGACATTAAAGTATTCCCAGATATGACGTTTAATTTGCTGGATGAGGATGAATATGAAAGGCATCGGAAAGAAATGAATTACCCGGATGCCATCGATTCAATATTGAAACAGAACGTAGACTATTTGATTTATATGATACGCCAGCGAAAAGGACCATTCTCCGCAGAGTTTATTGATAGTTGGTATGAACGCTTTTTAACCTATCGATGATAGAAAAGGCCTGCTGCTTAATTGGCAGGCTTTTTCATTGTGTAACATATCTAAACAACTGATTCAATCTATCAAGATGCAGGATCCATAAAATGTGTTTGAAAGTTAGTGAATGAAATCCTTTTGATACTTAATCATCGAAAAGGAAAATATAATTGGACAAGTGCATATAAGATTCCAAATTGGCTGGTATGGACTTTTTTTCATTTGGCTTTAATGATTCAGAAAAGGAGGTATTCCGTGGGGAGCATTAAAAGATATTTGCAATTCGTCAAACCATATAAATGGCAGATAATCGGGACGGTACTGATTGGATTGCTAAAATTCGCGATTCCGCTTTTGCTTCCATTGCTCAGTAAGTATATAGTGGATGACATCATCGGAAATGGTGACCTGTCCAAAGCCGTGAAGTCCGAACGCCTTCTATGGGCAATGGCCATCATGATTTTCATTTTCGTTGCAGTTAGACCGCCGATTGAGTATTACAGACAATATTTTGCGCAATGGACCGGAACGAAAATCCTATATGATATTCGCAATGATTTATTTACTCATATACAGAAACTGAGTTTTAAATATTATTCCAATACAAGGGTGGGCGAGGTCATTTCAAGGATGATCACGGATGTGGAACAAACGAAGAACTTTGTCATCACGGGTTTGATGAACCTTTGGCTCGATATAGCAACGATCATCATAGTGATAGTCATCATGTTTACGATGGACGTGAAGTTAACCGTTGTATCGATCATCATGCTTCCATTTTATGCATTTTCGATTAAGCATTTCTTTGGCAAGCTAAGAACCTATACAAGGATTCGGTCCCAAGCGTTAGCTGATGTACAGAGTCACCTTCATGAACGGGTTTCAGGGATGTCAGTCATCAAAAGCTTTGCGATAGAAGACAGGGAACAGGAATTATTTGCGAAGCAGAACAAGAATTTCCTTGATAAGGCCCTAAAGCATACGAGCTGGAATGCCAAGTCATTTGCTGTCGTGAATACGATCACGGATATTGCCCCCCTGCTCGTGATCGGATTTGCCGGTTATCAGGTCATTCATGAACAATTATCACTGGGTACCATGGTTGCCTTCGTAGGTTTCATTGACCGGCTTTATAATCCCCTCAGACGTTTAGTTAACTCTTCGACGACAATGACCCAGACATTGGCTTCCATGGACAGGGTTTTTGAGTTTGTGGATGAGAAATATGATATCGATGACGAACCAGGGGCGAAAGAGCTGAAGCATGTGGAAGGCCGAATAACCTTTCAGGATGTATCGTTTGCTTATGACGAGAAAGAGTCACCCGTTTTGAAACATATAAACTTGGATGTCAAACCAGGGGATACCATTGCACTTGTCGGGATGAGCGGCGGCGGGAAATCCTCAATCGTCAGTTTGATTTCCCGTTTCTATGATGTGACGGAAGGAAGGGTATTATTGGATGGGACCGATATCCGTAAGTATCAAGTCCGCAGCCTAAGAGATAAAATAGGAATGGTTTTACAGGATAATATCTTATTTAGTGAATCGGTTAAGGCTAACATCCTTATGGGACGACCTGATGCAAGTGATGAAGAAGTATTTGAAGCGGCAAAGGCGGCGAATGCCCATGACTTCATCATGGGTCTGAAAGAAGGATATGAAACGAAAGTCGGGGAGCGGGGAGTTAAATTATCCGGAGGCCAAAAGCAACGGGTGGCCATTGCGAGGGTATTTTTGAAAAACCCGCCAATCCTTGTACTCGATGAAGCCACATCCGCATTGGATTTGGAAAGTGAACACTATATCCAGGAGGCGCTGGATATTTTAGCGAAAGACAGGACCACCATCATCGTGGCCCATCGGTTATCAACCATCACCCACGCCGATCGGATCGTTCATATCGATAATGGGGAAATTACGGAAATGGGGACACACGAAGAACTTATGAAAAAGCAAGGGCATTACTACAACCTATTTCAAGTACAACAATTGGATTCTTAAGAAGAATAGGAAAACAATATACAAAAGAAGACCATTCCGCTAACGGGAATGGTCTTTCTTGTGCAAGCATGCAAGTTATGAAATCCTTTTTTCATGCAGCGTTTTTTTTCTGTCAGGAAGGAAATGCGGCAGATGCTTTATTCCCTCAGGCAAGGCGATGCCTACGATGATCAAGCACATCCCGAACCATTGCAGTGACGTAACCTGTTCATGCAAGAAGATGACGGAAACGACCATCGCTGAAGGCAGTTCCGCAGCACAAAGAATCGTTCCAAGTCCGACACCCACTTTGGGCAAACTGACAGCAAAGAAAAAGAAGGGAACTAATACACCTAAAGTGCCGAGCAGCAGACCGTAGTACCATAGGTTCGTTTGGACAAGATTCGTTACAAGTGTGACGGGATTAGTCGTGAATACAGCAGTCAGCATACCACCTGTTGCAATGAAAAACAGCCGTTTCATTGAGGATTCCCCAACTGCGAATTGAGAGTTGCAATACATATATAGCGCAAAAAGCAAGGCTGACAATAGACCGAACAATACGCCTTTTAGGCTTAAGCCGGATAGAGGCTGACCAAAAATGGAGCCTGCCAATAATGTTCCGATGAAGAGAACGAAAATGGCAATGAGTTTATTTTTATCCGGGCGTCTTTTATTTATGAAACTTTCAATGAGGACGCCTATCCAGGTAAATTGAAATAAAAAGACAACGGCAATTGAAGCGGGAAGCTCGGATACGGAAACGGCATATGCCTTTCCGACGAAAGTGGACATCATGCCCGTGATTAAAAGTAATCCGGCACTCTTCCATGAAACTTTATATTTAAACGAAAAAAGAAATAACACGGAGACAATCAGCCAACCGACGAGGTATTGACTGCCGACCAGTTCTCCGGATGAATGGCCATCCATGAATCCAAATTTCATCATGGTGGATAATGTGCCATATGAGATCGAACCGATTAAGACCATTATGGAATACTTCAAAAGTTGCATGTTTTTCACCCCTGTAAAAATAAAAATCGCCACCTGCCAAAAAGGCAAGTGACGAACGAAAAAAGGAAATCCTTTTAAAATTCCGTCTCTCAACAAAAGCTGAGTTTAAAAAAATGTTTGTGTTGCATTACTTTAGCTTAGAGTCTTTGTGAATATTTGTCAACCAGAAAAATAAGTTAAGCCTGCAGGTCGATCTTTAAGCTAAAGGCTTGGGAGAGGCAGGGGATGTTCCTTCCATCCAAAGTAATTGAAACCCTCCAAAAAGGCGAATATGCCGAATGGGGTGACGTGCTTCAATCGCCTTTTTGCCGGAAGTCTTTCAATGTACCACGGTATTCCTCGTCTTTCATTTTTCGAAGATTAGGCTTTTTTTCTGCAGTTGGCTCATCATTTGGCTTTTGATTGTGAAGTTTGGAAAGTGCCAAACGATAATCCTGATCTTTCATTTTCAATTCATCATTGTCTGTTGGGGAGATGATTTCGGTAATGGAATCATCAGCCGAAGGGAAAGCGGACTCTTCCAACGAGTTCTCTTCCTCGTCACCCGGCGGCTTACCTTCAGGCGATAAGGCTTTGATATTGTATGTGATCAAGCCCGTGACCGCTAATATAGCAACGATGATAATTAGAATTATGCCCATTGAATCAAGCCTCCTAGAGCTCGTTTATGAATGAACGGGTGACATGGGCAACCCGTTTTCCTAATGCTTCTCCAAGCTGCAAGTCATTTTTGGTGATGTTGTCATCCACACCGGGCGGACAGCTTATTCCTACTCCATAATAGGAACCATATAAGGCGTTTTCCGGGACAGTGCCGGGCAATCCGACAATGATCATGCCTTGATGAAGCATAGGGGTGATTAAGTTCAGCATGGTAGCCTCGAGTCCGCCATGTACGGTGGCCGTCGTACAGAAAACAGCACCTACTTTATTGATCAGCGCACCTTCCGCCCATAGATACCCAAGTTTATCGATCCATGTTTTCAAACTCGAACTGATGGTGCCGAAATGACCGGGACAGCCCCAAATGATGGCATCCATTTCCTGGAGCTTATAAACATCCGCCTCGTTCACATGGTCTATGAGAACCTCAGCGCCAGGGACCGCGGCGGCCCCTTGAGCTATTGATTCGGCAAGTGCTTTCGTATGGTTGCCTTCACTGTCGTAAACAACATAGATCTTCATTTTTATTCCCCCATTTAATTAAACCGATTTTTTTACTGGTGAAGGAAGCAAAGGTACATCCAAATGTTCTTGTTTAGCTTTTTTCATTGCTTTGTCCTTCCGAACGTCACGCAAAAACAGTGAAAGAACGATACCGGCAATTGCAAAGCCTGTTGCCCAAAAGAAGGCATCATTGATTCCCATCACATTTGCTTGACCCTGGATTTGTGAAGAAATCAGAGACATGGCAGTTTCCTGTGCCTGTTCACTAGTTTGATTCATCGAACTCATGATGGATTGAACGATTGTTTGGAAATTCTGAACAAAACCGGGATCACTCGTACTCATTTCCGTTCCTAAAGCAGTTCCATGGAAAGATGCACGGGTTGTATAAATGGTCGTCACGAAGCTCGTACCGATGGCTCCGGTCACTTGTTTCAGCGTATTGCTCATTGCCGTACCATGTGTATTCAAATGCTTAGGAAGCTGATTCATCCCAGCCGTCATGATCGGCATCATCAGTAAAGACATTCCAAGTGCGCGGATGGCATAGATGATGACCAAAGTCGAATAGGTTGTTTCCGTAGTCAATTTAGCGAATTCGAAGGTTGTGACGGCAGTAATCGCTAAACCAATCAGTGCTAATGGACGAGGTCCGATTTTGTCAAATAATGCTCCTGAAATGGGTGACATCACCATCATCACAAGGGCTCCGGGTAACATCAATAGGCCGGATTGAACTGGTGTGAAGCCTCTTAAAGTCTGCAAATATATAGGCAATAAGAATATCCCGGTAAACATCGCCACTGTGACGATGGCGGAAATGATATTCGATAATACGAACATGTCATACTTAAATACACGGAAGTCGAGCATAGGTGTTTCCGATTTTAGCTGTTGAACTACAAAAAGCGTCAAAAGGATCAGCCCAATGATGATCGTTCCCAGAACGATCGAATCCGTCCAGCCTTTGGAACCAGCTTCACTGACACCGTATAGTAAGGATGCAACACCTAGCAAGGATAGAGACGCACCCAATAAATCCAATTTGATTTTCTTTGGTTCTGCTACATTACGCATACTTAAAAAGGCGAGTGTCATGACTATCAAGCCTAATGGCACCATTGCGTAGAACATGACCCGCCAGCTATATTCCTGAATGACCCAACCAGACAAAGTCGGGCCGATTGCAGGGGCAAACATAATGGCAAGTCCAAAGATTCCCATTCCTTTCCCGCGCATTTCCGGAGGGAAGATGAAAAGAATGATCGTCATGACCAATGGCTGCAGGATCCCGCCGCCAGCCGCCTGAATCAGCCGGCCTGTAAGGATGACGGGGAAATTTGGTGCGATGCCGCAGATCAATGTCCCGACGGTGAATAAAAACATGGCAGCAAGGAATAAAATGCGCGTGCCAAACCGTTCTATTAAAAAAGCGGACAGTGGGATCAAAGCTCCATTCACGAGCATGAATCCAGTTGATAACCATTGAATCGTAGTCGCAGCTACATTGAATTCTGCCATCATCCTGGGCATGGCGACACTAAGCAGGGTTTGATTCAAAATGACCATGAACAAACCTAGCATTAAGATAATTAACATGGGGGCAAATTGCTTCATTCCCTTGTTTTCATTTACTGTGATGGTTTGAGAAGCCATTTAAAGAAAAGCCTCCTTTCTGTATAACTGTGTAGCCGGTTTATTTAGTTGAAATTTTCACTTCTGCGTTCATTCCAGGCAGAACTTTATCGGATGGTGCTTTGATGGAAATTTTAACTGGTACTTTTTGGGTGACTTTTGTATAGTTTCCGCTGCTGTTTTGGTTGCCCATCACTGAAAAGACAGACGTTGTAGCATAACCGATCTGTTCCAACGTGCCTTCGAAGACCGTATCGGGATCTCCATCGATGATAATATCGACGCTGTCACCTTTTTCGATATCCTTTAATTTATTTTCTTCAATATTAGCCGTTATGGACAGATCATCCATATTGATGGTCTGAGCCAGCGTTTGACCCGCTTGAACAAGCTGCTCATCATGCACTTGTGTTTTAACGATAGTACCTTGTGCTGCGGTTTTTACCGCTTCTTTTCCGTCTAAGGTGGCAACATTGGCAACATTGGCATCCTTACTTACACTGTCTCCTTCATGCAAGTCCCAATCTGCTAGTTTACCGGCAGCGGGGGCAACGATGGTATATAGCTCTCCCGACACTTTCGCTTCATCCGTTTTAATGAAATTCGTGCTTTCATAATAGTAATAAGCCCCACCGGCCAATACCGCTATGATAATAACCAAACCAATGACATTGATTAAAACTAAACGTCCTCTATTCACTTGTTTCGCCTCCAAAAAATATTGATGATGTATTGCCTTTTTCGATACTGTTCGTTAGGTAGAAATGACGCCTCCTATTCTAATGTTTATTTGTTAAATTAAATAAATATTAACTTTTGTAAGTATTAATATTATTAAGTAAAGAGTTTACCAGTTTAATTATTTTTTGTCATGTAATTTATTCGGAAAAATAGTGGGAAATAAATACAGTGAAATAGTAAAAATTTGAATTTTTTTTAGTTTTAAGGATATTTGGAAAGTAAAGTTGACATTGGAATGCCATTTAATTAAATTTAAGAGGTAGGATTGTCCTATATAAGGAGTGAGAAGGCTGGATTTTAAATGGGAAGTAACTAATAGTATAGAAATGCAGATTTTTCGGATTAGGAAGAAGCTTAGGGCCATCGTAGCAAAAAATCTTCAGCCTTATGGATTAACGTCGCCTCAATTTTTCATATTATTGATATTAAAAAAAGAGGGGTCAATCAAATCGACCAAGCTGGCTGACTTCTTAACCGTTAAGCCAAGTGCAATTACCGTATTTGTAGATAAGTTGGTCGAAATGGATTATGTAAAAAGGCAGCCCTCTGAAAAGGATCGCAGGGTCATCAACCTTGAATTGAAAGAGGCAGGAGAAGCGATTTTGGGGAGAGTCCTTGCGGAACATAACCAATTGATGGGTAAGAACTTCAATTCATTCTCGGAAGATGAGCTGCAGGATCTTTTGAAGAAATTGGATACGATCGAAAAGGCAGCTGATAAGAACCTTTTGGATGATTAAGATGAGGGCATGCTCTAAATAGAGACGAAAAAGACGGTTCCAGGGAACCGTCTTTTTTAATCTTCTTCATACTGGATAGATATTTCGTTATCTTCCTTATGGAAGGACTGGAAGCTGACAATCAGCTTTTCAAGATGTTCCAATTGTTCGTCATATTCTATGACTGCAGAAATCAATGGCACTAGGCGGGCAGAGAGATGGCCCAGATTATCATGCATTTCGTCCACTTGATTTTGCTGTTCGAAAAAGTGGGCAAGCAGCTCTTTGCGACTTAAACAATCCTGATCCCAATCTTCAATCTCCTCGATGGACTTGATTTTTTCGATATGCAGTAATATCAACTGTTCATGCTTGCGGATCAAGGAATCAAGCTGCTGTAAGATGCTCCGTTGGAAATCCTCAGGCATTTGATATACTTCATTCTCGAATTTATGGACTCTCTTCAAGGTTTCAAACGCCTTTTTTGTCGTTATGATCATTTGCCGATAAACGACAAGCTTTCTTGCTTTAGCTACACTGTTCTTCTTGAAATATTCCCGTTCCTCTTTGTACATGGAATAGATATGTTCCAGATCGAGTAACTCTGCCTTCAATCGGCTGATGTCTTTTTTCAATAAAGTGTGTTCTGTAGCATGTCTTGTGCTGATTCTGATCCATTTCAAGATGTCTTCGGTTACATCTGTAATGCGTGTATAAAGCTTTGATTCGTACTTTGGAGGAATGAAAACCAGATTCACGATAAACGAAGAAACGATTCCAAGCAAAACGGATGAGAGACGAATAAAGGCAAAATTCAGGAATTCCCCTTCCTGGCTTTCCATGATGGCAATGACCGTCACGATGGAAAGGACAATCGTTTTATCCATTTTCAGTTTTAAATTGATGGTTATGACAACCATTACGGCAAGACCGATTATAAAAATATCATTTCCGAACAACAAAACGAAGGAGACAGCAACCAATGCGCCAATTATATTTCCTTGAATTTGCTCCAACACCGTTTGGTATGAACGGTAAATGGTCGGCTGTATTGCAAAAATTGCAGCAATCCCAGAAAGGACAGGAGCAGGAAGGTTAAGCAGTTCCGATAGATAAAGCGCTAAAACAATTGCTATTCCTGTTTTGAGAATGCGGGCACCAAACTTCATATATGGGTTAATCCTTTCTTTGTATTGTAATGTAATGGATCGTGGCTCTATTTATATATAGGCTTTTACTTAAAGTTGTATTCTACCTTATTTGTTAGTACTTTACACTAAAATAAGAAGATGTAAACAAAAAGTAATATACAGGATTTTCCTAAGAGTTACAATAGCTAAAATCAAGTTTAATATATAAAGAAACGATAGGCAATTTCTTGATTGCTTTCAAATTTGTTTTTCCAATGTTTGAGAACATTCCAGAGGTAAATGAAAGGAAAAGGCTGACGCTCGCATTTAAGAGCATCAGCCTTTATTAATATATATTTTCGGCATCACTCCGTGGAAACAGCAGGGTCCGCCTGTTCTTTAACTGGAACGACCTGAAGGAAGTGCTCTTCAGGATTTTGAAGCAGTGCCTCTAAAGAGGCCGCTTCTTCGCTTTGGCCATGATCTTTCAAGAGGGCCGTATATTTGCCCAGCAGTTCGGCCACATCCTGCAGGCCTCTTGCGGATAGGGACTCAATGGAGATCTTTGCCCCTTTCGCAACCCGCTTCTTAATGACCTCTTTGGTTAATCCAGATTCAGGCTGTTGCCGTAAATAAACGACACCGCCTGTCATCCCTGCGCAAATCCATGGACCGGGATCTCCCAGAACCAAACCTCTTCCATTTGTCATGTATTCAAAAGCGAATCCCTTAATATTGGAAGTTACCGCAATATTACCGGTTTCCTTTTTAGGAAGCGGTTGTTTCAATAATCCTCCAATGATCATATCCGCTCCGGAAAGCCGGATTCCCGCCCTGGCATCGGCATCACCTTGGGCAATGAGAAGACCATGCTGTGCACCGTAACCAAAGCCCTTGCCTACAGAGCCATTGTAGAACTTTCCATCTTTTCCTGGAGATTTAAAGATGGAAATATTACCGCCAATCGATGTTTTGCCGATACCATCCTGGGCACCGCCATTCACGCTGATTGTAATTCCCTCCGTATTGTATGCCCCGAGTCCGTTACCCGGAATGGAACCATCCTGGTAGGATAGGTGAACGGGAGGAAGTTTTTTGTATGATCCGTCCAATCTGCCCCTAACGCGGTGACAGGACACCCTGCTTCCGAGTACACGCTGCTCGGAAGTGATCGAGCTATAGCTACGGGATTGCTGCAGATCATCTACATGCGAATCAAGATATTCAGCGCCAACGGCTACTTGCATCGAGCCTTCATTCAAATATGCAGCCGTTTCCTTATGTGAGAAAGGTGTTATATCCAAGTTTTTCAATAAATAGGTTAAATCCAATGATTGTTGACCTTTAACTTGCTGCAGTAAATCAGAACGTCCGACGATATCCTGAAGATTCTTCACCCCAAGTGATCCGGTCAAAGATTTGAGTTCTCTTGCAAATGCACTGAACATATTCGTTAATCCCTGAACGGCTAAATCAAATTTTCGTGGAACAAAACGGCGCAGCCCGTGTTCTTTCGCCTGTGCTTCCGATTCAATTTGTGTGGCGATGCCCACATGGCAAGTATCAAGGTGACATCCGCGGCACGTTGTACAGCCGACGGCAATCATAGAAAGGGTTCCAAAGCCTACACGGTTTGCACCAAGCAGCATTACCTTCAATACATCCATCGAGCTTTTTAACCCACCGTCAGCCCAAATTTCAACATTCTGTCTGATACCTGACTCAAGCAGCGCATTATGGGCGGCTTTCACACCTATCTCAACTGGCAGACCGACATGTGCGAGTGCATGGATCCTGGCAGCACCCGTTCCGCCATCAAAACCGGAAAGCGTAATGATATCGGCCCCCGCTTTTGCGACGCCGACAGCAATCGTACCAATGTTTGGAACGACCGGTACTTTGACGGCAACTTTTGCCTTGTCGTTTGCCGTTTTTAGCTCATGGATCATTTGGGCCAAATCTTCAATTGAGTATATATCATGATTATTGGAAGGGGAGATCAAATCGGAACCGATTGTTGCATTTCGGGCTTCTGCGATTTTCGCTGTGACCTTGGAACCTGGAAGGTGACCGCCTTCACCAGGTTTTGCCCCTTGACCAATTTTAATTTCCAATAGATTTGAAGAGTTCAATAGCTCTGCATTGACACCGAAACGGCCGGAAGCGATTTGCTGTCCGCGGGATTTCGGGTACTTGCCAAGCATATCCTTTATTTCCCCGCCTTCACCATTCATGCTGATCATGCCTAACCTCTCGGCAGCTTCAGCATAGGCCCGGAAAGCAATCTCATTTTGTGATCCAAAAGACATGGAGGCTATGACGAACGGCAATTCCTGTTCGCCGACCGAAAGACTGACTTCTTCAGAAGGGATGGAAGCATCTGAAGTCTTTAATGATGTCAAGTGGCGGATCGTCGTAGGATTGGATTCTTCCTGTTCGGTGATCTTTTCGCGATAAGCATCATAGTCCCCGGTTGAAGCAACTTCCCCGATGGACTTCCAAATTCTTGGGAACAGATGAAAGGTTTTGCCCATCCGTTCTTTTTCATTGCCGTAATCTTCTGCTCGCTGGATGGCATCTGTCTTGATTTTATCAAAATTATAGTCCAGATCATTGGATCCGAAGAAGTTAGCCACATTTAAATATTTCGCGATTTCCTCATGTAAACCGATGCTTGAGAAAAGTCTTCCATAGCCGCGCAGCTCATGAATGCCAATGGTGGAAATGACTTTCTCAAGACCTTTCGTCAAGGAGTTATATAGATTGGTAACCCCCTTGAGGTCATCCGAAGATAAAGAAAGGAACATATAATAGGGGCTGATTAAGTTGGCCCCAAGACCATAAGAAACGATGATATCATGCAGTGACCTTAGCGATGCTGAACGTAAAAGGATGGAACAATCACGGCGCTTGCCTGTGCGGACCAACGCTTGATCGACGGCTGAAGTGACAAGGTGGGGATCAAGCCAAAGGTTGCCGTTTTGATGGGCGAGGGCATCATCCAGAACGAGCAGCGTTTTTCCTTCATCCACTGCATTGACACTTTCATCCGTAATCCTGGACAAGGCATCCGTGATGTTTTCATCTTCTTTAAATGTGCTTGAAATGAAGTGTACGAGTTTTTGATCTTGGTTATATTTAATGAACTGATCATAGCTTGGCTGCGATAAGATAGATGAACACTCATAACCCGTTGACCCTTCTATCAATAAGGGAGTCAGCAGCTCCGTAACCCTTCCTGCCTTATTCGCTTCGAAAAGGGAAGGACGTTTTCCGATGATCGTTCTTGTTGAGAAGTGCTCGGTTTCCCGGTCCCGGTCGATCGCTGGGTTAGTTACAACGGCCACACTTTCCTTAATGAAATCAGCGATGTTGGTCCGTTGGGGATTAAGTGCTGCGAGTGGCGCATCATGACCAAGGGAACGAATGGGCTCAGCGCCCTTTTCAGCCATCTGTTCCACTAATTGAACATGCTCCCTTTCCCACCCAAAGGCTTTATACTGACCATTATGAATGGCTTGTGTATTTGTCATGGAGACAACCTTTTCAAACACTTGGGGCTGTAAGCGGACTCGGTCATTGGAAAGGACGAAACGATCATTGAAGAGTTCAAATACTTTATCCTGGTAATCCTTGTATGTGTACAATTCAATACGGTCGCCGTTCCATTTCAAACCGATTTTTTCCCCTGGCCCCATCGGTTTCGGATCACCGGTATATTCACTGGAAGGGATGATTCCTGGTTCGGAAGTGAACATATAGGATGATTCCGTTTCAATATTCCATAGTGGGCGCAAGCCTAAAGAGTCGACTGAGAACACGGCTTCATCGCCGAAACGGGAGATGATGCCTGCCGGACCTTGTGCAAAATGACCCCATGCTTCCCTTAAATACGTATATAAGTCTTGTAAGTGCTCGGGGTATTCCTTGATTTCATTGATGATTGGCGGGAACATAAGATCGACAGCTTCAAATAAAGAGTAGCCATGACGGCAGATGAAAGTTTCGATCGTCTTGTTTAAATCCTGTGAGTCGCTTCCATCTTTAGCGATGGGAACTCCGATCATTTTCGCTTCATCACGCAATTTGGCGATGGTATTGATTTCGCCATTATGACCAAGTACACTGAAAGGCTGAACCCGGAAGAAGCTTGATAGAGTATTAGTTGAAAAACGATTATGCCCCAGTGTCATGGTGGAGGCAGCCAAAGGGTCGGCAAGATCAAGATAATAGGCAGGGAGCGTATCTCCAGCACCCATCACTTTGTATACCGCATGGTGCTGGCTTAAAGATGCAACATGGATGAAATCACTTTTTTCAATGTCGGAAGTCAGCTCGAAAAGAACATTTGAAAGCTCCTGGTTTTTATTGATGGTGGAGGAACAGGCAAATTGCCAGAACACTGGGTCTTCTTGAATGGCAATCGGACCCAATGCCTCGGAACGGTATGCTTTATCCGTTTCGAATATCAATGAGAGACCATGTTGGAGCAGTTTCTCCTTGACCTCGATTTTTAAGTCGTTAGCTTCTGTTTTTTTGCTTAAAAATAAATGGCCGACTATGAAGGAATCTTGATCGACGATGCTTGAATCGACATTTACCGCTTCAAGCTTCTTTTTCCAAAGAGCCCGGGGAATATCGATATGGATGCCGGCGCCATCGCCCTCACCATTGATGAAGCCGCAGCGATGGTTCATTTTAACCAGGGCGTCGATACAGGCAAAGATGTTTTCGTTAGTAGGGACCTTCTTTTTTTCGATGCAGGAAACGATACCGCAGGCATCATGTTCTTCCTTGTGAAATTCTTTGAATGTAGCGGGTGTCCATTGTTGGGTCATATTTGTGGCTTGAATAAGGTTACCCTTATTCTCTGCCTTTCACCTCCTGTAGCATGTGATTAATGGGGGAAATATTAGTAAACCCGAACAATAGTCCAAGTTTTGATAGATTGAAAGAAAGTGTATAAATGTATATAAATGTATCTATATCATATCATTTAAATATTCAGAAATCAATTTTTTATACAATGGACTGGATGCTGTAATTGGTGGGATTTTTGTAAGGAGTGGCTTCAAATGCCAATATTAAAGATTTATTAAAGGGGAATAAGAAACCCTCAAGATTAATGAACAACCTGAGGGTGTATAAAAAATGCATAATTATGCTGATTCTTTTTATTATATTAGGTTTTTGAATGCATGTTCAACCGCTTTTAGAGTATAAGCGATATCATCATCCGTGTGAGCAATCGTCAAGAACCAGGCTTCGTATTTGGACGGCGCCAAATTGATTCCTTGGTTGAGCATGAGCTTGAAGAATTTAGCGAACATTTCGCCATCCGTATTTTCCGCCTGCTCATAGTTTTCAATCTTTTCTGTCGTGAAATAGATCGTCAATGCCCCTTTAAGGCGGTTGATGGTGATCGGTACATTATATTGGCGGGCCGCTTTCAGGATACCTTCTTCAAGGATTTTCCCCAGCCGGTCCAGCTCGTCATACAGCCCCTCTTCTTTAAGTACTTCTAAGCAAGCTATCCCGGAAAGCATGGAAGCTGGATTTCCTGCCATCGTACCCGCTTGATAGGCTGGTCCCAGCGGCGCGACAGAATCCATTATCTCTTTTTTACCGCCGTAGGCACCAATAGGAAGCCCGCCCCCGATGATTTTTCCAAGCGCGGTCAAATCGGGTTGAATTCCCAAAAAGTCCTGTGCCCCTCCGTACATGAAGCGGAACGCTGTGATGACCTCGTCGAAAATGACGAGTGATCCGGCTTCATGAGACAATGAAATGACTTCTTCCAAAAAGCCGGGATTTGGTTCCACGATTCCGAAGTTGCCAACGATCGGTTCAACCAGCACGCCAGCAATTTCATTGCCCCATTTATCCATTGCTTCTTTAAATGGCTCAATATCATTGAAAGGTACCGTGATGACTTCTTGTGCGATGCTTTTGGGAACGCCGGCAGAGTCCGGTGTACCTAAAGTGGACGGGCCGGAACCTGCAGCGACGAGAACAAGGTCGGAGTGTCCATGGTAACAGCCTGCAAACTTGATGATCTTATCGCGTCCTGTGTAAGCGCGGGCAACGCGGATGGTGGACATGACGGACTCGGTTCCTGAATTGGTGAAGCGGACTTTATCCATGGATGGTATGGCTTCCTTCAACATTTTGGCAAATTTGACTTCATGTTTTGTCGGTGTGCCGTATAAAACGCCCGTTTCTGCTGCTTTAACGATCGCCTCCGTAATATGTGGATGCGCGTGACCTGTGATGATCGGGCCATATGCAGCTAAGTAATCGATATATTTATTGCCATCAACATCCCAGAAATAAGCACCTTTGGCATGATCCATCGCAACAGGTGAACCGCCGCCTACAGCTTTGTAAGAACGGGACGGGCTGTTAACCCCGCCAACGATATGTTCCAATGCCTCTTTATGTAAACGCTCCGAAATACTAAAATCCAATCTTAAAACCTCCTAAAAATATAAACATAATACTCCTTAATCATAGCACTTTTCCATCCGTAAATCTGGGGTCGAAGTCGGGGAAATGTGAATCATTCACTGATGGAAGCGCTCCAGCCCTATAAGCATCAGGGTTCCGGGCCTTCATTTTGTTTGCTAAATAGGGTAGGACTTCAAAACTCCGGTTATGAAAGTAAGAATGGCCAAGATGGTGTCAGGGTTTTCGATGTCGAAGGATTGGCGGTTTATTTCGCCATGGGCTTGGTAATAGATTAGCTGGCCGGTTCCTTTCTCTTCATTAATGCGAAGGTGGAAACTGATGGGTGTGCTTTCAATCGACCCGCTGGAATCCCTTTGGATGACCTGGCATAATAATTCACCGTACTCATCTTCATAAAGGAAGTCATATCGAAGGTCGAAAACGACTTTTTCAATTTGGGATAGTAATAATTTTTTGATATTCATAGCATACTCGTCTCCTTTATATATGTATCTGGTGCAACGGCTATTCCCTCCCTGAAAATGGTAAATGGCAGCCAAGCATTTTTATTGTCTAAAAAGCTTAGGTTGGATAAACTAATTCATTAGGACAAGAGATTACGGAGGATGTAACAGGATGAGTGATGCAATTCAAGTGAAACAGCTTCGGAAGGAATTTAAGTCGGCATCAAGCCGTTCAGGGTTAAAGGGTGCCTTCCGGGATTTACTTACCAGAAATTATAAGGTCGTCCCTGCCGTCAATGATATCAATTTTACTGTAAAAAAGGGTGAGATGGTAGCGTATATCGGGGAAAATGGTGCAGGGAAATCGACCACGATCAAAATGCTGACAGGTATTTTGGAACCGACAGCAGGTGAAATCACGGTCAATGGCATGAACCCGCATAAAGAAAGGGAAAAGTTCACTCAAACAATCGGAGTCGTATTCGGTCAGCGCTCACAGCTTTGGTGGGATATTGCGGTTCAAGAGTCGTTTAGGCTGTTAAAAAAGGTCTATAAGGTAACAGATGAACAATATAACGATCATATGGAACATGTCATCAAGACGCTTGATATCGGTCCTTTGCTGGACAAACCAGTGCGTAAACTCTCGCTTGGTCAGCGGATGCGCTGTGAGCTTGCGGCAGCTTTGATCCACAATCCGCCTTTACTGTTCCTGGATGAGCCGACAATTGGACTTGATGTGCTCGTGAAAATGAAGATTCGTGAGTTCCTGAAAGAAATCAATGAGAAATATAATACGACTATCCTTTTGACTACACATGATCTAGGAGATATTGAAGCATTATGTGAGCGTGTAATCATGCTTGATGAAGGACAAATCATCTATGATGGGGAATTGCAGAGTTTGAAAAATAACTGGGCGGAGGAAAAACAGATCCATTTTCAATTCATCGAGCCAATCGCATTGGAGGAATTACAATCATTAGCGCTCCCATTTACCGCTAACTGGGTTTATGATGAGAAAAATCAAACTTACATTGCCTTGTTGAAAGAAGAAAGTGATCATATTTCACAGCTTGTTTCAGCTGTCGTATCTCATTTTAAAATTAAAGACATCAAAATCCATGAAACGTCCATTGAAGAGATCGTTCGCAATATTTACGAAGAAGGCACTGTCTGACTCTCTTATCAATAAGAAACAACGTGTCTATCAAGAAGGGGGAGGGCCATGGGGAAGTATGTTGCCATGATCCGCATGCGTTTTTTAATGATGCTTGCGTATCGAACGGATTATTATACCGGCATTTTAATTTATAGCATTAATATCGGTGCTTATTATTTCTTATGGAATGCCATATATGGAGAAAAAAGCTCAATCGAAGGACTTTCAAGCATGCAGATGACGACCTATGTCGCGGTTGCATGGATGGCGCGCGCATTTTATTTCAATAATATTGACCGCGAAATCGCCACTGAGATTAAAGACGGCAAGGTTGCCATTGAGATGATCCGGCCTTATAACTATTTAGGCATGAAAACGATGCAAGGACTTGGGGAAGGGATATTCCGTTTCTTCTTCTTCTCGATTCCGGGGATGCTTCTGGTAGCATTCATTTTTCCTATCGAATTGCCGCACGAGCCGGCTACGTGGGGGATGTTCGGCATTTCCTTGCTGTTCAGCTTCATCATCAATACACAAATTAACTTATTGACGGGAATCACTACCTTTTTCTTATATAATAATGCCGGATTAATCCGCGCGAAAAGGGTTATCATTGATTTATTTTCCGGTCTGCTGCTGCCCATCAGTTTCTATCCTATATGGGCGCAGGAAGTGATGAAATATTTACCCTTTCAAGGGATCAGCTATGTACCAAGCATGATTTTTACGAACGGGTACAGTTCAGGCGAAATTGGCATGGCACTTTTACAGCAGTTAATTTGGTGCATCATTCTCATAATACCGATTCAGCTTTTATGGATAGTCGCAAAAAAACAGCTGATTATTCAAGGAGGTTGACGGGATGTTTTATGTATCGATGTTTTTTCAATATGTGAGTCAATATATGAAAACAAGACTGCAATATCGAGCCGATTTCTTCATGGAAATCCTATCTGACCTGCTGAATCAGGTCGTGAATCTGGTATTTATCTTAGTCGTTTTTGGACATACACAATTTTTAAGCGGCTGGAGCCGAGAAGAAATCATATTCATTTATGGATTTTTCCTTATCCCATTCGCCCTTTTTTCAGCCTTTTTCAACATCTGGGATTTTAATGACCGCTATATCGTCAAAGGTGAAATGGACCGGATATTAACAAGACCGATACATAGCCTATTTCAAGTCATTTTAGAAAGAATCGAGCTTGAAGCGTTATTTGGTGTTGTGACCGGTTTGATCATTATATTCTATTCGGGGATTTCATTGGATCTACAGCTTGCGTGGTATGACCCGATCCTTTTCATCATTTTTGCAATAGGCGGGGCTCTTGCTTATGCAGCCATATTCGTTGCGATAGCAAGCATTGGTTTCTGGTCGGATGCGAAAACCTCCATCATGCCAATGATGTACAATATCGGGAACTATGGGCGCTATCCTGTAGATATTTATAATAAGGTCATTCGTTTTGTCCTTACATGGGTGCTGCCATTCGCGTTTGTTGGTGTCTATCCGGCATCTTATTTCCTTAGAAAAGAAGAGTGGTATGCATATGCATTTGCCACACCTGTAATTGGGGTAGCCTTTTTCGTGATATCCGTATTCATATGGAATCAGGGAGTGAAGAGGTACCGCGGGGCAGGGAACTGAAAGAAACCCCTTCAACAGCATTCATGTTGAAGGGGTTTTTGTTTAGTTGCGTTTATTACAGTGTAATTTTTACTGTGAATTATGATGGTGGAACAGATATGGAGTTTTTTTAACCCAGGAAAACCCAAAGCAGTGGAAGTATGGGCATATCTTTGTAATGAGAAATGATTTTTATTTTTGTTAAAATCAAAAGGATATTTTAATAACAATAATAATATAATATTAAACAATACTAATTTATTGTTAATCGATAAATGATGTGCTAAAATCAGGTTGTCACTAAATAGGTGAGGTGTTTTAAATGAATGTTAAACGAGGCTCAACCACTTACTTAAAGGGAATTATTTTTCTGGCTGGAATTGCAGTGCTTGCTTTATGTATCTATTGGTTGCCTGAGATAGCCATTAAAGATGCAAAGGTACATCCAGATACGGCTTATTTCTTAATCCCCTTTTTAGTATGTGCATATGGATTCTGTATTACGTTTTCTGTTGCGTTGTTTCAAGCATTTAAACTACTAACCTATATCGAAAAAAACAATGCTCTGTCTGAATTATCCCTTAAATCTTTGAAGGTTATAAAAAAATGTGCTTTTACAGTCATTTTCCTCATTCTATTAGGAATAGTAAGCTTAAAGGTGCTTGCTAAAATCACAGGAGACGACCCCGCAGGTCCTATATCACTAAGTCTAATGGGTGTTTTAGCAACAAGTATCATCGCAGCCATTGTGGATGCACTTCAAAAGCCATTAAAAAATGTCCCAGATATTAATTCAAAAAATGATTAACGGTTTGAGAAAATTTAATTAACGAGGTACTTTTTATGAAACGAGTTACGACACTCTTTTTAAAGCTAGCTGTTATTTTTATAGGAATCCCAGTTCTTGCATTGTGTATATTTTTAGTTCCCCATATGGCGAATTTCGCAGCAAAATTGTATCCAAATATTGCCCTAATGAAATATCTCATTTTCATCGTGATGTATGGAGCGGCTATTCCTTTTTACGTTGCTCTCTATCAGGCATTCAACCTTGTACGGTACATTGACGAGAACACAGCGTTCTCGAAATTATCTGTAAAAGCGTTAAAGAACATAAAGTGCTGTGCGATTACAATCAGTGGTTTGTATGTATTAGGTTTGCCACTCTTTCATTTTATAGCGAAGAAAGTTGACCCTCCTATTGGATTAATGGGACTCATCATCATTTTTGCCTCGTTGGTTATCGCCGTTTTTGCTGCTATCCTCCAACGGCTTCTACAAGAAGCGATTAACATAAAATCAGAAAATGATTTGACGGTCTGAGGTGGGGGATATGGCAATTATAATTAATATTGATGTGATGTTAGCAAAACGAAAAATGAGCGTAACGGAGCTTTCGGAGAGGGTTGGAATTACTATGGCTAATATTTCCATTCTGAAAAATGGGAAAGCAAAAGCGGTTCGTTTTTCAACATTAGAAGCGATATGTAAGACTTTGGATTGTCAGCCAGGTGAGATTTTGGAGTACAAAAGCGACGAAGACACTCAATAAAAACAGACAACAAATTTATTAACTAACGGGAGTGGATAGAGAATTTAAGGGATAGCCATTAAGCTATCCCTTCTTTGCGTTTATTGATGTTATTTACTCAGAGAATTCCATTGAGAATTGCATTGATATTAGTGACAAAAAACAGGATGTGATTTGCCATGTTTGCACCTCAGCTATTTGATCACCATAGGCCATTGCTTTCCCGCCAAAGATGGTAATGTGATGATCCGGTGGAAAAACAAGGTCGGTTAAAAAAGTCCGTGACTGCTGTGTTGGATGGGCAACATCCCGTAGCCACGGAGAGCTTGCTTCCGCATTCGAGGAAAAAACGTATGAAAAAGAAAAAGATTCAGGAAAGTATCCGGTTATTAAGTGTGTAGGAGGATGAGGTCTGTTCCTAAAAAAGAATATATTGTTTGGACAGGGAGTATGTATAGAGGAAGTGGCGTTTTGAAATGGGGCGTGGGGGATGACTTTCTACATCTTGATTGCAGGAATCATTTTTTGCATGGTGATGAGCATTCGTACGTTATTTCTTGTTGAGTCGGGGGGAAAGAAGTTTTCTCTGGAGGATATGCTGTGGCTTGGCAATTTATATGCGACGATATTAGTCGGGTTTGCACTGATCTATTTATTATACGAACTTCAGAATCATTCGGTGATTCTTGATATGGGCAATCGATTGGATGGCACTTTCTATGAACAGTTGAAGACTTCTTTTTATTTTAGTGCGATGACGATGTTTTCTGTAGGGTATGGAGATATAGCCCCGATTGGCATGGGCAGGATGATAGCTACGATTCAGGCTTTCATCGGTTATACACTGCCGGCAGCGTTCGTAATCCGGACGGTGATCGATTTGGAGCACAAAGATAGGAAGGATAAATGAAAGTTGTGTTTCTTTCAATTATTGGGTACTCTTACCATAATGAAAGAAATGGAGGGTTCAATATGACTGTTAAAATTGGAGAAAAAGCACCTGATTTCAAGCTTCCTGCAAACAATGGCGAAATGGTGTCCCTATCGGATTTTAAGGGGAGATATATTGTATTATATTTTTATCCAAAAGACATGACGCCAGGCTGCACGACTGAGGCCTGTGATTTCCGGGACCATAATGAGCAATTTGAGGAATTGGACGCTGTCATCATTGGGATAAGCCCAGACCCAGCTGCACGTCATGAAAAATTCATCGAAAAACATGGATTGCCTTTTCTGCTGCTGGCTGATGAAAATCATGAAGCGGCTGAAATCTTTGATGTGTGGCAATTGAAAAAGAACTTCGGCAAGGAGTATATGGGCATTGAACGTTCAACTTTCCTGATTGATAAGGCTGGTAAGGTAGTCAAAGAATGGCGTAAAGTAAAAGTCAAAGGCCACGTCGAAGAAGCTCTTCAAACTCTTCGCGACCTCGAAAAATAAGGGACAGGCAGATGAAGGATGAGCGAATAACGAAGCTTGCAGCCAGGCTGATTCATCATTCGATACAATTACAGCCAAAAGAGAGGATCCTCATACGGGGGCATATCAACACGAAACCATTATTGAAAGAGCTGATTGATGAAATTTACAGAGTGGGTGCATACCCATATGTAGAACTCGAAGACGATGAAATAAGCCGCCACCTGTTACAAGGGAATGTAAAGGAACAACTTGACACCTCTTCGCAATGGGCCTTGAAGAAATATAAGGATATCGATGCGGTCATCATCATCACCTGGGAAGAAAACGATGTGAAAATGACCAATGTTCCCATCGAGAGGCACCGTCTTCAAGGGGAGGCTATGAATTCGCCCACTCTTTTCTATGTAAACAACCGACGTTGGGTCTTGCTTAATTATCCTACCAACGCATCTGCGCAAAAAGCCGGCATGACCTTCGACAGGTACGAAGATTTTCTTTTGAATGTATGCAACATGGATTATGGGAAAATGGAGACGGCCTTGAAACCGTTAAAACAATTGATGGAACGAACTGATAAAGTCAGGATCGTTTCGCCAGGAACAGATTTGACCTTTTCCATCAAAGGTATGCCGGCCGTCATATGTGCCGGAAAAAAGAATTTACCGGATGGGGAAGTGTTTACGGCACCCATAAAAGATAGTCTCAATGGAAGGATATCCTTCAACACACCAACAACCTATGAAGGATTCACCTTTAGTGACATAGAATTAAACGTGGAAAAGGGAAAAATCATTAAAGCTACTTCCAATCGTGACTCTGAAATGACCCAAATTCTGAATATTGATGAAGGGTCCCGGTTTATCGGCGAGTTCGCAATTGGGATCAATCCATACATATTGGAACCTATGGACGATATCTTGTTCGATGAGAAAATAAGCGGGAGTCTGCACTTGGCTCTTGGACTTGCCTATGAAGAAGCGGATAATGGAAACCGATCATCGATTCATTGGGATATGGTTTTGATTCAGCGGCCCGAATATGGGGGTGGTGACATCTTCTTTGACGACGTCCTGATCAGAAGGGATGGCGTTTTCATTTTGCCGGAATTGGATGCATTAAACCCAAATTCCTTAAAATAAAGCCTTTTTTAATAAGGCTAAGGCTTTTGTCCAACTCAAAAAGGGGACACCTGAATATGCTTTATTAAGGGAATACCTCCTCAGAGAAAGTTGCGCGGGACACATAGAGCCCGTGTTTTTTTTATGTTAATTAAAAGGGAGAGATAAACATGTTAATACTTTCAACTGTCATTCCGAATGAAGGCATCCAAAAGAAGATGAAGGAAGCTTTTCCTGACTTGAGCTTCATTTATCAAAAAGGATGGACGGATGGGCCGCTTCGTCAAGCGGAAATCTTAATTACATATGGTGAAGACTTAACGGAAGAAATCATTGGGAAAGCTGAAAAGTTGAAATGGATTATGGTCATGAGTGCAGGGATGGAATTAATGCCATTTAAAGCCATAGAGGAACGGGGCATTCTGGTGACGAATGCTAGAGGCATTCATAAAATCCCGATGGCAGAGTATACGATAGGGATGCTTTTGCAATATGAAAAGAAATTGAAACTGCTTATGAAGAATGAAAAGGATGAATTGTGGGATAGAAAGATTGAAGTAGGGGAATTGAATGGCAAGACGATGTTAGTTATTGGTGTGGGTGCAATTGGAGGGGAAGTGGCTCGTCTTGGGAAAGCCTTTCGGATGACGACGATAGGAGTGAACCGGAGCGGGAAACCCGTGGAATCCATAGATCAACTCTATGCCCTGGATAATTTATTGGAAGCCTTACCGGGGGCCGATTATATCGTATCCGTCCTGCCAAGTACGGATGAAACGAAGGGCCTTCTGCAAAAAGAACACTTTGAAGCAATGAAAGAAACTGCAGTATTCGTGAATATTGGCCGCGGCGACCTGATTAACGATGAAATGCTGATCGAAGCCCTGAATGCCGGGGAATTATCTCATGCCATCTTGGATGTATTTGATCCGGAACCATTAGGAAAAGGGCATCCGTTTTGGAGGATGGAGAATGTTACAGTCACTCCGCATCTTTCAAGTAAAAGCGGAGAATATTTACCAAGAACCTTTGCCATATTCGAAAAAAACATGCGCGAATACCTGAAAGGTGGAAAAGACTTCACCAACGTAATCGACTTATCCAGGGGATACTAAACTCATTGCAAAAATGGGAAAGATTCAATGTGTTCATGAATAAACTAAAAAAGAATGGTTAAGCCATTGAATTATTGACAAATTCAACGCATAAAAGGTACACTATTTATAAACATTATAATTTAAGAATGCATACTTAATGAGAAAAAGAGGTGGATGACGGTGTCTGAAGTTCAGTTAAAAGAAGCGTTGGATTCCTTAAAAGATACCGGTGTAAGAATAACTCCTCAACGCCATGCGATACTTGAGTATTTGATAAGCTCCATGTCCCACCCTACCGCTGATGATATATATAAAGCGCTGGAAGGCAAGTTTCCGAATATGAGTGTGGCAACGGTTTATAACAACCTGCGTGTGTTCCGTGAGGTAGGTTTGGTAAAAGAACTTACGTATGGTGATTCTTCAGCAAGGTTTGATTTTGTGACGACGAATCATTATCATGTAATTTGCCAAACTTGCGGGAAAATTGTGGATTTCGATTATCCTGCATTGGATGAAGTCGAGCATTTCGCAGCACAAGTCACCGGTTTCAATGTTAGTCACCATCGGATGGAAATCTACGGCGACTGTACGGATTGTGCGAAAAAAGAATCGCATTAAAAAAAGTTCCTCCACTTGGTTGGAACTTTTTTTCATGTTATGAAGAAATGATACAATTGTTAAAGACTTCTTTAAAGGGAATTCAGCTAGTCGAATTCATTAGTCGTGCAGGCTTTTCCGGTTATATTTTTCGTTGAATTCTTCGCCTTCCAACTTTTTGTCAAGTGTCAATGGTTCTTCACAATGCATGCAAATATCTACACGCCCTAGTATTTTTGTAGGTTTGCCGCAGTTAGGACAGACAACCTGGATCGATTTTGTGGAAAGCATTCCAATCCAAAAATAAACCCCTGTACTTGCGATTATGAATAAAAGGCCCAGCCCCATGAAAATCGTCATGACAACAGGATGCGTTTTGAAGAAAAGTCCCAGGTACATTACGATGAAGCCGATGAAAATCAAACTCAAAGCAAAAGTGCGTATTTTATTGATTTTGCTAGAATATTTAGCCATGGATTGTCCCTCCTAAAATATAACTTTAACTATAACATAAACAATGGATGGAACAAAAAAGAAATAAAGGATACATATTACTTTTGAATTGAGATGGTTTGGGGTAAGGGACATAAGCAGGAATTTGAAGAGTTTTGTCGAAATTCTAAAAAAAAAGGTTATGGAGGAATTTATGATGGAAGATATCCTTCGCCCGATTTATCAAGAGCGAGCAAGTTTAAAATCTACACTTGGAATCTTGTTAATAGAAAAAAGGGATGATAATAGCCCGATTACCGATACATTTGACTACATCCTTTTTGTGATTGCAGACGAAGCCGAAGAGGCCGTGTTTTTAAAACATTACACATACCGGGATAAAAAGGCAGCCTTACATATCGTGAAGGAAGACCAGTTAAAAGAATGGCTTCTATTAGGTACGAACCGCAAAGTGGTTGACTGGATATATAACGGGAAGGTTCTTTTTGACCGGAATGAATATTTGGACCGTTTGAAAACAGAAATCCGGGAGTTCCCCTTCTATGGAAGGAAGTTAAAGATGGGGATGGAGTTTGCGAAGTTAATTCGCAGGTACATGGATGGGAAAAGCTTCTTTGAAAAAGGCCATTATCTGGAGGCATACAACCATATCGTTCATTCCTTGCATCATTTGGCCCGTTTGGAAATAATAGAACAAGGTTTTTATCCGGAGGTTACGGTTTGGAACCAAGTGAAGCATATGGAACCTGAGATCTATAAGTTGTATAAAGAATTGATCAGCAGTGAGGAAACTCTCGAAAAAAGATTGGAGCTTCTATTCCTTGCGAGCGAATTTCTTATTTATTCGAGGACGAATGCAGGTTCACAGCATTTGGTCGAAATAATGGGGACGAAAGAAGATCCGTGGACGATTGCGGAACTTATGGAGCATCCGGAAGTTAAGTTTTATTCAGTCGACCTAGGTGTTTTATTGGAATATTTGATAGAGAAGAAGGTAATCGACGTCATCAAAGCGGAGACAAAAGGTCACGAGGTATATCACCGGTTTTATCGAGTGTCAAAAAACTTTTAAAAAAATGCATTTTTATTGTTGACCAATAGTATTATAGGTGTTATATTAATACATGTCGCTGCGGGACATCAGCTTTCGCAGCTTCATTAAAACAAAAAAACTCAAAAAAACATGTTGACAACAATGTTGAAAACATGATAAGATGTAAAAGTCGCTTACGAAGTAAACGACAACGAAATTGCTCTTTGAAAACTGAACAAAACAAAGCGCCAACGTTAAATTTTAAGTGAGCACACACTATCAAAAAAGCAAATGAGCAAGTCAAACATT
>NZ_JBHVSL010000004.1:0-192313 GCF_042885195.1 Peribacillus sp. NPDC058075 | reverse complement strand
GTTTTATAGAAGAAGGAAGATTAAGACAAGCAGAATGGCTATATGATCATTATGTAGACCATATTATTTACGCAAAACTGGCTGAGGAATGGGAATGAAAAATAAGAGTTCGTTATGCAACTAACGGGGCAGGTTAGTTGAACAAGTTTCTTAAAAAAACTAAAGATTTAGAGTACCTACCATCCTTAGGTACGTCTTTATGTGCTTCACTGTTAATCATTTGGTAACAACTTTTGATTTGGATAGATCACCTTGTTCATTTAACCTGCTTCATCTATAGTAGATGGATATAAAAGGTTTAGAGGTGAAGAGATGTCATTGCGGTTATTACGGTATTTTATTTTTTTTCTTGGATTAACTTTCTTTGGATTAGGGAATGCGATTGCGGTGAATGTCCAATCCTTGGGGCTCCATCCTTGGGAGGTTTTAAACGTCGCCCTGTTCGAGAGGTTCGGTTTCACAATTGGAACGTGGAGTGTCATGTGTGGTTTAGTACTTGTGTTGATCGTCTTTGTCGTGGATAGGAAGTATATTAATATTGGTACATTTCTAAATGCCTTGTCAATTGGCCCAATCATGGATTTCTTTTTGCATCTCAACATTCTTCCTCATGAAACGGAGCATTGGTGGTTGAATATACTCATATTGTTGACGGGTATCATCATAACCGGAATTGGTGGAGGAATTTATGTAGCTGCGGGAATTGGGGCAGGTCCCAGGGATGGTTTCATGCTTTCCGTTTCGGAAAAAACGGGGTTATCGGTCAGTTGGGCAAGAATCGTTGTCGAGAGCCTCATCTTGATTATCGGGTTCACCCTTGGAGGTCCAGTGTTTATTATGACATTCGCATATACCTTTATTCAAAGCCCGATCTTTCAGTTTTCCCTGAAGCTGATGCGTTCCTTTATCGCTAGTTTGGAGCAGAAGCGAAAGGGACAATTTGAGGTTCCCTTATAATTGGAAGGAGGATGTCCTTTGGTCACCTCTTTTCGTGATCTATTCCACTAACGGGTGCGTTAGCTGAAGGTCGGAGCTGTCTTTAAGGCAGCTTTTACTTATGCAACTAAAGGGGCAGGATAGTTCTACAAGCACAGTGTATTCGCACTGTACGGCATGATTTCAGATAAAATGTAACTATTTGCAGAACGGTAGTAATATACATTCAAAATTCTAGATGTTACAGTAAGAGATAGTGAAGTATATTTGGGTCCTACCAGACTTTTCTTAGTCACTTCCCATATATTGAAAGGGGAAGATTATGACAATTGAAAGCTTAAAAAGTTTACTTTCCGACCTATGCCATTATCATAATGTAGATATTACTCATACTTTTACAATTAATAAAACTCAATCTCTAAAAGTTAGATGCTTAACATTTAATTCACAACATATTTTTGAATTAGTTTGTTCTAACTGCGATAAAGTAGAATTAATTAATGATATAGACGTTGCTGCCAAAGCAATCCAGAATATTATTACAAAAAACACTCCTATTTAATGGGTGTTTTTTTGACTTGAAAAAGTTTCTTATCGCACAGTTTGTGTCCACCGTTTATTCGCACTGTACGGCAGATCAATTTGTCGGGTTATTTTGGTAATATTTATTAAGTTCTTAGGTCCTTTTCTCAATGTTATTTTTTGTATATAATTACTTTTTAAGCATATTTGGATAGTTATAATAAATTACCCTAGAGAAAGGATATGGTTACTAGTGTTATCTCTTAACGAATTGAATTGTAAGATTGATTACTTGAGAACCCATTTAATTGAAAATGGTATGTTACAAGGCCCTTCTCATCCCGAAACCGTTAAATCTAGTCAAGAGTTAGATAAGTTGTTGTACCAATTCCAAAGAAACATATTAAAATAATCCTTTTTCTCGAAAATTTCTTTGCCCTCATTCTATCTTCATAATAAAGGATCACATGTGGTGGTCTTTTTTTTGTCCAAAATTACCTCACTGTTTGTGTCAACTCTGCGATAAGTCTTATAGAACTAACGGGTGCTTTAGTTCCATAAGGAATGTTAGTTGCTGATGGAAGGGGAACGCTTTGGATATTAGATACAGCGGCACCAAATTTTTCTGAACCTATTAAAGGAGGGGCAAAATTAGTCGCTGTTGATATAGATACCAATACAATAAGAAAAGTATATTAGAAGATGTTGTCCTGCCTACCACTTATCTGAATGATGTCCGTTTTGATTTTCGTGTTGGAAAAGCAGGTTATGCCTATATAACGGATTCTTCTTCAAGAGGACCAGGAGCTATTATCGTCGTGCTACTTCTAGCCTTATTCATGGATAGATTGCGGCTTCCCTGAAAGATCATAAACCCAGGTTTAACTCTCTTTCTTAAATGAGTTTTTATTCTTTACAAATAGCATGAATGACACTGGTCGTCTCCGCATTGACAGAGGCGGCTTTTCGATGTGGAAATGGATAAGAAAAGACGGAATGAGCATAATAATCCTGGAAAGAACGGGAGTTTTTACAGAACTTATTAAGGATTTCAGGTGAGAAAATATATGTTTGGGAAAAAGAAAAGCAAACAAATCCGTCATGAAAATAAGGACGGCAACCAGCTTTTTCAAAAGAATATGGAAACTTGAATTTAGTGAATTGAATCCCCAAGGAAGATTTTATAAGATTACATTAAACAACAGGATGGAATGCTAAAGGCTAGTATTCATATGACCAGCTATATACGCAATTTGTAACAGCTGGTATTCCATTTCTATTTATCATAATAAAAATTTAATAGGATTTGGCAGGATTATATCAGATGGGATTTATCAAACTTTAATTTGTGATGTGATGGTCGATACCGAATACCAAAAAACTAGGCATTGGAAAAAAGTAATGACATCATTACAAAAAGTAGGAGGAAGAAGATATTAAGTGGGTTCAATTATTTAGAGCAAAAGGAAAACAAGATTTTTATAAGAAATTAGGTTTTGAAGCCCCAGAATCTGAAGCCCCCTGGTATGTCCTTATTCTTATAATTTATTAAGGCACAGATTGGGTTGCTGCTTATGAGGTTTTATAAATGTGTATCAAGTCCTTTACTAATTTAAGCCTAACTAAAAAAGTTAAGAGAAAAAATTAAAAGCTTACATAACTGTAGCGGATAAGAGATTAAAAAGGGTATATTTTTTACACGATGCTGGGAGGGACATAAACTCCACTGCCACCAACTTTTAAAAGAAAGACAAACTACTCATTATTAAGGGGGATGAAAATGGAGCATATTGTAATTACTGCTGTATTAAAACCAAAAGAAGGCCTGCAGGGGCAACTATTATCAGAACTCAAAAAGGTACAAGCGGCATCAAGGGAAGAGGCGGGTTGTATAAAGTATGACTTGCACCAATCTGAAGATCAAACTTTTGTTTTATATGAAATGTGGAAGGATGAGGAAGCGCTGAAACACCATATTCAGTCAGCTCATTATCAGGAATACAGGAACAATATTGCAGACCTTGTATCAACTAGAGAAGTGTATAAGCTGAAAATAATGGAATAAGTTCACAAAGATGGAGTGGCGGAACCGTCGGAAAAACCTGTTATATGCAGGTTTTTTAGTCGTCTTTTTTAAGATGGGAGCTTTTCGCCGTATCTCCTTCGAAACAAATCTTTTGATTTGGACGGACCAGATGGCTATTATATTAATATCGCTAATTACCGATTTGGCGTGATGCTTTCAGATCATCTATCCAGCTTCCATTGGGATAGTGATAATCGATATAGAAAGAGGCAAATGACATTGAAGCAGGAATTGGAACGCTTAAATGATGAACAAGCCGTTGAAATTTTTAAGGCATTGTCGAACCAGACGAGGGTGAGCATTCTTCAAATGTTAAAAGATCCCGACAGTCATTTTTCACCGCAAGCCCATATTATTGCTGATGAAGGATTTAAAGGCGGGGTTTGCGTAGGGGATATCCGCAGCATGGCCGGGATTTCGCAATCCACTACTTCACAGTATTTATCGATTCTACTGCAAAGCGGACTGGTTGAAATGAAGCGAATCGGACAATGGACGTATTATCGCCGTAATGAGGAGACGATTAAAAAGTTCGAAAAATACATTGGTACAAAAATTTAAGGAGAATTGAAGTGAGTTTATTACAGCATCGAGCATTTAACAGGTTGTACCAAAAGGATAAAATGACGCTTGGTTTCACGATTCCGACGGCAAGAATGTCCAAATATCCGATTATGGAAAATCAGCTATCGCTTGCCCGCAAAATTGAAGACCATGGTTTCGCGGCATTGTGGCTTCGGGACGTTATGATTCAGAATTTGAATATTGATGATAATGGTCAAATGTATGATGTATGGATTTATTTGACCTATCTTGCGGCCCATACAAAGGATATTGCACTTGGGACGGCGAGTGTGGTCCTCCCGCTGCGCCATCCTGTCCGAGTGGTAAAGGAAGCATCATCTATTGACCGGCTGTTTCCCGAACGCCTGATCATGGGAGTGGCTTCAGGAGACCGGGATAAAGATTTCACAGCTTTGGGAATATCCAAGCTCGAAAGTGGAGGGCTGTTTAAAAAGAATTATGCATTCCTTGAAATGCTGTTAAAGGAGGACAATCCGACAATCAACAGCGATTTAGGCATCATCGATGGAACTGATATGAGAATGATCCCCAAACCTTTTTCTTCGATTCCAACCATGGTGACAGGATTCAGCAATCAATCGATTGAATGGATCGCCCAGAATGGGGATGGCTGGATCCAGTACCCGAGGATTATTCCACAACAAACTCAATTGATTAACGAGTATCGCGAGTTGTCGGAAATTCACGCCCCAGGAGTGTTTAAGCCTTTCACTCAGACTTTATTTATCGATTTATCGGAAAATCCCGATTCGTTTCCTGTTCCGATTCCGTTAGGATTTCATGTAGGGCGCAAACAGTTATTAGAAATTCTATATCAATTTCAATCCATTGGTGTCAATCACCTGGCATTTGTATTGTATTTTTCAAAGCGCCCTCCCGAGGAAGTCATCCAGGAGCTTGGAGAGTTTGTGTTGCCTTACTTTCCGACTCATGAAATTCCAGTATTAGATTAGTTTTTAAAAAATTAGATAAGGGAAGAAGATGAACTTATGTCTAAACATGCTAATAAACTAAACGAAATTCCATTCTCGGTGCTTGATCTTTCACCGATAACAGCCGGAAGTACTCCTGCTGACTCTTTCCGCCATACATTGGAACTCGCACAGCTTGCTGAAAAACTTGGTTACAACCGTTTTTGGCTCGCTGAACATCATAATATGCCGTTTATCGCCAGTTCCGCCACTTCTGTGGTGATGTCCCATGTTGCAGCCGGTACATCAAAAATCAGGATTGGTTCAGGAGGAATCATGCTGCCGAATCACGCACCGCTCGTCATCGCTGAGCAGTTTGGCACTCTTGAATCATTATATCCTGGGCGAATTGACCTTGGTCTGGGGCGGGCACCTGGTACAGATCAGGGGACCGCTCGTGCATTGAGACGCGACTTGGGAAGTACCGGAGATGACTTTCCTGAGCAATTAGCGGAACTCCGCGGTTACTTTGATCCATCCCTGGCACAAGGGAACCCTATAAAAGCCATTCCAGGTGAAGGTTTGAATATTCCAATCTGGCTGCTGGGTTCAAGCGACTTCAGTGCAAAGCTGGCCGGAGAACTGGGTTTGCCATTCGCGTTTGCCGCCCATTTCTCGCCACTTAACACTCTGGGTGCTCTACAGGTCTATCGCAAGGCGTTTAAGCCTTCGAATGTTCTCGATAAGCCGTATGCGATGTTGGCATTGAATATCATTACAGCAGAAACGGATAAAGAGGCAAAGCGCCTTTTTACAACAATACAGCAGCAATTTTTGAATCTGATGAGTGGCAACCTTAAACCGCTTCAACCACCGGTAGATGACATATCTGAAGTGGCCAGCAGCTACCAATTAAAGGCTCTCGAGCAGCAATTAGGCTCATCAATCGTTGGCAGCCAGCAGACGGTAAAGGACAAGCTGCATATATTTTTGGAAGAGAGCCAGGCTGATGAAATCATGGCCATTGCCCAAGTTTACGACCACAAAGCTCGCCTGCATTCATACGAGCTTCTGGCAGAAATTACAAAAAGTGAAAGGTAAAAAGGAGGACATCAGCAAGGAATCCTTTTTGATTTTTCCTAAGGTATTGGGATGAAACCGTGAGATCATGTTTGAGCTTGTTTACAGGATTCCTTAATTAAAAAGTTAAAAGTTGTTAGAATAGGAGACAATGATATGAACTGCAAAATTAACCGAAATGCTGCTAAAGTGCTGAAACAAATGTTGGAAAGTGAAGAGGCTGAAGGGAAAATGGTTCGTGTCTACGTTACATTGGACCATGGGGACCATGCCCATTATGAAGTAAAGCTTGATACGCCCACGGACCATGATGAAATTGTGAAAACAGACAAAGGCATTGATGTTTTGCTTGATAAAAGGGAACCGTTTTTAGATGGGGTTTGGATCAGGTATTTCTATGTGCCTCAAGCACAAGCAGGATTTGACATCACGAATTCTTCTAAAGGGCATCACCATCATTAAACACGTGACAGAGCGATACTAAATGTTTTAATATCCTCATATATCTAGCTGTATACTAAACCCGGTAGATTACTTGTATTTATTGTGTTAAATAAGAATAATACCAACGATGCTTTTCCAATTGGGGGCTTATCATAATGAGCAAAAAAATCGCTTCACTAGTATCGTTTTAGGAATTATTATTTCACAATGAATTTCAATACAAAAAAGGTTTTAAGAAGGAAGGGTTTTTACTATGTCATTAAATGGTAAACGAGTAGTTGTTTTAGGGGGTACTTCTGGTATTGGTTTAGCAACTGCCAAAGCGTTTCTCGATCAATCAGCTCAAGTGACCATTGCCAGCCGTTCTGTTTCCAAATTAAATGAAGCAAAACAAGTTCTTGGTGGCTATGTAGAAGGAAATGAAATCGATTTTCGAAGCGAAGAAAAAGTAGCAGAATTTTTCAGCAAGGTTGGAAAATTTGACCACCTTGTGGTAACAGCAGGAGAAGGAGCAATGGGGAACTTTAGTTAGTGCTAAAGAGGCGTTTGATAGTAAGTTCTGGGGGCAATATATTACAGTCCGTTCAGCACTACCATATTTAAACAATGAGAGCTCAATCACCTTAACCTCTGGTGTATATGGCGTTCGTCCTCCTCAAGGCGCTACTACGTTAGCGGCAATCAATTCAGCCATTGAAGGATTGGTTCGAGGACTTTCCGTAGACTTAGCCCCTATTAGGGTAAACGTGGTTTCACCTGGAATTGTAGACACTCCAATCTATGCTGGAATGCCAGATGATCAGAGGCAAGCACTGTTCAACGGCATTGCACAACAGCTCCCAGGGCGGATTGCAAAGCCGGAAGACATAGCTGAAACCTATGTATACCTTGCTAAAAATGGTTTTACTACTGGTACGGCTGTTCTTATTGATGGTGGAGCCCACTTAGTATAATAGCCTTGTGGAACGGAAGCTTCTCACCCTACCAAGCAGCGGGTTCTAACTTAAATAGAAATAAGTTAAGAATTAAACTAACGGGTGCGTTAGCTGAAGATCGGAGCTGTCTTTAAGGCAGCTTTTTCTTATGGCACTAACGGGGCAGGTTAGTTCAACAAGGTTCGGCAAAAAAGAATAATGGTTTAAGCGCATATATAAATCGGGTAGTAACAATTGAATATAAATAATTGACCACTTACATAGAGCATCTATGGGGAGGCAGCACTATGGCTTACTTGTTGGGAAATCTAAAAGCATCTTTAGAGCAAACCAAGGAACGTTTAAATCTTCTCAACGAACGTGCTGTTGAAGCATTAAACCTTCTTTATCCAGGACTAAATTATGGTGGAATGCTTTATTATCAGCTTTTAGAATCTTTACCCAAAGAAATCACAGCCGAATCCTTGAATTTAAGTAAATATATCCTGAAAAGTGTGAAAATTTAAGATAAGTGCTGTTATGTAAACATATTTTAGGTAAATGACTGTTTGTGAAAATATATTTTTTATTCCGATATTCAATTGTCTTGAAGTATGTTTTGTAGTGTTACAATACAGTTAAAAAGGAGACCATAATGTGGAATATAATTTGAAATTATCCAATGGAGAACATATATTTTATCACTTTGAACAAATGGACTATTATATAGAGAATGCTGTCTCTTTTATAGTCTCCGGTATTAAACAAGGAGACCATATAATATTAATCGAAAATGAAAGCATTTCTGTAAGGATATTTAATAAAGTTAGATTAGTGCTTACCGCTGAAGAAATGTCTAACGTACACTATACAGACAACTTTGCTTTCTACTGTAAACACGGGGATTTTCATACGCCAACGATTGTAGCGGATTTTGCTGAAATTTTAAAACCGTTCCTTGATGAAAATTTAACGATTCGAACATGGGCTCATGTAGAGTGGGGGCATCAGCTAGAAATAGAACAAAAAATAAATCAATTTGAAGAAGTAGCAAATAAAAGCGTAAATGAAATGGGGATAGTATCAGTTTGCGCATATGATACAGCAACAATAACTGAATCTATAATGAAAAATTTAATGAAAAGCCATGAATTCCTCATGACAGACATTGAACTTCGTCCTTCTGCTTATTACATCAGAACAATTATAGCATAGTTGCTATTTTAGTTTTGTTCTCACCTAATTCATTTTGATATTTTAAACTGTATATTCAACAAACAAGTGCGTTAGCTAAAGATCGGAGCTGTCTTTAAGGCAGCTTTTTCTTATGGAACTAACGGGGCAGTTTAGTGGAAGAAGTAAAAACCCATAATGCGTATTTGACACATACTGCGACATAGTCGGCAAATAAAAAAACCACTAATTAATTAGTGGATGCTTCTAATGTGCCATTTAATACATTGTGAATAGCTGTTGCTGTATCTTCAATATTATCGTAAATTTCAGTTGTTTTGTTTTCAATAAATGTTAGCTGAAAGGTGCTCTTGTAGCAATAAACTGTGATGAATGGTCTTTTATTTTTTGAGAACGTATGAGTAATTTCTACTTCGCTGTAGTCACTCAAGTCGTTTAACATTTTTTTTAGGTATTCTTTAGACATTTATCCAGTCTCCTTTCCGATACGGAGGGAAAGGACTAAGAAAAGTCGAGTATGACCCAGAGTATTTTATTGTGTGTTCACATACTAGTGTAACATATAAAGGAGCCTTAGTGGGATATGGAACCTTTTTATGTGTAATTTACGGGTGCGTTAGCTGAAGATCGGAGCTGTCTTTAAGGCAGCTCTTTTTTCTTATGGAACTAAAGGGGCAGGTTAGTGGATTTGCATACTAAAAGTGTAACTATTTAAACAAGAATTTGTTCTAAACCATATTGACACGTTATGTGTATTATGAGTATAGTACATCTATCAGGTGTATGAACTACTTAGTACATACACCTGATGTCAGAGGAACAATAGGAGTTGTTTGGATGAATAGGGAGGTGCTTTTTTGAAGGAGAACCAAGAATATAGAGTGCATTGGAAGTTTGTTACCTTTACATTAATCGTTGGTTTAATTGTTGCAATTTTTTCAGTTATTTCTGATAATTTATCATTTTTAGTTGACGGTGTAACAGTTCTTGAATTCGTCATTGCGTATTTAGCGGTAATGATTAATTCTTTACCAATGTGGTTTATTGTAGCAATGCTTGTTGGCTATATATTTGCGAGGAACATTAAGAAGGCTGCATTACTTGGGGCCATTTATACAATCACTGCAATTACGTTTTATTTCGTGATTGGACATTTTTATACTGATATACCAGTAACAGTAACGATATCATTTAAAGAACTGGCGATTTCATATGTGAACTGGTATGGGGCGTCAACCATTGGTGGTATCCTGGGTGGGGCTGTTGGATACTTAGTAAAAAAAACACCATTTGCATTACTGAGTTTACTTGTAGGATTAATCTTGCAGTTGTTTGTATATGGTACAAGTAGCTGGAGTGACATTCTTGGTATTGCACAAAATGTTACCTTTTGTCTAATGATTGTAAGCATTTTTATTTATTTAGTGATTGTGAAGAGAAATGATAGAAGTCAATATTTTGGAATGTGAAAAGATGTACTTAAACTAACGGGTGCGTTAGCTGAAGATCGGAGCTGTCTCTAAGGTGGCTTTTTCTTATGGAACTAAAGGGGCAGGTTAGTTCAACAAGGTTCGGCAAAAAAGAATAATGGTTTAAGCGCATATATAAATCGGGTAGTAACAATTGAATATAAATAATTGACCACTAACATAGAGCATCTATGGGGAGGCATCACTATGGCTTACTTGTTGGGAAATCTAAAAGCATCTTTAGAGCAAACCAAGGAACGTTTAAATCTTCTCAACGAACGTGGTGTTGAAGCATTAAACATTCTTTATCCAGGACTAAATTATGGAGGAATGCTTTATTATCAGCTTTTAGAATCTTTCCCCAAAGAAACCACAGCCGAATCCTTGAATTTAAGGGAATATATCCTGAAAAGTATGAAAATTTCAGATAAGTGCTGTTATGTAAACATATTTTAGGTAAATGACTGTTTGTGAAAATATATTTTTTATTCCGATATTCAATTGTCTTGCAGTATGTTTTGTAGTGTTACAATACAGTTAAAAAGGAGACCATAATGTGGAATATAATTTGAAATTATCCAATGGAGAACATATATTTTATCACTTTGAACAAATGGACTATTATATAGAGAATGCTGTCTCTTTTATAGTCTCCGGTATTAAACAAGGAGACCATATAATATTAATCGAAAATGAAAGGATTTCTGTAAGGATATTTAATAAAGTTAGATTAGTGCTTACCGCTGAAGAATTGTCTAACGTACACTATACAGACAACTTTGCTTTCTACTGTAAACACGGGGATTTTCATACGCCAACGATTGTAGCGGATTTTGCCGAAATTTTAAAACCGTTCCTTGATGAAAATTTAACGATTCGTACATGGGCTCATGTAGAGTGGGGGCATCAGCTAGAAATAGAACAAAAAATAAATCAATTTGAAGAAGTAGCAAATAAAAGCGTAAATGAAATGGGGATAGTATCAGTTTGCGCATATGATACAGCAACAATAACTGAATCTATAATGCAAAATTTAATGAAAAGCCATGAATTCCTCATGACAGACATTGAACTTCGTCCTTCCCCTTATTACATCAGAACAATTATAGCATAGTTGCTATGTTTAGTTTTGTTCTCACCTAATTCATTTTGATATTTTAAACTGACTGCATGAACGGCTGCTTTTTTCTTGTTGAACTAACGGGGCAGCATTCCTGTAATGAATGAAAATGAGTTTTGAGCACACCTTTCATATTAAACAAGAACAGCTAAGTTAGTGATTAAATACACTTAAACTAACGGGTGCGTTAGCTGAAGATCGGAGCTGTCTATAAGGCAGCTTTTTCTTTATGCAACTATCGGGGCAGGATAGTTGAAGAGTGCTGTTTGATCTTTATTCAACAAATTGGGCCATTTAGTAAGAGGTAGGCTAACGGAAAAGGGATTCCTTTAAACATAATACATGTCAAACAGCATAATTTTATTAGGAAAGGGAGGCCAGTTAGATGAATAACTTTGATTCAATTTGTGAACAATTTGCTACTCTCCTAAAAGGAAAAAGTAACGTAAATCAAGGTAGTTGTTCTGTATCATTACACCGTGATTTTAAGGTGCTGGTTCAAGGGCGCCAAAGCAGTTCTGTTGTCCCGGCAGGAGTCTTATTTGAATCATTGGATCAAAGTGGTAATGCATTGAATTTGGCTGAAATAGCTGTTTTACAAGAAGAGATTCCTAGTTTTATTTATTCAATTGTCCAACAGGGCTTGATAGTGAGTGCCCTACATAATCACTGGTTATTTACTGATCCTGTAATAATGTATATTCACATTCAATCTATTGAGCCTCCATTAAATTTTGCAAAAAAGATGGTACACTCATTTTCATTTTTACGCAGTTATCCCGTTGTCTAGGAAAGTTTTAGTTATATAATCTATCCTCAAGAATAGGACGCAATGCTTCTTCTCGATTTAATCTATATTTTCGCATATAAAATGCAGTAATGACAAAGCCCAATCGTTGTATTCCTAAAGTATCGTGTATTAATATTCGATAGCCCTGGTCAAACAATTGATTAATCTGTTTCATCAGGTTATCGACCAATTCTAAACTAGGAGTTACCCGAATAGTAAGAGGAACCCATATCATTATTCTTCTTGAAAAATCAAATGGAGGGCGGTCAGGTTTAGTACGTAGGTTCACTATGACTGATATATTTCTTTGAACAAACCCCCAATCATCGGGAGAAATTTGTCCTCCAATGTACAATCGCCCTGGTATCATTTCCACAAAACCCATTTACATTGCCACCTACTTCATTTTAGGGATGAAATATATTATGTTTTATCTAATGAAATGGCTTACTAATTAATTTTGGTATTTTACAGAATTTCCTTAATGAACTAACAGGTGCTTTACTTCAATAAGAGAGTTGCTTTGGCAGCTCTTTTTTTATGGAACTATCGGGGCAGGTTAGTTCAATAAGGGAGGAAATGGATTATCCATTGTAGATGGGTTAGTAACAAGAAAGCGACCCTTAAATGTTAGGGAAATACTTGTTATAAAAAACCCAACTTTACTACATGATTGCAAACAACTTACTGTTATTAATAGAAATGAAGCAGCCTAATCAAATGGAGCTGCTTTATTTTTTTTAAAAGTCATAAGCACAAATGACATAATTTTTATAAAATTTGCACAATTGTCAGTTTTTTGTTGACTTAGCTTTTTGTTAAAGCGTATACTAAATTCAATAAAGAAGCACAAAGGATTATGTCTGCACAAATGTGCTATTTAAAAGGGTGTGGAACTAAATGGATAAAAGAGAAGAAAAAAGACTCTTAGTTAAAATTGCGCAAATGTACTATGAAGAAGATATGACACAAGGTGCCATTTCAAAAGAATTAGGTATTTACCGAACTTCCGTCAGCAGGCTTTTAAAAAAAGCAAGGGAAGATGGAGTAGTTAAAATTACTGTTAGTAGTGATATTGATGGAGCTTTTGAATTGGAACGTCGAATGGAAAAGTTGTTTGGCTTAAAAGAAGTAATTATTCTTCCTGAAAAGAGAGACAGTACACAACTGGATAAAAAGAAATCGGTAGCAATAGCAGGGGCTGAATTACTAAAACGAATTATTAAAGACGGCGATGTCGTAGGCTGTGCCTGGGGAAGCACAATGGCCAGTATGATCGGTGAATTTACCAACGCTGGAAAAAAAGACGCTCATTTTGTCCCTTTAGTAGGTGGGCCTGGACCAATGGATACGAAGCATCACGTCAACAGAATTGTTTATAATATTGCAGAAGATTTTGGCGGGACTTCTTATTTTATTGATGCTGCGGCAGTAGTAGAAAAAAAAGAGACAAAGGATGACATTGTTCAATCTCACTACTTCACTAAAATAACTGAACTTTGGGACAACTTAACAATTGCAGTAGTAGGGATTGGGAACCCAAAACAATCATCTAATTTAGTCTGGGCTGGTTTTTGTGGCAATCGGGAAATTGAAGATTTAAATCAACAAGGTGCCATAGGTGATATCTGCTCACGATTTTATGATATAGATGGAAACCTGATTCAATCTGATTTATCTGATCGAACAATAGCCATTGAGCTGGAAAAACTAAAAAATATTCCATACTCCATCGGTATTGCAGAGTCTGTTGAAAAAGCTCCTTCTATTATTGGCGGATTAAGAGGAGGATACATTAACACTTTGATAACTAATGAGGAAACGGCAAATGCAATCATTGAAATTATAGAAGAAAAAGGGATTGCCTTATCTTAGGATGTAGGAGTTAATTTTAAATCAAGTCTTTTTAGCGGATTGTAAGCGGAAACAAGATGTAATATTCAGTTCATATGAAAAGAGGAAATAAAAATGCTATGGTATGTCATTATAATAATTGGTTTTTCTTGGCTCCTTCAAAGCATCTTTGGATTTTTGCAAATCAAGCATTTCAATAAAAAGTATGCAGAGTTGAGAAAGCTTGGAAGGGTCGCGATTGGGAAAAAAACGGGACTTATTAAATCAGGCACGGTCGTAATGTTTGCAATTGACCGAAAAAACAATATTTTGAAAGCCACCAAAATGCAGGGAGTAACCGTGCTTTCAAGAGTACGGAACTTAAAAGGATTTGAGGGGAAAAATCTCTTACACCTCGGTGAAGAAGATTTTTATAAAGTAAATAAATTAACAAGGTTAGCCATTGAGGACGCACTGAACAGCTATCATATTATCTCTAAAGGGGGTGAATTGAAGGTTAAGAAAGGCTGGATTGATTTACTCTTATCAAAAAAATAGGAATTATATGAGGTGAATTGAATGGATTGGCTTACAAATGCAGCAGATGGTTTTATGAATTTATTTAGAGCAGGTGCCGAAACTTTTGTCGATTTAGTAACAGGTATTGTCCCACTTCTTATCATGCTTTTAGTTGCAATGAATGCCCTTATACGGTTGGTTGGAGAAGAAAGAGTGGAAAGGATCGCGAAGAAATCGAGTAAGAACCCACTTACAAGATATTTTGTTCTTCCGGTAATTGGAACGTTCGCTTTGGCAAATCCAATGACATTGTCACTTGGGAAATTTTTGCCAGAAAAATACAAGCCGAGTTATTATGCTTCTGCTTCTTATTCCTGCCACACGCATAACGGACTTTTTCCACACGTTAATCCAGGAGAGTTGTTCGTATTCTTGGGAATTGCAGCAGGAATAACAACACTGGGATTTGAAACTACAGAACTAGCCCTTCGTTACTTCTTGGTGGGTATTTTCACAAACTTTTTAAGAGGCTGGGTAACAGATTTAACAACTTATTATGTATCTAAACAGCAAGGCGTTAAATTAAAGGAAACAGTCGATCTCTAAGGAGGGGAAAGCGATGACTCAAACGGTTACGAAGTACAAGTCAATTATCGTCAATGCAGGGCAAGGAGGATTTGGTGGGCCATTAGTGATTTCACCGACAGAAGAAAAAAATAAAGTGGTTTATGTAACAGGCGGAACAAGACCGGATATTGCAGACACCATTGCAGAATTAACAGGCTGTGAATTAGTCGACGGTTTTAAAACGAGTGTACCTGAGAATGAAATGGCGTGTGTCATCATTGATTGTGGCGGAACGCTCCGATGTGGCCTATACCCCAAAAAAAGAATCATGACGATCAATATCATGCCTACTGGACAAAGTGGCCCGTTAGCAATGCACATTACAGAGGACATTTACGTTTCTGGAGTAAAGCCTCAAAACATTGGATTGTATGAAGGTGCGGCAACACCTCCAACATCTAATGTGAACAATGCTAACGGACAAGTTGAGAAAACAATATCTAAACCTAAGTATAGCGCAGATAAAAAAATTAGTGAACAAAGAAAGCCTAAAGGCGTCATAGCACGCATTGGGATGGCGATGGGTTCCATCGTCAACGTGTTTTATCAGGCTGGCCGTGACACTATAGATACTGTCATTAAAACCATTTTACCGTTTATGGCTTTTGTGGCCATGTTAATCGGAGTGATTAAAGCATCTGGAATTGGTGATGTATTCGCACAATATTTATCACCATTTGCAGGTTCTTTGCCGGGCTTGCTCTTAATCTCTTTAATATGCTCATTCCCATTATTATCTCCATTCTTAGGACCGGGAGCTGTTATTTCACAGGTCATTGGGACATTAATTGGAGTGGAAATTGGAAAAGGAAATATCCCCCCGCACCTTGCATTGCCAGCTCTTTTCGCGATTAACTCTCAGGCTGCAGCTGATTTTGTTCCAGTTGGGCTAGGTTTAGCAGAGGCAGAAGTGGAAACCATTGAAGTCGGAGTTCCTTCCGTATTGTACGGACGTTTTTTAACCGGAGCACCAACCGTTTTTATTGCTTGGCTCGCAAGCTTCGGTTTGTATGAATAAATACTAAAATAGATTCTGATAGATTATATAAAGCAAAGAATTGGAGGAGTTTCTTGTGCAGACTGTTTATCAAACTCAAATTAACCAACTTGGTCCATCTGTATCTGATTTTCTTGGAGAAAAAATGTTCATTCTTTTCGGAGCTAATGCTCCGAGTGAATTAGCGGATTATTGCTTATTAATTGATGTAAATGAAATTAATGGTGAAATCGAAAAGGGCGACATTCTCGTCTTAGGCAATCATCAATATCCCATTACCGCTGTAGGTGACGTGGTGAAAAAGAATTTAGGGTCACTTGGACATATTACGTTAAAATTTGATGGTTCTGAAACGGCAGAATTACCTGGCACTTTACATCTTGAAGAAAGAGATATTCAAGTGCCCCTAGCAGGAACAACTCTTCAAATCTTGAAAAAATAAGCTTTTCAAAGTTTGATATAGAATAATTGAATGCAAGAAGAGGGATTTTTCCTCGAAGGAGCAAAACTCTCCCTGAAAATTGCATTAGTTAGAGTTAACACAGCTAAAACATGAAAAAAAATAATTTAGAGTTTGTTTCTCATTTTTAAATTTTACCTATGATTCTCGACTCTATATATATTAAGGAGGAAAAAGAATGAATGAATCATGGCATCAATTAGAAAATAAAGTGGCAATTGTTACGGGTGGTGCCTCTGGAATTGGCTCAAAAATTACAGCACATTTAGTAAAGAACGGTACAAAGGTGATTGTTTCCGATCTAAATGTAAATACTGGCGAACAAACTGATGGAACTTATCATATCCAATGCGACGTTACCAATAAAGAAAGCGTTGAAAAAATGGTGACCAAAGCCACAGAGTTATTTGGAACTGTAGATATTTTAGTTAATAATGCTGGTGTAAACTTACCACGTTTACTTGTTGATTTCCGTGGCGAAAAGCCAGAGTATGAGTTAAGTGAAAAGGATTTTGATTTCATGGTTGCCGTAAATCAAAAAGGACCTTACCTTTGTGCTCAGGCAGTTGCGAGAGTAATGGTGAAAAATAATAAAGGCGTTATCATTAATATTTCTTCTGAGGCAGGTATGGAAGGATCTTCTGGACAAAGTGTTTATTCGGCTACAAAAGGTGCTGTCAATGGCTTTACCCGTTCTTGGGCAAAAGAACTAGGGAAATTCAACATCCGCGTAGTTGGTGTTGCGCCAGGGATTAATGAGCAAACAGGTTTAACAACAGATGCTTATAATGAAGCATTAGCTTACACACGTGGAGTGACAGTAGAGGGTCTTGGATCAGATTACAGCAAAACAATACCACTTGGACGACCTGGTAAATTGGACGAAATTGGTGAATTGGTCACTTATCTAGCTTCAGACCGTTCTAGCTATATTACAGGTACAACCGTTAATATTTCTGGTGGAAAATCCCGCGGATAAATAGTGACATCAACCATAGAGAGCCCTTTCATCCAAATTATGAATAAAAGCGAGGATGCAAAACAGGTCTTAATATTCCTAATCCCTACCCCCTTTTATGTTCTTGATAAAGCTTTATACATAAAGAAGCATATCTATTAATGTAACAGGCGGACAATAATTCACTAAAAAGATTATATTTTCTTCAACTATATTAAGGAGAGTAACTAAAAAAGTTACTCTCCTTTAATTATTAATATTCTTGCTGTGGTTATTTTATTTGGATTAATGCTGTTATTTAAATAATATAGACTAATTAAAGGGCCAGTTAATACTATAATGATAAACACTATTCTTACTTCTCTCCTAATTGAGATCGCCTTTTTTCTGTTTCCAAAAGCAAGATTGTGAAATATTGTACTTAAACTAACGGGTGCGTTAGTTCATTAAGAAGTATGGAAAATGATCAAACAATTTTATAAAAGAATCATTCAACTGAATATATTAAGAGCGTGTTTTGATCAATCTCAAAACACGCTCTTTCTTTTCGTTTACCAAGATTTTTAAATATCAATTTGATCAAACTTATTTTAAATACAATCAAAAAATGGATAAGTTAGGTATAACCGAACTTACCAAGGAGAAACATGTCCTTTTCCATCCAAGTGGAAATCCGCAACAGTCTAGGGAAGACGTAGAGGTATCAAAGAGACTTATAGAATGTGGAAAAATATTAGGAATCGAAGTATTGGACAGTGTAATAGTTGGGATGCACAAGGGAATTTCATTAAAAGAAAAAGGATACATATAAAAATAAAATAAAATAAAGCAGAAAGGGGTTTCCTCCTTTCTGCTATAAAAATATATTCTTTAAAAAGAAAGGAAGATAATAATGGAACTTGAAAAATTAAAAAGCGATATTTAGCAATTAAAAAATAATCCAAATACAATGTACAGAGCTATAACTCTTTCTGCAAAATACGATGAATTGATTAAGAAATTAGAGTATTTACAAGAAGAAGTTAAAGAAGCAAATTCCCAGGAATAACCCATTTTTACTTTTTTCTTAAGGTAATGCTTTTCAAATTTCCGTAAAACGTAGTTGTAAAATCCAGACTTAAAATACTGATACGAAATTTTTTATAAGGGGTAGCGTCGGATTTACAGAGTTAAGGTTATTTCCACATTTAAAAGCCTATTTGCTTAAGACAATAACGTCTTTTGGATGTCAAGTTTTATTTTATAAATAAGAAAAAATAGGTAATAATAATTACTTGAGGGGTATTTTTTTAGTCAGTTAATTGATATAATCTTACCAAAAGGACGCTTTTTTTTACTTTCTTGTAAAATAGAGGAATAATAAAATAATGAATGAGGCATCGATATGGAAGAAATGTCAACAAAGATTGCAGCAAAGAGGAAAGAGAAAAAGTGGTCTTTACTTACTCCACTTGTGAATTTAGCAGTAATTACTACACTAGTGCTTATTGGAATGTCTTTTGATTTATTGAATAGTTCATACGGGTTAATTTATCATACACCTCCAATTTCATTTTTGTCTTTTTTATTTGTTTTATTCGTAATAATAGGTATTTTGCTTCATCGCAAACAACCTAATTGGTCAACTTGGGTAACAATTCCTATAATGCTATTTTTCTTCTTTGTATTTAAGAGTGATGTAAAAGATTTTGCTGAAATATTTGAACTTGATCCAACTTACGATACTGAAGTAGGTATTGCGCAAGCTACCTTATCTAAATTTAAAAACATTCATTATTATGTTTTAGTTGGGTTACTAGGTTATTGTACAATAGCAGCTTATAAAGTTGATAAACCGTAACTTTAATTTGAAATACCTATAAAAGAGCCTTGCTACATTCTATACGTAGCAAGGCTCTTTTATATTTTTCTTTATATAAGGGTAGCTTCGGGAAAATGCTGTAAGGGTATACTACGAATGAGGTCAAGAAAATGACAGCTGAGCGTGACCGCCTCGAAAAGAAAAAGGAAGCACAGGAGCTTAAGGCCAAGAAGGACAGCGCCAAAGTTATTCGTTATGGAGAGCTTGAAAAGAATCCGGATGCTTTTACGGGTGAGTTTGTGAAATTCCAGGGAGAAATACTACAGATTATCGAGGACGGAACACAAGCCGATATTCGCCTTGCTGTAACCAAGGGTTCTTACGGCTACGATTTCAATGATGTTGTGTATGTGACCTATCAAGGAACCACTACTTTTATTGAGGAAGACGTGATTACGGTCTATGGGACGGTTCAGGGAGGACACACCTATGAATCAACTGCAGGACACACCATCACACTGCCTTTAATCGAAGCTGACATAGTCGAATAAAAAAAGGAGCCAGGATAATCCCTGGCCTTTTTTTATGGGAACTATATAGAATATCCACTTTTACAAGGAGTGCCCATTTACACACACCCCTTAAAGGGCTGTGAAAATGGGTCTCCTTGCAGTCGGGATGTCGCTAAACAGCGAATAACCTGCCGGATATAACGAGCCTCCTCAGAATGGAATTGAGAATTCTGAATTCCTTTTTTATTGATGTCTATAAAAATTTGCCGATATTACTTTAAAACGGAAAATAGACAATTTAAAGAAAGTCGAGAGGTAATAAAGAATATGGCTAATGAACTCCTTAGTGATACATCGATAAGTGGCAAAGAGAAACCTTGGACACGGAGAAAAAAACAAACCCTGAAGCTATCTAAAGTTTATGAAAAGATCGGAGAAGAGAAAAAGGCGCTAAGGGTTTCTGACTGCGGTAATTATCTAACCTTTAATGAGTGCCCGTCAGGACATAAAAAACAATTAACACGTGCTTATTTTTGTAAAGTGAGATTATGTCCCCTGTGTTCTTGGCGGCGTTCCTTAAAATTGGTCCAACAATTAAAAAGAGTGGCTCATGAAACGAATAAACAACAAAAGGTAAAATGGTTATTTTTAACCCTAACTGTGAGAAATGTAAGAGGCAGTGAACTTCCCGAAGAAATAACAAATTTATTCAAGGCATGGCAGAGGTTGTCACAACGTAAAGTATTTAGAAATTCGGTTGCAGGTTGGTTTAGAGCGTTAGAAGTAAGCAGGAACAATGAGGACTGGACATATCATCCTCATCTGCATGTCTTATTAGCCGTGAAACTGTCTTATTTTTCAGGAAGCCATTATATAAGTCAGCAAAAGTGGAGTGAGCTTTGGCAAGAAGCACTGAGGGTAGAATATGTACCTGTTGTTGATATTCGTAAAATCAGGCCGAAACGAAACAAAGAAAGTGAATTCAATCAGTTGAAAGATATTGAAAAGGAGAAAGCTTTAGAAGCTGCTGTGGTTGAGACAGCAAAATATCCGATTAAACCTGGAAGTTACCTGATTGAAGGGGATAAGAATGGAACTGAAGAAGCCATAGGTTCCTTGGATAAAGCTTTACAGAATCGAAGGATGATTGCTTACGGGGGAATTTTAAAAGAGACTTGGAATCATTTGCTTGAGCTCGACCAAATAGACCAAATAAATGATATAGATCTTCATGAAGGCTCGGTTTCGAAAGATTGTAATTGCCCTACATGCGGAAGTAATATGTTAGAACAAATGTACAAATGGAATATTGGAATAGCAAATTATACAAAAATATAATTTTCTTTAATTAAGTTATGTCATCTTCTCTGATGATGGCAGCAGGCTATATCCATTGAGCCACAAGGCGTAGCCGTGGTTCACACCAATCAAAAGGTTAATCAATTACAGAGGGGTATAATGTGATGACAGTCTGTTTCTCCACAATATAAACGATGCCTCGGACATAATGCTTTTCGACACCGTTTAAACTATAAAGCAAAACACTTTGAGTTAATTCGCGTTGGATGAAGCTCTTGATGAATTCATATGTCCCTTCGGTTACTCTTTCTTGGAATCGCTTGATTGCATGGTTACTGATAATCATTAGGTTTCCCACTTTCTTAATAAGTTATAGTTTGTTCGTTTAATTTGGTGAAAAAAATGAATTTGCTGTTTTCGTATTTACTGACTAATCCCTGGTGATCGACTATATATACATTTCGCTTTGTGAAGTTTTCGATCCATTCACAAAAGCTATAAAAGAAATCAAGGGCATTTGTATTATTTTGACGGTATATAAGATGCGGCTGAACAAGAATGATATTTTGATAAGAAAATTGATAAAGGTCTGTTATATCACTGTTGCGTAACAACCACGCTGCTGTTTGGAAGGAATCCTCCCAATCCATAGCCTGAGAAAGAATCGATTGATAACGCGATAAAATTTGCATGCCGAAAGGATCGTTTTTTAGTCCTGCAAGCTTGTTTTTATGGTCACGTATTAAGTGATAGTAATGCGTAACCATCCTTTCGTCCGGCTCCTGTTGGGCTACCTGAAAGATTGCTTTTTTCACGTTGTACTTCATTAAACCACCAGATAATTGTTCAGTTAAAATGTGATTTGATGGTTGAGTCTTCAAGATTTTATAAACCAATCGGTGCAGCGTGAAAAAATTTTCTGGTCTCTCCATCTCACGTGGACAATGAGTTCTTGAAATTAAACAACTGTTTCCTTCTAAGGCTTGAGAAAGAGCCATTCCATAATTAATTGAATCCATGTTTGAAATTCCTCCTGAAACTAAAAATACCGCCTCAAAACGAGACGGTTCGAAAAGGGTGAAGGTGTAAACCTTCCCTGTGTGTATTACTTTCACAAGAACGCCCCGGACGGGGATAGGTTTGAGCAAGACAATCCAAATTCATAAAAAGAGAGGGCGTTAGCACTCTTGCGCACATTAAAATGGGGAGGCGCGTAAGCCCTCCTTATCTTTTTACATAAAGGCGCGTGCTAACGCGTAGCGATGATCTTAGAGGCGTAAGCCTTTTTGCGCTTGCATCGAGAGGTGCGTAGCCCTCTTCCGTACATACTTCACAAATATCTCTGATGCCCCGACACGGGGTGCGTTAGTTAATAGAAGGTTCATGCTACTTCAGGAGCATTTTTTGAGAGCCGTTTTTTGCCTTGTTCCCCCAGGTCGATTATTTAAAGCCAATATATGATTGGAGTAATGGAAATCTGGAAGGATATTTTGTGAAAGGCATTATGAACAGGTGAGAGATTTTAATAATCGTCAGAAAAGCATATGAGGATTACAACAAAAGGAGGAAATTAATGGAGTTAATTGATGAAACTGGGTTCTATTGGTATAATCGTATTAGTATAAAAGGCATTCATTACAGTTGTCCTATTTATATTTGAACCGTAGAGTTTGTTAGTTTATACGATGAACAATCCAAACTATCTAAGAAATGAGAAGGAAGAATCATGAGAAAAAGATTTTCTAAAATAAAAGATTTGTCAAAGAATTGGAGTTTTTGGCAAAAAGCAATGGCTGTTCCAGGTCTATTATTTACATTGGTAATGGCTATTTTAACGTTTTTTGAAGTAAGCTATAATAAATTTTTATTTTTTGCTTTAGTAATTGTCTCCATTATTTATATTATTAGATATTTCATTGTTACCTCAGGTCTAAAGGAAATAACTTTGAATGTTGATGGTTCATTAATTGAAATTACTTCTGGTGATATTTTCGAACAGGATGATTGCTATAAAGTGATTGCTTTTAATGAGTTTTTCGATACGAAAGTAGATGACAAAATAATTTCTTCAAAATCATTAAATGGAATCTATTTATTAAATAAATATCCAACTGCTAGAGAAATTAATTCATTTGATAAAAGGGTAGCAAAAGAACCAAGATTGAAAGCAATAGAAGAAGGCGTGAGCAGAAGGCTTGGTGGAAAGACAGCAAGGTATGAACTTGGGAGTATTTTTCAGGATAAAGACTACTTTCTTGTTGCATTTTCAAAATTTGATGAAAAAAATGAAGCTAACTTGAGATTAGCAGAATATGCAACATGCCTATTAAGATTTTGGGATGAAGCCAATTCTTTATACAATCAAAATCCGATTGCACTACCATTGTTAGGAACAGGTATAACTAGACATAAGGATTTTACAGCTACCAATCAGGAATTACTCGAAGTTATCCTCTGGACGTTTAAAATCAGCAAAGTAAAATTCAAAGAACCGTCTAAAGTTAAAATTCTTATAAGGGAAAATCAAATAGAAGACATAGATTTTAATAAGCTAAGAGAATTTGAGAATAATAGTATTTAGTCAGGGGATTTAATAATTGCTGTGATATGAAGGGGATTAGAATGATATGGCATTCAGAAGTGGTAATTATTCAGCGTTTTATGTCAGTGAACCATTTAATGAAAGTAAACTGGGTGCTTTCGCTACTAAGGATTTTGTATATTACAATTTATTAAGGGCTTGGAAATCAGCAGATAGTACCTTTCCGTTCATAGACTCACATGATAAAACCTATAATGTGCGAGATGGTAGTGATTGGGAAAAGACATTAAAACCGAGGCTGCGTCAACGACTTAATAATTCAAAGAATATTATTTTGTTTTTAAGTTCAGCAACCAAAAATAGTAGGGCATTACGGGAAGAAATGAATTATGGTATCGTTACAAATGGGCTACCAGTTATCGTTGTTTATCCGGAATATAAAAATAAGAGTGACATTATAAATTGCAGTTCGAAAGAATTTAAACAGCACATAAAGGGTTTATGGGATAACTTACCGGCCTTTCGTGATTTTATGAAAAATGTTCCAACTCTCCATATACCAAATAATAAAGATCTTATAAGAAAAGCTCTGAGTAATACTGACTTTATGGTTAATTCAAAGTGTGATGTTAATAGATATTTTTATCCTTGTTGAATCAATTAGGGGTATTTTTAGAATAATAACCTCGTTAGAATATAGATTAGAAAAACCCCGGTGACTAGGCCGGGAATGGGTTTTACCTGGTGAATGTTTTATAATTAGGGTATGACTTACTAGACATTTTTGGTCATACTCTTTTTTTATTTGGGCATAGAAAAAGAGCTTATAAGCTTCATTGTTCACTTTCCGAAAAACAAGAAAGCCTACAATTGCAGCTAACTAATGGTATTAAAATCAAAGATTTTCTCAAATTCAGGTTCAACAAAATATAAGATATCGATAATTGAAGGAATTATTTCATTTATGTCGAATTATGGTAAGTGGTTCTATAAATTTATTGGAGGAAACACAAATGAAGGTATTTTTAAGCTGGTCAGGAGAATACAGTAAGAATATAGCACTAATTCTAAAAGAATGGCTACCACTAGTGATTCAAACTTTAGAACCCTATGTATCTTCTGAAGATATTAGAAAAGGATCAAGATGGAGCGCTAGCATAGGACAGGAATTAGAAGTCTCAAATTATGGTATTTTATGTTTAACGAAATAGAACATTAATGCACCTTGGGTCAATTTTGAAGCAGGGGCATTAGCAAAATCTATGGACACAGCATTTGTGACACCATTTTTATTTGGTTTAAAGGGATCTGATATTGATGCATCAAGCCCTTTACTTCAATTTCAATATGCGTCATATAATAGGTCAGATATACTTAAGTTAGTTAAGGATATATACGCAGCTACGAAATCAACTGTGCTTGATGATCTTAAGCTTACAAAAACTTTTGAAAATTGGTGGCCCGATTTAGATGCAAAATTTCAAACGTTACTAAAACAAGAAAGCGAGTATATTTCCATTCCTAAGGATAAAACCTCTAAAGATAAAACATCACAAGATGATAATAATTTAAATGGGGTTATTCTAGAGGAATTGCTGAATTTAGCTCGAACTCAGGAAAAGATGCTAAATAATCCAGAAGCAATTCTGCCACCTGATTATTTAAATTATGTAATGGGTGCTAATCCAAAAAATGTACATCCTGGAGCAATCGAGGACTTAAATAAAGCCGCAGAATCTCTTGATTTCTTAATTAGAGATTTAAAAGATTTGAGTAATGAAGAGTTATCTTCTAAGTTGAAAGCGATTTATAAGGAATTATATTTAGCGACCAATCACATTGAAATGCGTTTATCAAAGAGGGGAGTTTCAGGTAGGAGAAAAACAGCAAGCGTACCAGATACAGACATTTAAATCCTTGAAAGACAAGTGGAACATTTTGGGCAGAATAACGACATAGATTTTTGTTTTAGTCATGCTATTATGGTAATATATAATATTTAAAGGAACGTCTCAGAGTGTAGACAAACCCCTTTTTCAAAAAGTTGTTGGTGAAAAAGGGGTTTTTATCTTCTTAATTATTAGCATATTTAGTTGTATTTCCGAAAAAAGAACACTATATATTGTTGCTAAAATATATACAAAAAACAGCTGTCGACTTTGTGCGTTAGTTCTTTAAGAAGGCCGCCTAAGATGGATATTGTAAATACCCGTTCTCTACGAAAAGTCATAGACCCATTGAAAAAGATTTGGTATTCTACAAATGTACATATAAATTCATAAGAATTAACGGGTTGGGGGAGAAATTAAGATGAAAAAACTAGCAAAGGCATTAACTGTAGGAGTATTAGCTCTAGGATTACTGGCAGGAGTTGGAGCAAATAAAGGAGAAGCTGCAACAGTAACAAAGCCGATCGGTTCAACTTTCTATAAGAGCGCCTTAGTAGGTACTACCTATAAGGTTCAAGATTATAAAGGTAATACAATTAATGCAAAAACAACTAAAGCTGTAACGTTAACTCCATATGCAACAAATAAAAACTTTTCATATGCCACAGTAACATTTGTAGATTATGATAAAGTAGGAACAAAGTGGGTCAAGTATACAAAAACAGCCAAAGGATATTTCTTTACTCCCATTAAAAATGGTATAACTTTCAATGAATATACGAATGTAAAAAAAGGAATGACTTATAATCAAATGGTATCTATCACTGGTGAATATATGAAATTAGATTCAACATATACTTCTGGCGGTATTACCGAAAAAGATTATACCTGGAGCCGTTACAGTGACACCACTGACATATATGCTTATATGGTTTTTGAAAACAACAAGTTATCATACAAAAGTTATTCTGTAAGTGAATATTAATAACAAAAAAGCCCCTATCGTGTGAGAAGGGCTTTTTTTTATATTATTCCAAGTATCAGAATTGTTTAATTCAGGAAGGATCGTCATTTTTATACGAACGAGTGCGTTAGCTGAAAATCAGAGCTGTTTTTAAGGCAACTTTTTCTAATGGAACTAACGGGGCAGGTTAGTTGAAAAAGAGTACGGTTTGGATAATTTCAATTGAGTGGTGAATTGATTTAATACAGACTAATAGTTTTGAATGAAAAGTTCATTTTATCTGTTGGATGAGGCATATGTCCTTTAAATTCTAAAATTCAAGACAAATACCCAAGAACTTTTACCCAAATGCATATGCTCTAATGTAAATGAAATGAGGAAGATGAAGTTTGTATGAATAATGCCTATAATGAGAGGGTTGGTTTAGGTGGACCAGGATCAGGATTTGGTTATGGACCAGGACTTGGTTTTGGAGCTCCAGGCTATCCGCACCCACACTATCCATACCATCACTACCCGTATTAAGATTTGCTGATAAAGCCGTCTATAACAATGAAAAGAAGTATCTGTAAAACAGGCGTGTTTCTACAGTAGTAGAAACGCCTGTTTCGTGTTGGAAATGGTGAAGGTTTTGGTTTGTGAATTTATAATTGGAGGATACTGCATTGACAATTTGATAAGACACTCTTAATTTTTTAGATTCAATAATCCTCTAATTTCTTCAACGTGTTTATCTTTTATATAGTTTTTGTATAAATTACTGGATAATCGAATAGGATCACCAAAAAAGTATCTTTCATATTGGGTTTGCCTTGTACCAAACGAACTCATCGTAAGATCCCATGCCAAACGGAAAAGTTTCACACGGTCTTCGGCATTCATACCATCCGCTTGAAGATATTGGTCGAGTTCTGAACGAATTTCGGAATCAAACGCGCTTTCCGTTGGTATTGATATCATGCCGCTAGCACCAATTATTTGTATAATTTCGCTGAAACGGGGATAAATTTTAGGAAAGATGTTACTAGCCACTTGTAATGGAATAATACTAGGACGCATAGATCCCCATTCATCCAATTCTGCATCATTTTCTGATTTCTCTAAAAGTGCTTTCATGGTTTCAAGACCGATGATGATTTCGGAGAGTTTTTCATGTATATGTTGATACTCTCCAACATTAATTGTCTCGACAAGAAGTTGAGCAACTCCAAGTAAAAATTCAGCTTTTACTATTTGTCTGGTTATGACTTGATGATAGGCAAATTGGTAAAAAGAGCTTTCAACAAGGAAATCTGTCGCTGCATCTACATTATCGTAATAAAATACGCGGTCCCATGGAACTAAAACATTGTCAAAGACGACGATTGAGTCCATTTCTTCATATTTTGAACTTAACGGATAATTAAACGAAGATTCTCCCCCCACAAAGGATTCCCTGCAAAAAAATTTTAACCCTTTCGTATTAGATGGAATGGAAAAGGCGAACGCCTCGCTAGGATCCAAAAACAATCTTGGTGCAGAAATAACTAAAACTTCATCCGTTAAACCACCTTGAGTGGCAAGTAAGCGGGCACCTTTGATAACCAATCCTTTTTCATTTCGATCTATCACCTTAGCGGAAATTGGCTCATTGGAAAAGCCCAAATAGACTTGTGAACGATTCACTTGCGGAGTAATAAAGGTATGTGTAAATGATAAATCATGTTTCATTGCTCTTTCATATAAAGATTGAATGTTTTCAGGAAAACAATTTTTCCTACCACTTAAAACATTGGCGGAAGAGGCAAAACTCATTACAACCGTATTCATATAGTCAGGACTTCTTCCCATCATTCCATGCGTTTGTCTTGCCCAATGTTCAATCATTTTTCTTCTTCTTTTTAAATCCTCTTTCGTTTTGGGTTGTAAGTAAGATAGTCCAATAGGATTTTCGTTTTCTGAAGAAAAGAAAGTCATCTCATTTTTTAGATCCTGAGAATTTTGCAAATCATAAAGGGAAGCCTTTGACTTAAGAATTCCTTTAAAGGCAGGATGGTCTGAAATTGCCCCTTTGATATTTACACCATCAAACCAAATTTCATTTTTCATTTTATTTAAACGTTCAATAAATTCCTTACCATTTATGATACTCATGTTCTACCGTCTCCTTATGATCGCGATCGCTGTGGATTCGGTGGATTCGGGCGTTGTGGTTGTAGGAGAAGATGTTGGTGGTTTTAACCTCTAAAGCTCATTGTTGAGCTTAATGACTAAATCTAAAAAAACCACCAACTTGAGCAGACATCTCTATGTCTGCTCTATTTTTTGTTCAACTATCGGAGCAGATTAGTTGAAGAAGCCGACCAATAAAGGTCGGCTTTTTTCATCCTATTTTTAACAACAGGCGCCATATCCGTAACCGCCTCCGTAGCCGCAGCCACCACCAACAAAGCTAGCTCCAACAATGATTAAGAGTATAAACAAAACGACTATAAAGGCGAAACCTCCACCAAATCCAAAACCGCCGTCACACCTTGATTCACAACCTGACATAAGACATCTCCTTAATTGTTTTTAAGGAGGATACTAATTAAATGGGTAATATCACCTTATGCTCTAATTAGGAAAATGACACAATAGTCTCCATCTCTGTTCATAGGATAAAAAAAATTTCCGAAATGGGGGTATAGCATTGTTGCTACCTTTCATAAAAGTATACTTTTACGAACGGTTATTTTTTATGCAAAATCATCATGTTTTAACGTTCGTTAAAGATATAAAACACTTTATGAACGTTTGTGATTTTACATACACTTTTACGAACGGTTTTGATGGAATAAAAGAAAAGTAGAGGAAAGAGTAAAAAATGGATATTCGTAATTTTGGATACATACGAGTAATTAATATAACAATTTAAGGGCTACTAATCACTCAAAATACTTTATCTTTCATAAGTGTCTTCACTACATAAATTTGATAAAACAAGCCAGATTTACTATCAGTGTTTAGTTTACATAATACTGATAATCGGGTTTCACAAAGGGATAGTGTAGGTTTATTTTCCTACTTTCGCTCTTTCAAAGGGACAAGATTATAAAAGATATGTTATGTAGAGCATTGTGAACCTATTTCGTGCGGTTGCACTACAGACTGTACAGAAGGAAAGAACCCCCTTCCTGACATTCTGTACGTGTCGCTTCGGCATTAAATGATTCGATAACGACGAACTGTACGGCTCATGCCTCGCCTACATTCCGTAGGTTCCTGTATCATTTACGGCTTACGCCGCCATACCGAACGAGCCGGAAGCCATAAGGTTAAGGGATTAAGGATTAATAGAATAAAAGGTCAGCCACCCGGCTGCTTTTTTTATTTTTTTCCTTTGCCTTCCGAATCGTAAAACAGCGCAGGCCGGCTAACCTCCCAGCCGGTAGGACACCCGAACCTTTCCGGCAGGAAGCCAAGACGGCCAGTCAATCGATCAAGGGGCAAAAAACTTTTTGATTAGGGGCGCTATCGCAACATCAAAAACTTTTTGTGCTTAATCCCTTGACCGATTGCCTATGCGTGTTTTTCGTTCTACATGTCAAAGGGGAAAAATAATCCCCCTTTGGGGAACTAATTTGCTTCGCAAGGCAAATGAAAATAGGGAAAAAAACTCACCAGAGAAAATAACAAAAGGGCAACAAATAAAAATAAAATGAAAAGGAGTTTTGAAAATGGATTTAACCCCAATTTTTGAAGTGGTATGAATCAAGCAGGAAATCAGGGAAATGGTTGAGCCGTTTGTGGCCTTTCAAATTCGCAATCCAGAAGATGCCCGAGAATTAGCCGCAGCGCAAATCGCAAACGAGGACAGGGAAGTTTTTCTTGTCTTGATGCTCAACACGAAAAATCATGTGGTAGGTCTTCATCGGGCGCATGTGGGAAGCCTAAATGCGAGTGTCGTCCATCCTAGAGATGTGCTGAAATGCGCCATTTTAAACAACGCGGCTTCCGTTATTGTCAGCCATCAGCACCCATCGGGTGACCCAACCCCGAGTATGGAAGACATTGAAGTCACAAAGCGATTGGCGGAAGCAGGGAAAATTATAGGGATTGAAGTTTTAGACCATTTGATTGTTTCCCATACGGGTAAGTATGTTAGCTTAAAAGAAAAGGGGTATTTTTAATAAGAAGAAAGACGAGCAAGAGGGGGGCGTTCTCCCTTATTTTCTCAAGGGACTGAGTCCCTTGGGAAAAGCAATGAAGGAAACAACCAATAAATGGAGGCACACCGGCTGAATCGTCAGCTGGTGGCATTCACGCATGGTGAAAAAACATCCGTTTTTTCTCGATTAAGAGCAGGCATCGAGCCTGCTTGACGGTTGATTGATGCAACCTCTAAACTTACAGTAGCGCCTTCGGGTAGAAGGAACAATTTGCTGAGTAAATATTCTACGCTTGTAATAAAAGTCAGAATGTCAGTCCTTCGCTTTTTTCTTACTTTATCTTTACCTTTACAATTTTTCCTCCGGCCTTTTTACCCGCCTGTTCCATTAATTTCGCAAACTGCTTCTTTATCTCCGTATCCTTTTTGTTCTTTTTCATCATATATATCCCTCGCAATTTAATATTCTTGCTAAATAGTATCGCCATGGTAAAGGAAGCTCATACATTCCCCGGTTCTAAAGTGACCCCTTCCCCACTATATTGTTAGTAAAGTGGAAAACTGGCAAAGTGACCCTAAGGTATGTTCCCATTTTTACAGAATGAGAGGGGAGAGGAGGGAAGGGATGTCATCATTGAACCCTTTTTTCGAGGAAATGAAGAAAAAGGATCCAAAACCAAAAGCTATTCAAAAAACATCTGCCGGAGGTCCTTCGCACCAAATAACGTCGGTGAGGAAAGTCAGGAAGGACAAGCAGCATGACATTAAGTTCCCTGTCGATTATGTCATGAAGGTCAAGCTCCGGACGTTGTGCAAAACGTTAAATCCGATATATAAGCAAAATACGGGAAAATCCTTGACGCAAACGGCCTGCAATACCTTATTGCTAAGGTTCGGTTTGACTAGGTGGAAGGATGTGAATTATGCAATGGACTATACGGACACGAAGGAATATATGCACACCTACTTGCTGGAAACGGAATACGGCGAAAGGGGGGGATTGCATGGAGTCGCCATCTTACAGGACCTGTCAGATCGGAGGGTTGCCTTTTGCATGATCCATCATACCGTTGCCTGGTTAGAAAGAGGGGGTTCCATTGAAGAAATCCTATAGTCAATTTAACCTTTTATCGAACAAGCTGTTTTATGGGACAAAGGAAAAAAAGAGTTTTTTTGATTACTTCTTGTCAAAATATCGATATCTGCAAATCGAGGTACCTTATTATGAATTTTTAAGGGGGGAGGTATTCGTCGAAGACATGAAGGATTTGTTTGAAGAGGCTCCGCAAAACCTAAGTTTGTATCACCTTATTGCCCTTTTATATTTCGATTTTCTGGAACAAGTGAAAAAGGGGGCCAAATATGAACAGCTCTGTCCTTTTTTGATTTCTTCCAAGAAAAAATTCCTGGAGCGACCGATGATTGAAAAGAGGGTATTGAAGCAGGTGACGACCACCCTTTTCTCTTTCGAGCAAAGGGAAGAAGAAATCGAGGTGACCTCAGAAGAAAAACGAGCTGAGATTACCCTTCGAATAAAGGAGTCGGAGATTTACCGGGGTGAGGTATTTCTGCATGACATTTCCCCATTCTTGATGGATGAAGAGTTGAAGGTCGAGGATTTACTGGTGATTTTGTTCATGGACTTTCTGCAAAGGATTAAAGAAAAGGGAAACTCAAGCCAAGCCATGAAGGCCATTTTATTGAACTTTGAGGATTACTTTTGATAAGCGGTTAAAAAAAATCAGGCACAGAGAAAGGATAGTTACAACTATCCTTTTATTAAAGATCTTTTGCACTGAGGTTCAAGGGTGATGAAATCCTGCGATTAAGCGAGTATTTGTAACGCGTCTACTTCTGAATTCATTTATAAGGTACCTCTTTCGGTTTTCACGTAGTGAATAGGGCGCAATTGAATTTGAGCATCGAAGGGATATAGGTTTTGATGGGGATATTTTTGAATCATTACAAGAGCGGACTCTAAACGGGTTTGCTCGTTTTGTGTGATTGAAATAATGTTGTCCACGGTCTGTACGGAATGTCTTTTTGCTAGTTAGCGATGTGCTACATCCAGGTGAGGCGTATAAAATTTGGAGGCAAGAGTAAGCTAACATACGTATATAAGCTGCCACGGGAGGTGAATAAGTATGAGTAATGATGCAAGAGGATCTAAAAAAAATAAACCAAATGATGCAAACCATGTGAATGCTAAGACGAAAGCCAATCAAAGACGAATTTCAGAAAAGAATAACCAAGAGAATTATGATAAGAATGAATAATGGGAAGGTTCAGTAGGGACTGATTTTTTTTGATTCCACTATAAACTTCTTCTCATATAACAAATAAAGAATATAGAAAATAATTTTAACTAGAGAACTGATATATCGACATCAGTTCTCTTTATTGAGTTATCACTCGAAAAAGAAGGTCATATTTAAGACCATACACCTCGATAGAATATATAATGTTAAAAGTAATCTCTATAAATATAAGATAGTTTCCTTTTGTCCTAGAGTTACTGGCTAATTGAAACCATCTTTTATTTAGAAAAATCTGCTATTAAGGCAAACGCTGGTTTCACTTGGGTTAATAGTACTAGTGACTCTAGTACATATTCTTTTAAACTTAAAAAAGGTGATAAAGGCTATGTTGGGTTCAAGCCATACTATAAGGAAACTAATGGTAAATTGAAGAAATGCTCAAACTGGTATGGATACTTGTATAGTAAATCAGCTACTGCTCAGAGTCCAAGAAAAACTTCTAGCGGGGAAGCTGACCTTGGCCTGAAAGGAGAAAGTAACAAGCGATTAAATAGGAGGCCGGTTACCGCATGTGGGAAAGATGCGATACACGAAATGCTTTTGAGGTTTTCGTTTCTGGACAAGTTTTTGCAGTGAACAGTAAGCAATTTTTACCTGCTCAGGCGGGAATTGCAGCTTGAAAAGCAAAAGTATTTAGGGCATGATTCTGAAAATAAACTGGAGTCACGCCCTTTTTTTATGTTTTAGGTCAACAACTAACAGTGATATCTGTAATAACGTATTAAACATTTTTTTTTACAAATACTATCGGAATGAAATCAATTATGAAGGTGTGAAAGAGCTATGGTAAAGCAAAAAGAGGTCATCAGCACCTTAAAAGAAGAATTTAATGATAACAGAGATTTGATTGTCCACCAGTTTGAATATTACAAAAAGGAAATCTATCTAGTATATCTCGAAAGTCTGAGTGATGAACAAAAGATAAGGAAGGATGTAATAGAACCTTTGCTTTTATGTGATAAAGAAAGCAGATATTTATTACATCTTTTATCTCTTCCAACATGTAAAAAGGTCAGTACCGGTGACAAACTTTCATCATTATTAATAGATGGATATCTGCTCATTTTTTTAGGGGATGCCGTTTACTCGTATCGCATTATGAAGGCCACCAATGACCAGCCGCAGGACGCAAACGTGGAAATGTCTGTTCTGGGTCCGCAAAAGGCGTTAAGTGAAGACTTAAGCACAAATGTTAATTTAATAAGAACCCGCTATCCCGCTTTAAGCCTTATGGTGGAGCATCAATCAGTCGGAACGGTGTCTAAAACACCCATTGCCATTATGTATGATCGGGACCTGGTCGATCATGATGTGCTAAGGGATCTAAAGAAGAAAATCCCAGAACTTAAAATGGATATGATTCAAGCCATCGGCGAGCTTCAGAATGCTTTAACTAAGAATAGACACAATCTCTTTCCGACCATGATGGACACACAAAGACCAGATCGGATTGCTTTAAATCTTGCGCAAGGAAAAATAGCAATTCTCCTGCATGGGACGCCTTTTGGTTTAATTGTTCCGGTAGTATTTTTTGATTTTATATCTGCAATGGATGACACATCTCATACTTTTTGGGTGAGCAGGTTAATGATTTTGATTCGGTATATGGGGCTGATCATTACGCTCATTCTTCCAGCTTTGTATGTGGCACTGACCTCCTATAACCCTGAGATCCTAAGGTCCCAGCTGGCGGCTACGATTGCTGGCAGCCGTGCAGGCGTGCCTTACCCATCTTTTTTTGAAGTCATATTTATGCTTTTGGCGGTAGAAATGCTTATTGAATCTAGCCTGAGGCTTCCGAAAACAATTGGACCGACTGCCACAACAGTTGGCGGATTAATACTTGGCCAGGCTGCTCAGCAGGCACAGCTTGTCAGCTCAATCATGATTATCATTACCGCCTTCGTAGCCATTGCCAATTTTACCATTCCCGTTAATTCAATGAGTTTTGCAGTGCGGGTCGCACGCTATCCTTTGATCTTACTGGCCAGTTTTTTCGGAATAATGGGTTTATTAGCGGGGATTATCATTATAGTTTGTTACCTCACTGACACACGAAGCTTTGGTACACCTTTTTTAAGAATATATTGGGGATCCTCTAAGAGAATAGAGAAAATAAGCGAGGAAACGAAGGGAGAACGGAGTTAGTTGGCACGTTATTACTATTACATTATCTTAATGAATATGTCATTAAATATCATTCTCAACGTTCCCATGGTTTTGATACAAAACCGTTTCAATGGGTCGATTACATCCATTCTCATAAGTATCCCCCTTGGCACCCTGTTGGCTTATCTTTTTACAAAGGGTATGGGCAGATTTCCATATCAGGGCCTGCCGGAAATATTTAAAGAGGTAATGCCGGGATATATCAGAGTTCCTTTTTTATTTTTTTTATCGTTAATGTGGCTAGCAGCCGGCACCCTTGCTGTAAATTCGTTTAGCTATGTTATTAAGCTCTATCTGAATCCGGAAATGGATCTAAGAATCATTTCGGGTTTTCTTATTCTCTTGCTTATATTTGGAGCAACCCGAAATACTCAATCTATTTTGTATAAAACTGAAATTACCATGCTGGCCGCTCTTCCATTCGTAGGCTTTATTATCTTCAAAACACTATCAAGTGATTATTTTTACCCTGTACATATTAAGAGAATTCTACAATTCACCTGGCAAATGCCTAACTACAGCTCTATTGCAGCAGCCAGTTATATATTTACTGGATACATCAATTTGGCGATTATTAACAGAAATGTCCAAGCAAAGGAGATCCTTAAATATTTTTGGATAATTCCCGTACTCGGTTCTTTGATACTTGCCTTTACGTATCTTATACCTTTTGGATTTTTAGGGATTCAATCCATGGGTGATTTTGTCTTTCCATGGATGGTTACGTCAGATTCATTAAGAATGCAATATGGGTTTATTGAACGAACCAGTTTTGTATTAGTTTTTGTATTCATGCTGGTAACGATGCTCTTTGGTATAGTCACCTGGAATGTTGGCCTTGAGCTAATGAAAGGTGCCTTTGGTATACAAGATAGAAAGACTGGCATGCGCTTATTTACATTAACCTTTCTTTCTATTATTGGATTCCTGAGTGTCTATTTTCAAGAATCCGTGAACCAAAGGGAGTTTTTCGGGTACGCAAAATACTGGTTTAACTTACGGCTGCCTGTTGAAGTGGTATTAGTTATGGTTGTTTTTCTACTTTCCTTGAGGAGGAAAAAAACATGAAAAAGAAAGATTCCTTATTAATCTTATGTGCTGTCCTTGCACTTGTGGGAATGTTAGCAGGTTGTGCGTTTAAGGATATAGATAAGCGCTTCTTTGTGGTTTCTATGGGTGTAGATAAGTCCAATGATCCTAAGAAACCCTTCCATGTTTCCCTGAAATTATCGATTCCCTCTGCACAGGTTCAGCCGGGAAATGCTAAATTCCAGATTATTTCAGAAAATGCAGATTCTATTGCTGAAGCAGTACGGGTCATGAAATCCAAGGTAGACAAGGATTTTGATTTTGGCCATTGCCGGGTACTTATTTTTGATAGATATATTTTAAAAAGTCACCAAGCTGAAGTTCTTAACTGGTTCATGCGAAGGAGGGACATCCAGGGGATTTCCTACATGGCGATTGGTAAACCAACTGCCGAGATGGTCCTTAGAGTAAGATTTAAATCAGAAAGAGTAGCGGGAAACGCTCTCAATTTATCCTTTGATCAAACCACCAATACCTCTCCTTACATAGTATCTGAAATTCTTAATGATTATTATATGAGGTTAAGAGAGGACGGAATCGATCCATACCTCCCTGTTATTGAACCATTGGAAGATACTTACGTTATTAATAAGGTAGCTTTAATAAAAGGAGAAAAATTAATTGGTGAACTGAATAAAGATGAAACCAGAGTCCTTAATGAACTCTTAAATACAAGCCGCAAAGGCCAAATTAATGTCAGGCATGGGGATAATGAGTTTTTTGTCAATGTAGACCGATTTAAAACAAAGATTAATCTGGTGATTCCTAAGCGAAAAAAATCCTATGTCCAGGTGAATTTGAAAATTGAAGGAAGTATTGAAGCCTCCGAAAAAAAGCTGGAAAATAATTATGAACTGCTAGAAGATCAAAAGCTGGCTGCCGAGGTTATCAATAAGAGAGTAGAAGGAACGTTGAAAAACATTCAAAAAATGGGAGCTGATCCGTTGGGTCTGGGCTTGATGTATCAAGCTAAACAAGGGGTATCAGAAAAAGAAGTGAAAAAGTGGGAAAACCTATATCCAACTATAGAATTTAAGGTCAAAACAGACCTAACACTTAGTGGGACTGGAACGATGTACTAATGGTGCGTGAAATACCGCTGGCGCTTTACGGATTTATACAAGAGTTTTATACAAATGGACGGCATGCAACGGTTATGCCGTTTTTGGTGTGCCAGGCATATTCATTAATTAGGCGGTGAAAGTCCGCTAGGGGCGGTGGGATATGCGAACTATTAGCTAAAGGCAAGGGTGTCGGCGGTGACTGGGGGTTTCTGCAACATTCTGTACTTGTCTCATTGCTCTTTACTAGTATTTCTAGTGAGTGGTTTGGGCAAAGTGTTTCCCATACAACTGGTAGAGGGACACCCATAATTCGATCAGTTCCATAAAGCGCAAGATATCGCTCGTAATAAAAGGATTGGCGTATGGAGTATTCCCGGATATGCTCATGTAGACCAAGAGCACGGTTTTAATTCTCCAGAGAAAGTAACACCAAAGCCAGTACCAAAGCCAGTAGCACCGAAGCCAGCGCCTAAACCGGCACCTGCTCCAACTCCAGAACCAGGAACAGAACCAGAACCGGAAGCAGAGTTCTTCCAGAACTGCACAGATTTACGTACCAAATATCCAGATGGCGTACCAGCAGACCATCCTGCTTATCAAGCGAAGATGGACCGAGATAAAGATAATTACGCTTGTGAACGATAAAAGGTAATGTGTACACCGATTCGTTGAAAGCTCCCTGGAATCGAAATCTATTTGATAAAATAGGCACGAAAAAGACCCTGCCAAATAAGTGACAGGGCTTTTCCGGTTCGCTTTGTTTTATTTTACTACTATTTCCCGCGTCCTATCCCTCTTGGTTCCATTTATCCCGCGATATCTTAATATTAATTTGGTCTATTTAATGATATTTTCTTAATAACAAATATTCTCAATAAGACTTAGTTTACAAAATGGAATAACTACTCTCCCTCACATCCGTAATAAACATATGACCAGGTGCATGTGTAATCATAATTTCAGGTTTACTGGATATCGCAATAGACTGCGGTGTCACACCACAAGCCCAAAACACAGGAATCTCGCCTTCCTTTACTGTCACGGCATCACCAAAATTCGGTTTTGCAATATGTTGGATTCCAATCTCTTCAGGGTTGCCAATATGAATCGGTGAACCATGAACAGACGGAAATCTTGATGTCACTTCGACAGCTCGAATTACGTCGTTTGGTAAAAAAGGACGCATACTGACAACCGTATTCCCATGGAACACACCAGCCTCTAGGAAGGTTCGTGACATACATCGGTACATTCCGTTTTTCTTCAATATGTCGAATCGTAAGTCCATTATCAATAAGCGGATTTTCAAAGGTGAAGCTGCAGCCGATTAAAAAGGAAACAAAATCATCCTGCCAATAATCCCCGATATCACTCACTTCATCGACAAGTTCTCCTTTTTTATAAATGAAATACTTCGGAAGGTCATAGCGCAGATCTGCATTTGGTGTAGTAATCTTAGGAATCGGTGAGCCACTTTCCGTAACCTCAATCAGCGGACAAAATTTGGGATTTCTCTGGCAAAATAATAAAAAATCATAAGCTAAATCCGTCGGTAAAATGACGAGATTTGCCTGTGTGTACCCGGGTGCGTATCCGGCAGTTGGACTGGTAAATTGATTTTCTCTTATTTGAGAACGCAGCTCTTCTAGTTTAATATCTCCATTGCTATTAAACTCCATTTCTTTAGAATATAATTAGGTTATTTTGAGAAACCATCCAACCCTTTTCCCATAATCGTACAGCTTGCAATTCCTCCAATAACTTTCGTCTTTCGATTTTAAGCTTGGGTGCGCCTTCACACACCTGATTAGGAGTAAGAATCCGTCCTTTGGCATTCTCTTACCATCAATTCTAAAAAAGCTTTATCTTTTATTTGTAAAACTATCTTTTTTAAGCTGTTCATTTACTTTCTTTAAATACGGCGTGCGTTCCGGTAAAAGAATCTTTGAAAGCGATTTTTGATCCACACTAGTGCAAAGTTCTCCGCAATTCCGTGTAGCCATGCAATCAGTCGAAGGGAAATTTTAACATGTTTGATTGACTCATGAAGGGGTAAAAGAAGTTGAATGAATATGACTGTTTTTAAATAGGGGGAAAAGTTCGATGGGAAGAGGGTTTCGTTTCGGTTTTATTTTTATTCTATTATTTAGCTTAATCTTATCTGCTTGCTCTGAGGGTTCAGGATCAGGCGCCCGTGGGGAAAGTAAAGATGAGAAAGTGGTTCTTGACTTCCAAACCTTCTGGGGCTCTGAAACAAGAAAGCCCGTTATTGAAAAAATTGTTTCTGACTTTAACAAGTCACAGGACCAAATTGAGGTAAAGCACACCTTCGTACCATGGGGAGATATCTGGACAAAGAACACGGCAGCAGTTGCCGCAGGAAATCCTGCCGATGTGATTGTGAATGATATATTCACTGTGGCGGTCCGTGCGGAGAATGGACAAACAGAAGATCTAACTAAGTATTTGAGTGAAAATCTTAAAAATAAGCTTTATCCGAACCTATGGGAATCGGGCTTATACCAGAATAAAGTGTATGGAGTTCCGTTTATAACCGATAACCGCCTGCTTTTCTATAATAAGGATGCTTACAAGGAAGCAGGACTGGATCCGGAAAAGCCGCCAACCACATGGCATGAGCTTGAAGAGCATGCGAAAAAGCTTGATGTGAAAAAGGGAAATAGCTATGAGCGCATCGGCTACTACCCGTTATGGGGAAGCTTTGGCGCAAGCAGCTGGATGTCAAACGCGGATGATGGCGAGGGGTATTTCGAAGATGGCAAGGTGAATTTTGCTACAGCAAATAAAATCGAGGGTCTTGAGTGGGTTGCTGGTTGGCAGAAACGCCTTGGCCAAAAAAATATTCAGGCATTTGAAGCCGAATTCGGCAACGGACAAACCAATCCTTTTATTTCTGGAAAGGTTGCAATTTGGACTGATACCGCAAATTTCTATACGCAAATTCGCGATTCTAAAACAGATATAAACTTCGGTATAGCTCCGATTCCTGCTTTCAAAGAAGGAGGCCGCAACTGGAATGAAGGAGGAGGCTTTGTCATGGAAGTGCCGAAGGGTTCTGACCATCCTAAGGAAGCCGCCAAGTTTATCGAATATCTGACAAGTGATAAGGTACAGAAGTATTGGGCTGAAAAGAACTTTGACAATGTGGCAAACAAAAATGCCGCAGATAGCGTAGTCGACGGGCTTGAAGGCGACGGTAAAATGGTATACGAGAGTGCTGTTAATAACTTGAAAGACACGCCATTCCACACGGTACCAGTGAAATATCCGGACTATAAGAGCATTGTGGATCCAATCATCGACAATGCCATTCAGGGCAAGATTTCACCGGAACAGGCTTTAAAAAAGGCGGAAAAAGATGTAAAGAAAAGCGAAAAGTAACAGATAACAGCAAAATTCAGGAGAATAAATAAAATATCTAGAAAGGAAGGGAAGTCAGCGGACTTCTCTTCTTTCTGTAATCAGAGGAGCTTTATGATGAATGAAATGGCAGGAACTAAAAAACAAAAAACATATTCTCCCGAAAAAATATCGGAACTAGACCTTACTTCAGCAGCTCTTTCAGAAGAGTCTCCGCCTACGAAGCGAAAAAGAAAACAAGGCGGCAATACTGAAAATCTAATGGGTTATCTGTTCATTTCCCCGTGGATCGCCGGCTTGCTCTTCTTAATGGCAGGACCGCTTCTGTTTTCCTTATATGTAAGTTTCACCGATTATAATATCACCTCCCAAATGAACTTCGTAGGGCTTGATAATTATAAGCGGATGGTCACTAATGATAATTTATTCTGGACATCGTTATGGAATACTCTTTATTTTGTTATATTTTCTGTACCTTTAACGACAGCTGGTGCGGTTTTTATCGCCCTGCTGCTAAACCAAAAAATTCCTGGCATGAAAATTTTCCGTACTATTTTTTATCTTCCTGCTGTGCTTTCTGGAGTAGCCGTATATTTTCTGTGGATGCACCTTTTAAGCCCTTCAACCGGGCTCGTCAATACAATCCTTGACTGGTTTGGGATCGACGGTCCTGCGTGGCTGTTCGACCCGGAATGGACCAAACCTTCACTTATCCTGATGAAGCTGTGGAGCGTCGGCGGCGGCATGCTCTTATACCTCGCACGGCTCCAGGATGTGTCACAGTCGTTATATGAAGCAGCAGACCTCGACGGGGCAAATACGTTCCAAAAGTTTTTCCATATCACCCTTCCGATGCTGACACCGATTATTTTCTTTGACATTATTACAAGCACAATTTTCTCTTTCCAAATCTTCCAAGAGGCCTATGTCATGATAGGGGGCAACGACCTTAGCTCTTCCGGCGGATTAGAAGGCGGACCGGCCAATAGCCTATTATTCTATAACCTGCATATGTGGAACAACGCGTTCAAGATATTTAACATGGGGTATGCGTCAGCGATGGCTTGGTTCCTTTTTATTTTAATCATGATTTTGACCGTCTTCCATTTAAAATTCTCAAAAAAATGGGTGCATTACGATGGAGGTGACAAGAATTGAACAATGAAGTAAAGTTCTATCAAACGAGAAAGTTTAAAACAAAAACCAAAAATGCACTTGTATTTGTGATTTTGATATTGGGTAGTATCGTGCTTTTGATCCCGCTATGGTGGATGATTTCAACTTCCTTGAAAACACCTGCGGAAATCGCCCAGCATCCGCCTTCTCTACTGCCGGCGACGTTCCGATTTTCAAACTATATCGAAGCATGGCAGACCGGCGCATTCACCCGTTGGGGGCTTAATAGCCTATTTATTTCGGTATTTGCCACGGTCGGCCATGTATTTGTAAATTCGCTGGTGGCATACGGCTTTGCCAAAATCAAGTTCAAGGGCAGAAATGCATTGTTTGTCATTCTGCTTGCGACGATGCTGATTCCGGCATTCGTTACCCTTGTGCCCCAGTACATTATATTTTCAAAGCTCGGCTGGGTAAACACCTATCTGCCGCTGATCGCACCGGCCTTTCTCGGAAGTGCTTTCTATATATTCCTGCTTCGCCAGTTCATGCTGACAATTCCGAATGAATTAAGTGAAGCCGCGATCATGGACGGAGCAAGCCACTTAAGAATTTGGTGGCATATTATGCTTCCATTAACAAAACCGGCGCTTATTATTGTCGCACTATTTGCCTTCAACGGTGCGTGGAATGATTTATTAGGACCGCTTTTATATCTAAATGATGAAAAGCTGTATACTTTGCAGCTCGGTTTGCAGACTTTCAAAGGAAACGTACAGGTCCAGTGGCATTACTTGATGGCAATGTCCTTCACCGTCATGCTTCCGACTTTAATTCTCTTCTTTATCTTCCAGCGGCATTTTATCGAAGGCTCTAACCTTTCTTCCGGATCGAAGGGATAATCAAGTTCGGCCAGATGTTTGCTTGTTTGCCTCATAAGACTGACTCAACTCACTTTATCTATCATTAATCAAAGGGTGCATCACAAGAATGAGACGCTTGGATTTTAAAAGCGTCTCATTCTTGTGAAATAACCCTCCAGTTAAACTTTTAACTGGAGAGTTTAGGAGGTTGCATATAAGTTAATTGGGTTCAACGGACAGTCCCTATGCCAAAAATGTTAGTATCGCCAGGCAGTCATCCACTACATCTTGAGGAGGTTTTTGCGATGGCAAGCTCCACAAGGCATAAAGAATCGAACTAGAACTAAGGTTCTTTTTATTCATTTATATCCACAATAGCACTAAAATTTAACGGGAAATTTAATAGATAATGAATATAGTAATTTTTATGTATGGAAGAGTGATTATGTGGGAATCATGAGAAATAAGCAATTAGAAAAAAAGGCAAGACAAGTAATTAATATATAATAATAATCTCCAAGTTACTTAGTATAATAGAAAAAAGGTTAAGGAGTTGGTTTCGTATGGAGAAGCAATTGCCTGGAACGCTACTAGAATCTGAAGAGATCGCTGAAATGGTTCTAAAAAGAGCTCTTATTGATTACAGGAAAGTCCAAATTGAGAAAAAAATAGATGACTCATTGAAAAATCGGAATAAGGAAGAGTTTATGCGATTAACGGATGAATTAAAGAGTATTTCTTAAATTTTGTAAGTGGAAAATGCATACTGAACTTTGTTAATAAATTTAAAAAGTGGTGTCTTCGCACTAAGCTGGTAAGGTTAATAGTATGAAACCTTTCTAAGTGAATAGGAATCTCTAAAAAAACATTTTACTTTGTAAGCGCTTTCTTATATAATCATGATAATCCAATGGAGAGAAAACATAATGGGATAAAGGAAGGCTTACCATCAGATAATATTTTAGTTTTATTATTGTAAATGAGCCTTTTAAGGACACGAATTACGATAGCTTCGGTGGCCGCTCAAACCTAACAATAAATTGAACCCATGCCTGACAGAATTCACTTGGTATAAGAGAATGAAAGGTTTATGCGGCAAAATGAAATGGAATCTGAAAAAGGGGGAAAAGAAATGAAAAAAGCTGGTGTTTCATTAACGGAATTTATTCAGGAAGATCGATTTGAACTCAACTCCTACCTTACTTCTTTATTTAACAAGATAAAAGGTAGGTCCATAACGATTAAACAATAATAATAAATGAATCAGGAAAAGCTGCTTAACCTCCTGATTCATTTATGGGATCTTGGTAAGGCTGGCGGGCTATATAACATATATATTGACTGTTTTGAGGAACGCGATCGTATTAGATTAATATAATAGATTTTGACCTTCACTAAAAATTTGGGGCTTACCTTATGGGTAGCCTTTTTTTCAGTAATAAAAAGGAAAAAATATAGCATTAAATTTCATGCACCATACACCTCGTTAGAGTATCTTTTATAATATAACCACTGTAAATCTAAAAACGTTTCCTTTTGTCCCAGATGTACTGTTACTCATTATTTTCTTGATTCTGTCCCAATTTCATTATGAGGAGAGGGGGGATGGTGTTATCTTTGCGTAAAATATCTATTTTACGAATAAATGGACATAGGAATAGACGTTTGGTATAATATTCATATTATCATTAGGGAGCGTGTCTTATGAAAACAGAGATGTTTCAAAGTATTCAAGAATTCCTAATAGACAAAATAGATCCTTCCTTTATTATCGTGTTTGGTTCTTACTCGAAGAACACTACACATAGTGACAGTGACATCGATGTGGCGTTCTACAGTCAAGATTCTTCACATCTTACATATGAGATTTTTTTATTGGCCCAGGAACTGGCTGATATCCTTAAAATAGATGTGGACCTGGTTAATCTGAGGACGGCATCAACGGTTTTCCAGGCACAGATTTATACAACCGGTACTGTGATTTATTCTAAAGACGATATCCTACTTAAAAACCAACAAATGACTGCTCTAAGCATGTACGCTAAATTGAATGAGGAACGTGAAAATATACTAAAAAAAATAGGAGAAAGTGGGACCATTTATGAAGAATGATGTGATTTTGAACAAAATCAGTGTAATAGAACGTTGCATAAATCGCGTTCGCGATGTATATGCCAACGATGCTGGAAGCCTAAAGGACTTTACTAAACAAGACTCCATCATACTCAATATTCAAAGGGCATGTGAAGCGTCAATCGACTTGGCTATGCATATTGTAGCTGAACAGAAATTGGGATTGCCTCAAACCAGTAGAGATTCGTTTGATATGCTTCACGCGGCTTTAATTATTGACGAAAATACTGTCAAACGATTAAAGGCCATGGTTGGTTTCAGGAACATAGCTGTTCATGATTACCAGACCGTAAATATAGATATTTTGCAGCAAATTATTGAAAACCATCTTGGAGATTTTACCGACTATACAAAACAAATCCTTAAATTCTGATAAAGGGGTTTTATGATGAAATACATAATCCGAGTTTATGATCTCCATACAAATAAAGAAACAATTAAGTTAGATGAGATTTTTGAAGATAAAAATGCAGCTGAAGCAACTATCGAAAATCATAAACTTCAATATCCAGATAAATATGAGTATGTGAAAGTTCCAGTGAAAAGTTAATTATTTCAGTCCTCCCCTTAAGTGCATGGGCTGTTACGTAAGTTAGTAACTTAAACATAATATAATTATGTAAACAACTATTCGTAAAAATTGAATTTTACGCATAAATATCTTTAAAAAGGAGTCAACTAATGGCCAATACCAGACAACATCAAGTCCATGAGCAGAAATTGGAACAGCTGGTTAAGTCCATGCCTTTCTATATCGTTGAATATGTTGACAATAAATTGGATACCCGGTCCCCTTCCACTCTTTTGAATTACGTTCTTGATTATAAACTATTTTTGGAGTGGCTGATTGCGGAAGGCATTGCTAAGCAGGAGCATATTAAGGATATCCCCCTGTCAGTTCTTGAAAAGTTGAAGTTGATCGAAGCTCAATCCTTTATCAAATTTTTGGAACGGAGAAATATCCCTATCAATAAGAAGGAAACAAAAAAAGCTGAAAAGGTATCCGTCAATCGGAAAATCTCGGCATTGCGTTCCCTTTTCAAGTATTTAACGACCCAGACGGAAAATGAGGAAGGCGAACCTTACTTCTATCGAAATGTCATGTTGAAAATTGAAGTGAATAAAGTGAAAGAGACTTTGGGGGCGCGTGCTTCCAGAATATCGACAAAGATTTTCCACAATGATGAGGATGCTCGTTTTCTTGAATTCGTGAAGCATGACTATGAAAAGGAGCTACCTGAAAAGTCCAGAAAACTTATATATTTTAAAAGGGACAAGGAACGTGATTTTGCAATCTTATCTCTCTTCTTAGGAAGTGGCATCAGGGTGAATGAGTTATCCAACTTAAGGCTACGAGACTTGGATTTCGAGGAAAAACAAATACATGTTTTACGTAAGGGTGGAAAAAAGGATGTAGTGGCAGTCTCTCCTCCGTCTATGCAGGACATAAAAGATTACCTAGCAGTGCGAACTGAACGTTATAGGGGATCAAACGATGATACGGCCTATGTATTTTTGACTAGGGTGAATAATGGAGCCACCCCTCTTTCCAACCGCGCCATCGAGGCTTTAGTAAAGAAATACACGAAGGCATTTAAGTCCAACAAATCCATGTCTCCACACAAACTTAGGCACACCTATGGGACGAACTTAATGGAACAGTCAAGAGACATCCATTTACTGATGACGCAACTTGGTCATACTTCAACTACAACGGCTGCCCTATATACAAACCCTGAGCAAGAGAAGGCTAAAAAGGCTGCAAAACAGCTAGGAGAGAGAAGAACCAATTATCGTGAAAAGGATTAAATGAAAAAGGAGAAGATTTTCCAGTCTTCTCTTTTTATATGTGTGTAGAAATTAAAATAAAAGATACATCTAAGCTTCTATCACTTGGTAAGGCTAAATAAAAGGTAGATAAATGCCTGTAATATATTGCGGGAAGCATTAATGCTGAATTCAACTAAGTAGTCCAAACAATAAAAGTATTTTACATTCTTAATAAAACCCTTTGTGTGAAAAAGTGCAAACTTGTATGAAATCTTTTCTATATATTGTGATTTTATTCCTTTTTTGGTCGTCGCGCTAGCCTCTACTTAATTTGCTATGATTGGAGGCTTTTGTTTAACGATTTACCAAACTCAATCTGATCACTCATAAGGCTCAGCCTTTTTTAAAAAGCGTTTTTACTGGGTCTGTTTTATTGTGATTTATTCTGGATTTTGAGCTTTTTTAATTTTCATGGGAGTGGAATAAGGGTTTATAAATGAACTTATATAAATTTACTTGTTTTTGGAGATTTGAATTGATAAAACTGATTTTTTCTTTCCTGACCCACCTACGGACCGATAACCAAGAAGAAACAAACAATTGCAGCAGCAATCCTCGATACCTGTACAAGTAGCGATCTCTCCTTCCTTTTCATCCGTCCCTCCAAAAGAAATTTCGTCATTCACATAGCGTTGGGTAGATGGACAGTAGACTATCCATCTTTTGGTTGTGTATTGTTCTTCGCGCATACTTTTCAATCCTTCCCTTTGACTTAATCCAGCTTGATATTATGAAGCTAAAATCAAGGGTATCGATTCCGAAGACGTATCCAGCAAATTGAGAAGCCCAAAGATATTCCGATTATCTTTATCAGCGTACCAAAAGATTCAAACACCCACCGGGATATATGCTTGTTAGCTGAATGAACATAGAATGGGGAAGTTGCGTAGAAATCGAGTTACATAAAATTATTAAAGTCAAGGCAAAAGATACAAATTCTTCTTTTTTATACCCATCCTTGATCCTTTTCTTGGTCCTTCACAAATAATAATATTTTTCCTTGATTCCTATTTCTTCCATCTTATTACGCAATTCATCTCCGGTTTTTTGGAAGGCATTTTTAATAGTTGTTCCTAAACCTTGTTCTTCCACACCGATAGTATTAGTATCTGCTTTATCAGCAATTTTTTGTGTTCGATCCTTCTCATGTGTCAAAACATATAGGTCCTCTTGATTCTAACTCCTTTACAGCATTTACAACTTCTTGCTCAGTATTAAATTCACGTACCAGATACTATTATTTGTATTCATTAGTTGATTCCTCCTATGAGATGTTAATTATTTTCAAGTAGTACCCCGTTTATCTTAGATGTAAAACTTGAATTTTTTTAGTACTTAAATGAGAAGTTATCCAACAATAATATTAACCCTTTCATTTGAGATGTAGGACTGTGGGGAGAATTTCATAATTCTTTTTTCTTTTTTAGGTTTATAGCTTTCAAAACAGGGAAAATTACTACCGAAATACATTTTTCATCATTTTATGTTTTTCAACATTTATGTTTTTTATTAAGGAGGAAATGTTTTGGGGTTTATTTGGGCACTTATTATTGGAGGAATTATCGGTTGGATTGCAAGTCTTATTGCAGGCCGTGATATACCTGGTGGAATTATTGGGAACATTATTGCTGGTTTTATCGGCGCTTGGCTAGGTTCTCTAATTTTAGGATCATGGGGACCAGAAGTAGGCGGTTTCTTTATCGTACCGGCTATTATTGGAGCCATTATCTTAGTTTTTATTATCAGCCTTATTTTAAGAAGTTTGCGAAAACGTGGTTAACTATCGAAACGGACACAAGATTGTGTCCGTTTTTTATTTTAATAGAATTTTATCTTAGATTTGCCTTAGACAATTACAGAGAACGCTTAGACGTTACTTATAAAACTATAAGTGAAATTTACAACTTAACTTTTTTAAAAAACTGGTTAGCTAATCTAATGCTCCATACGCCAGCTTTTATTTATTATATTTATGAAGGGGATTCTGGATGAAAAAGTCTCTGTTTGATAAGAAGAAAACTCTTGATAATAAGTTATGTCAAGCAAAAGCAGATGCCAAGCCATGGCTGTTTCGCTTTGCTCGTTTTGGTCATATGGCTCAAGGCTCTGTTTATTTCCTAATAGGATTGTTGGCCATTCAAATGGCGTTTGGTCTCGGAGGGAAGTTAACAAACTCTCAAGGGGCTTTATATACCATTGCAAAACAACCGTTTGGATTCTTAGTGGTTATCATTTTAGCTGTGGGACTGAGTGGATATGCATGTTGGCAAATTACAAGGACAATTTTTGACCCTGAAAATAAGGGTTATAATATAAAAGGCATTGTTAGCAGAATCAGTTATTTGGTGGTTGCTGTTATTTATATTGGCTTATGTGTCAGTACGGTAAAAATTTTACTTCATACGAGAGTTCATACAACTAGTGGACATTATCAAACATTATCAGCAAGAATGCTAGCACAGCCATTCGGACAAACTATCATAGCCATCACGGGTACAGTCATTCTTATCGTCGGATTAGGTCAGATTTTCTGGGCATTGTCCGGCCGTTTTCAAAACAGTTAAAAAAGAATGAGATGAGCCAAAAGGAACGGAAGTGGAGTAAATACCTTGGGAAGTTTGGGATTTCTGCACGGGGCGTAATATTTGGAATTATTGGAGTTTTTCTTATTAAAACAGCAATCAAAGCTGACCCGGATGAAACCAAAGGTCTTGACGGCGCACTTGCTGAGGTGGCCACTCAACCGTTTGGACCTGTGATGCTCACGATTGTTTCACTTGGATTAATTGCATACGGTGTATATATGTTTGCTGAGGCGCGTTACAAAAGACTTACTCCCCCCAATTAATGTCTTTACATCCATACAAGGAATAAAAAATGAAAAAACCTGCAAATGGTAATTGTTTCACCATTTGCAGGTTTATTTATGACCGGATTTTTATTTCTTATCCTTATCGGGACCATGCATCTTTTACTTTACCAACCGTTTCCTTAACAGCTCCTTTATCTTTATCCCATTTCCCTTCAAGTTTTAACGCTTTGTTATTGTTAATTGCCCTGTTTTTCTTTTACTTCTACTTTTACCTTATCAAGTTTTCCTTCTGTTTTTTTTTCGTTCCCTTGTTTTCATTCATGATAAAACCTTCATTAAGTGTGTTAGAGAAATTAATCAGTTATTTAAGATTACCCTTTTTCTTTGAGGTTATACTCATAAAATATCTTAAATGGGACATAAGAGTTCTCCTAAATAGAAAAAGTTGAAGTAACAATCCGTGCTAAAAAAGATGAATTGTTAGTATATAATAGATTTTGAGTGAATGCAGTATGTGAGTTATGGGAAAGGACGATGAGATGATACGATAAAGGAGTTATTAAATCAAAATAGTAAATAATAGAATTAGGAGTTGGATATTTTTGGAAAACGAAAATCCCAGGGATACTTTTTTCAAAAAGAAGATATTAAATAGCAAATTCATTGTCTATACCATAATCGTCTTTTTACTTAGCATCACAACCTTTGCTTTATCTAAAATCACTTTTATTCTGGTGCCGTTCGCAATCTTTGCAAAAACGATCTTTTTACCGGTCTTATTAGCTGGCGTCTGCTTTTATTTGTTTAATCCATTGATTAATTATTTGGAAAAGAAGGGGAATAAGAGGATTCTATCTATTCTGTTACTATACTTAGTCATAATAGGTTTGTTGGTGATCGTCATTTTATCTGTTATCCCCCCTTTAAAAGATCAAGTACAAAGTCTAGTAAGTAACATTCCAAAAATCAGTCATGATATTCAAGATATGGTTCAGAATGTTTCTCAAAATAAGTATGTTAATCAGGGAGCCCAAGCGACTAATACTGACATAGATAAGGTTTCTAAAAGCTTTTCCGGTCATCTTAACGAGTATGTTTCCGGCTTTTCACAGGGCGTTCTTACTTTTATTGGTACACTCACTGAAGTGATCCTAGCGTTTGCTGTCTTGCCTTTTATCCTTTTTTATTTATTAAAGGATGGTAAAGATTTACCGAAATACATCGTAAGGCTTTTACCCAATCAAACACGTCCCGAAGCAAAAGAAATCTTTGGGGACATGAATCATGCATTAAGTTCATACATTCGAGGTCAACTTTTTGTTGCTACTTGTATCGGTGTCCTGTTTTTTATTGGCTATTTAATTATTGGGATTGACTATGCGTTATTGCTCGCAATTATAGCTATGTTGACAAACGTAGTTCCTTATTTAGGCCCGATTATTGCTATTTTACCGGCTATTATCATTGCTTTTGTCATGTCACCATTCATGGTTCTAAAACTGGCTATTGTTTGGATTATCGTCCAATTACTTGAAGGTAAGTTAATATCACCTCAAATCATGGGTAAAAGTTTGAACATTCATCCCATTACTGTCATTTTTGTAATTTTGACTGCAGGAAATCTATTCGGAATTATAGGTATTATTCTAGCAGTTCCGGGTTATGCCATACTGAAAGTGATCGTCACACACCTTTATCAATTTATCCGTTTACGCTCAAGTATGTATACAGATACAAAGAAAATTAAGAAAGAAGAACCTATTCCTTACAATATCAAGCCTAGAGAAGAAAAGTAGGAGTGAAAATACAGATCATATGTATGTTTTAGCAAGCAAGTGTTAACTCTCTTTGAAAGTAGATAATTAAATAATTCTTATTATGAAAATTATAAAGAAGACAGTGGTGACATTTTACGTCATATTCATTTTTCCGAAGACGTACATGGTACATGATAGATAATCAACTATCATGTACCATGCAATTTTGAATGAAACAATATAACTGAAGTTGAAGTTGAAAAGATGAAAGAAAATTTAGGAGTGAGCTACATTGGATATGAAAAAAACAGCTCTTCTATTGATCGCTCTACAAAAAGAAAATGGTAAATCAAATGTTGTTGGTATGAATGACATTGTTCAAATGCCATGACTCTTGTTCATACATGACGTCAACAATGGATACCTGTTATTTACACTCGACATATAAGCAGGGGAGAAGCTATTGGCCTAGCAAACAATGAACCGTTGAATAAACAAGTGGAACCTATCTATTATCACTCAGATATGCATTCTATCTAAATTATAGATGAGATAAAACCTCACAAAAATGACATCATTATTGATTAATACCGATACGCGGCTTCTATGAATCAAGCCTCGATTTAATGCTCAAAAGTCTGGATATTAAACATTTGATAATTGGAGGAGTCTTCACGGCTTGTTGTGTATTAGCTACAGATTGCCCTTTTTCTTAGTTTACATAAGATAAATTATAGGAAGTTAATAGTTCAAAAAAAATCTGTATCAAAATGACAAGTAATCTTGTTTTATTGAGACGGATTAAAAAAATATTACTTTTTCTTGAATCATTTTCTTTTATTGTAATCTATATTTGAGGAAACTCCATTTACAGTTTTTCCAGGACTCCGTAGACAGCAAAAACCTCTAGGTATATTTTAGAGGCTTTTTTATTAGTATTGCCACTAGTATTCTTATATTTTGAGACAAAAAAGAAATTATACACTAATTGATATCCTTCTTAATGTACATCTTCTGTTGATGGTGTATCTGCTTTATCTATAGTGATATCTATTGCATCCACGCATATTTAGGTGTAGCATTCAAGTTTTTAAGTGTATTGTTGGATGCAGCAAGCCTCTTTAACCTTTGCGCCATATTCAGCTGTTTTGATGGTCAACTGATCCTTATGGCCTGATGATTAGCTGTTTCAGTATTCAATGTTGTTTCCAAATCTGCGAAAGCTTTGGGTTCAAATTTTTGGGTGGCTGAATGTTTAGAGGACAACCAAACGTTTTTAATGCCCAACAGTGACTAATGAATTTTAGCCCTATTCCTAGCCTATACATTCCCTTTTAAACGTCCTCAGAATCCCCAGAATCCCCAGAATCCCTGTACAGCGTTTTGAAATCCCTAACCATATACACAAATTAAATATAAAAAGCACGCTTGACAGGTGCCTTAATATTACTTGTTTCCATAATTTTTAATTAACCACTTTAGGTCTGCTTTTGGAATATCTCCATCCCCATTTTGGTCAATTGCGTCCTCTCCATCTTCTATTGCCTGTGGTAAATAAGTAATTGCTTCTTCATAGTAATCTACATGTAATCTTCTAATAATCTTATGAAACTTTAAAGTGTCTAAGGTATGTTCAGCTTGAATAGCAAGCAATTCAGAAAGTCCTTCTGAACCAGTATACTCATATAAATGTCCATCAGCTAAATAATCATCAGCGTGTTTAGGTCTGCAATTTTTTATATCTCTACGATGAACAATTCTAAAATTGTCGGCAGAAAATTCTCTACCGTCCTCATGGAAAAATGTATACCATTCTAACATGCCATCTCTCTCAGATTCAATAATTTCACCACAGTAGTCACAGTACCACTGTTTTTTCAATTTTAGTTTTAAGTCAAGTTCTTTAGTTCCTCCACTCATTAAATCACTCCCTTTTACGTACTCAATTCGACAAAAGGAACAATTCCCCTTCACAAAACACCAACTTTTATTCAAAAGTTTACTTGTCTTTTTGTGGTATAAGTTTGTGAGTGTTATAACATCTTATAATAAATGTTATGTAACTAAAAAGAAAAGTTAGCGGATTATCCTCTTAATGGAATAATTGCATTAAGTGAATTATGAATTTTTAGTTTGCATTTTCCGTCTCCCCTATTCATCATCGAGTGAGCATCAATAAAATATTGGTCATTAGTTGCGAAGTGGCAAGAAAAAAGCACTCGTTGCTGTATCGCACCGAATGCTTCGAATCTTTTACACCATTCTTCACAACATTTAAAGACATGCAAATTAGTTAGTATAACCAAAACTAATAGATTTATACAAAGTTACCTTCCAACAGGTATCTCTGCTTTCGTATTTGCTTTTTTAGGTTATTTTTCTGATTTCTCTCTGACCCAGACTATAAGAGGGAGCCAAGGTTTTTTATTTTCTAGAAAAAAAGGGTGTATTTATACCTCCCTTTTATTTCCCCAAACTAAGGTATGCAATTGAGGAAGAACCTTTACATCATTCATTTCGGAGTCTTCTAAGACTTTGTTAATCAACCATTCGTATTTTTGAAGAAGGTCTGTTACTAATTTCATATTATCTGTAGTTGTACTGTCCTCATTACCTACCTGCAAAAAAAACGGTACGTCTGGATATTTTTGATGAATCCCACGGGCATATTCAAAATCCACTTCATCAAAGACAACGATTTTAATACTAAAGCTTTTTATTGAACTGCTTAGACGAGATATAATCAGGTCTAATACATTGAAATTTGTTACCATATTTGAACTTGGTGGCTTTGGAGAAAGTGTCAATTCGTCAATATCGTAAAACCAGTCCTGCCATATACTTCCTTGAGTTTCCAAGCCGATTTTTATATTATTTTCTTTTAGTAAATTAATCAATAGATTAAGATTTTTCAGGAGCGCTGGATTACCGCCTGAAATAGTAACGAAAGAAAAGCGATTACCACCAATCGCTTTCAATTCATTCCATATCTCTTCTGCCTGCATTTGTTTTACTAGATGCTTTCCACTACCATCCCATGTAAAAGATGAGTCACACCAGGAACAGGAGAAATCACAACCGGCAGTCCGAACGAACATCGTTTTTTGCCCAGTGACCATCCCTTCTCCTTGAATGGTCGGTCCGAAAATTTCCATTACTGGAACTTTACTCAATTTCCATCCACTCCCGTCTTGCTTCTGCATAACTAGTAGGGGTTTCAAAGAGTCGAACAAATTCAACTCTTGCCCCTAAATATTGTTGCTGTCGATTATCTTTATTCAATGCATCCTTCATTTTTTCATAAATCCAGACGACCATGTTTTCTGCAGTTGTATTCATCGGTGGTAGTGTTTCATTCAAATATCTATGATCAAGGAAGATTTCGATTTCATTTTTCCAAATATCCTTTATATCCCCAAAATCTATCATTAAGCCGCGATCGTCTAAAAATCCACTTATACCAAAAATCACTTTATACGTATGTCCATGTAAATTCATGCATTTTCCATCATAAGCGTGTAAATGATGGGCGGCATCAAACGTAAATTCCTTGCTCACCATTACTCGCTTTTTGTGATATTTTAACTGTTCGCGACGAATATCTTCATCGATTTTTTGAAGCTTATCGACAATTCGAAACCCGTACATGAATTATCGCTCCTTTCGAATTTTTAAGTAATCCTCAAGACCTTTTTGACGCAGTATACAAGCAGGACACTCACCGCATCCATCCGCAATAATTCCGTTATAGCACGTTAACGTTTTTTCCCGAATAAATTCAAAAGCACCGAGATTATCGGCTAATTCCCAAGTCTCTGCTTTATTAATCCACATTAGTGGAGTATGAATGACAAATTGATAATCCATAGAAAGATTTAGAGTTACATTTAATGACTTTATAAAAACATCTCGGCAGTCCGGATACCCACTAAAATCAGTCTCACATACACCTGTAACCAAATGCTTAGCGCCAACCTGATGCGCTAATATTCCAGCAAAAGTTAGGAATAAAAGATTGCGGCCTGGAACAAAAGTCGACGGTAGTTCACCTTCTGCACCTTCTGTGACTTCAATGTCGAGTCGTGTTAATGCATTAGGTGCCAGTTGGTTTAATAACGACATATCTAAAATATGGTGCTTGACATCAAGTTCATTCGCTATTTTTTTGGCACATTCTATTTCTAAACTGTGCCTTTGATTATAATTAAAGGTTACAACCTCTACTTCTTTAAAAGTTTTTAAAGCCCAAAATAAACAAGTTGTGCTATCCTGCCCACCACTAAACACAACAATTGCTTTCTCATCTTTCAACATTAAAGGAAAACTCCTTTCAAAATAGAAGAAACAGCACTCAAAGAGAAGTACTGCTTCATCTTAGTTTTTTTTAAGAGGGGTGCTAGAACCTCTGACTTATATTATTGATTTACTCCTATAATAACACAAATTTCGACAAAAGTGTTTACGAACCCTAAAATGGAACTTTATGCAAAGGGAGTTGCTCAAGTTCCGATTTTGTTAGCTAATAGCGAGGTGTACTGTAACCTTTAGATTCGTGTTCTATCGTTATTTGCTCAACTGCCCGAAGAACTGGACATTCAAGTAAGGGATATATAGAAATTGTGGCTTTAGTCGAAAAGGAATCTTCCTACTCTTAGTCTCTTGTACTAATTCTTTCACAGAACATAACGATATCCTTCTCCACTAAAGAACCAATCAATTCGTAACCAATCTCTGATTTCCATATTCGTTAAATGCCTTATATAAGTGTAGATGTCATTGATTCCATATCTTTTTTAAATTCCCCAAAAGTACAAAAAGATATACAAGTTCTTCTGTGTATAGATTTGTCTACCCTTTTTGTTTATTAGTACGTATAATTCTCCAGAGCCTCTACAATACTTGTCTCACCGGAACTACGTGAATATAAGATCTTACCTCGTATATGTGGTCCAATCCCATATGTTAATGCATGTGACATACATGTTGTGACAAGGATAATTATGTCAGAATTTCTAGCGAATGTTTTTGCTTCATTTGTTAATTTATCATCCGTACAAACTCTCAAGTTTAATGATGAATTGCGGTCCATAATTCTCTTAGCAGCTCGTACCGCTGGTTTTTCTCTCAAAGAAAAAATCGAAATGGTCAATTGAGGAAGGGATGTAATACTATCCTCTTCTGGTTCGTATACTAATTTTTCTAATAGTCTTTCTATTAATTGTGGGTCAAATGCTATTTGCTGCCCTACTTTTACCCAAGATTCAATTTGTGTTATATGTTTTTGATTAAATTGATTAAGTAATACGGTCGTCCAATGAACCCATAAATCGTGTAAATGTTCCTTAACTAACCCATATTCAATAAACATTTCTAAAGAGTCTAATAAATAATTAGATAATTTTAAAGTTGGCTGAAAGTTAAACCAATTGTAAACTCGCTTCCAATAATCATTAATTCTTGTTAAGTCCATACTAAGTAACCCATCTAATAAACGAAGGAATACTTTAGTATTTGCTTCATTTTTTTTACAATAAATTAACATCGTTTCGGTAACGTACTCGTAAATCTCAAAAGCTCTAGGATTCGGAAAATGACGATCTTGTAATAATTCATTGATGAACATCGATAAGGCTGTCTCTATTAAGATTTTTTGATCAGAAGATAAGTCGGTTAGTGCAATTTCTGTTATTTGCTCTGTTAATTGCTTTAACATAGGTAAGGACCATTGGATCGTACCTTCCTGTTCGTCCATCTTATATAATTCTAAATCTAGACGATTGCTATCTTCCCCTTGTATTAGAGCTTTAAACCAGTCATTCCAAGTGTAGATTTCTATCTCCTCATCATCGTCAACAGGAAGAGTGATACCTTTATTTTCATTCCACCTTAAAACGAATTTGATTTGAGCTTTTGACATGGGATCATTCAATAATTGTGATTGTTCATCATGTGATAGGCTGGCAAATGAATCATAAGCTAGTGTACAAGTTTCTTCACTCTCATTCATCACTGCAATTCCTGATAAAAGATTCACTTTAGTTATACTCAAAGGGCTGTCAATTAAAAGGATGAGAGCATCCTCGTACTGTTGTTGCTGATAACAAAGTAAGGCTTGCTCTTCTTTCGTCCTTACTGGATCAGGTGATTCAGCCTCCTTAATACTAAGGGAACTTAAAAGGTAGTCAATTAATGCCTTTGTCGTTTTATCATTTGTTTTTTCACTGTATCGTAGTAATTTTTCCTCATTGCCTTTAAAGCCAGCTTCATATGCGAAAATGCGCAGCGTTTCTTCTTCATCTAAGCCTAATTGACTGCGGATTAACGTACCTAAACGATACCTGTATTTCTTATAGGTTTCGTATGAAACAAGAAAATTGGTTTCAAGGTCTGTTTGGATTAACACGCTTTGGTAAAATGCATTTAATAATGTATAACGAACCTTTTTAGGAATATTATCTAACCCCGTAATCAGTTCATAATCTTCGGATTCCCAAATATTCTCCCAATTCAATTGAGCACTTAACAACTGCAATTGTAGGAACATTAGGTTTTCATCACTAATATAATGACCCTGTTTCAATTCTAATAATACGGTCTTAGATGTCTTCCAGTCCTGAATGGCAATCGCATTTTGAAATTTATTTCTTAATGTAAAAGCCGTTACTTCCAACTCTTCATAAGATATTTTTGGTCGTCTTGAGTCGAGTTTATTCCATATCGACAACTGTTTCCAGATGATGGATTCTTTTTCAAGGTCTGTTTTAAAAGATAAATATCCACTCGGATATAATCGCTTCCCTAATTTTCCAAGTTTTGATTTTTCTTCATTAAACTGTTGAACTTGCAAAGGGATGCTAAATATATAGAAAGGCGTTAGAAATTGCTTAATTTCTCCATGAGCAATTGATAGTTCCCTTAAATTAGGTGCTAATATCAACCAGTGAATCGAACTTTTTTGTTTATAAGGAACGATTGTCACTTTGTTTTCTTCCATCCGTGTGATAAATGGATACAAATTTTGATTGGTACAAATAAATGTATTATCATTCAGACTAATCTCATAAGGATTAGTCTGATCAACCGCAAACAAGTGATTTAAAAATTCTTTTTTAAGTTTATCTCTTAATATAACCCCATTAACCATCTGCTTCCTCCCATCTAGCACGAGCAGACATTAGGGCCTGGTTGACTTCTGCTGTTAAAAAGCTAACTCTTACGTTTTCTCCATTAATGTTGATCCCACTATACGTAAAATTCATCGAACCATGGATGTAAAAGTTACTAGTAACTAGCCCTTTTTCATGATTGTTTTTCAACTCCCGAATTTCTACATCTGAGCCAAGTAACTTAAGAAAGTCCTTTGTTTCTTTTCGTTCTGGGTTACATATAATCCGTATTTTGGCTTTTTTCCATGCTAATGTTTTGATTATATCTGAAAGATAAATAAAGTTTCCTTCTACAATTGGAAGTAAGTCACTATACTGCTTTAAGCGATTATCCATAATGGGTGTATTACTTAAAAAGGGTGAAATCAAATAAATTTCTTGACTAGGTTCTATAATCTCTAATGACAATAACGTAGATAAGCAGTCTTTTAATGATTGAGTCCCACCGTGAGATCTAATTGTTCGACTAAGCATGAGATACCTCCCTAATCTTGATCTCAAATACCCATTTCGTACCGATATTATGAACACTCGCCAAGTACGGATAATATTGCTCAAAATGAATATCGACTGGTGTATTCATAATTTTAAACAGACCTTTTCGACAGTTGATCATCTCCTCAAATGAAGCGACGACTCGAATCAATTTATAATCTTGTAACCCCTCAACGACTGCCTCTTGCCAATGTGGTTGAGTACAATCAATGGTAAGATAATTGGGAGTGATTAACAGTTTGACTAACATTCGAGACGGTTTTCTAAACGACTGAAAAGGACTATAAATTTGTAAGCATTCCGGACATGAATCTTCACAATTATTCCATAACAAAGATTCGACTAATAAGAAAATTTGTTTTTCATCAATTTCACCGTTCGGTACTAAATTGGTCAAAATATTTTCCATTCGCTCATACAAATTTTCTAAGCGAAGCGAAGCAACGGTAAAAATACGTGCATCAATTTTACAACCGAGACGCTGTTCTTCTTTTTTCCATAACTCGTGTAAATCGCGTATTAATTCGTCTGTTTTTTCATTACTATTGCTATGCAACAATTTCGTGAGTAACGTCACGACCAGCTCTTTTTTAGGTGTCACCCCGATAGCACTTAACTTTTTCTGTAATGTTTCTAATTGCTCTTTTTGTTCTTCAATTTTACTCGTCTTGCGCATTTGTGCAAAAAATTGACCAAGTTCTTCATCGTCTAACTTCTGAATGATTGAATTTAAACCAGAAGCGATATCATGCCTTGGACAATAATCTAACGAATGAGAACATAATTCATCAAATCTACTCGGATACGTTTGAATCGCAGAACTGATACTTGTAATGACTCCTGTTCCACCAGCATCGAGTTCAGAAATAACGATTTGATTATCAATAATATCAATAATTAAGTTATCCGTATTGATGTCCGGTAACAGATTTTCAAAACTTTTGAACAGCATCGCTGCGATTGTAGATTTTAAACGTTCTTGTAACCACCTTTGATAATCGCCATATTGAAATAAATCTTCGGATAAAACTGATAAATGTTCTAAACACGGAGCTATGATTTCTTCATTATCGATATGTGCTAGTAAACGTTTATACAATTTCGCTTCTTGATAATCGACATCTTCATCCTCTATATCCATTTGTACGGCAGTTGATTGGAAGATCACATCTAACGCCCGAATCGAAATTTCTTTTCGGTTTTTTCGATAAATTTCAACTGCTTCTTCAATCGTGATTTGTTTGCTTACCGCTGTAGCAATTGTGGATGAGAAGCAAATTTGCCATAACCATTCAATTTCAAACGTAGATAAGGTGCTAGAAAGTCTTTCATCCGTTTGTAGTTGAAATAAATAATAATCCGGCTTACTTTCAATTATAAATTTCTGATAATCCGGGTGCTGTTGAAAGTTGAGCAATGAAATATCTTTCAAACGAAAAATAAGCGCATCAACTTCCAATTGAAATCCGATTGATGCTTGTTTTCCTTCATAGGTAAAATAACGCTTTGATTGCTCTTCTATGCCGTTAATTAACTTTTTATGAACGGATACCTCATAACCGTAGCGTGTCAGTTTCACATAACGATTTTCATTTGCGATATACACATCTATCGCTTCAAGAAAATCATGTAGTGGCGACTGTGGTAAGAGATTAATCTGATGATTGCCGTCGGTTACATTCCCTTCATTTTCATAATCAACTGTTATGCCCCAACTTAGAAAGCCGGTCGATTTATCGGTTAATTGATAAGGAATTTGTGTCAACTTATAATACTCTGGGATGATGACTTCCAATGATTTTCCTTCATGCATAACTGTGCCGATATGTTTCCCATTAACAGGGCCCATCACTAAATCAATTACCGGTTCTTCACCTGGATCAATCCAAAGCGCTTCCCTAGTTCTGTTCAAATTGACAAAACGTTTTGAAACATTACCTGGTGCAAATTCGATAATCCCTTGTTGTAATATATGTTCATGCTTTTTTTCATTCGGACCGACTAACGTAATTTCATTAATCGTTAACGAGGAAAATAAATTTTGTGGCACGAACCCAGCTAGCGGTACGTTTTCAAACGTCAATTCTTTCGCAGGTGTAAAAGCTAGTTTTCTTCCCCAATTCGTTCTTAACTGATTGTATAATGTCGGTAATAAATGAAGCATAACCGATCGCGGTGGTGTCCATAAAATTCGGTCTAATTGGACATCCTCTAGTTGCAAAGCTTTTCCTAAATAACTCTTAAATTCATCGTCTTCGCCTTCTAAAATCGAAAGAATTAGATCCGCTAAGTATGTTCGTTCCTCGGTATAACCCAATTTTCCTGGTTTTAAGACATCCCACATCGTAAGATTTTCATAATTTTGTTGTTTTAATTTATAACCAAACCAATCCATAATTGCGTAACCGATCTGGATGCGCTGAACGTACACGTTTCTTGTTGGTAGCGTTAAATTCGTTAAATTCGGACTAAAAAGTTGTTCAGGATACTCATAAACGAAGCGGTCTCGACCGTAAGCAGACGTAATAACAACGGTCCAAGGTCTCATACCTCTTTGTCTTCCTGCACGCCCTTTTCGTTGAATAAAAGAAGCAACGCTGTGCGGCGCCTTATGTTGAATAACAGCTCCTACTTGCGGGTCATTATATCCTACTTCCAACGTACTTGTAGCAATGACGAGTTTGGCATCGACATTTACCCCTTTTTGTTGGGAAGATGTAATATCGACTCGAAGTGGATTGACTAAACTCGAAGAATCAATTTGAGATGCTGCATTCCAAATTTGTCCTAATTTATTTTGAATTTTTTTTATCGACGGATTGCTATTTATATAGTCATCGACTTCTTTCGGATCACGTAAGTGACTGAGCACTTTTTTTAGTTCTGCATCCAATTCAATATGATACCAGCGGTTAATGATATCTAATTTATCAGTAAATCCGAATACTTTTGAACCCCAAGCTTCGTGAGAAACCGAAGTATGGATTGGATCTAACATTCTCGCTAAAAGCATCGCGGTTTGGACAGAAGTAGAAAGTAAAGCAGTTGAAGAAAAAGGATCTCCTCGGAGGACGAGATTATATTCAACGCCTTCTTCGATCATATCTTCATCTTTTGGCGTAATATAAGAACAAGCATTTTCACTAACCCCGACTAATTGGGAAAAGAAAGATTGCGGATTCGGTAGGGTCGCCGATAATCCAACAAAATGAATGGGGCCGTTCGTATATGTTTCTACTAAATGGCGCCAACGTTTGATCACGTAAGAAACATGGGCCCCGTGAACGCCGTGATAAATATGTACTTCATCTAATAAAACATAAATCGGTGGTTTTTTGGCATCGATTCCGAATACGTGTTGATCGTATACACTCCCCAATTTTCGATTTAGCATTTCCGTCGTCGTAAAGAGAATATCAGGAGGCGTATCTTCCATCCGTCTTCTCGTCAATAAAATATTGTCCGATTCGATCGTTTTTGAACAACTTGAACATGTGAGTCGTTCATGTTTTCCATTGTTATGGCGTATTTCTAATTGGACATCTTCAAACGTCCAAACCATATCTCCTCCACATTTGCCTGATAAACAAGTTACGGTTGGACAAATATAGCCTTTCTCATTTTTCTCCCATTGAATATATGGAGATTTTTCAAGAGAATCAGCGGAATACGGAATGTCTCCGTAATAACACCCAATCTTTAACGGACGCGTAGATTGTTTTTCCATTACTTTATTTAATTTTTCAATTTCACTTAACGCTTCACGAAATTGATCTTTTAATAATTCTGTTCGCGGATATATACCGAGCATTCTCGTCCAACTTCTTGGATCGCTAGTAACGGTTTCACAAATTTTTGTTAATGCTGGAGTATAAAACGCTTTCGTTTTCCCTGAACCGGTTCCAGCTCCGATTATCGTTCCGGAATCATATGGAAAATCTCTCAAAAGTTGTAGAAGTGAATCAACTTGGAAAGATGACAATTCAATCTTGCCCTTTTCTAATAAATATTCAATAATCTCAGACCGAGTATCCGTTAATATTCGCCCTTCTTTTAATGTTTGAACTATCTCATCTAAGGAGCGATTTCGAATCGGATATTTACGATACGGTAATTCGGTCTTAATATTACTTACTAAATTTGGTGCATACGACCAGTCTTTCATTTTAAACCGTTGTTTCAATAAATACAGTAAGCGAATCGTTTCGGCAAAACGGCTGCGATATCGAAGGCGTGAACCGTCTTTTTCTACTGCAAATAATAATTTACGCTCTTTTAAATTTAAAACGATTTGATCTGCTAGGTCCGCAAAATTTTTGATAAATGTATCCGCTAACTCCGTAATTAAAGGAGTCGGCGGATTTTCGAGTACTTCGATTATTTTTTCTTGCGCTAGGATGGAGGCTCCGAAAAAGCCCCAACTTAGCATTTTCTGTTCTTCTTTTTCAATTTGCGTTAATATTTCTTCAGAAAGATAATCTAATACTGGTCTCATGATACTCCCCTCACTTAAAACGAATCACTAAATTACGATCTAACTGATTGGTTTTCAACCAATCAATCACTTCAGGATTTAAATCGTTAATGGTCGCTTCATTACAGCTAACCTTATTTAAGAACCCTTGAACGGCTGGGCTAGCTTGTAACTTCGTTAATGTCAGTTTGGCATTCTCACATAGCTGTTTAAAATAATCAATATTTTGCTTTCTAACCGGCCATTTATTTGATAATCCGTTTAAGGATTGAATGATCAAATCGATTTCAGGGTTTGCCCCCATAATTTTACTTACGCTCTTTAATGTATTAATCGCTTCATTGCTTTGTGCCTTGGCAAACGAAAACCACTGTTCTCCAAGATTAGTCAGGTACGTGTCAAAATTTCGAAAGGTAGTGACAACTCGTCCTTTTTTTGGTTCCTTTTCAAATGTTTCCTCAAGTTGTTTCATTTTAGAAATAATCACTAAATAATTCGGATGTTGAAACGTGGTGGGGAATGTTTCTTGTAAATCCTGTTGAACATCCAAATAAACGGTGCACTTTTGAATCTCTTGTAATAATGATTCATAGAATTCTTTGAATTGTTGATGCTGATCAACTTTTTCTTGAAGATCATGGACTTCTTCAACAATCGCTTTCATGTTTTTTATTTTCTCTAAAAGCATAATTACTCTTCACCCCCAATCGCTTCTAACTTTGTAATGACGATATTTAATTCCGTTTTTGTTTTCGAAATAAGTTCAGACACTTTTACCTTGCTTTCTTCCTCGTCTAAATATTTTTTTTTCAAATGGTAACTATTCAAACGATTTTCTAACAACTTATCCATATTCTCAAATAACGTCAAATACCCATTCAAATGCGTAACCGGATGGTCGACGAGATATTTTACTTTTTTCAACTCGGAATCCGTGTGCTGGATTTCATGAATTTGTTTAATTGCTTTGAATAATTGAACACGACTTCCTTTACTATTCAATATCCTAAACCAATCGGTGGAATAGTTAATATTATGATCTTTAAAAAAATCGAGCAATTGATTCATTTCTTTTAACAAATGTTTAATTTGACCTTCGAGTTCCATTTCTGGATTCGTTTCGACTATCGAGCAAAACGTCGTGAAGGTCTCTTCGACATACTTTAATTCTTCTTTAAGAGCAATCGGTAAAAGTTGTTGGAAAAGTTTTAGCAATAAAAATGATCCAAATTGCTTTTCATCATTTTTCACATTAAGATCAGGTAAATAAAGTTGATCGAGATCCCATTTGATTTTATTCAGTTTACGAATTTCGCGGATAATTTCAACGGCGTCGATAAAATATACTTTCGTGGACTTAGTAAGATTTCCTTGGATCCGATTATCCATATGACCAAATACTTCGTAACTATTTTTTAGCCAAAGGCTTGGATCAGCTTGTATGAGCCTCTTTTGGATATCTCGCCAAGTTTCTGACCGATGATCATCAACAATAATATCAGTAGGCGGTGCAAACAATTGCTGATACGTTTCAGGGTACCGCTGTGTTGGGTTTTCTAAACTCCCCGCAATCAAATGCGAGTAATATACAGCAGCAATATTCCATTTGCGATAATCCCATGTTTGTTGCTCACTCAATATATCAGGTTTGGTTACAGCTCGTATGACTTCATCTTCAATTTGGTGTAACCAGTTATACAATAATGGCAAATAATCGGTAGCTTCTGGAAAATCCCATGATTTATTCCCTAAATAATGATAGGCACCCAAGGCTAGAAAGCCGTTATAACTATCCGTATTTCGTTTTATTTTCAAGTAAGTTTTACTACGACCACTACTTACTTGCCCCTCAATTTCCACTTGTTCGACCCGACTAAAATAACTAGAAACTATAGGAACTGGTACACCTTTGGATTCCCAATCGATAAAATCAAAAATCGCGTCATATGCACTTTTTCTCAAAATATTATAGCTATACAATTTATCTTGATTTTTCCATGCTTCTAATTCCTCAACTAGTTTATTAAATTCCTTTTGCTCTTTCGTTTCAGTCGGTTCTATCGTTCCTTCATCTGGTTTGTTCGTCCCTGAAACTCCAGTATTTTTCACTTTTGGAGGCGACGGGATTGGAACTGTTTTTCCACCACTTCCATCTCCTATATCCGTATCACCAGGTATAAACGGAAGTCCGAACGCTTCATATGCCGCTTTCGGTAAACTACCAACCGTTTCTTCTCCATTCATGTTCGCTCGAATGACAGTTTGATCCCCCCACAAGCGTAAGAATGCAGTTAAACGGTCACTATATTCAGGGCTTTGGCGTTCAACAATTTGCGACGAAAGTGCTGCATGCCAATTTGGAATTTTATATTGAAGGCTTAACTCTTTTAAGCCTTGAGGAAACTCTTTATATTCCATTTTTTCACAATACATCGTTATCATATTGGATAAAACTAAACGTAAAAACATTCGTGGTGTTTGTGGTTCAATACCTTTGTACAACTTGCTTAACGCCGCTTGATTAAATGGAAAAAGGTTAAATTCTCGGCCATCTTCAAATGTAAATGATGCCCACTTTTCGGATACATGTCCCGTATAAATCGGTAAATTTTGGTCATCTTCCCCGCTTTCTACCCATTCTAATAACGTCTTTTCATCCAAATATAACGCATTTAAATAGCGTGCCGATAATTCAGCAATTTCTTGCTCATTCGTTAAAAACGCTTCGTCTAATAAAAGTCTTCCAGTTACACGATCTTTAATATTATCCGGAATCTCCGTATTATAATAATCATTCGTTATGCCGACCACAGAATAAATCCGGCAAAACTCTTCGTTAAATGCGGTTCCACGATGTTCCGTAACGAGTACTTCAACTAATGCTCGGTCAATCCCTGTAAACGAAGTAATATCTTCAATGAATAATGTTAGGTTTTTCCCCTTTTTCTTTAACTCTCGCCGAAGTTGTTTAAATACTTCATCCAGGTCTGAACCACGCAAATTCGTGAATTTTTGAACGACAGATTCTAAAAATTGATTTAAATAGACCGCGACTTGCTTGCGAAGTTCAGGGGCTTCTCCATTTATTTCACTTAAACTTTCCGCAAGTTTCAGTGTTCTGCGATTGACTTGTTGACTTTGTAATTCGGTTACTTTGTCTGTACTAATGATAAAGTCTTCTGCCATAAAGCGTGGCGAAACATCATCTAACCGACTGTTCGTAAATTCAGCACTTAAACGCATCTGAATTCGATCAATAGGCCCACCTTTTTGGAATAAAATTTCTTGAACGAGCGGGTCGACAAGAAATGCATACAAGTTTTTCTTATGGCGTTTACTTAAAAGCGAATCATCATTATTTTCATCTTCGGATGCTTCAATTGCAAATAAAGTTATGATTCGTTTATTTAGATTACTTTTACTTAAATGCTCATTTGCTTGAATCAACTTTTTCAGTTGGTCATTTAAATCGTTTTCTTCAAACAAATCGGATTGTATGATTTGTTCTAGTGCTCCACGAAGGGTACTTTGAGCGCGCGAAATAAATAAAACCGCTTCTTCTGTTGCGGCAATTTTAGAGACGTACCTCTCCTTTAACCAGCGAATAAAATGAGACTTCCCGGAACCATTATCCCCTTGGACAATCATAAATTGATGATCATTTCTTTTATCAAGTAAATGTTGCTGGAAGAAAGTTTCTTCATCAATTGTCTTCATATTTTGCTGGGTAATACCACTTGGAACGTAACGTAATGATCTAAATGGAGTATGGGTCGCTAAAAAAATATTCCTGCTAACGTTCGTGGCATCGGCTCGAATTACTTGAGGAATTCTTTGTTTGATATGCAATAACTCATCTCTAAGACCCATTATCCTTCACTCCTTATCATTATTTGTGAAACTTGACCGGTAATTTCATGAAACGGAGCCCTCGTTAAATGCCAGGTATCGCGTGCATCCCTCACGTAATTAAGCGTAATGACGTTTTGATCGTGCAACGCACGTAAACCAGTAGACAGTCCCAGTGATAAATGTTGAACCGACAAACTAGACTTTCCTCGGTACATCTCCCCTAATGTGCCACCGTCTACCTCAGGGGCAGCATCCCGCAACCATTCCATAAAATCAGCCATGGGGAGATATTGATTTCGTTGGAGTTTATGGTCCTCTATTAATAAGTTATTCAGACGTACCGCTAAATTCGGAAGCACAATCCCAGCATGAAGAAAACCATAGCCTAAAAAAACAGCCCACGTTCTCCAACCGTTAATATTCGTTTCATTATAAATGAACGTTGCATCTTGCTCGGTATTTAGTTCTTGGTTAAAAGTTGTCTCTAAATCTTTTGTTTTTTCATTCAAAACACGATTATCTCTCATCACATACCAACTCGTAAATTTCCAAAACATTAACTCTTTGTTTTCGATCGCTCTAGCGATAATTGCTCGCTTAAAATGTTCGATTGATGAGAAATCTTCTTTTGTTAAATTTGTTGTTAGCACTTGATCTTCATTTTCAGTCACTAAATTTCCGGATCTAGCAAACTGTAATACTTCTCTAAACTGTGTTTTTTCTTTCATTAAAGCATTGGGTTGAAGAAAATCTCCAGCTTTCTCTTTGGTTAACTCTTTCATTTCTTCATGTTGAAAATAATGTACCAGCTTACATAAAGCAAAAACCCGATGTGGAGACATTCCATTTGTAATTCGATCAACAAAAGGCATCGATTAACTCCTTCCTAAACATAAATGATAAATGGAATTACTTTTTAAATAAACTCTTCTTCTAATTCTTCTTTCATGAATACATAATCAAATGGTACGACATTGCCGTCAACCAATTCGATTAGCTTTTTTCGTTGACTGTATATAAAAGTATCTTTATAGGCTATATGAACCACTTGACGGTTTGAAGATTGCTCAATCCACTCACGGCAATATTCATATAATAAATCTGCTTTTCCACTGGCAGGAGGGTACAAAACTGCCATAGGTTGATGAACTGTATAACTATTACCATCTTTGAGTAGTTCATCTTCTGTTAATAACAGCGTATTCGTATACGTTTTATAACCAGATTCGAACCAATCTTTTTCAACAAGTGCAATCCATTCGTTTGGAACAACAATTATCTTCACTTTTGCTTCTGCTAATTCGTTTAATATCGACACAAAAACGTCTCTATTAATCACACCTTCTTGTTGAGGTAACGTAATGAACAGTTCTGGAAATAAACTAAGCGACTGCCCAATTTTTTTACCGACAGGACGCTGGATTCGCAGATTTGTCTGACCAACAACCTCTGTAATCGTTTCGGTATGAAAAGGTAGACGTTGTTCTTCATGACAAGCTGGACACCCACCACAAACTTCACTTGTAAATGAATAGGTGTTCTGAAACCAATGTGAAAAACACGTATCTTCAGCATATTGGACTAAACTTTTCATATAGCCTAACTCTGAGTTGATGAGATTTCTTTCTTTGGCACGATCAGGAGCAATTTTTTCGATCAACTTCTCTTTATCTTGTAAATTCTCAATATCGAGTAGTTGAATTAATATCGTTCTCCGTAGGTCTTCTTCTCTTTTACGATAATCCAGAATATCTATGAGTTTGGCACGATATAAAAACAGCAACGTCGTTTCATTCCAATTCGCATTTTGTTGCCCTGTTTCATCATCTTTTAAATGTTTCGGACGGACATTCGTGTTTACCCACATCGAGTCCCCCCCAACTCTCTCTACAGGTTGGGTAGACATTTTATCCCAACGTTCCGTCATATTTTGTTCAGTTAGAACATTACTACTCATTAATTTGGCAGCGTCCCTTTTATCCTCGTCAATCGTACATAATAGACTAATAGACGCAAAACCGTCACGCCCCCCTCGACCGACTTCCTGATAAAAGCGATTCGTACTTTCCGGTAAACAACAATGAATGACTGTACGGACGTCCGGTTTATCAACACCCATTCCAAACGCGGAAGTTGCGATGATGATGTCGAGTTGATCAGCATTCCATAAGTTTAAAATTCGTTCCCTTTCCGTACTACTCGTTTCACCCGTAAACGTTTCAATTGATTGGAAACCGGTTGCTTTAATTATAGAAGCCCAGTTTTGAGCGTGCTCTTTTTTTGTAACGTACAAAATCATCGGTTTGGGCAATAACGGGATAACTTCTAAAATTCGTTCTTCACGCACTTTTTGACATTTCGGTTGATCTAAAAAATAAATCGGTTCAAAGCGAAGAGCGTCACTTCGAATTTCAATCAACTTTCCATTATCGACAAATAATTCTTTTAATGTCACAGTAGCCGTATCTGTCAGGGTCGCAGATAAGAGAATCGTTTTTAACTTTCCGCCACTCGCTTCAAGTAATTTTCTTCTAAAAACGGAGAGCAACTGAAAATCAGTACGGAAATTGCTTCCCCAGTCGACTACGATATGTGCTTCATCAATAACCAGTCGGTTCACACGCTTTAACTTTGCAGCTTCAATCAACGTTTCATGTAAAAATCCATGTAGTAAAGCTTCAGGTGACGTAAATAATAAAGGAAGGGTTCCGTTTTGCAACCCCTCAATAATAATTTTTCGACGATCTTCACTCATCCCACCGATATACGCTTGTGGACGATGTGTTTCACTTAACGCTTTTGGGAAATATTTTAAAGACGTTTGATGCTGATCCAAAGCTAACGCAACAGTAGGAACGACAACGATTGTCGTTCCCCCTGTACCAACGCCTCCGTGAATCGTTCCTCCTTTTGTTTCTAAATATGCAGGAAGTTGCCCAATTAAACTTTTTCCTCCCCCAGTTTGTAAGGATGCTAAAAGTGTTTCACCTTCATTCATCGATAAACACGTTTGAACGAGAGCTTTTTGTTCTTTCGAATAATAGTGTGAAAATCCCGTCATTTGATAAAGTAAAGGATCCCCGATTTTCCGTTCATTTACTCTACGCCTCTCTAGCTGAAATACACGTTTTAATTGGTCAGCATGCTTAACCCACGCCGGATATTTCGCAAGTGCATTCACTTCGTTAGTCGGATCAATCGACAGTTGAAATGTACTTTTTATCTTTTCTAAGTTTTGTACATAATCAGCGTGTACGATAAATCGAGTATTGTACATGAGGATGACTTGGCGTAAATGAGAAGCAACTTCATACCATCCAGACATATTATCCCTTTCAACGACTTGAAGAGAGGAAAGAAGTCGGTACACGCACGTACTTTTGGAACGGTTCAACATGTCTTGGTTTTCTTTTTTCCAATGATGGAAAGCAACTAAACCGTCTTTAGGGGTCATTTGTTTACGTAACACTTGTTTGACGATCCGAATGACTTTATCCATTATTCCCCTCCATCCATACGAGCGCTACAGAATCTAGCGTAATTTTTGGAGATTCTAGTCCCTCTTGTAAGGCTTGAAAAATTTTTGCCCATTTTTCTTGTTCCATAGAATGGTTAATATCAAAGCGATTATAATACAAGTTGGCCGCCTTAATCCCGTCTATGCGACGTTGAAACTCGGCTTTAGCGCGTTTCGTATCAATTCGTTTAATAATTTGCTCTTGCACTCTTTGTTGGCTATTTTCATATGCCTCTTCTACTCGTTTCTGCCAATCGTCTCTTGGGAACTTCTCTCGAAAACGGTCAAATGTACCATCTCCTCGCTTTCCTAAATGAACAGTATCGTGCTTCACATAAGGCTTCCAAAATTCTTGCTGAACTAATTGTGTATCTACTTTGTCATCTGCTTCTGTCAACCCGTGAAACGTTATAAGCGGTTCGAGTGGAATAAACCCTTGTGCCAAGGCGAGATTTTCAATTGGAAAACCTGCTTGCAGAAGCGGAATCGGATTTATCGACACGTTCCAAGTAAACACAAAGCCTCTCCATTTAATTTCAGAATTTTTTTGATAGAAAGCCGTCGAACGACCTAACTCACTGTTGTACGCATTATGAACGATCGCATCAAAGAAAGGATCACCTGGTGCGTAAAATACAAGATCTTCACGAACGACCGCATACTTACGTAAGAAAGTTCCATTAATTTTTTGATTTTGCTTTGAGCGTTTATGAATTTGTTTCATATCCGGAGGAATGAGCATCGTCTTTTTCATCGAATTAATACGGGCTCTCTCTTTTAGGAAAACAAAGATATTTTCGTTCCCTACATTTGAACCATGTAAACCGGTTAATTTCGCCCACGACATCATCGTATCCGTCAGTTTTTTACCGTTTTCCCCATCAAATTGTTCAATGAGTAGAACAAGTTGTTCTTCGACATTCTTGTCTAATTGGCGAGCCATATCAAAGTATCGCTCTTGGTCTACTTTCTTTCTCATCACACCAAGAAAATCGTTCATGCGTTCAAGCACTTCAGATAATCCAAACCGCAAATTCGAAACGAGTGACTGATTCATTTCCGCTTGGATATCGCCAATCGCAATTTCCAAACCGCTTAAGGACTCTTTAAAAATACCTAAACCTTGTTCCCATAAATGAAACAACTCTTCTTCTAAAGTTTCTTCCGCATAAAAAACAATCGAGTGAACTTCTTTATCCCTTCCTATTCTGTCAAGTCGACCAATTCTTTGTTCTAACGTCGTCGGTGACCACGGCAGATCAATATGAATGAGTTCGTCGGCCATTTGGAAGTTACGACCTTCTCCTCCAAGCTCATCACAAAGAATAAAACGACACTGTGGATCACGTTGGAAGCGGTCAACTGAATGTTGCAGTTGTTCATCTGTCATCCCTTTGTAGAAAACACTAACGGCTTCTTCCCCAAATAATTCAGTAAATAGGGGTTCAAGTCCAAGAACTGTCTCTTTCCAACTCGAGAAAATTACAAACTTTTCATCAACCGACTGTACAACATAATCAACAACCCGCATTAAACGGCCTTTAATTAAATCTGGGTCATCAAATAAATCTTGTTTTCTATCAAACTCATCTTGTACCCCTAGTTTCCAGTTTTCACAAGTTAATAGAAGATCTGCGAGCATCTCTTTTTCTTCTGTAAACGACTTTACAGAAGATATTACATCGTTCAGACTAACTGTTTTCGTCGCGATAAATCCGTTCTTTGAGTGTACAAGATGAGCTTTTCGTTGATTAAGCACCTTTTCAAATGCCCACGGCGAACTAAAGAACGCGGATAAGAAAAGACGATAATATGACGCAACCCCCTGCTCTGTATTTTCTACTGCTGAAATATTTTGTAAATAATCCAACAACATTTCATACACTTCAGCTTCATAATAACTTACTTCTGCTCCGCGCATCGGATACGAATAAACATCTAACGTTCGCTCTGCTAATTGGTCTGATAATTCTTTTCGACGATGACGAATAATGCGGCGGTCAATTTGATAATGTTCCGCAATATAAGCAAGCACTAAACGGACCGCTTCAAGCCCTTCATCTTCGCTATCACACTCGATCGCATCAACTAAATCCTCTAATAAAGAATCCCCAAGTCGGCCTGAAATTTCTTCTAACTCGTCGAGATAATCTTCTGCTAGGTCATCCGAATGATATTCCGGTAAATCACGAACAAGTGGATGAATTTTCCCACTTAAATACTCATGTTTTTGAAAAAGTGTGTCAAATTGTTCTTCATTCATTCCTGTATACTTTTGCGGTTCTAATAAGCAAAGTAATTTCAAATACTCCGTTTTTCGCGATTGAATAGGTGTCGCAGATAAAAGTAACAGATGATTTACTTTTTTACTTAACTGAAGTAGTAATTCATATTCAGCTTCTAAACGAATATATTGATGCGTTTCATCTACAATACATAAATCCCATTCCATCCCAAGAATATTTTTTCCTTGGACAGTATTTATTTTTTCTTGCGGGAAAATCAATTGATTTCCTGACACAGTGTCGCCTTGTTTCCACACTGGAATCTCTTCCCAAAATTTATAGGAAATTTCATTTTTCCATTGATGAACGAGTGATTCGGGCGCAATGAAAAGCGTCTTTAATTTACCTAAACGCTGTTCAAGCCCTTTTTTAATGACAGCGGCTTGAATCGTTTTCCCTAATCCAACTTCATCGGCTAACATGAGGCGACATGGATGCTCCACAATCGCACGTATAATCGTATCGACTTGATGAACGAGTAAAAACACACGGGAACCTAACAACGTGTCAAACCCATAGGTCGCATTTTTTAACTTGTGTACAGACTTTGAAACGATGCTTCGGTGCTTGTACCAAACCGGATTGTGCAATTCGTAATTTTTAATTTGTTGCAGTGGGTGAATGTTAGATTGAGTAAACGGGATTCGTAAATCACTTTCGTCAATGACGACAATACTTGGATTTTTGTCCTGATACAATTGGATATAATAATTGTGATATCCGTCTGGAGTTTCACCAGACGTATTAATAACAGTCCCATCCAAGGAAAGAGATTTTACACGTACCTTAGAGTTTATTTGTACTTCAACATGATCCACATCATCAATACTATAATTTTCAATACTTGGAACTCCATAAACACTTTTCATTTCATGTGGATCATGAAACGAGACAGTTACTTCGTGACTAAACGAATTTATATTAATAATTTCACCTAGTATAAACATTCGAGGGTTTTCAGGGTGTTCATTGTCAAGCGGACACCGTACGTACATACCTTCTTTAAGCATAATTTCCCCCTAAAAATTTCTTTATTAGTAAAGTATTCTCACAATAGGTTATATGACATGTTTATTTTAATAAGTTAATGTATCTATTATACTATTTTTAAATCATATTTTGTAAATCAATATATAAGTTGGTCATTATTTGAAACAAAAAAACAGATGGATAAATCCATCTGTTTTTAAATAAATTTAAGAATAGTCTGAAATTAAATTTATTACAAGTTTCAGTATAACTTTCTAAAATGGAGTATAGTCTACCCACGCTTAAAGATTTTAAAATTCCTTTCTTATTTACTTTCTAATAGAAATTTGAACTAAAATCTTCTCAAAAAGATGTGGCGAGTGTTCATCCAATTCCTTTAATATACCTCTCCATTGTTTTTTAGGTAATTGCGTATGACCATGTTCAATAAGGTTAAGTAGATGATATGAAACTTGTTTCCTTATATTTAATTTATTTACCAAGTAATGTTGAAATTTATCAATTGTATCAATATTGTAAGAAAGAGCGTTATTCCCTTCTAGCAATGTCAAAATGTTGTTTATGTTTTCCTCTAAAAGTCGTTGTTTTTTCCATTCTTTATAATATTGTTCATGGTTGCTAGAAAACCATTTTTCTAGATCATCTAATCTTAGTAAGTAATCTAGTGAAATCTTATCTACATAGTCAGTATGAATAATTTCCATTAGCTTTTCATAATAGTTTTCGGAATGTATCTTAATAAAATCTTTGAATGATTTCATTTGTTTTATTTTCTCTTCTATTATAGGAATAACTTGGAGAAAAGAGGTTTTTATATTTCCTTGTAAGTTTAAAATGAAGGTCTGAAGTGGTACATTTTTTAAACTATATTTATTTAATACTTTTGAGGGATTTATGGTTAATAACCATTTTTCAAAGTTCAAATCTTCCTTCATTAAATCTAGTTTATAATAATCTATCATATTATCCCGCAAAGAGAACCAATCTAAAAATAATAATTCTACACTCTCTTGTATGTCAGGTGAAATAGGTGACTCTATTTGAGAAATCCACTCGCTTTCACCCAATTTAATAAGTTTAGTTATATATTTTTTTAATTGATAAGCAAAATGCTCCAATTCCATTCCTAATTCCTGTGTTATCTCCAAATTCCATTGATCTTTAAGTTTCTCTCCGAGATATATCCATTGTGCCACATTATGATTATTAGCTAGTTCGTTAAATATCTCAGGTCTATCTTGAAGTTTTACCTGTTGATAATTGGCTATGTTAAGCAGACTGATATGTTTTTGAACAACCACTTGATTTTTTTTATTATTTTCTTTAAAAGTAATTGGATACTTAAACCTATTTATTACCTCTGTTCTTTGAATAGTAGAAGTGGACTTAGTCATTCTTGGTGTATAGTCTCGTCCAAATGAAGTTCCTTTTACAACCTCATTTATAATTGTTGCTACACCCGCTCTAACTGGCTCAAGTAATTGGTCATTTACATTTTGACCTTCTATCCAATCCCTAATATGGTTTACCTTTGGACTTTTTTTAAATGTAGGCTCTTCATCAAATATATTATTTGTAAATGTACTTATAACTTTAAGTTTAACTGTAATATTATCATTATATTTGGGATTAAAATGTTTAAGTAATTCACTTGGGATGGTAATATCCTTACTTTTTGAATCTGCATACATTTCAGCTATTACTTTAATTAGAGTATCTTCATGTTCGGCATAAACATCTCTGTAGAAGTAATGTTTAATTTTTGCTGTATCTTTGTCCATCCCTCTATAAAAAAATGAAAGGATTTCTTTTAAATGGATAACCATGTACCGTAATAAACCTTTTCCGTCTGGTACAGCGTCATAGATACGCTGAATTAGGGGTTGATTTAAAGGGATTTCTTTTAAACTTGTCTTTGGACCCACTAGAAGACTAGTACAGGTCTTAGCATGTTTACATTTATTGGAGCACTCATATCCGTTTGCTTTCTTTAATGCAGTCAAATAATTTTCTATATAGTTACACGCTTTATCTCGATCTATGGAAAAAGAATTTCTCCCTGATTCGTCTGATAACCAAAGTTTTTTAACCCGGTCATCTATCGTATCTAAATTCTTGATTCTATTTTTTAAACCAGTCTCAAAATTATTCCCCTCTATTACCCCTGGTGTTAGTCCTATAACAACGTCCCAATTTCCTTCTTCAAGAGTAATAAAATAATCCAAAACTTCTGCAGAATAAAGATTTAACGATTGAACAAGATCATCGATCAGGATAACAGGTCTTATCTTTTGTTTTGTGAGAATTGATGATAATCTTTTAAATATAGTTATTATATCCGTTCCTTGGAATAAGAAATGGTCCAACTTTTTTAATAAAGAGTCTCTTAACTTATTATAACTAAGTTGTATTGGTAAAGTTGTATTCTCTATTAATAACGAAAATTCTTGTTCTGTGATTATTTCTAAAGGATTTGATAATTTACCCTTTTTTATTTGCCTACTGAATTTTAAAATGTTTTTTTCAATCACTGGTCTAAGTAGCATAGTAGCTGGCACAATTTCATCATCACTTTCGAAAAATTCCGACATTGTTGTCCACACCATCTGATTAATAATGGTAATGGGTTTACTAATTAATAAATCCCATTTCTTTTCATCTATTATTATATCTTCCATTTCTAGACCGACTGACTCATAACACTTCTTTACCAACATTTGTGGATTAAGTTCACTTCGTGAAATTCTTATTATCGGCCTTGTGTTTCCTTTAAATTCCCACTGATCTTTAACCCAACATAAGAGCTCTGATTTACCTGAACCAGTAGAACCAAAAATCACAAAAACTCTATTTCCATATGAATGATCTTCTTCAAGTTCTTCTAGTAATTGGGCTTCGGTCATTTTTTCAATTAATTCATTCTTATAGTAACTATTCAAAACTTGAGGATAATGTGTCTCACGAAAAAATTCAGGTGAAAAATTGTATCTCTCATCGGCCGTATTATATAGGTTTTTGATAGAACTTTTATTTAAACAAGGTAACACTCGCCTCACTCCTTACTGTAATCCAATTCCATTCCTTCTTTTCACCATAAGCCTGAAATGGTAAATCTTGTTTTCTTGTTAACTGGATTTTGTGAGAATCATTTAAATTTAAGATACTATAAATTACTCCATTGTATACATTTCCTTTATATACGCATGGTATTATTGGGTGTATTTTATCTTCAAAAAATAGGTGAAGTGGACCCTCCCAATCCCCAATATAATTTATTAAATGTTTAATTAACTTATATTGAGGTAGAGCGTAGAACCCCCCATTATAGCGATAACCCAATCCTAAGTATTCCATAATCCTTTTCCACGCATTAATTTTTTCTTGACTTATTGAGGTACTTTTAAATCTATTATTTGTTTCAAAATGTAAATCGTGAATAAATAGAGTATTAGGTTTTACAAATAAGTCAAAGAACATTGTTGTAAAAACATAATTTGGATTTGATGGGTCATTTAAATTATCTGCAATCGTATTAAAACGAAGATGAATGTCTATAAAATCCAAGCGAGTTTCTTTTGTAGATATTTGTTTGTTTTTGTCAATATCTATAACTTCTAATGCTTGTAAGAATTGAAGAACTGCTTCTATTAACGAAGTTATGTCACCCTTAGGTTTATATTGAAATTTGTTTACTAAATCACTCATTCTAATATTAGGGTACTTTTGAATGGTATGAAATACTGAATGAATTTCTGGCCCATAACAAATCTGGAACAATGACATTTCTCTACACACCTTTCGTAGAATATTTTGATACTATTTGTCCAAATAAAAATAATCTTAAACAAGACAAATGATCTACCCAGGCTTGTAACCAATATTTCCTCCTTCTACATTGTTTATATTTTCAATTGTTTTAACTAGATGGTAATAATTATGAACAGATCGCTTCTTCATAAAATATCGATGGGAGATATTTAGTATGTCGTGTGGATTTACTAAACATATTGGGCAATTACAATTTAATGGTTTTTCTATGCGTTTTTGAGGTTTATTTACTTTGGACGATGATATTACATAAGTTCTAAAAGGGTTACTATACATTACCTGAAAGAACGCTGCTGCCATAGTGGGTCGACTCGAGTCAAACGAACATATTTTCAAGTTTGCCATTTGTTTAATTTGTTCAATTCCGGTAACCCCAAATATATGTAAATTCTCAGGTCTAACAAAACTTGAGGCATATTTTATATATTTAATTTGTTCTTTTGCAGATTTATTCAATAATGATCCTAAGCCAAAACTGGTATACCCCATTTTTTTCAATTCATGAATCGAATATTGAATACTTGGAAAATCATACCCTTGTATTACACCAATCATTGAAACATTTTTAGGAGATTTAATAGAATTAAATAATTTCATATGTTCCAAAGCATTAAATAACGTTCTTTCAACGGAGTCATATTTTTCAGATAATGAATTTTTATCTAATAAAGGCTCATCTAAATGTACTATTTTAATTGGGAGAGTATCAGGTATAGAATCGATTAAAAACATCTGTGTGTCCATTATTTCTTTTAGACTCTTAATCCCCTTTTTTTGGGCATAATATAATGCCCCTGAATCAATGATTAACTTACTTGGATAGTTAGAAAATCTTTTAAGGGTATTTTTATTTTCCGGAATGGCTGAAATTAGCATTGGACAAGAATCAAAATAATCACTAAATATAGCATCGCTATGTGACCAACTAACGTAAAAATCCAAATTACCCACCCCTTTAAATGATACGTGAAGATACGTGATAAACTAATTATATACCTATAGTTGGAATTATTAAAGATAATTTCCAAACAAAAAAATTGCCCTATTCTGAAGGCAATTCTTTTGTTAATTTTTTCCAATGATTATAAGTTTTAATTTTGATTTTTTTGGAAGGATAATTTTTTCTGGAATTAGGATAAAGTTCCTCCCATATTGGATTTTCTCGGTCAAAAAATGTTCCAGTCCAATTTTTATATTTAATTTCCATTGTTAGGTTTGGTATTTGAATATCAACAACATTATCTTCCAATTGTTCTTTAAAAAAGCATAACAATATATACCAAGAGTTTAAATTATGTATAACTGTTTTCTCTTTTATTTCCTGAACTTCACGTAAACTATTTGGAAAGTAAAGACTATTCACTTTAATTAACTGCTCAAAATAGTCTTTGAACAAACTACCAAGTTCATCTGTATTTGAATAATTACTGAACTCGAAAATTTCGAATATTAAATTTTCGAGTGAAGAATAGGTAATAAGTTTTAAGGAATTTTTACTCAAGTTAGTACTTTTCATTTCAACTAAATTATTAAGTTTACTACTTTTAATGAATGAATTAAGAAGTATCTCCGGTAAATTTTCCACTTTGAAAATTAAGTATTGTTTTTCTTGCCTTTCCTTTTTCGTAAATTTGCTAATAATAATCGGATCTACTATCTCAATAGTAAGATGTACACCTTCTTTATTTTCATTTATAGTTTTACATATAATAATTATTAATCCATCCAAATAGTAGGACGGATTTTTTGACTCTCTTATGTTCCAACTTAATATTTCCTCTTTGGTAGCAATATAACTATATATTGACTTGTTTTCTTTTATATCTATTTTCTGTACACCGCTTATTTCTAAACTAATCAATTTTATCACCATGTTTTAAATTTTTTTAAAAAAATGCAAGGACTTCTACCATGTAATATACACTTTATTGCTGTAAATAATTTAATAAATTTAATAAATAATTATTTCATTTATTATATATTATTTTCTATAGATATTTTTTTAATCCTTTTTTGGGATAAACATGTTTCCCTATTGTTGGTAAAATTAAAAGTAAAAAAGGAAAGATCAAGAGAATGATCCTTCCTTTTGTTTAACAATTTCCTTTAATTGATTGTAAAAAACATACGTATTGTGAAAACCTCTTCTCCGGTTTCTATTATTTCCCCGAAAAATAATTACTTCAACACCTACATTTCTACAGACAAAACAAAAACAATTTTTCCATGGTTTGTCAGTTAATACTTCATGGTAAAGCGGTCTTAATTTATTAGTTGAATATATACGATCAAAATTTTCAACAAAGAAATCCTTTAATGTTGCTTCTAATAAAGGCAAATTCTTTACCTCTATAGCTTCCTTTTCTACAATTCTAAGTTTGTTCATATGCTCTAAAGTTACATTATCTAAGGCATCTTTAAAGAGAGCTTCATTCCTACTAATAAGTGAATGGAAGCTTATATCTCCTAAAAGATATTCCTCCATACCGATGATTTCTTTCTTTTTGTTTACTTCTTTCAATATTTTTAATAAGTCCTTTTCAATACGATCTAATTCTTGCTCACTTATATTTAACTTCTCAGAAATATATTTATCTCTTATGACTTTTTCCTTTTTATATTTTTGTTTATAGTCCTTTAATGTTTCAAAATAGGAATCGTATTCAAGTACAGTTTCAACCGTACTGGTTACGTCTATTTTTCCTAAATCAAATTCTCTCACATTCCCTAAAGATTTTTGTTCAAGTTTAATAAAACCATCTATAGTATCAATTCCTCTATTTACAAGTTCCTTAACACGCGCATTCTTCTTTTCATCAGCCTGTGGGATACGTAAGGCTGCGTATTTATTTTTATCTTGAGTAAAATAATTCCCTCCAGTTGCTCCTCCCCAAGCTTTCTTTAAGAAAGCGGTAGAATCAAAAGAAGTTACTCCAAGTTTATGGAATACATCAAGATAATCTAATCTTGCAGCACCGAGCAAATGAATTTCTAGATACTCTGGCACAATTGGTGCAATCGCATGTAAGATTTCTAATATTTCCTCTGATTTTGCAAGTGCAAGTCCCCCAAGGGAGATATGACGATAGCCCATTTTAATTAGTTCTGTAAAGGAGTTACGATATGATTCAACGTCCCACCCTTGAGCAATTCCTGATGGAATAAATGTATAATTACCTTCTTTATGTTTTTCAATAAAATCATTGGCGTTTTTTAATGTTAATTGATAACGGAATTCTCTCATTTCCTCATTATCAGCAATTTTCCCTATGATTAAATGGTCAATACTTGTACCTATATCGAAACCCATCTGTTCATAATAGTCAAGAATCTCATCTGTTTCATATGGTGGCTTTTCTTTCTGTATATAGCTAAATGCGCCACAATCACCATATAATGGAATGTTATTTGGAAGTCTCAAGAATTTATGCAATCCACCAGCATTTAATATTTGCTCTTTTCTAGTTTTTGTCTGATCAATATTTATTTTAGAGATAAGGACTCCATCATAGTTTGGTTTATCATATATTTCATGTGCATAAACATCATCAGAAATAGGGTCTCTATCTTTCGTATGTTCTTCTGTAATAAAATTAAAATTAGGATCCACTCTATCATCATTTTCAGGCATAAAGAATTTAAGATTGTGTAATTCATAGTTCTTAGCATATTGAGACTCGGGAATAGAAATATTTACTTGGGCTAATTGGGTATCTTTCTTTTTCTTATCTTTCATTTTCTTGTTAGAGGATTGTATATCATTTTCTTTTTCATTAAATAAAGAAAGCTGCTGGTTACTATTATCTTTTACTCTGTACTTATTTAAGGCATCCATGATTACTGTTGGATTATTATAGATTTCATTTAGAAAATCTTTTCCGTGGGTTACTATCTCTTTAGATAACAGTTTAAACAAAAACCCCTTTAGTCCAACTAAACCATAACTAAATTCTTTTGCATCATTTTGTCCTACTTCTAAAAAGTAGTATGGATTACTATCAGGAATAAATTTTTTACTGGTTTTACTAGCAAGAAACACTAGTTTTTGATTTCCTCTTAAACCTTTAATTGGAAGTTGAAGCGACCTTATATATTTATCACCTAATAAAAATATGATTAAGTCATACTTATTAAATTCATTACTCGCTGAATTTTGGATTTGTAAATGGTCAGACCATTCTTTAATTTCTTTACTATTCATATTGTTAAAAGTAACTTCGTATGGAACTATTTTTTTCCTTTCACTAATTAATCCATAACCAGCTGAGATAATGGATAAATCCACTATATCATTTCCATAATTTTCTCTTAACAGGTCAATCCCTTCCATTAATCTTAAATGTTGCATTCCAGTGTATAAGTCAGATGCATTTGATTCATATTCTTCTAGTTCTTTTTCTCTTTTGGATAATGTTTCATTTGTTTTAAAATCATCTTGTATTAATTCATTCTCTGGTTTAAATCTTTTTTCACCAGTACATGAAGTTATTATCAATGTTTTAAGGATATTCTTTATCATAGTGCGTAACCTCATTTGTAGTAGACATATTCAACATAAATATTATATCCCACATTTAGTATTACTCCAACTTATGTGAACATACATGTTAATTTAAAGTTATTTAACAATGATAAATAATTTAAGAAACTAATCTTAAATTATTTGCATGAAAAATAAATGAATTATTTATGTTACTAAAAAATTGGATTAAAAGCAAATATGTTTAATATATTGCATGGAATTATAAAAAATCCATATTATGGCTAACCAAGGTAAAATAATTTTATGGTATTTATTCTGGAAATGTAACCCATACCCATTTCTATATTTTAATTATTATGTTGAGAAAAGATGTTCTTGTCTGTAATGTTGACATATTTTCTTACCATCTCAATACTTGCGTTGAAAAATTTTCTTTTTCAGCAAGCTATTCTTTAAGTATCTTATTTGTTTTTTGAGCAATCGAAACATATCTTGTTTTTCTATTCTTCGTAGTAGCACTTTTTAATTCAATCACATTCGTTTTGAGGACTATATCCTCTATTCTAAGACCAATCGCTTCACTTATCCTCATACCTGTATCAAGTAAAAGAAACATCATGAAGTAATTTATTCTAAACCCTGCATATGAGAGTTGGTCGGGCTGTTTTAGATAGTGAGTGATTTAATTTCGCTTACTTCCTTAAATTGCTTGATATTAAGCAAAGGATTGCTTCCAACATATTTCTCATCAATAAGGAAGTAATAGAATGCCTTCATATGCCTAAGAATGGAGTTTACAGTGGCGATAGACACACCTTTTACCTTTTTTTTCCCCAATCCTTCACGTTAGGATTGTTCTGGTGCTGTATGTGCTCCTTTTTGAAGTGTTCATCAATTCTCTATTTGTATTCATTGTTACTTCATCTGGAAATGAAATGAAGTGTATTCCTATAGATAAGTGGAGAACGTTTTGTAGTAATGCTTCTTGTATAGATATTGAATAATTCATATAATGTTTCGCCTTTACTAATTGTATCTACATTACTCCGAGTTAATTTTACTTGTCCTCTTTTACCTGTTATAGACATAAAGAAGCTCCCTAAAATATTTTAAACAAATTTAAACAACTGTTTAAAACTACTTTAAAGTAACCTCTTCCCTTGAGATGCAAGGTATCCTTCCCTTGCTTGCTTTTTAGCATATTTTGAGGGTATTAAAAAACGGCAAAAACATTGTTTAACAATGCTTCCGCCGTTCGGATGACCTATGATCCACATGGACATCGTTGTTTCTATAGTTTCTCACTACAAAATAACGAGAAATTTTCTGAATAGATACGAAATCAATACAGAGCTCTTCCTAACAAACCTTTTATGATGAGCTTCTCCGTAATGTCTCTAAATGAGGTTTTTATCAAATTAATTCTTCTAGGCGCTTTCCATATATATCATATAGTTCTTCAATTATATTTAGAATAATAAAGATAACTTCATTCCATTGATTGTCATCAAAATCAACATGATTATGCTTATACTTTAAATGAGCGATATTACATCTAATCTCATATAACTTTTCTGCCATTTTTTCGGCAATGTCAAGTAAGCTTTCATTAGAGTTTCTATTAAATTCTTTCTCAAGTTTACTAAATAACAAACTAATATCAGACTCACACTTAGTCGTTTTATTTTGGACTAACTCTTTTAAACTCTTAAGTGTATCTTGGCTTATATTAATTTTTTCGGAAGTTTTATTATTAAAAACTTCTTCTTTTAACTTTTTTAATAAATATTGGTTTATATTTAATTTCCTAAATATTTTTATTACATCATTTACCTCACGACTTCTAAAACCTATGTCCTCAAGAGAATTTGCAATATCATTCGTATCTGTTTTTAATCGGTCCTGTAAATAATCTATATGATAGACTGAATATAAATTTTCAATACACCTGTATAACTCTAAGTAGCAATGTTCCCAACTAGTAGATGATACTGCTCTATATAATACTTTTGCAATATGCTTACTATTGGGATTTTGAGTTAATTTCACAAACTGCTCTAATGTATTATATGAAAATTCCAGTGAGAATTTATGTCTGTCTACCATCTCTTTCTCATTACTAATCCTCCACAATATGTATATCCTATATAAATCATTCTCATTGTTAATATCAAATATTTCTTTGTCTATTTCCCAAACTTCAAAATTTGGATAGAAAGATAAAACTTCATTAATATCATATTCAATTTTTAGTTCTTCATCAGGGTTTAAACCATATACTTTATCTATTAGATTTAAACTTAAATCAATATCAGAATTTAATGTTACTAGTTGTTCTGAAATTGCAATTAGTTTAAACCCATCAGCAAAATCCTTATTGTCCGAAGCTTTTAACAAAAAACCAGGCGAAAATCCATTTTCTAATTGACTTTCTCCTGGTATTAAGACATATGTCTTATTATCAAAAGCAAGTCCAAAAACGTTTGTTTTATTATTTAAAAGAATTTTATAACTAACTTTACTATTTATAAGGACTTTCATATTATTTTTCATAGACTCAGGATAGGAGGGAGAAATAGTTCTTTGCTTGGCAGGTAAAATTCTTATTTTATCTTCATCACTTATTTGACTTTCTAAGTTGTCAAATATTTTTGTTATGGTTTCAATAATATTTCTAGCCATTTAGATTTTCATCCAATATTCGCCTAATTTAATAAAGCCTTCTTTTTCTTCAAACATCATAGTAAAAGCTTTCTTAAATCCTGTTCTCTCTTCTTCTCCTACCTTACTCTTAGGAAGAGTTGCAAGCCATTGATTTAGCATTTGGAAGTCTAAAAATTCCTCTATTTCATCGATTGAAAATTTATCTGCATCTAACTTAGATATGATTTCATCAATATTATCTTTAAATCTAATTAATGCTTCTTTCGACTGCTCAGGATCTCTCTCTCTTCCCTTTCTGCCGATTATAATCTCTGTAGCGGCAGCAACAAAACCTACTCTAACAGGATGACTAGAAAATAGATCCTTTCCATTAGTAAATCTTCCCTCTAACTCAATTTCCGATAAGTCTAGATTCCCTAGTGCAATATCTAACTTACACATAGCTATAAAGATATCTACGAATTTATCTAAACTTATTGATTGATCCAAAGAGTCCAGCAAATCTAATTTTTTGTATTCCTCAGCTAGTTGAGTAGAGATATCAGTTTTTTCATTTCTAAGACTATACACCAAAAATAAATCTACAATCTGATTCTTATGGAATTCACCTGAATTAGTCCTACGACCTTTGTCGTTAATGTCGTAAAAATTTAATTTTGAATATAATTCGCTATCCTTACCTTCTATCATCTCTTTTATTGTTGTAATAATTGGTTTATAAATAACTTCAACTTGTCTTCTAACGTTCCAAGGAACTTGCCCAGTATTTAAAACTAACATTCTATAAAGAAGTTTATTAATGCTAGTAGCGATCCAATACTCAACACGAATTTCCCTACCTTCATTGCCCTCTAAACAGCCTCTATATATATTAGTTCGTTGCATACCATCAATTATCGAAATATCTTCAACAGGATAGTTCTCAAATATTTGATTAAAGTCAGTGTCTAAATCACTTGCTTCCTTTAAATTTTGTAATTCTTCATCCTTTACAATTAAACCTAAAACAACAGGGGGAAAAATTCCTCCGTTTTTGAAGTCTTTTATCATTCTATCCCTAATTTTGCTTGCAGCTGCCGATTTAGATATAACACTTCTTTGACCTTCAATATTTCCATCTTGCCTAAATGCGTAATCAGTTAAAGAAGTATAATTTTTCAATTCCATAACTGTAGAAATTGACAATGCGAAAGCATTAAAATCAAAATTCCTGTCAACAACTCTCACCCTAATCACTCACCTTCTCATACCTGTTTAATCATCTTTCTATACCAAGCTATTTTCAAATGCCTTTGGTAACACTTCAAAACCCATAACCTCAACAATCAGGATTAGACTTGTAGTGTTAACCATAATTAATCCAATCTGCTTTAAAGTAATAGAATAGTATTACTACAAGCAGAATGATTTTAGCAATAAAAGTTATAATAAAAAGCTAGTACCAGTAAATTAAAAACTTTATTAACAAGTTAGACTATTGAAAAGAATTAATTATAAGGAAGTAAAACAATACTGTTACTAGTATTTTCACAAAAAAATAGATGGGGCTATTTGAAATCTTTAGACAAAGTCGCTCTTATAACATAATTATATCAAACGTTAATAAAGCATGGTTATATAAATTCAATAATAATGAAAAACCTCATTTACTTGTGATATTATTTAGCCTGATTGATACTAAACGCCCTATCAATCCTCCTATGTTACTCATTCAACATTTACTCCTACAAAAATTACTCCCCCTGACCATTAAATCAGAGGGAGTAGACTAACGAGTATCCGTCCTAATTTTCTATAATTTTTGGCATACCATCACATCTAAAAATCCTTTTCTCTTACATGCAGTACATAAATATTTCTTATAACAATGTTAGTCACACTCTGGTTATAACCTCATTCTCATTAGCCAATAAATCATTTCTTCATTAAAAATCACTTTAGTAGTGATGATAATTTTTGCTCTACCCACTTACTCATAATAATTCCGTCTCGTTCAGCTAACTCTGTCATACTTTATAAAAGATCAATAGGTAATTCCAAACTATTCTTTCGATAGTAACTTCGCAAAATCAAATTACCCTCTTTATTATGGATCTCTCCTTTTGTTAAAAATGGCAGGATATCAGTCGCAACGAAACCCTTTGTCGTTAATGGTCTTTCCCCTCCCCGAATGAAGAGTAGGATAGTGTTATCCTGTTTATCTATCAGGTCTTCAGATAAGATAAGTCTTAGCGGCACGTTCAAAAACCTTGTCCCACAAGGGCTATGATTTATGAAATTTACTCATTTATGAAGAAAATGCTCATTTTTTTAAATTCCACCATTTTTTCTGATCTTCTGGAGATGGGTCCTCATCAGCAGCTTTAAGAGTTCCATCCATCCATCTAGAATTTACATCGTCCTCGGCACAATCTTCACATAAACGTTCTGATAGATCATTATCATAATCCCATTCAGCACTACCACTATAATAATGATTAAAACTTGATCTTGTTTCGCTTACATTAAAATGCTTTCCGCATCTTGGGCATATCATATTATTTTTCTCCTTTCAAGATGAGAATTACCTCTAGTCATCATCTCCGCCAAAACCGTATTTAATATTCTCATGTCCACAGTATGGGCATGTGACGTATGCATGAGCTTTATCTCCGTCTTCCCAAGGAAGAGTTAAAACGCCGCCAGACAACGATCGTTGAGAGTTTTCACATGTATCCCTAATTTCACTCCTCACATCTTATTCTTTACTCAGGCAGATGCCTTTGTATAAGCGTTTACCCATGTTTGATGTCCTTCTAATGAATATCCATATTTTGACGCTAACTCAACTTTGTTAGTCGACGGATTACAGCCTTCAGGAAGATTTCGAATATGTCCTCTAACGTTGATCGTATTATCAATTGGAAATTCACTCATGATACTTTTTTCAATAGGTTCTGAAACTAACGGACTGACATTATTTTTCGTTTCTATACTTTTGGTAAAGACTTCTTCTACGAGCGATGACTTGATGGATGATTTAATAACTGCACTGTTTTTAACAAAAAGGATCGTTCCCATCACCGAAAACACAATTGCTGTTCCAATTACTACTTCCTTCTTATGTTCTTTAGCTTTTTCAAAAAAGCTTTTGTTCTTACTTTTTCTTACGTCCCCGGTCATATTCTGATTGGGTATGAATTGGGTTTCCATGTAAGCACCTCCTCGATTTTCTGCTGTTCTTCTCGGATTTTCTAATATAATAGTAGCGCGAAATTTTAAGTTGCACAAGACTTACGCAAGGTATATAATTTGTCTCAAATGGAGGAATATTATAATATGGATGACCTATTAAAAGAAAAGGCGACGTACTGGAAAAGTAGATTAAAAAAGTGTATGGATGCAGGCAGATATACTCAGGCATCCTTTGCTGAAGCCTTAAACAATAAATATGGAACTAGTTATAGCCAAAAAGATGTTAGCCGATGGGTGAATACGGGAGCCAAAATTAAAAATGGAGAAGTCGGCTTTCCAAAATACGATACTATGCTTTTAATTGCAGATTTCCTTCGTCTAGATATTGGCTATCTCACTGGTGAAACTGATGAAGATTCATTTTCATTGGAAAAGGCGTGTTCTTATATGGGCTTGAATGGCGAAGCGATAAAAGCCATAAGAGAAATTACAGATCCTGAAAATGAAGCTAGCTACATGAGGAAAGATATGAGAGAGTCTTTTAACAAGTTTCTTTCAGCAGAGGGCTTTCCTAATTTTTTTGATAGGCTACATGATCTTCATCTTACATCTATATCACCAAAACAAGAGAATCGCGTATTCGATAACCTAGATAGTACTATTGACTACATCCGTAATTTAGAGTACAAAGGGAAAATTGAACGATATGAATTGAATGAAGCTCTGGTACTGCTAATTAATGAATTATACCCTAACCCGCCACAAGTAGATCTGAACATAAAAGATGAAAAATAAACGAAGATAAATATATTATAGATTATTCTAAGGTCTCCACCGCACTAAAATACATCAATAGCGGATGCACAACTTCTTCTTATGAGCGCCCAAGCCCCGATTGTGCCTGCAAATGCAAATATTCGTGGGAATGAAACAATGCCGCGAATATCTTCGTTGGTTGTGTTTCGCCAAGAACGGAGAAACGCATATAAGCCCGCTATTGTAACATCGAATCCGTCCAGAAGTGTATAAAAATGGACGAGTGTATTGGATATACGCGAAAAGCCGGTTGGATCGCCAAAGTGCTTTATTAGTTGTTCTGGTGAATATTCCATTTCGATTCCTCCTTAGTTTTTTTACTGAAAATTTCTGCCCCTTACAAACAATGCCGCCGCTTTTTCTTTTTTCGGACGTGTTCATAAAATAATAGGCGCGAGAGTCTAAAGTCGCGCACTTTTCCTGAAACTATTTGTCCTTACTGTATAATAGGCGCTACCTTTCGTTTTCGGACAAAAGTTTTACGCCCCCTATATACAATGACGACTGCCTTCGTATTTTCGCGCACCTTCCAACTGTGTTTTTAAGCAAAAAAAATAACAATGCTGATTTTCAGCAATCGTCATAAAAAACGCATAAAGAGGATTTGTTGACCTTAACTTTTCTTCTTTTATATTTTTAATTTTCTCCTTTAAACCCTTTTAAACACTCTTCATAAAAACCTTGCGAAGACAAATGTTCCGTTAAAGCTTTATAATTGGCTATGGTTCTTTCCATAGCAATTAATATAATAAAGATAAAATAAAATGGATGTAATGTTGAATAACCCTTAAAAATAGATATCACAACAAATCCAATAGTAATTATCATTGAAATAAGCCATAAAAGAAATTTCCTTCTTAACTTTTTAAACTTTTGTTTTTCAGTTTCTTCTGGGGATCCATAAAATAATACAAAAACGTAAATGGAGGAGTGTAATATCACTAAGAATACGAATAAGCTATTTACATATCCTTCTTGACTAATGTACTTATATAAATTTATGTTTGAATAAAGAATTACATAATATGAGAGCCACGAGGCTAATGAAATATAAACTGCTCCCCCAACCATATGAAATGCAACTTTTAAAGGAAGAAAATCTATACCTACGCTATCTTTTGTGATTAAGAAAGTTAGAAAAAATTTCATTATTTTGTCGCTAATATTCTCTTCTCGTAGGATATTTAATAATAGTAATAGTAATAAAGGTAAAAGAAGAATAATAGAGAGATAGAACTTAACAATAGGCCCTTTGTTATGAAGATCAGTGGTTCCAAAAAGAGATACTAAGACATATGAGACTATATAAATAAACAAATAAATCGGAACAATTATCATTAGCCTAAATAAACATAAGTATATCTTCTTCTTATTTGTTATTAAATACTCTTCCTTTTTTGAAGACCAGGTTAAAAGGTTTAAAACAGGCTCTAATAATAAATCATATGGACTCAAAAAATAAACTCCTTTCTCATGTATAAATCTCACTTTTTCGTTTAGAAATCACAATAGAATATATATATTACCATTTTTATTAATTTGTAAACGTATAATCCAGTGTTTAGTTTAAGAATAAATCTCCGACAACCTCGCACATGTTTTAACATCAAATAGCCCGACCTGTTGCCGCCAGCCGGACTTAAATATTCATCCATTTTGTTATGAAGTAAATAAATTACTGAAAGTGGGGTTACCTGCCTTCTTGTACCTATCATTTTTTCTTTCCGGAATTTAGATAATGCCGACTCTGTACCTTTTCCGAAGACAGAATCAAATCATTCAGGGCCGTAAAGTATAGCCTGTAGGATCCAGTTGAGATTGCCTTTGTACCATTTTCGCAGCAAAAAATTTTTATATAGTTATTTTATTATCGAAGATAATTTTTGCTCAACCCATTTACTAATACTAATCCCTTCTTGTTCAGCTAAATCTGAAATTGTTTCTAACAATTCGATAGGTAACTCAAAACTAGTTTTTCTATTTGAACTACGTAATATCAACGAATCATCTTCATGATGCATTTCTCCATTGATTAAATACGGTAAGATATCAGCAATACCAAACACCTCAGTTTTTAACGGCTTTTCCCCTGCCTTGATGCAGAGTAAAACTGTTTCACTTTGTTCTCTAAGTCGAATGTTTTCCACTCCCCAAATTTCATATAAATAGTCAATGAAGGGATAAAATACAACTTCATTTTTTGGCATCTGAAGTTCAATATAGCCCTTATAATCTAAAGTAGATTGGTGAATCGAGTATGACGGCTTTAAGGCATAATTGTTAATTCCTTCTTCATACGTGAACCACTTTTGGATATTGGGTAGGTAGAAACCAAATACATTATCTTCATTACGAACCACACGTGCCTCTGGTATTTTAGACGATTGAAATCTTTGATACAAAGCAATGTCATTTTTCGAATCATAATATTCATATTTTTTTGGTCGCAGTGTTTCAGTTGGTTTGAGTGATTTCTCTGCTTCCTGATAGGCTGTTTCCGAAATGACATAAGTGATTCTTTCATCACCATACGGGACAGCCTTAGCTTTTATCGAACCATCTTGTATATACTTATAAACACTTTGTACAGATAATCCCAATTTCTTTGCCACATCATTTGGACTCATGCCAGTAGGTAAAGTTTGTTTCTCAGATACTAATCGATCCACTTCCGCTTTTTGATAACGAGCCTCTCGATGTAATCGATGTGGGTCCAGAATCTTAATGATTTTCTTCTGCTTTCCATAATGGTAGACCGTTGCCTTGGATACGCCTAATAAATCCGCTACTTCTTTTTGTGTATACCATTCCACTTTATCTCCCTCCCATCCTTCTTGATGATCCGTTCCTGTTATTGGAACATCCCGTTGGTTCCCATTCGTCAATTCCTCATGATACAAGACTGCTTCCGCCTGACCAAATTTTACACGATATTGGAGACGTGGGTGTTCGATCACTTCCAAAATCACGCCTTCTTTTTTTTCAAATTGTTTAAAGTAGTGAAAACTCTCTGGGTCTTCTTCTTCCGTACATGTTTGGAGAACAAAAACCGTTTCCCCCATTTCATATGATTCAGTCTGCGTGTTTTTTTCATGGTTTTGTTTATTCATTATTTTTCTCTTCACCTTTTATCTTTTATTGTTATATATATTTTTATCTCATGATTAACTATTTATTTCATATATCTATCATAATATATAATGTTTTCTTAAATAAGTATAATTCTAAATTTCTCTTATATAATCATTATAGATTTAATGTTTGAATCTAACAATATTATTATAATTTTTGAATCTAATTTTATATTAATTAAGGAAGACCTAAATAAATATAGAATTTATTTAGGTTTTTCATAATTAGTTAACTCTTGAAGTTTGTTATAATGTAATGTATAACCACAAATAATGAAAATAATTATTATACTTTTTCTTATTAATAAATGGATAATAAAAGTGAGGGATACAGGTATGCATGAACTGATGGGAATAACGAAAGAGGTTCAGAGCCATGCATGGAAAAAGAGTCTTTCAGACATTTCGATTCATACGTTACAGGAGCGTTTAGATACGGCAGAAAGAGATGGGCATCATCCTTTTTCAGGCTTTAACGATCTAGACATGCTCCAGTGGTTTCTTCAAAGGCGGGAGCATTTAAAACAACAACATGAAAAGTCCACCCGCACCGTCCAAGCCTATGAGAGGGAACTTCTTCAATTTATTGAACAATTACTCACGTATTCGGCGGAAATCCATGTAGACATGGAACAAGTTGTGGAAGGTTCCCTCTTTAAATCTCTCTCTACACGGCACATTCGAAGGTATCAGGAATGGTTATCAGAAAAAAGCCCCTATGTCTTAAAAAATGGAGTGTATTCCGTTGCCGCATTATCCAGAAAGACAACCATCATTAAAAGTTTTTTGAAGTTTCTGTTCGAATCAGGATATATTACGGAGCCCATTCATGAAGGGTTCTTTAAGGTCAATATTCGTAAAGATGATCGGCCGAACCGTGATTTGGGACCGAAGGAAGTCATTCAGCTGCTTGATTACTTCAGGGAAATCAACCACCCCATCGTTTTTTCAATCATTCATATCCTCACGATGACAGGCATGCGTAATGAAGAGTTTACTAGACTCCGAGTCAAGGATCTTCAATATGATTCCATTACCAGTACGTATTTTTTAGAGGTACTGGGTAAAGGAAATAAAAGAAGGCAAATCCCACTGAAAGAAAAAGGAATGAATAGCATTCGCATGTTCCGTTCAGCTAGAGGGCTCGAAGATATAGCCGGAGCAGAAGGAGAAGACCCGCTCTTTACGACCAATACCGGCCGTGCCTACTCTCCCTCATATTTGTCTCAATACATATCAAAAGCCATTAAGGAAAGTGGATTGCGTTTTTTGCAGTTTCGTTCTTCTTCCATTGGTCCTCATACCTTCAGGCATGCTTTTGCCATCATTTCTCATCTAAATGGAGTGGATGTCTATCAGATAATGAAGAGTCTGGGCCATGAGCAGCTATCAACTACAGAAATTTATTTGGAGAAGGTTTTTGAAAAAGAACGCCATGCGATTCATTTGTGGAAATCAGATGTGTTTGGAGAGTATATATAATAGAAGAAAGTCGTCATATTTAGAGAAGTTTTTGCTGTATTTTTGTACTCCAATTGACTTAAACGATCCATTTCTACAATGGTTTAATGATTGAAGATATGAAAAATGGTCGGGATTTAATCAAAGATAAATAACGATTTTACCCGCAATTAGACACTAGTAAAAAGCTTACACTCTCTATTCCTTAGAGAAACTATACATGCTAAACAGCATTACCCTTACTATTAATAGACAAGGGCAGTTTAGCATGTTTATAAAAGTGTACTTTTACGTCTAAAATGTCTTTCTTCCTATTTAATATGAGGTTTGATTAGCTTCAATTGTAATCATTGTCCAAACCATATTTATAAGGGATTGTAAGATGATGATTAGTGAAATGCAATTGTAACTTTGAATGTCTTCAAATCAACATTTTTGATTTAGAGTTTAAATGGGAAAGAATAGAATGTAAATACATTATTAGAAAAAGTATGAGGTTTATATCCAAAAATAACTCTAGTGGTTGACTTGACCTTTTATTTACTTCTACTACAAAATATAGCAGCAAACAATGGCCTTGGTCTGTGCTACTAATCTTAGTATGTTTTTATTTTGTCATACTCTAAAAAATGTCAAATGAATGTCATCGTATAGTTTGCTTCAAACCAGCCGCCTGCTTCAAGCTTATTAATTCCTATTTTTTCCTTTAACTGACCAGATGTGTCTTCCGTATCGGCAAGACCGTACCAAGGTTCAATGCATACAAACGGAGCCATCGTGCCATTTGATTGATTGTAGCTCGACCATATTCCGACAAATGGAAAAGCAGCCAAGTCAACTTCAACTCCATGACCTGTCCGGTCTGATAAAAGCGAAACATGGTCAATGTGACTGTATATAAATGCATCATTCTTAAATAAAGACGCTTGAATAGTGATCGGCTCAATCGATTCAGCCGATTCTTTTTCTTTGATCAATGATTTGGCCAGTTCATATCGCGTGACGCGTTTGCCAACGGCCGATGTAAAAGCTAACGTATACTCTTCCGCTTTTTCCTCGCTTGTGAGCGGCACGTTAAATGCAGGATGAGCTCCAATGGAAAAATACATTGTCTCTTTCTGTTCATTTTTAATTTCCCAGCGAACGTTCAGTGACTGCTCCTTCAATGCATAGTGAATTACTGCCTGAAACCGGTACGGGTACACATCCAAAAAGTCATCAGACGACTCAAAGCAGAAAGAAACATGATCTACATGCTGAGCCTGAACAGTAAATTCAACATCTCGCAGAAAACCGTGCTGCGACAAGTGATATGTTTTTCCATTCAGCTTATATTGATCCTTTTTTAACCGCCCAACAATTGGAAACAGTATCGGCGACACTCTTCCCCAATGCGTGCTTTCGCCGCTCCACAGATAACTCAGCCCTGTTTTTTTATTTAGAACCTCACGTACTTCTGCACCGGAAGTGGAGATACTTACTTTTAATGCTTCATTTTCAAGGACTATCATTGCAGGCTCCTTTCTGTTCCGTTATTGATTCTTTCGCACTTATTATATAACATTGGATTTGCAATCTTTCATCTACCTTTTGAACGATATATATCTTTTCATCACACAGTAAGAGGAAACAAAGACAAAAAAAGTAACTATTCTCGGACAGACATAGTTACATTATGAAAATGAACATTATTAAGGTTTAGAACTAAACACCCAAGATAAACATTAACAATACAAATGATGTTCCAATTTGGAGACGGCCTTCTCATCTGCAACTACTACTACATTTGAGTGGTTTCTTAGTACAGTAGCTGGACAATTACTACCTACCTCTTCTGTAAACATGCGGTATATTGCCTCTGCCTTACTTTCTCCAGAAGCAAGAAGTATTATTTCTTTACTTTTTAAAATAGTTGATATGCCCATTGTGATTGCATGATTTGGTACTTCATCATAATTATTAAAATAACGTGCATTTACTTGCCGGGTTGACTCTGTAAGAGCCAACACATGTGTTGGCATATTTAGCGCTGTTCCAGGTTCATTGAAACCAATATGTCCGTTTTCACCGATTCCCAACAGTTGTAAATCCACACCACGTACTTTGTCTATTTTTGCTTCATAGCTTATAGCTTCTTGTTTCAGATTGCTTGCCATACCGTTGGGAATATTTACATTTTTGCTTGGTATATCAATGTAATTAAATAAATGATTATACATGTAATAATGATAGCTATTTGGATGGCTAGATTCTAATCCAACATATTCATCTAGATTATACGTAAAAACATGCCTGTAGGTTGTTTTTTTCTTCTTATAGTCATCAATTAAAAATTCATAAGTACCAACAGGTGTACCCCCTGTTGCAAGACCAAGTGATAACATAGAGGAAGAACTTACTTTTTCAATGATTCGTCTTGCTGTAAAAGCGCTCATCTCTTCAGGATTTCTAACTTTAACAAGTTTCATCTTAACACTCCTAAATTTTTAGAAAAAATTATCGTTTTATCCTACGTTCTTTTAAATACTATTATCGAACTCAGGTCTCATACACTTTCCAAGTTGCCTAAGATTGCTGAGGTATCTATAACGCTTCTTTATTTCCAATAACTATTTTTGTTTTTTGCAAACTATTTATAAGTAAGGGTGTTCCCATTAGGGTTCGACAATGGGACCATTACCATGGTTTGTTACTTATTGATTAATGGCTTATAAATTAAATATTTCTTCTAATGCTAATGCAACACCATCGTGATCATTATCCTCAGTTATCAAATTCGCACATTTTTTTACGTAATCAGGTGAGTTTCCCATAGCGATTCCTAATCCGGCTGCTTCTAGCATCTCTATATCATTTATGCCATTACCAATTGCCACTACTTCACTCGCAGAAATTCCCAGACGATTCAAGATAGGTATAATGCCAGACCATTTAGATCCAACCGGATAAACTTCCAAACGATTGCCTTCATCAAAAACATATTCATCCGTTATTTCAGCTCTAAGGGATTCACGGTCTTTAGTAGAATCAAGATAAAGGGCTAAGCGGTGAGCGTCGCGATTTGTATCAGTAAGATTAGATTGTGTAGCTTGTGGCAGTAAATGTTCAATATCAGGCTGGGGTCGATTCGAACGGGAAGTCTTATATGAAAAATGAAAATAAGCACCATTGTATTCTTTCGTTTTGCTGCATAAATTAAAAGCTAACTGTGATGGTATTTTGACATCATATAATACCTCATTATTCGAAATGACAAAGCTCCCATTGTATGTTACATATATCGAGCATCTAAATTTTTCTCCATATATTTTTGAAGCAACCAAAGATCTTCCTGAAGCTAAAGCTACCAATACACCCTTTTGTTGTAACTTAATGATGCTTTCAATGAGTCTTTCTTCAAGTTGTTCATTAGAGTTTAAAATAGTTCCATCAATATCCAGAAAAACAATTCGATACATACTATCACACATCCTTATTATGGTGGACCCACTGCCTATGTCATTGGATATACAGGCGAGTAGGAAGAAGAGGGCTTAGCCCACAAGTTAAAAGAAGTTAAGAAGTTAATGTATCATTGAGTCTTCAACTTATATAAAGTTTAGCGCCTTTTTCTCTTAATTTACTAAATTACCAGTTGCATCATAAATCCCAAGAAGTTCCGGTTTAGTTGAAAGATTTTTTACAATTGCTATTTGGGCATGAGTGACAAATATTTGAGTACGAAAAGCAAATATGGCAGTGTCACCAATTTTGACATCACGTGTATTTAATGTTCCATAGTAATCGATATTGGAAGGGTCATTTACTATGATAGGCACTTTTTTCAAACTATTTATATTTTTCCCTACAAAGGCATTTTGCATATGGGAACGCGGATAAAAACCGCCTCCAAAGACAAAAGCTCGATCTTGATAAAAATGAGAAACTTCAGAAACGTATGTCATTGCTGGTCTTTCTTCTAAATGTTGGATTGCGTGTAAAGGGGTCGTACCAGTAAGAGCGTGTCCTGGCTCTCCTTGAGTTGCTCCGTTTTCTTTTAACAATTGTATCGTTGATACGGAAGTTGCACTCGGCATATTCATCTGCAAATGTTGATGTCCTCTTTGCTGAAGCAATTCTTTTGCCAGTTGCATCGACTTGACATTCTGTGTAACGGCAGGAGTATCGTTTTGTATTAATATGCAAGGAAAACTCGTTAATCCCGCTATAACAATACCATCCAACTCTTCAAGTTTCTTTACTTCTTCCTGGAGCTGATGAAGAGTAAAACCACCCTCTTGGCCGTTATAAATAAAGTCACCAATGTTTGCAATGCGCAAGAAAATTTTTTGGATTCTTCCCACCAGTTTTGCAGCATCACTAACATTCTTTGCATTTTCATAGCTAAAAACGGTGATAAAATCGGGTTCGATATTTAAAATCTTCGGTATCATTCTTTTTGGCAATTGTACAAGATGTCCAACATGACCAATTTTAATTCCATTTTTGCTGAGAGTGAGTGCTTCCCACGGATCCACAGCCACTGCTTTTTCAATTCCTGCCTCAACAATGGCTTTAGCTACCAACGGATTTCGACCGAATTGTTTGGACATAAACAATAATTCAATATCCTGTTTTTTGGCTTCTTTGGCTAAAAGAGTAGCATTCGATTTTATGGTATCCAGATCTAGTACGTACGTATTTGGAGAAATAGCGCCTTGTTGATGTAGTTCTAAGGAAGCTTCTATTAACTTCGGATTGCGTTGTTGAGTTATGTCTAAAAACATTAATATCTCTCCAATCTAATTTCCTTTGTTACTTTCCTTGATATTGTAAAGACTCGTCCCGTTTTCAGTGGCATCAAGCCCTAAATATTCAGCTGCTGTTGCAGCTATATCAGAAAGTGTTTCTCTTTCTCCAAGATTCATTGGTTTAAGCAATTTATTATAGACTAACAAGAATGTTTTTTCTCGTGTATGCTGGCTATGGCCGATGGTAGGATCGTTCCCATGATCTGCACTTATGATTAGTAAATCTTGTTCCGTCATTTTTTCTACTATTGTTGCTAAATATTGATCTACTAACGAAATCCGGTTAGCATAGCGCTCTGGATCTTGAGCATGCCCAGCTAAATCTGTTTCCTGTATAGTTGCAGCAATTAATCCATTTTGAACATGGTCCATTTGATTTAGGATATCCTTCATTACTTGTTCAGTATCAACACCAGGGAATTTATTTGCCCCTTCACAATAGATCACATCCTGCATTTTACCCACGAGAGAAACTTCTACTCCCTCTTTAACAGCCAAAGTTGGCAATTGATGATCAGGTAAAATGCCAAACCCTAAGTGCCGAACTTGATATCCCTTTTTATATACATTTGACTTTGGTGAGTTAACCCCAACCAATCCATCTTCACGAAGTTCCACTGAATTTTGTAGGTGTTCAGGTGTTACGTTCTCACCGCCTAGCGCAATTACTCGATTGACCCTCACATTTCTCCGAACACATTCGCCTATTTTTAGAACTTCCTCAAAGGATATATTGTCCAGCGGCGCACTCACATTATAAATTTGTCCAAAATCAGTCTCAATGTTATCTGCGACGATGACCAAATCATTCACCAATAAATAGGGGATATCCCGATTAGGAATATTTACTTTATAGCCATCTAATTCAAGGGCAGTTCGAACTTCAGCCATATTATCGATAAAAGGGGCAAGATAGGCCTTTTTAGGCTTTGAGCCCATTATTTCATTATGACCTTCATAACTATCAGCACCATGGTGCATGAGTTTTATTACACCGTAGCTGGCCAGGTTTTCTTTCTTTTCTAAACTTGGATGATTCAGGACTTTATTAATTCCTAACTTTTCAAAAGTAGGAATCCGAAGTGATGGAACGGCATCTAAAATGTGATAAAAGGTGTTTGCACCAACATCTTGGGGATGATATTCTACTGCATCATCCATATAACCAACACCTAAACTGTCTAAAATTATAACGATTACTCTTTTATTCATTGTTATTACTCCTCCATCTTGTGCAGTCTGACCCAAAAGTCACTGACTTTTAGCCTGAGCCTTATGAATGGATTGCGTTAATATCCTGATAATCGTATCTGTTCCACTTCTTAGTGGATTGATCCGAATCATTTTTTTATATAAAGTAGGATCTGATGTAAGAAAGGTATTTGAAACTCTATAGAACATAGGAACAAATTCATACTTGGATTCGGCACCTACTGGATACGGGGCTGCCCCAAGTTCGTTTGCATAATGGAGTACGTCTTCTGCGATTGGTTCCGTTAGCTCTACTAATACTACTTTTGATTGCGCATTTGCTAAGAAAGCACGTTTTACACCTGTTACTATCCCTTGATTAAGATTTGATACTAATTTTTCATTTACTTCAGCTTGAATGGCTAACATAACTGGAGCATAGACAAGCCCACGCAAAGCTTCTAGCGCCTCATAACCTTGTACCTGGCTACCACCAGAGTAGTTCATTTTTTCTATTTTTCTAATCAAGTCTGCCTTACCAATTATGAGACCGATTCCTTCTGGACCTAACAATTTAAATAATGAGAAGGTTGTCAAATCAGCACCAGCTTGAACCCCTACTTGTTCTACTTTCATTGTTGCATAATTATCATCAGTAAGGATGTATAGAGAAGGATTCATCGAACGAATGTGCCCAATGACTTTGCCTATATCGTAATGATCATCCATTTTTTGACGTGTATGTTGAATGAGTGCGCCTTTTAATTCAGGATGAAGTTGAATTACTTTTTTCACTTTCTCTTTTTGATGAAAGTCAACAAATATCGCTTCTATCCCCATGCTATCTAGCGTTGTCTTGCTTGTTGGATAAATAGGTGCGTCATGGACCAAGATTTGGTCGCCTGGTTTCAAAAAACTCATAAATCCATATCGTAGTGCTCCAGTTCCTGCGCCTCGTACAAACAAGGCTCTTTCGACATGAAAAAAATCTGCCAATATTTCTTCTACCTTTTTTGTATATTGGGGTTTATTCACACCTCTCACAACACCTAAATCTCCAAGTGAAAGTATTTCATCACCTCGAAAATAACGAGTAATGATATCAATTAACTGAAATTGCTTTTGTTGGGCTTCTTCCATTGAAAGACTTTTTAAAGGGAATGTTTGCATTTTATCACCTCATTGATTCATAAATACCAAGGGATTTGTGACTAACATTTTTTCAATAGAATCATCTGTTAGTCCATGGCTAGTAAGTAAAGGAATGAAGGAGTCTAGTAAAAAGTTGTAACCTAGCCCACCTTTATATTCCAGATGTGATTTTCTTGTGATATCCATTGAAAGGAAAACATGATCGATATATCCTGCATCCTGAATTTTTTTCAAGATTTCTGCACGTGTTCGGTCAGGCATATAGCTCTCTTTTCCTACAGTATCAAACTCAACATAAACACCATCTTTTAACATTTTCAATATATAATCAGCATCCCCAGTTAAATCAACATGACCAATAACAACACGATTTAAGTCAACATTATGCTTTTTAAAGAAGTCTACTTGTTCATGTCCCAAGGTACCAATTGAGGTATGAGTGGTTATAGGTTTTTTGGTTTCTTGATGGGCAATTACAACCGCTTCAAACACTTTTTTCTCTGTATCTGTCCATACGTTATAGCTTGTTCCGATTTCACCAATGATTTCTGCTTTTACTCCCGTTCCCTTAATTCCATGGTTGATTTCATTAACCATTCTTTCAACTAATTGTTCCCGTGTTTCACGAAATACCTGGATTGGATAAAATTCCTCTTGATAAAAACCAGTAGAATAAATAATGTTGATGCCACTTTCTTCAGCTATCTTTTGGACAAACGGGATATTCCTTCCCATTCCAAAAACGGTTACATCTACAATGTTTCTAACACCCTTTTCATATAATTTTTTGTATTCTTTTAAAGTTTCACTAAAGACATCAAGTTGACAATCCTCCGTATTTTTAACTTCTGATAAATCAATCGTAGTATGTTCGTGCATAAGAGTAATACCGTCCATTAACACTAAAATCACTTTCTTTCATAAAATTTTGATCGAATTGATTTAGTTTTGTTCATAATTAGATGTGTAGTTTCTATTAACTAATGAATACCTCCCCCATTATTATCTTTAAAATAATCACGGAAGAGGTATTCTTTTTTCCTTTATTTAGACCATAAACCAAATAAATGAAGAATATTCACTAAGATACCTAAGGCAATAACCCCTACTGGTCCAACTGCTAATTCCACTAATGGCTTTTTCGCTATACGATTAAGTAGATAAAAGCCCATTACCCAGAAGAAGCCCATTCCTGGTGCAATTTTTTCTCCTGCCATCGCACTACCAATTAAGATAGCCATCCCGAGAACATCAGCTAAGGACGTACGAATGTGTTCTCCCATTTCTCGTACACCAGGCAATTTATCCATGCTTTTTGTAACAACAGATAACAGCATAACTTCCCCATACATAACGACTGCACCAACAAAAAATGCTAGAATCGGCATTTCTCTAAAAATGATCCCTACCACAAACACCATAGTTGTACCGGCTAATCCATATACACCTGTCACAATGGCAGTCGAGAATACTAAAGGTATAAATCCTATGGCACGTGCTAAAGTTGCTATTGCTGCTTCCGAGTATTTCCCATCATTAATTAAAGCTTGTGGCATCGCGTCAACCGCAAGAATCATCTGGGCTGAAACTAATGCAACCAAGCCACCCATAATCGCAAGCAACCAGCGATTTTTTTTAATTCTGTTCACACGTTCTGTAAATATATTAACTAAATCTGCGTTTGTAGTACCTTCCCCACCTTTTACTCTTGCTGCAAAATAAACCATCATAAACATCCCAAATAATAAAGACATTCCTTCAGGACTTAATGCAATTTTGTAGCTTGAAATAGTAAAAGTTCCAAAGCGAGCGAACAATAGATAAGAAATAAAGGTAATGCTAGCAGTAATTACAGCCTTCTTAAAACCATGCTGGTAACCTACGGCTACAGCAGGGAATACAGTAAATGCAATAATAATAGGTGTACCTACTAGACTTAAAGAGTCAAGGAAGTTAATAGGTAGTTTATCAAATAGATCAACAACAAATTGTAGTCCAAGGCATACACCAATACTATAAACAGCACCTACGACACCAGAAATGATTATGCCCTTTTTATTGTCAGGTGACCATATTCCTATAATGTCACATGCAAGTAAAATACTATGCGCAATAATGATTGTTGCACCTATGGACAGCGGGATACCAAACCCAATAATTAATCCAAAGCTTAACGCAAAACTGGTTGCTGCCAATTCTTTTCTGGTAATCCGGCCTTCTAAAAACTCTGGAACAATTGGACGTAAACCGTCATTAAAAACAGCTACACCTCGGTTAACAAGAATGGAACCCATAGAACCAAGTGCGGCTATGGTTATTAGTTGCATGATAGTAAAATCCAAAAGTACTCCCCCTGATATTTTTTTATTTATTAAGTAATGCTGGAACTAAAGCTTTTAACACATTAGCGGACGAAGGGGCAGTAAAGCCAAAAGCGATTTTCCCACTATTAACTTCTTCAAGAATTTCTTCTTGATTCTTAACTTTACTTGGGGAAGCAAGTGCTACACAATGATCATGTCCCAAAAGTGCTAATGCCATAGCAAGCGCCCCACCAGACCCTGTTTCACAAGCTCCAACATAATAATCAACCTGTTTATTTTTTAACGCCATTACGGCTTCTAAATCACTCTTAACACTTACTTCAACCTCACTTCCTCCTAACTCCTTGATTTGCTTTTCGATTGTTTGCTTATTTAACTGTCCACCTACTACAATTTTGATCATTATTAAAACCTCCTATTGATTTTTATCTAGTACTTGATGTAGATGCAGATAGAAATAATCCTGTTCTTCTTTAGGAATTCCCTGAGAAAATCTATTATTAACAAATTTGATAATTTCCTCTATTTCATTTTTATAAGGTGTTTGTCTGATTTCTACCATAATCATTTCAAGTGGTCCTTCTATAGATTCCTCACATTGAATCCTTGTTAATGCCATGCACATATGTGTCCAAAACATATCGGATTCAGATATATCGGTCTTTTTGTACTTTTCTGACATTAAATCAAATGTTTCGTTTGTAATGTCATAGGCTAAATCGGTAATAATCTTATTGTCTTTTAATATATCTAATTTTTGATTCATTTCTGCTTTATTCAATTTCACATACTCCAATCTACTGTATTTAGTATATTGATAAAAATATTTTAGAAATTTCCTCGATATTTTTAATAACGAGGAACCTTTTCTCCTGTTTCAACAAGCGCTTGAACTTTAAGAATCATTTCTTTGGTTACACAGTTCCATTTTTGTTTAATTTCATCTTCCCTATTACCATCAATAACTATGACAGCTTCGGATGTGTCCAATGACAATTGCCGAGCTAAAGGTGATTGAAACTCTACAGCTCTAAAGGTTTCAATCATTTTTTTTTCATCCACATTCCAGATAGTTGCATCTATCTGTTTGGCATGTAGCATATCAAACAACTGCATATAGTTTACATGAACTAACTGAACGTCCATGCCCTCAACTTCTGCAAACGTTAATCTGCTTTGGTCAAGGGATTCAATGTCCAAACCGACTTTCATTCCTTGTCTAATTCTAGTTTCACTCGAATTAGACAGAAACACTTTATGAGCTGATACATAACTATTATGCGTAAGCTCTTCGAATATTTTTAAATTTGGAAACTGTAATATTTGTGCTTCTGCAGTCAATTTAGAAACAACTGCGAAATCGCATCTTTTCATACGAATGGATTCAATTCGATTAATTCCCCCCCGGATAAAAGTTAAATTGATTCTTTTACCTTTTGATTCAAAGGCTTCAACTAACCCTGTTGCCAACCCTTCATATTTGCGTGAATAAGGAAGCGGCATGGATCCAACCAAAGGTGCAATACCAGCAATTTCAAGTAACAACTCATCATCTTTTCCTAATAAAAAGGTTCCGAGATGACCACGCGCTTCCAATTTAATCGCTTTCATTTCTTCTAACAAATTAAGAGCGCTTTGAATAGTCCCGCGTCCAAATGAAAGTACTTCACAAAAATCTGAAACCCGGGGTATTCTTTTGCCTACCTCTAGTTCTATCAACACTTTGGCTATATTTTTAGCAGCTAACCCATTTTTAGAATAAAATTTATCCCACATAATCAACTTCCTATAATAAATTAAATATACTAAATTTAGTATATTGCAAGTGTAAACGTTTTTACACGATTTCACAATAGTTTTTACTACCTTTTTAAAAAAATTAGATTATTCACTCTAATTCCCAAAACACATTTAAGCATATGTACGACTAAAATTGGGGCTAACATGGAATTATCCGGTGCTATGGCTTGTTATGGAGAATTTCTCGCTGACAGGATGTACCTCCAAGTTTTACTATATACATTCCAAGTGAAAAAAAAGGCGTTTATAATTGTCAGCTTTCCTCCAAAAGCGCAAGATGAAGCTACAGATAATAGCTTAGGGTATTACCTTGCATAAAGGGACTCAATTTAGTTTGGCTTGGGCACCTTCTCTTTTTAACAAGCACGCAAAAAACCGCACTACCTATATAGGTATGAGCGGTCTTCGTTTTATTTAATAATAGCATTCTCCTCCACAACAGTGGTTATGGACTTTGGGTTTGAACGCATTAAGAAAAAGTAGGATACTCCGCCTACTGCTATCCCTAAAAACCAGTTATAGGTATAGAGAGAATGTAAAGAAGGTACCACTAGTCCTATCAAGGCAACAATTACACCCATTGACATTGCAATAAACGCCCGCGGGTTCCACCCGTTACGGTATGTATACTGCCCATCCTTCACGAAGAAACTATTTAAATCATATTGACTGCGTCTGACAAGGAAATAATCCACGATCATAATTCCTGATACTGGTCCTAATGTTCCTCCTATAGCACCAATGATATTAAAAATCGTGCCTGCGTTGTTAAACCATAGCCAAGGTGCAAAAAATACACCAATTACTATAGAAATAATTCCTGCTTTGACAAAATTGAGCTTTATTGGAATCAAGTTAATAAGATCGTATGCCGGCGAGACAACGTTAGCAACAACGTTAACGGAAAGGGTCGCTATTAGCAGGGAAAATGCCCCCAATAATACAACAATAGGATTATCAAATTGGACTAGTAGTTGTACTGGATCTGTTATCGGCTTTCCGAATGCAATAATTGTTCCTGCCGTGATCATGATGCTCATAAATGCAAAAAACGTCATCATAATGGGTAATCCTACAGCCTGGCCAATGACTTGATCTCTTTGGCTTTTTGAAAATCGAGTAAGGTCGGGAATGTTTAAAACTAAGGTTGCTAATACACCAATCATCCCCGTAACTGAAAGAAAAAAGCTTTTCCAGAACTCATCTCCAGCAAGGGTACCAGGAATGGAGAAAAGCGGCCCAAAGCCATTTGCTACATCAACTGCCCAATACACCAAACCTAAACCTAACACAATGACTAACGGTCCAGCCCACATTTCAAAACGTCTAACCCTCTCCATCCCATGAGAAATCACCCAAGCATGGAGCAACCAAAACGTCCCAAAGCCTATCCAATCATTAAGGCCCATTCCCCAAAAAGAGTAGTCTCCAAGAGAAGCCCATCCAGGATAAAGTACAGTTATTACAGCACCAACTGCTTTACTCCCTGCATACGCCTGCACCGCAAACCAAAAAATGGCCACGAACGCCCGAGTTAATACTGGTATATGTGCCCCTTTATATCCGAAGGAGGCTCTTATCAAAACAGGAAAGGGCAAACCATACTTTGTACCCGCCGCACTGTTTAACCAAATGGCTACAATTAGCGCTACGTTTGCCACAATAACTGCACCCAATGCCTGCCATACACTCATTCCCATAGCAATTAAACTTCCGGCAAGCTCATAAGAAACGATATTGTGTATCATTCCCATCCAAATCATTGAGTAGGATATCCAATTCCATGTTCTCTTTTCTTTTGGAACCGGGGCAAGATCTTCATTGTATAACGAAGGATCTGGATTGATGACACTGTTAGAATTTGAATCCATGAATATCTCCACTCCTTTTTCATTTTATTGATATATATTGATGTAAGAACTTTTACAGTTCACCCATTCGATTAAAAATGCAATAATTCATTCAAGGGATGTATAATATAATTTCTGTTCTGCCTAACAGTAAATATCACTGAATCCCTGTTATGCTTTTAAAAAATGGGCAATTTCACTAGTAAGTGAAATTCGCCCAAAATTAAATAAAATTGATATAAACTATCTATCATTTAACAAGCGTGAAAACTCTTTAATTTTTGTGCCAAAACCAATTAATTTTTTATTTTGTAGTTGTTTGATTCAGGCCAAAGTTCTCCAATGCCCCAACATATTCTTTTTTCTCTGGATATTTATAAGTTTTTAATTTACTTGTTTTCTTTCCTAGATCAACAATTGCTTCGGCGAATTTCACACCCGCTACAACTCCATCGATAACGGGAACTCCTAATTCTTTTTCAAGGCTATCCGCAAATTCTGCCATACCAGCACATCCAAGTAAAATAGCTTCTGCATTATCTTCCTCTACCGCTCTTTTCCCTTCCTGCCTTAACATTTCAATTCCCGCTTCTGGATCTCTCTCAAAATCTAATACGCCCATTGGTGTCGTACGGATGTTTACTACACGTTTTTGCATACCGTATGAATCAACCAGGTCTTCTAACATTGTTTTAATTCTAGGTAAAACTGTGACCACGGAAAATCTGGCAGCAAGCATTGATGCTAAATAAACGGAGGATTCCGCAATGCCTACAACTGGTTTATCTGTTACTTCTCTCGCAGCATGCAATCCAGGGTCTCCCCAGCATGCTATAACAAATGCATCTACTCCTTCTTCTTCTCCCTTTTTAATTTCCTCAATTACTCCTGGAATACTTAAATATTCATCATAGTAGGATTCAATTGAAGCCGGACCCATTTTAGGACTCACTGCAACAATTTGAGTATCAGATCTTGCAGCTGACTTAGCAGCATGTTCAATTCCCTTTGTCATTGCCAAAGTTGTATTCGGGTTGATAACTTTAATTTTCATAACCATTTTCCTCCTAGAATTTAGTGAATTTATTTTATAGCTTTTTCCACGGACCCAAATTTCTTAATTCCCGCTATATTCTTTCTTTTCAGGTGATTTATAAGTTTTTAGTTTGATTGTTTTTTCCAAGGGTCAACAATTGTTTCTATAAACAATCAATCACTACTACACCATCAATTTCAGGTACCCCAAGTTCTTTCTCGAGTTTATCGGTTAAATCCGCCATACCGGCACAACCTAGTAACTTACCTTCCTCAACTGAAAGTGTAGTGCCCTCTACATTTCTTTTGTATTTTCAGGAGTACTCCAGAAATACTCAAGTATTCCATCATAGTAGGATTCAATTGATGCGTGACCCATTTCGGGTACCGTAATGATCTGTATGTCCGGTCCAGCTCACTTTTTGACCTGTGTACAATGCCATTCGTCATTTCTTGGGTTAATTACTTTAATTTTTATTCATTATCCCTCCTTCGTAAATCCTTGACTTTTTATATTAAAATTTGCATCTGTAATTTCAGGCTGTTCATAGATCTTGCAAATCCAATATTTCATTAAGGTATAGTACAAAACCATAGAAATTAACAATGCTGTAACAAATCCATAATCAGGAAACAAAATAACTGACAAACCGGATGGAATGTATGCAATGATGGCTGCGGGATTAACATTTTTCCAATACTTATATTGACCATCGACTTTATACAGTTCATCTAAGTTCAGCCTGCGTTTTCTAAGCAAATAATAATCGGTAAACATAATACCTACGATTGGGGCTAGTGTGGCTGTTATAACCATTAGAATTTGAGGAACAAACTCCGCATAATTCCATGGTTGAATAAGTAATCCAATAATCCCTGCTATTATCGCACCCATCGGAAATGATATCTTACGTGGGAAAAGGTTTACTATGATATAACCTGGAGGCAATAGATTCGCACTAATATTTGTAGACCATTGAGCTAAAATAACAAAGGCTAAACATACAATTAAAAGGAAAGGGTTATCTTTTCCCATTGTTTGGATCATAGCATCTATTGGATTCCATGTTCCCGTTGCAACCCCACTCGTTAAACCGATAATCGTAAAGAGTAGCATTGATCCTATCAAACCAAATGTATGTGCCCAAAAACTTCCTTTATTGACTTTCCACCAATTAGGCTCACTACTACCAGTTTTTGTCTTTAAGAACCGGGTAAAATCCGGGGCATTTAAAGCCATCGTAATATATGTTCCCATCATTACGACGACAGCATAGCCCATTGAAACACCACCGTCACCCCCATGGGAGAAAATCTCACTGAATGTTAAATGATGCTGTTTCATAATATATACTTGTAAAATAATCCCTATAATTAAAATGCTAGGAGAAGCCAGCCATTCAAATTTTGTAATAGCTTCCATTCCCATGGCAGTGTTAATGATTTGCACTACACCAAATAATATAATTAACAATGTCAGGTTCGAGTAACCCGTTAACATTTCCATGATTGCATCCAAGGCATATGCACCCATCCATGTTTGAAAACCAAACCAGAATACCGCTGGAACGGCACGTACAATACCTGGTATATGGGCTCCTAAATAACCGAAGCTCGCCCTAATATAAACCGCATATGGAATTCCATATCTCACCCCAATATCACCTAATAATGTTAAAAGAATAGCGACAATTAGATTACCAAGGATACAAGCTATGATGATTTGCAGGGGTGATAATGCTGGATAAAGCTGAGCCGCTGTTATGGGGGTTACTAGTTGTACAGCTATCCCAACCCATAAAATAAAATACGCTATTGCGGACATATTTCTTTCCTTGTTCACTGTCGGCATGATGTCTTTTCCCTTTAAACTAATCCCCTTTTCATTAACGTTATTCAAAGAAATTACCTCCTTTTAATTTTTCCTTAGAAAGAAATCTTCTTTGAAGTTCTTCATAATGTTCCGATTGATTCTCTCATAACAGGACATTTTGTTTGTGTTACTAGTTTTTATTGTGATGATTGTCTAAGAGCAAAACCATTTCTAATACTTATGGAGAAAATAACGTTGATGTTGGGGCCTAACATCAATAATTCACTTTCAAATAGTTAATTAACAATTATTTTTTCACCTATCAGTAAGTATTCTAAGATTCGAAGTTTTGAGATTTAGTCCACTTCATTTACCTTCAATAGGTGTTACTAATTCCTTTGTTCGTGAAATCCAAAAAATATTTTTTAAAAAATTAAGAATTTTCCGAAAATAAATATTATAATTATTCAATTGTATGGCAGTCCATACAGACCGCCATACAAAAGTTTATATATGTTTTACAATTGATTCATACAGTACCTTAGTTCCAGTGAGAATATCATCTATTTCCGCCCACTCTTTTGGTGAGTGGCTTATACCATTACGGCAACGGACAAACACCATTCCTATTTCTGTTATTTCCGCTAAAAACATCGCATCGTGTCCTGCACCGCTAACGATAATCGGTGCATCTATCTCCAGCTCCTTGCATGATTGTTTTAAGGAGTTGATTAGATTTTCAGAGCATTTCACAGGAACTGTAGCCATGTTTTTTTCAACCTGATATTCCAATCCTCTGGTTTCACTTACAAGTTTGATCTTTTCTTCTATTTTCTCAATAATTTTGTTTCGTCTCTCCAGTTCAATATCCCTGATATCAAGGGTAAACTCTACTGATTCAGGAATAATATTACTTCCTCCAGGAAAAACCGCTATTCTACCAACAGTGCCGACTGTGGGAGCATTTGGATCGTTCATACAAAGAGTTTCTACTTCTTTAATGACTTCCGCAGCCCCGACCAGGGGGTCTTTGCGTAGACTCATAGGAACAGTCCCCGCATGGCCAGCTTCTCCAACTAGCCTTACCTTGAACCAAGAAGGACCCGCAATCCCACTTACAATCCCTATTGGGTAATTATTCTTTTCTAGATATGGCCCTTGCTCAATATGCATCTCAAAATAATGTTTAATGTCACCAATCACCCGTATAGATTGCTGGGTAAAATCAGGATCTATCCCAAAGCCAAAGGTTTTTAGCGCTTCATATCTAGTTACATTGTTATCGTCAACTTTTTGTAAATCCTCGGGTTTTACCTTTCCAACCATGCCTCTACTTCCGAATAATCCATCATTAAACCTTGAACCTTCCTCTTCACAAAAAGCTACCACTTCAATTGAATGTTCATGAACGACATTTGCCTCGGATATGGCGTGGACAATTTCAATCCCTGCCAGTACTCCAATAACCCCATCAAACTTACCGCCATTTCGAACAGAATCAATATGAGAACCGATCATTACGGAAGGAAGGCTTGGGTTTTCTCCCTCTTTCCGTCCAATTAAATTTCCAAAATGATCATGAGTAACTGTAAGGCCGGCCTCTCTCATCCATTCAGAAACTAGCAGGGTAGCTTCTCTATCTTCTTTGGATAATGCAAGACGTTGTACGCCCTTATCTTTCGTCTTTCCTATTTCACCTAGTTGTTCTATATGGATGTGTAACCTTTCTTTACTAATAGTTACTGTTTTCATAGCGTCCTCCATTTTTAACTTTAAACCTTTCTTAACTCGTTCGTTTTCTCATAATCTATTTCCTCTGAATCAGTAATCGTGACTCCATATTCCACTAGAGCTTTTTCCTTTGTAATAAATCCATCTAAATAGTCTGATAGAACTTTCTCAGGCTCCCTTTCAAGTGGATTGCCATAACCTCCTCCACATGGGCCTACTAATTGAATGGTGCTTCCGGATTGAGCGTGTCTATTAGGGAGCTTGGAAGGCAATTGGACGAGTTCATTTGTTTCATTGTCTCGAATAGACAAGCTTCCGACATAGCCGTCTTGCCCGTCATCAAATCCCCACGGTGCATATTTATGTCCATCCGCTTCAACAGAGAAACTTCCATCAGCCAAGAAACTGACCTCACGAATGGATCCTATTCCTCCGCGCCACTTCCCTGGAGCACTATCATTATCTCTTAGCTCATATCGATTTACTCTTAAAGGATAGTGAGATTCAATATCTTCTATCGGATTATTTCTCGTGTTAGCGTATAAAGTATCTACTGCATCCATTCCATCCTTGCCGTAGCGACCTCCATAGCTCCCTTCCATGATATCCATATAAACCCAGTAATTCTCATTACTTTGACCGCTGAATGCCACAACCTGAAGGTTACCGACACCAGCACTGACCTGATGCGGAACAACCTGTGCTAAAGCTTTCATTAAAGTATCAGCAACTGCATTCCCAGAATTGAATCGAGCAATCGTCGGCGCAGGAAAGATTGGATTACATAATGTACCTTTCGGTGCCACAATCTTAATTGGCCGGATTAACCCTGAATTTTGCGGGAAATTCCCATATACTGTGGAATCTAGTAAGATTGACCGTAATGTAAGATAGATAGCAATATCGACTGTTCCTAATAATGGCATATTGATTGGTTTGTCAGTCACTTGAGGAGATGTTCCAGTCAAATCGACTGTCAAATCACTCCCATCAACCTTCACTGTTACATTGATTCTTAAATCTTTTTTAGCAGGATCGTCACTGTCTAAATATCCATCCAAAAAACCTTCAGCAGTGTATTCTCCATCTGGCAGCTTTTTAATGGCATCCCGCATCATTTTTTCTGAGTAGTTCATCAGTTCTTCACTTGCTGCTTGAACGGTGTCTAATCCATATTTTTCAATAATCTCTATATACCTTTGTGCACCGATTCTAGCGGCTGCTATTTGGGCTTCCATATCACCAACGACTAATTTCGGAGCGCGTATGTTATCTTTCAAAATATCCCATACATAACGGTTTTTAACACCTTGGTCATAGACTTTTATAGCTTTAAATTGAAGGCCTTCGGCATAGGCATCTACCGCATCTACGATCCCACAGCTTCCTGGAGTTGATGATCCTATATCTAAATGGTGTGCCGTCGTAACAGAGAATCCAATTAATTCGGCCTTATAAAACACCGGAATACAAAATCCTACATCTGGACCGTGGGAAGCTCCATGATATGGTGAATTATGCATAATGACATCACCCTGATTGAAGGTATCGTTGCGATCCTCCATGATTTCACGGATCCCCTTTATATAACCCGGAATCGGACCAGATTGAAGAGGTGTACTGTGAGAGGACTCACATAGCTGTTGTCCTCTGACATCAACTAGGGCACAACCAAAGTCTTCAGATTCCCGAATAATACTGGAATAAGACATCCGGGCAAGCTTGTGTCCCATTTCAACCGCAACATTTTCTAAAGAACCTAGAACAACCTGAACCGTAATTGGGTCGATCTTCTTTAAGTCAGTATGGATTTTTGACATAAATTAAACACCTACCTTAATAATCATATTTCCGTATTCCTCGATATAGGCAGTACAGTTAGGAGGAATGACAGTGGTTGTATCTTTTTGTAGCACAATACAAGGACCATTAAATTCAGCACCAACAGGAATCTTCTCTCTTTGATAGAAATTGATTTCGACTTTTACTAGGCTTCCATCGATATTAAAAATAGCATCACCTGTTTTTAACAATGCATCTTCCAATTGATACTCGTGATGGATTGCCTGCTTTTCGATCTTCGGCATGTAGCCAGTTCCAGTTACGCGAATATTCACAAACTCAATTGGGCTGTCTGTAAAGTTATGTCCATACTCTGCTTTATGGCTCTCATGAAAATTGTTCAATGCATCGACAATAGTTTCTTCATCAAGAAATACGTCTGGCAGATCAACACGCAACTCATACCCCTGACCGGCATATCGGCAATCAGCACTTCGAAGAATGCGAATATCTTGTTTGGAGACTCCGTCTTCTTTTAGTTGATTAATAAGCTGGGTTTCTAATCCAGCTAAATCTTCGTTCAAGCCGGAGAAATCCATATTAGTACTCATCATAAATTCCGTTTTGATAACGTCATATTTTAAATCTGTCGTTAATAAACCAGTGGCGGAGTTGATTCCTGGGTATAACGGTATAATTACCTCTGGTATATTTAAAATCTGAGCGACTTCTACGGCATGTAGCGGACCGGCTCCGCCAAAAGCAACCAATGAGAACTCCCTCGGGTCCTCGCCTTTTTGAATCGTTTTTTCGCGAATCGCATTTGCCATGTTGTTATTCATTATTTGCAAGACACCTTCAGCTGTTCTTTCTCTACTTAAATCCAATTGTCCCGCTAATTCGTCTATTACCTTGTATGCTGCATTTGTATAGATTTTCATCTCTCCACCAAGGAAGTTATGTTCATCAATCCTTCCGAGCACAACGTTAGCATCACTTACTGTTGGCTTTAACCCTCCATGGCCGTAACAGGCTGGTCCTGGACGAGAACCTGCACTTCTTGGCCCAACCTTAAATGCACCGCCTTCATCGATATGGGCTATACTGCCGCCACCTGCGCCGATTGTATGAATATCAATCATCGGTACCATGACTGGATAACCGGCTATCCATGTATCACGAGCTGACGATTCGCCATAACCGCTATCAGTGATAATACCTATGTCAGCACTAGTGCCGCCTACGTCAAAGGTAATCAGTTTTTGACGATTTGTTAATTCCCCGGCCCAAGCTCCTCCCAGGATACCTGCTGCAGGCCCTGACAACAGCGTATTGACAGGCTTTTCAGATACAGTTTTAGGCGTTGCTACTCCACCGTTTGAGCACATAATATGAAGTTCAGCAGAGATTCCTGAATCTTTCAAACTCTGTTCCAAGTTTTGAATGTAATTTTTCACCTTCGGCCCCACAAAGCCGTTAATGGAAGCTGTGGTAAAACGTTCAAACTCACGAAATTGCGGTGAAACTTCAGAAGAAATCGTGACGAATGCTTCCGGATATTCTTCTTCGATAATTTCTTTTACACGTTGTTCATGCTCAGGGTTAGTATAGGAAAATAAGAAGTTAACAATAATAGAATCAACGCCCCTTTCCTTTAACGTTGCAACCGCACCCCGAACTTGATCTTCCTGTACTGGAGTGATGACCTGGCCTTTAACTGGGCCCATACGCTCTGCAATCGCTAATCGATGTCTTCGCTGGACTAATGGTCTATCCTGCCATGGAATTTCTTGCATGATGGAATAGTTTTGTGGTCGTTGATGCCTCCCGATATGTATGATATCCCTGTATCCTTCTGTTGTGATCATCCCTGTTTTTGCCCCGTCATACTCAAGAATCGCATTAGTGGCAATCGTTGTTCCGTGAAACACATGATCAATTGCAGTTCTGTCAATATATTGACGGTCACAAAGTTCAAGAATACCCTGAACCACACCGGTTGATGGATCGTCCAATGTTGTCGGGACTTTATGAATAGCTGTCACCCGTGTTTCAGTATCGCTAAAAATTATATCGGTAAAAGTTCCTCCGACGTCTACGCCAAATAATTTCATTACACTTTCCCCCTTTAAATTGTGTTCTATTATTATTTACAGCAAGGTTCATGCCAAAGTATAAAAAGCTGATAAAAATAGCTTTTTAAGATTGAGAATAAATCAAAATTGCAAAGGTGCAATCCTAAATGGACTAACATCCATAATTTATATCAGAAAATTCATAAAACTAGGCTTAAAATAAAAATTGCAAAATCACAATAGAGATTGCAATTTTGCAACATTAATGTTGTATTTTTTAACTTTTCTGGTAATCGTCGATGCATCCACTCCCAATTTTTCACTTGCTTCTTTCATTGTATTAGACGTTTCTAAAGTTTGAACAAGGATTTGCTTTTCAAATTGCTCCATTGTTTGCTTTAGATTCAAACCTTCGCCACTGATTCCTTTAGTGAGAGAAGCGGCTTTTTTAAATTTATCTGATAGATCACTTAACTCTATTTGCTGAGCTGATGATATAAGAACGAGTCTTTCAATAGTATTTTGTAATTCTCTTACATTTCCCTTCCATTCATAATCTATGAAAAACTGTACTACTTCCTTATCAATTGTTTTATATAATTTGTATTTATGGTTAAATGTTTCTAAAAAATGGTTGATTAGAAAGGGTATATCCTCTCTTCGCTCTGATAAAGAGGGAATGGTAATAGGTATAACAAATAAACGATAATATAGGTCTTCACGAAAAGTTCCCTCTCTCACCATATCCTCTAAATTACGATTGGTCGCAGCTATAAATCGAACATCTACTTGTACTGGCTTTATTTCTCCAAGTGGAGTGAACTGCTTTTCATTTAAAAGTTGAAGTAATTTCGCCTGTAAATTAAGTGGTAATTCACCAATCTCATCTAAAAATAAAGTTCCATTATGCGCTGCCTGGGCTAACCCCTTTTTTCCATCTTTATTCCCACCGGTGAAAGTGCCTTTTGAATAACCAAAAAGCTCAGATTCCATAATACTTTCCGGAATTGCTCCACAATTCACTTTTATAAACGGAGCTTCTTTTCTAATGCTTGAATTATGAATCGTTCTAGCCAGAACTTCCTTACCTACACCTGTTTCCCCTTGCAGAAAAATGGTGGCATCCGAATCGGCTACTCTACATGCCAGTTCATAAACCTTTTCCATAGCCATGGATTTAACAACTATTTCTTGATCTTTTTTCTGAAGAATACTAAGTTCCTGCTGATAGTAATCTAGTATGCTTTTGGTTTCTTCTAATTTTTTTTGAAGGTTTGATATCTCTGTTACATCTTTTGAAATATTAATAACTTTATTCAATGACCCATCATCATTAAAAATTGGGTGCGCATCAACCATTAACCGCCGTCCAGACATCGTTGTTTGATTCATGGTTATTTTACGCTTGTGCTTTATTACATGCTTTGTTGAGGATGAGTTTATGACACCATTTTTTTCCATGATAGAGGCGAATCTGCCAATAACATCAGATTCCTTTACTCCTAGAATCTGTTCGCATGCTTTATTAACTCGCAGTACGATTCCCTCAGCATCTGTGATTGTTACAAGCTCACCACTCAAATTCATAATCGCTTCCAGTTCTTGTTTTAACTCAATAACATTAGGAGACTTACTTATGATGTCATTATTATAAACTTCTTTAGGAATGAATAGAATTATCCCAAGATTCCCAGTCATCAATGAGAAACACATGAGGTGCATTTCCTCTAAAGAGTTATGAGCGGTAATTTCAAATCCGCCTTCTTTGATTACTTTTATTATGTTACAACCTGGTAATACAACTTGTATAAGATTCTTATCTAGTTTTTTGACTCCTAGTATACTTTCACAAAGTTCATTCCCATATCGTATTTCACCCTTATTGTTTACTAATAGCAGACCAAAGGGAAAATATTTCACTATTTCTTGTAAATTATTCAAATTAACACACCCCTTTTAACATCACTTATTTTGAGATCATAGATTTAATAAAATTTTTTTAGGATGAATCCGCTCAGCAGCTAAAGAAAGCACCCAAGCATATTAAAGTATCTCCATTCCCCACTACATACCAATACGGCAACCCGCCAGTTTGAAAGTTGAATACAATCCTTACGTCTCTTGAACTGGGAACCACATGGAACTGATCTTGGGATACTTCAATCAATTAAGTTCTTCCCTTGTTTTATTGCTTCAATTTTTTTTGACAACTTTATAGTATTACTATTATGAATTTTCTGCCTTTTTAAGTTGGAGATAAATTCAAAACCATTATCATAAAAAAACTTTGGATTCCTTAAGAGTAGGATTCTTTCATTATATCATTTACTTATATTTGAATCAGAGAGGTCCGCCCTAACAAGTACACCAAAGAAACAGGTCTCACACACTCAAAAGCTTCTTGAGAGCCATGCATTTAAACGAGTGAAGGAATTAAAATAAATTAGAAAAAAACCCGGCAAGACTTAAGCATAACTCTAAATGATTTTTTTAGTGGCCATACTACAATTTTAGGTGGCTAAAACACTTCTATATATCGCAATCGGAGCCGGTTTATGCTGACTGAGTCACAGCTTCAAGTACTCTCGCTCATATGTGGACTGCTATTTGGATTAACTTACAGCTTTATAGAGCCAACCCCAGCTACTCTTACCGCCTTGCAATAAAAAAAGGGAATTCCACAATCTGATTCCCATTTCTCACGTGTCAAACAGTTGCAAATATATTAGTCAAGATGATTAAAGGAAATGAAACATTCGATAAGACCACGACGGTATACCCGATCTTAAAGGAAGGTAGGTCTACAAGTGCTTTTTAGATACCCAAACTCTTATGTTCCCATAATGACTCTTGTGGTAAATAATATAAGAAAAAAAGCCCTTTATGGTACGTACAAGTAACTATTATCTGTTCCTATATTGCTTTTTCCCTGTCTAATAAATAATCGAAATAACTGTTCGGTTGTTTTTTCAATCAATTTACCAGTTTCCGCAAAAGCTGTTTCTAAATCCATTGGCCCGTTTATTATACTGAACGCAGCAGTTAACCCTAATTCATGCAAAGGAGTGATATCCCCTTCAACGGTTCCAGCTATTGCAATGATAGGGACCTTATATTGTTTCGATAGTTTTGTTATACCTGAAACCACTTTTCCATAGGCGGTTTGCTCATCCAATTTTCCTTCTCCGGTTATAATAAGATCAAATTGTTGTTCGTGAAAAAGGGTTGATAGATTTAATGTCTCTATCATGAGTTCTACTCCGGGTCTCATTTCTGTTTGACAAAATGCATACAGGCCTGCTGCTGTTCCCCCGGCTGCTCCTCCCCCCTCTAAGTTATGAATTTGTTTGCCTGTTTTTCTATAGACAACATCTGCAAATACTCTAAGGGCCTGATCTAATTGATTTACTAATTCCGGTAAAGCACCTTTCTGTGGACCGAATACATGAGATGCCCCGTTTGGACCAATCAATGGATTACTAACATCACAAGCAATTTGAAAATGCGCTTCTTTTACTCGTTCATCTACGTAAGTGTCATCAATAATTGAAAGGTCTTTAAGTGCTAGTCCTCCACTTTTTAACTCATTTCGTTCTCTGTCTAAAAAGCGATAACCGAGCGCTTTTAAAATTCCAGTTCCTCCATCATTTGTTGCACTACCTCCTAGACAAATAATGAAAGAACGAATCCCTTTCCCTAAAGCGTCTTTAATTAATTGGCCTGTTCCAAATGTTGAGGCAATTGCAGGGTTTAATTCTTTTGATGTTAACAATGGCAGGCCAGAGGCTACTGCTAACTCAATAACCGCCGTTTTTTCGTTCCCGATAATACCAAAGTGGCCGTTAATCCTTCTTCCTAACGGGTCATTCACTAGAACTTTTTCAATTTTGCCATTTGTTGCGGTTACCAGTGTTTCGAGTGTACCCTCACCACCATCTGCCATCGGTATTCTTAATGTATCTGCATCATCTTTCACACTTTTAATACCGCGTTCAATGTGCTTTGCGACATTTTCTGCTGATAAACTTCCTTTAAATGAATCAGGTGAAATTAAAATTTTCATTAAACCCCTCCCAAAACCCTTATCGTATATGCTCACTCTAATGCTATTAATAATGAAACTAATAAAAATACTAAAATCATACACAAAAAGACAGCAATATTTAATTTCTACCCTTTGGAAATCGCCTTTTTATGATATAAATAATGGCCTTAACTTCTCCCTAATCAACCAGTAATGAATTTTAGGACCTTAATCGGTGTATAGTGTAAAGAACTATTTTTAAATATTAGTACTCTCTCTAGATTCATAAAAACCTCTTGTTAAACAAGAGGTTTTTATGTGCGTCCTATAACAGACATTAAGCTAAGTGAGTTTGGGCATTTATTATTTTTGTATTTTTCCCTTCCAATTGACCTCGTCCAAGAAGATGATCTGCGGTCAAATAAGCTAATGCCATAATAGTCTCTGTCGGGTTGTATGAAGGGAGGGTAGGGAACTGCCCTCCACCTACAGCATAAAGTCCTTTACACTCATGTACTTCTCCAAATGGATTGACAACTGATGAAGATGGATCCCATCCCATTCTGTGAGTACCAGTATCGTGAACAGAAATATGATAAGCAGGTGTTGGTGAATCCTCCCACCAATCAGTCATCCCCATCTCCTGAGCGATTACTCGCTTGATCTTCATGAAATATTCCACCGTCTTGCGATCGTTATCAGTCCAATCATGGGTAATTCTCATTGCTGGCTGACCAAACTTATCCTTCACTTTAGGATCAAGGTCAACGTAGAATTGTTTTGATGGTAAGGAAGAATGCTGGGAGTACATCTTGAAAAGTTTCCGGTAATTTTCATTCATCCAATCTTTAAAGCCCTTCCCCCAACGAGGGACATGAGGTGGGAGACTATGAATAATTTCCATCGGTTGCATATCACCAGTCCAAGTGTTAATAGGAGAACCCCAAAGAACGCCCTCATCGTTGTCAGGAATTAACTCGGATGTTAAATCGTCTAGAACACTACCTGATTGGAGGGACCCCATAAATGGATTTGTCCACTCAGGTAATATTCCAGTAAACCAACCATAATTGTGCATTGCCAAATGCTTCCCCACATGACCATTCTCATTAATTCCTGAGGCTAAAAGTAATCTAGCATTCTCAAGAGCGTAACAGCCCAAGATGACAATATCAGCTTCAAGATCAACAACTTTCCCTTCGGAATCATAGTAGGAGACTCCACGCACTCGACCAGTGGAATCCTTATTTACTCGAAAAACTCGAACATAAGGGCGGATTTCTAAATTATCAGTCTCCATGGCTGCGGTTTTAACTAAATCATGAGTAGATACTTTAGCACCAACATGGCAGTGATACCCATGGCAAAATCCACAATTGGTACAAGCCGACCTACCCTTATAATTTTCAGTCGCAATGGCTGATGGAGTAGGATATGGATGATAACCTAACTTAGTAGAAGCTTCTACAAAAAGGTTATCCGCTGCTGCACGTGGTAAAGGAGACATTGGGTAGCCTCTATCGCGAGTTGATTCAAAAGGATTGCCATTAGGCTGAATTTCGCCTTTAATATTACCCGCCTTACCCGAAACTCCTAGTTCCCACTCGACTCGGTCATAATACGGCTCCAACTCCTTATAACCTATAGGCCAGTCGACAATTGTTGTATCCTCAGGTAAAGCAGATTCAGAAAATCTTTCAATGATTGTACTACGCATACTAAAATCTTTTTCACGAAATCGGAATGCAGCTCCACCCCATGATCGAGTGCCACCTCCCGTCCCTATAGATGGAGGTGTCTGGAAAGGATCACCTAGTCCCATTTTGTTAGAAGCCCACGGAAGAATGGCACCCTTTTTGTTTTCGTTTGGTCTCCATGTAATGGGATCAGAACCCATATGCGGGACCATTGCACTGCGAGTATAGTAACGAATTTCATCAAACTTTGTTAAGAAATCTGCATCCTGGTAGAATGCTCCCTTCTCAAGACCAACAACCTTCAAACCAGCTCGAGCCAATTCTGTTGCTATGAGTCCACCTGAAGCACCAAGACCAACTACAATTGCATCTATTTGTTGAGTCATAATTCCACCTCTGTTATCACTGGTCTATGTTCCCTTTGGATATCCGTAAGAGTTTTCACCTTAATTTGATCAATATTGAAACCTAATTTCATCTGTTCCGGAGTATAACCCCATTGTGCACCCGGGAATCCAATCATCTTCCAACCGATAGCATCACGATTTCCTCCATATAGAGGGTCACCAAAGGTTCCCTCCATTGTATGCTCATATACAACAGCAAAGAATTGTGCCAGTACACTGCCCCTTCTGTCTGAACTTTCACCGGAATTTAAGGAATCCTCAGCTACAAATCCCTCAATAGCACGAAGAACCTGATCCTGTTGTTCCTCAGTAAGTGCGATGAACGCGTCACCATGATTCTTTTCACAGTACCTTTGGAGCTCCATCAAACCCTGCCTGTAAAATGTTTGAAGATGTTTAAAAAAACCAGCGAGTGATTGGTCAATAAACATGACCGCCCCTGCTTCTTTTGCACCAGGACTTACAAGGTCACTTGGTATGAGCCGGGAGGCAATTGCTTCAATTGTACTTGCTTCGTCCCTGTTAAAAAACATGAGTACTTGAAATTCTTCGCTTTTGTACATTTCTTCCCCTCCTTTAAACTCTACTCTCTTAAAGTGAAATGGGGAGAGCAATCTCTCCCCATTTATTCATATTTTGACGTTTTTTTTAAGTTATCAACTCAAACCCTTGCCTTTGAGAGTGGAAGTTCTTTAAATCGTCGTGTATTTTCTGTAATGGCTATTTCAACCGGCAGTCTCTCCATACTAGAAGCGCCATAGAATCCATCAATGCCCGTTGTGTGTTCTAATATATATTCAACGTCCTGGACCTCTGCAATAGGACCACCATGGCAGATCACAAGTACATCTGGGTTCACTTCTTTTGCCGCATCGTGCATGGCTTGAATGATGTTGGCGGATTCATCAAGAGTCATTACACTATGCGCTCCAGTTAATCCACTAACCGTCGTACCAACATGGGCAACTATGATATCAGCTCCTGCTTCGGCCATAGCACGTGCCTCTTGCTCATTGAAAACATAGGGTGTCGTTAATAGGTCTAGGTCACGAGCTATTTTGATCATCTCTACTTCCCGATCATACCCAAGCCCTGTTTCCTCCATATTTTGGCGCAACCGTCCCTCATAGAGTCCTACAGTAGGAAAGTTTTGCACCCCTTTAAAGCCAATCTTTTTTAACTCTTCAAGGAAACTAGGCATCGATCTAAATGGGTCCGTACCACAAACACCTGCGAGTACAGGTATATTCTTCACTACCGGTAAGACCTCACTTGCCATTTCAACTACGATTTGGTTTGCATCTCCATAAGGCATTAAACCAGATATTGAACTACGTCCCGCCATTCTAAATCTTCCAGAGTTGTAAACGATAAGAAGATCCGCACCGCCAGCTTCTGCACACTTTGCTGAAATCCCAGTACCTGCTCCGGCTCCAATAATTGGTATTCCTGCTGCCACTTGATCCTTTAATTGCTTCAATATTTCTTTTCTACTCATGTCTAAGCACCTCTTCTTTTCTTATTTTAGTTTTATAGAGCTGGTTTAACTTTCTCGCCATTGCCTCAGCAAAATCTGAATCGTTAATATCTGAGTCCATTAATACCAAATCAATATGTGAATCGAGTGTCTCCTTAAGGTTCTGGATTAACGCCTGATCCGCTTCGGGATCATGGAAAACCTCCCCTTTTTTTGAGATTGCAGAGACGCCATTGAGCGGGACAAAAACACTAACGGGTCCTTTTGCCTGGTTTATTTTATGACCAATTATTTGACCCAATTGAGCGCACTCTTCCACTGTAGTACGCATAAGAGTAACATTCGGGTTATGTTTACTTATCTTCCGCCCCTGGAAATGTCTGGGTACCGTGTATGCCGGTCCGAAATTCACCATATCTAGGGCGCCTAGCGAAATAACCTGCGGGATACCGAGACGTCCGGCCATTTCAAGCCTCTCTGGACCCGCTGATAGCTCCCCGCCAACCAACTCATCAGCAAGTTCAGTCGTAGTGACGTCCAAGGAAGCACTAATGAAGCCATCTCTCATAAGTGCTTCCATCGCACGCCCCCCGGTACCATTAGCGGAGAATACTACTACCTCGTATCCATTCTCTTCGAGCCACTTACTGGCTTTTGAAACACAAGGCGTTGTAACTCCAAACATAGTAATAGCGATCAATGGCTTATTTTGTTTTATTGGACGGTAGGTTTTGCTCGCTGTTGCCATTCCAGTAATAGCGACTGCAGCATTGAAAAGTATCTTTTCTGATATAGAATTTATACCGGCAATGTCCACCACCGAATACATCATAGTGATATCCGATTCTCCTACATAAGGCCTCGTATCACCTGAAGCGACAGTAGAAACCATTAGCTTTGGCACCCCAATCGGTAGTGCACGCATCGCTTGAGTCGCTATTGAAGAACCACCTGACCCTCCCAATGCAAGAATTCCATCTAGACGGCCTTCTGTATAGAGTTTACGAACTACCTCTGTTGCACCGACTGCCATTGCCTCCATGGCTATACCACGATCGTTTTTGCTTATAAGCTCCTCGATATCGGTCCCAGCGGCACTAGCAATTTGGACTCTGGTAACATCAGCTGGAATCTGAGGTTGTCCTAGAACACCAACATCAACAAGAATTACCTCACAACCTCTGGTGCGAATAATCTGATTTACAAAGTTATGTTCGTTACCCTTTGTATCAAGTGTACCTAAGACTACAATCGTTGCCATATGCGAAATCCCTCCATTGCTTGTCCCTATCGCTTTGGTATTTCACCAGGTGGAGCGATTCTGCAGTCAGGTAACTCACGCAACTCCGCCTCGGGACCAGTTGGTGAATAAACAACAAATGATTTCATTGGCTCCCAGCCTGTATTGATGGTGTAGTGGTACCTGCCTTCTGGAACATATACTGTGCATCCAGCGGATACCTTCTGTATCACTGGGTTGCCATTCTCATCCTCAACCATCTGTTCACCTTCACCAGAGACAATATAAATGATCTCCTCTGAACCAGGATGATTATGTCGTTCATGCCCTTTACCTGGATCAACAACGACTATTCCTGTACTAAATCTTTCAGCTCCAGTAACCTCTGGAGTGGATGTCAGTTTGAAACAGCCCCAATCAAACATCAATGTTTCTACATCATCTGGCCTTATATACAACTTTTTATCACTCACTGAAGCACTATATCCTTTTTCAACACTCATGGTATTGGCCCCTTTCTTAAACAAGATTTAAGGTATTTAATCCACAATCAAAAAGTTTGTATTTCATTTACTGTCGCAATTCACGTAAATCATTGATCATCTGTTTAACTTACGGAAGAGTAGCTAGAACACGACTTGATTACCTAGTGCTCCAGCCTTTCTTATTTAGACTTGATCAATAAACTTTTATTTGCCTCATCGACCAATGGCTTGAGGTACTCAAACGCTTGACGTGCCACATAGTCTGGCTCAATATCACGGCGATCAAAACCAAGTTCCATAGCCAGGTATCCGTCATAATTGATGTCCTTCAGTGCAGAGATAAGAGAGACGAAATCTCCTCTTCCTTGCCCAGGAGCTAATCGATCATTGTCAGATATATGCATGTGGTGAAGATTCTCTCCCATGCTGTACACGTAATCGGTTGAAACTTCTTTACGGTGAAGAGCATGGAATGTATCAAACATAAGTTTTACATTCGGTTTGTTTACCTCTTCCATCAACTCAATAGCATCATCGCAACGATCTACTAGATTGCTATCAAATGGAGTTGGTTCTATAACCATCGTTACATCATAATCCAATGCAGTTTTTGAAATCTCGCTCAGAGCTTCTCGGCTCCACTCCCATGCTTGTTTTCGGCTAGTACCGAAAACCTGCCAACCAGGAATATAAAGTACGGTTTTACCTCCCCAATAGGCACATAACTCGATAACTTGTTTATAATGCTCAATAGTATGTCGTCTCTCCTCAGGGATAGGAGAAGCTACGTTATGGCCAGGCCCTCCGCTTAGAGCTGGAAGCATGCTTGATACCTCTAACCCATAATGTTCTAATATTTTTTTCATGTTCATTCGTCTTTCTGTAGACAAAGTAGGTGGATAAGCATGTGGACTGGCCGCTCCAATCTCAATTCCGTCATAACCGATAGCGGCAATCCTCTTAATTACTTCCTCAAGCGGATAAGCGGGTAACCATACTGGAAAACTTGCGTAAGGCCAAGTGTTAAATGATAGTTTCATTGTCATAATAAACTTCCTCCTTTTATTTGCTAGTTTAATAGGTAGTGCCTTTATATTTTTCCACGTTCTCTTTTGTTACAACAGGTGAGTCTAATTTAATCTTCTCTGGTAGTTCCTCTCCGGCTAACGCTTTTGCGGCTGCAATAATGCTCATAGGAGTAATGACCGGATAAACAGTAGTAGAATCTATGACACCATTTGTAATCTGATCAAATGCCGCCTGTTGTCCATCTATGCTGATCACTTTAATTTCATCTTCTCTGCCTGCTGCCTTTATTGCCTGTATAGCACCAAGAGTCATAATATCCGCATGTGTAAATACTGCATCAATCTTCCCTTTAGGGTATCGCTGCAATAGATCTTCCATCACCTTCAGTCCCTGCGCCTGATCATAGTTAGCACTTTGACTCGCAATCACTTTAATTCCAGGAGCCTCTTTAAGCGCTTCCATAAATCCTTTATGTCTATCAATTGTTGGCGAAGCTGAAGGGCTTCCTTGCAATTCAACTACATTTCCTTTCCCATTTAAGCGGGACACTAGGTCCTTACCCGCATTCATTCCCAAATCTAAATCATTTGCCTTTATTGTCGTAAGAACTGGGGCGTTGACTGTACGGTCAATGGCAATTACTTTTACTCCCGCAGCAGTTGCTCGTTTGACCGCAGGGGCTAAAGCATCTTTCTCTACGGCGTTTATAATCAAAACTTTAATTCCTTTAGAGATAAAATCATCCACAAGTTTAGTTTGGGCAACTGGATCATTTTGGCCATCGCCTACTAATAATTCCATATTAGGGAAATATTTTTTGGCGGCTTCTTCAGATTGGGTTTTAATAGCTACACCATAAGGAAATGTAGTGGACGCTATGGCCATTCCTACCTTTCCTTTAATAGATTCCCGTGAAGCCTTTAGCTCCAATACACTTTCACACTCGGAATTGCAGTAAAGACCGTAATCAATTGGCCCTTTAGTCGAAACCTTTACAACCTCTTTAGAAGAGTTATTACTGCAAGCCACTGTAACAAGCATGAGCATTGAAAAACCTATTATTGACACCTTTCTCCTAAACTTCATTAACGTTCCCCCCTTTTCATTACTGATTAGATCCGCTATAAACGTGTTATTAAGACACCAGTCCTCCCTCAAATTTGTTTTTAAAACATCAAAGTCCTGTCCATTGCTGTTTAATAAGCTGCTTTAGCGCAGGAGTCGTAAATAAAACTGCGGCCACGATTATTAGTCCCTTCGCTACCTGTTGATTGTATGGAGATACTCCCAATAAATTCAAGAGATTTGCAACCATGGCCAGCAATAGTGCCCCAAGTACTGTTCCTCCAACTCCTCCCTTGCCACCCATTAAACTGGTTCCGCCAATAACAACCGCTGCAATACTATCTAGCATGATTGCACTGTCTGCAGTCGGATGCCCAACAAAAAGCCTTGATGTATTTATTAATCCTCCAACAGCAGCACATAAACCGCTGATGGCATAAACCATTAGTAAGATACGAGTAGTTTTGACTCCAGACAGACGTGCGGCATCTAAACTTCCTCCAACTCCATATATAAACCTACCAAAAGATAAGTATCGTAACACCATCCAGGCAACAAGAGCACTCAATATGAACAAAATCACTGGGCCTGGTATTAACCCGATTCCACCATTACCTAACATATCTACAATCTTGCTGTTTGTCGTAAAAGTCTGGGGTGCACCATTCGATAGAAGTAAAGCGACACCATTACCTACGGCCATTGTAGCAAGAGTCATAATAAAGGGTTGAATTCCAAAGAAAGTGGTACCAATTCCATTGATTATTCCAATTACAATACCTACTAACATGACGATTAAGAGTGCTAGTGGAACCGCAACACCTTGGTTTATCATCAATGCGAAAGATACCCCGGAAACTGCAACGATAGCCCCTACCGAAAGATCGATTCCCCCGGTTAAAATAACAAATGTCATCCCTATAGCAACGACTCCAACGATGGATGCCTGACGAGCAACATTGATTATATTTTGCAAATTGAAAAATTCCGGTGTTAACAGTGCTGTAAATATAAGGAGAGCGATAAAAAGAAGAAGGGTCACTCCATATTGCTTAAATAACTGCCTAAAGACATTATTGTTGTCGGTTTTCAAAGTTTGAACAACAGATTCTGTGGGATTTATAGTAGTTTCATTTTTCACTTATTCGTCCCTCCTACGGCATATTTCATGATTTCTTCCTCAGTGGCTGACTCGTGATCCATCTCACCAGAAATTTGACCTTTATACATAACTAGAACGCGGTGACTATTTTCAAGAATTTCAGGTAATTCTGAGGATATTAAAATGACAGACATTCCCTGCTCACAGAGTTCCCTAACCACGGTATAAATTTGGGCTTTGGCTCCAACATCAACACCCCTAGTCGGCTCATCCAGAAGGAGAATATCAATACCTGACTCCAACCATTTAGCGAGGACGATCTTCTGTTGATTCCCCCCTGATAAACTTCCGACTAATATCCCCAAATGGGCTAACTTTATTTTTAATAACTCTACATGTTTCTTTGCTATGATTTGTTCCTTTTTGTTTTTAATTACTTTCATCTTAGTACTCGCCATAAAGATATTTTGTAAGCATGAAAGATTTTTAAACAACCCCTGTCCTCCTCGATCTTCGGGGACCAAACCTATTCCAATGTTAATTGCCTGTCTAGGGGAGTTAATTTTAACTTGACGACCATTAACAGTCACTTTGCCAGAATCTATGGGATCAGCCCCAAATATTGCTCTTACCAACTCAGTCCTACCGGCTCCTCTTAGACCGGCTATACCCAACACTTCTCCCTTATTGAGGGAGAAATTGATGTCATGAAGGACTCCTTTACGTGATAGGCCTTCAACCTGCAGTACAACTTGCCCTTTTTCATAATTAATCTTATTGCGAGGAGCAGTGCTTATATGACGTCCGACCATCATCCCTACTAATTCGTCAGGATTCGTCTCTTCAATGCGGCCGTCACCAATCTGTTGTCCGTCTTTTAAAACCAAGTACCGATCTGCTAAACCGAAGATTTCATTTAATCTATGAGAAATGAAGATGACCGCTATACCTCGTTTCTGCAACTCTTTCACAATAGTAATTAGCCGATCCACATCATCTCCGCCTAAAACTGCTGTCGGTTCATCCAAAATCATAAGGCGTGCGTTACTGTAAAGTGCTTTGGCAATTTCTAGCATCTGTTTTTGTGCGATGCTAAGGGTGGATACAGGATTTTTTACTGGAAGTTGTACCCCGAATTCATCAAGGAATCTCTCGGCTTCTTTATGTAATTCCCTCCAATTAATACGTCCTTTAGTTTTATGAAAATTATTAAAAAAGAGGTTTTCAGTTACTGAAAGATCGGGAAATAAATTAAACTCCTGGTAAACGGTTACAATTTCACTTTTTTCTGCATCAAGAGGAGTATGAAACTCCACTTGATTGCCGTTGATTAAAATATTTCCTGCATTTGCCTTTATTGCACCGGAAAGAATTTTAATTAATGTGGATTTTCCGGCTCCATTTTCTCCTACAAGCGCTAATATTTCACCAGAATTAATCTTTAAGTTGATGTTATTGAGCACTGTAATTCCAGAATAGCTTTTTGATATATTTCGCATCTCAAGAAGGGGAAGATTTGCTTTAACCTCCATAAAAGACAGCCTCCTGTTCTTTAGATTAATCCATTCAACACTCATGCAATCGTTTACAAATATTTTAAATTAGATATCTTTATATATTTCTCCTAAAATATTTAAAAAGAAAAGATACCCTCTTTGGTTTTCTTAAGTGAATCCTCGATTATTTTATCCACTGTTAAAACCGCAGCGCCTATTATTCCACCTTTTTCACCCAATAATGACGGCTGTATTATTAGATTACGTGTAGACAATGGCAATGAACGGTGATAGATAGCTTGCCTTATAGATGCCAAAAGTACATCACCAACCTCAGACACTCTACCCCCTATACAAACTAGAGAAGGATTAAAGAAATTAATGAGACCAGCTATTACATTTCCAATTTGAAAACCACATTCCCGGATTAGTTCAACAGCACTTGGATCTGATTCTCGTACTGCACGATTAAAATCCTCCAGGCTTAACTCCCCTTTGGTCGCCATTATTTTTGCAAGTATCTCACTTTGGCCATTCCTAGCAATTTCCTCTGCTCTTCGTACAATCGCTCTACCGCCAGCAATTGTTTCTAAGCAACCCCGATTCCCGCAATAACAAAGCAAATCCTGCCCAATGTTTATGTGACCAACATCACCTGCACACTCAGTAGATCCGCGATAAATCTGACCATTGCATATAATTCCTGCACCGATTCCATTCCCAATTTTCAGAAAAATCAGATTATCAGTTCCGGAAACTCCCTCAACAGTACGCTCCCCGAGTGCCCTCGTATAGACATTATTGTCAACATAGCATGCACAATCAAAGTGTTGGGACAAGAACTGAAGAATCGGGTAGCGATCCCAACCTGGCATGATAGGAAGTGATGCAGGCAAACCAGTGCTATATTCAACCGGTCCCGGTACTCCCATACCAATTCCTTTGATTCTGGAAATCTCTATGTTACTTTCGTCAAGTAAGGAATAGATCATTTCTCTAATATGTTCAAGAACTGCTGCAGGTCCTGCTGCTACGTCTATATCACTAGCTTTTGATGATACGACACTACAGTTCAAATCTGTTATTCCGACCTGAACATGAGTTGACTCCAAATCAATTCCAATTATGTATCCAGCTTCATGGTTGAACGCTAAGAGTCTTGGTCTTCTTCCGCCAGTAGAATTTCCCATCTCTTCTTCGATTATCAGGTTACTCCTAACTAGTGTTTCAACATGTTCTGTTACCGTCGCTAAACTAAAACCTGTTGCCCGCACTATTTCAGCTTTAGAATTTGGCTTTTTGCTCTTCCAAATTGCCTGTAAAACTTTCCTCGTTCCCGGCGGCATATTCATCCTAACCCTCACCCCTTCCGTAACATGTTAAAGATAAAACCACATCCTTTTGATTATTTTACAAATTTTAAATGTTCACTTTTTTAAATCAATATAAAAAAGTATAAGAATTAATTAAAAATGTATATTGAATATTCAAAAAACTATTTCGTGTTCTTAATTTATTATAGTAACTTTTTACGGTCAATATAAAAAAGTATAAGAATTAATTAAAAATGAGTATAAGAACTTTTGATAAAGCTTATATAAAGGCTAAGTAAGTTAAACCATAATATATCTACAAAACTTGGAGTTCGTATAGTTTGATGGACACATTTTAGTTAAGTCCTTACAATGATTTTTGAGAGGATGTGTCCGTTTTGGAACGTAAGAATACAGGTATAAAATATAATAATGAATTCAAGAAGACTATTGTAGATCTTTATCACTCGGGTAATCGGGTCAAAGAATTAAGCGGCGATTATGGCGTATCAGAAGTTACTATTTATAAATGGGTTAAAGAGCTTTCGTAATCTTGTGAAATGATGGAGGAATGAGGATTATCGATGGCTCACACGACTATTATGCGTTGGATTCATCAGTATATTCCTGGATTAGACAAGAAACTTCGTCGTCATAAAACGTACAAATGATTCATGGAGAGTGGACGAAACGTATATCAAAATAAAAGGTAAATGGCTGTATCTGTATCGTGCAGTAGATTCCGAAGGAAACACCATTGACTATTACCTAAGCAAAATGAGAGACCACAAGGCTGCAAAGTACTTCTTCAAGAAAGCTTTGCGGTCTTTTCATGTTTCTAAGCCTCGTGTCATAACTGTAGATAAAAATCCAGCGTATCTTGTATCCGTTCAACAGCTAAAAGACGGGCAAAAGATGCTGAAGGCATCCAAATGAGACAAGTGAAATATCTCAATAATATCGTAGAACAAGATCATCGTTTCATTAAGAAAAGAATACGCTCCATGCTGGGATTCAAAACGTATGAAACTGCTACTTCAATAATACGTGGCATTGAAGCCATGCATATGATGAAAAAAGGGCAAGTTCACCAAGGGGTGAACTTGCCCAAATTCGAAAAGAATTCATTGATAAACTGTTTGGCATCGCATCATAATCCGTAAGTTAGCAGGAAATTTATGTCCTATGTTTTTTTGAAATCATCTTTGCACCAGAATCATATTTTCCACTCTATCCAGATAGAGTTTTTTAGGATGATGATATTTTTTGATGTCCTCTAAAAGAGAAATGTGATCTTCATCTTTTATTATTGAAGGTAAATCTTTCTGCAGAATAATTAATTAATTCCTCTATCCTTAACAAAACAGAGTTAAGTAATTAATTTCTTGCAAAACGTCCTCTTATCTTCATTGTCCAACTACTGAATGTGTATCTATTAGTGCAAACAAATAATCTTTTACTATATCGCGGATTATATTAGGTAAACGTCTTATATACTCACTATTTATATCAAAAAGATAGAAATTACTTAAATTTCTCGTTATTCTCCAACAAGAACTATAGTCTATCCTCGAGTTAGTGGATAGGTAACAGTAGCACTTCTATAATTCATATTGAAAGCCCTTAGCAAACCGTATGGCTAGATTTGGTGGGTAACAAACGCAAAAGACTGGGATAACCCTTTAAGTGTAAATGGTAATAAAAAAAGACCTTATTAAGGTCTTAATGATTGTGATTGATTCAAGGGTATTCCAATTTCATCCATACATGAAAAAACGGGATTGAACTCTTAACGTAAATGTACGGTTATTTATAGAATATGTCCATCCATTAATTACTTATCAAGTTCCATTTCTTTTTTCAACCGTTCCACAAAACGGTCATTGATATAAGTACGGATAAACTGATCCTTTTTCTCCAAATCGATGTCTTTTCTAAAAAAACCCACCCTCTTAAGGCGTTGATCCTCAGGCAAGTTGGACCATGCCTGGTTCGCCTCCTCTTCCAGTGAACTTTCAATCTTTCTCTGGATTACCATCGCTTGAAAGCTTTGGTTCTTCCTTTCTTCTATAGATGGTGGTTTGGGCAAGCCGTTTAGTAACTGTTCATATTGGCTTTTCAACTCTTCGACTTTTGCGGTAGCCATTTCTTCAAAGGTTTTCTTTACTTCATCTGTTATCTGTTTTTTCAAAGTCTCCATATTGTCTACATATGGTGCAGGTTTCTCTTTTTTTACAGGGAATGGTCTTAACTCAAAAAAGTTTGAGAGATCATTTGAAATCGCTGATAAGGCCCACTTCTCTTCCCTTCTCTTCTTTATAAACATTGCGATCTTTAAATCTAATTCATCGTACACCTTTTCATTGGTTTCTAGAGTACGATTTATATAATGGAGGCGTTCTTTCTCTAACCGTTTAAACCATCCGTCCACTGTATTAATATGTATATTTTGATTGTTCAGATGATTTTTTAACGTTTCTACAAAATCGCTAATTTTCCAAAAGGTTTCTTCTGACATTGTTGAACCCCCTAAATTTATAATGTTGTCTTAAAAGTCTCTAATTAATGAACCATATGTAGAACACAAAGCACAAATGGTCTACATATATGAAGGTTTTACCAGTAGTAATAGAAAGAATAATAAGATGCTCTGTTTATGTAGAGTATTTATAGATTATAGCGTATATATGCTCTATATCCTTTTTCAAATTAAGTAACAAAATGACCGTTGATCGTAGAGTCGAAAACTCTTACCTGAAAATTGGTTTTTAGTATTGAAATGTAGCTTTTGGATTATAGTCTATATGTAGAATACAAAACACAAATGGTCTACATTAGTAACTGTTACAATTAAAGTAGCAGTTAAGTAATAGAATGGAAAAGGGTAATATAATTATCTATCTGTAGTTCCAGATTGATGTAGGCTATATATGGTGATACTTAATAGACATTTATGAATTATAGAGTATATGCCCTCTAAGTTCCTTTTCTTAGGTAAGAAACAGAGGATATATGGTGTAGATATGGCCTCTTTGTTATGGCCTATATGTAGAATACAAAGCACAAATGGTCTACATCAAAAACTGTTATGCTTGCAGTAATTGTTAAATGGCCAAAAGAAAATGATTAAAAAACGATCTAGTTATGGATCCGAGTTTATGTAGGCTATATATAGTAATAGTTTATAGACCATTTATATAATATAGAGCATATGTGCTCTATAAGTTCCTTTTCTTAGGATAGGTAAGATACATTGGTTTGAAACTTGAAAACTACCTATCTAGATTTAGCCTTTAAATTATAGCCTATATGTGGAACACAAGATACAAATGGACCACAAAAATCACCATCTTTAGCTTAAATCCTGTTAAATTTATAGACTATATATAGCTTACAGAACACAAATGGTCTATAAGAATAATAATATTATACAAGACCAGTAACGAATAACAAAATAAAAAGGAATTATTAGTTGGCCAACTTTGATTTATTATATTTATTCTTTTTTAAGAGAAAGTTATAGCCAGTTATGGAGCAGGGGTAGATTGATCTTTGAAATCACCATCTTTAGCTTAAATCCTGTTAAATTTATAGACTATATATTCCTTATAGAACACAAATGGTCTTTAAAGAGTTTCGTTTGCTGCAACTTTGGGGGAGGGGCAACAATCTAATCATGTGAGTCACACAATAATTGGAGAATACAAGTTGTTTGTGCTCTATATGTATTTGACATTCAATAAGCAATGTCCTTTCTCTGGTTTTGACTGATTTTGTCTATATCAGGAAAAACCCCATCAAAGGATGGGGTTAGTCGTCATCGTCAAAATCTAAGAATGTTTTTTGTGCGAATTTTTGAATCGCTGCATTTGCTTTAAATGCGGTTTTTTCTTCTTGCTTATTTTCTAGAGGCTGATTAAATTCAAAGGCTTTAGTAGGCTTGGTCACTACCTGATAAAGAAGTTGACCAATCAATGCTTTTGTATTAGGGTGGTTCATCCATTCCTTTTGTTCAGCTGTCAAACCTTCGGGCAAGCTAATGGTGATTTGATCGCTATCTGTATTCCCCAAGGCTTTTTGGGAAACAGCCTTAACAAAGATCGGAGCTATTTCACTACTGAATTTCCTGCCTAATTCCTTTTTCCTGCTTATTAAATACTCACTGACATGTAAAGGGGTATCAGAGGGTAAGCGAAAAGAGATGGTTTTTCCAGGCTCAAACTGTTCCATGGATTTATATCACTCTTTTGTAGCTGCCACGTTTTGTGTAGATATCCCTTTACTTTGTAAATACATAAGCAAAATTTTAAAATAGGCTCGTGTAATCATCCATACGCTGTCATCTTCGGAAACGAAACGGAGAGGGTAGTTTTTGTCGGCTTGATTCAGAGCATTCAAGTAAGGTTTTAAAACCAAGGATCCGCCCCCAATTTGATAGGCCAGTCTTATGTCCGGAACATTCCGCCACATATCTTTAATTAATTTATATTCTTCTTTTGCCAAAACGGATAATTCTTCATCTATGATATCCTTGATGGAGACCCTATTCCCATTAACCCAGATATGATATTGTTCATCAGGCTGTTCATTTGTGATGATTTCTACGAGTGTACGTCTACTTTTAATGGTGTATTTATATTTGGAATAGACTTTCTTGATTATGTTATCCAAATAGGTGGATACACCTCTTTTTATTCCATTGCTGTATTCATTATCCACTTCAGCTTCATCGGTGATGATCGCTGAGTCCGTTGATAAGCCCCCAATATCGTTGATGAGTATTGTTTTTCCTATGAGTTCCTCGTTTTTGGTAGAACCGTCATCATTTGTAGTTAAATCCACAAACGCTGCGAAACCTTCCGTATTCACAAGGATTTGTTCGAATTTAATTCGAACAATTTTACCTTCTAGGGAAGGCGTTTTTAAGAATTTCACTTCATGTTGGGAGTTTTTCAGCTTTTTTCGGAAGTCTTTAGCTTTTCCCTGTTTAGTTTCATCCAGAGGCAATCCTGTTGATAAATAATAAATGGCCTCAATCACACCATCTTCTTCGGGAAATTGTTCCACCGCATCATAAGCAAGGGTTGTCAAAAGCATGATAACAGGCTGGTCACTCTCGGATTTATCTTGATCTGGCGTTAATTCGTCATTATTTGGATACTTGGATGCTAATTTTCCGACTGCAAAACATCCGTTTTTATTTTTTAAGGCGGATGAAGTAATCTCCACATGTAATCCATTCAATATGTTTTTTTCCATCTCCACAATTTCCCGATCTTGCACTTCTGCTATAACGTTCGGTATGTATACACGATTTTCAATACTTCCCAAGAATCCTTTCACCGCATCATTACCAACATCAACTGATACAAATCTAGCCATTTTTAATAGATTCCTCCTTGGTTTCATTTATTTTCATTGAAATATAATCTAATTGTATGCTTTTTGTATGCAACTGTCAAACTTGAATGCAAATTGCATGCATTCGAGAATTACCCTGTCCGAATGTAGGGAGAAAACAAAAAGACAAAACTCTAACGATAATCAATTAGAGTTTTGTCTTTTGGATTTTTCTTTTATCCAATTGAGCATTTTTTCATCGTTTTTGTTGTTTTGACGCTTATTTTCCTTCCTTAGGTATCGCGAAAGGGTAGAGTGGGAAATGCCGATTTCTTCAGCGGTCTGTCGGATACTCATATTTTGGGAGTCCATCATCTCTCTCATCGTCTCAGGAGAAAGCGCCAATTCCTTTTCCGGTCCAAAATGAAATGCCTGCTGCTCTGTTTTCGGAAGACTACTGGTGATCTCGGATGTCACTTTGGATGGAATCTCAATGGAGTCTTCTATTTCAAGTGTAGAAGCCAACTCATTTAGTGAAAAGTCCTGGGAGAAAAAAAGGTCTTCTGAAATCGAATTTTCGTGACTTATCTGATTCATCCGTTCAATAATTTCCTCATTCACCAAGCGGTTTGAATCTATCATCATTTTTTTCTGGTTCTCTTTAACGACAATGTCTGTTGGTAGAATAAGCACATTCAACTTGGTCCAATAGCCTTGGAACCATCCTTTTTTTCCAACTTGTTCCTCATCGATCTCCTCGGTATAGCTCCATCTGCTGATCACGCTGTCCTTTTGCAATTCATCCAAAACGTTTTCAAACTTATCCCTTTTTTGGACCCCGTTATATCGACTGGATATGTCCATTGTTTTCAACAGGGTAGAGACCTTAAACGGTTGATGCAAGGACCTTCTAATGGTCCTGATTTTCCACTGTAGATTCAGGTAGCGGGTCAATCGCTTGTGTTCACGCTGTGTGTAGTGGCTATACTGAAACACTTTTAAATCCAACAAGCCCAGTGTGCGATTTGGTCCATCTAAGTAAGGGGTAAGAACAGGGGACGGCTTTACCTGTACGGCATATATCCCTTTCGCTTCCCCGGTCTTTTTATCATAAGCAACACGGATTTTTCCGATTTCGAACATTCTCTGGAAATCCTTGAATTCATAAAGTTCATTGTCCTGGATATCCTGGGTGTTGATCACTTTTACCTGTTGATTGCCCAGAGAGATCCAAATGCTTGATAGTGCAGCAACCCGTTTCATGATATTGAAGCGATCTTCCTCACGGAAGTCCAGTTCCCGTCCTTGTGCTGTCCGTTTCTTCAGGTTCCTAAGCTGTAAGGCATCATTGCTATGAAATTCAATATACCCGTCAACGGACTTGGGCGAGACCATCCATAAATATGTAATTAAGTCAAAGAGGTCGGCGGTCATTTCATCCAATGAATTTATAGTAGATTCTATCAGTTCAAGCCACATTTCCTGTTGATCGGAGGCTAGCTCTGCTTTCTGTGATTCTGGGGGCCTTATTTCAGCTAATCCTCTAACGTGTCCACGATTGTCTATAATCTCGGTTGCCAAGAGACCAGCCTCTCCTTTTTTAAAGTCCTTTTTCTTTGTTACGATGTCTCTCATTAAATGATAATCAATATCCATGCTTGAATAGATATAGTGGCGGCTCAATGCCTCGCTTATTTTCTCTTCGTTCGCACTGCGTTTTATCTCATCCATCGGGAATTCGTGTATGAAATGGCCGGCCAATATGACCTTGATTGTATCCTGGTAACTGTCCACTGCCTTTTTTATCATTTCTTTTGTTATAAGTTTTTCGAAGTATAACGTTTGAGTGAACAAGGAAAATAAGGCCCGAAAGCTTGGTCCCATGGAAAAGCCCGGAACCTGATTTTTTACCTCTTCCTCCGTCATACGATAGGCTTCCTGTTTCCATTTATCCAAAATATAAGGACGATCTTCAAACAAAATCTTGGTTTCTTCGAAAATAGAAATTTTCAGGAATTCATAGTTCAAAATCATACGATCATGTATTTCTTGATACCTCAACTACAACCCATCCTCTCTATTGCAGGGAATCCTTGGGTGGAAAGATTAGAACCTTTTCATCTAAAATGCACCACTTTTCTATCATTATAACAAGAGTGGACCACATTTCGAAGAGTAAATGCACCATTTACTACACAGGTTTCGAAATACTGGTGCATATGCACCTGTTCCAGTCTAATTCCTAACACACCTCTATTAATAAGGAATTCCTACTAGCTGTACGCTGTAAAGAAAAAGGGGGAATAGTCAACCTCTTCACTATTAGCACTATTTGATTTTTCAAATGAACTCCAGTTTTCAAAGAAATGCACCATTATTCTAGCTGTGAGCGGAACTTGTGTACCATTTTATAGATGAAATGCACCACAAATATCCTATATGTGGAACATTTTTTATGGATCATGGATTCTTAGAAAAATTCCAATTTGAAATCCTTTTAGGGGAATTGAGTAAAATGTGCACCAATTCACTGCATTCGAGCGGAACCTGTGTACTATCTTATGGAAAAAATGCACCAAACTTATATTTTTGGAGACGAAGTGAGCGGAACCTGTGTAGGAGGGGCAAACGTTGGCGAAACAACCATTCAGCACCGATTTATCTTTCTCAACCATAAAATTGCACTCACCTTTTGATGGAAAATTGAAAAGTTGAGCGGAATCTGTATACCAAAAGTGCACCACAAGCCCAAAAAGTTGAGCGGAACCTGTTTGGTATCATTTTTAACTCAACGTTAACAAAGCTTCATATGACAGGTTTTTTCAGGAATCCATTCAATTTCACACATGTGCACAAATGGTCCATTATTGGCCTTTTTGGTGCAAAAAGCGAGCGGAACCTGCATAATAAAAAAAAATGATATTTTTTTCAACCCCTTGGGGCTCTAAGCCTCAAGGGGCTTTTTATTTTTGGTGCATTTCCCTTAGAGAGCACCCTTTTTCAAAAGTCGAGTTCGATATACTTTATTCAACAAAAAGTTCCATGTAAGAAGTGGAAATCGGTCCAATTTTTTTAACTTTAGCAGTATGTAATCAAGTATTAGAAGGAAGGTGTGAATCATGGGAACTCCATTGGCAGAAAATCATAAAAGAGGCCTTCATTCTATCGTTGAAATCATGCAATTTATGACCCATGATGGCTTGCTTCTATACAAAAAAAAGGGGACACGCCAGCCTATAAAAAGAGTGGTGGCATACGAGAAGGCCATGAGCGAAACCAAGAATCGTAAAGGCGTGGTCTTTGTATCGCCGTCCAAGGAAGAACTCGTGAAGGGAAAGGGCTTCGTCGTGACCTCTTACGAAACGCTTCAGGAAAAGTATCAAAACCTCTCACACTGGACACCCAATACCTACCGAGGTGGTACATACTATGATTTCAAAAACCGCATCATCAAGGGGCATCAGCGTGAAAATCTTAAACAAATCCATGTAATAGGACTTGATATAGATTCGAAGGAAGTGGATCTGTACGCCCTTTATCTGGGATGTGAGGAACTGGGATTGCCAAGGCCAAATCTCCTGCTGGAAACGCCAAGGGGATTCCAGGTCTTCTTTGTCCTGGAAACTCCCTTCCATATAAACAAAAAAAACGATTACAAGGCTTTAAGAGTGGCCGAGCGTCTGTCAGAAAATATTCGAAAAGCGCTTAAGAAATATGTACCGGTCGATACCGGATGTATCCCTTTCGGCTTCTACCGTATCCCAAGAGAAGACAATGTACTGGATTTCTATGATCAGCCTGCCAATACAAGCCTGTTGCTTACCTGGTCCAAACAGTATGAAGAGCAGGAGAATAGGAACTTCCTGCGTGTGGTCTACAACAAGAAAGCATCAGCAATCGATCAAACATCTTCGGACTGGTATCGTGCGCTTATTAGGGCTACACACATCGAGAAGGGGCATTACGGCTCCAGCCGCAATAATGCGCTCATGACACTTGCACTTGCCAATTATGCGAGTGAACGGCCAATCGAGGAAGCCTATGATGAACTGGATCAATTCAACAGCAACCTGGAACACCCCCTTAAGAAAAGAGAATTCGAACGAATCCTGAAGAGTGCCTATTCAGGAAAATATAAAGGGGTAAAACGTACATATGTGGAAGGCTTACTCGAGCTTTGGACAGATGGACAAGCTAAATTCAAGGGAAGGGAAGGCTGGTATAAATTCAAAAAGCCTCGGGAAGAACGAGTGCGATCCCATTATAAGGAGTGGGAAGAGGACATCATTGCCTACCTGGATACCCATACAAGCCCTGAAAAACCGTTTTTGGAGGCTTCTTTGAAAAACCTTGCAGAAACCTTTGGGATTCCCCTATCCACGCTAAAAGAGGTCTGCAAGCACTCTAGTAAACTGAAAAAGTTTACTATTGGCCGAGGACGCGGGGCAGTCACCAAACTAGCAAGCCGTTCCATGCTATTCCAAAACTTGTTGCTATTACGTAGGGATCGCATTCGCCAATCCCAGCTGACGTTTGCGGAATTGCTGCCCCATCCGAATCAATTTACTGCAACCCTTCCAATACCCACATTGGAGGCCGAATTGTTTAGCCATGAAGTGGACATAATATATAATTCCGGAGCTTCCCCGCCGGATAAGATGACCTCTTGAAAATAATAGGCCAGTCTGCCAATACATATCTATAGTATCCTGCTTGTGGGGTCTATAACAATCACTGTTCCTCCTTATTCTTAGTGTTTTTCGAGGGGATAGGGTGTGAAAGTTGATGATCATTCTTGTTTTATTAGGGAATGTAATGGTGTTTGAATGGGTAATCAAAGCATTATGGGGGGAGAGTAGTAGACGTCTACTACACCGTTGGTTATTATTTTCATGCGTTATTTTATACATATAAGTGATTTAATTATCGGTTTATTTGAGACTTCATCTGTTAATCTTAGATCTCCAGTAATATTTAGTTGTTTTGGTTAAGAAATTGAAACTAGGCATCGTAAGTCCTTATTCTGTTTGATGAGCAGGTGAGTTTAGTATTAGATTTTAATTCCATATAGGCGATAATACACAAGTTATTTCCCAATAATATGGTAATTTTTAATCAATTATCTTTACAAACATTGCCAAACAAATGTACGTCTAGTAGACTGAAAATAAGTAAAAAAATAGCAAATAATAAAGATTCATATACGTAAATGGAGGGGAAATGAATCTCTTTGTTATTTGCGGTCTAAAATGACGACCACCCCAATCACACAAGGGCTGAACCCCTCCTGTTTATTCTCGTTTCCCGCAGAAGACCTCGCCTATACTACGTAAACATAGCCGAGGTCTTCTGCTACTCAAATAAAGGCGGAGGTATTCAAAGTGTGATTGGGGTGGTCAGGTTAGATTTTAGATAATAGGGAGGAGTGATAGTGAGGTAGTTGAAGAGATAAGAATTAAGTTCAAGTAATTTAGTTCAAGGTCAAATATCAAGTTCAAGAATAAAAAAGTTCAAGATCTATTTCAAGGTCAAGGGAATAAGAAAGTGGAGGAATGGTAGGAATGGGAGATTAATGTAGAGGGTTTAACAAGGGCAATAGTATTGTAAAGGATTGTATAAACATACATTTTTAATCCATTTTTATTGTGGTTGTTGACTAAATAAGAGCTTAACTGTTTTATGGGTTTTTCTTAGATGTAGTTTTTTGGCTGGGTTTGAAAATACTTCAATCATTTATTTTATTAGTTGTGGTTTTACTTGCGGTTTTATTTATGAAAATAATAACTATTTTGGTAAACTTTAAGAAGGAGAGTGGTTCCTATATTTTCTAGAAGAGGATGATATTTTTGGTATTGCTAAAGTACACGTCGTTGAAAGAGAAAGATTTGGAGTATTTATCGTTTATTTTGAGGAATGGTATGGTGACGGCCAAACAAATCATGTTGAAATTCAGGGAGCCTAACATTCACCGTGTTTATCGCAGGCTACGAAAATTAGAAGGCCAAAAGTTTGTCAAGCATGAACGCATTGCACATAAAGTAGGGGTTTATCTTGGAACGATTGAGGCCAGGAAATTAACGAATGTCCATGTAACCGTTCCAAATAAGGCAACGATCTATACCATGCAGCATGATCTTCTTATTACCGACTTGATCCTTTTTTACGAACTACAATCGGAAAAGCAGGCCGTTGACTTTAAATATCGGACAGAGAGGGAAATTCGTTTTTCCATGATAGGAGAAGGAGATAATCGAAGTAAATTGAAGGCCTACAATGATAATCGGGACCGAATTCCGGATGCCGTTTTCTTTTTTAAAGGAACGGATGGGAACGTTACGACCACTTGGGTTGAGCTGGAATTGAACAAGAAAGATCGTAAGCGCTATGATTACAAGTTTAAGATGTTTGATGACATGCTTTCCGGTGGACGACAGGACCATCTGCTTTACTCCTATGATCAGGTGATCTATTTTGCGAATGACGTAAAAATTCACAATGTGATCAATCAGGCTAAACAGCGGCTGATTAATGCCAGCAAGATTACTGTGCGTAATGTACCTTCTATCATTTTGGAAGAACGTTGGGAAGAGGTGTTGCCGGTTGGAACCGATGGAAAGCCAGGGAGAGCCGAAGCAGACTGAAACCGATCGGATCGTTGGCGATCTAGTGGTTTACGGATTAATCGGCATAATTGGAGTCTTGTTTTTTCTTCCGGCCATGCTTGGAATGCTGATTTTTGCGATTCTTACCCTCTTTAAGCGGGATTGGATCTCCTACGTTATCCTTGCAGCCGGGGTCATCCTTTTGTTTTGGCCATTTCAAACAGGGCAACTCCTCAGTTATTTTGGATTGATTTCAGACATGAATATTCCTTATATGTCAGATGTTTTGGAAAGATTCCTCAATCAGGGGGATGCCATTGCCGTGACTAGTACTTCCTATCTTGTTTTACTCGGGTTAGCCTTTCTCTTCTCATTTGTATTTTTTATCTTCGCCAAATACTTTTGGAAAAAGCGGGTGACCACCAAATCTGGTGAGGTGAAGAAGCAAAAGGAAGAGCAGAAATATAAGGCTTTCCGCAAAAAACGAGTGAAGTTCTTGAATAAGAAGCAGAAACAGTACCGACACAAACCGTCCAAAGAAGTGTTTGTCGGATACTCCGATTTTAAAGAGCGTGTAACGCTTCATTCAAAAGAACTCAATTATCACATGCTAGCAACAGGAGGAACCGGTACTGGAAAGACTACGTTGATTGCCTCCCTAATGGAAGCGGCTTTGCAACAGGAAAAACCGGTTATTTTCATGGATGGGAAGGGCGAAAGAAAGTCGATGCTTGAATTTAAGGCCTTGTGCGAAGCCTATGGCAGGAAGGTGTATCTATTTTCCGAAATGGACGATCTCACGTACAATCCGATCAAGAATGGTACCCCAACCGAAACACGGGATAAGCTCATGTCACTTTTTAGCTTTTCAAATGAAGGGGATGGGGCTTACTATACCGATATTGCTTCCCGTTATTTGCAATTGGTGGTCAAATTAATTGATGAGGCAGGGGTTCCAAGAGACATCAAGACGATTGTGAGATTAACCAATTATAAAAACGTGAGCGAATTTTTCAGGGAACATAGCAGCCAAGTAGAAATCGAAGAAGAGTTCGAGGTGGAAGTGGAGGAAGAAGTCATCGAAAGGCAGTCTCCATCTACAACGGATGACGATTTAAGTGGTTTTATAGCCAATGCAGAACCAAAGAAGGAAACAGTCAAAAAAATGGTTGTAGAAAAGAAGAAACGATATGTTACAAAGCTTGAAGAGGGCATGCAGCGTATAAAAAAGGTATTAGATGACGAATTTCCGGAAGAAATTGTGGAGGGATGCCTGACACGATTGAAAATGCAGTTGGGTGAGCTCCTTGAATCAGATCTTGGTCATTTATTTGTGGAAAGGGAGAACGGCATTGATCTTCAAAAAATTACGGATCATAACGACGTCGTCATTTTCAGCATTTCCGGAAGCCGATATGCCGAATACATTAAAAAGATTGGAAAAATGATCATTTTGGACGTAAATAGTTTGGTCGCGTATAGACAAGCCCAAGGGCGTAAATCGATTTTTGGTGTGTATGATGAGTTTTCTGCCTATGGTGATCGCAGGATCGTTGATATCGTCAATAAATCACGTTCTGCTGGCTTTGAATGCATTATCTCCACCCAAACGTTGTCTGATATTGACGCCATTGACCCGATCATGACAGAGCAAATCATTTCTAACTGCAATATTATTGCAACAGGCCGTGTCAATTCTTCCAAAGACGCCGAACGGATCGCCCAAGTTTTTGGTACGTATTCCGACCAGGAAATCACGCAGCAAATTGAAAAGAAATATCCCCATCTCCGGTATGAAGCAACCATGGGAACGGTTCGGGATGTAGAACGGTTCAAGGCGAATCCGAGCGAAATCAAGAATTTGCAAATCGGTGAAATTTTCATCAATCGTAAAATGGTGGAAGAAGATATGGGTGATACCTATTTCCGACGAGTCTATGTTCGAAACGCACTAGAATTAGGGGGGATTCCACCAAATGAAGTTTCTTGACACGCTCAAGCATGGGGTGAAGAACAATGCAGACCGAGGGCGCAAGAAAGTGATGAAAGATGAAAGACGACTCAAGTCGTCGCGATTTAATGGACGAATGGCCTTTAGCTTTTTATTTTGGGTTGTACTTCTAGGGATAATCTTTTTGACCTTCCTATCATGGTCTCGAACAGGTTTCCTGAACGAGAAGGTGAATGGATACCAAGATAAGGCTGCGGCGCAGATCGCGAACCTGAATGAAGTGGGTTTCGCCAATTCACCAGCTGGTGAAGATTATTCCAGACAGTTTATTGATACTTATATCAACGTACCCGATGACGAAAAGCAGCGAGAAGAACGATCCAAGGTACTCCAAAGCTTTCTTGCAGAAGGGTTAGAAGTTGGACAGTTGGAAAACCTTTCAGAGTTTAAAGGGAAACGAGTTTTGAAGAGTGCTAGTTTATATGATGTGAAAGATGTTTCGGAAGCAGCTGCCAGTTATGTGTATCGTATAGAATATGAACTTTTCAAGAGCGTCGAGAAAAAAGAACAGGTGGAAGTGAAGAAGAAAAACAATAAGGGCAAAGTAGAGGTCGTGAAAGAAGAAAAGACCACTAGGAAAGATGAATCGCTAGGAAAGAAACTGCAAATGATTGTCGTTCGGCTTGGGACAGACGGGAATTCCTTTAACGTAATGGAACAACCATACTATCAAGCTCTTCCGAATGAAACTCGATTGACGGCCATTGCCGATAAAACCGACCAGGCTGACAAGAATACTGAGATAGAGAGTGAACTTCAGCAGTTCGCGACACAATTTTTCACTTCTTATACGACGAATTCTACTGATGAAATGTCGTATCTCATGGAAACCCCCGAATCTCTTAGAGACCTATACGAGTATAAGGGCCTGGAAGGCTTTGTGGTCTATGACGGGGAGAAAAAAGGGCAATACATCGTGAAGACGCTGGTCCTCTTACAAGAGGCGAATACGGGGCTACAATCGAAACACCCGTTTACCCTTGTTGTGAGCAAGCAAAATAATAAATTTTATGTTCATGAATTAAGACACACTAAAGGAGGATGATTTTCATGCCAGATATTACAGGTCTTACAGATTACGTGTCGTCCCAGGTCGCGGCGGTCTTGTTCATCGTTATGGTTGTCATGATTGTTCGAGCTTTCATATCCCAACGTTGGGGCATGTTCTTCTCTAGTTTTATCTTTGCAGTCGTGTGCTATGTGATTGTCTCCAATCCGGGTGAATTCGAAAGCATGGCCAATGCCATTTGGAATCAAGTGAAAAGTGGAGGGCTTTCATGAGGTCAGCTGCTTATAGCTACCGGAAATTCTTTAAATACCCCTTGAAAATTTGGAAAATTGGAAAAAACGAAAAATCCCTCGTCTTTTCCAAAGGGATTGAGATTAGGCAAATCATGGTGGCCCTCGTGCTTTTCAGTGTCTTCTTTCTTTTCAGAGGGAGCATCAACCGAGTCCTTCCAACGACGTTGCAGCTGGCTTTTTATGCCGTGTTGCCTTGGATGATCGCAGGCGCGATCTGTAGAAGCAAATTGGATGGTAAACGACTGGATCGTTTCTTTATTGGGTACTTCCGATATTTGTATACGAAACGATTTAGTTACAGCAGCCATAAACCCGTTTACCAACCACAGATGAAGAAAGCACAGTCATACGAGCGATTCCAATAAGGGGGTGATCCCGTGATCCAATTTCCGATTCATTCTTATAAAGACAATGTGATCTATACGCATGATATGGAGGCTTGGTCTTATTATCGGGTACATGAGAATACAGTAGGCGTGAATGAGCAGGAAGCGGAAAATAATCTGGTGAACCGACTTCAAAGGCTCGCTTGGCAAATGGCTGCCTTTGAGGAAATTGACTATAAAATCGTGCCGATACCTGTGGATATTGATAAGCGTATGGAAAGCCTGCAACAACAATATGAAGGGAAATATGCGGAAACAGGAAAATACTATGCGGAACGGGCAAAAGAAATCTTGCGTGAAGAAGCTAGAAATGTCGTGGAATACAAATTTTTCGTAGGCGTGAAGCTAAAGAAAAGGGAGCTGGATGAAAGTATCATCCGCACGTTTACTTCATCCTTTAAGAGCATGAACCGTTATTTGCAAAAGCTTGCCGGTTTTGGCGGGAATGAGGTGGACGACCTTACAGCCAGTATGTTCGAGGAATCCGAGGAAGATGCCTTTACGACCTTGAATCATTATCTAGGGGCCTTCAGGGTGAAAGAGAAGGAATTACGTTATATCATCCGTCATCAGTTCGTAAGGGGCCAGAAACAGCCTGACGGTGACGGAAGTGTCTACAGCCTGACGGAAGGCATTCTCGATCCAGGGAAAGCCGGATATCTCCATATCATTCAACTGGATGATGATTCATGGTGTGCTTTCCTTCCTGTTTCAGAATTTCCTGTTGATCTAAGCCATAAGGAGTGGGCTTACTTTTTTCAGTCCTATCATTTCCCAGTAGAAGTCAATATGAGGACCATTTACAAAAGGAAAAAAGAGGATGAGAACCAAACCAATACCATAAAAAAGAGATTTCGCGATCAGGACGCTCAATTGATCGAAGCGAATGAGGATGATGACAGTTTAATCAATACGGGACGTGAGCTCCTGCATGAACTGGAAAATGAAATTAAAAACCAAGGAAAACCACTTCTTAGAACGCACATCCACTTTGTTGTATATGGTCCAACAAAAGAAGAAGTCCGAAAACGAGCCAGAAGGCTCAAATCAGATTTTAAGGATCAGCAAATTGAACTTGTGCAGCCACTTGCCGACCAACTCCTTTTATTCCATCAATCGTTACCAGCAGCCAAGATTATAGCAGGGGATTGGGAGCAAATCCTTACGCCTGAATCCTTTGCCGAGTCCCTTTTCTCCCTTACACGAAAAATCGGAAATACCGTGGGATTCTATCTCGGTAAGAATTTATCGCATGATGGGGAAAGCATGGAAAGCTCACCCTCTCTCGTCTTTTACCATCCGTTCCTAGCCCACTTGGGCTTAAAGGGATCCAAATATTCCTCCCCGCATGTGACCATCTCGGGACCGACAGGGATGGGGAAATCATATCTACTAAAAGATATTTTATTAAATGCCGTCTTTTTTGGAGCAAAAGTCCTGATGACGGACCCGAAGGACGAGGTGGAAAAGAAATTCAAGCAAGCCCTTACGCCTGAAATGAAGCGTACCGCCCCCTTCTTTCAAGAATTAATTGAGAGTTTCAACTATATCACTCTATCAAGCGAGAAGAAGGATGCTGGAAAGCTTGATCCACTTACTTTCCTTGAAGGGGAGGAGGCGCAGGATGCAGCCGTTAGCGTGCTTGAATACTTATCGGAGCTTCAATCGAATGAAAGGAATGTAAAAACGGCCATTTATAAAGGGGTTCGTCATGTCCTTCAACAGGAAGAGAAGCCTGGCCTTCTGAAAGTCGTACGTTATTTGCAGGCAGCCGGTGATCAAGACATTAAAAATGTGGGAGATCTACTTTATGAGATTGGAACAAACGGGGTTGCAAAACTAATGTTTTCTGAAGGTGAAGTTGTCGGAATCAGCCTTGATGAACAAGTGAATATCCTGCAGATTCAAAACTTAAATCTTCCGGACGAAGGCGAAAGGGCGGCCACGAGGGATGAACACATTGCCGTTGCCCTCATGCAGCCACTGGCCAAGTTCGCAACGAAATTCGCGCGCGATGATTCGGTCGTCAAGATGACGGTGTTTGAGGAAGCATGGATGCTCATGAATACGGGTGCAGGGGATCGCCTAATCAATGAATTACTTCGTACAGGACGTTCCTTACGTTCTGCCGTTTATATCGTCACACAGTCCACGTATGAATACAATAAGCCGCAAATCAAAGAAAATATAGGCACGAAGTTTGCTTTTAAAGCGAAAACAACCGAGGAAGCTGGAAACATCATTGAATTCCTTGGGATGGAAGATAACAAGGCCAACCGGGATATGCTGAAGAACCTTTCGGAAGGTCAATGCATTATTGAGGATATGTACGGGCGAACGGCCAAGATTCAGACGGATGTCTTGTTTGATGAGTGGATCAGCGCCTTCAATACAAAAGAAAGTGATCGTGGTAGAGCAGAGACCGAGGAGGCGTTCATGTGAAAAGAATATTCATCTCTTTTATTGCTTTGATGGCACTTTTAACCGGTTGTAATCAAAGCGCATCAACTTCTGAAGATATTTCGAAACTAGCTTACGAATGGGAAAAGGCTTATTTCGATACTGACTATGAAAGAGAACAGGAACTCCTTTACGAGGAAGGTTCTTTCGAAGTTCATAAATCTAGAGATAAAAAGGATTCCGGATTAAAGTATGGAAATATCCGGTATGAAATTTATTATGACGAAAGTTTAGAGCAATATTATGTTTTTACCGATTTTAAAAGTCCTACTGGAGCAAATGCAGTTAAAGACGAATTGTTGATTAGAAAAAAAGATGATGAATGGAAAATTGATAAAAGCAATAGTTTGGATATCGTCCGTGAAGATATATCAGAGAAGTTTGACCGGGAAGCCTGCATTAACTGCAAATAAGGAGGGATTGGATGCAAACCCTTAAACAAGGCCTAGGCTTTTGTTTAGTGTTGTTGGTTCTTCTCTTGCCTACATCTTCCGTTGCAGAAGATGCGGCCCCTACTGTTCCGAAAAAAGAGGAAACAGTGGGACGTGTGACATTGGAAAGTAAGGAATATCCTCTCTATCATTATCAGATGGAAGCAGATATTGGCGACGGTATTAAGGAAGCTGGCGATAATGCGTTACATGCCATTAATCAAGGAATGTGGGGATTTAATAAAACCATTGCCAGTTTTACTTTATATTCGGTTAACCAGCTGATGTCCTTTGATTTGATTGGGATCATTGTTGATGAAGCTGCAATCATGAGTGAGCGAATCTATGAAATCATGTCCGGAACGTTTTTATCCTTATTTGTTATTTTAGTGGGAGGTACAGCTGCCTGGCGTTACCTTGTAAATCAACAGGTCGGCCATGCAGTGAAATCAATCCTTGGAGCTATGTCTATCATGGTTATTACTTTTTGGTTTTATTCAGATGCAACGGGAAACATTAAATGGCTGAATGATCGGGGGGCGGAGCTCGAAGGAATTGCAAGCTCTGCAAACGTTTTGGTCAGTTCTGATGAGTTTGACAGCAATGCTGCCTATGATTCAAAAGAAGGAATTGCGGTGTTGGAAAATCAACTATTTAACTTAATGGTGAAGCGTCCATATTTACTCATGAATTATGGTTCTACCAAAGAATCTGATGTAGTAAGCGAGGATCCAAACAGACTTGATAGCCTTTTAGAAATAAAACCAAATACAGAGGAAGGGGAAGAGCAACGTAAAGTAGTAATTGAAGACGAAGTTAAAACATATGAAAACAAACAAATGTCATCCAGTTTTAGCGGTGAACGGTTCGGATACTTGATTGTCACGATTCTTTCCACCATTGCACTTTCCGTTCCAATCCTGTTATTAGGGGTCTTTAAGTTTTTACTTCAAGTATGGTTCTTGGCGTTGGTCATTTTCACAGCCATACCATTAGTTCTATCCGTCATTCCTTCTTATAGTGAAACAGCCTTGAATCACGGGAAGAAGCTTGTGGGAGTAATACTTATGAAAGCGGGATTAGTCCTTTTGATTGCCGTCATTACTGGACTTGTCACTTTGCTTTACGAATCCGTAAAAGTGACGAATGGTGCAGAAGGGTATGTCTTTGTTGTCTTTCTTATCTGCATGACCATTTGGGGATTGTTCAAATATCGTTCTGAAATCTTTGAGGTTGCTTCTGCTGGTATGGTTCAAGGTCAGCAAGTAGTAGAGAGAGCGACAATCCATACACTTAATAAGATGGAGGATGCTGGTGAAACAGGATTCAAGGGAGCCAAAAGAATGGTCGCCAAAGCTTATAGAAGCCATCAAAATAAAAAGCATCAAGAAGAATATCAGTCGAGAAAAGAAGGCTCGGACCGAAAGACCTTTACCCATCCACCCGTAGCAAACAGTGGAAGGTCAGAACATCGAAAAGCTGTTGGTGAGAATTCACCTCAAAAACCAGGTGTAGGAAGAAATCAAGGGCAACTAGCAACTGGAAAGGGCTCGGAAAATAAAGCAACGGGTTTGAATACAGGAATGTCCAAGAGATCAGCTTCACGAAATGCAGGAGCTGCGATTGTGGATTTAAAGGATTATAAAAGTGAAAAGGTTGAAGGGGCAACAGGCAAAAGAACAGTCAGTGGACAACCTTCACGAAGTTCTGAACGTACCGTTCCGGAATCTAGGAAACCTGGTGCGAACCCTCCGAAGTCAACTAGACAAGAGAATAGAAAACAAGAACAGCCTAAGCCTTCCAGGCAACTCACAGAGGGGGTACATGACCCTGGAAATCAACCTTCCCCGCATCGTAATCCGGCCACAAAAATGGAAAGCAAACAAGAAGCAGCAGCATCAAGAGAACCAGTCAAACACCTAACGCAATGGGAAATCCAAAAGAAGATTGATACTAGAAAAGCTAAAGTATCACCTTCCGTATCCGTCAAACGTTCGGAGGGCAGTAAACCCAAAGCCAAGGAGACCGAAAAGGATCGAAAAGGATAATTCGAGAGAAGTGAGTAGTTATCATGACAGGTATGTTTGTGAACATACACACTCATTGTTTTGTCAGAATCTCTTTTTAGAAAGGAGTTCCTATGCAAGGCGTTTTAAAGAAAGGTGCAAAGGCCGCAGGAACCATTGCCATTCTCAAAAACCCTTTATCTTGGATCATTGCAGGCATCCTTCTCCTCCTTACATCGCTCTTCGGATTTGCCTTGTTCATTTCAATTAGCTTGGGCGGTGAGAACCAGCTTGAATCAGGTATGTCCGGTGAAGGAGCAGGGGGAACAGCGCAGGTGTCTTCTGAAGTCATACGATACGAGCCGTTAATCCGGAAATATGCGGAACAAAATGGGGTTGGGGAATATGTCGGACTTATCCTGGCCATGATCCAACAGGAATCAGGTGGACGTGAATTGGATGTGATGCAATCTTCCGAATCGATCGGGCTCCCACCCGGTGCCATTACCGACCCGGAGTATTCCATTCAGGTAGGCGTGAAACATTTTGCAGAAGTGATGAAGCTAGCCAAAGGTGATGTAAACCTAGCTTTGCAAAGCTACAACTTTGGAGATGGATTTATCGGATACGCATTGGAGCGTGGAGGCTATTCCAAGGAAGTAGCCACCCAGTTTAGTCATAGGATGGCTGCTAGGGAAGGGTGGAGCCGTTACGGTGATGTGAATTATGTGGACCATGTCATGCAATATTACAACGGTGAAGATGGCAGCATGGTTGTCATGGGGGACGGTTCGCAATCTTTTGATGTAGAGGAGGTTCATAACATCATGAAACAGTACCTCGGCCGGCCCTATGTATGGGGAGGCAGGACACCAGCAGCAGGAGGGTTTGACTGCAGTGGGCTGTTGGAATATGCTTTTGCACAGGTCGGCGTGGATATGTACGGGACAGCTCAATCGCAGTACAACAAAACAAAGCCGGTTTCAGAGGAACATATAAAGCCGGGTGACTTCGTTTTTTTCTCCACCTATAAGCCAGGGGCTTCGCACGTTGGTATGTATGTGGGGAATGGTCAATTTATCAATGCCAATAGCAGTGGTGGAACTTCTTATTCGTCCGTTGAAGAATGGAAAAACTTATATCCCTTCCTAGGTTTTAGACGAATCTAGAAATGGAGGTGCAGGGCATGGAGCCAACCCAAAAGAAAAATTTCTTGCTTTTAATGATAGTATTCATCATTGCTGCTTTGATTATTATGTACGTTTTCAGTTTGCGTTCACAGCTACAGGAAGTCAGAGCCAACCAGGGGAACTATGAAGAGCAGATTCAGTCCCTATCCTCCATCCAAAACACGGATGCTTTAAAGGTGAACCGCCAGTTTCTGGAGAGTTTTTTCACCTATCATACTACTGCCGAACGGTATAAAAAAGTTGAACCATTCATGACCGATCAAGGATTCAAAGCGACCCATCCTTCCGGAACAGAACTTCCAGATTCGGAAGAATCGGTGAAGTCGTCCATGGTAGGCCTGAAGCCATTTGAATATCAGACCTCTAAAACGGATGCTGAATTTTTTAATGAATTTAAACTCACTACGGAATTTAACAATGTGGCTGCAACCGACACGGTTATCGTTAAAACTTCGCTCATTTTTGTGAAAGAGCAAGGATGGAAGGTTGATGATGTTGAGTTCATTGGTCAATTAACTGGACATTAAAAAAAGTTTGTTTGAGTTTTCCTATTACATTTACACCTACATTTCATATTATTAGAGACTTGGTAATTGAATTAGTATGTGTGTGTGTATGAACCATTAGTATGTAAGTTTTAGCAAACATCCGCCTCGTTTCTACATAAATATGGTATAATTACCGTATGTAACTGGCCGGGTGGGAGGTTGCCCTAACCCTATCTCTTATATCTAAGAGTGAAGGGAGGTGACCGCAATGGATATTCTAAAAGACGTACTAGTGGAAGTGGCTAAAACAGTTGCCAATTCGACAGTTGTTTATTTATTTAGCTTGCTTCCTGCTAAAAAAGTCCAAAAGAAAACCACCCGTTCTCTGTCCAAAAAGCACGGGCGGCCTTCTAATAAGCGCAAAATTTAGGAGCAACCGACCCACTTTGGATTGGTTACTAAGGCGAGATGTTAGCGCATCTCGTCTTTTTTATATATTCCACATTATAACATAAATATACGAAAAACATAAAAAAGAAACTTGATTTTCAATAGTTCTTCTTTTATTATTCTCTGGTTATATGGTCCTTTTTCGTTCTTCTTTAGAACCTCACGAGTAATTTCTTTACCTATCATTACTTCCCTCCCTCACCCGAAAAGGCATCCATCCCCGGCTGTCTTTTTCTAATTCTATTGAAATCAGGTAGAATAAAGAAAAAGAAAACCATCGATGTCCCAAGTATTCTAAGAAAGTAGCAGCATGTATTGGAGAGGGCTTTTATTTGTACTTTTTAACCAAATCGAGGATAGCAATTTCAATAAGATCGGATTTATTGAATTTCTGTTGGTCTGCGAAGCTATCCAGCAAAACCCCAACGTCCTCATTTATGACAATCGTCTTCCGTACCTTTTTGCCTTTTTCTAAAGTCACTACCCTTTGATACAAGTCATCTCCATGACTATCTTGCTGGTCGTTAAGAACATATTCTCTTATTAAATCTCTAAGAATCGCTCTTTCTTCTGGTGTGAATTCCGTGTGAATCGAACTTTTATCTTGAGTTCGTACGTTATTCACATCGAGGGGAATAGGATGTGAATCCTTTTTCGTGTCGTGTGAACTTTGATTCACATTGAATGCGTGTATAGGTGTAGTCTGTTTCACCTTAGGGTGACTATTCTTAGATTTGATGAACTCAAACACTGATGTATAAAGAGGTTCTTCCCCTTCACCTACATAGTGCCAGCCCTTTTGACCAGAGTTTCGATACTCGTATCCAGCATTGTGTAAAGCTTCTTTTAACTTCTTCTCACCAATATGAACTTTCTCTTTTGCGATCTTGGCTATGGTATTTCCGGTTATCAATAGGTCGTCCAATATTTCCTTGATTTTCATGATTCACATTCCCTTCACGCTGATATCACTCTTAATTCACCTATTCTACATTCTGGTGTGAATTCCCTCCGATATTTCGAACGGAATTACCAAATACCCTTACATCATAAATCCCTGTTCAGAGGAACAACCATGCAACAATAAATCGTAGAATAAGGATTTCTAGTAATCCTCGGGAATGTAAGCGCTCTCCAATATAATGAAAATGGGTTGGATGGCATGTGTGGCTGTCATAGTATCTGGCGTAGGTGGGGCCAATACCGGAGGAGGACTTAGTGAACTTATCCTTTTTTATCTGAATAAAATTATACATAAACAATAGAAATGAAAGATGATAGACCCTTTGGCTTACAAGGGGATTATTTTGGTGTATCTTCCTCTAATAGAGATGTAATTTTTAATTTAATCGATTAGAGAGAATTACTCCTGTGCGCTTGGATAGCCTAAAGACGCTATCAAAAGAAATAATCTATATTTGTATAATGCACTAAAAACCTCGGTAGAATATAAGTTTTGGATTCGAAAATAAAGTCAGTATGCTAAAAAGCGCATCCCAAATCGGGGATGCGCTCAAAAAGCATATCAAAGACCAAGTGAAATATATTTAAGCTCCAGGAATTCATCCAATCCCCAATGTCCACCTTCGCGACCAAGGCCACTTTCTTTAAAGCCGCCAAACGGTGCTTGTGCAACAGAAGGAAGTCCATCATTTAATCCTATGATTCCATATTCAAGACCTTCAGAAATTTCAACAGCCTCTGAAATATTTTCAGAGAAAATGTATGCAGCAAGGCCGAATGGAGTATTGTTAGCACGCTCAATAACTTCTTCAGTTGTACTATAAGTTGTAATTGGAGCAAGAGGGCCAAAAGTCTCTTCGAACATGCACTCCATATCATCTGTTACATTTGTCAGTACAGCTGGTGTAATGAAATGCCCCTTAGAATTTGCTAATTCTTCGCCACCTAATTCTAGGACAGCTCCTTTGCTCTTAGCATCTTCAAGCTGAGCTTTTACTTTGTTTACTGCGTCAGCGTCAATAAGAGGACCAATCTCGACACCTTCTTCCAATCCGTTACCAATTTTCAACTTACTTACTTCATTTTTAAAGACTTCTGTAAACTCTTTCTCAATCGATTCGTGAACAAAAATGCGATTAGCACATACACAGGTCTGGCCGGCATTACGGAATTTTGAGCCAATTAATCCTTTAGCAGCCTTTTCAATATCAGCATTTTGGGTCACAATATATGGTGCGTGGCCACCAAGTTCAAGAGAAACTTTTTTCATGGTATCAGCTGCTTGTTTCATTAAAACTTTCCCAATTTCAGTTGATCCTGTGAAAGTTATTTTACGTACTCGACTATCATCCATCCAAGCACCTACTACTGATCTTGAATCTCCAGTTACAACATTGATTACTCCTTTAGGAATGCCAGCTTCATGAGCCAACTCAACAAGTTTTAGGGCTGTAAGTGGTGTCAGCTTGGCTGGTTTCACAATCACTGTGCAACCGGCTGCTAGAGCTGGAGCTACTTTTCGTGTAATCATGGCAGCTGGAAAATTCCAAGGGGTAACAGCAGCTACAACACCAACTGGCTGCTTTATAATGAGTAAGCGCTTACTCAAATGGGACGAAGGAATCGTTTCTCCATAAATTCTTTTGCCTTCTTCAGCATACCAGGAAATAAAACTATTAGCGTAATTAACTTCTCCAATGGCTTCCTGTAAAGGCTTACCTTGTTCTTCAGTCATGACACGGCCAATCTCTTCCTTGTTCTCATCAACAAGATGAAACCATTTCATCAATAATTCAGAACGCTCACCAGCAGTTTTTTTAGACCAAGTTTTAAACGCATTAGCTGCTGCATCTGCCGCTCTTTTACCTTCCTCGGCACCTCCATCAGGAACAGTGGCTATCACCTCTTGTGTAGCTGGGTTTTTGACTTCAATTGTTTTTTCAGTTTCAATCCATTGGCCATCGATGTACATTTTCCAAGTTTTCATAGAAATTTACCTCTCCTTTTTCTAGTGTGTTGACCAGTATTAACTACCCCCATTCTCAGACTAATCAAGCAAAAACGTCAAATAAGAGAATGAGATAAATAAGTTTTTTAGTAGTTTTATGGTTAACAAAATAAGATTTTTATATTGAAAAATAAACTGGCTTACTAATATTACAAACGCCTTTAAGAGTTATTTTAAAAACAAAATAAAAATTGAAAAAATCAGAAAAATGTTTATAATTAAAGGAAAGCGCTTAACTTATTTGTAACTATATCATAATTTATGTTTTTAAGTATTGCAAGATAAACTTATTGAAAATGGAGGATACATTGATGGAAATGGTTAACTGGGGAATTATGAGTGCAGCAAACATCGCTTTTGATGAAGTCGTTCCGGCTTTACGCCGATCAAGCCGAGCAATAGTAAAAGGAATTGCTACTAAGTCGCCTCAAAAAGCAAAGCGCTTTCATATTGAGAATGTATTTACTAGTTACGAAGAATTAATAAATGATGAACATATTCATGCTATCTATATTCCTCTCCCAAACTCTCTTCATGCTGAATGGGCAATAAAAGCAATGGAAAAAGGAAAACATGTATTACTCGAAAAGCCGGCAGCACTAACTGAAAAAGAAATGTATAATATGAAAGAAGTGGCTGAATCGAGTAATGTAATACTGATGGAAGCTTTTATGTATCAATTTCATAAGCAACACAAGCGTATCAAAGAACTTCTAGAAAGCAAAATAATAGGTGAATATCGTCATTTAAAGGCACACTTTTCCTGGATGCTCCCTGATGAAAATGATATTAGATTAAACCCAGAACTTGGGGGAGGGGCGATGAGAGACGTGGGCTGTTATGGATTTCATGCACTTACACAGATTATTGGTTTTAAGCCGGTAAACGTTTCCATGACCGGGAGTCTAAAAAATGTGCGTCCAGATAATCCAGGTGTTGATTTAACCTCTACTTGTGTTCTTATTGATGAGCAGGAACGTACGGCTACAATTACAGCTTCCATGGAGCTTCCCTTTTTAGATCGATACGAAATAATAGGAGAACTTGGAGCGATTACACTTAATTCTTCTTTCCGGCCAGATTTGTCTGTAGAGAAGCGAGGCGAATTAGTTGTAAAAGATAAAAATGGAATAGTCACGATTAAAGAAACTTTTGAAGATGATCAATATCTAAATCAGATTGAACATTTCCAAGACTGTATTTTAGAAGGGGAAAAGCCGATATACAATATGGAACAGTCGGTTGAAATGTCTCGTTATCTTGAAATAAGCTACAAATCACTTTACAATAATTCTAGTTTGACAAAAATTTAAAGGATAAATCTTTTTTAATATAAAATGCTAATAATATAAAAAGAAAGGGTGGTGGGATATGAAAATTACAATTTACGATGTGGCAAAAGAAGCAAATGTATCAATAGCTACAGTATCAAAAGTAATTAATAAAAATGGAAGAATTAGTGAAAAAACCAAAAGAAAAGTGTATAAAGTGATGGAAGAATTAAACTATCAGCCAAGTCTCATCGCATCTGCATTGATGGGTAAGCAAACTAAAACTATTGGGTTATTTATTCCTGATTTGGCTAACCCCTTTTTTTCTGAGCTCGCTAGAAGTATTGAAGACCGCGCAAATGAGTTAGGGTATAATGTAGTGATATGTAATACTGACTATTTGATTGAAAAAGAGAATAAATATATATCTCTTCTAAAACAGAAAAGTGTAGATGGGTTTATTTTGGCGTCGGGGTTTGAAAAGTTAAAACAAGTCGAACAATTAATGAATGAAGACATTCCAGTTGCCATAGTGGCACGTGATTTTCCAATGTTCCCTGTAAATGCAGTAGCAGTGGATGACTTCATGGGAGGTTTTGAAGCCACAACTTATTTAATTGGTTTAGGACATAAAGATATTGGTATTATTGCCCGTGATGTTTGGAGTAACAGAGAGCGTTTAAGAGGATACAAAGAAGCTATGGAAATTAATGGTTTAGAAATACCGGATTTCAAATTTGCAGAAGATACCACTATAGCTGCAGGAGAAGAAGTTACAAAAGAATTTTTAAAAAGCAAAAAGCCTCCCACTGCCTTATTTGCTTGCAACGATTTATTAGCAATAGGGGCTATTCAAGCTGCAAAAGCGCAAAATGTAAAAGTGCCTGATCAATTATCAGTTGTTGGTTTTGATAATACCATGATTGCAGGCATTGTCGACCCGCCTTTGACTACTATAGCCCAGCCAATACAACGGATGGGTCAGGAAGTTGTGAATCTTATGATTAAAATGATAAAAGGTGATAAGGAAAAAACAAGGCTCACTTTGTTGCCGGAACTTGTAATCAGAGAATCAACAAAAGAAAAAGACAATAATGAACGGATAATTCATCTGAATTTATAAGTGAAGAATGATCATTCCGGAAGCTTATTTTAATACTTTAGGCTCCGGGATACTCTTTCACTTAGTCATAATTTTAAAAAATAAATAAAAAAGTTGCATTTTTCTAAATAATTAAATAAAATGGTAATTACAGAAAGTAAAGCGCTTAACCAAATGGAATACATAAATGCAGCGTAGCGCTACTTAACTAAAAGAGAGGGGACCAAGAATGAATGGTAATTGTATGATTGTTCAATCTGGAGGTCCAACAGCTGTCATTAATAATTCAATAGTCGGCATTGTTGATGAAGCCCTCAAAAGTCAATTTAGTGGACAGATTTTTGGTGCTGTAGGTGGGTTGCACGGCCTATTGAATGGAACTTTCACAAAGTTACATGAAATGAATAGCAAAGATCTTTATCAATTGCGTCGTACACCAGGTGCAGCTTTAGGAACCTGGAGATACAAATTAACTCCAGAAGATTTCGGAGAAATTATTAGAATTTTAAAAAAGAATAATATTCGATACTTCTTCTATATTGGCGGAAACGGGTCAATGAGTGTAGCAAAATTGGTTGAAGAGTACGCTAGAGCTCGGAAATATGAATTAACAGTAATTGGAGTGCCAAAATCTATTGATAATGATTTAAATGGTACAGATCATTCACCGGGTTTTGGAAGTGCGGCGAAATTTCTTGCAACATGTGTATTGGATATTGAAATGGATATGGAAAGTTATCCTGGAAGCAATAGAATAACCATTCTAGAGGCAATGGGCAGGCATACTGGCTGGTTGGCTGCAGCATGTTCATTAGCTGATACTGAAGAAAGTCAATGTCAGCAAACCATATATATACCTGAAAGTCCATTTGAAATGGGAAAATGCCTTGAAATGGTTTCTAAAGCTTATAATGAAAAGAGAAATTCTATCATTATAGTATCTGAAGGAATTAAAGATACAAACGGGAATCTTGTTGGAGGAAGCAACATCAAAGAAGATGTTTTAGGGCGTCCGAAATTAGGCGGTGTTTCCTCATTCCTAAAAGAAATTATTGAAACAGAGTCAGGAATTCAAACAAGGTGCATTGAACCAAGCATTTGGCAAAGAAGCAGTATGATGTTTGCTTCAAAAACGGATGTAAACGAAGCGTATGAAGCAGGTAAACAAGCGTGGATGCTTGCTCAAATGGAGTACAATGGAGTTATGGTGGCATTAGAGAGAGAAAAGGAAAATGATGATTATCATATCACTTATAAATCAGTTGAATTGTCAGAAGTAGCTGGGAAAGAACGGTTTTTACCAATCGAATGGTATAATTCGGATAAATGTACAATGGTAAAAGAATTTAAGGAATATGCCTCTCCTTTAATTCAGGGTGAGATGTTTGTTCCAACACAAGATGGGCTTCCGAGATATCAGCGAATTATTTAAGTAAGCGCTTTATCAAATTATTATTTTTAGTAAAGGTGGGGTTAATTTGGAAGGGAAAATCCGTTGCGCAATAATTGGTATAGGCAGGCTAGGATATGTTCATGCCGAAAATATTGCAAGCCGTATTAAAGGAGCAGAACTTGTCACGGTAGTCGCATCAAGAAAAGAAAGTGCAGAAAAGGCTGCACGCGAATTAGGTGTAGAAAAGTGGACGACAGATCCACAGGATGTGTTTGAAGATTCAACGATTGATGCTGTTATAATTGTAACACCTACTAAAACACACGCTGATCTTATCATACGAGCAGCTAAGCACGGAAAACATATTTTTGTAGATAAACCACTTACAGAAACACTAGAAGAAGCAGATGAAGTAATTAAAGCTATCCAAAAAAATAACGTAATTTGCCAAGTTGGTTTTATGCGTCGTTTCGATTTTTCTTATGCTGAAGCAAAACGCAGAATTGTAAACGGTGACATTGGACAACCTCTTTATTTTAAAGGATTGAGCCGGGATCCTGGGTCTCCACCAGAAGATTATATTAAGACAAGTGGCGGAATATTCTTAGATCTTAGTGTTCACGATTATGATATTGCTCGTTTCTTAGTTGGAGATGAGGTTGAATCTGTTCAAACTTACGGCACTGTTCTGGTTCATCCATTTATGAAGAAATATGGGGATGTAGATCAGGGCGTAACAGTTTTACAATTTAAAAACGGTGCACTAGCAGATATTGAAGGCAGCCGCAATTCTACATTTGGTTATGATATTAGAGGAGAGGTTGTTGGAACAGAGGGGGCTATCCAAATAGGATCTCTTCAAAACCATAATAATATAATTCTTACTAATAAAGGGTCATACCACGATAATATTCCAAGTTTTCCATCAAAGTTTAAAGCTGCATTCTTATTAGAACTTGAGCACTTTATCGAGTGTTTACTAGAAAAGAAAGTTCCTCTTATCAATGAAGTAGATGGAAAGATAGCCTTAGAGATTGCGATTGCCGCAACGGATTCATTTAAAACTAGCAAAAAGGTCTATCTTTAATATATAAAAAGGAGAAATGAAAGATGAAAACAATTCGTTTAACAATGGCTCAGGCCCTATTAAAATTTTTGGACAATCAATATGTAGAATTTGATGGCAAGGAAACAAAATTTGTAAAAGGCGTTTTTGGTATTTTTGGACACGGTAACGTAACGGGTATGGGGGAAGCTCTTGAAAATCATACGGGTGAATTGGTATATCTTCAAGGGAAAAATGAGCAAGGTATGGTTCATACTGCAACAGCTTATGCAAAACAAAAAAATCGACTTGAAATTTATGCGTGTTCAACTTCTGTTGGTCCAGGGGCATTAAACATGGTAGCGGGTGCTGGAACAGCGACAGTCAACCGTATCCCAGTATTGCTTTTGCCAGGTGATAATTTCGCAAATCGTCAGCCTGACCCAGTTTTACAGCAAATCGAGAGTCCTGTTGATTATACAGTAGCAGCAAGTGATGCTTTTAAGCCAGTAAGCAAGTACTGGGATCGTATTACACGCCCTGAACAACTCATGACAGCTGCTTTAAATGCTATGCGCGTTCTAACAGATCCTGTTGACACAGGCGCAGCCACTTTATGTTTGCCACAAGACGTACAGGCAGAAGCTTTTGACTATCCGGAAGAGTTCTTTAGAAAGCGTGTACATTATATCGAAAGAAGAACACCTTCTGAAACTGCAGTACAGCGTGCAGTTAAGCTAATTTCTGAAAAGAAAAATCCTATCATTATTGCAGGCGGAGGCGTCCATTATTCACTCGCTACAGAGGCATTAAGTAATTTTGCAGAGAAATTTAACATTCCTGTTGGAGAAACACAAGCTGGAAAGAGCGCTCTTTCTTGGAAACATAATAGGAACATGGGCAGTATTGGGTCAACTGGATCTTTAGCATCTAACATTCTTGCAAAAGAAGCAGACCTGATTATAGGTGTCGGTACAAGATTGACAGACTTCTCAACATCATCAAAAGCAGCATTCCAAAATCCAGAAGTTGAATTCTTGAATATTAATGTTAGCTCGATGGATGCATTAAAATTGGATGCGCAAATACTAGTAGCTGATGCAAAAACAGGTCTAGAATTGTTAACAGCAGAGCTTGAGAAACAAGAATACAAATCAAGTCATGAGGAAAGCCGTCTTGAAGAGTTGAAATCAAATTGGAATCAAGAAGTTGACAATTACTATTCTGCTGAACATCCTGATGGTCTTGCACAAACAAGAGTACTGGGCGATATCAATAAATTTATTGATGAAAAAGATATTATTGTTGCAGCAGCTGGAAGCATGCCAGGGGATTTACACCGCCTGTGGAGAAATACAGTTCCAAAAACATATCACATGGAATACGGCTTCTCTTGTATGGGATATGAAGTTGCGGGAGCACTAGGAATTAAGATGGCTGTGCCTGAGCAGGAAGTATATGCACTTGTCGGCGATGGAAGTTATTTAATGCTACATTCTGAACTTGTGACAAGTATTCAGGAAAACAAGAAAATCACAGTGCTTCTTTTAGACAACAATGGTTTCCAATGTATTCATAATCTTCAAAGAGGTCAGGGAAGTAACGGGTTTGGTAATGAATTCCGCTACCGCTCAGAAGAGGATAACAAGCTGACTGGTGAATATTTAGAAATTGATTTTGCTGCAAATGCTCGTTCAATGGGTGCAAAAGGATATACGGTCCATACACTTGAAGAACTTCAAGATGCCCTTGAAAAAGCAAAACAAGAAACAGTTTCTACATTAATTGATATTAAAGTTCTTCCTGGCACTTGCACAACAGGATATGAGTCATGGTGGCGTTTAGGAGTTGCAGAAGTGTCTACAGATGAAAAGGTACAAAAAGCACACAAAGCTATGGAAGAAAAAGCTGCAACTGCGCGTAAGTATTAATTAAATTTTTGGGAGGAAAAAAATGTCTAAATTATTAGTGAAACCAAACCAAGAAGTTGGCCGGGACGGTAATTTAATCAACATCACACCTGAATCAGCAGGATGGAAATACGTAGGTTTTGAAGTCTATAAATTAAATGAAGGCCAGACATTTGAACAAGAAACAAAAGATCAAGAAGTAGCGGTTGTTATTTTATCAGGTCGTGCAAATGCATCTACAAAAGAAAAGTTATGGGACAACATTGGAAAACGAATGAGCGTTTTTGATAATATTCCTGCTTATACAGTTTATATCCCAAGTGGCGACCAAGTTAAACTAGAAGCTTTAACAACATTAGAAATTGCTGTATGTAAAGCGCCTGGCAAAGGCACTCATGAAGCAAGATTAATTACTCCTCAAGATGTAGGAGTAGCGAAACGCGGCGCTGGAAGCGTTCAACGTGAAATTCATAATATAATTCCAGAAGATCAGCCAGCAGACAGCTTGTTTATTTTTGAAGTATTTACACCAGAAGGCAACTGGTCTAGCTATCCACCTCATAAACACGATGAAGATAATTATCCTCAAGAAGCTTATTTAGAGGAAACATACTACTACCGTATTGATAAGCCTGAAAATGGTTTTGCAGTGCAACGAGTATACACAGATGACAAAACTTTGGACGAAAACATTGTAGCAAAAGACGGAGATGTTGTCCTTGTGCCAGGTGGTTATCATCCTGTGTCTGCACCTCCAGGATACAATTTATATTACTTGAATGTCATGGCGGGTCCAATAAGATCATGGAAGTTTACACCTGATAAAGACCATGAATGGGTAACACAATAAAAATACAACAGGGTAAAGTAATATGTGTTTCATAGCGCTTCACCCTTTCTTTTGACACTAAGGAGGCATTAAGATGACGGAATCCCTAATTCCCTTTAACCTAGGCATTCACCCAATTAACTGGGTTGGAGAAGACGTATTAGAACATGGTGACTTTTATACGTACGAGCAAGTTATGGAAGAAATCTCTTCTTTGGGTTTCAAAGGAACAGAAGTCAGCCGCAAATTTCCGAAAGATCCAGTTGAACTCAAAAAAGCTTTAGATAAATACGGATTACAGCTTACTACGCAATGGAAGTCCGTCTATTTTTCTGACCCAGTTAGACATGAAAGTGAACTAAAAGCCTATCGTGAACATGCAGAGTTTTTATCAAAATTTGGATGTAAGGTTATCAGTACAGCTGAGATTGGCGGATCAATGCTGAACCAAGATCTTACGCGCGGACAGGATGAAACGGAAGTCCGCCAATTAGATGAAGACGGTTGGAAATACATGGTGGAAGGCTTGAATAAAGCAGGAGAAATTGCAAATGAGTATGGGATGTCGCTTGTTTATCACCATCACGCGGGGACGGTTGTAGAACAGCCAGAAGAAATTCAGCGTTTAATGGAAATGAGTGATCCAAATCTTGTTTCTCTATTATATGATACAGGCCATGGTTATTACGGTGGGAATGATCCGGTTGAATTGCTTGAGAAATATTATGATCGAGTACAATATATTCATTTAAAAGATATTCGTCAGAAAGTGCTTGATTCAGCTCGAGCTGAAAAATACACAATTAAGCAATGCATCAGTAATGGCATGTTCACAGTTCCTGGGGATGGATGCCTTGATTTCGCATCTGTTTTCGAAATATTAAAAAAACGGGGTTATAACGGCTGGGCTCTAATTGAAGGGGAACAGGATCCTTTAAAGTGCAATCCTTATGAATATGCAAAGAAATCAAAAGATTATATTGAAAGCCTTTTTAAAAAGGTCGCCAAATGACTTGTGTAAAGTAAAAGTTAGGTAAATGAAGTATTCAGACTAATAATTATCACTTACATAGCCTGCAAATTTAAGAAGAAAAATTTGCAGGTGAATTTTTAAAATTAAAAGGAAAGCGCTTCATCCATGATAAATTAATTGGTGCAAAAGAGATTAATCAATGGGGGAGAGGGTTTAACAATTGTTAGCGCATGCTTCCTGACATCTAAATAATAACCATATTATTGAAATTTATCTGAATCCACCGGCAACCTACTCGCTTACGTCTTTTTAAGTTCCTTAAAAATTGGGGAATCAGTGCTTTCACTCGTGACGAAACAATAAGAGGTGTACAGAAAAATGAATAATAACGCAGGACAATCAACATTTTTACGCAAAATAATCATAATTTCAACCTTAGGAGGACTCCTATTCGGTTATGATACTGGTGTCATTAATGGTGCACTCCCATACATGACAGAAGAATTTGGTTTAACGTCTTACACACAGGGTCTTGTGGCTAGCTCGCTTTTATTAGGAGCAGCAATTGGTGCGTTATTTGGCGGCCGGTTATCAGATTATAATGGGCGAAGAAAAAATATTTTAATGCTGGCAGTTATCTTTTTCATTGCCACTCTCGGATGTACGTTTGCCCCAAACCTTACAGTTATGATTATTTCCCGCTTCCTTCTTGGTCTTGCGGTTGGTGGTGCTTCTGTTACTGTTCCGGCTTATTTAGCTGAAATGTCTCCAGCAGAACGCCGCGGCCGCATTGTTACACAGAATGAATTAATGATTGTCAGCGGTCAGTTTCTTGCCTTTGTTTGTAATGCAATTCTAGGTAACACCATGGGACACAATGAACATGTATGGCGTTATATGTTAGCAATTGCAGCTGTTCCGGCGATCTTCTTATTTATCGGTATGCTTCGTGTGCCGGAAAGCCCACGCTGGCTCGTCTCAAAGAAGAAAAATGAACAGGCATTAACTGTCTTAAAACGGATTCGTACAGAAGACCGGGCTAAAAAAGAGTTAGCTGAAATTAGGACAACATTTGCAGAAGAATCAGATATGGAACAAACAGGTTTGATGGGTATTACTATACCTTGGGTTCGACGTATATTATTTATCGGTATCGGAATCGGTGTCGTACAACAAATTACCGGTGTTAATTCGATCATGTATTATGGAACAGAAATACTAAAAGATGCAGGTTTTGCAACAGAGGCGGCGCTTATTGGAAATATTGCCAACGGGGTTATCTCCGTCCTGGCCACATTTGTCGGCATTTGGCTGTTAGGGAAAGTCGGACGCCGGCCAATGCTGATAGTAGGGCTTATTGGCACAACAACAGCTTTACTATTAATGGCTATCTTGTCAAGTGTTTTAGAAGGTTCTAGCTCACTTCCATATGTTGTCCTTTCATTAACAGTTACATTCCTTGCATTCCAACAAGGAGCAATTTCTCCAGTAACATGGTTAATGATTTCTGAAATTTTCCCACTCAAAATTCGCGGGTTTGGAATGGGTATTACTGTATTTGGTTCGTGGATTGTTAACTTCTGTGTTGGATTATTTTTTCCAATCATGCTTGCAAAAGTTGGTTTATCCGGAACATTCTACATTTTTGTTGCATTCGGTGTTTTGGCCATCACTTTCGTGAAAAAATACCTCCCAGAAACACGCGGGCTTACACTTGAACAATTGGAGCACCAACTCCGTAACCATGGAAAAGACCTAATAAATCACAATACGTATATTGATAAGAAACGAGCATAGTAATAACCTCAAAGTAATAGATATTACTATTTCAAAAGAGAACTTAGTAGTTCTCTTTTTTAACTTTAATTGACCTATTTCATTTGTAACAGAAGAATTATTATTGAAGACAATGGATTCTAGCTATGTTACGTAAAAAGGAGTAATTTAAGAGAGCGCTTAACAATAGGAGAGGAGACTGTGATTTGGAAACGCCATTAATAAAAGAAAAAACTACAGTTATCCTTACAAAGGATCATTTTAACTTTTTAGCAGCTATTTTTTGTTTCTGGTTTGCATTTTATATTTATGCACCTGTTTTTGGCATATACTTACAATCAATTGGGTTGACCTTTTCGGCAATTGGCATTATTTTTGGAAGCTACGGTATTACTCAAATCTTGCTGCGTTTTCCGCTCGGGGTTTTATCTGACTTCCTTCAAAACATTCGTAAGTTACTCCTAGTTGCTGGTTTTATAGCAGCGTTATTAAGCAATCTAATCCTCGTTTATTTTGATTCATTTTTCTATGTCTTAACTGCCCGCCTCCTGGTTGGTATAACTGCTTCTATGTGGGTCATGGCCACAGTGTTGTATTCTCAATATTTCACCGCGGATCAAGCATCAAAGGCAATGGGTATTATACAGTTTATAACAGTAGCAACGCAATTCGTCAGTATGGCCATTAGCGGGTGGCTGGTTCATCACTTAGGCTGGAATTTTCCATTTTGGGTGGGCGCTGCAGCCTCAATATTAGGTATTTACTTTGCATTAAATATCAGAGAAGTGAAGCATAATCCAATTTCTATGCCTGAAAAGCCCGTTGATTACTTAAAAAAAACGGTTAAAATACCACAATTAAAAATGCTAACACTGTTATCGTTAATTGCCCATGCAGTTTTATTTATCACGATTTTTGGATTTAGCCCTATGTATGCAGCAGAGTTAGGGATGAAAGAACAGTCACTTATGTGGCTAACCAGTGCTTTTTTTATCCCACATTCCCTTGCTTCTTTAAGCTTTGTTTTTTTTAAGCTGGATAGGCATTATAATAAAATTGTACTTGCTATATGTTTTTTCCTATCAGCTGGCTCTTTAATTGCAATTCCGTTTACCGAATCAATTTTTCATTTTAATCTAATGCATATTTTGATAGGTCTATTCCTCGGATTCATTTTTCCAATTCTGCTGGGTGAAGTCATACACGTCAGTCCAACTGAATATAAAATGTCTGCAATGGGATTCTTTCAGTCATTTTATGCAATTGGCATCTTTCTTGGTCCACTAATCGCAGGTGTTATTACTGAAAATAGCAGCTTGGGTACTGTTTTTATTTTCACTGGAGGGCTTGCTTTATTTGCTGTTGTATTAGTCTTATTGTTTTCACGGACAAAATTTGACAACTCCGATGCATAAACAATGTAAGCTTCTTAGCTAAGACCTTCTGGACCACTATCTAATATAAAATTATATGAACATTTCAGCACTCTGCAGGAGCTATTTTATTTTGTTGCTTTCTTGATGATTAATTATTTTGATTTTTAAAAATCCCGATAATATTCATGTCGAGGCCACTGCTTGTGAAAAGAAAATAACCGTCTTATAAGGTTATGGAACTTTATTATAATGACAAGAGAATATAAGTTTTTTTAATCTCAATGAAATTACTGAATATTCAATTAAAAAAGTGTTGAAATTGAATGAATATGGTTTTATACTAAAATTGTCAAAGAAAGTGCTTACCAATAAAAGTTAAGCGCTTTCCTAGAGTTTAAGGGTAAGGGAGGACTATTTGGACATATCCAGTAAAGTTAAAGGTTAAAGCAGAATGTTGGCACTTAATAAAGAAAAAACTCCTGTAGGCGTTAAAAGAAGCAAACAAAATAATCTACTCGATTAGATGGGTTAGGAGGGAACTGGATGTCTTTAGAACTGAACGACGTGAAAGATCCTTTTTTAGGAAAAAACGTTATTATTAAAGAAATGAAGACAATTCTTAAGATGAAGGATGTTAGTAAATCTTTTTCAGGGGTCCCGGTGCTTCACAATATTAATTTGGATGTAGAAAAGGGAGAAGTTCATGTACTATTAGGCGAAAATGGCGCCGGAAAATCAACCATCATTAAAATTTTAACGGGTGCATACACAAAAGATACCGGGGAAGTTCATTGGGAGGGAAAAACACTCCCAGTTTCAAAACCCAAAGATGCCATTGATGCCGGTATCGCCACCATTTATCAAGAGTTAAACCTTATACCTCAGTTATCTATAATGGAAAATATTTTTCTAGGGCACGAAATGAAAAAGGGAAGTAAGTATTCATTGCTTGACCGAGCAAAGATGAAAGAAGAAGCAAGAACATTAATGAAACGGCTCGGACAAAAAGTAGATACGGACGAATTAGTGGGCAATTTAGGAGTTGGACAACAGCAACTAGTCGAAATTGCTAAAGCGCTTTCCCTAAATGCTAAGTTAATCATTATGGATGAACCAACCTCAAGTTTAAGTGCCCAAGAAGCTGAACAGCTGCTGACAACCGTAGAAAAACTCCGTGCACAAGGTATGACATTTATTTATATCTCCCACAGATTAGAAGAAATCAAACGAATAGGTGATCGTATTACCATTCTACGAGACGGAACAAAAGTAAAAACGGTCCATGTTGCAACCACAAGTATAGATGAAATGATATCTTTAATGGTTGGCCGGACTCTTGACAATAAATTTCCTAAGAAAGAATTTGTACGTGGAAAGGAAGGATTCAAGATTCAAGGGTTTAAACTAAGCCCAGAGTCTAATCCGATTGATTTTACAGCCTATCAAGGTGAAATACTAGGATTCTCAGGGCTGGTAGGATCTGGCCGAACAGAGCTGGTTAGAGGGATTTTTGGAGCTGATTCTATTGCTGATGGAAAAGTGTTTGTATTTGGAGAAGAGAAAAAAATTAAAAGCCCTCGAGACGCCATTCGAGCGGGCATCGCTTTTATTACAGAAGACCGCAAGGAAGAAGGGCTATTTTTGGATCAGTCACTCATCTTCAACAAAACCATTGCCAAGCTTCAAAAAGTTAAAAATAATGGACTGATAAATCCGAAAAAACAAAAAGAAGTAGCTGATCAATATGTGAAAGATCTTAAAATTAGACCAGATAATATTAATTTATTGGCACGTAATTTAAGTGGTGGAAATCAACAGAAGGTAGTTATTGCAAAGTGGCTCTTTACTGGAGCTAAAGTATTTATTTTTGATGAACCAACGCGTGGGATAGATGTTGGTGCCAAAGTGGAGGTTTACAATCTCATTAACAATCTGGTAGAAGCGGGTGCCTGTGTTATTATCATTTCCTCTGAACTCCCGGAAATACTAGGGATGTGTGATCGGATTCTAGTGATGCACGAAGGCTCTATTACTGGGGATTTACGACGTGAAGAGGCAGATCAAGAAATAATAATGAAAGCGGCTACAGGAGGCTGATTATATGTCACAACCAGCAAATACATTGGAAACAGTAACCCCTCAAGTCAAAAAAAGCACAAACTTTAAAAGCATTATTAATAAATTTGGTGCCTTGTTTGGATTAATTGGCCTTTGTATCATTTTAGCGCTCTTATCACCAAGCTTTATTCAAGTAGACAACGTTATGAATATCGCTCGACAATCGTCCATCAACGCTCTGCTCGCTCTTGGAATGCTTTTGCCGATTTTAACAGCAGGTATTGATTTATCGATTGGTTCTATCTTAGCTTTTTCAATCATTACTGCAGGGATGGTTTCTGTTACATGGGGAATGCACCCTATTCTCGGTGTAATTGTTTGTCTGGGAGTGGGAGCCTTGGCAGGTACCTTAAATGGCCTTTTGTTAACGAAATTGCGATTGCCTCACCCATTTATTGCAACATTGGGAACGATGAATGTATTCCGTGGACTTGCCCTAATTGTTACAGGGGCTTCTCCTATATTTGGATTTCCCTACTTACTAAATTTTGTTGGCCAAGAAAATATCGGGATAATTCCATTTAGCTTCTTGTTAGTTATCATTGCATATGTATTTTTTCACATATTTTTAACTCGCTCATCTACCGGAAGATACATCTATGCGATTGGTGGAAACCCTGAAGCAGCACGTCTATCAGGTATTCCAGTAGATAGAATCTTGATAATTGTATACACACTGAGTGGATTTATGGCAGCTTTAGGAGGCCTTGTATTGATTGGCCGTACCAATTCAGCTTCACCAATTGCTGGATTATCCTATGAACTTGATGCCATTGCTGCAGTTATTATCGGTGGCGCTAGTTTCTTAGGAGGGGTAGGTACCGTATGGGGGACACTTATTGGAGCATTAATCATTGCAGTACTCCGAAACGGTCTTAACTTGCTTGGAACATCATCTGACTTACAAACAGTCGTGATTGGCGCGGTTATTATTGCAGCCGTATTTGTAGATGTTCTCCGTCGTCGCTCCGCAAAAAAATAGTGAGTAAGCTATTGTTTAATAAGAATAAATGGGTCCAGGATAAACTGATTCAGTTTTTTAAAAGGAAGTTTATTTTATGATTTGAAGTGCAGGCATCTGCCTACTACAAACAAAAATTTTTTATTAATATGTATGCCTGGTGCAAGTGCATTTCTAAATTTTAAATGGCTTTTAAAGAATAGGAGATGAAGTATGTTAACAGCAGTATTCGAAAAAGTAGGCAGTTTAGTATTACAAGAAAGAGAAGTCCCTGCTTTAAAATTCAATCGGGATGTAAGGGTGAAAGTTGAAGCAGCAAGTATCTGTGGCACGGATGTCCACATTTTAGCAGATCCTCCGGGACACCCAGCTACGCCTGGCGTTATCCAAGGACACGAATATGTAGGAGAAATTGTTGAAATTGGTGAAGAAGTAACAAATGTAATGGTTGGGGATCGTGTAGTTATAGATCCTACTATTACTTGTGGAGAATGTCATTATTGTCAGATAGGCAACCAAAATTTATGTGAAAATGGCTCAAGTATCGGGATTTTTGTGGATGGGGGATGGGCTAAATATAGTGTTCTTCCATCAAAAAATGTTTATAAAATTTCAAAATCAGTCCCATCCGAAATTGCCGTATTGGCTGAGCCGCTGTCTTGTGTTATTGGGGGCACTGAAAAATTAAAAGTTCAACCAGGTGACAATGTCGTCATTATTGGTGCGGGACCAATGGGACAATTATTTACTCAGGTTTTGAAAGCAGCAGGAGCAACTGAAATTATCTGTGTTGACTTATCAGAATATCGACTAAAAGTTGCAGGCTCATCAGGTGCCACGCATCTTGTAAATCCAGGAAGCCAAGATGTTCAAAAGGCCGTAAAAGAAATTACTGGAGTAGGGGCTGATGTCGTAATTGATTGCGTAGGTTCATTATTTGGACAATGCATGAATCTTGTCCGCCAAGGCGGGCAGATCTTGTTGGTAGGAATGAATGAGCATGCTCAACCGCCTATTAAACAATACGATATTACACGACATGAAATTACTGTAAAAGGAACATTTATTCAAAATCATGATTTCCCTAAAGTAATTAAAATTTTAGAATCAAACCAACTAAATTTAGATGTACTTATTACCCATAAGATTTCACTAGAAAACATACATGAAGGAATGGAAATAATGGGTAAGGGAGATGCTATCAAAATCGTAGTCTATCCAAATTAAATATGTAAAAAGTATAGTTGAGACTAAATTACATAAATTTAGTCTTAACTTAATTAACTTTAATTAATTTATAGCTTTGATTTCAAATTAAAAAGCTCTTAGCAGGAGGAAGTTGAGTGGCAAAATTTAAAAAGTATTTCTGAATAAATGTAACAATGATGGTTCTTCTTCTTTTATTGGTAGCATGAGGCAACCAAAATACAAAATCATTGTACTGAGGAATACCACCCTTATGCAGATGCGTATTGGCCAGTAGAGCATAAGTTAATTAATTTGATGTTTGAATTTATGAATGGGATTGTAAATGGAGTAAGCCCAAGCTTAATTTTGAAGATGGGTTGCGTAATCAGGTAGTACTAGAATCAATAGAGAAATCAGCTCTGCAAAAATCAAGGGTAAATGTTTCAGAAATCATAAGTAAAAGTTTGTAAGATTAGCAACTTTTTAAGTTTAAACGACATCCCTTGTTTCTGAAAATGAAAGAGTGAGGGATGCTATTATAAATAATTAAAATATTTAAAAATGTGTTGCGGCCTCATTGAAACAGCATTTATAGATTATTAAGTTAGCTTATGAACATATGCGTGCAGTAGGGAATAATAAATATCTTGATATTTCGGAGGGGGTTTGGTTAATGAGAAACATAAAATTGTTGTTTACATTATTCAGTGTAATGCTATTGCTATTGGCAGGTTGCAATGGAGGAGTAGATTCTGAATCAGGAACACAAAAAACAGAGGCTAGTGACAAAGAAGATGGGAAGCCAAAAGTAGCTGTAGTTTTGAAAGCGCTTAACACGGAATATTTTAAATTAATGGAAGCTGGAGCGAAAAAAGCATTTGAAGATCTTGGTGTCGATGGAACAATTTTAGCCCCATCTAATGAGACAGAAGTAGAAAAGCAAATTAATATGCTTGAAGATTTGTTGAATCGAGACCTAGATGCGCTAGTTGTAATGCCCAGCCAGTCGGATGCGGCTATACCAGTGTTAGAAAAATACAAAGCTAAAGGCATTCCTGTGCTGCTTGCTGATAGTGATGTGAATTGGAAGGGCAAAACAACGTTCATCGGAACTGACAATTACACAGCTGGATCAGAAGCAGGAAAAGCCCTTGCATCACAGCTTAAAAAAGGTGATAAAATTGCTATTCTTGAGGGGGTACTTGGTACTCCAACAAATGAAGAGCGCGTTAAAGGGGTTGAGGACGCGGCTAAAGAAGCAGGGTTAGAGATAGCTGCATCTCAGGCAGCTGACTATGATAGAGTAAAAGCTGTTTCAGCAGTGGAAAATATTTTAACAGCTAACCCTGATATTAAAGGAATTTTTACCGCAAATGATGAAATGGCACTCGGTGCGTTAAGAGCGACAACTTCTCGAAATATGTCGGTTCCAATCGTTGGCGTTGACGGAATCACAGAAGCAGTTGAATCCGTAAATGCTGATGGTGTTTATGCTACAGTTGCCCAAAGACCATATGATATGACCTATAAAGGTGTTGAAAATGCTTTAAAAGTATTAGATGGAGAAGAACTCGAAAAACGAATTGACAGCGGACTGGATGTCATCACAAAAGAAAATAGCGAGGAAAAACTTTCAGAATTAAGTGAGCTTTTAGGGAAATAATCAGAAATTAATTGGAAATGAGGAATCGAAATGAAAATGAAAAAGAATAAATTTATCCTCCTTATATCAATGATGTTCACTCTAGCTTCACTAGCAGCTTGTTCTTCAGAAAATGAAGCCTCAAATTCGGAAAGTGGTAAGGCTGGCTCAGATGGAAACTTGAAAATTGGAGTTGTTTTAAAGCAGCTCAATACTGAATACTGGAAAATTGTTATGGCTGGCGCAGAAGATGCGGCAAAAGAGCTTGGGGCAGAGGTTGATTTCTTAGGGCCGCAAGCTGAAACGCAATATGAGCAGCAAATTAAAATGATTGAAGATCAGATTGCAACAGGAGTAAATGCATTAGTTGTAGCACCAAGCCAGCCCGACTCTGTTATCCCTGCTTTAAACAATGCTGATCAAAGCGGCATACCAGTTGTACTAGTCGATACAGATGCAGATTTTAAAGATAAAGTTTCATTCGTTGGTACCGGTAATTTGAAAGCCGGGCAACTTGCTGGTAAACATATCGCTGAGTTACTTAAAGACGGTGATAAAGTAGCAATTCTTAGAGGGCAAATGGGAAGTCAAACATTTGATGAACGGGTTAATGGTTTCCAAGAAGCTTTGGCTGACAAAGACATTGAGTTTATTGTTCAAGATGCGCAACATGACCGTGAGAAATCGGTTAATATTTTGGAAAATATTTTGACGGCGAATCCCGATATTAAAGCTGTGTACGCTACTTCAGATGAAATGGCACTTGGTGCAGCTAAAGCACTTGCTAACAAAGGAAAACAAAATATTCCGCTTATTGGATTCGATGGAACTCCAAATGGGCTTGCTGCATTACAAGATGGTGATATGGTGGCAAATGTTGCTCAAGATCCGTATAACATGGGATTCCAAGCCATTGAAGCAGCAGTAAAGGCTGTGAAAGGTGAAAAGGTAGAAAAACGGATGGATTCAGGAGCAAAAGTAATCACTGAAGAAAATGTAGTGGAAGCAATTGAAAAAATAAATGGAAACCTAGGAAAATGATGCATTTCGTTGTAGAAGAAAAGTGATGATCACGATAATGCAAAGAAAAAACATATATAGATGCAGTTAAAAAAAGAAGGCCTTAAAAATTACTTGCATCCCAAACAGCTGATTTGATTGGAACAAAGCGGTTTAGTTAGTAGAAAATATACTGATAGCTTTAAATGGTATTTTGCAGCAAATGAAGAAATGGTATTGGGAGCTTTAAGAGCCTTAAAGCTCAAAATATGTCAATACCAGTCGTCGTGAGGCACTCGAGTCAATTGTAAAGGGTAATTAACTGCAACTGTTGCACAACAACCCCATCATATGACATACAAAAGGCATTGAAGACGAACTTAAAGTGATTAATGGACAGGAAATCGATTAAGAAATTGGAAGTAGAGAGGAACTTGTTAATAACGGAAGAAAATGCTAAGGGAAAATTAAAAGAAGTGAAAGGCTTAATAAGCAAATAATAAACACTAAAAAGCAACCAAATCCGTAAAGTTTTGGTTGCTTTTTATAATGAAGTAAAATACATGATTAATTTTAGGACAGGGGCTGTCTCCTAACTTTTAAAGTTTAAAAGTATTCAAGTATGCGTAACTTTAGGTAAAAAAGAATATTTAATAATAAAAGAGTTTAAAAGAAGGTTTCAAGAAAATATTGAGGGCGCGCAAAATAAAGCAATTAATAAAAAGAGAATTATAAAAAAATATTGCAATTTTCTAAAAATTGGTTTATATTAAACGCATAGACAGGCGAATATAGGTAAGCGCTTTATCTAAAAGCAGAATCTTTTTTTAAATCAGTTTTATCTGAATATCTAGCTCCTTTATTAACAAATTGTATCATATGAAAGCATTCTTTTTTCTTTTTTTGCCGATTAGGTTAAGCGCTTTCTTGAATTTGGGCAAGTAATCTAATGAGAATAATTTTGGGAGGAATTTTTTATGAAGATTGGTGTTTGTCATTGGTCTATTCCTTTAGAAGGACCAGCAGCTATGGATATTTTAGGAGATCTCAACCTAAAGGGAATACAAATTGATCTTGGAAGTTATGAAAGAGGTTTTCAATTATCCTGGCCATCTGTTCAAGAAAAATACAAGGAATATGCTAAGAAAAATGATATAACGTTTACATCTCTTGCGGTAAGAGAGCTGGATTTGCATGGTATGACACGTCCTGACGGAACAAAAGAAAAGGATATTGTGATCGAAGCAATTTTGAAAGCGATTTCAGTAGCGGAACAAATGGACATTCCCGTTGTAATGCTTCCTAGTTTTTTAGATGGAGAAATTAAAACAGAAGAAGACTTTCAACGAGTTGTAAAGTGCCTTAAGTTTGCTTGTGATAAATGTGAAGGATCAGAGGTAATCATTGCAACAGAAAACCTGCTTTCTATAGAAGAAAACAAAAGACTTTTTAAAGAAGTCGACCGGCAAAATTTGAAGCTTTACTTTGATACACAAAACTACTATTTGAATAAAAAATATAATACCGCTGAAATGGTTAAAGAACTTTATCCATACATTTGCGAAGTTCATGTGAAAGATGGAAATAATGCATTAAGCGGTGCTTTATTAGGGCAAGGAGATACAAACTTTTTCGAAACGATAAAAGTTTTAATAGAAAAGAATTATACAGGCTGGGTGCATTTAGAAAATTATTATGATCAAAAGCCATTATCAAATTTAGGTGAAGATCCTTTAGCGTTGTTGAAACAAGACGTAGAGATTTTAAAGTCAACTATCTCGTAATCTCGTAATTTATATATTAGGGATAAAAAAACATGGGGGTATGTTTGTGAAAAAAAATCTTTCAATTCTATCGTCTATCTTTTTGGCTTCATCAGTTCTTATGGCAGGTTGTATAAAAAGTGAAGAAGATATGGCAGCGAGTAATAAGGCGACAAAGGACGATGACGGTAAAACTGTAATTGGCTTCTCCGTTGGAACAACAAAAGAGGAGCGTTGGCAACGTGAAGTAGAGATGGCCAAAGACTTTGCCAAGAAAAATGATTTCGATCTTATGGTTCAATCCGCGGAAGAGGATGCTTCAAAACAGGTAAAGCAAGTAGAAGATATGATTACTAAAGGCATTGACGTCTTGCTTATTTCAGCTCAGGATTCTGAATCGGCAGGAACTGTTATTGATGTTGCTCACGAAGCAGGTGTACCCGTAATTGCTTATGATCGTCTTGTACGTAACGGAGATCTTGATTACTATGTTACTTTCGATACTTTCAAAGTAGGGCAGCTTCAAGCACAATCCCTGGTTGAAAAATATCCAAAAGGAAAATATATCTGGCTTCTAGGTGGACCTGAAGATTTTAACGCGCATTTAATTAAAAAAGGTCATGAAAGTATATTAAATCCACTTATCAAAAAAGGTGACATAAAAATTGTGGCTCAGCAATGGGCAAAAGGATGGAGTCCGGAAGAGGCGTTAAAGCACACAGAAAATGGTCTTACCGCAGCTGATAATGATGTAGTTGCTGTACTGGCTTCAAACGATGGGACAGCCGGGGGAGCAGTTCAGGCATTAGCTGCACAAGGACTGGCTGGCAAGGTTGGAGTGTCTGGGCAGGATGCAGCGTTGGAAGGCGTGCAGCGTGTAGCAGAAGGAACACAAACAAGTACGGTGTATAAGCCGCTCAAAGAGTTAAATACCGTTGCGATGAAACTTGCGCTTTCTCTTGCAGAGGGGGATGAAGAAGCAGCTAAAGCTAAGGTGAATGGTAAAACTGATAATGGAACGAAAGAAGTTCCAAGTGTCCTGATTGATGTGCAGACAATAACGAAAGAAAACATGATGGATACTATTATCAAAGACAGTTTCCACAAAATGGATGATGTGTATAAAAACGTTCCAAAAAGTGAATGGCCGAAGCAATAAACGTTAGAGATTGTACGGGTGTTTCATACCCGGTTCTCTTACCTTTTTCCATTCAAACAATAAGAGAGGACGAGTAATGTGGAAAATCAAACCTTAGTGAAGGAAGTTAATGCCAAAGGAATTACAGCAAAAAAAACAGTATCTCACAGTGGTGATTATATATTAGAGACAAGAAATGTGAAAAAGAGCTTTCCAGGTGTTATTGCTTTAAACAATGTAAACCTTAAATTTAAAAAAGGTGAAGTCCATGCATTATGCGGGGAAAACGGAGCTGGAAAGTCAACACTCATTAAAATCCTCAGCGGAGTTTATCCTAGCGGGTCTTACGAGGGAGAGATCCTACTAAACGGAGAAAAAGTTGAATTGTCAAATATTGATGATGCAGAGCAACGAGGAATCGTATGTATTCATCAAGAGCTTGCTCTTGTAGGAGAATTAACGGTTCAAGAAAATATCTTTCTTGGAAACGAGCCAAATGTAGCAGGTATCATTAAGTGGGATGCCATGTATAGCCGGACGAAAGCTTTGTTGGACGAGTTAGGTCTAAATATCAAGCCTGACGAGCAAGTGAAGAATCTTGGGATTGGGCAGCAACAGCTTGTAGAAATCGCTAAGGCACTTTCAAAAAACGCAAAAATTCTTATTCTTGATGAGCCCACTTCTGCTTTAACTGAAAGAGAAAGTGAAACATTATTGAAGATTATTCACCAACTTAAGAAAAAGGGTGTTACTTCTATTTATATTTCGCACAAACTGGATGAAGTATTAGAGATTGCCTGCTCAGTTTCTGCTTTACGCGACGGCAAGTATGTTGATACCAAAAGCCGAAAGGAAATTGACAAAGACACAATTATTTACATGATGGTTGGACGGAAATTAGAAAAACTTTATCCTCGGAAAGAAAGAATTAAAAGTGAGTGCGGTTTTGAAGTGAGAAACTTTACCGTTTATGATCCTGATGTGCCGACAAAAAAGGTAATTGATAATGTCAATTTCAAGGCGTACAAAGGAGAAATTCTAGGTATCGCCGGCTTGATGGGAGCCGGGCGGACAGAAATGGTTTCCAGTATTTTTGGTGTGTATGAAGGAAAACAGCAAGGCGATGTCTTAATAGAAGGAAAACCAGTAAAAATAAAAAATGCAGTAGATGCCATTCATCATGGACTGGGCTTAATTTCGGAGGATCGTAAGTCTGAGGGACTTGTTTTAAATATGACCGTGAAAGAGAATATTACAATGGCAAGCTTGGGTAAAGTATCTAATTTTGTCATGGATAATAATAAAGAGTCCTCTATCGCTACTCAATATTCAAAGGATCTAAATGTAAAATCACCAACTATTGAATCTGTAGTTGGAAACCTAAGTGGCGGTAACCAACAGAAAGTAGTTATTGGCAAGTGGCTTATGACCAATCCAAAAGTTCTTATTTTGGACGAGCCAACCCGAGGAATTGATATTGGAGCTAAGTATGAAATATATGAGATTATCAATAAGCTTGTGGACGAAGATGTAATCGTTATTATTATCTCTTCAGAACTTGAAGAAGTTTTGGGAATGAGTGACCGTGTCATGGTTATGACAGAAGGCAAATTAACTGCAGACCTTAACATCCAGGATGCCACACAAGAAAAAATTATTTATTATGCTACAGGAGGTGTGTAAGATGGAATTACGTAAAGCTAAAACATCGGTTAATAGTAGTCCTGTAAAACAGAGCTTACTAAAAAATGTTGATGTTAGAGCTTATACCATGATCGTTGGGTTAATTGTTATTTGGATTTTGTTTTCCATTTTAACCGATGGAACATTTTTATCAGCTCGTAATATTTCCAATTTAACATTGCAAATGGCGGTCGTTGCGATTCTTGGAACTGGAATGGTTATGGTAATTGTAACAGGTCATATCGATTTATCCGTAGGGTCATTAGTTGGCTTGGTCGGAGGGGTTGCAGCTGCTTTGATGGTCTGGAATGACTGGGGTACGCTTCCTACAGTACTAGCTGTCTTGGCGTTAGGATTAGTAGCTGGTGCTATTCAAGGATTTGCCACTGTTTACCTAAATGTTCCGTCATTCATTGTGACACTCGGAGGGATGATGGTTTTTAAAGGCATCCTGCTCGGTATTACAGAAGGGGTATCCATTGCTCCGATGAATGAAGGATACAAAGCATTTGGACAAGCGTATGTCACTAATATGACGACTTATCTCTTTGCAATCCTTACTATTGCTGCGTTATTCTTCTTAGAATTTAAAAAACAACAAAGCAGAAAGAATTTTGATGTAGCAGTCAACGCAAGTTCGGCATATGTGAAACTGGCTCTAATTAGCTTGCTTATCCTAGGCTTCTCATACATTATGACTTCATACAAGGGGATGCCAGTGCCAGTATACATTATGTTAATTTTAGTCATTGTATTTACTTTTCTTGCGGATAAAACAAGATTTGGACGAAGTGTTTATGCAATCGGTGGAAATTTACAAGCTGCAACTTTTTCAGGAATTAAAGTAAAAAAAGTTGTTTTATCAGTTTTTGCGTTAAATGGGTTAATGGCTGCTATGGCAGGGATTATTCTATCAGCACGATTAAATACGGGATCTCCTTCAGCAGGAACAATGATGGAACTTGACGCCATTGCTGCAGCAGTTATCGGGGGAACAAGCCTTGCAGGTGGACGCGGTAAAATTTACGGGGCAATTTTAGGCGCACTCATTATGGCAAGTTTGGATAATGGAATGAGTTTATTGAATATTGAAGCATTCTGGCAATATATTGTTAAAGGCGGTATCTTAGTTTTGGCTGTATGGTTTGATGTATACACCAAGAAAAAAGGCAACTAACCGAAGTTCATACTTTTTTTGATTAATCATAAGAAAGAAATAATATTTTCATAAAAAGTTATTGCAAACCTTTGTTAATTGATCTATATTTAGGATGAATAGATAGAATTTTTAAAATATAAGCGCTTACCTATAAAAAAGTAGTGAATAATGAAATTGTTTCTAAAAATAATTTCATTTTTTAAACACTAATTGATTAAGCGCTTACCTACTGGGAAAATTATATATTATTTAGGAGATGATTGAAATGGCAGAGGTAATTCGTTGCGCAGTATTAGGACTAGGGAGATTAGGTTACTGGCACGCCGAAAATTTGGCTTCAAAAGTAAAAGGAGCAAAATTGGTAAAGGTCGTAGATCCACTAGAAGGACGCGCTGAACAAGTCGCTAAGGAACTTGGTGCTGAAAAATGGTCTCAAAATCCAATGGATGCTTTTGAAGACGATCAAATAGATGCAGTAGTCATTGTAACTCCAACTAGCACCCATGCAGAAATGATTAAGCTAGCTGCAAGACATGGAAAACAGATATTCGTAGAAAAGCCGATTACACAAACAGTGTCTGAAGCAGACGATGTAATTCAAGTGGTAAGAGAAACAAATGTAACTTTACAAGTTGGATTTATGAGACGTTTTGATCCAGCGTATGCAGAAGCTAAAAGACGTATCCTGGCTGGTGATATTGGTAAGCCATTGTATTTTAAAGGTGTAAGCCGTGATGGAAATGTTCCACATGAGGAATTTATTAAGCACAGCGGCGGCATTTTTCTTGATGTTTCCATTCATGATTTTGATATTGCTCGCTTTTTAATGGGACAAGATATCACGTCTATTTCTTCATCAGGAAGTATTATCAATCCATCGAATCTGTTTATGAAAAAATATGATGATGTAGATCAAGCATTGACATTCTGTACATTTGAATCAGGTGCTGCCGGTGATATTGAAACTTCCCGTGTTGCACCATATGCGTATGACATTCGTGGGGAAGTAGTAGGAACTGAAGGTGCCATCCAAATCGGCTCTATGAGAAATAATGATGTTAAAATTCTTACAAAGCAAGGCTGTCTTCAAGATACCATTCAGGATTTCCCTTCTCGTTTCCAAGATGCTTACTTGCTCGAAATGATACATTTTATTGATGCATTGCATAAAGGTGAAGAAACTTCTTGTACAGCTGAAGATGGAAAAGCAGCATTGGAAATTGCTATTGCCGCTACTCAATCTTTTAAAACTAGCCAAACGGTTGACCTGAAAAAAGTTCTACAGTAATTTTAGACGCTCTGATCATTTCAGAGCGTTCTATCAATAATATTTAACGCAGCTAAAAAAGCAGGCGGCTATGTTAGGTGCTTTTAAAAAAAGGAGTTGTAAATTAATCCTATTAAAAAAATTTTCGGATAACCAGAGGAAAACGCTTCAAAAGATTGAAAATTTAGATTATAATGTTCGTAGAATAAGGAAAGCGCTTTCTCCCTTGGAGTTTGTAATAGGAAATAAAATCATTCATAGGTAGGTGTATATTATATGGAAAAGATTACAATTGGGATTATTGGGGCCGGAAGAATTGGTCGTCTTCACGCGGAAAATATCATCCATATTCCCCAAGTTAAAATTAAAACAATTTCGGATTTATTCGCAGCTAACGTTCGTGAGTGGGCACAACAAATTGGAATTGAAAATGTTGTAGAAGACTATAAAGAAATCCTGAATGATCCTGAAATTGATGCAATTTTTGTATGCTCACCGACTACAACTCATGTTCCAATCATTCAAAAAGCTGCTGAGCATGGAAAACATATCTTTTGCGAGAAGCCAATCAGCTTTTCAATTGAAGAAACTGAAAAGGCTCTAGAAGCAGTGAAAAAAGCAGGCGTTAAATTTCAAGTAGGATTTAACCGCCGATTTGACACACAATTCTCTAAAGTAAAAGAAACAGTACAAAACGGTGTAATTGGAACTCCGCATATTATTAAAATTACTTCTCGTGACCCTGAGCCGCCACCAGCTGAATATATTAAGAGTTCAGGTGGGTTGTTTGTAGATATGTCTATTCATGACTTTGACATGGCTCGCTTTGTTTCAGGTAGTGAAGTAACCGAAGTTTACGTTCAATCAGCAAATCTTATAGATCCTATGATTGGTGAACTTGGTGATATTGACACAGCAGTTATTACATTAAAATTTGAAAATGGTGCTATTGGTATCATTGACAATAGTCGGAGAGCTGTATATGGATACGATCAACGTGTAGAAGCATTTGGATCTAACGGGGTTATTACTACTGAAAATATCAGACCTACTAACGCAGAGATTAGCACCGGTGAAGGAGTATTTAGAGATAAACCGCATCATTTCTTCTTGGAACGTTATAAAGAAGCTTATATAACGGAAACATATGCATTTATTGATTCAATTCTTACCAATAAACCGCTTTTATGTGAGGGTAATGACGGTCTTCAAGCCGAAATTATTGCACATGCAGCTGCTGAATCTAGAAAAACAGGTTTACCCGTTAAAATAAAAAGCAAGACATTGACAGTTTAAAACAAGATAAGAAATTATCTTGTTTCCTTTTTCAACATTGGATAAGCGCTTAACCAAAAATTATTATATGGAGGAGTTCGCATGAAAAAACAATTAAGTCATGAGGAGTTATCGTCGCTTAAGAGACAGGCGGCTGAGTCAAGAAGCTTAATCATCAAAACAGTTCACCACGCCGGTGCAGGGCATGTGGGAGGCCCAATGTCAGCGGTAGACTTGCTAGTAAGCCTTTATTTTAATGAAATGAAAGTAGATACGCAAGATCCGCATGCTGAAAACAGAGATCGTTTTGTCCTTTCCAAAGGTCACTCAGCTATTGGTCTATATTCAGTTTTAGCTGTAAAAGGATATTGTCCTATTGAAGAATTAAATACATTTGATTCTATCAATTCTCGTTTGCAGGGTCATCCTGATATGACAGCTCTGCCAGGGCTTGACATGTCTACTGGATCTCTTGGACAAGGTATTTCAGCTGCAGTAGGTATGGCGCTAGGTGCCAAACTTCAAAATAAAGAATTTCGTACGTATTGTATGATTGGAGATGGAGAATCTCAGGAAGGGCAAGTATGGGAAGCAGCAGACATAGCTTCAAAATATGAGCTAGATAATCTAGTAGTCATTATGGATTACAATAAGCTGCAGCAATTCGGCTGGGACGGAAAAGAAACAGTCCGTGAGGTTCCTGTCATTAACCCTGAAAAAAGATGGGAAGCATTCGGATGGAACGTCATTACTTGTGATGGTCACGATTTTACAGAAATTAAACAGGCTTTTGACGAAGCAAAACAAACGAGCGGCAAACCGACAATCATTATTGCAAATACGGTTAAAGGAAAAGGAGTAAGTTTTATGGAAAATGCCTACTTATGGCATTCACGGGTTCCAACTGACGAGGAACTAAGCTCAGCTATTAAAGAACTTGAAGTGGGGGTATAAAAATGACAGAAGTTAAAGTAAAGAAAAGTGTATCAATGCGAGATACATTCGGGGATACGATTTTAAAGCTTTCAATGGAAGATCCGGCTGTATATGCAATTGATGGTGATTTGGCGAATTCTACAAAAGTCGATACAGTAGCAATAAAAAATCCATCTAAGTTTCTACAGATGGGTATTGCAGAACAAAATATGATGAGTGTAGCGGCTGGTTTAGCCACCACGGGCTTACAGCCATGGGCCACTACATTTGCCGCGTTTCTTTGCAAACGGGCTATTGATCAAATTCAGGTGCAAATTGCACAACCAAACTTAAATGTGAAAATGGTCGGCGCATATAGCGGTCTTCTTACTGGTCTGACTGGTAAAACCCACCAAGCGCTCGAAGATATTGCGATCTTTAGAAGTCTTGCTCATATGACTGTTTTAGCCCCAGCAGATGCAGTAGAAGTAGAAAAGATGATGAGATGGGCACATAAATACGATGGACCGGTTTACATCCGCCTTGCTCGTGATAATTATCCGATTATCTTCCCTGAAGATTACGAGTTTGAACTTGGAAAAGCTGTTCCCCTTAAAGAGGGTACGGACGTCACAATTATTTCGACTGGTACGGAAACAAGCCGAGCTCTAGAAGCGGCTGAAAAGCTAGAAGCAGATGGAATTTCTGCTGCAGTATTACACATGCCTACTATTAAGCCATTAGATAAAGAAGCGATCATTAAAGCTGCTCATAAGACCGGTGTCATTGTTACAGCTGAAGAACACAGCATTTACGGTGGGCTTGGCAGTGCGGTTGCTGAAGTTTTAGTGGAAGAAGCGCCAGTACCAATGAAGCGTGTGGGAGTAAAAGACCGTAATTCTGAGTCTGCAGGAAATAATGAACTACTTGAAAAGTATGAAGTTTCAGCTGGCCATATCGTAAAAGCTGCAAAAAATGTATTAGAAAGAAAATAAAAGTACTGAATAAAATTGAAGTTTAGCGTTGCTAAGCTTCAATTTTATTTATATATTTGTAGTTCTTTAAATAAAGTGTTTTATTGAAAATTTTAGATTAAGCGCTTTCCCTACCTAAGAACATTTTAATTTAACAAATGCAAAGCCATTTAATCTTCAAAGAATATTTCATAATATCTTAAATGAGGTGAAAATATGGTAATCGATTTATCAAGGACTTCTACTAAAGAGTTAGCGATCAATACCATCCGTACGCTTTCGATTGATGCAATCGAGAAAGCAAAATCTGGTCATCCTGGAATGCCTATGGGTGCTGCTCCAATGGCTTATGTACTTTGGGCGAATGTAATGAATCATAATCCATATAATCCTAATTGGATAAACCGGGATCGATTTATTTTAGCTGCAGGTCATGGTTCGGCTTTACTATACAGCATGCTCCATTTATTTGAATATGACGTTTCAATTGAGGATTTGAAAAATTTTCGTCAATGGGGAAGTAAAACTCCCGGCCATCCAGAAGTAGGACACACTCCGGGTGTAGAGGCGACAACTGGCCCACTTGGACAAGGAATTGCCATGGCAGTGGGGATGGCTATGACAGAACGTCATTTAGCTACTAAGTATAATAAGACAGGCTATGAAGTAATAGACCACTATACCTACAGCTTGTGTGGAGATGGCGACATGATGGAAGGGGTCACAGCAGAAGCTTCGTCCCTTGCAGGTCATTTAAAACTTGGCCGCCTAATTGTTTTATATGATTCTAATGATATTTCGCTTGATGGAGATCTAAATCTTTCATTTTCAGAAAGCGTGGAAGATCGTTTTAAAGCCTATGGGTGGCAAGTGATAAGAGTAGAAAATAACGATGATGATGCTATTGAAAAAGCACTTAAGGAAGCAAAATCAGACTTGGAGCGCCCGACATTAATTGAAATCAAAACGACAATTGGATTTGGCTCTCCCACTAAATCTGGAAAATCCGACTGTCACGGTGCGCCTCTTGGCGCGGAAGAAATAATCCTAACAAAAAAAGAGTACAAGTGGACATATTAGGAACCATTTTCTGTTCCAGATAGTGTAAGAGGTCATTTTAAGGAACTAGCAGAAAAAGGCCGAGAGAAAGAGAAAGAGTGGATTGCTCTTTATGAAGAGTACAAACGAGAATATCCTGAGCTGGCGAAAAACCTTGAAGCTGCACTAGATGGAAAAATTCCAGAACAGTGGACTGAATCAATTCCTCGTTTTGAGGCAGGGGCAGAAATGGCTACCCGGGATGCTTCTGGACAGACATTGAATGCTTTAGCGGAAGTAATTCCACAGTTAATCGGAGGATCAGCGGACCTTGCAGGGCCAAATAAAACGCTTATTGCCTCAGAAAAGAATTTCGGTGCAGATGGATATGAGTTCAGAAATATTTGGTTTGGTGTAAGGGAATTTGCAATGGCAGCCGTGATGAATGGTATGGCGTTGTATGGAGGAGTAAAAGTATTCGGGGCAACATTTCTTGTTTTTTCGGATTACTTAAAGCCAGCCATCCGGCTTGCAGCACTTATGAAGCTTCCGGTCACATATGTTTTCACTCATGATAGTATTGCTGTTGGTGAAGATGGGCCGACCCATGAGCCAGTTGAGCAGCTTGCCTCTTTGCGTACAATTCCTAACTTATCTGTTATTCGTCCGGCAGATGCAAAAGAAACTGCTGCTGCATGGAAAATAGCTTTTGAGAGCTCCAACACTCCTACAGCTTTATTATTCACCCGGCAGGCGCTTCCGGTTCTTGAAAAGAATCAAAAGGAAGTAGTTGCTGGTGTAGAAAAGGGTGCCTATATTGTTTCGGAGTCAAAAAATAAGGTGCAGGGATTGCTATTGGCTACTGGTTCAGAAGTGTCTCTCGCTATTGCAGCTCAAAAAGAGCTTGAGAGGGAAGGCATTTTTGTAACGGTTATTAGTATGCCAAGCTGGGATCGCTTTGAAAAACAGTCAGCCGAATATAAAAACATAATCCTTCCAAGTCATATAAAAGCGCGCCTTGCTATTGAAATGGGTGTTTCATTTGGCTGGAGAGAATACATTGGAGAAAATGGCGCTAAGATTACTATTGACCAATACGGGGCCTCTGCACCGGCACAAAAATTAATGGAAGAATTCGGATTTACAGTCGAAAACGTTGTAAAAACATTCAAAGAGTTAATCTTATAAATCAAATCAACCTATCTATGAGTAAATTAGGAGGATAAAAATGAAAGTGGCAATTGCTTCAGATCACGGAGGTATAAATATTCGTAAAGAGATCATCTCATTATTAAATGACATGAAGATTAATTATGTAGATTTAGGATGTGACTGTGAAACATCTGCAGATTATCCTGATTATGCGGTTCCAGTTGCCGAAATGGTCTTAAATGGTGAAGCAGACCGTGGAATATTAATTTGTGGAACAGGAATTGGAATGAGCATTGCAGCTAATAAAGTCAAAGGAATCCGCTGTGCTCTTGTACATGATACTTTCAGCGCTAAAGCAACAAGACAGCATAATGATACAAATGTCCTTGCAATGGGAGAACGTGTCATAGGGCCTGGATTGGCAAGGGAGATTGCTGAAGTATGGCTACGCACAGAGTTTGAAGGCGGAAGACATGCTAATCGTGTTGGGAAAATATCTTCGTATGAACATGCACATCAGAAATAGATGAGTAACATGTCAGCTTCTATTTAGACCATTTTTTAGAAGAAAGCAGGGTAGTATATTGATTAAAATTGCGCCTTCTATATTATCAGCAAATTTTTCCCGGCTAGGGAATGAAATCAAAGAAGTAGAAATGAGCGGGGCTCATTATATTCATGTGGATGTCATGGATGGTCATTTTGTTCCTAACATCACCATTGGTCCTCCAGTAGTGGAATCGATTAGACTCATTACAGATTTGCCTTTAGATGTGCATCTGATGATTGATAACCCGGATCTTTATATAAATGACTTCGCTTGGGCAGGAGCAGATATTATATCAGTTCACGCTGAAGCGTGTCCTCATCTCATCGTACAATCCAGTTAATAAAAAGTCATAATATCAAAGCGGGGGTGGTATTGTGCCCTGCTACACCTATCAGCCAAATCGAACATGTCTTAGACGAGGTAGATTTAGTCTTAATTATGACAGTTAACCCAGGCTTTGGAGGGCAGGCATTTATTAAAAGCATGGTTTCAAAAGTTGAGCAATTAGCAAAATTAATTGACGATCGTAACCTAACAGTTGAGATTGAGGTTGATGGCGGTATCAATGAGCAGACTGCTCAGGCTTGCGTAAAAGCAGGCACAAACGTGCTTGTTGCTGGTTCAGCTATTTATAAGGCGTATGATCGAAAATCAGCCATTGAGTCACTTTTGGATGCCGTGAAAATTTGATTGATAAGCTTTTAATATAAAATGCACTACATCGGGGGCAGGGAGGAAGAAAACATGTTTAATTTAAAAGAAAAATCATTGAAAATGCATAGAGAAAAACAGGGAAAGCTCGGTGTATATTCCAAGGTGTCGGTTAACGACGGTCACGATCTGAGCCTTGCTTACTCTCCAGGCGTAGCTGAACCATGCTTGGAAATACATGAAGATGAAAATAAAGTTTATGACTATACGATGAAAAGTAATCTGGTTGCAGTCGTATCTAATGGAACAGCAGTACTTGGACTTGGGAATATTGGACCTAAGGCAGCGATGCCCGTTATGGAAGGGAAAGCTATTCTATTTAAATCGTTTGCGGATGTGGATGCTTTTCCTATTTGCTTAGATACTCAAGATACTGATGAATTGGTGAAATCAGTTGAACTATTAGAGCCAACATTTGGGGGAGTGAATTTAGAAGATATTGCAGCTCCTCAATGTTTTGAAATTGAGCAGCGCTTAAAGGATTCATGTAATATTCCTGTTTTTCACGATGACCAGCATGGCACTGCAATTGTTACTGCTGCTGGGCTACTAAATGCACTAAAACTTGCAGGCAAACAAATGAATGAAATCCGCGTAGTCATTAATGGCGCGGGTGCTGCTGGAGTCGCTATTGTGAAGTTGCTGCTTCGTATGGAAGTAAAGGATATTTTGCTTTGCGATACAAAAGGGATTATCTATAAAGGCCGTTCAGAGGGAATGAATGAGTTTAAAGAAGAGCTGGCACTCATAACAAATATAGAAGGGAAAACCGGTTTACTAGCAGATGCGCTTGAAGATGCTGATGTGTTTATCGGAGTATCAGCAGCAGGTGCCGTAACACAAGATATGGTTCGTTCAATGAAAAAAGATCCTATTATTTTTGCTATGGCGAACCCTGTCCCTGAGATTATGCCTGCTGAAGCAAAAGAAGCCGGTGCGCTTGTTGTCGGTACGGGACGTTCGGATTTTCCTAATCAAGTAAACAACGTATTAGCATTTCCAGGGATTTTCCGTGGTGCTTTAGATGTTAGAGCAACAGAGATTAATGAAGAAATGAAAATAGTGGCTGTCCATGCTATTGCTAACCTTATTTCCGAATCCAGTTTACATCCAGACTATGTTATCCCAGATCCTTTTGATCGAAGAGTCGCAGCATATGTCGCTTCAGAAGTTGCTACTGCTGCGATTGAAACAGGTGTTGCACAAAAGATTGTAAATCCTTTGGACATTAAGTACCGTCTTTTAGTAATGGGAAATGCAAAAGAACAAGTTGCGGAATACTGAAAAGATAGATTGTAAAATAATAATTAACGACATATTCAAATAAGGTGGATGCATCGTTTTATGATTAAGTGGGAATTAACAACGCATAGTTGGCTGAATCTAGAGCTGGTAACTAGTCCTTCAAACGGAATTGTAAAAGAGGTACTTTTAGCTGAAGGTCAAAAGGTTTCTGAATGGGCTCCTATGTTTGAAATAGAAAATAATAATGGCTTATTACAATACATTTCTGTCGGTACAAGAGGGACAATTGAAAAGGTTAAATTTATTGGTTGATAGTCCTCTTCAGCTAAAGGGGGCATTTAATGGAATAGGACGTTATAAACAAAAACTCAGAGATCTTTCACTCTGAGTGTTTTTTTATGCCAATTGTAATGTTATTTACATTGATAATTCGGTTGCTAAATCTGTTTCGATTTTGCTCTCTAAATGCGTTTTTGTATTTTAAAACCGAACTACTTATTAACTTGTGGAGGTTTTTTCCTGAGACCTTTTATATGGGGGAAATTTAATTCGTGAATAAGTTACAAATTTTCTTATCATCTTAAGATATATACAAATTAGAAGAAGGTGTATTATGGCGAAAAATTGTTATCGGTTATTCACCATCATTTCTTTAAGCATGGCGTTATTAATAATGTCATCCTGTAGTCAATTACAACGAAAAGAGGAATACAATAAGAATAAAACTCCTCGTGAAGTTTTAGGTTTCTACACAGAACAGGAAGGAACGTATCCAGGGTCTCAACCTACAATTAACTCGCAATTCACCAATTTAAGCATCATTGCACCCTTTTGGTATAAGCTTGATGATAAACGTCCAGGCAGTCTTATAGTTTCTGTTACAGCAGATCATAAGATAAAGGTTATTCAGAGTGCTCATAAAAAACACCTGAAGGTATATATGGTTGTACATAACCTCTTCTATGAAACCGTGGAGAAGGGCAAGCAGGTAGCGAGTAATGTACTCGAAAACGATAAGAACCGCAATGTTTTCATTCAGAACTTACGCAATGAAATGAATCAGTTTAAATATGACGGTATTAATATTGACATGGAAAATTTGTATTTGACTGACCGAGATTCCTTTAGTCTGCTGATAAAAAAATTGTTTGATGCTGTGCATCGTGATGGAAAAGTAGTTACGGTTTCAGTCCCTGCAAACACAGGTGATTCCCGTGCTAATCCCTGGTCACGGTGGTTTGATTACGAAAAGCTTGGTCTATATTCAGATGGGTTAATGATTATGACATACGATGAACACAACCCAAGAACAAAACCCGGGTCAACAGCATCAGTCAATTGGACAGAAGCAACGATTCGTTATGCTTTGAAACATGGCGTACCACCATCAAAAATTTTACTCGGTATTGCTGGGTATGGATGGGACTGGGATACGACAGCAGACAAAGCCTTGTATAGCTCCTACGCACAGTTAATGGATCAGAGAACAAAATATAAAGCTAAAGTTATATGGGAATCCCATTCGCAAACACCTCAATTCAGTTACGTTGATCATAATCATCATAGCCACCAAGTTTGGTTTGAGAATAGCGATAGTCTGCGGTTTAAGTTAAACCTAGTAAAAAAATATAACTTGCGGGGAATCGGGATTTGGCGGATCGGCTTAGAAGACCCAAAGTTCTGGACCACTATACCCGAGGAAATAAAAGTAAAAAAGTGATGAATGGTCCCTCTAAATCCTGAACTTGTTTAATTGTGAAGATTTGTACTTAAAGTAACGGGTGCGTTAGCTGAAGATCAGAGCTGTCTTTAAGACAGCTCTTTCTTTATGGAACTAAAGGGGCAGGATAGTTCAAGAAGCTGATAATACTAATAAGCCAGCGAAAACAACGGTTTTACGTGGTAATATAATAAAAATAAACTATTCAAACCTTTTAAGAGAGGCGATTAAAATGAAGGTAGAAATAAGCTACTTCCCTCCCGAAAAAATAATAACTGTACCGGGGGAAGAAGCCACTTATCCTTTTGAGATTAACGGTGAGTTCCAATATATCGTAGAGTTTTCTTGTTATATTGATGGTGATTATACAGATACCCATGAAGAATTCTTTTGTAATTGGATGGATAGCCCAGATTATTACCCTATTTATTCACTTGCGGAAATCTATGATTTTCAACAAGCAGAGTACGAAGAGCTGTTTAAGATGCAAAATATAGAGTTTAATTATATGAAGGGGAGTCGTAAAGACACGTTCTTTGTAAAGGCAATTATACACAGCCCGCAGCAATTTAAAGAATATTATCCTTATTTGTACGGGAATGGAAGCATGATGAACTTATCATTATGGTCTCTAAAACAGGATGTATTCAGACTAGAGGAAAGGGAATATGAGTCACCTTATCCTGTAAAAAAGACTAAAAAAAACCGAACCAGACTAGTTAAATTAAAGTGGATAGCCAATACCCCGATAGCAACTTTAACTGAAAGTTCCACTATGTTTTGGGTAGGGTATGATAGTGACTATATTACCGCGTTCTCAAATGATCAACACTTTTCAACAATAGACTCTCTTCAAAAAATAATACCAGAAAAGGTCGAGCTGGTAACTGATGATTATGAGTATGAGTAGTGTTCTCCCATTTCATAACCTTGTTGAACTAATGGGTGCTTTACTTCAATAAGAGAGTTGCTTTGGCAGCTCTTTTCTTATGGAACTATCGGGGCAGGATAGTTCCATAAGAAATTGACTATTGGTTAATTGTGGAATATAATTGCATTAAAAGGAACGTACGTTCTTTTGTGGTGGAGTAGCTTTTGATGTGGAAAAAATAAACTATGAAAATTATGATTGGAGTGTTAGTAGATGAAAATAAAAAAAGTTTATCTATATGTATT
>NZ_JBHVSL010000003.1:33853-370329 GCF_042885195.1 Peribacillus sp. NPDC058075 | reverse complement strand
TAAGATCCCTGAAAGATGATCAGGTTGATAGGTCAGAGGTGGAAGCATGGTGACATGTGGAGCTGACTGATACTAATAGATCGAGGACTTAACCAACGCTTTTTAAAAAATGAAATACCTTCTTATTATCTAGTTTTGAAGGAACAACGTTCCTTATATGTTTGGTGGCGATAGCGAAGAGGTCACACCCGTTCCCATTCCGAACACGGCAGTTAAGCTCTTCAGCGCCGATGGTAGTTGGGGGTTTCCCCCTGTGAGAGTAGGACGCCGCCAAGCCATTTCAAAAGATCAGCCATCCGGCTGGTCTTTTTTTTGTATTGATATACTTTCAGCTTTCGGGGAGAAGTGATGTAGATTAACATCTAGTTCGGCCTGTAGACTAATCTAGTCGACCTGTAACGAAATAGTTATACCCGCAGACTATTAATTTCCTCCAAAATTGGAAAAAACGACCTGGAACTTAATTTGATTCGACCTATCGTTAACACTTGAATTGAAATAATTCATGACAGTAAGATATGAATATGTACCGGATCATGGAGCAATGGGTAATTTTAAGAATCAGGCCATCGTAATTCAGAGGGGAAGAAGGGTAGGATATTGAAGGGGATGTATAAATTTATGGGTGCAGGTGCTTTGACGGAAGACAGGGATATCATATTCTGAGACATTATGGAATTTTCATTATAATGTAATCGGCTTTTTTGAAATGTATTCTTGTCTTTACTTGTTCTTTTCATTATACTAGGAAGAATTTATTAATGATAATAATGCAAACTGCAAGCTAAGGAAGACAGACAAAATAGAATCAAGGAAGGATCGGTATTGTGAGTAAAAAGAGTAAGGAAAAGTTTGAAGTTATCGAGGGCGAGACGATCGATGCATGTTTAGACCGAATTAAAGCGGCAGGGTATTTTCCTGTAAGGAGGACGGAAGAGCCTATCTTTGCCGAGAGAATCGAGAATGGCAAGGTCCATTATGTGCCAGTTGATCGAAAAATTGTATTTGAAGCAAAATTAATTGAGTAAAACACGAACGATTAATTAATATCATGTAAAATTATTCGATTTTAACTTGACATTAAAATGGCCGGAAGGTAAGATGAAGGTACATTAATACATCTCATATAATCATGGGGATATGGCCCAAAAGTTTCTACCTGATGACCGTAAATCATCGGACTATGAGAAAAGCATCTGACTATTTCGGAAACTAGCCAAGTCTTTTTGTGATTTTTCAAAGGGCTTTCTGTTCCGGACAGGTTGCTTTCTCAATGAGGAAGCAACCTGTCCGGTTTTTTTAATTTACATGTTATAGATAAAATGATAAGCGTCCGTCTGCATACCCGGGACGCCATAATATGAGTGTTGGAGGGAAAGATGATATGAAACCGCAAGTTGGGGTTATTATGGGAAGTGTCTCGGATTGGGAAACGATGAAGTACGCTTGTGAATCATTGGAACAGCTTGAGATTCCCTATGAAAAAAGAGTCGTTTCCGCCCACCGGACGCCGGATTTACTATTTGAATATGCAGAGAGTGCAAAAGATAGAGATATTAAAGTGATTATTGCCGGAGCAGGCGGGGCTGCACATCTTCCAGGTATGACCGCAGCTAAAACGATTGTCCCTGTGATAGGCGTGCCAATACAGTCGAAGGCATTAAATGGGATGGATTCGTTATTATCGATTGTTCAAATGCCTGGTGGCGTACCGGTTGCAACGGTTGCGATCGGAAAAGCTGGCGCAGTCAATGCCGGTTTGTTTGCGGCTCAAATATTAGCCGCTTTTGATTCTGACATTGCTGATAGGTTAGAGGCTTTACGAAACGAAACCAGAGAAAAGGTGTTACAGAGCAGTGAACAACTTAAATAATACAATCATTTTACCGGGACAGACCATTGGGATAATCGGCGGTGGGCAATTGGGCAGGATGATGGCCTTATCGGCTAAGGCATCGGGCTTTAAGATAGCGGTCCTTGAACCGACTGCTGAAGGTCCATGTGCTCAAGTGGCGGATATTGAAATCACTGGTGCTTATGATGATATCGAAGCATTGAAAAGATTGGCTGAGGTCAGTGACGTCATAACATACGAGTTTGAAAATATCAGCTCAGAAGCATTGGATTGGTTAAAGCAACATGCATTCCTTCCACAGGGCTCCGAATTATTAAAGCTGACACAGGATAGATTGACGGAAAAAAAAGCCATATCTGATGCGGGAGCTTCCGTTGCTCCATATCAGGAAATACAGGATATTTCAGAAATTTACCTTCATATAGAGAAATTAGGGTACCCTAGTGTGTTAAAAACGACGCGGGGCGGTTATGATGGAAAAGGGCAGTTGGTCATTAAGGAAGAAGCCGATATCAAAAAGGCTGAAACCCTGCTCAAAACAGGTAAATGTGTGCTGGAAGCCTGGATTCCTTTCGTAAAAGAAATCTCCATTATCGTGACGCGCAAGGCAAATGGCGAGGCAAGTCATTTTCCGATTGCGGAAAACATTCATATTGAAAACATTCTTCATAAAAGCATTGTTCCCGCCCGTATTAGTCAACAAGCTGAACGGAAAGCTATTAATGAAGCTTTGCAGCTTGCAGAGAAACTTGATTTGGTGGGGACATTGGCAGTCGAGATGTTTTTAACCGCTCAGGATGATATCATCATTAATGAATTAGCGCCAAGACCTCATAACTCTGGCCATTATACAATGGAAGCATGTGAGACCTCACAGTTCGAACAGCATATAAGGGCTGTCTGCAATTGGCCGCTCGGAAATACGGCGTTATTGAAGCCTGTGGTAATGATAAACATCCTTGGTGAGCATATCGGGCCCTTAATGGGCGAAATTCCGACGCTTTCAGATTGGAAGGTTCACCTTTACGGTAAGAAAGAAGCCAAAATTAAGCGAAAAATGGGTCATGTGAATATTTTACGTCCAACAATTGAGGAAGCTCTTTTGGAAAGTGATCGAAGCAAAATATGGAATCAACAGGTTGAAACGGAGGAAGTAAAATGATTGAACGTTATACCCGCCCAGAGATGGGAAACATTTGGACAGAAAAGAACCGCTTTAATGCGTGGTTGGAAGTTGAAATCTTAGCATGTGAAGCATGGTCTGAGCTAGGTGTCATTCCAAAAGAAGATGTGAAGCTTCTTCGTGAAAATGCCACATTCGATGTGGACCGTATCAATGAAATCGAAAAAGATACACGCCACGATGTTGTTGCCTTTACACGTGCGGTTTCTGAAACGTTGGGTGAAGAACGGAAATGGGTCCATTACGGACTGACTTCCACTGATGTGGTGGATACAGCTCTTTCATATGTGATAAAGCAAGCGAATGAGATCCTTGCCAAGGATTTAAATAACTTCGTGGAGATTCTGAAAAATAAAGCAAAAGAACATAAATACACAGTTCAAATGGGGCGTACACATGGAGTTCATGCTGAACCGACCACTTTTGGGTTGAAACTGGCTCTTTGGTATCAAGAAATGAAACGCAATGTCGAACGTTTTGAAGAAGCAAGAAAGAACATAGAGGTTGGGAAAATCTCTGGAGCTGTCGGAACTTACGCTAACATCGACCCGTTCGTTGAAAAATTCGTTTGTGAAAAGCTTGGCCTTGAAGCAGCGCCAATTTCAACACAAACATTGCAGCGCGATCGCCACGCACATTATATGAGCACATTGGCTTTAATTGCGACATCAATCGAAAAATTCGCAGTGGAAATTCGCGGCTTGCAAAAAAGTGAAACACGCGAAGTGGAAGAATTCTTTGCAAAAGGACAAAAAGGATCATCGGCAATGCCTCATAAACGGAATCCAATCGGTTCTGAAAATATGACGGGTATGGCTCGTGTCATCCGCGGTTACATGATGACAGCATATGAGAATGTGCCATTATGGCATGAACGTGACATTTCGCATTCTTCTGCTGAGCGCATCATCTTGCCGGATGCAACGATCGCATTAAACTACATGCTGAACCGTTTCAGCAACATAGTGAAGAACTTGACCGTTTATCCAGAAAATATGAAACGCAATATGGACCGTACGCTTGGATTGATTTTCTCACAACGTGTGCTGCTTTCCCTTATCGATAAAGGACTTGTCCGTGAAGAAGCTTATGATACGGTTCAGCCGAAAGCGATGGAAGCATGGGAGCTTCAGGTTCCATTCAGAAGCCTGATCGAAAAGGATGATAAAATCACGAGCTTGCTTACGAAAGAAGAACTTGATGATTGTTTCGATCCTACACATCACCTGAAAAATGTTGATGTAATCTTTGATCGTTTAGGTTTATAAAAGTGAAGGCGGCAAACATGGCACCTCTAAACGGTGATATGTTTGCCAAGCCTGATCAATGGCAGGAAGATTCATAATATTCACAATGTGGGGGTCTTGACAGATGGAAAAACGAGAATTGTTGTATGAAGGAAAAGCGAAACAGATTTTTGCAACGGACAACAGTGAAATTGTTTGGGTGGAATACAAGGATTCGGCAACAGCATTCAATGGTGAAAAGAAGTCAGAGATTGCCGGAAAAGGTAAGTTGAATAATCAAATTACTAGCTTACTATTTTCAAAGCTTGCCCAAGAAAATATCCCTTCCCATTTTATTGAAATGCTTTCCGACCGGGAGCAGCTAGTCAAAAGGGTATCCATCATTCCGCTAGAAGTCGTTGTCAGAAATACGGCTGCCGGCAGTTTTTCTAAAAGAACTGGCGTTGAAGAAGGCCAGCCGCTCAAGAAAACGCTGATTGAGTTTTACTATAAAGATGACGAACTCGGCGATCCTCTGTTAACGGAAGACCATATTGAAGAATTGGAACTTGCAAGCAAGGAAGATGTAGCGATTTTAAAAGAAAAGGCACAAGAAATCAGTATCGTCTTGACTTCCTTCTTTAAAGAGTTGGACATTAAATTGATTGATTTTAAATTAGAGTTTGGCAAAACCTCGAATGGAGACATTCTGCTGGCAGATGAAATTTCACCTGATACCTGCCGATTATGGGATATTAAAACGAACGAAAAGTTAGACAAAGATGTATTCCGCCGTGATTTAGGAAGTTTAACAGATGCTTACGAAAAAATACTAGCAAAGTTGGAGGGCACTCAACATGTATAAGGTTAAGGTATATATCACACTACGCGAAAGTGTACTAGATCCACAGGGAGCAGCAGTGCAACAATCACTTCATAGTTTGACTTATAACGAAGTTAGTGATGTTCGAGTGGGGAAATACATTGAACTTACAATTAAAGATACGGATCGTGATTTAGATCAACTTGTGAAGGAAATGTGTGAAAAACTATTGGCCAATACGGTAATTGAAGCTTACCGCTATGATGTTGAGGAGGTTATCACCCAATGAAATTTGCTGTCATAGTTTTCCCTGGTTCCAATTGTGATGTCGATATGTACCATGCGATAAAGGATGCACTGGGGGAAGAAGTGGAGTATGTTTGGCACTCTACAGACAATCTAGATCAGTATGATGGGATTCTTCTTCCTGGAGGTTTCTCTTATGGAGACTACTTACGCTCTGGAGCAATTGCAAGATTTTCGAATGTAATGGCTGAAGTCGTAAAAGCCGCACAAGCAGGAAAGCCTGTATTGGGTGTCTGCAATGGTTTTCAGATATTACTTGAAGCAGGACTTTTACCTGGTGCGATGCGCCGTAATGAAGGCTTGAAATTCATTTGCCGCAATGTAGGACTGAAAGTTGAAAATAATCAATCGTTGTTCACGACAGGGTATGAATTAAATGAAACGATTACGATCCCTGTTGCCCATGGTGAAGGGAATTACTACTGCGATAATGAGACATTGGCTGAATTAAAACAAAATAACCGCATCTTGTTCACGTATGATGGCGAAAATCCAAACGGAAGCTTGGAGCAAATAGCGGGAATTACAAATGAACAAGGAAATGTCCTCGGAATGATGCCTCATCCCGAACGTGCTGTTGATTCGCTGCTTGGCAGTAAAGACGGCTTAAAGATTTTTCAATCCATCGTAAAAAACTGGAGGGAATCACATGTTATTACAGCTTGAACCAAGTCCGGAAAAAATTAAATCGGATCGATTGTACGCAACTATGGGACTATCCGATGATGAATTTGCAATGGTGGAGAAAATCTTAGGCAGACTGCCGAATTATACGGAAACTGGATTGTTTTCGGTTATGTGGTCAGAGCATTGTTCCTACAAAAATTCAAAACCCATCTTAAGAAAATTCCCGATTACAGGGGAGAAAGTGCTACAAGGCCCTGGTGAAGGAGCAGGTATCGTTGATATCGGTGACGATCAGGCTGTTGTTTTTAAAATTGAAAGTCATAACCATCCTTCGGCAATAGAGCCTTACCAGGGTGCCGCTACTGGTGTCGGCGGAATTATCCGTGATGTTTTCTCCATGGGTGCCCGTCCGATAGCGATGTTGAACTCGCTTCGCTTCGGTGAACTAGACAATGATCGCGTGAAATATTTATTTAAAGAAGTGGTTGCAGGGATTGCAGGATACGGAAATTGTATCGGAATTCCAACTGTCGGCGGAGAGATTCAGTTTGATCCATCGTATGAAGGTAACCCTCTTGTCAATGCGATGTGTGTCGGTTTGATCGATCATAAGGACATTAAAAAAGGCCAAGCGCATGGAGTGGGCAACACAGTGATGTATGTGGGTGCCAAAACTGGACGTGATGGTATTCATGGAGCAACATTTGCATCTGAAGAGCTATCAGAGTCTTCCGAAGAAAAACGGCCTGCCGTACAAGTAGGCGATCCATTCATGGAGAAACTGCTTTTGGAAGCATGCCTTGAATTGATTCAAAATGATGCCCTTGTTGGCATTCAAGATATGGGAGCAGCGGGTCTTACAAGCTCATCTGCCGAGATGGCGAGTAAAGCTGGCTCAGGAATAAAAATGAACCTGGATTTGGTACCGCAGCGTGAAACAGGTATGACAGCCTATGAAATGATGCTTTCTGAATCACAAGAGCGGATGCTGATCGTTGTCACTAAAGGACGCGAACAGGAAATCGTCGACTTGTTTACGAAATATGACCTAGAAGCGGTTGCTGTTGGTGAAGTAACGGATGATAAAAACCTAACCCTTTCCCATCAAGGTGAAATCGTTGCTGAGGTGCCGGTTGATGCATTGGCTGAAGAAGCTCCGATTTATCATAAGCCTTCTGCAGAACCGCAATATTTCCGTGACTTCCAAAGCATGACGGCAGAAGTGCCAGTCATTGAAGATTATAAAGAAACATTGGTATCACTATTGAAGCAACCGACAATTTCGAGTAAAGAATGGGTCTACGACCAATATGATTACATGGTCCGCACGAATACAGTCGTCTCACCTGGATCGGATGCGGCGGTAGTGCGTGTACGTGGTACGAATAAAGCACTTGCCATGACGACGGATTGCAACTCCCGCTTTATTTATTTAGATCCTGAAACAGGCGGCAAAATCGCAGTGGCTGAAGCAGCCCGTAACATCATTTGCTCGGGTGCGGAACCTTTAGCGATTACGGATTGCTTGAATTTTGGGAATCCAGAAAAACCAGAAATATTTTGGCAACTGGAAAAAGCGGCGGACGGTATGAGTGAAGCATGCAGAAGCTTAAGTACTCCTGTAATCGGCGGAAATGTTTCCCTTTATAATGAAACGAATGGTGAAGCGATTTATCCGACACCTGTAGTTGGTATGGTTGGTCTGGTCAGTGACCTTAAGCACATCACAACTCAAACATTTAAAAATGAATCCGATTTGATTTATGTGGTCGGCGAAGCGAAAGTTGAATTTGGGGGCAGTGAATTACAGAAAATGCTCGAGGGTAAAATCTTTGGACGCGCTCCAGAACTTGATTTGGCTGTTGAACAAAAACGTCAGCAGCAAATTCTGACGGCAATCCAAAAAGGACTTGTTGCATCAGCCCATGACCTTTCGGAAGGCGGTTTGGCAGTAGCTTTAGCTGAATCTTTATTCGGAACTAGCAAACTGGGGGTAAAAGTGAATATATCCGGCGAACCTGTATCCGAATTATTCAGTGAAACGCAATCACGTTTCTTACTGTCCATCAATCCTGAAAATCAAGCGTCATTTGAAGCTCTTGTTGAAGATGCGATTTGCATAGGTTCAGTAACGGCTGATAATAAATTAGTCGTGGCAACAAGTGATAGCAAAGTATTGGAAGCGGACGTTGAAGATTTACAAACAGCTTGGAAGGGAGCCATACCATGCTTGCTGAAATAAGAAGCCTAAACGAAGAGTGTGGTGTTGTTGGAGTCTGGGGACATCCCGATGCTGCACAGCTTGCTTACTACGGTTTGCATAGCTTGCAACATCGTGGTCAAGAGGGAGCTGGCATCGTCGTGACGGATGGTGAGCAGATGTCCATCTCTAAGGGCGAAGGACTTGTCACAGAGATATTCACTGCGGAAAAAATGCAGGCACTTTCCGGGAGCGGTAAAGCGGCAATCGGCCATGTCCGTTATACAACGGCAGGCGGCGGCGGGTATCAAAATGTTCAGCCATTCCTGTTCAATTCGCATACAGGAGGGCTGGCCCTTGCTCATAATGGGAATATCGTCAATGCCCATCAATTAAAAGCACAGCTTGAAGGTCAAGGAAGCATTTTTCAAACGACATCTGATACGGAAGTTCTGGCCCATCTGATTAAACGCTCCGGCTACTCGGATGTAAGAGATTCCGTGAAGAACAGTTTAAGCATGCTGAAGGGCGCCTATGCCTTTGTCATCATGACCGAAAACCAAATGATCATGGCAAGAGATCCGCACGGCTTCCGTCCGCTTTCCTTGGGGAAAATAGGCGATGCATATTTCGCTGCATCCGAAACATGTGCACTTGATATTGTAGGTGCAGAATTCATCCGCGATATTGAGCCGGGTGAACTCGTTGTCATTAATGATGAGGGAATCACATCCGAATACTTTTCGCTTTCCAGCCAACAGGCAATGTGCACGATGGAGTACGTGTATTTTTCCCGTCCGGATAGCAACATTGATGGTATCAATGTTCATACGGCACGAAAAAATCTTGGCAAACAAATGGCACTGGAAGCAAGAATTGAAGCAGATGTAGTTACAGGTGTACCTGATTCCAGCATTTCGGCAGCAATAGGCTATGCTGAAGCTGCAGGCATTCCCTATGAAATGGGTCTAATAAAAAACCGGTATGTTGGACGGACTTTCATTCAGCCATCACAAAGTCTGCGTGAACAAGGCGTAAAGATGAAACTATCACCTGTAAGAGGGGTAGTAGAAGGCAAGCGGGTCATAATGGTTGATGATTCAATTGTCCGTGGGACAACGAGCAGAAGGATTGTCCGCATGTTAAAAGATGCCGGAGCGAAAGAAGTGCATGTAGTAATCAGCTCACCACCGATCAAGAATCCATGTTTTTATGGCATAGACACGTCTAAAAAGGAAGAACTGATTGCGAGCTCTAAATCCGTGGAGGAAATAAGGGAAATCATCGGTGCTGATTCCTTAACCTTTTTAAGTGTCGAAGGTATGGTCGAAGCAATTGGACGACCGTTTCCTGGAGAAACGCGCGGTTCATGCCTAGCTTGTTTCACCGGAAATTATCCGACTGAAATTTTTGAATACGAACGAGAAAAAACAAAATGTTAATCAAGTCGGCAATGATGATTGATTTTCGGAGGAGGATTTCAAATGGCTAATGCATATAAACAGGCTGGTGTGGATATTGAGGCTGGTTATGAAGCGGTAAATCGAATGAAAAAACATGTAAAGCGCACATTTCGTCCAGAAGTAATGAATGGTCTGGGCGGTTTCGGCGGCATGTTTGATTTATCTTCCTTGAACCTTAAAGAACCTGTGCTCATTTCTGGTACGGATGGAGTGGGTACTAAACTTTTGTTGGCGTTCATGATGGATAAACACGATACAATTGGAGTGGATTGTGTAGCTATGTGCGTCAATGATGTTGTCGTTCAAGGTGCTGCACCTTTATACTTTTTAGATTATATTGCCTGCGGTAAAGCAGATCCTGAACGAATTGAAATGATCGTCAAAGGAATTGCAGATGGCTGTGAGCAGGCGGGCTGTGCTTTAATCGGCGGAGAAACGGCTGAAATGCCAGGCATGTACGAGACGGAAGAATACGATGTGGCAGGTTTCACTGTAGGTGCCGTTGAAAAATCACGTCTGATTACTGGTGAAGCAATCTCGGCTGGTGATGTTGTCATTGGACTTGCTTCAAGCGGCATCCACAGTAATGGGTATTCCCTTGTTCGTAAAATCCTTCTTGAAGACTCGGGTATGGGGCTTCATGACTTCGTACCGGAACTGGATTGCAAGTTGGGAGAGGAATTATTAAAACCGACAAAAATCTATGTGAAGTCCGTTCTATCGACGTTGGAAAAATTTGAGGTTAACGGTCTTGCCCATATCACCGGCGGAGGATTCATCGAGAATATTCCGCGTATCCTTCCTGAGGGATGCGGTGTTGAAATCGAGCTTGGAAGCTGGGAAATTCCAACTATATTTTCATTCCTTGAAGAAAAAGGGAACCTTGTAAAAGAGGAAATGTTCAATATCTTCAATATGGGTATTGGAATGACGGCCGTCGTCAAAAAAGAAGTGGCATCGGATGTGCTGGCCCACCTAAAGTCTTGCGGTGAAGAAGCCTCAGTTATCGGAACGATCGTGGATGGAAATGGAGTGTCGTTCAAATAATGAAACGCCTTGCTGTCTTTGCATCAGGTAACGGTAGTAATTTTCAATCAATAGCTGAAGCAATAAAAAGTGGAAAGTTGGAGGCGGAAATCTGTCTTGTCGTTTGCGATCGTGAAGACGCCTATGTGCTAGAGAGAGCAAAGCTTGAGAATATTGACACTTTCTCCTTTTCAGCAAAGAATTACTCTAACAAGACTGAATATGAAATGGAAATACTTGGAAAACTTCGCCAGTATGAGATAGAATTCATCATTCTTGCTGGTTATATGCGTTTGATCGGTCAGACTTTATTACAAAAGTATTCACAGAGGATTGTGAACATCCACCCTTCACTTCTGCCTAGTTTTCCAGGCAAGGATGCAATTGGCCAGGCTTTTGATGCCGGAGTGAAGGAAACGGGAGTAACCGTTCATTATGTGGATGATGGAATGGACACAGGACCGGTCATTGCCCAAAAAGCAGTGCCAATTCTCGAAGGGGATACGAAAGATATCCTTCAGAAAAGGATTCAGGAAATGGAGCATGACTTGTATCCATCAGTTTTGCAGGAGCTGTGCCACAAGAAACTTACTTAATGGAGGGACCAACATAACATGAAGAAACGCGCGTTAATTAGTGTATCGGATAAAACAGGTATCGTAGAATTTGCCCAAGGTTTAATTGAGGCAGGTTTTGAAATCATTTCTACAGGCGGTACCAAAAAAACGCTTCAGGAAAATGGTATTGAGGTTATTGGAATCAGTGACGTCACCGGGTTCCCGGAAATATTGGATGGACGTGTTAAAACGCTTCACCCGAATGTCCATGGAGCAGTGTTGGCAAAACATGATGACACAAATCACGCAGCACAGCTTGCTGAGCATAATATTGAACCCATTCAACTTGTCTGTGTAAACCTATATCCATTCCAGGCGACTATTTCCAAACCGGAAGTCACTGTGGAAGATGCTATTGAAAACATTGATATCGGTGGACCGACAATGCTTCGTTCTTCTGCTAAAAATCACGAATATGTGACTGTTATCGTTGATTCCAATGATTATCCTACCGTATTGGCTGAGCTGAAACAAAACGGGGGGGTAACAAAAACCACGAATCGCCGCCTGGCTGCAAAAGTTTTCCGTCATACGGCAGCATATGATGCAGTTATTTCAGAGTATATGACAGAGCTTGCCGATGAAGAAAATCCCGAATCATTGACTGTTACCTATGAATTGAAACAGTCGCTTCGTTATGGTGAAAATCCACATCAAAAAGCCGCATTCTATAAAAAACCGCTTGGTTCCGTTTTCTCAATTGCAGAGGCGAATCAATTACATGGAAAAGAACTTTCATACAACAACATCAATGATGCTGATGCAGCACTTCAAATCGTTAAAGAATTCAATGAGCCGGCTGCTGTTGCTGTCAAACATATGAATCCTTGCGGCGTCGGTGTCGGTGCGACCATCTTGGAAGCATATGAAAAAGCTTATGAGGCAGATGCCACTTCCATTTTCGGCGGGATCATCGCTTTGAACCGTGAAGTCGATAAGGCAACTGCGGAAAAGCTTCATGAAATTTTCCTTGAAATCATCATTGCCCCTGGGTTTACACAAGAGGCAGCGGAAGTATTGACAAACAAGAAAAATCTACGTTTATTAACGATCGATTTCGACGCGGTCAAAAAGCCTGAACGTAAATTGACATCCATTGAGGGCGGATTACTTATTCAAGATCGGGATGCACATAGCTTAAAGGATGCAGAGGTAAAAGTGGCAACGAAACGTGAGCCTACCCCTGAAGAGTGGAAAGCCATGGAACTTGGCTGGAAAATCGTGAAACATGTCAAGTCGAATGCAATAGTGGTTTGTAACGATCAAATGACATTAGGTGTTGGCGCAGGTCAAATGAACCGTGTAGGAGCTGCAAAAATTGCCCTGGAACAAGCTGGGGAAAGAGCGACAGGAAGTGCATTGGCATCAGATGCTTTCTTCCCGATGGATGATACTGTAGAAGCGGCGGCAAAAGCGGGCGTCACGGCAATTATTCAGCCTGGTGGATCTGTTAAAGATGAGGATTCAATAAAGAAAGCTGATGAATATGGGATTACAATGGTGTTTACAGGAATTCGTCACTTTAAACATTAATCAAAAACGAGGTGCGATAATGAATGTACTAGTAATTGGCCGGGGCGGCAGGGAGCATGCCATAGCCCGCAAACTATTTGAAAGTAAACGGGTTGGGACTGTTTTTGCAGCACCGGGAAATCCAGGGATGACCGATGTGGCGACTCTTGTTCCAATTGATGAAAACAATCACGGGGAATTGGTTACCTTTGCCAAAAAGAATGCAGTTTCATTAACGGTGATCGGGCCCGAAACACCATTGTTAAATGGACTTGCCGATGATTTTGCGGAGTCTGGATTACAGGTATTTGGCCCTAATGGCCGTGCTGCTGTCATCGAGGGAAGTAAATCCTTTGCTAAAGATTTAATGAAGAACTACAGCATTCCGACAGCGGAATATGAAACATTCTCAGATTATGATTCAGCAAGGGCATATATCGAAAAAATGGGTGCACCCATCGTCATAAAAGCGGATGGTCTGGCTGCAGGAAAAGGTGTCGTAGTTGCCATGACGATGGAAGAGGCGTTGGACGCCATCCATGATATGCTTGTCGGAGCAAAGTTCGGAGAAGCATCTGCGAAAGTCGTTATTGAGGAATTCCTTGACGGCGAGGAATTTTCATTGATGGCATTCGTTAATGGAGAAAAAGTGTATCCTATGGTCATTGCTCAGGATCATAAGCGGGTTTTTGATGGAGATCAGGGTCCGAACACAGGTGGAATGGGTGCATATTCACCGGTGCCGCAAATTTCCGATGAAATGATTCAGACTGCAGTCGAAACGATTCTTAAGCCCACGGTAAATGCAATGATTTCTGAGAATCGGAGCTTTACAGGAATATTATATGCCGGGTTGATCGCTACTGAAAAAGGCACAAAAGTCATTGAGTTCAATGCCCGTTTTGGCGATCCGGAAACTCAAGTTGTTTTACCGCGCCTAAAAACAGATTTCGTAGATACGCTTGAAGCGGTTCTTTCTGGAGCGGATTTACAACTTGAATGGCATGATGAAGCCGTGCTTGGAGTGGTCGTCGCAGCTGATGGATATCCAGGGGAATATAAAAAGGGATCTATCATTAAAGGCTTGGAAAAGATTGATCTGAAAGCCCATGTTTATCATGCTGGAACGGCTCTCAATAATGAGGGGAACTTCATCTCGAATGGCGGACGTGTACTTCTGGTTGCTGCAAAAGGGAAAGATTTGGCCTCTGCCCAAGCTGAAGTATATAAAGAGTTAGGGTATATTGAGAAAGACGGCTTATTTTGGCGAACGGATATTGGCTATCGTGCAATAAAATACAATTTTTCATCATAATATAAAGAAGCTGACTCTAAGCGGAGTCAGCTTCTTCTTTAGAAAAAACTTAATATGTATCAATTTGATTTAGATTCATTTTCCTGTTTTGGTTCACTTTTCATCAAGTTCTGTCCGTTTTCCATCGCATCGACGACAGGACAATAGCGGAGTATGCCTTCGCCTATTTTCATGGCAGAAAGCATCACCACGATTATATAAGATTGGTTTTTCCATGGTTTTTTCACCATTTTAGTCATAGCCCATGTTAAAAATGTAAAACCACAGGTAATTCGCATTAATGCATTTATTATACTGATATTTTGTTTAAACTTCATTTAAAGTCCATCCCTTCACAAAAATTTAACAATATTCTGGCTTACATTACTGTTCTAATGGGGCAAGTATGTTACTATGAAATAAAATTGGATTGAAAATGGTTTTTTTCATACATCTTTTTCTAATAACCTATGGGGGAATGTTTATGCTTGAACAGCGCTATAGATGGAAAAATAAACATCTAAGAGAACATATAGATGTGCTGGATGGCAATAGGGCACCACACATTCTGCTTAAAAATGCGACTTATTTAAATCAGGCTTTACGAAAATGGGTGAAGGCGAATATTTGGATATATGAGGATCGCATCATATATATTGGCGATGAGCTTCCAGATAATATAGACCGCTGTGAAATGGTAGACTGTACAAACCAGTACTTGGTGCCGGGTTATATTGAGCCGCATTCACACCCTTCTCAATTATATAATCCCCTTTCTTTTTCACGTTATGCATCACATTTCGGCACAACGACATTGATCAATGATAACTTGCCGTTTCTATTGCAGTTAGATAAAAAGAAAGCGTTTTCTCTTTTGAAAGAATTACGTAATATTCCTGTAACAATGTATTGGTGGAGCCGTTTTGACGGACAAACGGAATTGATTGATGAAGATACGGTCTTTTCCCATGGCGCCGTTAAATCATGGCTGGAGCATGATGCCGTATTACAGGGCGGGGAACTGACTGGATGGCCGAAGCTTCTCGATGGGGATGACTTGATGCTGCACTGGATTCAGGAAGCCAAGCGAATGAGGAAGAAAATAGAAGGACACTTTCCAGGCGCTTCAGAGAAAACTTTAGCAAAAATGACCTTATTCGGCGCTGATTGTGATCATGAGGCAATGACAGGTGATGAGGTCATGTCTCGCTTGCTGCAGGGCTATTATGTATCGTTAAGACATTCTTCGATCCGTCCGGATTTACCAAAGCTGATACAGGAAATCCATGAACTGGGCATCGATCATTATGACAAATTCTTTTATACGACAGATGGATCGCCGCCGTCCTTTTATGAAGGTGGTTTCATAGACTGCTTGATCAAAATAGCGATAGAGCATGGTGTTCCGGTCATCGATGCATATAATATGGCAACTATCAACATCGCACGATATTATAACATTGAATACCTTCATGGCAATATTGCCACAGGAAGGGTGGCGAACATCAACTTCCTTACCGATGTAAAGGAACCCGCACCGGTTTCGGTAATGGCAAAAGGAAAATGGGTTAAAAGGGATGGTGAAATCATTCCGGATAAACAGGAAATCGAATGGAGTGATTTCGATTTTAAACCGCTCGATCTTGATTGGGATCTTAGTTTAAAGGAAGATTTTGAATTTTCCATGCCGTTTGGAATTGAATTGGTCAATAATGTCATTACGAAACCGTACTCGCTTGCCAATGATGTTGGCCATGAAGAACTGAACTTTGAGGATGATGAATGCTTTTTCATGCTTATCGATCGGGAAGGGAAATGGCGCATCAATACGATATTAAAAGGGTTTGCGGACAAATTATGCGGCTTCGCCGGCTCTTATACAAATACAGGTGATATCATACTGATCGGTAAAAGGAAAAAGGATATGCATTTGGCATTTAACCGGCTGAAGGAAATCGGCGGTGGAATCGTTTTAACGGAGCAAGGCAAGGTGATCCATGAACTGCCTCTTAAATTAAAGGGAGTCATGTCCACCAAGGAGGTTCCTCAACTGATAGAAGAAGAAAATGAATTGAAACATTTGCTGCGTGAGAGGGGCTATCGCTTCGCTGATCCTGTGTACACCCTTTCATTCTTTTCGACAACCCATCTGCCATATATAAGGCTAACCCAGCGAGGAGTATATGATGTAATGAATAAAACTATACTCTTTCCTACTATAATGCGTTAAAATATAAGAGAAGAAATGGCTAATAAATCAGAGGAGTGGAAAGATGAACCTTAAGAGAGTTCTTTTCATCGTTATTGCTATTTTACTGCTGTCAGGTTGTTCTACGAAAGAAGATCCTGCATCGGATGACAATAAGCCGAAAGACCAAGCTGTCATCAAAAATACAGATGTGAAAAATGAACCTTCCAATGAGTTTCCACTAACAGGTATAGCCACCGATGCAGGCAGTGAGCGCAGGGCTGCAGCAGTGATGATTAACAATCATCCGGAAGCACGCCCACAATCGGGCCTCTCAGAAGCAGATATCGTCTTTGAAATGCTCGCAGAAGGTGACATAACCAGATTTTTAGCTATCTTCCAAAGTGAAATGCCAAGCCAAATCGGTCCGATCCGGAGTGCAAGGGACTATTATATCGAATTGGCTAAAGGCCTTGATTGCATCTATGTCTGTCATGGGAACAGCCCCGAGGCAAAAAACATGCTGGACAAAGGGTATATTGATAACTTGAACGGATTATATTATGATGGTACTTTGTTTCAACGTTCGGCAGATCGAAAAGCACCGCATAATTCCTATACCTCCTTTGATGACATCGAGAAAGGTGCGAAGGAAAAGGGATATGAGCTGAATGGTGCACCGGAGCCTTATGCTTTCCTTACGAAGGAAGAGGCAGCTGGACTTCAAGGGGAACCGGCGTTGAAAACCGAGGTTTCCTACGGATCAGACGAGTATGATGTACAGTATGAATACGAAGCCACGGAAGAGAAATATAAACGTTATTCGAATGGAAAGCAAACAGTCGAGCATAAATCGAATAAACCTATTTTACTGGATAATATATTGATCATTGAGGCTGCTCATCAAGTGATCGACGATAAAGGGCGTCGTAAAATCGACTTGAAAAATGGCGGAAATGGTTATTTACTTCAAAAAGGAAAAGCGAATGAAGTAGAATGGGTTAATAAGGATGGTCGGATTATACCAGTGAAAAACGATAAAGAAGTAGGGTTGATCCCAGGTAAAACTTGGATCAATATTATTCCGGATGAACCTGGTTTAGTAGGAGACGTCTCATTTTGATACCCATGAAATTGAGGGGGAGTAACATGCAAATTGATAAGTTAAGAGGGAAAGAAACGGATCAGCTGTTTAAGTCGATCCTTTCCTTGCGTGATTTAGACGAATGCTATCGATTTTTTGATGATTTATGCACAGTTAATGAAATTTCATCACTGGCACAGCGTCTTGAAGTAGCCCGCATGCTTGAAGAAGGAAAAACCTATCATAAAATCGAAACGGAAACGGGTGCAAGCACGGCTACGATTTCCAGGGTCAAACGCTGCTTGAATTACGGAAATGATGCTTATTCCATGGCACTTAACCGTATTAAGGATAACGTCGAGGAAACAACCGAATCCTAATTCTTTCGATCAAAATAAAAAGCCGGGGAATTCATTTCCCGGCTTTTTATTTTGAGTTCAGGACTCTCTTTTCCGGCTGTCTTTCAACCGTATCCATGTTATATTGGATTTTAGATTCAGAGGTTCCATTTGGTAATAACATTTTATCGATACTTCTCTTTTTTAATGAAAAATCTTAATGCTATAATGGTGTAATGGGAAGTGTGAATGGAGGATTATAATGTACGATTTTCGCGAGTGGAAACATGTTTTCAAACTCGATCCAAATAAAGAAATAAGTGATGAGGCCCTAGAAAAAGTCTGTGAATCCGGTACTGATGCAATCATGGTCGGGGGAACGGATGGAATCACGCTAGAGAATGTGCTTCATTTAATGGCACGTGTCAGACGATATACCGTCCCATGTGTGATGGAAATTTCTTCAGTTGAAACGGTGACGCCAGGATTTGATTTATATTTCATTCCGAGTGTCCTGAATAGCACCAACCCGGATTGGATGATGAAATTGCATCAGCAAGCAGTCAAGGAATACGGTTACCTTTTGAATTGGGATGAAATTTTCGTTGAAGGGTACTGTATCCTGAATCCTGAGTGCAAGGCGGCCCAGTTGACGAAAGCCAATACCGATTTGGATATGGATGATGTGGGTGCTTACGCGATGATGGCAGAAAAGATGTTCAACCTGCCGATTTTTTATTTAGAATACAGCGGTGAGTATGGCGATGTCCAAATGGTGGAAGCGGTCAAGGAGAGTTTGGAGGATACCGTACTATTCTATGGCGGTGGGATAAAATCGGTTGAACAGGCCAAAGAGATGTCCAAGATTGCGGATGTCATCGTTGTCGGCAATGTGATATATGAAGATTTGAAAGTGGCACTTGCAACAGTTTCGGCAGTTAAATGAAATCATATAATAAATATAGTATACTAAAACAGAAACGAATGTTCGTATAGGTGGTGTGATAATGCAATATTTAGCGGAAAAATTACTAATAGGTTTGAATGAACAGCAACAAAAAGCAGTGAAAGCAACTGATGGCCCACTTTTAATCATGGCTGGGGCAGGAAGTGGAAAGACGCGTGTGCTGACTCACCGAATAGCTTACTTGATGGTCGAGAAGGAAATAGCGCCTTGGAACATCCTTGCAATCACGTTCACCAACAAAGCGGCACGTGAGATGAAGGAGAGGATCCGTGCCATACTTGGCGGTGCGTCCGAAGATATCTGGATTTCGACTTTCCACTCGATGTGCGTCCGTATTTTACGAAGAGATATCGACCGTATCGGATTTAATAGGAACTTCTCGATATTGGATACGACGGATCAGCAATCGGTCATAAAACAAATCATGAAAGACCGTAATATGGATACAAAGAAATATGATTATCGTGCCATTTTGGGTAGCATCAGTTCAGCGAAAAATGAATTGGTCGGACCGGAAGAGTACCTGAAGACGGCGTCTGATTACTTCACTAAAGTAACGGCCGATGTATATACGGAATACCAAAAACGGCTGCGTAAAAATTCAGCGCTCGATTTTGATGATTTGATCATGATGACGATTCAATTGTTCCAGCTCGTACCTGAGGTCCTTGAATATTATCAGCGTAAATTTCAATACATTCATGTTGATGAGTACCAAGATACGAACAGGGCTCAATACATGCTTGTTAAACTATTGGCTTCACGCTTCCGTAATCTCTGTGTTGTCGGGGATTCCGATCAATCGATCTATCGTTGGCGCGGTGCGGATATTGCGAATATCCTTTCATTTGAAAAGGATTATCCGAATGCCAACATGATTTTCCTTGAACAGAATTACCGCTCGACGAAAAAGATTCTTGCAGCGGCGAATAAGGTCATCGATAACAATCAAAACCGGAAGCCGAAAAATCTTTGGACCGAGAATGCAGATGGCAATAAGATATTCTATTACCGTGCAGACAATGAACAAGGGGAAGCGCAATTCGTAGCCGGAAAGATAAATGAGTTAGTCCAGGATGGCAGCCGGAAATATTCAGATATAGCAATACTTTACAGAACAAATGCACAATCACGTGTCATGGAGGAAGTTCTGCTTAAATCCAATATAAATTATGCAATTGTCGGGGGCACCAAGTTCTATGACCGTAAAGAGATTAAGGATTTACTTGCCTATCTTCGCCTTATTGCGAATCCTGATGATGACATCAGTCTTCGCCGGGTAATCAATGTACCAAAACGCGGAATTGGTGCAACTTCAATGGACAAAGTGGCAGATTATGCGGATCAATATGATGTTTCCATTTATAAAGCACTGGAATCCGTTGAAATGGCAGGGATAAGCGGGAAGGCTACCAAAGCGGCAAGGGAATTCCATACGCTGATCACTAACTATACAAATCAGCAGGAATACTTATCCGTGACGGAACTTGTGGAGGAAGTCATTAAGAAAACCGGTTACCGTGAGATGCTGCAGGCGGAAAAAACGATTGAATCACAAAGCCGCCTTGAAAATATAGATGAGTTTTTATCTGTTACGAAAGCATTCGAAGATAACAGCGAGGACAAATCATTGGTGGGATTTTTGACTGACCTTGCGTTGGTTGCCGATATAGACCAACTTGATGAGAATTCCGAAGAAGCTACAAATACGGTAACGTTGATGACGCTGCATTCAGCGAAGGGACTTGAATATCCGGTGGTCTTTCTATTGGGCCTTGAAGAAGGGGTATTCCCTCACAGCCGCTCGCTTATGGATGAAGAGGAGATGGAAGAAGAACGCCGTCTGGCTTATGTGGGAATTACAAGGGCTGAAAATGAACTATTCATAAGCAATGCCCAAATGCGGACATTGTATGGACGGACGAGCATGAATCCCGTTTCACGTTTCATTAGTGAAATACCAGATGAACTTCTTGAAGATCTAAAACCGAAACCGGCCCCTAGAGCTAGGCAAACACCTTTCAGTTCTTCGAGAACCGAATCTCCTTCAACTGCTTCAACAAGAAAAGTGCCTGCATTCGGAAGAGCTGTTTCTGCGCCATCCGCAACGGGCGGTGAAGAGATCGGCTGGGCTGTCGGTGACCGTGCCTCCCATAAAAAATGGGGTATAGGAACCGTGGTAAGCGTAAAAGGGGAAGGCGAAGGGAAGGAATTGGATATAGCCTTTCCAAGTCCAATCGGCATCAAGCGCTTATTGGCGAAATTTGCACCAGTTGAAAAAGCTTAAGATTAATATGTTTCCACTGGTAAAGAATAGGGATATCTGACTTTAGACACACCGCTCTTCTATAAGAAGTGCGGTGGAGTCTTCTTTAGAAAGGATTGAACGTATGGACTTACAAGCTGCAGAGAAGAAAGTTCTAGAACTGCAAACGCTGTTGAACCAATACAGCTATGAATATTATGTGATGGACCAGCCATCAGTACCTGATGCTGAATATGATCGCCTGCTCCGTGAACTTATTGAGTATGAGGAGGAATTTCCGGAACTGCAAACGGCGGACTCACCGACACAACGGGTCGGTGGCGCCATTTTGGATATGTTTGAAAAAGTGGAGCATACCACACCAATGCTTAGTTTAGGCAATGCCTTCAATGAAAGTGACTTACGGGATTTTGACAGAAAGGTCAGACAATCCGTAGGTGACGATTTTTCCTATGTATGTGAATTGAAAATTGATGGACTTGCCGTCACTCTTCAATATGAGAATGGATATTTCGTAAGAGGGGCAACCCGTGGAGATGGAACGATCGGTGAAGATATTACCGCTAATTTAAAAACGATCAAGTCGATTCCATTGAAGCTGAGGGAGCCGCTTGCCATAGAAGTGCGCGGTGAGGCCTTCATGCCAAAAAAATCATTCGAATCATTAAACAAGGCTAAGGAAGAACGCGGTGAGGAACCATTTGCAAACCCAAGAAATGCAGCGGCCGGCTCGTTAAGGCAGCTTGACCCAAAACTTGCTGCGAAACGGAACTTGGATATTTTCCTTTATGCGATTGCCGATTTGGGCGAAACAGGGGTCCGTTCCCACAGTGAGGGCCTGGATTTATTGGATCGACTCGGGTTTAAGACAAATCGTGAAAGAAAAAGATGCTCGAATATAGAGGAAGTGCTGGCCTATATAGTAGAATGGACGGAACACCGTCCAAACTTAGCCTATGATATTGATGGAATTGTCGTAAAGGTGGATTCCCTTGAACAGCAGGACGAATTAGGATTTACTGCTAAAAGTCCGCGATGGGCGATTGCTTATAAATTCCCAGCTGAAGAAGTCATTACAACCCTAAGGGATATCGAGCTGAATGTTGGCCGTACGGGTGTATTGACCCCGACCGCCGTTTTGGATCCCGTTCGGGTAGCAGGTACCACTGTACAGCGAGCTTCACTTCACAACGAAGACTTAATCCGTGAAAAGGACATCAGAATCGGAGATCAAGTGGTCGTGAAAAAAGCGGGTGATATCATTCCAGAGGTAGTCAATGTACTGGCAGAGCGCCGTACAGGGGAAGAAGTCGAGTTCCAGATGCCGACTGAGTGCCCGGAATGCAGCAGTGAACTTGTCCGGCTGGACGGGGAGGTTGCTTTACGCTGCATCAACCCGAAGTGTCCTGCACAAATACGGGAAGGCTTGATTCACTTTGTTTCCCGTACAGCAATGAATATAGACAGTCTTGGTGAAAAAGTGATTAGCTTGTTATTTAAAGAAGAACTCATACAAGATGTGGCTGATATTTATAAGCTTACATACGATCAACTGATTGCTTTGGAAAGGATGGGGGATAAATCCGTCAATAAACTTCTTCAAGCAATCGAATCTTCGAAGAACAACTCGTTGGAAAAATTACTATTTGGGCTGGGCATTCGCCATGTTGGTTCAAAAGCTGCCAAGACGCTAGCGAGGGAATTCGGGACGATGGCAGCCTTAAGCAAGGCGAGCCGTGAAGAACTAACGGCCATTAATGAAATTGGCGATAAGATGGCTGATTCCATCGTTGCTTATTTTGAATTGGAAGAAGTCGATGCATTATTGAATGAGCTGGATGCAGCCGGTGTGAATCTTACTTTCAAAGGGCAAAGAGCTGTTGCCATTGAAGATATCGACTCCATTTTTGCCGGTAAAACAGTTGTTTTAACCGGGAAACTGCATCAGTTAACACGTAACGAAGCAAAAGAGAAATTAGAGGCGCTAGGAGCTAACGTTGCTGGAAGTGTCAGCAAGAAAACCGATTTGGTCGTAGCTGGCGAAGATGCCGGTTCCAAACTGGAAAAAGCTGAAAGCCTTGGCGTCATGGTATGGGATGAAGAGAGACTAATTGAGGAACTAAATAAATAAGAGGTGTAGCTATGAGGAAACACTCTATTTTGGGGATGATTCTTATACTGCTTCTTGCTGGATGTGCGCCTAGTTTTGAGGAAAAGCAAGAGGTAGTTCAAGACTCCAAAGACAAAAAAGAAACGGCAATTATTCCGAAGTATAAAATTTCGGAAGAATATTATCAAACAATCCTACCGTTTGAACCATCAAAAGCACGCGGTTTGGTCGTATCGAATCTAAATACCCGTTATGACATTGAAGAATTCGAAAATGGTTTGATGCGGTTGGCGCAAACCCAATTCGACCCGGAAGATTATCTGTTTCAAGAGGGTCAAATGCTAGATAGTTCCACCATATCTTCCTGGCTGAACAGAAAATATACCGATAGTCAGTTGAAAGAAAAGAAGAAGAAAGCCTCAGAGAACCTTGGCTTGAATCCGGTTGATCCAGGTAAAGGTGATATTGATAAGCGGAATGAAGAAAACCCAATCTATCTTGCCCATATTTTAGAACATAATTACTTGGTCAAAACAAAAGATAATTCAGTGAACCTTGGCGGAGTTGTAATAGGTCTTGCGCTGAATTCAGTGCATTATTATCAAAAGGAGGCATTCGGTGCCACCTATGAAAATAAAATCGATAGTAAAAAGCTAAAGCAAGAAGGGGAGAAAATTGCTGCAGAAGTTTTAAAAAGGCTGCGTAAAATGGACAAGCTGAAAAATGTTCCGATTACGATTGCCTTATTCGAGCAAAATGAAAAATCTTCAGTAGTCCCTGGGAATTTCATTTCCTATACGAATATCGATAAAAACTCTGACAATATTGGAAAATGGACGAACTTGAATGAAGAATATTTCCTATTTCCTTCTGCAAGCGCTGAAAAAAAATACCGTGATGACGTCAATACTTTCACGAACTTTAAAGAAGATGTCGAAGAATACTTTCCTAACTTCAACGGAGTAATCGGCAGGGCGTTTTATATGGATGATCAATTGCAAAGTCTGAACATCGATATCCCCATTCAATTTTATGGGAACTCGGAAGCGATCGGCTTTACCCAATATGTTGCTGGACTTGTAATGGAACGTTTCCCGAAATATATTGCCGTACAGGTATCCATCACCTCTGTAAATGGACCTGAAGCACTCATAGTCCGTGAAGCGAATCAGGACGAACCAACCGTTCATATATATGAATGAAAAAAGATGAAGCTTAGCGGCTTCATCTTTTTTTGACTTGGGAAGTATCCAAAATAACCTTTAACCAGGAAGTAAACCCTTCCATTTCAGGGAGCAAATGCTTTAAAAGGGGGAACATTTGTCGAATTTTAAAGGACTTATTGTCATTTCCCCGGAAATTCCGGCAACTTTCCCATATTTCCCGGAAAATATCTCTTTTTCCTTATGAAATAATTGAATTTCGACATGGCATCTCTTGTTGCTTTACTGTGTAATAGTTTGATATGATTTAAACGATGATTATATGGAGAAAAGCGACGAAATTCAGTCGATTTGGATATTTTTTCGGAGGTGAAGAGAATGTCACGTATTTCTATGGAACAAGTTAAACACGTTGCCCATTTGGCTCGTTTGGCCATTACGGAAGAAGAAGCACAACAGTTTCAGCATCAGCTTGACCAAATGATTTCATTCGCGGAGCAGTTGAATGAGCTTGATACGGATCAAGTAAACCCGACTTCTCACGTATTGGATATGAAGAATGTTATGCGCGAAGATGTCGCAAAACCGGGATTGCCAGTAGAAGAAGTAGTTAAAAATGCACCGGATAGCAAAGATGGATATATCCGTGTACCATCTATAATTGAATAAGGAGGGACAATGATGTCGTTGTTCGAACAAAAGGTTTCTGAGCTTCATGAACGCTTACATAAGAAAGAAATCAGTGTCACTGATCTTGTTAACGAATCGTATAAGCGAATCGGACAGGTAGAGGACAAGGTGAAGGCATTTTTGACACTTGATGAAGAAAACGCCCGCAATCAAGCTAAACGATTGGATGATCAATTGGTAAAAGGCGAGAACGAAGGCGCTTTATTTGGTATGCCGATCGGAGTGAAGGATAATATTGTCACTAAAAATTTGCGTACGACTTGTGCGAGCAAAATTTTGGAGAACTTTGATCCAATCTATGATGCAACCGTTGTTCAAAAGCTACAGAATGCAGAAACGGTTACGATCGGGAAATTGAACATGGATGAGTTTGCGATGGGTTCCTCCAATGAGAACTCCGCGTTTCAGGCAACACGCAACCCTTGGAACACGGAATATGTGCCAGGCGGTTCTTCGGGTGGTTCAGCTGCATCTGTCGCTTCCGGTGAAGTCCTATTCTCTTTAGGTTCCGATACGGGTGGATCGATCCGCCAACCAGCGGCATATTGTGGAGTTGTCGGCTTAAAACCTACATATGGACGGGTTTCACGGTTCGGACTTGTAGCATTTGCGTCTTCACTGGACCAAATCGGTCCGGTTACAAGAACTGTGGAAGACAACGCTTATTTGCTTGAAGCGATTTCAGGTGTAGATCCAATGGATTCGACCTCTGCTAATGTTGACGTGCCGAATTTTGTGAATTCATTAACAGGCGATGTTAGAGGATTGAAAATAGCTGTGCCTAAAGAATATCTTGGCGAAGGCGTTGGGGAAGAAGCGCGTAATTCCGTACTGGAAGCGTTAAAAGTATTAGAGGGGCTTGGAGCTGAATGGGAAGAGGTATCCTTGCCGCATTCCAAATACGCTTTAGCTGCCTATTATCTTCTATCTTCATCGGAAGCTTCGGCTAACCTTTCACGTTTTGACGGTGTGCGTTACGGACATCGTACAGACAATGCAGAAACACTTATAGAAATGTATAAGCAAACCCGTGCAGAAGGATTCGGTGACGAAGTGAAACGCCGTATCATGCTTGGAACGTTCTCCTTAAGTTCAGGTTATTATGATGCTTATTATAAAAAGGCTCAAAAAGTACGTACGTTAATCAAAAAAGATTTTGAAGATGTCTTTGAAAAATACGATGTCATCGTTGGGCCGACTACACCTACACCTGCATTTAAAATTGGTGAGAAAGTCGACGATCCATTAACGATGTATGCGAATGATATCTTGACGATTCCAGTCAATCTTGCTGGCGTACCGGGTATATCCGTGCCATGTGGATTCGCGGCGAATGGGCTTCCGCTTGGACTGCAAATGATTGGGAAGCATTTTGATGAAAGCACGATTTACCGCGCGGCTCACGCATTTGAGCAAGCAACAGATTTTCATAAACAATTTCCTAAGCTGTAAGGGGTGAAAAAAATGGACTTTGAAACGGTGATTGGTCTAGAAGTACACGTAGAATTAAAAACGGATTCTAAAATTTTCTCAGCGAGCCCAAATCATTTTGGTGCCGCTCCAAATAGTAACACGACTGTAATCGACCTAGGCTACCCAGGTGTATTGCCTGTCGTCAATAAAAAGGCTGTTGATTTTGCAATGAAGGCTGCAATTGCCCTGAATTGCGAAGTGGCGGAAATTACGAAATTCGACCGAAAAAACTATTTTTACCCGGACAATCCTAAAGCATACCAAATTTCACAGTTCGATCAGCCGATCGGTGAACATGGTTGGATTGAGATTGAAGTGGGCGGCAAGAAGAAGAAAATTGGCATTACCCGTATTCATATGGAAGAAGATGCTGGAAAGCTGACACATAAAGGGAACTACTCACTTTGTGATTATAACCGCCAAGGTACGCCTCTAGTTGAAATCGTATCCGAACCGGATATCACTTCCCCGGAAGAAGCTTATGCATATTTGGAAAAATTGAAATCCATCATTCAATACACCGGCGTTTCCGATTGTAAAATGGAAGAAGGCTCACTTCGCTGTGATGCCAACATTTCCTTGAAACCTGTCGGCCAAAAAGAATTCGGTACGAAAACCGAATTGAAAAACTTGAACTCATTCAACTTCGTCCGCAAAGGGTTGGAGCATGAAGAAATCCGCCAAGCGGAAATCTTGAATGAAGGCGGCATAATCGAACAGGAAACACGCCGGTTCGATGAAGCTACAGGCAGAACGGTACTAATGCGAATTAAGGAAGGCTCCGATGATTATCGTTACTTCCCTGAACCGGACTTATTGACAATCCATATCGATGAAGAATGGAAAGCGCGTATCGCAGCCGAGATTCCGGAACTTCCGGATGCCCGGAAAAAACGCTATGTCGAAGAATTTGGCTTACCGGAATATGATGCAGCCGTTTTAACGGTAACGAAAGAAAGTGCTGATTTCTTTGAAGCGACAGTCGCTTCAGGCGCGGATGCTAAGCTGGCATCTAACTGGATCATGGGCGAGGTTTCCGCTTTCTTGAATGCAGAAGGTAAAGAGCTGCATGATGTCAAATTGACTGCTGAATCGTTGGCTGGAATGATCAAGCTTATTGAAGATGGCACGATTTCTTCTAAAATCGCGAAAAAAGTTTTCAAAGAATTGATTGAAAACGGCGGGGATGCTGAAACGATCGTCAAGGAGAAGGGACTAGTCCAAATTTCCGATGAAGGCGCATTGCTTACAGCCGTTGAAGAAGCTTTGAATAATAACCCGCAATCAATTGAAGATTTTAAGGCCGGTAAACAAAAAGCAATCGGCTTCCTTGTCGGACAGATCATGAAAGCGACAAAAGGACAGGCCAATCCACAGCTTGTTAATAAAATTTTGGTGGAAGAAATCAATAAACGTTAATATTGACCGTATCACTTTTAAAGTGGTACGGTTTTCTCTTGATTAAGAAAAGAGTTACCGTGAAAAGGCGGAAAAATATTTTTGATTTTTTTTTGAGTTATCTGTAGGGGTAACTCCTTTTTGTGCGTCTATTACATGAATGATTAAAGGAAAGGAGGAAGAGAAGTGACGGATGAGTTAGTTGAAAAGGTAAGGGCTGGGAATGATCATGCATTCCGAATGTTGATTGAAACATATAAACAGACGATTTATAGGACTGTCTATTCCGTCTTGCGGAATCAAAAGGATGCAGAAGATGTTACCCAGGAAGTCTTTATCAAAATCTACACCTCTCTTCCTCAATATAAGAACCAAGGCTTCAAAACCTGGATTACCCGAATTGCGGTCAATCATGCTATCGATCTAAAGAGAAAGAGGGAACGCCAAAAGGAAGATTTGCAGGAAGAACATTCATCGGAAGCTAATTTGGGCTTAACGGATGATGCCGAGGCCGTATTCTTTCGGAATGAAAGGCGAAAGCAAGTATTACGGAAGCTGAATGACATTCCAGAGGGATATCGGGATGTTGTATATAGCTATTACATAAAGGAAAAGACATTCAGGCAAATTGCAGAGGAACAGCATATTCAAGTGAAATCTGTCGAGGTAAAGCTATATCGGGCAAGAAATTGGATGAGAAAACATTGGAAAGAGGAGGATTTTTCATGAATCATGTTCCTGGATCAGAATGGGTGGCATATTTGGCAGATGAAATACCAGAGGCTCTAAAAATTGAATATGAAAATCATCTATACTCCTGTGACAAGTGTTTGTCCGCCTATATGGAAGCGATGGAAAATGAAGAAACCAGTCTGGACATCGAAGGATTTGATATTGCAGGTCCTGTCATGGACTCGATTAGCCTATTGAAAGAAGGTTCTGGTGAAGAGGCTAAGCAGCACCGAAAAGAGAAATCACTTCGGACGATTACAAGACATTACCTGATTGCGGCCGGGTTTACGATTTTATTGATGGCAGGCGGAGTATTTCAATCATTGACGGAATACGTGGATTCTGTGGAATCAAGCAGCGGTAAGGAAACGCAGTCCTTGACCGATGGGCTTATTGATAAAACATTTAATTGGATGGACACAATCGAAAAGAAAAATAAGGAGGGGTTTAGAAATGAATAAAAGTCCGGTATTAGCTTTTTTATTATCGTTTCTGCCAGGTTTCGGACATTTTTACCTAGGAAGGAAATATAAAGGGTTATTTTATTTTCTTGCCACGGCTGGATTGGGGCTTGGAGGTCTATTTCTTTCGTTAATCAGTCAATCGGATGCGTTTCTGGCTTTTTCCGTTGTTGGAATGGTGTTTTATTTCATCAGTATATTTGATTTGGTGGTCACCTCACTGAGGAATCCTAAAAGTGAAGAGAATGTAGGGGCCGATCAGCCGGAGGCGGAAAGATTTTATGTAATCATCCTTTCATTCGTTCCAGGATTAGGACATTTTCAGCTGGGTCTCATGAATCGGGGACTCATTTTTCTCATCGGCTTTTTAGGCCTTGGCATCATGGTGGCATTCATCAGTGTGATGACACAAATGGAAGGTCTGTTAATATTCATGGCATTATTGCCTGTTATCTGGATTTACAGCTTTTTTGATTCTGTACAACAGCTGAATAAAAAGCAAAGAGGTGAGGATCTTATCGATCAGACCGTTTTGGAAGATTTCGAGGAGAGAAGGGATTCAGGGAAGAAGAGCAAATCGGTAGCGACTTTATTCGCCATTTTTCCTGGTGCAGGTCACTTATATTTAGGACTGCAAAAACGTGGGATTCAATTGATGGCAGGCTTTTTATTCGCCATTTACATACTGGATTTACTCCGGTTAGGTTTCTTCTTTTTCCTTATTCCGATTATCTGGTTTTATAGTTTTTTTGATGGATTGCAAAAAGCCTCGAAAATGGAAGAGGGTCCAGTAGAAGATACGCCAATCATATCGGGTATGGTCAATCACCAAAAATGGCTAGGGCTGGGGTTGGTGGGAATTGGAATCTATTTCTTGGCCAGTAATATAATTGTCCCGGCCATTGCCCCTCATTTAGATGAATGGATTGGAAGCAATTTGGAGTATTGGTTTAGAGATTATTTTCAAAAAGGACTTGTATGCATCCTTCTCATAGGCGGGGGAATCAAATTGCTATCGGGAAGTAAAAAAGGGAGAGTCGAGGAGGAGAAAAAATGAGAACATGGAGAGTCGGAACGATTTCGATGGGGATCTCCCTGGTTGGTTTGGGTTTGGTTTTACTCGTTTCTCAAATTGCGGATATGAATTTGACGACGATTCTGCTATCGTGGTGGCCGTTGCTGTTCATTATCTTGGGGGCAGAGATTCTCTTCTATATTTATTTTTCCAGAAAAGAAAGTTCTTTTGTAAAGTATGATATTCTTAGCATTCTTTTTGTGGGATTGCTTGGAACGACGGGAATAGTTTTAATTCTGCTTACTTCCAGCGGATTGATGGATCAAGTTAGGGCTGTCGTTAATAGTGAAGAGAAAACGGTCAATTTGCCTGGTTTTAATCAAAAGGCAGGGAAGGGCATACAGAGAGTTGTCCTGGACACTGGCTCATACCCATTGACGATTGAAAGTGGTAAGGACGAAGAAGTTTCCGTTTTTGGAACATATGGTGAGCGGGTAATGGAAGATGCTGATTCATTGTTGAACAAGGCGGAAGATTATTTACTTGTTAAAAGAAATGGTGATACTCTTTATATTAGCTTCAAGGATTTGCCGAGTCAAAATGGACTTTTAGACGGTGGTACAAGGAATCTTAAGGCAACCCTTATAATCCCTGCTGAGTTGGCAGTGGAGATAGACGGACAAAGTACCGATCTTGTCTTGAAGCCTAGAAAGCTCTTGAATGACTGGAGTGTGAAGGACAGCGGAAGTCTAAGTGTATTCCTTCAAGATAATAGTGATATCAAGATAGATGCCAGAGGGGTTGAGGAACTTGAAGGCCCTAAGAGTGGCTGGAAGATGACTGAAGTGAAAGAAGGAACAAGTGAAGATGGCATTGTAAAAAAGAACGGGATATTCAATACTGGTGAAGGGAAACATACTTTAACGGTTACCGATACATTTAACGTGAACGTTCAAAATCCATGATTGAAATCATTTACTAGAATAAAATTGAAAAAAGCATTATAATTTCCCTGATACGATTTCTAGTGAAATGTAAAAGATATGGACCGAAATACGGTCCTCTTTTTTTCGAATATTGCTTTTCATGTAATGAAGGATTAAGATGTAAATTATGGAATCAATATGTATAAGGATGATGGGAAATGAAAAGAGCAAGGTTGATTTACAACCCGACTTCGGGCCGGGAAGCCATTAAGAAGAGCCTGCCAGGTGTGCTAGCAAAACTTGAAGAAGCTGGTTATGAAGCTTCTGCACATGCGACGACCGGTGCCGGGGATGCGACGAAAGCGGCTAAGATAGCGATTGAACGCGGCTATGATGTAGTTATTGCAGCAGGGGGCGACGGTACGATTTATGAGGTTGTTAATGGACTGGCCACTGCAGAGAAACGTCCTAAACTAGGTATCATTCCGACGGGAACGACCAATGATTTTGCACGGGCGCTGCATTTACCGAAGTCGATCGAAGGAGCAGCCGAAATTATTGCAAGTGGGCATACGATGCCGGTCGATATTGGGAAAATGAACGATAAGTATTTCATCAATATTGCTGGCGGGGGCAGATTGACCGAATTGACCTACGACGTGCCGATCAAGCTGAAAACCATGCTTGGTCAGCTAGCGTACTATATTAAAGGAATTGAAATGCTCCCTTCAATTAAGCCGACGGAAGTTTCTATTGAATATGATGGAAAGCTTTTTGAAGGAGAGATCATGCTTTTCTTGGTGGCTAACACGAATTCGGTCGGGGGCTTCGAGAAATTGGCACCTGACGCCTCTTTGAATGATGGGATGTTCACGTTGCTTATTTTGAAAAAGGCAAACCTTGCTGATATTGTCCGTGTTGCAACATTGGCAATGCGCGGTGAGCATATCCATGATAAAAACGTCATTTATGAAAAAGCCAATCGAATTAAAGTACATGCCAAAAAGGACATGATGCTTAACTTGGATGGGGAATTTGGCGGGATGGCCCCAGCTGAATTCGTAAATCAGTACCGCCATTTTGATGTATTCATCCCGCAAGGAATACTGCCGGACGATCCGGCAAATAAATAGGTTGAAGTGGCCACTGAATCTGGTGGCCTTTTCAGTTTAATGAAGCAAGGAGAATTACAAACATGTATATCAGGAAAGCGACGCCGGAGGATGCGGAAAAGGCAGCCGTATTGACCCGGTTAGCGATTAAGGAAATTGCAGAGGTTTTGACAGGTGAAACGGAAGAAGAAAAGATACTTTCCGTTCTTGCCGATTTGTTCAGGAAAAGTGGGAATCGGGTCAGCTATGAAAATACGCTTGTCAGTGAACATGATGGACAAGTATCTGGATTGATCATTGCTTACCATGGCAAGGATGCAGAAAGCTTGGATGAACCGATAGTGAAACAATTAAGGATGAAGATGAAAGACCCAAGCGTTACGCTCGATAAGGAAGCGGAAATGAGAGACTTTTATTTGGATACAGTATCCGTCGACCCGGATTTTCAAGGAAAAGGTATTGGCAGTGCACTGATTCAATATGTTGAGGGATATGCTAAACATAAGGGATACCCAACGATTTCTTTAGTCGTTGAAAAGGAAAATGAAGCGGCGAATCGTCTCTATAGCAGATTGGGGTATGCGGAAATTAAAACCATTTCGATTAGCGGTCATGAATTTCGCTATATGGTAAAGGAAATAGAAGAACCTCCTGTTTAACAGGGGGTCCTTTTTACTTATTTGAGATTTGGCACTGTATGCGATTACATTTGCTGTCCATTCATGGCGGCCCAATCAGCGTAAGATCCGGTGCCATTACAGCCGGGACAGTCGTGTATATCGGAAAAATGATATTCCGTAGGTACGAAGGAACTGTATCCACGTCCGTAACAATCCGGACAGAGGCCTTTTTCCTCCATACTTGCACGATGTTTTTCTAACCTTGTAGCATTCCAGGCCGATATAGAGTTAAATAAACCCATTTCCTCACCTCATCTGTTTTTCCTTATTTTTCTTTTTTTAGTGAACTTTTATTCATGGAACTATGAAAAATCCGTAATTCCTTCCACTATATTTTTATGAAAACCAAGGTAAATTGGTGAGTGGTTTTGTGACAAGGCCTCTATTGTGGTAAAATACAGGCTAGCATAAAAAAGAAAAGAGAAGATGATATGAAAAAAACAGCACCAGTTGCTAAAAATGATATTATAGAAGTTTTATTTGAAGATTTAACACATGAAGGGGCTGGCGTCGCTAAAGTCGATGGCTACCCGATCTTTGTTCAGAGCGCCCTTCCAGGTGAAAAAGCAAAAATTAAAGTGATGAAGGCTAATAAGGGTTATGGCTTTGGCCGCTTGATGGAGATAATCGAAAACAGTCCATACCGTGTTGAGGTCACGACCGAAGATTACCCTAAATACGGTGGTTGTCAGCTGCAGCATATGAGCTATGAAGGTCAGTTGGAATTCAAGGAAAAGCAAGTCCGTGAAGTGATGACACGTATCGGGAAACTTGAGGATGTGAAGGTTCACCCAATCATCGGGATGGAGAATCCAACCCATTATCGCAATAAAGCGCAAGTGCCTGTTGGTGAAAAGGATGGCAAGCTAATAGCAGGGTTCTTCAAACCGCGGACACATGAAATCGTTGAAACGAAAGAAAGCATTATTCAAAATGAAGTGATCAATGAAGCGGTTCAAGTTGTTAAAGAGATTTTCAGTAAACTTGGTATCCCTGCTTATAATGAAGAGGCGCATAAAGGTGTTTTGCGGCACATCATGGCCCGTTATGGCAAGCAAACAGGCGAATTAATGATCGTTCTTGTTACAAGAACGAAGAGTATCCCTTTCATCGAAACCATCGTGAAGGAAATCGTTGAACGTCTTCCACAAGTGAAATCCATCGTTCAAAACGTGAATTCCAAGAAAACGAATGTTATCTTGGGCGATAAAATGACTGTACTATGGGGCGACGAAGTGATCCATGATATGATCGGTGAAGTGAAATTTGCGATTTCAGCAAAATCCTTCTACCAAATCAATCCAGATCAAACGAAAGTCCTTTATGATAAAGCACTTGACTATGCAGGGCTGACTGGTGAAGAAACGGTGATTGATGCCTATTGCGGCATTGGAACCATCTCTTTATTTTTAGCTAAAAAAGCGAAAAAAGTAATCGGTGTCGAAGTGGTCGAAGAAGCGATAGAAGACGCACGCCGCAACGCTGAATTGAATGATATCTCAAATGCAGAATTCATGGTTGGCGATGCAGGTAACGTTATTGCTGAATGGTATCAAAATGGTAACACTGCGGATATCATCGTCGTGGATCCTCCTCGCAAAGGTTGTGAAGAGTCCCTTCTGAATACGATCATCGAGATGAAGCCAAACAAAGTCGTCTACGTATCATGCAACCCGGGCACTCTGGCGCGTGATCTTCATATCTTGGAAGAAGGCGGCTATAAAGCAGTTGATATCCAGCCTGTTGATATGTTCCCGATGACGACACATGTTGAAAATGTAGTGTTATTAGAGTTGAAATGATGGAATGGGGCCCGGTCTAAATGACCGGGCCCTTTTTCACGCAGTTAAATCGAAGTAAAAGAAGGGGAATTTTTTTTTGAATGGATATTCTTGACGCCCTGACTTGGACATATAGTAAGAAATATATGAAATTGAGGCAGGTGATTTTATTAATTTTCAAAAAGCGGTTGCTGTAATTGTCGGTAGCTTTTTGGTGGGTATTGGAATCAATGGCTTTTTAGTTCCGCATCATTTAATAGATGGCGGCGTTATTGGGATTGCACTCATCCTTCATTATTTCTTTGGTTTTCAAACAGGGCTATCCATGTTGATCCTTAGTATTCCTATATTTTTATATGCCTGGTACTATGAAAGGCCTTTTTTCTATAGCAGCGTTCACGGATTGCTTCTGACATCCCTTTTTATGGATTGGCTTAATCCATTGAAAAAGATCTTTTCCATGTCGATACTAACAAGCTCTTTGATTGGCGGTGCCATCATAGGGATGGGCATAGGACTCATGCTTCGATATGAGACAAGCAGCGGGGGAACGGATATGTTAGCTAAAATCATTTCAAAATCTACCTCCATGGATATTGCTTTGGCGATTATCGTCATAGATACACTAATCATTTCAGCTGCAGCATTCACCTTAGGTATCGAAATATTCCTTTTTTCATGTGTGACGATCGTCATCATTGGACTGATCACATCGCTTATGAAAGTGAGGAAGTGAATATATAATCAGTTCCTTAAGATATGGGTTACTTCATCTATTGCCCTTTGAAGCTTTTCGCTATTTTTGCTAAACATCTCTTTAGCTTCCTTTGATTCAGTTCCAAGGGCAAATAACTCTAAGTCCGCTTGGCATTTTTTCAAGGTCGCGAGCAAAAGAGGTTTTTCTTGAGGAGAAGGAACTTTAAGTTTATCATCATAAAGGTCCACAGTTAATTCCCCGTTAGAATTAGCTTGACCAAGAAACACATTTTCTAAGAGTACACCCAACTTATCCAGTTCAGTATGAAGCCAATTTCGGTTCAGACCAATCGTGGAAAGCGGTTCATCAAGTATGCTGCCGTCCATAATGATGGTTTGCGGCTCCTTTACTGCAGCCACTGGCAGGTTAAGGTCCTTGGGTGTTATAGGTTGATTTTGCTTCTTTAGCATGACGGAAAAATCCCCGTCGGCTTCCAATAAGGCAAACTCAACTTCGGAAATGTCGAAAACATCCTTTTTCCGGAGCAATCCCAATAATTCATCGATGGTATATTTCTCTTTTTTTAGATTATCTTCCATTACTTTCCCATCTTTGATGAAAACTGATGCTTTTCCTTCCACAAGATCACGGAAAGTTTTACTTTTTAGGGATATTGATCCTGCAATGAAGGGTGCTATGGCAAAAACGAGAATGGACAGTACGCCATGTATAATATTGCCCTCCACTTTCGTAGCTAATTCTGCCCCAACATTACCAATGGTTATGCCCGTTACATATTCAAAAAAGGAGAGCTGGGACAATTGCTTTTTGCCTAACACTTTTGTGATCACAAAAAGAACAATTAAAAAAAATAATGAACGCAAAACAATTTCTATCCAATCCGGCATTACCAAACACCTCCTGCTTGATCATTGTATTTAAAAACCTTTATATTGTGGTTCTTCCCGTTCTAATTCTCCCACGCGCTTCTGTACATCCTTCATAACTTCATTCACCACCAGCATCGTTTCATGCAAGATGCGTTTAGATTCATCATCCTGAGTCCGGAGTGCTAAGCTGGATAAACCTGCTTCAATTCCTTTAAGGCTAGAGACACATTGTTTTACATTAGAAGCTATTGTCATGCAGCATCCTCCTAATTTTTAGTTCATGGGTCGGTACACTCCAGGCTGTTATCCATGCGAGCGACAACAACCGAACAATCCCATTCTTTTCCGCATCCGCTAATGCTTCCGAAACCACTTCAAACCCGTTACACAAGTAAATCATGGTTGTGGCTCACTCATTTTCAATCGATACGGCATGGGCAATGCATGGAATCGTCTCACTTTGTTGAAAGGATAGGGGAGATAACAAGGCACCGGTAGCCACGACGAGCAATCGTTTTATCTCTCCCCTTTTCATGCGATTTAATAAATGACCATAAACAACGGTTGCGGAACATCCAGGGCCACTTGCCCCGGATAAGACCGGTTGACCATCCCTGTATATCATTAAACCGCAATCTTTATATTGCTCTTCTTTAATCGGCGTACCGTGTTTTTCAAATAATGCCAAAGAAACTTCATGTCCAATCTTTCCTAAATCCCCAGTCACTATTAAATCATAATAGGATGGGTCGAGGTTTCTTTCTCTTAAATGGGCTTCAATCGTATCCACAGCGGCCGGGGCCATGGCACCACCCATATTGAAAGGGTCAGTCAATCCCATGTCGATGACACGGCCTATCGTAGCCGAGGTGACCCTTGGACCTTCCCCGGCGCTGCTTAATAAAGCCACGCCGGCTCCCGTAACGGTCCATTGGGCTGTCGGAGGTTTTTGCCCTCCGTATTCAGTTGGGTAGCGGAATTGCTTTTCCACTGCGGCGTTATGACTTGATGCTCCTGTCAATAAGTACTCTGCTCCTTTGGTATTGACAAGGTAAGCACCAAGTGCCAATCCCTCCATGGAGGTGGAGCAGGCGCCAAATAAGCCGAGATAAGGTGTTCCCAGTGTTCGGCAGGCAAAACTAGTAGGTGTTATTTGATTGATAAGGTCTCCTCCAAGGAAAAATTGTATCTGTTCCTTCTGAAGACCAGCCTTTTCGATTGCTTTTGTGCTCGCTTCTTCCAATAAAACTTTATGTGCCTTTTCATAGGAATCTTGATTTATCCATAAATCGGAATGGAGAAGGTCGAAATCATCCGCAAGCATACCGTTTGCTTCAAATGGACCGCCGACAGTTCCTGTGGAGACGATGACAGGCTTTTGATCAAACACCCATGTACGATGCCCCGTAAGCATTATAAACCACCCCAATGTATGAGAATTGTCAGTGCTAAGGTAAAACTAATAAAATAAATGCTTCAGCCAATTTGACTATTGGTGCCATTTCCTAAATCGAAAACAGAAATAGCGGCATTACCGAAAGCTGAAAGTGGACCAAAGCCGCTCATTCGTCCAACACCCCAAGTCAGGTAAGGAGAGGGCCGACCTGAAATTTTCGAGAAAATCTTGTCTTTGATATATAAAAGAACTGAATGGATATAAAAAAAAGGCTGGTTGCTTTAACCAACCTTTTTTTATGAATGATTATTGCTTATATTGAGGTTCCTCGTTTTGAATCTCTTCAATGCGAGGAGTGATGCTGTCAACAATTGTTTGTGTTTGTTGCGCAGCTTGCTGGTACATTTGTTTGGCTTGCTCATTATCTGTGGAAAGGGCGAAGGTTTCAAAGCTCGCCTGAGCACTTTTCAGCCCTGCAATAGTTGTTTTGACATCGTTTATTACTGTCATATATAAACCTCCTTAGTGTTTTAACTGCCTTATTAGGATAAGGAAAAAATGATTATCTATACCTTCCAAATTTCTCTAGGAATTTCATTAATCAAACGTTTGATTAATGAAGGACAACGACAAGAAGTGTGGTTAATAGCATTCTTTATGCAAAGTGTTTTTATTGTTTAATTATTGACTGAATTCAGAATTATTAATATAATGAGAAAACATAACGTGACTACGTGAGGTGATGTAACATTTATATTCGTGATGATTTATATAGTAGAGTTGTTTTTGAAATTTCATCTGAAGAAGTTGTAAAAGGACTGCTATTCCATAAAAGCAAACAAGAGTCGGAAATTGAATCGATCAAAGGTAAAATTCATAAATATGAGCAAAAACGAAGAGCTGAGGAAGCTTGGTATCAATCCCTATCACCATTTAAACGTTTTTTTACAGGGCGTGCTCCAAGTCATCACCAGGCCGTTGAGCATTTGGTGAATGTTAAAGATAGATATAAACAGATCGAGAAAATAAAACAGAAGGTCGATTTTTTAAATGAGATGATCGGTTTACTTGAAGCTGAACCGGAAAAACGGGAAATGAATTTACCATCTGACATCATTAACGATATAATGGCCTGGCAGAAAGCGGAGGGAACGCAAAGATGACTCTAGAAACGTTAAACGCTGGCTTGGATACAATTTGGGTGGTTCTGACTGCAGCCATGATTCTATTGATGGAAGGCGGGTTTGCTTTATTGGAGGCAGGTTTCGTCCGAACGAAGAATAATGTGAACATCATCATGAAGGTTTTTGCCGATATTACGATTGGAACGCTTTGCTATTTCGTCGTTGGTTTTGGCTTAATGTATGGAGCGGATGTATTTGGAATTATTGGAGCAAGCGGCTTTCTGCTGAAAGGAGATTTGTCGCATATAGACCTAACGATTTCCATCGACGCATTTTGGTTATTTCAAGGCGCATTCGTCATCGCCGTCATTTCCATCGTTTCGGGTGCCGTTGCAGAAAGGATCAATTTTCGGGCGTATCTTATTTTTGTCATAATGATGACCGCATTCATCTATCCGATTGCCGGTCACTGGGTATGGGGTGGTGGCTGGTTAAGCAGGTTGGGCATGCAGGACTTCGCAGGGTCTGCGGTCATTCATGCACTGGGCGGTTTTTCTGCACTTGCGGCTGCCATTGTAATTGGGCCGAGAGCAGGTAAATTCACTTTACGGGGGCCTAGCTCCATTTCACTGCCGAGCAATCTCCCACTTGCATCTGTTGGGGCATTTCTTTTATGGTTTGGCTGGTTTGGGTTTAATGCTGGAAGCACCTTGCAAGCTACTGATGGACGCATTGGCCATATTGCCATTGTCACGATGCTCTCAGCCGCATCAGGGGGAGCGGCGACCTTGCTTTATACACTTTTTAGATATGGACGCTCGGATGCACCTTCCGTCATCAATGGCTCACTTGCAGGTCTTGTCGGGATTACGGCTGGCTGTGCATTCGTTAGTGATCTGGCGGCATTGTTGATTGGAGCGGTATCGGGAATGTTGATGTTAGCTGCGACAAATTGGCTGGAAGCCCGAAAAATCGATGATCCGGTTGGTGCCTTTCCCGTACATGCGGCATCAGGGATGTGGGGTACGATAGCGGTAGGGCTTTTCTCCACTGAAAATGGATTGTTTGCAGGTGGGGGATGGCATTTGCTCGGAGTTCAAACATTAGGATTATCAGTGTTATGCATCTGGGGCTTTTCAGTGACATGGCTCGTTTTTAAAGTTATAAATGTTTGGCTGCCTATAAGATCCACTGAAGAAGAAGAAGAACTTGGGCTGGATATCAGTTATCATGGCATCATGGCCACACATACCTCGCCGGAGTTCATCAAGGTAGAGGACTACTATAAGCAGGATGAAGAATTGACAAGGTAATGTCCATAATACAATGGTAGAAACAATTAAGAGGTGAATTTTAAATGAGTGCATGCAATCTTAATCATTCGCAGCAAGATGTCAGGCTGAAATTTGAGAGTCAAAAGGCATTTTTACCATCCGAATTGAGTCAAACATTAGATCGATATCTTGAAAAAAGGAATTCGCAGGAAACATTGAATGAACTTTTTCATCTATTGAAGAAGTATGACTTGTCTACCCAGGAGGAACAGGAATCAAGAAACGAAAAGTTTAAACGGATAATGCTGTAAACGAGAAAGAACGAGGGTGCAAGTATACTCCCGTTCTTTTTTGTTTTTTGCAGCATTATGGAATCTTCTGTTAAATGATTTAAGGGATTCCGCGGGAATGGGCTAACTAGCATTTTCTTTTTAATCTGCGCTTCAGTAATCATTTTAAGTAACGCAGACAAGGGTTAAGTGTAGCTTTAAAGATCTAATCAATCGTTTGATTAAATCTCATGAAATGACTACCAGGCCTTCAATAGAAGCATGGAGAAAATAAAAAAGCGGGAGCCCATAAGGAGCTCCTGCTATTTCTTTAAAAACCATCATCTGTTGCGGTGAAGGGGATGTTAAGGTTTCGTTCAACGGCACGAAGTCTTTGATTTAGTCGATTCAGCCTATTCGTTTGACGTTGATCATTCTGACTCAGTCTGGTTATTTCTTGGTTTACACGGTTCACTTCTCGATTTATCCTTGTAATTTCTTGGTTCTGCCGAGTGAGCTCCCTCGATTGGCGCTCGTTTTGACGCTCAAGTTCCCGGACTCTTCTTTCAAGTTGTTGAGGCTGCCTTTCAACATCGAATTGGTCAGGCACCTGGCTATATGGATTTTCTTGTACCTGCTGAAGGTTCCAATCTTGCTGTGGCATGTAATCAAATCGTTCAGGCTGTTGGAAATATGGGTTATAATTAGGCTCAAGGTACTGGTAATTTCCATTTTGTTGTGGAAAAGGGTAAAATCCGTATGAATTCATGGTCAACTCTCCTTTTTTAATCAGGATGGATACGTTATAACTTATGTAAGTTTCGGTGAAGTGACTAGGCGTTAGCCCATAAAAGCGGGGAGAAGTGTTAATTTACAGAAAAAATTTCAATAAATTTGCAGAAACCATCCGGTTCCTATATCGTTTAGGATAGGAGAAATTCTTTTAATCCATCTTGAAACCAATTCCAAGGATAATCCGTATATATAGAAAAGAGTGTAAGTCAGGAGTGTAATGATTATGAATCGATTTCTTGCTGATTTTTTTCCGATATTGATCGCATTTCCAATGGTTTTGCCGGTTTGGATAATTAGTTATTTTGTATTGAATCAACCGTTTGCCCTGTCCGTTGTCATATCTTTAGCGGGAGGGGTGCTTGCATACTGGCTAAGTTCCGTATATTTTTCATCGAGATACCTCAAGAAACATGAATTGACGAGAAAAGAATATCAATATATAAAGAAAAATTTAACGGAAGCAAAACCGAAGATTTGGCGGGTGCAAAAAGCACTAATCTCGGTCAGGCATATCTCTTCTTTCAAACAGAGGAAGGATATGATTAAAATGATCAGGAAAATTTATAGTCTGACGAAAAAAGAACCGAAGCGGTTTTACCAGGCGGAACAATTTTATTACTCGCATTTGGATTCCGCCATGGAGCTTGCGGAGAAATATGTTTTTTTAGCACAGCAGCCAAAAAAGAATAGGGGACTCGAACTCTCCTTAACAGAGACTCGTAAAACTTTAAAGGAACTCACTAATACGATAGAAAAGGATTTATATAAAGTGATTGCCGATGATATCGATCACCTTAACTTCGAATTGGATGTTGCGAAGCAATCCATTAAAACGAGAAAAGAGTCACAAGTAATTGATGAAAGCAGGAGGTTAAAATGAATAACAATGATCCAAACCTGTTGAATAAAACGAACAATGCCAGTTTGATCGATGATCTTTTAGCCAATCCATTTGATGGGGTTCAGGAGCTGGAGAAAGCATCTTCACAGGAAGCGAAACCGGTTAAACTGATTGATGTCATTCCTGAGGAGAACAGGGCAAAGGCTTTTCAGCTTGCCGAACAAATCGACCCAACGAATCATCAGGCGATGATTTCCTATGGTACACCCGCCCAATCAAAGCTCCTGACCTTTTCTAATTCCATGCTTGAGCATGTCCAGAAAAAAGATGTGGGTGAAGTGGGCAACATTATCAGTGATTTAATGAAAAAGTTAAACGAGCTTAGCCCGGATGAGCTAAAACCGGATAAGCCCTCATTCTTTGCACGTATGTTCGGGAAGCTCTCAGGATCTGTACAGGAGGTGCTATCCAAGTATCAAAAAACAGGGGCCCAAATTGATCGTATCAGTGTGAAACTCGATCGGAGCAAGAATATCCTGCTATCGGATATCGTAATCCTTGAAAAGCTATATGAAACGAATAAGGATTACTTCCAGGCATTGAATGTCTATATTGCAGCTGGGGAAATCAAACTCGAAGAAATCCATGGGAAAACGATTCCGGAGCTAAGGAAGTCCGCTGAATCAAGCAATGATCAAATGAAGTTTCAAGAAGTCAATGATATGCTGCAATTTGCTGAACGGTTGGATAAAAGGCTTCATGATTTGAAATTGAGTCGCGAAATCACGATTCAAAGCGCACCGCAAATCAGGCTGATCCAAAACACGAATCAGGCACTAGTCGAGAAAATCCAATCTTCGATCATGACAGCGATTCCGCTTTGGAAAAATCAGGTTGCGATTGCATTGACCTTAATCAGGCAAAGGCATGCTGTAGAAGCACAAAAGCAGGTTTCCAAGACTACGAATGACTTGTTATTGAAGAACTCTGAGATGCTGAAAACCAATACCATTGAAACGGCTAAAGAAAATGAGCGCGGACTTGTGGATATTGAAACATTAAAGAGCACTCAAGCTAACTTGATTTCCACGCTTGAGGAAACCATGAGGATTCAAGAAGAAGGAAGGCATAAACGCCGGCAAGCGGAACAGGAATTGGCAACAATGGAAAATGAACTGAAACAGAAACTATTAGAGATAAAGGGATGAGGGGAGATAACATGGAAACTATCGAAGCTATAAAAACGAGAAGAAGCATTGGAATCGTTAAGCAAGATCCGGTACCTAAGGAAATGATCGAGCAAATCATTGAAGCTGGAACGTATGCACCCAATCATCATCGAACGGAGCCTTGGCGTTTTTTTGTTTTGACTGGAGAAGGAAGAAATAAACTTGGCCAGGTATTCGAAGAAATCACAAGAATTGAAAATGCTGATGATACCCCTGAAAGTTTAATCAGCAAGCTCGAACGGCAAAAAAAGAATCCATTAAGGGCTCCAGTCATCATCGCAGTGGGCATAGAGCCTAGTGATAAGAATAACGTCCTTGTGGCAGAAGAATATGCGGCAGTGAACAGTGCCATTCAAAACATGCTTCTTGCAGCACATTCCCTAGGTCTGGGAGCAGTATGGAGAACGGGGAAAATAACTTATCATGAAAAGGTCCGTGAATTTTTCAATTTATCCTCTAAAGGAGAGGTATTGGCTTTCATATACTTGGGTTATCCTGACATGGAGCCGAAACCTGCTAAGAAAACACCGTTTGATGAATTGACCACATGGATCGGATGAAGGATTGAGGGGCGGCTGCATCAGTGTATAGACACTGATGCAGCTTTTTTTTTGCCGTCAATAAGGCTTCCTTAAAACTGATTTTCCTGAAAGGGATTTGGATCCGTCAGGCTTCGTTTCAAGTGACGATTGATCAATTAGGTTGTACAATACATAGGAAGAATAAATTTTGATGAATTAGGATGTGTCTATAGATGAGAACGATTGATCCATTTGAGATACTTGATGGAAAAGCGATAAAATATCTGGATGTTTTTGGCGTGGAGGATGGAATTGCTTTAAAGAGTAAGTATGAAGATAAAACGTATTGGATATATGATTATTATTGCATGCACCAGACTTGTGATTGCCAGGAGGTATACCTTGAATTCGTTGAGGAACTTAAAGGCAATAAACAGGCAGGACAGCATTTTGGTGTGAGGGTTTCTTTTGGTGATAATAAATTTGTCCTTGAGGATTATAATATTTCCAAGCAAAAGGCGATGGATATTGCGGAAGATACGTTAAAATACAGTAAAGATGTAATGGAGTTATTTAAACAGCGGTATCAGCAAATGAAGGATAAAGGCACGCAAATCATCACGGAAAGTGCAAAGGCGGCTAAAATGCCGCATGTTCATACAGAACCGATCATTGGCAGAAACGAACCTTGCCCATGTGGAAGCGGGAAAAAATACAAAAAATGCTGCGGCGCGGCTTAACATCTCATGGAAGCTGACTCGATTCGGGTCGCTTCTTTTTTATTTGGTAAAAAATTGAGTAATGAATAAAAAAATATGGTATTTAACGAACGTTTGTTCTATAATTAGGATACCAGATAATAACACAAAAAGAAATAAAAAGTAGTCATTTAGACGGAATTTTCCAAAAACTTCTTTTTTATTTTCATAAATCTGGTATATATAAGAGAGAAGGGTTTTTTGATCTCATCTCTTTCAACGGTAAACGGCAACCAGACGGGATGAAAATCCCCACACTGATGGCAGTTTAACTTATTGAACGAAGGAAGGGGTAATCAAATGACAAGAGAAAGAAGATTAATACCTTACAAAGTTCTTGAAGTAATGGAAACGGTGAAAGAGAAGATTCCTGAGGGTGTCGAGCTTGTGAAAGCACCGGCGATTTGGGAGAAAAGCAATTATGGTGAGGGCGTGGTAGTTGCCGTCATCGATACAGGCATTGACAAGGGACATCCAGACCTCAAAGAAAGAATCATTGGCGGGAAGGATTTTACCAATACTGGGGATTATCAAGATGATAATGGACATGGGACACATGTCAGCGGTACGATTGTGGCTGCCATTAATAATGCTGGTGTAGTGGGAGTGGCTCCGAAAGCGAGCATATTAGCGTTAAAGGCCCTAAATGGTCAAGGGCAAGGTGATATAGATTGGATTAATGGGGCTCTAGAGTATGCAATCAATTGGCGGGGACCTAATGAAGAAAAGGTTTCGGTTATTTCACTTTCACTTGGCGGGCCTCCGGATGAGGCTGAACACAAACTCATTCAAAAAGCCCTTCAGAACGATATCCTTGTTGTTTGTGCAGCCGGAAATAGCGGTGATGGGCGTCATGAAACGGATGAATTGGATTATCCAGGAGCATATCCCGAGGTAGTGGAAGTCGGAGCTGTGGACTTAAGCAGAAATTTAGCGGATTTTTCAAATACGAATGATGAAATTGACTTGGTGGCGCCAGGGGTTGATATTCTTTCTACGTATCCAGGAAATAAATATGCCAGGTTGAGCGGAACGTCAATGGCTACGCCACATGTCAGCGGTGCAGCAGCCCTCTTGAAAGTGATTGCTGAAAAGGAATTTGACCGCAATTTAACTGAAGCGGAATTATATGCACAGCTGGTGAAAAGTACGGAAGATCTGGGAATAAGCAAAAAAGCACAGGGAAATGGGTTGCTTAACTTAACGATAGCGGACCAAAGAGCTGATAAATCGATTAAGATTACAATAGAATCAGAAAACATTAAGTTACCGAGTAAATCGGTGGTCATGGAATAATAGAAGAGAAAAAAGGTGCCTCAAGAATTTTTGGGGCACCTTCCATAATGATTATTTTTTAGTTTTCCTTAGAGCTGCAAAAAGCGCTACAATAGACAGAATTAGTGAAATGACAGCCAGAGTGATGATCAGCGTTTGATTGCCATCACCTTCTGATGTTGCTGAATCCTTTGAATTGTCAGTTGCCGTGGAATCATTAGTGTCAGCCTCATCTTTGTGGCCATGGTCCGCAGGTTCTGCATCAGCCTTGGGCGCAACTGTAATCTCCGTTACAGAATGCGGTAGGTCTGAGCCTTCATCACCGCTCCATTCAACAATTTCACCATCTTCGTAATACTGAAATGCATCCCATGCAACTTTCGTTTCTTCTTTAGGATTTTGTGCTACGAAAGAGAATTGCTGGAATTGTCCAGCTGCTATTCCTTCATCAGTTGCTGCCCAAGTTACCGATTTTACATGCCCATCTTTGTCACCTTCTGTCGTTACTTTCCACCCCGGTACAGGCTGATAGCTTTCAAAAGTAACCCCTTCAGGTACTTTTAAAGTCACCTTTGTAGTGGCAGTTTCTTTTTCTACTGGTACTTTGAGTGTATAAGTTTCCCACGCCTCAGGTGCAGATGAACTAGGCTTGACTGTAACGTGAGCATATGCTGAACCGGAAAAAATGAATAATGCGGCAAAAGTAAAAATAAGAAGCTTTGAAATGTTTTTCATTAGTATTAATCCCTCCTGTCATGAATTTCCTATGAAAACTATAAAATCAGCATTGATTGAATCCAGGCTTTCAGTTAATCCGTGAACATGGATACTCCACTTTCCTGGCATGGTTAATATAGACTTTGATGTAAATGTACCTGTGTTTTTCTCCTTCATCTGCAGCTTCATTTCACCATTTGGCGTATCTAATGGCTGCATTGTGATTGTAAGCTGCTCTATATCAGCAATTGGCTTCCCTTCATTGGAAAGGTTTACTTGAATCAGGTTATCTCCAACTTCATTGGGGGTCACCATTAATGTAACCTCATTATTTTCTTCAGTCAGCAAGGTCTTTTCAATGGGCCCGGGAGAAGACATGGCAGTTTGGATATTTGTCAATAGAGCTGCAACGAGTAGTATGACGACCCCTAAACCAAACTCCATTCCCACACTATAACCAAGTTTTTTCGTTTGCTTTTTCCCTCGGAGAAAATGAAAGCCTCCTAGAACGATCATGACTAACATGAGACCGACTTTCGCTAGTAACAATTGGCCATATGTTGTGTTAAACAATGAATGGATAGTCGGTACATGCTGTAAACTGCTATATATCCCGCTGACAATCAGTATGATTACAAACAGAAATGCCCATTTGGAAAACCTTGAAATGATCGACCAATAAAACGTTTTCTTATCTTCTTGAACTGCCTGCCGATCGGCAAGCCCAGGCAAAATCACCAATAAGGCCATAAGGCCGCCGAGCCATAAAGCCATGGACAATAAATGAAGGAAATCCATCAAAACGGCCAGTACCTGATTAGGAACGGCTGCTGTATGTCCAGTAAAAGCCTTACAAATCATCAAGCAGGCAATTATGATGAAAGAGAGGTAAGGTAGTGATTTATTCAGGGAGTTCTCAAGCATGAAATAAATCACTAAAAATAGAAGCAGCAATATTAGAATTTCAATGATCCAGACCGATCCAAAGTTTGTCCCATTCAATACTTCTTTTATATAACTAACTTTAAATGCATCAGTCCAACCTACGCCAGCATCAATTGTAACTTTTAAAGGCAGACTGCAGAAGATGGAAAATGCTAAACCTGCATATGAAAGCCAAAGGTATAGACGAGTTCTTCTGCTAGCTTCAAAAAGTCGAGAATCCTGTATTAACGATAATCTAAAAAAAAGGATTCCGGTTAGGGCAGCGAAGCATATGTATTGAAGACTTTGCAGGATTACATTGAAGGAATTCGGAAAACTTGCATTCACTTCGGAATTTTCTTGGTCTGAAAGACCGGCTGAGTCTCCGAATTGAAAGGGTATTGTTCCTTCAATGGGATGGCCATCACTCGAAACCACCCTCCATTTAATGTAGTAAATCCCTTCATCGATAGTGCCATTCCATCTAGCTTCCAGTACTTTTTCACTTTGTTCCGAGATTGCACTGTCTTGGATTTGAATTTTGTCCCCATCTTGGCTGAATACCTCAAGCGAATGGAAAGCTGGTTGTATATTCTCACTGAATTGAATGCTGATTTTTTCAGGAAGAGTATCCATCGCTTCATTCGGGCTAGGATTAGAGCTTATTATTGTAGCATGACCAAAAGCCATTGCCGGGTTTAAAAGCAAAACGAACAGGCTGACTATCAGCCAAAAATATTTTTTCATCTTTGTGTGCCATCATCCTTTCATCAGATTATGTAAGTTTATTATAAAAGGAAAATGTGAAAAAACAGTGAAAATAAATTAGTTATCTAAAGGCAGTTTAAGAGGTTCGCTAGAAAAGTGATAACAATAAGGTTAGGTGACCTGCCTCCCTCCATTATAACCATAGTATTGGTTGGGGATTCCGCTTTGCACCAAAGCCATCAAAATTATCCTCAGAAAAAATCATCTTTAACATCAGCAGAATCCTCGGATAAGGAGAGTAAATCATCATTAACATCAGCGGAATCCTCGGGTAATCTAAAACCAAGCAGTGGTGCCAGCCAATTACCGAAAAGACAGCAACTTGAAAGTAGTTCAACACAAAAACTGAAAACGGATTCTATAGAGAAGGTAGCGTCAGCAGATTCTTTAGGTGAGGAAGGAAATAATGCACCAGTGTTGAACAATCTTACTGTACCAACCGGAGTATGGAACAAATCTTTTGAATCTAATGAGCATACCTATCATATCGAGGTCGATAATTATATTTCTTCAGTCGAAATGGATGCAGCGACAAATTCCAGCGGAGCAACGATTGAATATGACGGTGAGAGCAGTAAACACGTGAAGATCAAGGATTAAGCGAAGACGGCCATTTCCGTTACCGCGCCGGACTTACGTCCTTGTTTTTGAAAAGGATATGGAGGTGGAGATGGATGAGGAAGAAACCGTGGATGATGTCAAAACAAAAGAAGCTGAAGTTGAGGCAACACAAATGAGTACGGCTGGCAAGAAAGTTAGCGATACATCCAATGATATAGAAGGCCAGGTTAATGTGAAACAGCCTGTCGAGACTGTGTCATTCTTTGGGAATATAAAGGAGGATTTCTTCACTCTCAGCTTAAATAGGATCGTTCTGAATCCTGCAAAAAAGGACAAGGTTTAGGCTTGTCCTCGGATTCAAGATTTTATGGGCAAAATGATTTGGACCTCGGTTCCGTGGTTTAGTTCGCTGTTAAAGCGGACCTTTCCCCGATGCGCCTCGATGATTCGACAACTGACTGTCAGTCCTAATCCGGTTCCTTTTTCTTTAGAAGAATAGAAAGGTTCTCCAAGATGCTTTATCCGGTTTTTTTCAATTCCGCTTCCATTATCTTTGATGGTGATGGAAAGGTTATTGTCCATGCGTTCGAAATCAATCCAAATGTGATCGGCGGATGCCTCCATTGAATTTTTGAGCATGTTTATGAAAACTTGTTTTAGTTGATTTCCCTCACATAATAGATGCGGTATTTCGTTTTTAACAGATATTGATATTTGGGTGGGGTACGAGTCCGCCTCTGGTTTCAACAAGGTTTTGACATCATTCATCAGGTCGATGATTTGATGTTTGCTGAATGGAAGTTCCTGTGGTTTTGCCAGAACGAGTAACTCGCTTACAATAAGATTGATCCGGTCCAACTCACTTAACATGATTGTGTAGTATTGTTCATAGGGATGGTCGCTCTTTTTAAGCAGCTGGACGAAACCTTTTAAAGAAGTCAGCGGGTTTCGTACCTCGTGGGCCACACTTGCGGCAAGTTCGCCGACTATCGATAATTTTTCGGTTCTTCTTAAGCGTGCTTCGGTTTCCCGGATTTGAGTGACTTCTTTAGCATAAGTAATGATTCCGACTAAATCCTCGCCAACCATCATCGGGACAAACGTACAAGAAAGTAAGATGGGCGTCCCGTACTTCGTCAGAAATTCTATATCTTTCCCTTTTTTGATCCCCTTATGATTTTCCATGACATATTGGCAAGATGTACGGATCAATTCCGCGTCTACTGCGGAAAAGTTCAAATTAATGAATGAGGCTCCATGTATTTCTTCCTGTTGAAAGCCTGTTACCGTTTCAAATCTAGGATTCACGGTCGTGATCATTCCGTTTAAATCAAGCATCAGCATCGGATATGGGTTGTGTTCAAACAATGATTTATAGCGTTGTTCACTTTCGAATAATTGATTCTCCGCGACAACCCTTTCAGAAATATCCCTGCCAATGACGACTAAGCCTTTTCGTGAACCATCCTCATTGAACAAGGGAACCTTGATTGTATCAAAGGTCTTGTGATTGCCATCGGGAAGAGGGATGATTTCCTCACACCGTGTGATTTCCCCTTTTACCCACGTTTCTTCATCGGAAACTTCACAGTAGATCAACGACTCTTTATAAAATTCCGAGTATTCTGCGAGCTCACTGTCTCTTTTTCCCTTATAATCTACATGCTCCAATTGAAATAATTGCAGCCCGAAGGTATTGGATTCAAGCCATCGGCCATCACCATCCTTGAAGTTAACGAAATCCACCATTGAATTGATGAGTGTACGCCGACGTTGTTCCGCTTCTTTTAATCGTTTGAATTCTTCTCTTTTAGCTAAATAAAGATATAAGACCAAGCCTATGGATAAAAGGAAAACAAAGCCTTCCACTCTTTGAAGTTGAATAAAGACCTCTTTGTTTTGGATATTTGTAATTAAAAAGTAGTCGAACACGACTAATGTAAGAATCCCGGATAGGATATATATTGCTAAGATGGAGCTTTTGGACATGGAGATTCTCCCTGATTTTAAGACGTTTCAAAGGTGAAATTACATACACATTTTAACAAACTATCGGAAAAAAATATATGCAGAATCCTAAATAAAAAAACAGGGCCAATGTGGTCACCTGTTTTTTCTGTAGAAGGTAAGTTTCTTTTTCTTTTTTGCACGCTTATAGATAATGAAAAATAGTAAGAAGAGGAGTGCGAGTGCAGCTAGCGTGTATTGGTTCATTTCAACAGATAGCAGTCCATAGGGAATCAGCGATAGGAAGAAAAAGTATATAAGGTTGCCAAGCGCCGTCGCTAATAAAAAATCCTTGTACGTGACAGTGCTGACGCCAGCTGCCAAGTTAATTAAGCTTGTTGGGATAAGCGGGAAAATCCTGCCTGTAAAAACGTACATGAAGCCATGCTCCACAACGGTTTCTTGCCACTTTTCGCCAATCTTCTTTAAGAGAAGCTCCTGAAACCAGTTTCTTGCTGCATAAAAAATGAATCCTGAGGCAACAACACTTGTAAACCAACTCCATAGATAGCCATATATGAATCCGAATATCGTGACATTGATAGTCAGGAGTAAAATTAAGGGGATGATTGTAAAAGAATTTTGTACAAACATCAATACGAATGTCACAATAAATGTAAGCAAAAGGTTTTCCTTCAATATGCTAATAACAGAATCCAGGTCACTTTTCCAAACCAAAGTGAACAGATCTGCATTAGAGTATATAAATATTGCAATTACAAGCAGACCGATTATGGTCAGGACTTTTTTCAAAGGGCCACCACCATTCTTGCTAATAGTTTATCATTTTCGAGTTCATTGGTGAAAAAAAAGAGCTGCCGCATCATGCAGACAGCTCTTTTCCATTATAGTGGCTTAAAGGTTCGAAGATTCCTTTTAAAGCCACTTTTCAAACTGAATTCTTTTGTTCATTCCATAAATGATTGGAGCTCCAATCAGGAGGACAACGAACTCACCGACAGCCGTGGTCATCCAGCTTAGCCAGAATGGCAAGCCAAAGGCAAGGTTCAGTTCAATTGCAATTAAGAACATTGTGAACGTGAAAAAGATAATCGTGGCGATCATCCGTCCTTTAATGCCTTTTATGAAACGAGAAACATAAATGACAAGCAATAAGGCAAGCAGGGATTGCCCCACTCCAAAAATCAAATCATATGGCACCATCGGTGAAAAGAGAAGATTCGATATGAAGACTCCGCCAACGATACCGTAGATATACTTTTTATTGAATACAATCAGATGATTCAGCATTTCCGGTACTCGGAATTGGAACATCTCAAAAGCTATTGGTTTAAACACCAATGAGACCGCCACATACAAGGCAGCCAATAACCCGTTTATCACGAGTGTACGAACATTCATTTTACTCTCTCCCTAGTTTTTTATCGTGGGATGGTTACGAACCACGTGTAGGCGTTTACCCAATGTTTAATAGTATCGCATGTACGCTTGTTTCGTCAATTTGTAAAGAATGGTTTTAATTTATAAGTTTCCAAGCAGGAGAAGTAGCACAATGGGATTTTGATTTATTGCAATGAAGGATGATATTATTTCAATATGTATGTCAAAGGAGTGAGTATAATATGTCGATCGAGAGTGTCAAAAGCCATTTTAAACAATGGAATCGGGAAGGCGACGTAAAGGAGTTCGAAACATCGAGTGCTACGGTGATTGAGGCAGCGGAAACCATCGGTGTTATACCAGCGAGGATTGCTAAGACTCTTTCCTTTAAAGGGGAAGGTGAACACGCGATTTTGGTAGTTGCCGCAGGGGACGCCAAAGTGGATAATAAGAAATTTCGTCAGACATTCGGCTTCAAGGCACGAATGCTTGCGCCTGAAGAAGTGCTTGCACAGACAGGCCATGCAATCGGGGGAGTTTGCCCGTTTGGTCTGGCAAACGATTTAGCTGTTTTTCTAGATGTATCGATGAAGCGCTTCGAGTCATTGTTCCCGGCTTGCGGAAGTGCGAACTCTGCAATAGAACTTACACTCGCTGAATTGTTTGAATATTCAGGTGCGAAGGATTGGGTGGATGTTTGTAAGGGCTGGGAAGAAAGGGGGAATGAGGAAACGGCAGTAGGCAATGCAGTTGATGGCATTTGATTAATGGGTGCCAAAAAATTAGATCCACATGATTGGGATTGAGTCCACTGCAGTGGACTTTATTTGTGGGGGCCGCATGCATTTCTATGATTAAAGCGGAAAAAGGGCAGAAAGTGTTCCTGAGCGGAGGTTGAAAGATGTTAAATGGAAGCGAAAGAAAAAGCAATAGTAGCTATCTTAGTCTTAAAACACTTTATGAAGAAAATATAACGGTTAAGAGCATTGCCCAGGAGCTTGAGTTTTGCCATAAAAATGATCTGGCACTGGATATTCAGAAAGCATTGGAAAAAAAGAATTTTGATATATTGGCAGTCCAAGATCAAGGGGAAATCATCGGTTATATCGAAAGACAAGAACTAGGTGAAGGAACTATTTCTGAATATTTGAAAAACTTTTCACCAAGGGAAATGGTTTCGGATTCAACCCCTTTGATCCAGCTTCTCCATATTTTTAAGAATAAAACAAGGGTGTTCGTATTGGAGAATAATTCAATTAAAATGTTGATTACCCATGCCGACCTTCAAAAGCCTCCGATCAGGATGCTGATATTCGGATATATTACCTTATTGGAAATGAGGATGAGTGATATCATCCTGGATAGATTCGGCGATGGCAGCTGGTATCCAATGATCAGCGAAGACCGTTTAGAAAAGGCAACCGAATTATATAGAAGGAGAATCGATAAAAATGAGGATATCAATATAATAGAGTGCCTGCAAATCAGTGATAAATTCGATATTATACATAAAGATAAAGAGTTGAGGTGCTTCTTCCAAATCCCGTCGAAAAGTAAAGGGAAGAAGGATGCGAACGCCATCCGGAAATTACGGGATAAGATTTCCCATGCTAATGAACTGGGGCTGGACATGTCATGGATGGAAATCATCGAGGTTGTCGAGTCCTGCGGCCGACTGCTCGAAATCTCTGAATCCTATCCTTACGAAAAATAAGATCCGGCTAATCACGCTGGTTCTTTTTTTGCTCATCCAGACAGAAAAAAACTGCCCATATCAGGCAGTCTCCCCGAAAATTCAAAACTCCGGCAGTTGATCCAGGTTATTTTCCTTTATCCCATCGGGCTCACTCCGCAATATGTCACGTCCATATTTATGAAAGACGTCAACATTGGCCAGGTTGCCCGCCTTTGCTTCCGCAAGGGCAGTGGGGTAGTCGAGTTCGCGGCCGGAGTTCGTCTTGATGGCGATAATATTGTCCTCTTCATTTTTCCTTACGGCGATGATTTCTTCTTTTCCTGCTGAATCAGGTTGGTTTGCTTGCGGTGTTCCCTGCTGTTTATATGATTCATAGGCTTTTTCAAATTGGTCCATGTTTTAGACACCTCCTATTTATAGGGTGAGCCATTTTTTCTGCAATATACAAACCGGATTTCGTCCAACTTGAGCCGTTAATTCGTCCAAATGGGCCGATTTTTCGGCACTTTTTTTTTGTGATTGTTGTCTTCTTGGCCTTTTTGCAGTGGCATGGCACTTGCATCTTGTAAGTAGTAGTAAGAAATAATATCCACTGGATTAAGGGAGGAAAATGGATCATGAATGTAAAACAAGGGGCAAGCACTGTAAATGCGAAACAACAGGTCAAGACAATGAAAGCGGCGGTCGTCAATGAATTTAACCAAAAACTTGAGATTAAAGAAGTTCCCATCCCAGAGTTGGAATATGGTGAGATATTAGTGAAAATTAAAGCCTGTGGCGTGTGTCATACCGATTTGCATGCGGTACATGGTGATTGGCCGGTAAAACCCAAGCTTCCGCTTATCCCCGGACATGAGGGTGTGGGCATTATAGAAAAGGTGGCAGAAGGCGTAACTTCCTTGAAAGTGGGTGACCGTGTTGGGATCCCATGGCTTTATTCGGCCTGTGGTGATTGTGAATATTGTCTGACCGGAAGGGAAACGCTTTGCTTGGATCAATTGAATGCAGGCTATTCCGTGGATGGCGGGTATGCTGAATATTGTAAAGCACCTGCCAAATATGTGGTGAAGGTTCCTGAAGGGCTTGACTTTGCGGAGGTTTCACCAATTTTCTGTGCAGGTGTAACGACCTATAAAGCTCTTAAAGTATCGGAAGCAAAACCTGGTGATTGGGTAGCGGTTTATGGAATTGGCGGATTGGGACATGTTGCGCTGCAATACGCAAAAGCGATGGGCTTTAATGTGATTGCTGTCGATATTCAAGATGATAAGCTTGATCTGGCAACGGAACTTGGGGCGGATTACACGGTTAATGGACTGAAGACCGATCCTGTACAGGCCATAAAGGATAAAGTCGGCGGTGTGCAGGCGTCCATTTCTGTAGCGGTTACGAAAAAAGCTTTCGAACAGGCTTACAGTTCAATCAAGAGGGGCGGCACACTTGTCGTAGTCGGTTTGCCGAATGATGAACTTCCCATCCCGATTTTTGATACAGTGTTAAATGGGGTAACTGTAAAAGGGTCCATCGTCGGGACGAGAAAAGATTTACAGGAAGCTGTTCAATTTGCGGCTGAGGGTAAAGTCAGAACGAATATTGAAACAAGAAAGCTTGATGAGATCAATGACGTGTTTTCAATGATGGAAAAGGGAGAAATCAACGGACGCATCGTATTAACGCTAGAATAGGAAAAGAAGAGGAAGCCCTGGAACGGGGCATCCTCCTTTTTATTATGTCTGGCTCTTCTCATTTAATATATAACGTAATTTCCTTATGGATATCTGCAAGCATTTGGCAGCTTCATTCCGGTTGCCGTAGGTTTTTTGCAGTGCCTGCATGACGAGCTCCTTTCCGATTGTTGATTGAAGCTGTTTGATTTCCGTAAGGATGTCTTCAAGCATCAGTTCATCCTTCTCATTAAAATCAGCCACCAGCCTTTTTCGCCACTCTTCAAGAAGGTTTTCAGTTGACTGAATCGCATTAGGTGACACATTTTTGTCAGGAGTGATCTGACTGTTGGATAGTGAGATATCATTGGCGGTTATTATCGACTTATGGTCTGCAAGAGTTAGCGTGCGCATGACCACATTAGAAAGTTCGCGTATGTTGCCTGGCCAGTTGTATTGCTGTAATTTTTCAATGGCTTCATTGGAAAAAGAAATATCTCCATGACCATTTCTCTCAACCAAGTGACGGACAAGCAAGGGAATATCCTCTTTTCGGCTCCTTAATGGCGGGATATCGAGAGTCACGACGTTCAGTCGGTAAAATAGGTCTTCCCGAAATTTATTTTTGTCCACTGCCTGCTGCAGATTTTCATTGGAGGCGGCCACTAACCGGGCGTTCGTCCGTAATGTCCCGCTGCTGCCAACCCGCATGAATTCCCGCGTTTCCAAAACCCGAAGCAATTTGACTTGAATGGCGGGACTCGCATCCGCAATTTCATCAAGGAAAAGCGTCCCATTCCCAGCAATTTCGAAAAAACCCTTTCGCAGCTGGGTCGCTCCTGTGAAAGCTCCCTTTTCATGACCGAATAATTCGCTTTCAAGCAGGGATTCAGAGATTGCTCCGCAATTGATGCCGATAAAAGGTTCATGGTTTCGGGGGCTGGCAATGTGGATGAAGCGGGAAAGCACTTCTTTTCCGCTTCCGGTTTCTCCTTCAATTAATACATTGACGGATTTTTGGGCCACCTTGAAAGCCGTTTCAATCAAATTCTTCATTAAAGGACTTTCACCGACAATGAGTCCTGAATCCTCGGCTAGCTTATGGATGAAATGCTGATTCAAAGCTTCATTTTCATTCAATAGGTTGTCAATCTGCCTTTCCAGTACTTCAATATCCACGAAAGGTTTTTCCATGTAATCACTCGCGCCGAGCTTCATGGCATCAACGGCGGTCTTGACGGTGCTGTATCCGGTCATGATCAGTACCTTGCAACGCGGCTGCAGTTGTTTTAGATGCTGCAGGAGGGAAAGACCATCACAATCCGGAAGCTTCAGGTCTATCATTGCGACATCAAAACGCTGCTGATTCCAATCGATCTCATGAAACTCCGTCCCGCTATTCACAACTTGAACGAGGTAACCTTTCATCGTAAAAAGGCGGGATAAAAAAGTCCCAACCTCTTTCTCATCGTCTACCACAAGTAAATGAACCACCTTATCATCCCCTTTCTTCGTCTGCTTGTAAGGGAAGCCTCAGGAAAAAAGTGCTTCCTTGCCCTGGTGTGCTCAAAACGTCGATCCTTCCGCCATGGTCTTTGGCGATGCCGAGGCTTACAGACAGCCCCAAACCCGTACCTTTTTCACGGTCTTTAGTCGTATGAAAGGGATGGAATATGAAGGGCAGGCGTTCTTTTTCAATCCCCGTTCCGTTATCAGTCACCTGAACCACCATGAACTTGTTTTCTGTATAGGTAGTTATTGCAATCGCTTTTTCCGTTTGGCCGGACTCATCCAATGCGTCCTTGGCATTCAATAGCAAGTTGATGATGATTTGTTCGATCTGCGGCTGGCTGCCCTTAATGAAAGGAAGGTCTTCCTGAAGGGTAAGATGGAGGGAAATCTGCTTCTTCCCAAGTTGGAACTTCAATAGGTTCAGGACCTGGTGAATGGCTTCATTAATAGAGTAATAGTGGAATCTATACTCATCCTGCCTTGAAAAGGTAAGCAGGCTTTTCACTATTTGCCTGCATCGATCTCCGCAAATCTTGATATCATCCAATAGCATATAATCCAGATTGTCCTGTGGGGTTTTCCGTAATAAAATTTGCGAGTTACCAAGAATGGCCGTTAATGGGCTATTCAATTCATGGGCAATCCCTGCTGCTATTTCACCAATCGCCCCAAGTTTCCCGGCATGCAATAGCTGGACTTCCATCTGTCTTCTTTCGGTGACGTTTTTATAATAAGCAATGACCCCATATACTTGATGCTCCTTATTCTGAATCGGGTAGGCATGCATTTCCAAAATGGTATCATGCTGAAGGAGAATTTCCTGAAACCCTGGCTTATTACACGTAAAGGTATCTTGAATCAGAGATTGGGATTTTTCAATTAAAGCAAGCAGGTCGGAGAAGTCCCTGGCTGAATCATTGGATTGATAGACCGTTCCTTTGTGATCAAAGACGAGGATCATGTCTTCAACTGCCTTGAATGTATCCTCCCATTCCTGTTTGGAATGAAGAACTTCCTTATAAAGCTGGGCATTCTCCAAAGTTAATGCAAGCTGGTTGGATAGTTGCTCAAGAAATTCGAGTTCATCTTCAAGCCATGTGTTCTTTTTCTTCCTGCCGAACGTCCAGATTCCGATTTTTTTACTTTTTCCGTATAAAGGGACTAATAGAAGTGATTCGATCTCAAGGGATAATAGACGTTCCTTTTCCGGCAAGTCCGGTAACTGGTTAACTTCCACCTGAATCGGCTGCTTTTCCTTCAAGGCCAATGAGAAATCCTGAAAACGATGTAACAAGTTTTTGGGATCCATTTCAAGTTCGCAGTGCCCATTAGGGGAGATGTGAAGCAGGGCAGGTTCTTCCTCATGCAATATGACAAAATGACTGTCATCGAAGGTAATGAGCTGTTTAAGTTTTGCAATAACATTTCGAAGAATCTCTTGGATGTCGATGTCCATATTCATATTTTTTGTGATGTCATTCATGATTTCAAGCTGCATATTCTTCTTCTTCAGCTGATCCACGGTTTTCTTAAGTTCCGTGTAATACGTTTTCTTTGCAGATTTCACACCTGTCATTAAATCTATCAATTCAAGTTTGTTCATGCGTTTCACCTCTTAAAGGGCAGTAAGAAGCAGATGATTAATCTGTTCTAATGACATATCACGAGGATTCGTGATCATGCAGGCATCCTCAAGAGCGGTCATCCCAATGGGATCTATCATTTCTTTCGTAATGCCGACATCACTTAAACTTTTGGGAGCCCCTATATCCTGTGATAATTCCCTTACGAAGCTAATGGCTGCCATTCCTGCTTCCTGCTCGGTCAATGCCCGTGTATCGATGCCCATGATGTCGGCAATCTCGCTGAATCGCCTTGGTGAGGCAATTCGATTGAAATACATGACATGGGGAAGGAGTATCGCATTGATTTCACCATGCGGAAGGAGGTACTTGCCGCCTAGGGCATGTGAAATGGCATGGGCAGCTCCCAAAATGGCATTGGAAAAGGCGAGTCCAGCTTGAAGGCTCGCCATCGCCATCGCTTTTTTTGCTTCCTCATTATGCCTGGATGCAACAGAGGGGCGTAAGTGGCGGGAAACGATGGAAAGAGCGTTTTTGGCTTGTACATCTGTCAAAGGTGTCGCAGCGATTGAAACATAGGATTCGATGGCGTGGGTTAAAACATCCATTCCCGTAGCTGCTGTCAAATCCGGTCCCAAGGTGGTTAAGGTACCAGGGTCGACTATTGCAATATCGGGGACGAGTGATTTTGAAATGATCGTCATTTTTTTCTCGCGGAATGAATCGACGATCACCGAAAACTGAGATACTTCCGAACCCGATCCTGCAGTGGTCATGATCATCACCATGGGCGGGAGGGGAGAGTGGACTTTATCAACCCCTTCATAATCACTGATGATGCCGCCATTCGTTACTAAAAGGGCAACCCCTTTGGCGACATCCAAAGCACTGCCTCCACCCAACCCGATGATGGCATCACATTCTTGTTCTTTAAATGCCAAACAGCCGGCCTCGATCTCCCTGTCCTTCGGATTGGTCGTCATTTCAATGAAGGTAGCAAAAGCAAGGCCTGCATCTTGGCAGGATGTAATGACTTTATCTAACCAGCCAGCATTGGCCACCCCGGAGTCGCTTACTATCAGCGCCTTTTTGGCACCTAGCCGCAAGCATGCCTCGCCAGCTTGTTCAATCGAACCTTTTCCAAAAATCACTTCCGGCATCACAAATTTTGTTATCGACATCTTTGCGCCTTCTTCCTGTAGAAATTCTATCTCTTCTGTATTATTTTCCCGAAAAAGAGCGGAAATCCTGTTTGGATTACAGGTATTTTTATATAATATGACAAAATATCGATTGGGGGAGAACTTTTGGCGCGTGCCAAACCTCCTATTCATTTCTTTAATTTGTAAATTCGGTACTTTAGACATGCATAAATAGGGATAAACCTACCTAGTTCGTATTTTTTATATATTGTAAAATTATGGAGGAATCTATTAAACTGGGAGGCAATCTATGAAAAAACAATTTATGTCGGTAACATTAATCGCAGCATTGACACTCGGGACAGCCGGGGCAACCACCGCATTATCAGCGCCACATTCATCGCCGGTGTTATCAGCGCCATCCACGGACAAGCAAGTCATTAAAAGAATCGATGCCGATAAAATCTACAAGAATATTGAATACCTCTCACAAACACCTCGGGTGGCCGGTACGGATTCTGAGTATAAAGCCGTCCAATTCATCAAAAAGCAATTCCAATCTTATGGCTATAAAGCCGATATTGAAGAGTTCAATTTTTTATCTTATACAGACCCAAATCTGGTCGAGCTGTCTGTTGCCGGAGTTGATGGCGAAATCAAAGCGAATAATTTAACCTATTCAGTTAATGGGGACCTATCCGGTGAAGTGGTATATGCCGGTTTAGGAACGAAAGAAGACCTTGAGGAAACCGACGTTGCAGGGAAGATTGCCCTTATACAAAGAGGCAGCCTCACTTTTGCAGAGAAAGTATTGAATGCAGCAGAAAAAGGAGCATTGGGTGTCATCCTGTTCAATAATGCTGATGGGGAATTAAATGGGACACTCGGAGGGGCTAATGACAAATATATTCCATCCGTCACGATCACCAAAAAGGATGGAGAAGCCCTTCTGGAAAAACTGAATGCTGAAGTCAAATTGACAGCCTCATTAAAAATCGAAGGAGCTTATTCTGGAGAAAAAACCTCTTATAATGTAGTGGCAACGAAAAAAGCAACAAAGAACAATAAAGCAAAAAAGAGCGATATCATTTACATTACTGGACATCATGATTCCGTCGCGGGAGCACCCGGAGCGAATGATGATGCATCAGGAACATCCGTCACCCTTGAACTTGCACGTGTTCTGAAGAATCTTCCTACAGACACGGAAATTCGCTTCGTCACCTTTGGGGCAGAGGAAAATGGATTGCTGGGTTCAGAGCATTATGTGAGCAATCTCCCTGATGATGATATCAAGCGGACCATTGCCAACTTCAATCTCGATATGGTGGGAAGCAGGGATGCCGGAGATTTGGTCATTTTGACTAATGATGGAGAAATGAACCTTGTAACCGAGCTTGCCCAGGCATCAAGTACAAGACTGAATGGTGAGCCGACTCCATATGGACAAGGCGGGAGAAGTGACCATGTATCCTTTGCTGAGGCTGGAATTCCCGCTGCTTTATTCATCCACAGTCCATCAGAACCTTGGTATCATACACCAGATGATACCATTGATAAAATCTCAAAAGAAAAGCTTCAGGATGTTGCTGAAATTGTCGGCACGGCCGTTTATGACCAAGCTAAAATCGAAGCCAAAAAACCTGATCTTAATCATAAAAAAGGGAAAAAGGTGAAAGTTCCACATTTATTTGACGAAAAGGAATTCAAATAATGCAGTAAATATTTAGAGGGTGCAGCTTGCACCCTCTTTTTATGTTAAAAATGGAAAAAGAGGGGTAATAAGTCTATTTCGGAAATGGTGCCTATGGGAAGGATTCCCTGAATACCTAGCATAAATAGCTTATTTATCCCTATTTAACTCTAATACTATAATCCTTATAATGAAAATTATGAAAAATATGACAGTCTACATAATGAGATCAGTATGTTTGAGGTGATTTTTTAAGTGTATGCAAATTCATTGAGTGAAATTCACTCAGCCCTCTCCAGCAAAATGTCCGATGTTAATGAAAAAATCAATCGTTTGGAGCAGGCAAAAAGACAAATCAAAGAAGAACAGAATGCATGTCTGGGGGAAGTTGCTAAAATTAAAAATCCGGACCTGGGTAAAAGCTGGACGGGAAACCGTGCAGAAGACTTTCAAGATGCCCGCAGTGATGCATACAAGGCAATGTCAACGATCATTCATGATGATTATGACGACTATCAAGAGAAAATCGACGGTAAAATCATGCTGCTTAATATAGAGAAAAAGGCTCTAAGTGCAGCGGGTACGATAGCACATGAAGCGGATGTTCTTTTAGGTAAAGGGGAAGCCGTCATCGATCAATTGGAAAGAAAAATATCATATTTAAAAGGGTGGTTGTTTTAATGACGACAATCAAACTGAATCATCCCGCCGTAACGAAGCAAGTCGATCAGGTGAAGACGGCACTTGGTACAGTCACGCTTGGAAATTTGCCGGCAGGCGAGCTTGGCAACAATAAATTGGAATTCACCTCGAAATGGATCGACCGGGAAACGAACCTGGAGAAGGTCTTCGAGCAATATATCAAAATCGTCCAGAAAAATGTGGAAGATACCCGTGCCAACATTGACTTATTAAAAGAGCAGGATGAAGCCATCGCCCAAGCGTCTTCACATGGGTATCCAACGCGATGAAGATATATGAAGCCGAGACATTGACGGCCGCTACCAAGTCGCGCGCCAAGCAATATGAAGAACTAAAGAAGGAAGTCACAGCCCTGAAGAAAGAATTTCAGGGCATCGTCGGCCTGGATAACGAGTTTCAAGGAGCCGGTGCTGCCGCCATCAAAAGCTTCTATGAAGCACAAATCGAAGTGGCGGATGCCTGGATGGAACTATTCACGACCCAAATCAGTTTTTTGGAAGGCATACCGGCCACCTTGGAAGAGGCGGATCTCTCCGGAAATACGGTGGTCGAGGTTCCCTTTTTAGATGGCGAAGTCTCAAACGGAATCAACCAAGCGAAGTCGCTTGTCGATGAACAAGCGAACGATCTCCAAAGGATCTTGAACAGCATTGACGATATCCTGCCTCTTGATAGGTTCGACCAAAAAGACTTTAATGAAAAAATCACGCTGGCCGGGCACAGGCTGGATGACACCGTGACAAAGGTCGAGAATGTCGACCGGCAATTGGTCGAAGAATATGATGTGTCCATCGGGCAGGAGAACGTGGCCGTTGGCCTTTTCCGTGCCTTGCTTGATGCCACCAAACAGGACGGCAACGTTTCGCCGATGACCTTCAACCAAACGGCATTCAAAAATAGTGACGTCTATCAAGTGAAGGATGAAGTCGCCGGTCAGATGAAAGACTATCAAACCTTCAAAAAGCAGCAAGCCGAAGCCCTGAAAATCGAACGTGAAATGGAAGAACTCGAAAACCGCCCATGGTACGAAAAAGCCTGGGATACGACAAAAACCTTAACAGGGGAATTCACGGGATATTATGATTCAATCAGGGCCTCAACAGGAGTCGATCCAGTAACCGGCCGCAAGCTGTCCGATGCCGAACGAATCGCAGCCGGCGCCATGGCGGCCGCTGGATTCATCCCCGTTTTCGGCTGGGCCGGCCGGGCCATCAAGGGCGGCAGCGCCATCTACAAAACGGCCAAAGGACTCAACGCAGCGAACCACGCGCTCGATGCCTATAAAACGACAAAAGGCTTTAGCCTCCTCCAGAAAACTGAATACGGGATATATGGGCTCCTCGCAGCCAACGGCCTCGGTGAAGCAGTCACCGGCAAAGACATGTTCGGCCATCAACTGACCGAGGAACAGCGCCAGAACGGCCTGTTGATGGCACTCGGAATCGGTGGTGTGGCAGGTGCGGCTAAGTATGTGGATAGTCGACAGCTTAAAAATATTAGTGAACAAACAACTAACGGTAGAAAAGTTAAAACCCAATTTGACTCAAAAAAATTAAAGGACTTACAAGGCTTTAATAGTAAAATAGATGATGTACTCAAGAATGTAGGTATGACCTCTTCAGAATTTAAAGAATTAAAATTAAAATCTCATGATGAGTTAACCGATTTGGAAGTAGAAAAATTAAAAACAATTAGAGAAGCTGTTCCACCTATTACAAGGAAAACTATTTTACAAAAAACCATTCCAGGTCAGGATATAGAAAAATACTTAGATGGCACATATTCTGAAATTGGAGGCTACGTTGCAAAAGCCGAAGATGTACATGATATAAAGCTTTATGACGATTTCGTTGAAAGTTTGAGGCTAGATTATACGGATTGGAATGGGAAAAGACCATTTCCAGAAGGAGGAAGTACCTACGGAGTAATAAAATTTATGACAAATGAAGTGGATTCAATATATGTGCCATATGGTAAAAGATTTGGAGGTACTAATGAAGATGCTCCACCATGTACACTAAATGGTTTTACTGCGTCTAGAAATGATACAGTTGTACCGGAGTTTAGATTTGATAATTATTATCCTCCAAAGCATGGAGCAGAACTTTACCAAGTTATTGAAGGAAAAGAAACTTTAGTTGGAACATATAATCAAATAGAACAGAAATTTGTTAAGGAAATAGTGAGTTAAGGTTGGAGGATTACCATGATAAAAAAAGGTGAGCATACTATCTATAATGGGAAAGAGTATAGGTTTATTGAATCTGAAAGAGAAGGCTTTATAGAATTAATAAGCAATAATAAGGAAGATATTATTTATGGATTTATCCATTATAAAGATAATATTTATACAAAAGTTATTTCCTTAAATGAAGTAGAAAAGCTATACTTAATTCATTCTTTTGCAAAATATAAAGGAGAGTTGTTTGGAGCTTCTAATGGCGAGAATGGAAAAGTTCTTCTATCAACTCCTCATTTAAAACTGGCCGAAAAGTATGGATTTGAACGTACTGATAAATATCTTTATTCTAAAAATGTTAATTTAGATGAAGTTGAAATAATAGAAGAGCGAAAACCGTTTTCGTTAGATTAAACAAAAATGAAACAATCAAGAAATCTTTCGTAGTGATGCAGAAGGTCTAAGTGTATTCAAATTAAAAAAATAAGAATTAATCGAACGTGATACAAATGAACCTAAAGTGGGTTTATCAGATTATTTTATTTGGCATTAACTATGACGCGAGAATGGTTACTAGAAACGAATTAGATGGAGTAAAAGGACCTTAACATAAGTTGTTAAGGTCCTTTTATAATAATGACTGAAGGATTATAGCCTCCTTCAGAAAACCGAATAGGGGATATACGGGCTCCTCACCGCCACAGGCAAAGACATGTTCGGCCATCAACTGACCGAGGAACAGCGCCAGAACGGGCTGTTGATGGCACTTGGAATCGGCGGTGTGGCTGGTGCGGCAAAGGTCGCAGATAAAGTAGCAAGTGGAACAAAGTTCGTCCCTTACAGTAAGGAATTTGCGCAAAAGCAAGTTCAGTACGCAAAAGCTACAATAACAGGCATAGCGAGATCAGGAAAAACCACGTTAAAAAATATAGGTGAAGCAATAGGTAAAAAAGAAATCCCTAAACGGATAAGTATGGAACAAGTATCCCTCGCAGGAGGACCAACCCTTCGCCAATTTATGATGGAAAAGCAGACAATTAAGGAAACCTATCAGACATTCACTGTGAAGTATAGCAAAGTAGAGGGTGTTTCAGGAGAGAAGATTTCTAGGGGCATAGATCATGTTAAATCAGGAGATAAGAGTTCTCTTGCACCTGGTGGTGGACTGGCTATACATGAGTCAAGAGGTGGGCATTTGATTGAAAGACATGTTGGGAAAACTGATGAAGAATTATTAGAAAGAATAAGAAATAATCCAAGAATTACTGGTTCTTCTACTTTTATAGATAGGGCAACAGCTGAGAAAGTTGCTTATACTGTCTTAAACAATCCCAAAAATATTAAGAAAATACAAAAATGGCTTTCTGACCCTAATAGTAGACCTACATTACCATTAAGATACAAGGGTGATGGAGAGATAATTGGTAGAAGTGTATCAAGAAACTCCGAAGTTGCAGAGAATGTTACAAACGCAAAAATTGTACTTAAAAAGGATTTAAACGGCAATTTTATACTAACAGGATATCCAGAAAAATAAAGAAGCGAGGAATTTAAATGGATGAAAGTTATGATTACTTAGAAGAGTTAGAAGATTTTTTAGGTGGAACATTCCACCAGGATATTAGTTCGCCTGAACAAGCATTAGATGAGTTTATAAACGAAGCTAATAAAGAGTGTTTGCTTTTTACGGTAAAGTATTGTGACGAATTTTTAACTAGTAATAGAACAAAACAAGAAAAGGAAAACTATATTCGAACTAATGCTGAAATTTATTTTCCTGCAATTGGATTAACTCCTATACAGTGGCTTAATAAAGTCGTAGAACAAATAAAAGAAGCTGTGAACTCAAAATAGAATTTTTTTCCTAGAAAACTTTGGGTGGAAAATAAAAGGACCTTAACATAAGTTGTTAGGGTCCTTTTATTATAAATAATTGAAGGACTTTAGCCTCCTCCAGAAAACCGAAGCCGTCACCGGCAAAGACATGTTCGGCAACCAGCTAACCGAGGAACAGCGCCAGAACGGCCTGTTGATGGCACTCGGAATCGGCGGTGTGGCAGGTGCTGCCAAGGTCGCAGATAAAGTAGCGAGTGGTACAAAGTTCGTCCCTTACAGCAAGGAATTTGCGCAAAAGCAGGTTCAGTACGCAAAAGCATTCGGCCGGCAAATTGGTAATGTGGAAGTACCTCTTCGTATCAGGGTCGAAGAGGTAGCCACGGCGTATGGAAACAACTACAAGCATGTCACTTTTGATAAAACGACTATTAAGGATATAGTACAGAAGTTTGCGGTGAAGAGTGGTGGTGGTGGTAAGGGTGCGGATGTTAAGGGAACTGGGGCTATTAAAAGTGTGCAAAGAGGAAAATATGCAGATAGATTAGAATATTTATACAATAAATTTGGAAAGATGACAACAGCAGAATTACATAAAGAAATTAACACTCCAAAATTAAGGAGAATGGTAAAAGATTATAGTCCCTCAAAAGTTGCTCAAAATTGGCAGGGCTCATATCCGTATGTTGGTGTTGATGATTATGTAGATAAACTGTATAAAAAAGGGGATATTTTTTATGCTGGAGAGCCTTACCCAACAGGATACTTTACTACAAAAGAAGCTATCCTAAACGCTGGAAATAATTCGAAAACCATATTTGAAGGACTACAGGTTAAACCCTATTGGGAAAAGGGAATGCAAAAGGCGATTTATAGAAACAAAATGGGAGCTTATGAACTAAATGTTGATATTATAGGGGGGAATGGTATAGCTAAAAATAATCCTCAATTTGGAAAAGGTGGTATGGAACAAATTTTTATGGCCGACTTCAATGAATTATTACACAATAACTATATAAGGAGATTAAAAAATGAAGAAATTATTCTAAATAATTCTGAAATCTCCTTTGAAGAATATAGTAAAATAATGAATTCTATTAAATGAAAATGAGGTTTTTAATTTGAATGGATTAAATGGTGATATTTTAGTGAAAGGAAAAATACTTAATGGAAATACAAATAAACAGGATTTTTGTATAAATTTTCAAAATGAACTACTATCAAGCGATATATCTAATAATATGTTTGTTTTTAAGGACGCAATTATGTTAGATGGAATTTATTTTTGGGTTGTGGTTAACTTTCAAAATGATAGAGTTTCTCGTATTGAACTCGAGAATGCTGATGAAAATTTGAAAAATACTTATAATAATTGGGCTAATTATAAAGCTAAAAAAAAGAAAGAGATACATGATAAATGGGTAGAAGAGATATTACTTAAACCAGATATTAAAAAAGGAGACTCATTAATTTATAATAGAACTTGGGGAGAAGTCACTTCATTTGAAGATAAGAAAAGTGGACAAGTAGAGATCTGGATCAGTTATAAAAAATGATACATGAAACCGAATCTTGATAGAATAAAATAAAACCTTGAGTGGCTAAAGCCATTCAAGGTTTTTTTATGAAATGGGATGGAAAAATATCAAAAGATATTTATATATATTTTTATATTAAAGGAGAATAAACAAATGACACAACTGGAAGCGAAAGAAATAATAAGGCAAAAGAAAATAAAACGTTACAATTGGTTTAATGAACAGCTACAAAGAGAAAATGAGGTAGGAATTAGAGTTGATAGTGATCAATGGGTAGTATATGTAACTGATGAAAGGGCTAGCGTGGTTACAGGTTCTATTACAAAATTCAATAATGAAAGTGATGCTTTAGATAACTTTATAAAAAGATTAAGAAAAGAATAAATTGTTTTAGTCTCCAAGAATAGCTAATGATCGTTTAAGAGAGTTTACCCAGTGCTGAATATAAACAGCTTTCAAACCTAAACACCTACCTAAGGAACCCGTATAGAAGTTTCTTCAATTGTTTTACCGCACTTTCAAATGCTTGAAATTTTTTAATAATTATAATGGTCAAGATGCGGAATTTGTCCAATGGGGTAGTGGTAAAATGACACGAAATGAATATGAAAATAAAATAAATGAGTTAGGTATAGATTTGCAAGAATTTAATATTGTTATTGGAAGAGCAACTAATGTACCATTTTCAACAGGTTGTTACTTTGAAGATGGAAGTTGGATATTGTATGACGTGGATGAAAGACAAAACTCTTCAATTATCGAAAAGGGTAACGAGGATCGAATTTTCAAATTTTTATATATGATAACGATGGGGAAAATAGGGAAGTAGAATTATTAGAGATAATCCAATTGATTTGAAAACCAGACTACTTATCCAAAGCACCAAAACCATTGCATGCCGTGGTAATAGTTAAGATTATCGAAAAAGTAATCCGTATTTCTCTAGAATAAAATGAAACCTTGATTGGCTAAAGCCATTCGAGGTTTTTTATTAAAATGGACAGTTTTAAATCTTTGTATGATACCTACGATGGTTAGCAGGTAATTTGGAAATACGAACTGATTTTGCTCTTGTATTTAAATGGAAAGATATTATAGTGGTTGTAGTATAGGTGTTAGCATACATAAAAACAAAGTATTAATTTAATCAATCAAGTAGGACATATGTTAAGCAAGGTACTGAGAAATGGTACTTAAACAAAAAGTAGGTGGAATGAATGACAAGCAGAAGAATGGTAGACAGATGGGAAGACGATAGTAAAAGTTTTTTGAGATTTAATCTAAAAAAAAGAATGTTACCAAGTCTGTATGGCGGTATTGTTGGAGACTTGCTTGGTGTTCCAGTTGAATTTAAAAAAAGAGGGACTTTTGCTATTAATGATATAACGGGATATGGAACGTATAATCAGCCGCCAGGCACTTGGTCGGACGATACTTCATTAACTTTATGTTTAATTGAAAACTTAATTGAAGAAAGCGAATCAGCTGAGTTAATGCAAAAATTCGAATATATGGAATCTGGCTATTGGACACCACATCATGAAATGTTTGATATTGGAAGAACGACCAGTGAAGCCATAATCAAGTTTAAAAATGGAACGCCAGCGTCGGAATGTGGTGGAAACGCCATGTTTGATAATGGGAATGGGGCGTTGATGAGGATCGCTCCAGTAGCATTTATCCTCTTTAATAACTTTAATTTCATTGAAAAAATCCAAACCATTAAAAAATATACGGAAGTAACACATGCACATCCGCGTTCTGTGATAGGTTCCATTATTTATGTCGAGTTTTTACTTAGACTTTATTATAATAATTCTCCTGAAGTTTCAAAAAGGGAAGTAAAAGAACTTTTTGATGAGAATTTTGATAAAGATCATATATACCAAAAAGAGCTGCAATCCTATTCAAGGATTTTTGAGGAAGATTTCTTTTCATTACCACAAGAAGAAATTCAGTCAGATGGTTATGTCGTTCATACGTTAGAAGCAGCCATTTGGTGCTTAGGAAATTCAGATTCATTTAGCGAAGCCGTTTTAAAAGCAGTGAATCTAGGGGATGATACGGATACAGTAGGTGCCATAACAGGAACAATGGCAGGTATGTACTATAAAATGGACGACATTTCTAAAGAATGGCTTGAGAAAATTATAAGAAAAGAAGATATTGATAAGTTAATCGAGCAATTCCATAGTTTTTGTGCAGATAAAGCAATTAAAGAAGAGTATGGAGATTGATGTAAATCACCCATATAAACATAAAAAACCCCCTATAAAATCCATTATAGGGGGGGGGGTTATGACCAGAATCCAGTTTATGCTATGTTAAACGGGAAGCAGTTTGAATTTGGGTGATGGAAAATTAAATAATGGAGTGAGTGGAAAAATGATAAGAAAAGGTGAGTATACGATCTATAATGGGAAAGAGTATAGATTCATAGAATCTGATACAGTGGGAGCTATTGAATTAATAAGCAATGATAAAAAAGATATGGGCAATGGCTTTACTTATTATAAAAATAATATTTACACGAAAATAGTAGGCGTAAATGAAGTTAAAGAATTATATTCTATTAATCCCTATGCTGTATATAAGGAAGAGCTGTTTCCAGCATCAGAAGAAAGAAAAACTGGTAAAGTATTGTTGGTTACAACAAACACTGAACTTGCTAAAAAGATGGGGTTTGAACGAACAGATAAATATATGTACTCCAAATCTGTGGAACGGGATGAAGTGGAGTTAATTGAAGAGAGGAAACCTTATTCATTAGATTAATTTCCTAATTTCAAACGCAATTATTATTTGTTGCACTATATAGGAGAATAAAATGGATAATAAGAAAAAGCAGTTAATCAATCAAATAAAAGTTGTAATAAATAATCTTGAAAATGATTATTATAATGAAATTACTAACGGCGTTTTACAACTTATATATAAAAGATATAAGAATGCATTGGATGTAATGGAGAATAATAAAGATATAAGAGAATTAAATATAATTGGTGGCATAAGGGCTTATACGGATAGTTATAGTAACTATCAAAATCCATTATTAGAAGAATTACATAAAGCTGAAAAATTACATAAAGAAATATTGAATACTTGATAAATTTTGAAAATGGAGGAACCTATGATAAGAAAAGGAAAGTATGCAATGCATAATGGTAGCGAGTATAGTTTTAGTCTACTGGAAGATAAGTCTATAAGGTTAATAAGTCATAAAAAAGCTGATCTATCTCAAGACTTCAAATATTTAGATGAAAATATCTATATAAAAAATGTTTCTGTAGAAGAGGTAGAAAATTTATTTAAGATAAATTCAAGGGCAAAATATAAGGAAGAGCTGTTTCCAGCATCAGAAGAAAGAAAAACTGGTAAAGTATTGTTGGTTACAACAAACACTGAACTTGCTAAAAAGATGGGGTTTGAACGAACAGATAAATATATGTACTCCAAATCTGTGGAATGGGACGAAGTGGAGATAATCGAAGAGAGAGTGCCCTATTCGTTAGATTAATTTCCTCATTTAAAGCGCCTACATAAAGTAAAAGCGATTATTCCTTCAATAAGTGGGTATAAAGTATTGAGCGGTCTTTCATTTAATATCTAGCACTAAGTTTTCTTTATGTTGTATAAGGAGAATTTGGTGGGAGGTGATTAAATGAGGAAAGCCTATGGTATAAAAAGTTTAATGATTTACCTTGAGTCGGTAAATTATCCAATTACCGAAGAGGAAATCAATGATCTAATATTAAATAAAAAGATCCCCCATCTCAGACCCATTGATAATTTGCTGATTTTTAATTTAGATCATATGGATGGCTGGCTTAGTGATCAGCAATTCAAGCCTTAGTCAATTGAAGCCCTGCTTTAAGTGGGGCTTTGATGAATATGTTGTACAAAAAGAAAAGCTAGCCAAGGTGTTTCTTGAAAACCTTGGCTAGCTTTATGTTTAAAAAAGGCTCTTTTCGTAAAGATTGTTGTTTTTAAAACGAAACGATTTAAGGTTGATTGGAGCGGAAGTGCGAGACTCCTGCGGGAGCAGCGGGACAGGTGAGACCCCACAGGCGTTCACGCCGGAGGCTCACCGCCCGCCCCGTGGAAAGCGAGCATCTGGAGGGGAAATCAACCACACCGCATTATTTGGTAAATAGCAACAAAGTATGCAAAAACAGCCTTAAAAAAAGAGGGCCCTGCATATTAACGGCATACTAATGGTAACGAATCAGCACCAGTTGATTTGGTAACAACAGTATACTGCAGTTACCAAACCGGCCGAAGTTGCCTGAATTATAACAACTTAAGCAGAGCCTGTGCACCTGTTAGGATAAGCCCTATTATAAAACCGCAGACCGCTCCGTTCACACGAATCCATTGTAAATCTTTTCCTACACCATTTTCCATCATATCAATCAGCGTTTCGTTATCTAGCTTATCTAAATTTTCTTGTACAAGATTGCCGATATGCGTATGATTATTTTCAATGAGAACAGTAATTTGTTTCTGTATCCAATTATCGATGTGCGTGCTATTTTCTTTTATATTGTCCAGTACGTGCTGAATCATTGGAGTAAGATAAGTATCCATGAAATGTTCATCTTCGACGAAATCCAATGCTTCTTGTTGAATTTGTTGTAGACTTCCCTTTATTGTCGCCTCAGGCTCCCATTTTGTCAGAAGTTGATTTTTCCATTTTTCAACTCCTTCTAACAGTTCCGGGTTATGGTTAATGCCTTGTATCTCTTTCCTGATATATAAGATTAAAGCCTCTCTATTTGGTTCTTTCTCGTTTTGTAAATTACTTACGACACTTAATAACAGGTTTTGTATGATATTCCCAAGTTTCTCTTCGTTAAGTAGGCTTTGAATGGATTTAACGGCAAACTGAAGCATACCTTCCAGTTCAATCTTGCTTAGTACATCCATGGAAACAGTGCCAAGTCGGTGACTGGTTTGTTTTTTTCCTAACCAATCTTCTGCTTTTTTCAAAACATGATCCAAAGCCTTCTTATCAAACTCTTCGTTAAGTAACTGTGAAGTTACTAAATGTAGAATCTTGCTCATGTCTACGTTAGAAAGTGATGCTTTCATTTTTTTTGCAACGAAAGGTGTAATCTTTTCTATATCTATATAACCAATCATTTGCTTGATTAGTTTAATCAGGACTTTTCTAAACGTATCACTTTGAATCTCTTTTACTAAAATAGGGATCAATTTTTCAGTAAAAGGAATATGTTTTACTTTGTCCTGAATACTTTCCTTAGAAAGCCAGTCGTTTTTTAACATCGAAACAAGTGCATTTGTCATTCTTTTACGATTGTTGGGCAACAGCGCTGTATGGGGGATTGGTAATCCAAGCGGATGGCGGAATAATGCAGTGACTGCAAACCAATCTGCCAATCCGCCGACTAAACCAGCCTCAAACCCTCCATGTAATAAATCTAAAGCCAATGAACCTTGAAATGGAGTGGTTGCAATATAACCCGCCCCCATGATAATTAGTGAATATCTAGCTATTTTTCTTGAAGATTTTATTTTTGGTGACATTATATTCCCTCATCCTTAAATGATAGTCAATTACTATAACCCGAATCATTAGTAAATTTTATAACTTACTTTCATCTAGTAGTATAGCAGGTAGTTCAAAAAAATAACCACAACAAGGCAGTAAGTTCATTAATTTTGGGCATTGAATATTTGTTATGTTCCCTTGAATGTTCCATATTCAGATGGTTAATGCATAAAAAAAGCCGATTCATTCAATCGGCTCAATTCACTAATTTAATTAAGGAGTCAAAAAGCTTTCCGGATTATTTGTTGAACCTATTATGATGCGTCTGTTTTTATCGAATTATTTGTCCCTGCATTTTTTTTATCTTTCATACGACTGAAAATAAAGGCCAGAACGGAGCCTGATATATTATGCCAAACACTGAAGATGGCGCTAGGAACAGCGGCCAAAGGCGAGAAGTGGGCTGTTGCTATCGCTACACCTAATCCAGAGTTCTGCATACCAACCTCCATTGCGACAGCTTTCTGTTTCGCTAAATCCATCCCGCATAAACGAGCAAAGAAAAAGCCGAGAAGAAAACCAAGAACATTATGAAGAACGACGACTGCAAAAATCAGCAAACCTGTTTTAGCCAGCTGCGCCTGGCTGCCAGCTACTACGGCAGATACGATCAGAACGATGGAAATGACAGATACTAGAGGTAAAGCCTTTGCACCGGCCTCTGCTTGTTTGCCGAAAAACTTTTTAACAATGAATCCAAGCAGCAGTGGGATGATCACCACTTGAATGATCGAAATGAATAATGACCCAATACTGATATTGACCCATTTACTTGCCAAGAGCAGAATAAGCAGGGGAGTTACGATAGGCGCTAGAATAGTGGAAACAGAAGCAATGGCAACTGCAAGCGCAACATTTCCTCTCGCAAGAAACACCATGACATTTGAAGCTGTTCCACTAGGGCAGCATCCAACCAAAATAACACCAACGGCCACTTCTTTGGGCAAATCGAACCCTATTGCTAATACAAATGCCAATAAGGGCATAATGATAAAATGTCCTAGTGCCACTTCTTTCGGACGTCGGAAAACTTCTTTAAAATCCGATGCTGATAATGTAAGGCCCATGCCAAACATGACAATTCCTAATAATGGAACAATATAGGCTCCAATCCATATAAAATGATTAGGTAAGATATACGCAATAACGGCAAATATAATGACCCATAAGGTAAACGTTTTACCAGCAAATCCGCTGATTTTCTCTACTACTCCCATAGTGACCCTCCTAGATGTTTTAAAATAAAACAATTATAGTTTATATTCAGAATTTTTAAAACCCTTTTGAGCAATAAAAAATATCAATACGTTTTCTATCAGCCTTTTTGGTAGTTTCATGATGGAGAGTCATATTGAAATAAATTCTGTTCGCTTTTTTACTTTATCTTTTAATAAAAAATAAGAGGGTGCTGTATATTAGTGGCAAACTAGTTTATAAGGATCTGGAGATTGAATTAGTATTTGTTGTTTTACAGGATTGAATATTGCTATTGTATGTTTAGCCAGGTTTATAAAAGAAGTGGAGATGTGGTTTCTTTGATACATATATTAATTGCGGATGATGACCGGCATATTCGGGAGTTGCTGAAATTTCACTTGGAAAAGGAAGGGTACATGGTAACGGAAGCGAAGGACGGGAATGAAGCTTCCTTGCTACTGGAGAAGGAACGGGTCCAGCTGGCTGTTGTCGATATTATGATGCCGTATAAAAACGGACTGGATCTTTGTAAGGAAATCCGGGATCAATATGATCTGCCCGTCATTTTATTGACAGCTAAAGATCAACTTATCGATAAGGAAAAGGGGTATTTTGCGGGTACTGATGATTATCTCGTAAAGCCATTTGAGCCAAGGGAACTTCTATTTCGGATAAAAGCGCTATTGCGAAGGTACCGTATGGTGAATTCTGAATCCATCTCATTGAATCAAACGGTGATTGACCGTAAAAGTTACGAAGTGCGAATAAAGGGGAATACGCTGCTCCTGCCGCTTAAGGAATTTGAGCTGCTGGCTCAGCTGGGAAGTTTTCCTGATCAGGTCTTTACGCGTGATCAGCTTATTGAACTGGTGTGGGGTGCTGATTTTGAAGGGGATGATCGAACGGTTGATGTCCATATTAAACGGTTGAGGGAACGTTTTGCCGGGCGGACCGAAGATTTTGTCATAACGACTGTCCGTGGCTTAGGTTATAAACTGGAGGTCAACAAGAAGTGAAAACACTTTATTTCAGGATAGTTATTCAAACCATTTTGATCATGGTGCTTGCCAGTGTCATTGCTTTTTTAATTTCCAATGTCTATTATCATCAGGTTCAAAAACCCTACAATGGTGAGAAGATAAGCAAAGTCGCAAGTGAGATCGTTTCCTTATATGAGGAGAATCCTGATCAGGATATTGATGCGTATTTAAATCATATTGCAGGTTTGCACTATCAAATGTATCTATTTAATGAGCAGGGTGAAGGAACGTTATATGGCGAGCCGTTTCGGGACACGAGTTTAGATCGCGACACGATTTCAGGAGTTTTGAATGGGAATACCTATCAAGGGATCGCCAATTATAATAATGGGCTATTCATTACCGGTTTTTTTGAGGATGTATTAATTAATAGCATTGGGGTCCCGATGGACGTGAATGGCGAAAAACATGCATTGTTTGTAAGGCCGAATATAGAGCTGCAGTTTGGTGAATTTCGCTTTTTCCTTGCCGTTTTGCTCGTACTGACGCTACTTCTCAGTTTTTTATTTGTGATCATTAATACGCGTTTTATCGTTAAGCCGATTACGAAATTAACGGAAGCTACAAAAAGAATCGCCGATGGGGATTATAGTAGTGAATTGAATGTCTCCCGAAGCGATGAAATCGGGGATTTGGCACAGCACTTCTCGAAAATGACTCAAAGCATACAGCGCTTAGATGATATGAGGCAGGAGTTCGTATCGAATGTATCTCATGAAATTCAATCTCCGCTTGCATCCATCCAAGGTTTTTCTCAAACCCTTCAATCGGAGGAATTAACAAAAGAACAAAGAAATCAGTACTTGTCCATCATTGAAAAAGAAAGCAGGCGCATGTCGTCGTTAAGCAAACAGCTGCTCATGCTTGCTTCGTTGGATAAAGAAGAAGATCCGCTGCAACGGTCCAATTTTGATTTAGCGCTGCAAATCCGGCAAGTGTTGTTCATGCTGGAATGGAATTGGCGGGAAAAAGATATGGTGATCGAAATGGATTTGCCGTCAACCGTCATTTCTGCAGATGAGAAACTATTAAATCAAGTTTGGACGAATTTGATAACCAATAGCATTAAATACTCGGAAAGCGGCAGTTCGATTAATATTCGGATTAAAAGTATTGGCAGTACTGTTGAAGTGATGATCGCGGATACGGGCATGGGAATTCCAGAAGAAGACCTCCCTTATATCCTTGATCGCTTTTATAAAGTAGACAAAGTGAGGAAGAGGAGTGAAACAGGCAGCGGATTAGGACTTTCGATTACGAAGAAGACGGTTGATCTTCATGGGGGAACGATTGAAGTTCAAAGCGAACTTGGTAAAGGGACCACTTTTTATATACGGCTGCCCCTTATGTAATCAGTTGTTCATCTTCCATTCATATTGATTGTTTACAATCGAGTCATACCGAATCAAGTAGGGCTTGATAGGTAAAAAAGGAATGGGAGATGAAATAATGTTTTTGGCAATACGTGAAATAAAGCATTCAAAGTTACGTTACCTGCTGATTGGACTGATCATGGTATTGGTCGCTTTGCTTGTCTTTATCATTTCAGGATTAGCTAATGGACTTTCTTCGGATAATACTTCATCCATACAAAACATGAAGGCCGACTATTTCGTAATGGAGCATGACTCCAAAAATAAATTGAACCGATCGATCATATCCATGGAAAAGCTGGATGAAATCCGGGCTTCTGCGGATGTTAAAGCAGCCGAAGGTCTGGGGCAAATGATGATCACATTCAATAAAATCGGATCATCGGAGAAAACGGATGTCACCATTTTTGCGACCGATGCCAGTGGTATTTTAGCACCGAAGGTCATTGAAGGAACGAATTATGACAATGAGAAACAAGGTGAAGTCGTAGCAGATCGTTCTTTAAAAGAAGTGGGTTATAAATTGGGTGATTCACTTAAAGATGACCTATCAGGTAAGGTTTTCACCATTGTTGGTTTTACTGAAAAGCAGTCTTATAGCCATTCACCTGCAGTTTACATGAATGTTAAGGGATGGCAGGAGATTAATCCTGGATTGAAAAATCAGAAGAATTCAATCAGCACGATAGCCGTGCAAATGGATTCGAAGGCAGAAGAAAATGTACGTAAATCATTGCCTGAAGGCTTAACGCTCATTTCGAAAGAAGAATCCCTTCAGAGTATTCCAGGGTTCAAAGAGGAACAAGGTACATTGACGATGATGATTGCCTTCTTGTTTGTGATTGCTGCATTCGTTTTGGCTGTCTTCTTTTATGTGATTACCTTGCAGAAGACGAATCAATTTGGAGTCCTTAAAGCACTCGGGGCCAATACAGGCTATCTGGCAAAAAGTATCGTTGGTCAAGTCATGCTGCTTGCCGTGATATGCATAGCCATCAGTGTTGCACTGACATATGTCGTCACTTTAATCATGCCAGAAGGAATGCCATTCGAATTGAGTGCCGACTTGGTCATTAAATACTCCGTGTTACTTTTGGTTGTAGCCATATTGGGTTCGCTGCTATCACTATACCGAGTAGCGAAGATAGACGCAATCGAAGCAATAGGGAGGGTATCCTGATGGGGAATAAACTATTATTTGAAAACGTTAGTAAGATTTATGGGGAAGGCGTTAATAAGGTGACAGCCCTTGAAAATATTTCCCTTAATGTGAGAGCGGGAGAATTCGTCGCAATCGTGGGTCCTTCAGGCTCAGGAAAAAGTACTTTTCTTTCAATAGCGGGTGCGTTACTATCTCCGAGCGAAGGTCGCATACTGCTGAATGATGAAGATATTACAACACTATCCCCAAAGGAATTGACTAGAGTTCGCCTTGAAAAGATCGGATTTGTATTCCAATCATCGAATCTTGTGCCATATCTCACCGTACGAGATCAGCTTCTGCTACTTTCTGAACTGATTGGCAAGCGAGATAAAAAAACTGTGAAAAAAGCGGACGAATTGCTTAGCCACCTTGGACTTGGACATCGGGCAGATCACCTCCCAGAAGCACTGTCGGGCGGTGAGCGGCAGCGTGTAGCCATCGCCCGTTCGCTAATGAATGATCCAGAAATCATTTTAGCGGATGAACCGACCGCAAGTCTTGATTCCAAAAGAGGCAGGGTTGTTGTTGAAATGCTTGCACATGAGGTGAAATCAAGAAATAAAGCGGCCATCATGGTAACCCACGATGAAAGAATGTTAGATTTATGTGATCGAGTGGTCAATATTACGGATGGCAAGGTATTTGGATGAAGTTATACGTAAATGGCCGTCGCCTCTCCAAAGGAATTGGGAGTGGCGACGGCCTGAATTGCTTGAATGGGAACCTGGTTAATCGACAGTAAGCCGTTGGAATACAGTCGTTACTTTATATAAACGATTTGCATTATGTATAATATTTTGCTTGTATCCCAGATGGTTATCTTCGGATTAATCATGTTTTTTTATTTGGCTGTTTTCGCATACTTAGTTGCTATTTACTGCTATTTACCAAGTAGTGCGGTGTGGTTGATTTCCCCTCCAGATGCTCGCTTTCCGCGGGGCGGGCGGTGAGCCTCCTCGGCGTAAACGCCTGTGGGGTCTCACCTGTCCCGATGCTCCCGCAGGAGTCTCGCACTTCCGCTCCAATCAACCTTACAACCTTAAATCGTTTTGTTTTAAAAACAACAATCTTTACGAAAAGAGCCTTTTATTTTAAAGAACAAACAGTGATAGGTTGCTTTCACACCTGATTCATTTCGGTAGTCTGTGTCGTATATGCTGATTAACTCTCGAAAAAAGGATGGGCGCTGGCAGTAGTTTTCTTGGTTGCTGTTAGCAGCACCAATCTTTTTAATGGAAGTGAAAAATTCACGTACTGTCTGAAAGTACTCCAGTTCAAGCTTTTCTATTTTTGTAACCTCGATTGGAACTGCTGATGAATAGGGCATTGCTGCTTCACAAATCTGGGATAATTCTTCCAGAGTGTAAAACATTTGGCCTGGTGAACTATCCATGGAAAGTTGAAGCTTTTCCTTTGCATGTTCATATGAGCTATGAAGCTCTTGAAAGGTATCGATTCCGAACGTTGAAAATATCAGGCTTCCTTCAGGCGTTAATCGTGTACACAGTTTTTCAAGGGTTGCAGGAAGATCATTCAGCCATTGAAACGTTGCATTGGAAATAATCAAGTCGTAATTTTCATTAAGCGCCATTTCTTCAATATCCGTACATAAAAATGTAACACGGTCTTCCTTTGTCATTCCTTTCGCCACTTCAACCATTCCTGGTGCAATATCAACAGCCGTAATGACGGCATTAGGGAATGTTTGGATGAGTAACCTGGTTAAGTAACCGGTGCCGCAGCCAATTTCAAGAATATTGATTTTATGATTGGTGTTTTTTTGAGGAAGCAAATCCACTAATTGTTTTGCCATGTTTTTTTGAACATTGGCATACGCATCATATGTTTTCGCGTGTTCACTGAACCGCTTGCTTAACAATCGTTTATCTATCATGAACGTACTCCTTTTGAATAAATGTTTTTTATATGCTCCATACATTCCTGTGGTTTTGTGAAAAATGGAATATGACCAGCACCTTCAATAATATGAAGCTCGGCTTTCCCACCAAGATTTTCTTTAATGAAGGAGGAGGCTTCAAGTGGACAAATTTTGTCTTCCTTCCCATGAAGCAATATAAAAGGGGCTTCAATCCGGTCGAGTCTTGCTCTAGCATCTTTCTGAAGTAAATAATCCAAACCAATCAGAAGCGAAAACACATCATCTCCTTGAAACTCGCGTTGAATTGTCTTGATGAATTGATGATAAAAACCTGCTTCTTTTTCAGCATCGGAAAACATTGCTTCATAGAAGGAAGTCAAAGTCTTCTCTTTATTGCGCTGCAGTTGTTTTTTCATGCGCTCGACCATTCGCGGATCCCAGCCAAATGAATAATTTTCTCCTGTGGTGAACCGACTTGTTGCACCAAAAAGGATAAAACCTTTTATTTTTTCCCGAAACGAACTTGAATATTCAAGTGATACTAGTGATCCTAATGACCAGCTCAGTAAATAAACAGGACCATCGAGGGAAGTGATTGTGTCTATGACACGTTCTTCAAAGTCATTTAGTGCCTTCATATCTCTCCAATCTATAAATGAAAGGTAAAAAAGTTCTGACAGCGGTTGGATTAAGGGTTGAAACGCCTCTTTTTCCATTCCCCAGCCAGGAAGCACGACTAAATTCGGCTGTTTCATTTAACAACACCCATTTCCTTTCCAATGATTGAAATCTTTTCAACTGCCCAATCAAGATCTTTCTTATCGTGGAGAGCAGTTACGGTAAACCGGATTCTCGCTTCATTTTCAGGAACGGTCGGCGGCCTGACAGCAACAGCCGCAATTCCTTCTTTCTGCAAACATGCAGCAAATTCCATCGCTTTTTCGTTTTCGCCGATGACGATAGGAACAATTTGTGATTGGCTTCCGCAAATATTAAACCCGTAATATGTGAGTTCTTGTCTAAAGTGTTCTGAGTGTGTTTGGAGCAGTGAGCGGCGTTCTGGTTCTTGCTGTACAAGTTCAATCGCTGTTTTTATAGCACCGAGTATGGCCGGGGGGAGTGCAGTTGAATAGATGAATCCGCGCATGCGATTTTTTAAATAGTCGATGAGCCATTTTTTCCCGACAACATAGGCCCCGAATGAACCGAGCGCTTTACTGAATGTTCCCATTTGGATATCTATTTTATTTTGAAGATGGAGGTGACCGGCATAGCCTTCACCGTTTTTACCGTAGATGCCGCTTCCATGTGCTTCATCTGTCATTAACAGTGCGTTATAACGTTCCTTTAACCGAACAAGGTCTTCAAGAAAAGCGAAGTCACCATCCATACTGAAGACCGTATCCGTCACGATTAATTTACGTGCTTCAATCGGTGATTTTTTCAAAAATGCTTCTAAATGATCTAAATCATTATGACGATAGCGCATATGCTTTGCACGGCTTAAAAGAGCTCCATCGACAATGCTTGCATGATTCAATTTATCGCTATAAATAATATCGTTACGGGACAGAAGGGTGGAGATTATTCCAAGGTTTGCGTTATATCCACTGTTGATGATGAGTCCTGCTTCGGCTTTCTTCCAATCGACAAGAGCTTGTTCCGCCTGCTCGTAAAGAGGATGATTGCCAACAATTAAACGTGAAGCCGTTGCTCCTGCACCATATGTATGTACTGCATCAACCATAGCCTTTTTCAGCCGTTCATCTCCTGCATATCCTAAATAGTTATTAGAAGCTAGATTAAGCATCCTGCACCCGTTGATCGTAAGCCAAGGCTGCTCGGCACATACAGTTGATACGAGCTCACGCTTTTGCGAAATCTCTTCTAAATGAGCCAGTTCATTTTTTATTTTTTCTTCCCAACAAGGTAATCGTTTTTCACTGTGCATGGCCATTCTCCTTTTTATATGTCAACTAAAATTAATATAGGTTAACATATAAAACATTCTAATTCTGACTCAATGAAACTGTCAAGCTTTGAAAAGATGCATGAGAATAAATTAATCATCCGTTAATCTCTGAGAAATCAAGGGAAAAAGCTGGCTGTTTATTATGATCCAAGCCAGGAACATTTAAGGAGAAACGGTCAGCGGAGTTGTTAAGCTAGTGTATAAAAAAGCTTAATGAAAATTGGTGCCTTTATGCATTAAGCTCGTTCATTGAAGATAATCTAACTTGCAAGGTAGTCTTTTTGTTAAACCTTCAAATCTTTGAAGGATTAAATGGAATTCCATGTTACTATAGAGCAGTGAAATTTAACAGAATTCACATTAACCATTACATAAAGGAAGGGTATAAATATGAAAAAGATTTCTTTGGATGTTTTCTTTATATTAATAGGAGCTTTTATTTTCGCTTTGGCAATAAATCTTTTCGTCATTCCCAATGAGCTTGGTGAGGGAGGGGTCACGGGGATAACCATCATTTTGTTTTATCTTTTTGAATGGTCACCAGGGCTGTTAAGTTTAATCATTAACGCTGTCCTGCTCATTGTCGGTTATAAATTTTTGTCGAAAATAACAACGGTATATACAATCGTAGCCGTTGCATTTAATTCACTTTTCCTTCATTTAACCGAAAGTTGGACGATTTCTTCAGATGAATTGGTCATTAATGCGATATTTGGCGGGGTTTTTGCCGGTGCCGGAATTGGCATGATCATCCGTGTTGGGGGCACTACTGCCGGTACGACGATCCTGGCGCGAATTACGAATAAGTATTTGGGATGGAGCTTAAGCTATGGACTTCTGTTTTTCGATTTAATCGTTGCGTTCTCATCTTATTTCATCATTGGTGCAGAAGGCCTGATGCTCACTATCCTTATGCTTTATATTGGTACAAAAACGATGGAATTCATCATTGAGGGATTGAACCCGAAAAAAGCAATTACCATCATTTCAAATGAAGCGGACCAGATTGCAAAACAAGTAACCGAATTGATGGATCGGGGCGTCACTGTTTTTAGTGGGCATGGATACTATACAAAAGCATCCAAGGATATTTTATATATCGTTATAAGTAAGCAAGAGGTACTAAAGTTAAAGAGAATAGTGCAGTCAACGGATAGCAATGCTTTTATAGCCATACATGACGTTCGGGACGTATTTGGTGAAGGGTTCCTGGATATCTCTAAGTCCTGATGGTAATAAGGTATAAACGTAATGAAAAGGCCTAATTAGGCTTTTTTATTTTGTAATGCAAAAAATCTGTAAATTCCGAATAATTTGTTATATTATGTAAGTAAGAAACCACACACCCTGAGGAGTGCAGCCATTAAATGTGGAGGTGTCCAAGATGATCCTTTTAAAAGTGGATGACAGAAAGTTTGGGAAAAGCAATATCAAGTACAGTATCGTTGATAAGGAAACGAATGAATTGATCATTAGCGGTGTGTTTAAGGAATTTGGACAAGCAAGCGATAAATATTATGAATTGAAGGATGAATACGGTCCTTCCAATGTGAAAATGATATTGAAGTGAAAAGAGGGGGACCGTCGGGTTTCCCTTTTTTCGTATAATGCCAGGAATGAAAATGGCCCGTACGATAAATAATCGGATAAAGGAATAATCAAAGCTTTCTGAATCATATAATTAGATTAAGAGAGTTCCTAACATCCTTTTTTTACAATATACTACAATTTTATTGTAAAGTATGGAATTTGGTGGTAATATAAAGCGCATAAATGTAAACGTTTGCAATGAATTTTGTGAGGAGGTGATGTAAAAGAAGTACGCTAGACTATCAATTTTATAGAATGAATGGCTTTTATTTTACTAATTTTATGCAAACGTTTTCTTAGAATTGCATGAATATTATGAGAAAAAGGGAGAGTGGGTAGGCATGAGGCGTAAAAAATGGTACGGGGGAATTCTGACTGTTTTATTGATTTTTAGTGTGATTTTGGCTGGATGCTCTTCTTCAACTGGCGGAAACAGCGACTCAAAGGATGTCGTGACGCTTGATATATTTCAATTCAAGGTAGAATTCAAGTCGCAATTCGAGACATTGGCAAAACAATATGAAAAAGAAAATCCAAATGTGAAGATCAAGGTATCGACAGTCGGCGGCGGAAATGATTATAAATCTGCCATAACAGCAAAGTTCGCTTCAGGTGAGGAGCCAGCGGTTTTTAACATTGGCGGACCGGTAGATGTCGCACAATATAAAGATAGATTAACAGATTTAAAGGACACGAAGGCTGCTGCTGCAGCGCTTGACGGTACTTTGGATGGTGTGGAAGAGGACGGGCAAGTCCTTGGACTTCCATTTAACCAGGAAGGATACGGCTTGATTTATAACAAACGAATCTTTAAAGAAGCCGGAATTAACCCTGATGAAATTACAAGTTATGAAGCCTTAGAGGCGGCAGTTAAGAAAATCGATTCACAAAAAGACAAATTGAAGATCGAAGCAGTTTTCGCATATCCGGTAAAAGAGAAGTGGGTGACAGGAAACCATTTATCCAATGTATTCTTATCACCGGAGTTTGATGGGAATGTGTTAGAAGCAAGTAAGGCACCAACGGTTAAATTCACGGATGGTGACAAGTTTAAACAATTGGTCGATATCCAAAATAAGTATTCCGTTCAGCCGACAGCGAGTCTTGATTATTCCCAACAAGTGGAGGAGCTGTTCTCTCTTGAAAAGGTTGCAATCATTCAACAAGGTAACTGGGTGTATAACACAGTCTATGATATGGACCCTGAGTTAGCTGAAAAGGGAATTGGCATCATCCCGATTCCTAATGGAGACAATGCAGGCATGCCGGTCGGCGTACCGAACTATTGGGCAGTGAACAAGAAATCGGATGAAAAGGTACAAGAAGCAGCGAAGAAGTTCCTCGACTGGATGTATACATCCGAAGCAGGGAAAAAAGCCGTTTTGGAAGACTTCAAATTCATTCCTGCTTATGAAGGATATGATGTAGAAAAAATCGCCGATCCAATTTCAAAAGAAATTTATAAATACTCCCAAGAAGGAAATACGATTGGATGGGTGTTTAATGGATATCCGGTCGGTTGGAATGATGATCTTGGTGCAAGTGTCCAAAAATACGTAACTGGTAAATTGACTTGGGAGGAACTTGTCCAACAGAACATTGAAAATTGGGAGAAGATTCATAGTAAATAAGTGTTGGGAAATGCAAGTGACCAATCGGCATGAAAAATGTGTCGATTGGTTGTTCCTTATTATAGAAAAGCCTTAAGGGGATTTGCCTCAACAAGGGATTCATCAAATAACACAGTCATGATCTAAATCCATTAACTATTATATCATTTCAAGGAGGTCGGTTTCGTTGAGAAATCGGGATGCCGCATATTGGCTGTTTTTGACACCTGTTCTTGCTGCACTCATTTTGGTTGTGATCGTGCCGCTCATCTACGGATTTTATTATTCCTTTACGAACTGGAACGGTTTAGGGACTCCGGATTTCATTGGTCTTAAGAATTATATAGACTTGTTTACCGATAAAGGGTTCCTTGATACATTTTGGTTCACCATTAAATTTTCCGTAGCGGCAATTGTGGTAATCAATATCATCGGATTAAGTTTGGCCCTCATCGTGACTTCGAAAATTAAATCAAGCAACATATTGCGGACGGTTTTCTTTATGCCCAATTTAATTGGCGGCTTGATTCTCGGCTTTATTTGGCAGTTCATTTTTATTAAGGTCTTCGGTGCGATTGGTGATTTGACTGGGATCGAAGCATTTAATGGGTGGTTATCAACGACTGATACAGGTTTTTGGGGATTGATCATTTTAACGTCTTGGCAGATGGCCGGATATATCATGATCATTTATATTGCCTATCTGCAGGCTGTTCCTGAAGACTTGATAGAAGCAGCAAAAATTGACGGAGCGAACAGCTTCCAGCGTTTTCGCCATATAACATTTCCACTAGTGGCACCTGCTTTTACCGTCAGTTTGTTTTTGACGCTTTCCCACTCGTTCAAGATCTATGATCAAAACCTTTCTTTGACGAATGGAGCTCCCTATAATTCAACTGAAATGGTTGCGATGAACATTGTAAAATCCGCCTTCACCGAAAACGATATGGCATATGCACAGGCAAAAGCCGTTATCTTTTTCGTAATCGTGGCGGTCGTTTCGCTGACACAAGTCTATATCAATAAAAAACGGGAGGTTGAGCTGTAATGAGGGGAAAATGGAAATTGTGGCTGGTTGGATTCATCGGATTCATTTTGGCCATATTATGGCTCACTCCGTTTTATTTAATGCTTGTCAATGCTTTTAAAATGAAACGGGATATATTTGCCGATACACTGGGACTGCCTGAGACCTGGACATTCGAAAACTTCACTCAAGCTTTCGAGCAATTGGATTTCCTTCGGACTTTATTCAATTCTTTATTGATATCGGGCGTCAGTGTAGTCATCATCATCATCTTTTCTGCGATGGCCGCATACGCTCTTTCCCGAAACAAAAGTAAAATAAGTTCCCTGCTTTTCTTTGTGTTTGTAGCCGCAATGCTGATCCCGTTTCAGTCTGTGATGATACCGCTCGTTGCCCAATTTGGACAGCTGGGGATGTTGAACAAGGCCGGACTGATTTTCATGTATTTAGGTTTTGGCTGCAGTCTTTCCATATTCCTTTATCATGGTACTTTAAAAGGGATTCCCCTCTCACTTGATGAGGCAGCAAAGATTGATGGTGCAAACCGCTTTCAAGTATTTTGGTATATCATATTTCCATTATTAAAACCGATGTCCATTACAGTTGGGATTTTAAATGTCATTTGGATATGGAACGACTATTTGCTGCCATCCCTTGTTATTGGCGGCGCAGGGTCGGAGACCATCCCACTTAAATTATTCTTCTTTTTCGGTCAATATACGAAGCAATGGCATCTTGCCTTGGCTGGACTTACTTTATCCATCATTCCAGTCATCATTGCGTACTTTTTTGCTCAGAGGCAAATTATCAAAGGAATTGCAGATGGAGCCGTTAAATAACTATTTAAATATAGGGAATATTAAACCATGTGCGGTGAACGGGGAGTGTTGATGAATTTGTCTGTTACTATAAAAGACGTTGCCAAAAAAGCAAATGTCGCTCCATCAACGGTATCGCGTGTAATCCATAACAGCCCGACAATCAGTGAAAAGACAAAGCGTAAAGTACGCAAGGTATTAAAGGAAATGGGCTATCATATGAATGAAAATGCCCGGAACTTAGTCACGAAGTCAACTAAGGCCATAGGGATCGTCATGAAAAGTTCGGCAAGAGAATCACTTTATAATCCCTTTTTTCCAGAAGTGATCCGAGGAATCGGGGATTTCTGTAATAAAGAAGGGTACAGTCTTTCCCTGACAACCGGCGAGACGGAGGATGCCATCTTTGAGGATGTCGTGAAAATGGTTCAGGGCAGAAGAGTGGATGGCATGATTGTTTTGTACTCTAAAAAGGACGATAAAGTGGTGCCATATTTATTAAAGCAGGGTTTCCCGTTCGTTGTGATCGGGAAGCCAAGTACGAACATGAGCGGAATCACGTTCATTGATAACGATAATGTTCAAGCGGCCAGGGAAGTATCAGAGTTTGTAATAAGTCTTGGACATGAGAGAATCGCCTTTTTAGGGGGCAGTCCCGAGTTTGAGGTGATCCAGGACCGCTTGACAGGTTTTCAACAAGCGATGGAACAGGCCGGGCACGATGTGCGACAGGAATATATCAAATTGATTCCTTTAAATCGAACGGATGGAATAAAGGCCATTGACGAATTGCTGGAATTGAAAGAGGCACCAACCGCATTTTTGGTTATGGATCTTTTATTGGGTGTTCTCTTGCTTGGAGTGTTAGCTGAAAAGAATTTAAAAGTGCCACAGCAAATTAGCGTCGTCTGCTTTAACCACTCAGAATTCATAGAATTTTTAAGTACACCGCTGACAACGGTTGATATCCACACGTATCAGTTAGGGTATGAGGCGGCAAAATGTGTGTTCGATTTAATTGCAAATCCGGAAATGATGGAAAAGAGTATCAGTATTCCTACCAAAATCATAAAGCGGGAGTCACATTTTGTTGCCGAAAAGGAAATTAAATGAAAAATGTAGAAATGTTTTTCTAATTAAAGCTTGATTTTTGCTAACATAAATTTACAATATAGATTATCACTATTATTTTTGAAAATTCATACTTACTGAAGTCAATTAGTATGTTCTTATATTTTGAGACACACCGAACGCAAACGTTTGCGTTATGGATAAAGAGGTATAGTTTAACATACAAAGCAAGTTGCCTTGAAATGAATCTTGAATGGAGGAGGGTGTTCATGAGAGTCCTGGTTTGGAATGAGTTTCGTCACGAGAGAACAAAGCCTGAAGTAGCAAAAATATATCCGGATGGTATCCATGGTGCAATTGCAGGCTTTTTACAAAGTGAGCAGGTCGAGGTGAGGACGGCTACTCTCGATGAAAAAGAGCATGGATTAACCGAAGAAGCATTGGAACGAACCGATGTACTACTTTGGTGGGGGCATGTTGCACATGATGAAGTTCAGGATGAAATCATTGCAAGGGTTCACAAGCGGGTACTCGAGGGCATGGGTCTCATCGTCCTCCATTCCGGTCATTTTTCAAAAATCTTCAAACGGCTTATGGGCACGACTTGCGATTTGAAATGGCGGGTCGCAGATGAAAAGGAACGGCTTTGGGTTGTCGATCCCAGTCATCCTATTGTTGATGGAATCGGAGAATATATAGAGCTTCAAAAGGAAGAGATGTACGGGGAACATTTTGATATTCCTGCACCAGATCAATTAATATTCGTCAGTTGGTTTGAAGGCGGGGAAATATTCAGAAGCGGTTGCACATATCAACGGGGAAAAGGGAAGATTTTCTATTTCCGTCCAGGGCATGAAACATATCCTACTTTCCATAATCCGGAGATTCAACGAGTAATTAAGAATGCCGTTGATTGGGTCAAGCCGGAATTTGGAGTCGTAACGAACTATGGGAAAGCCGAGCCGTTGGAATCCATCTCAGGCAAAGAGTTGAAGTGAAGGAGAGAACAAAATGGGCAAAGTGAAGGTAGGAGTCATTGGATGCGGGAGTATCGCAAAAAACAGGCATTTTCCGGAGTATGATGCACATCAGGAAACGGAGATCATTGCCGTTTGTGATATTGTGCAGGACCGGGCGAATGCAGCAGCACAAAGGTATGGCGCCCAAGCATATACTGATTATATAGAACTTTTGAAGAATGAGGAGATTGAAGCGATCAGTGTATGTACACCGAATTACCTGCATGCACGCATTACGGTTGCGGCCTTGGAAGCTGGTAAACATGTCCTTTGTGAGAAACCAATGGCCACTTCTTTGGTGGACGCTGAAAAAATGAATGCAGCAGCAGCGAAAAGCGGCAAAATACTAATGATTGGTCATAATCAGCGTTTTGTTCCTTCTCATCAAAAAGCGAAACAGCTTATTGAGAGCGGTGAGCTAGGGAAGGTCTATAGCTTCCGGACGGCTTTTGGACATTCCGGGCCGGAAACCTGGAGCGTGGACGGACTGGAAAGCTGGTTTTTTAAGAAGGATCAGGCAGTCATTGGTGCAATGGGCGATTTAGGCGTTCATAAAGCTGATTTATTACGGTATATCCTTGGAGAAGAATTTGTTGAAGTGGGAGCCTTTGTGGAAACGACTGCCAAGAAAAATACAGACGTTGATGACATCGCGGCCTGTATCCTCCGGACGGAGAGCGGTATCATCGGAACTCTTACCGCCAGCTGGTCTTATGCAAAAGAAGACAATGCTACGGTCATTTATGCGGAAAAAGCGGTATTGCGCCTTGAAGACGATCCGAAATACTCACTGATTATCCATCATGATAATGGAAAGACAGAAACCATCCAATTAGGAAGCATCCAGACTAATGACTCAGAAGGACAGCATGATTCCGAAGTGATCAGCCATTTTATAAAATGTGTGGTGGACAATGAGGAGCCTCTTGTCTCAGGAGTTGAAGGGTTAAAATCATTAAAAGTCATTCTTGGCGCGATGGAATCAAATGCATCCCGAAAAATCATCCGCTTATAAAGGGGTTAAAAGTCATCATGTACAAATTAAAAATGGGTATTATCGGTGCTGGCGGAATTGCCCAAAAAAGGCATATCCCAGCTTTTCAAAAATTTCAAGATAAAGTGGTTTTATACGCCATTCAGGATATAGACGAAATGAAGGCGCGAGAAGTGGCGCGTGAATTTCATATCGAAAAGGTTTTCACCAATTATGAAGAAATGTTTGCTGAAGTGGATGCTGTTACGATTGCAACGCCAAACAAGTTCCATGCGGAGATTTCCATTGCTGCTCTGCAAGCGGGTGTACATGTGTTATGCGAAAAGCCGATGGCCATTACAACTGAGGAATGTTTAGCGATAACCGAGGCTGCAAACATATCGGGTAAAGTGTTATCGACTGCTTATCATTACCGCTTCATGAAGGAGGCCCAGGCTGCAAAGAAAATGATTCAGGCTGGTGAAATCGGTGAACCGTATGTAGCGCGTGTACAGGCAATCAGACGACGCAAAGTTCCTGGATGGGGAGTTTTTACAAGCAAGGAATTGCAAGGCGGGGGAAGCGTGATCGATTACGGCTGCCATCTGCTTGATTTGGCATTATGGCTGATGGATGACCCAGAACCGATTGAAATCGTAGGTTCGACATATAATTATGTCAGTAAGGGTGTCGATCAGGTCAATTTATGGGGGAATTTCGATGCCTCGGTATTTGAAGTGGATGACCATGCCACGGCATATATCAAATTTGCCAACGGAGCATCTCTATTATTCGAAACATCATGGGCAGCGAATATCCGTGAAGAAGCAACAGTTTTGAGTTTATCCGGAACGCAAGGCGGACTTGATGTGTTCCCTTTAGTCCTGAATCAGGCTAAACACGGCATGCTTTTAAATAGTGAAGCAGTATGGATGCCAGGGGAGGATACACCAGACCTGCAACAGGCAGAGAACTTTATCAATAGCTGCCTGGGGTTGGCTGAACCATTGGTAAAACCATCGGAAGCCATGAAAGTATCAAAAATAATCGAAGCCATTTATCAAAGCTCGGCTAGTGGGAAGGTCATGAGTATAAATTAAGGAAAAGGTGAGGTGGGGCATGTGAAATTAGGGATCTTTACAGTACTATTTGCTCAAAAATCATTCGAGGATATGCTTGATTATGTCGCGGAGTCCGGATTAAAAACAGTTGAAATCGGTACAGGCGGGTATCCAGGGAATATCCATTGTCCACTCGATGAACTGCTGGAAAGTGAAGAAAAACGCCAAAAATACCTCGAAGCCGTTCAAGCAAGAGGGTTAACGATCAGTGCATTCAGCTGCCACGGCAATCCAATCTCTCCAGATCAAGCATTCGCTAAAGAAAGTGATGAAACACTGATTAAAACAATCAAGCTTGCTTCCTTACTGAACGTCCCGGTCGTCAATACCTTTTCCGGTACAGCAGGTGATCACGAAGGAGCTAAATATCCAAACTGGCCCGTCGCCCCATGGCCGAATGAGTATACAGATGTGCTCAAATGGCAATGGGAAGAAAAATTGATCCCCTATTGGAAAAAGACGGCCGCCATTGCCGATGAACACAATATAAAAATCGGCCTTGAACTGCATGGGGGCTTTCTTGTGCACACACCCTACACCTTGTTAAAACTTCGGGAAGCTACATCTGATGCAATAGGCGCCAACCTTGATCCAAGCCATCTTTGGTGGCAGGGCATCGAACCAGTCGGGGCCATCAAAATCCTCGGGAAAGCGGGAGCAATCTACCACTTCCACGCAAAAGACACATACTTGGATCAGGATAACATCAATATGTATGGGTTAACCGACATGCAGCCATATGGAAATATCCAGAGCCGTGCCTGGAACTTTCGCTCTGTAGGATGCGGCCACAGCCTGCAAGAATGGTCAGACATCATGAGCGCCCTTCGCATATACGGTTACGATTACGTCGTCAGCATCGAACACGAAGATCCGCTGATGTCAGTTGAAGAAGGGTTTCAACGGGCTGTAACCAATCTGAAAACTGTACTCATCAACGAAAGCCCAACTGATTTATGGTGGGTATAATTTAGAGCCGATAACGAGCAGCCTAATGCAGGTTGCTTTTTATTTTTCGCCCATACTCGTGAAAAAAAGGAATTCACGAGTAAAAGCGTGAAACTCACGAGTAAAAGTGCGAAACTCCCGAGTAAAAGCGTGAAACTCACGAGTAAAAGTGGAATTCACGAGTAAAAGCGTGAAACTCACGAGTAAAAGTGGAAAACTCACGAGTAAAAGTGGAAAACTCACGAGTAAAAGCGTGAAACTCACGAGTAAAAGTGAATTCACGAGTAAAAGCGTGAAACTCACGAGTATGATAACACTCTCCTGTTCCATAAAAGAAATCAGCTGTATCCAATGGGGGTAGCTGGTTTTTTAAAAAAAATCAAATTACAGTCACCCTACTACGTGTTACAGCATACTTTGTAGTAAGTAACACTGGATACCAACAGCACTGAATAGTGAAGTTGGAAAAAATTATTAAGAATAAAGTTGACACCTCTGCTACTCGGTGTTACAGTTTAGTTGTAATAAGTAATACCGAATAGTGTGATTGCATTTCCAAAAGCTATTCAGTGAAAATTCCCCTCGGAACTACGTTATAATATAAGTCACAAAATAGAGGAGGCTCTGAACTTGGAAAATTTAACTGAAATGCTGAAAGGTTCGCTGGAAGGCTGCGTGCTGGAAATCATCAGCCGCAATGAAACCTATGGCTACGAGATTACCCGCCGCCTGAACGACCTCGGATTTACTGAAGTCGTGGAAGGGACGGTCTACACCATACTCGTGCGATTAGAAAAGAAAAAACTGGTGAATATAGAGAAGAAACCGTCAGATATAGGGCCGCCCCGTAAGTTTTACTCACTGAATGAGGCTGGCCGCCAGGAACTTGAACTGTTTTGGAAAAAATGGGATTTTGTATCATCGAAAATCAACGTCTTAAAGTCAATCTAGCTTCATAAGATATTCCGTACGATATTTTGGGAGTGTCTTGTTCAGCTTTATCAATAAGGAGGAAAAATAACATGTTGGAAATGTTCAAAAAAATGATTGGTGATAAAAAAGAGTATAAAATGATGATGGCCCGAGTTGAAGCCCTTCCAGAGGACTATCAGTTTGTATTTAAGAAAATTCAAAGCTACATGTGGAATTTCTCAGCCGGCAACGGGATGGATATGCTGCACATGCAGTATGAATTAATCGATTTGTTCGAAGCTGGAGCGTCGGAAGGCAGGCAAGTGCTGGAAATCACTGGGGAAGATGTGGCGTCCTTTGCCGACGAACTAGTGGCAAATGCTAGAACCTATTTCGCCAAGTATCGTGAAGATTTGAATGAAAGTATCATGAAGCGATTGGGAAAAAATAAATTCGATAGATAATTCCGACTGAATAGCTGGTTACAAATGTGAATTGCCACCTTCGCTATTCAGTTATATTTTTAACTCGGTAGTAAGTAATACAGATTATCAGTCAGACTAAATAGAAGAGAATAGGATAAGGAGGAAAAAGTATGAGCATTGCAGCGATTTCTGTAAAAGGGTTAAAAAAATCCTTTAAAGACAATGAAGTTTTAAAGGGGGTGGATTTTGAGGTACGGCGTGGCGAAATTTTCGCACTGCTGGGCTCAAATGGAGCGGGCAAGACGACGATGGTCAATATTCTCTCGACGCTGATGAAGGCCGATGGCGGCGAAGTAGGCATTTGTGGCTTTGACGTCCAGCGTCAACCGGATCATGTTCGCCAGAGCATCAGCCTGACAGGGCAGTTTGCAGCTTTAGACGGTATGCTCACCGGGCGGGAAAACCTGATGATGATCGCCAAGTTGCGGGGAGTTTCCAATCCTGCTCAAGGCGCCGACAATCTGCTAGCGAGATTCAGCCTTACTGATGCGGCCAACCGCCGTGCGGATAAATATTCAGGCGGGATGAAGCGCCGTCTTGACATCGCCATGAGCCTTATCGGGACGCCAGCAGTCATTTTTCTCGACGAACCGACGACAGGGCTTGACCCCGAAGCGCGGATTGAAGTCTGGGATACCGTCAAGGAGCTTGCCGATGGCGGCACGACAATTTTGCTGACGACCCAGTACCTGGAGGAAGCCGAACAACTGGCGGACCGTATCGCCATCCTGCATGGCGGAAAAATCATCTCGACCGGGACCCTTACCGAACTCAAGGAGATGTTCCCGCCAGCGAAAGTGGAGTACATCGAGAAGCAGCCGACATTGGAGGAAATTTTCCTCGCGATCATTGGCAAAAAGGAGAAGATGTAAATGAAAAGCAAAACATGGGTATTATTAGGACGTTTAATGAGCAACATCATGCGCAGTCCGGATACAATTATCACGGTGGCTATTACTCCGATTATGATGCTGCTGCTATTTGTCTACGTATTTGGCGGCGCCATAGAGACAGGTACGGACAATTACGTCAATTATTTATTGCCAGGAATTTTACTGATGGCTATCGCATCCGGGGTCGCTTACACTGCCGTGCGGCTGTTTACTGATGTAAAGAGCGGTCTGATGGCGCGTTTCATTACCATGCCCATCAAGCGCTCGTCGGTATTGTGGGCTCACGTGTTGACCTCGCTTGTTTCCAATGCGCTTACTGTCGTGGTGGTTATCCTTGTCGCGCTCTTAATGGGCTTCCGTTCCAATGCTGATATCCTGGATTGGATCGCGGTAGCTGGGATACTCGGGCTGTTTACGCTAGCGTTGACATGGCTTGCTGTCATACCCGGATTGACAGCGGGGTCTATGGAAGGCGCGACAGCCTTCTCATATCCGTTGATTTTCCTGCCGTTTATCAGTTCGGCCTTTGTCCCTACCGAAACCATGCCTAAAATTGTTCGTGCGTTCGCTGAGAACCAGCCCGTGACTTCAATCGTGAATGCGATTCGCGCCCTCTTGTATGAAGGGACTGTTGGCAACGATATTTGGATCGCGCTTGCCTGGTGCGTCGGTATCATGGTCATCGCTTACTTCTTCGCCAGTAAAGCATTTAAACGCCAGTTAGGGTAAGAACAAAAACTCACGAGTAAAAGTGCAAAACTCACGAGTAAAACCGCAAAACTCACGAGTAAAAGTGCAAAACTCACGAGTAAATCCTTAAAACTCACGAGTAAAACAGCAAAATTCACGAGTAAAAGTGCAAAACTTACGAGTAAATCCTTAAAACTCACGAGTAAAACCGCAAAATTCACGAGTAAATTCGCAAAACTACACTTGCTGAAAATTCTTCTGATTAAAAAAAGATGCCCCCGGAACTCTGGGGGCATCTTCATTATCATCTTTGCCTTGGGGTGTAATCCAATTCCTTAAATAGCTCTGTCAATTCATCTTCGGTCAGGTCGCGCCATTGTCCGTTCGCCAGTCCGTCCAGATGGATGTTCATGATCCGGATTCGATGTAAATCACGGACTTCATACCCCAGTGCGGAGCACATACGGCGGATTTGTCTGTTCAGTCCTTGCATCAAAGTGATGTTAAATGTATATTGGGTCAACTGCTTAACCTTGCAAGGAAGTGTTTTCGTATCCAAAATCTCCACTCCGGAGGACATATCTTTTATGAAGGACGCGGTAATTGGCTTATCCACGGTTACGATGTATTCTTTTTCATGCTTGTTTTCTGCCCGAAGGATTTCATTTACGATGTCTCCGTCATTTGTAAGAAGGATCAGACCGCTTGAGTCTTTGTCCAGCCGTCCGATATGAAAAATGCGAAGCGGATGATTTACAAAATCAACGATATTCCCTTTAATGTGTTTTTCGGTCGTACTTGTAATCCCTATCGGTTTATTCAATGCAATATAGACATTTTGCTGTTCGACTTTTATCGGCTTGCCGTCTACACGGACATCATCGCCGGGTTCAGCTTGGCTCCCGAGCTCAGCTACAGTGCCATTAATCGTCACACGGCCCTCGGCTATCCATTTGTCTGCGCCTCGTCGCGAGGTAATTCCGGATTCACTGATAAATTTATTGATCCTCAACTAAAGCACACCTTTACATTCAGATTTTCTTCTTTAAAGAATAACGTAAATCATGGTGCATAGACAAGGGGGAAAGACAGAAAGCGTTCGTTGGTGAGAATTACTGGATGTTCTTTACATGTTCTTCGTGACAGCTGCCGGATATCCCTTTTTCTTTTTGCTTGTCAGGTAGACGCCAATAAAGACAAGGATGCCGCCGAGGATTTGGATGATCGTAATCGCATGACCTAAAACTAGGCTAAGGATGGCGGTAAATACAGCAATCAGATTCAGGTAAATTCCAGCCTGGCCGGCATTAATCTGGCGAAGGGAGATATTCCAGAAAATAAATGAGCCGACAGACGGGAAGATTCCAATATATAAGAGACCTGTGATGGCTTTACTGCTTAAATCAAGGTTCATTCCCGAGCCAATGGCAAATGGAGCGACGAGAATCAATCCGAGAAATACAGAAACGGCAGTAGCAGAGATGATTGGAATGCTTTTCAGTTTTTTACTGATTATTGAATAGAAGGTCCAAACGAGAATCGCCAGGATCATCAATAGGTCGCCTTTATTGTAAGTGAGCTGGAAAATATCTAGAAGGTGTCCTTTTGTCAAGACCAATAAAACGCCGAATAAAGATATGATAAGTCCGAGTGCATGAAGGAATGAAATTTTCTCCTTTAACAGCAAAGCGGAAAAAAGAACAATTAAGGCAGGGTTCATGGAATTGACAAGAGCGGCATTCATGGAAGTTGTATAGGTCAAAGCCCAATAAAGGAAAAAATTATAACTGATGATTCCGAGCACACCCAAGACCAATAGTAATTTCCAGGCTTTCCATACACTCTTCCAGTCTGGTCTTTCAATCCATTGGGCTAAAGGAAACAATAAGAAAATGGCAATTAGCCATCGCATGAATGTTAGCTGGATCGGGGAAAGTTCGGTCACAACGTACTTTCCGAATATGTAATTACCAGCCCAGAACAAATTTGCCAAGATAAGAAATAAAATAACAATAGATTTTTTCATCAGACGGCCTCTTCCTTAATTTATGGAATATTCACTAAATATAACAAAGTAGAGGTACCTAAGCAATACAGAGAGCCTGGCCGTCAATTTTTGTACAAGGATGAGCCACAGAGCAGGATAAAAAGGCCGTTCAGCAAAAGCTGAACAGCCTTTTCACATCTCTAATTAAGCGAAAATGGCACTGATTTCGGCGATTTCATCCATGGTTAGATCGACATTCAATGCTTGTAAGTTGCGTGTGACCTGTTCTGGCTTTTTCGCTCCGGGAATCAGTACATCGATCGAGTGCCGAGTTAAATACCAAGCTAGTACGACATCGGCGACTTCGGTATGCTTCCTGTTGGCAATCGCCCGCACTTCTTCCACTTTTTGCAGGTTGCTTACAAAGGCTTGTCCTTGGAAAAGCGGACTTTTTGCCCGGCCGTCCTCGAATGTTGATTCCTGATTATACTTGCCGCCGAGCAGACCGGAAGCAAGGGGGAAATAAGGAATGAAGGAAATATCATTTTCGGCTGTATATGGCAGCAGGTCTTGTTCTGCCTCCCGTTTGAATAGATTGTACTCGGATTGCAGGACATCGACATAGCCGTCTTTATTCGCTTCCTTCAATTGTTCGTACGAAAAGTTCGAGACGCCGATTGACTTGATTTTGCCTGCATCTTTCAATTCCTTTAAGGCACCTACTGCTTCATCTTTAGGGGTATCGCCATCGGGGAAATGGATATAAAATAAGTCAATGTAGTCCGTTTGTAGCCTTTTTAGACTTGAGTCGACGGCATTTTTCAGAAAAGCCGGAGAGTTATCAAAGACGATGCTGCCATCGACAAATTTATGTGCCCCTTTAGTGGCAAGGACTATGTCATTGCGTCTGCGGCTCTCTTTAAGGATTTCACCAATAAGTTCTTCTGAACGCTCAGGACCGTAAATGTATGCTGTATCCCAAAAGTTGATTCCCTCTTCCAATGCCGTTCGCAAAACATCCCTTCCTGTATCCTCGCTTAGATTAGGGAAGAGGTTATGTCCGCCAATTGCATTCGTGCCAAGGCCAATCGGATTTACATACAGATCTGTTTTACCAATACGGGTTTGCTTTGACATATTACTTATCATCTCCTTTGACCCCATCATAACAAAAAGTGGATGCTGATTTCCAAAATAAAGCAATGCAGGCGTGCACAAAATAAGCAGATGATTTGTAAAATCACCTGCTTACTTCATTATAGTGTTTCGATTTCCAACTCCTCAGCTGGAGCTGTTTGTCCGATTTGACTGAGCAGAAAGCCAAGGGCTGTACCGACGAGAGCAGGGATGATCCACTCCATGCCGTAGGCGGAAAGGGGAAGGATATCACTTAAGGTTTGCACGGGTCCTAATTGTAAGCCGAAAGCATTCAGTCCATCCATCAAGGCGAAAACTCCTGTGAAAGTCATTGCACTGCGATAAACCTTCTTCGGGTTTTTGAAATGACGGCTGAAGAATGTCAGGACAATCAAGACGATCGTTAACGGATAAGCCATTACAAGGAATGGTACCGATACTTTCAGAATTTGATTCAGACCCATATTTGAAAGGATGAAACCGACGATTGTTACGATCAGAATGACGGTTTTATAGTTTAGCTTCGGGAAAAGTTTTGAGAAATACTGTCCGCAAGCAGTCGTCAATCCGACGACGGTGGTGAAGCATGCTAAAGTGAAAATGATGCCAAGAAGGACCTTTCCGCCAGTTCCAAGCAATAGGGTCGATGCGACAGTGAGGATATCCGTTCCGTTTTCGAATGAACCATCGGCTGCCATGCGTGCCCCGATTACTCCTAAGGAGATATAAACTAAAGAAAGCAAAACGCCAGCGATGAGACCCGCTTTTACTGTATATCTCGTCAATTGCTTTCGTTCGGAAATCCCCCTTTGCTGAATTGAAGTAAGGATGACGATCCCAAAAGCCAGAGAAGCTAGAGCATCCATCGTGTTGTAGCCTTCAATGAACCCTTTTGAAAATGCTCCTGCAGCATATGCTTCGGTTGGAGCTTGGAAAGGAGCATCAAGCTTTACGAACCCAACGACACAGAGAATGACCATCGACAAGAGAAGAACGGGTGTAATCCAGCGTCCCATGAAGGTTTCCATTTTTTCCGGATTCAATGAAATGGCATAAACGATGATGAAAAATACGGTTGTGAACAAGAATAGAAATAGTGATTGATTCATTGAATCACCAAGATACGGCTTGAAGCCCATTTCATAGGCAACATTCGCATTCCGTGGAATGGCCAGAAACGGCCCGATGCTTAAATAGATGGCAACCATGAACAACGTGCTGAATAGTGGATGTACACGGGCACCGATGGTTTGTGCCCCGCCTTTAACAAGTGAGACTGCAAGAAGCACCAAAACTGGCAGGCCGACTCCGGTGGCGACAAAACCGGCAATGGCCGGCCAGAAAGAAGTTCCTGAGGATGCTCCTAAAAGTGGAGGGAATATAAGGTTTCCCGCTCCGAAGAACATTGAGAAAAGCATAAGGCCGATAAATAATGTGTCTGTTTTTTTCATGGTGATTTCTCCTTTTTTTTAAAATGATAACTCTCGCCGACTGGCCTAAAAAAGGCTAATGAAAGTGTTTTGTGCAAATAAAAAACTCGCCCCTGAAAATCAGGGACGAGTTTGTGCTCGCGATACCACCCATATTCCGCACTACAAAGAAGCTGCGGCACTCAGTCAACGTACGAATTCATACGTGATCCATTGTAACGGCGGAAACCCGTCAAAGCCTACTGCATTTTCAGCTTTGCATCTCAGAGATGATTTTCGGATAGGCCTTGGACATCGACTTCCACCACATGTCGACTCTCTGTGGAACAGGGTTCTCATCTTACTCTTTCTCTTCATAGATTTTATAATATAATGACAATTTAGCAAATTCTGATTATGAAGTCAACATATTTTATCATTAATCCTTTAAAAGGAGCAGGAAATTAGTCCCTCGTTGGCGAAATTTCCTTTATCCAGAGGATTTTTTAAAGAAGAATGGGCTATTACTCCCTATTATCTTTCTAATCGCAACTATATTATAATAGAAGGCAGAACACTAAAGGAGACAACAGTATGTCTGAAAATAAAAAATTAAGCCTGGCCGATGCAGTCAAACAAAAACTGGCTCAAAAGCAAGCGGGATCAAGTAAAGATAAACTGGAAACAGGCGTAGTGAAGAAAACGAAACAGCTTAAAAGCCAGTTGACCAAAAAGCCGAATAACCAACGTAAGCGTACAGGGGTATAATCCTAATTTGTCAAAGGACAAGTACTGTTCGGAGCTTATCAGAGAGCAGTTACCTTTTATGAATGAGGGTACTGCTTTTTTATATGGATGAGGCAGGGTGATTTTGCTTTTTACCGTTTATAGGTATGTTGAAGGGGTGGGCTTCTGGTCATTTAGAGGGATAATGAATGGTGCGCTCACCTCTAGAAAAAACATATTTTTCGAAAATGGAAATGACATCTTTGTATCGGTTTATTAAAAACATTACAGTTCAGATTGTTTCTGTTTTAAAATTGTAAGAGTGGTGACATGTTGTTACCATATTGTTTTGCTAAAATAACATTTTAAGGTTTTGTAAATGATTTTTTAACTAAAGGAACCTATAGATTGAATGTTAGGTCTGCTAGAAGGCTTATAGAATCAGTGATTATCCTTTAATTGAAAATATGAAATATATCGGGGGAATAAAGATGGACGAACGTCTGATCGGAAAAAAATATTATGAAACGATGATTGAGGATACAAGGAAGCACCCCATTCAAGCTTTGGGTGAAATGTTTCTCGTGGAACAAAAAAAGGAAAGAGCGGATTTAACCGCAATTCGATTCGCTCAAGGAGAAGTATATTTTCAGCATCATGACTATGAGGCAGCCATTTTTAAATGGGAAAACATAGAAGGGGAACTTGGTTCATGGGCGAAGAAAAACATCGCTGATGCTTATTTTGAACTGGAAATGTATTCAACCGCAGAGGATATCTATAAATCCGTCAAAACGGATGAAGCGGTCTTGAAAACAGAAGTTCTTTTGCAACTGTTTTCCCTGTACATAGTGGAATCGAGAAATGACCTGGCTTCCAATGTCGTGAAAGAAGCAGTCGAGTTCCAGCCGGACTACCCGAATGTCACGGAAATTGCACGCGCCTTTTTTGAAGAGCAAAAGGATTGGAACAGTGCGGTTGTATTAGCGGCGAATGAAAGTATCCGTACAGAATCAATGGGCTGGTTTGATGTGCTGAAAACGTATATCCAGCAAGGTGTTGCCCAATCGATGGATCCGGATTATTTTTCAACCGTCCTTGGTTCGCTATACAACCTCGACCAGGAACGTTTCGAAAAGGTGACGGTTGCCCTGTGGAAAAACTATAAATATACGGATTCTTATTTTGAATGGCTGAGAGTGATTAATAACTTGATAGATACCATCGAATTGAACCATGCGGATGTATGGGATGAGCTTTCCGTCTATTACAGGGATGCATATGCAGGTCTGTTAGAAGGAACGCACCTAATCAAAGAATTAAGTCCTGTCGTGCCAAGGTTGCTGGAAAACTGGCTCAAAATCGCAGACGGGGAGCTTTCGCTGTTTGCGGCGGCATCCGCGTTGTCCTGGAATGAAATCTTCCCGGATACGATCAATGCGCTGGTCATTCAGGATGCAGAGAGCCTGCTTTCGAAATCGCCTAAATTGGGTGGTGGACTGGAAGCGGGAGAGAAACTGTTCAATTCCATTATCCAGTGGGCTGAAGATAATGATTTAAAGGTTGGCAATAAGCTTAAATGGATGGTAGACGGGCTTAAGGATACTCGGAATTTCAATCTTCTTCTTGCAGGAAGTACAGGAAATGGCAAGACATCCTTTATTCAGTCAATCGTTGGCGAGAGCATTGCGGCTGAAGACCATTCTTCACTAGTCAGTGTCAAAGACGGGGATGATTTGGAAATACTTGAAATTACCGATACAGATAGCAAAGTTGTCGAAGAGCTAACTGATTTGGATGAAACACGCCGTCAGCGCGGGACTATTGTCGATGTGACAATCATCAGTGACTACCTAAGAAACAATCATCTGCGGTTATTGGATACACCGGGGTTCAATGGGGAACAAAGCGTGGAATCCGATTTTCAGGGCTATTTACATGGCAGTGATGGATTGATGTTCGTTCTTGACGCCCGTGCGCCTTTCACCGGCAGCGAACGGGATCTGTTATTGGAAATTCAAATGATGGCTCCGAAACTGCCGATTCATTTCTTATTAAATAAAATGGATACGATATACAGTGATCAGGTCGCAGTCCGGATGGAAGACGAAACATGGGATAAAGTGAATGCATATTTCCCGAATGCGAAAGTATTCGCTTTCTCCAAACATTATGACAGCCGGCAGCAATTGAAGGACCTTTCAGCCTTCCTGCAATCGAATTATCAAGATGATAATTGGAAGGAAAGAAGATCTGAAAAAATCCTGGCATTCATTCGTAAAACTTTATCTTATCTGTTAGAAAAACGGGCAGCCAATGAGCGGAAATGCGAGCATTCCATCTCTTGGAATGAACAGATGGAAGTCAAGCTGAATGGAGCGGTCAATCAACTGGCTGATCTGGAAAAAGAAAAAAGTGAAAATATCATAAGGTCGTATCGTTCGCTTAAGGACGAAGTGAAAAATCAGCTTTATTCAAAAATTCCTGAATTACTGAGGGATTGCTCTAAATCGTTAACGGAAAGCAGTGATTTCAGTCAGGTCCATGTACAGTTAAACCAGGAAATGAATGAGCGGATTCAGAACTTCATTTCTGACAAAATCATGCCTCAATATTACCGTTCTCTTCAAGACTGGATTGCCAGTTCCCAAATGGAGTTCACACAAAGCCAGCAGTTCATGGATGAGATGAGTGCCGGATTCAATGAATTATACAAAGAAGAACGGATTACGCTGGCAGGCGACTTCAGGGTATTGGATGATTGGCGCCGTGATGCCGACCGGATGACAAGCAGTATCCGCATCGAAAACGTCAATATCCTTTTGCGCAGGACTCCATCTCAATTGCTGCTTAAAGGGGCAGGGAAGCTGTTTGGGGCGATACCGCAAAATAAAGCCAATATGTACAATCGTTATAAGAAATACCTGGAAAGTGAAGATTACCTGGATGTTGCGGAAATGATCACGGAACGTTTCCTTACCCAATTTGGATTGTTTGAAAAATCATTGGATCGTGACATCTCCCTTTTCTATCGCGGTTCATTTGCTTTACTTCAAAAAACGATAGAGCAAACGCAGACTGAAATTAAAGACTACCAGGCTGCATTGGAGCATATGAAAGAAAATCCGGAAGTTTACCGTGACCCTATCACCTTGTTCGAAGTGAAATTAAGGCAGTTGGAGCGACTTGAAAAGATTGAGAAAAAGCGTCTAGCCCAGCTACAAAGAAAATAAAAAATAACGGGGAACATTTCAAATATTCAAAAATCTATTGACTTTACGACTATATCCCTATAAAGTGATAATTACGAAAACGTAACACATATATCTCTTATCAAGAGTGGCGGAGGGACTGGCCCTAAGATGCCCAGCAACCGTTCCATTAGGAATTGGTGCTAAATCCTGCAAAACAGAAATGTTTTGACAGATAAGAGAGGGACAAGTCTGCAAAACAGCCGATTAAACCTCTCTATATTAGAGAGGTTTTTATTTTGGAATTTACACCAACTTAACTGATAAGACTAATAAGGAAAAATGGAGGGAAACAAAATGAAAAGGTCTATTAAAGGGATATTCATTTCAACCATCGCTTCGGCTTTGCTTTTAACGGGTTGCTCTACAGGTCAGAGCTCCACAGAGTCGAAGAAAGAAGAAAAAGTATCATTTGAAAATGTTCCGGAAAGATTTGCTGATGGAGATGGAGCCAGAATCAAAGTGATCCGTAAAATTGGCGGTGATGATCATACGGCCCAATACCTGGCGGGGGCGAAGGAAGAAGGAGAAGCACTGGGGTTTCAAGTGGATACGTACACAGCCAATGGTGATACGGCTAAATTCCATGATGCGATAGCGCAGGCTTTGGAGGAAGATTATGACGGCTATATCATTTCACATGGTGATGATGCAGCAACTGTGAATGATGTTCAAAAGTTGGTTGATGCAGGTAAAAGCGTTGTCACATTCGATTCAATAAGCGATTTATCTAAAATAGAAGGCGTGACATTAACTTCACAAGATGATGAAGCGTTGGCAACTCTGGCTTTTGATAAACTGATAAAAGAACAGAAAGGTGAAGCGTCGATTGCCTATCTTTGGGTGGATGGATTTCCTCCAATGGTACGAAGAAATGCAGTCTATCAGGAAAAATTAAAAGAAAATCCTGGGATTAAAGAAGTTGAAAGATTCGGAGTGGCCTCTGCTGATACTTCGGTTCAGACACAAAATGCTGTAGCGGCAATGCTGAATAAATACCCTAAAGGTAAATTGGATGCCATTTTCGCAACATGGGATGCCTTCGCTATCGGTGCAGCCCGGGCGATTAAAGAGGCGGGCCGAGATGAAGTAAAGATATATGGAATAGATGTTTCGAATGCAGATCTCCAGGAAATTCAATCGGCTGATAGCTCATGGTCCTACACGGCAGCAGTCGATCCAAAGTTGATCGGTGCAGTGAATATGAGGATATTGGCTAAAAAATTAGCGGGCGAAGAAACGCCGCAAACCTATGACTTGGAGGCTTCACTTATTTCACAAAAGCAAATCCAAGCGTCAAAAGAAGCGGTGAACATGGCAAATCTATCTGGTATTGTCGATGGCTGGGGTGTATCGACTGAATTTGAAGAAGATTGGATGAAAGTTTTGAAAGATCATTATAAAAAGTAAAAAGAGACACTCTCTTTCAAGTAAAAGGGAGTGTCTGTTCAATAAGGGGGAATGGACATGGGCACGCAACTAGAAATGAAGAAGATTTCGATTGAATTTCCGGGGGTGAAGGCGCTGAGTGATGTTGATTTTTCCGTAAAATCAGGGACAGCCCACGCATTGGTCGGTGCAAACGGAGCAGGGAAATCGACGTTAATGAAAGTATTATCGGGAGCCCATGTTCATTATTCAGGTGACATTTTTATGGATGGGATGAAGCAGGATATCCGCTCGCCAAAAGCGGCTCAAGAACATGGCATCCAAATTGTATATCAGGAAGTGGATACCGCCCTCATCCCTTATTTAACGGTTGGGGAAAATGTAATGTTGAATGATATGGTCCAAAACATGGGAAAAAAACAGATGGTCCAATGGAAAGAGCTGCATAACCAAGCCGCTTCTATTCTTGAAGATATGAAAATTCGTGTCCCTTCGAAAAAGCTGGTAAGAGACCTTACTTTGGCTGAAAAACAGATGGTCCTGATAGCAAGAGCCGTTTCGACAGAATGTAAATTCCTGATTCTCGACGAGCCAACTGCTCCCTTAAGTCATACGGAGACGACAGAACTTTTCCGAATTGTAAATGAATTAAAGCAAAAAGGCGTGGGAATCATTTTCATTTCACACCGTCTCCCCGAAATTTTTGAAATCTGTGAGGAAATTACGATCATGAGGAATGGGGAGCGTGTCACTTGTCGAAAGAAGGAAGACATAACCCGTACCGAAGTGGTAGAGAACATGCTTGGGAAAACCATGGATGAACAGTTTCCTGAAGTGAATGCTTCGATTGGCGACGTTATTCTGGAAGTGAACGGATTGTCAGATGCAGAGAAAGTTAAAAATGTCAGTTTGAATATTAAAGCAGGCGAGATAATCGGCTTGGCAGGGTTGGTCGGGGCTGGGAAAACGGAGCTGTGTAAAACCCTTTTCGGTCATACCTCGATCACAGCGGGTGAGGTCATACTGAATGGTCGAAGGCTTTCCTTGAAATCACCGCACGAAGCAGTAAAAAGCGGTCTGGCGCTTGTACCTGAGGAACGCAGGAAAGAAGGGGTCCTTGTTCAGGAATCAGTCTCGGCTAACTTGACGGCAGCTAGTCTTGGCAAATTCTCCAAGACATTCAGCTTCGTGAATCGCCAGGCGGAAAAGGAAAGAGCGAAGGAAATGATCGCAAGTCTAGGAATTAAAACTCCTTCAGGGGAAGTGAATGTCGAAAACCTTTCAGGTGGCAATCAGCAAAAAGTTGCCATCGGGAAATGGCTTATGGCCGATGCGGATGTATACATATTCGATGAACCAACGAAAGGGGTCGATGTTGGAGCCAAGAAGGATATATTCGAATTGATTGCAGAGCTTGCAAGGAATGGGAAAGCGATCATTTATGCATCATCCGAGCTTTCCGAAATCATTGGCATTACAAACCGGACATATGTGTTATATGACGGGAGCACTGTCATCGAATTAGAAACAAGCAAAACGAATGAAGAAGAACTACTATTCTATTCAACAGGAGGAAAATAGGATGAGCATACCCATTCCTGTTACACAGAAAGCGAAAGCGAAGAAAAAGGTGGAACTATTCGACTTTTTCTATAAATACGGCACCATATTGACGATTATCATTCTGATTGGAATTTTTGCCGTTTCCAACCCATCTTTCATTCAAACTACGAATCTGGTCAACATCCTGCGTTCCATTTCAATCGTGACCATCATTGCGATCGGCATTACGATATCCCTGACCGTGGATGGCTTCGACCTTTCCGTCGGCTCCGTCGCATCATTGGCCAATGCCATCGTCATCTCGATGTTTGTCTGGTTTTCACAGGATACATTAATTGCTATATTAGCTGCAATCGGTGCCTCACTTGTCGTAGGGGCTTTGAATTCATTCATGATCGTTAAATTGAGAATTCCCGACATGCTGATGACATTGGCTACCATGTTCATTATCCAGGGAATTGCCCTTACTTATACAAAAGGGGCAACGGTTTCGCAAAATATGGTCATGCCCGACGGGACATTCGCAACAGGACTGATCAGCCCATTTTTCGCCAAAATTGGTCAGGTACCATGGATAATCCTGATCATGGCCGTCATTGTGATTGCGACCCATATCTTTTTGACTTATACGAAGCACGGTCGTTATATGTACATTATTGGGGGAAATAAGGAAGCGGCGAGACTTTCCGGGATATCGGTCAATAAATACAAAATCCTTGCCTATCTGCTTTCGGCTCTATTAGCTGCAATCGGAGGGATCGTCCTTGCTTCAAGGGTCATGACATCGGAAATCAATTCAGGGTCTCCTTATTTAATGGATGCCGTTGCGGCAGCCTTCATTGGATCATCCGTTTTAGGTGCGGGAAAACCGAATGCCTTTGGAACCTTTGTCGGAGCAGTCTTGATCGGAATCCTACAAAATGGGCTGATCATGATGTCCGTTCCGTATTATGCGATGGATATCGTCAAAGGAACAGTGCTGGCACTTGCGCTCGCTGTAACTTATTACAAACAAAAACACTAAAATGAATCCGTTACGTTACATTGAGGAAATCCAAAATTATGAAAAAAAATCCTGTTGAATATGCAACAGGATTTTTCCTTTTTAAAAAGGGACGGGGTATGGATATAAATTATCTCCATTTTTACTTAATAATATTTATTAACGCTAATATGGGGCAGCCACGATAGCAAAATTTTATAGGAAACTTACTTTACCTTTTAAGATTGATAATGATCTATTGTAAAGTATGAACATTCATATCCTAACCAAAGGAGAGTGTTAAGCAGGCATAAAACATTCAATCTATTGGATTATTTAATCTATTGGGAGATTTGATATATTATTTATTCGGAAAAAGAAACGAATATTAATAAACTTGAATTGTTACGTTACGGAGTTTGTAGACAAAAGGATATCCATCTGAATTTTAAACCGAAGTTGATTGGAACGGAAGGTCGAGACTCCTGCGGGAAAAGCAAGTCCAAGGGAGACCCCCGGCGAGGAGGCTCCCGGACCCCGGACCGCCCGCGGAAAGCGAGTGCCTGGAGAGGAAATCAACGATTTTGCAAACTCAATTAATATCGAGTTTGTCTCCTCTTGTGGTATCACTCGTCACTTCCAGAGTTTCTGCATTAAATGTTATATCACTAATAATTGCGTAACAGGATGTTCTTGCTACGATATAGCATACTATTTAGGAGCAGAATCTTCTTAATTATCAGTAGCGATCGTTCTTTGTCGTTCAGCTCTTTTTCTTATGGGTTTATAGGAATCGGAAGTTGCATAAGATTTTATTTGCTTTATAATTAGTACCAGGTGTTAATATCAAGTTATAAAATGATGCAATTCATACACACGAGGTGGCTATTCTATGTTCAAATCCAAAGCACGTATTACTGCGATAGGTTCGTATGTTCCTGAAAAAAGGTTAACAAATAAAGACTTAGAAAAAATGGTTAAAACCAATGATGAATGGATTGTTAAACGTACTGGTATTAAAGAACGAAGAATTGCACATGAAGAAGAGTTTACTAGTGATATAGGTTATAAAGCTGTAAACGATTTAATGGAACGGTATGATAAATCTGTCGAAGATGTTGATATGATCATTGTCTGTACCTTTACACCTGATTTCAACACTCCAAGTGTAGCATCTTTAGTCCAAGCGAAGCTAGGTATTAAGAATACTGGAGCCATTGATTTAAACGCTGCCTGTGCAGGATTTACTTATGGGTTGCATGTAGCTAATGGATTAGTAACATCTGGCTTAAACAAGAAAGTTCTTGTTATTGGAGCTGATACTTTATCTAAACTTATGGACTATGAAGATCGAGCCACTTGTATTTTATTTGGAGATGGCGGAGGAGCAGTTCTTGTAGAATATGATGAAAAACAGCCAAGTTTTATTTCTTCACATTTATATTCTGAAGGAGAAGGCGGGAAACATTTATATAGTACAAACCTATCGACACGAATAAATGGTGAAGACTTGAATAATAGTGGTAACCTTGTTCAAAATGGACGTGAAGTTTATAAATGGGCTGTTACGACTGTTCCAAAAGGAATGCAAACTGTGATGCAAAATACTGAATATCAATTGAATGATGTTGATTGGTTTGTACCGCATAGTGCAAATTTAAGAATGATTGAGTCAATATGTGATAGAAGTGGTTTTCCAATTGAGCGAACTTTATATAGCTTAGTGGAGTATGGAAATACTTCCTCAGCAACCATACCATTAGCTTTAGATCAAGGAATAAGTGAAGGAAAGCTCAATAATGGTGAGAAGATTTTATTATATGGTTTCGGCGGTGGGTTAGCACAAGCAGGATTGCTTATCAATTGGACTTTATAAAACTTTTTTCTACAACTAATAACTGAGTTTGTACTTTAAGAAGGCCTCTCATTGGGGGCCTTCTTAAAGTATGATTCTTTGCAGAAGTATATATTCAAGGTAAGTAAAAAATATCTTTAAAACGATGCAGAAACATGACCTTCATTTGAACTGCAAATAAAGAGGAAATGAACAGTTTCCGTTATGTTTTTTACTCACGGAATCATCCTGAAGATGGGGAATTGCAAAAGCCACAAGAGCAAAAAATGCTTCGTGAAATTAAGGAAGCGATCTTACAAGGCTTTTCTCTGCCACTTTCGTGTTGGCTGCAATTTTTAATAATTTCACCTTTCTACAGCAGTTCCGGAAAATTAATCTGATTCCCTTGTTATATCTAGGTTTTCTTCGATGTCACCCATAAGTTGCATAGTAATGCGCTTATTACTATCTTTACTTTGCATAATTCATCTCACAATACTAGGAGTAGGAAAGGCGATGAACTGATTATGATTTTTAGCGAACGATTAAAAAAAGAACGGGAAAAAAGAAATTGGTCACAAAATGATCTTGCAGAGAAAATTCATGTGAGTCGCCAATCTGTGTCCAAATGGGAAACGGGGAAAAATTATCCCAGTATTGAAGTACTCATTAATTTAAGTGATTTATTTCAAATTACGGTAGATGAATTATTAAGGAGTGACGAGGAATTGAAAGAAAAAATAATAAGGGAAAGTAAGCAGTTAGCATTTCCAAAAAGGAAAATGTTTTTTGATATCGTGTTAATAATAGGAGCAATTTTGTTAGTGTCTAAATTGATTATTTTTGGACTTAATAAATTTGCCGGCACAGATATTACCATATTAAAAAGCATGCCAGTTTTATCGAATTTTTTACCATTAGCTTTGATGGTTATTGGCGGTATCGGTTCAGATTATTTGAAGGATAAATATGTAGATTGAAAGAACTCTGCTTATAAAACTTTATAATGAATCACAAAACGGAATCTTGTATTTCCCTTTTATCGGGGGCAGGAAAACTTTTTGATGGAACTTGATCATAAAAGAACAGAACCTTTGAATTTCAGGTTCTGTTCCTATTTCTTATTTGAACTTTTGCACTTCTTCTTGTCCCTCGAATTTGTTATCTTTCAAAATGCCGATTTCTTCAATATGGTTTCGTGCCGTTTCATCCCCTAATTTATAAATGAGGGCATAAAGCCTTTTCATGGCTGCATCGTATTTATCATTTGCCCGGTCATGATGATAGAGAAGGTAGGGCACATGTGAACGGGCATATGTCTCCAGGTCATCTGTCCGGTGTTCCTCCAAGCACTGTTTCAATTCTGCAAGTTCCTCATCAGTTGCGTGTACAGTGAAGCTTGGATTCTCTTCAAGTTTTTGTCCGAGTACGTCGCCGCTGACCAAATCGACATGATAGGTCTGTTTTTCTTTCATCATTCTGTGATCATCCTTTCAAGCGTTTATCTATTCTGTACCACTATTTGTAAAAAGTTAATCATCAATGTAAACATTTCCTTAATGAAAAAGATAGGAAATAGAGGTATCGGATTTCTTATCAAATGGTATAAGATGAATTTACAGAATAATTGGGAAATCAAGGAGTGATAAAGTGAAGAGGTCAATCATGGTTATTTTTTTGGTGTTGATTGCTTCAGGCTGCGTAACAAGGAATTATGATTCCAATATGGATTTAGGGAAAAGTCAGTTGAATGAGGAAAATTATTTAGAAGCCCATGAGGCATTCGAATTAGCGTATAAAGAGGCAAAAACACCGGAAGCAAGGGAGTTAATGGATCTTTCAGGTTTTCTGGCGAGTGGAATGAAGAAATACGAGGAACAGGATTTTGATTCAGCCAAAAGCGAATTTGAAGAGGCAACCGCATATAAAGCGAAATACCGGGAAGGTAAACGAATGGTTTCAAAGGCGGTGGAAATGCAACCGGTATCAGACTCCGCCACGATAGAAGCAGTAGAGGGAAATGGTGAGGCGGAGCCGGCGAAGGAAGCAACCAATGGATCCAATTTAGAAGATGAGGCGGCAACGGATACAATAGGCAAAGAAGAGAGTAAGGCTTCGGTTAGTACATTAAGTAAATCTCAGGCAGAGAAGCTTGTGAAGGATTATGTGGACACGGAGAATTTACCTAATTTGCATATTGAATATGATCATGATGCTGAAAAGGGAGATTACATTTTTCATGTTTTCGAGGTGGATGAACCTAGTCAAAAAAGTGGCCACAAAACCACTTGGGGCTGGTATGGCGTGAATAAGAAGACTAAAGAAGTTTATGAAGTCTTGTAAGGATAACTGTATGGAAGAATGGAAGGCCCCTGTTGAGGCCTTTTTATTTTGCAGCCCGGCAAAGTACAGGATTCGATAAAATTTTATACTTTTTGTAAAAAAGTCGCCCTATTCTTTATTTCTTAAGAATTTTTTAATATTTCCTGTTTATGATGGAGTCAAGTAAAGGATAAAGGACAATCATAGGAGGGATAAAGATGGAAAATTATAATGGTGATGAGCAAGTCAGAGTGAAGGCAGAACGGAAAAAGGGTAAGTCTCTTTGGCTAACTGGCCTTGTTTCCGGAACGGTTGCTGCTATGGTTACATCGTCTGTATTTTTATTTGGCGGGGACTTTATAGATCAAGGGAATAGTTCAGTGAATGAGTCAACCGAAACGGCAGGTGTACAGCAAACGGAAAGTGTTGAAAAAGATAAAAGTGTCACGGCGGAAAAGTTATCGACGAGTACGGATTCAAATGATAGGGCAGAGATGGTTGAATCAGCATCCAAATCGATTGTCGGGGTCGTGAATTTACAGGAGATGCAAAACCAGAACCCGTATCAGCGGCAAAGCACGGAAAGCGAAACGGTTGAGAGCGGCACTGGTTCAGGGGTCATTTACAAAAAAACTGGTGGGAAAGCCTATATCATCACGAACAATCATGTTATTGAAGGAGCTAAGGAAGTCGAAATTTCATTGTATGATGGACAAAAGACAACAGCAGCTGTTGTCGGGGCTGATGCTTTGACGGACTTAGCGGTTTTGACAATTGATGCCTCGAAGGCACCTGAGGGAATTAAATTCGGGAATTCCGATAGCATGCGTCCAGGTGAAGAAGTATTGGCAATTGGCAATCCTCTTGGACTTGATTTTTCACGATCGGTTACACAAGGGATCGTCAGTGCGACTGGACGCTCCATTTCAGTGGATACAACGGACGGGGAATGGGAACTTGATGTCCTTCAAACGGATGCAGCGATCAACCCCGGAAACAGCGGCGGTGCATTGATCAACACTGCTGGGGAAGTGATCGGGATAAACAGTTTGAAGATTTCCGAAAATGGTGTAGAAGGCTTAGGGTTTGCCATCCCTAGTAATGATGTGATTCCAATTGTTACAGAACTGATTAAAAATGGAAAAATCACGCGGCCATATTTAGGAGTCAGCTTGGCCAGTATAGAAGAATTGCCGCAATATTACCTTCAAAATGTTCCAGAAGCTGCAAAATCCGGTGTAATGGTGATGAGTATAGAGGCGGGTTCGGCTGCGGCGAATGGAGGGCTTATGCAACAGGATATCATCGTTGAGATTGATGGAACGAAAATAAATACTGCTGCAGAATTAAGGAAATACTTATATTCAGATAAGAAAATTGGCGATAAAGTAAAGGTTAAAGTATATCGAGGCACTGAAGAGAAAACGGTAACGATGACCTTGCAAAAACGATAGAAGGAGGTAAGGCCCCTGATTATTCATCAGGGGCCTCATTTTTTAGGCAAAAGGGGTTCAAGGTTAATCCAAACATTTTTTGAACTCCCTTTGAATTTTAGGCATTTTTGGAACTTACCATGTCCACATGACCATCATCTTTAAATTAAGGGCAGTGAAATTAAGCATCGCCTGCATCAACAATTTTTAAAGTCTTCTTCAAGTAGTCCAACATATACTCTTTTGTACCAATAAAGATTTAGGCAAAAAGTTTTGTCTAAAAGTTAAAACAAAGATTGGAACGAAAGATGCGAGACACCCGCGGGGAAAGCGAGTGCACTACGTTCCAATCTACGTTTAAATTATACACTCTTCTATTTAATAGGATATAAAAGGCTAATACCAGAAAAAAAGATAGTGTTTTTGCACTGTTTTTGCAGTTTTTTCAAATAGTCTTTAATGCCTAAAAGTGAATGGTGGCGCCTTCTATTTGTCAAGGTTTTCATCGTGGATATGTTAAAAAATAGAAAAGATTTGACAAATTTGTGAAATGTCATAAAATAGAAAGAAAGGGGATGAAATTATGGAAACTAATCAGAAGATGTTAGATGCAGTGAAATGGGTATCAGGCACAGGTTGTGTAATCGGAATTATTATTTTTGCTTTAAGTTTCTTTGTAAGCGATTACAATAAGGATTATATATTTACCGCTGTTGGAATCGCCATCACATTAAGCGCAGCTGCCATTTTTCTAGTTGGTATATTTTTTGTCCTGACAGAAGAAATGGTAATGAATACACATAAAGGCAAAAGAATTGAACCGGAAACGACTAAAATCATAAAAATGAAAACAAAGGCTAAAGCTCCAACAAACAGTACAGAATTCAGTAACTAAAAAGAGGGATATAGCGCAATATACTGTTTTTCTAAACAGAACTAGTTGTTCCTTTGCCTAACTTGCTGAAATTGAATCAACTTGATCTCAATCAATGAATGCGCTTTCATTTTATGGATTGTCAGAATCGAATGACCGATTTGTTACATTTTACTTCAATATAGTATGTATACTGCACTCGTCATGTCCAAACACACGATGTGTTTGGACATCCAAACCAACTGCAGACACGCCCTGAAATTCTCATTTACATTTTAAACTATATCCACGAGAAAAGGACACTTTTAAGAAGTCCTTTTTTTGTGGATTTTTTTCATACAGGTATCAATATGGGGTTATAGGTCAGTGGGTTTTGCTAAAGGAGGATTTGATAGAAACCTGAATGACTTCTACCACGACTATTGCTACACGGCTGTTTAAAAATACTGACAGGGCATAAGGATTTGTGAGAGAACCCAATACCATTTCAAACTCGTTGTTTCCTTATATATATATAATATTGACCTGCGTTGGATCATAAGGGGATTGAAGCATGGATACAACATCGTGTCCAATGTGTCTGCCATTTACCAACCTCCATGGCCGAGTGAAAAAAATCCATTTTACATCATGTTTTCTAACGAATAGATACCTAATTAACAGGATAGGTAATATAATTCATAATCTTTATAAGTCTTAGGTCAATAAACGCGGTGAATATAATGTGAAAATTTCATTTCATTATATTAGAGTAATATTAAACGGAAAGTGGCCGAACTGTCAGCAATCCTGTACTAATAAGTGAATTTTCCAGAGGTAATATATTAAACAATTATTATATTTCATTTGCTGAAGATTTTCGAACATTTCTGTTCATTTACCATCTTCTTACTGCTCTTTATTGAACTTTATGTGACAGATGTCACTTTATATTGTCTTTTTTTACACTTGGGATTAATATTGGTATGTCGGGTTTGTGAACATGGTAACACTTTGTCCGAATAATTACCAATTGGAATTTTATTATGTAAGAAAGGGGTAGTACTATGAAAATAAAATGGGCTCTATTAACTATACTTTTTACAATTGCCACTGTGCTAACCGGTTGCGATAACCCATTAATGGTCTTGGACCCTAAAGGGCCAGTAGCTGCAACACAAGCAGATGTTATTATGATTTCGATATGGACAATGGCCTTTGTCGTCCTTGTCGTTATGGTACTGTATATCTTCATGATAATGAAATATCGTGCTTCCAAACAGCGTGATGATTATGAACCACCTCATATTGAAGGAAGTAAGGTTCTTGAAATAATTTGGGTTGCGATCCCAATTTTAATCGTCGCATTCCTATCCGTTGTTACTGTTAAAACAACAAATGAAGTTGAGGCAACACCTAAAGGGTACGGAGATCAAGAACCTTTAGTGATTTACGCTTCATCTTCCAACTGGAAGTGGCATTTTAGTTATCCGGAAGAAGATATCGAAACGGTCAACTATCTGTTTATACCGACTAACCGACCAATCGAATTTAAACTTTACTCATTCGGTCCAATCTCAAGTTTCTGGATTCCACAACTTGGAGGACAAAAATACGCGATGTCGGACATGGTAAATACGTTGCACTTAGCAGCTGATGTACCAGGTGAGTATATGGGTCGAAATTCTAACTTCAGTGGTTCAGGTTTTGCTCAGCAAACGTTCAACGTTAATGTACTGTCTGCAAAAGAATACGATAAGTGGGTAGATGAAATTAAAGCTACTGCTAAACCGATTACTGAGAAAAAATTCAAAGAATTATTAAAACCTGGTCATGTGGGACAATCCACTTACACTGGAACTCACTTAGAGTTTTCACCAGCTCCTGAAGGGGAAAATGCTGGTCATGACCATGGATCTTCCGATACGGAAGAAAATGATTCCAAGGATTCACACGAGGAACATTCTGAACACAGCAACATGAATCATGATAACTAAGAATTAATTTCGTTCGATAAAACAACTAGGTTTACAAGATAAGGAATATTTTCCTGAAAGGAGTCACAAAAGTATGGATTACTTTGATCGATTTGCCGTACCTCATCCAAGTCCTGCGATTTATGCATCCATGATTGCCATTGGTTTAACCATGATTGCGGTTGTTGCCGGAATTACCTATTTTAAAAAATGGGGTTACTTATGGCGTGAGTGGTTAACAACGGTTGACCATAAACGTATTGGTATCATGTACATCTTGGCAGCACTGCTTATGCTTTTCCGCGGTGGCGTCGATGCTCTTATGATGCGTGCTCAAACGGCTATTCCAGATAACGGTCTTTTGGATGGACAGCATTATAATGAGGTATTTACAACACACGGGGTCGTCATGATCCTGTTCATGGCTATGCCATTTATCATTGGGTTAATGAACATTGTTACACCATTACAAATTGGAGCGCGTGACGTAGCATTCCCACGTCTGAACGCAGTAAGCTTCTGGTTATTCTTCATGGGGGCAATGCTATTTAACATCTCTTTCGTAGTCGGTGGTTCTCCTGATGCAGGTTGGACATCTTACTTCCCGCTGGCAAGTAACGATTTCAGTGAATCAGTCGGTTCGAACTATTACGCGATTTCACTTCAAATCGCTGGTATTGGTACATTAATGACTGGTATCAACTTTATCGTAACCATCTTGAAAATGAGAGCACCTGGCCTGAACTTAATGAAAATGCCAATGTTCACATGGTCTATCTTGATTACAAACTTCATTATCGTTTTCGCTTTCCCTGTATTGACAGTGGCACTTGCGTTGATGACAATGGATCGTCTATTCGGAACTCAATTCTTTACGATGGCCAATGGCGGCAGCGATATGCTTTGGGCAAACTTGTTCTGGGTTTGGGGACATCCTGAAGTTTATATAGTTATTCTTCCAGCTTTCGGTATTTACAGTGAAATCATTTCGACATTTGCACGTCGTAACCTGTACGGGTATAATTCCATGGTTATCTCCATGGTGGCTATCTCTACACTATCTTTCATTGTATGGGCTCACCATTTCTATACAATGGGCCACGGTGCAATGGTTAATGGCATCTTCTCGATTACCACGATGGCGATTGCCGTCCCGACTGGTGTTAAGATCTTCAACTGGTTGTTCACACTTTGGAAAGGTAAAATCGTGTTTACCGTTCCAATGCTATACTCTTTAGCTTTCATTCCGATTTTCACGCTCGGTGGGGTAACAGGGGTTATGCTTGCCATGGCAAGTGCTGACTACCAATACCATAATACAATGTTCTTAGTAGCTCACTTCCATTACGTTTTAATCCCTGGTACTGTATTTGCCGTACTTGCCGGTTTTACGTACTGGTGGCCAAAAATGTTCGGCTTCATGTTGAGCGAAAAAATTGGAAAATGGTCGTTCTGGTTCATTATAGTTGGCTTTAATGTAACATTCTTCCCGATGTTCATCACTGGTTTAGATGGGCAGGCACGTCGTATGTATACGTACTCTGAAGCAACAGGATATGGTCCATTGAATATGCTTTCTTTCGTTGGAGCGATTGGTTTAGCAATAGGTTTTGCACTTATTGTGTACAATATCTATTGGAGTACTCGTTATGCGTCAAGAAATATCTCAAACGATCCATGGGATGCACGTTCTCTAGAGTGGGCTACACATACACCAATCCCTGAATATAACTTTGCAATTGTGCCAACAGTTGATTCTACAGAAGCATTCTGGGATTCAAAGAAAAAAGGCTTTAAATTATTTAGCGGTAAAGTAGAAAAGATTCATATGCCAAATAACAGTGGCGTGCCGTTTATCATGAGCTGTATCTTCTTCGTTTGGGGCTTTGCATTGGTATTCAGCATGTGGATCATTGCAATCATTGCAACGATCGGTATCTTTGCTTGTATGATTCACCGTTCATTCGAAAAAGATCACGGACGTTATATCTCTGTTGAAGAGATCGAAGAAACTGAAAATAAATTGCGAGGTGCTAAGTAATGAAAATAGATAACTCGCTGCCACTAGAATATAGCACGGAAGAAAATCGCTTAAAGATTTTTGGATTCTGGATTTTCCTAGGAGCAGAAATAGCTCTTTTCGCTACACTGTTCGCCACTTATTTTGTCTTAGTTGGTGGTACTGGAAATGGTCCAACAGGGGAACATCTTTTTAAAGTCCCAACACTAATGTTTCAAACAATCTTTCTTTTAACCAGTAGTTTTACCATAGGTCTTGGAATCAATGCAATGAGACTTGGCAGACAGAAGGCAACGATTGGTTTCTTCATTATCACCCTTATTCTTGGTTTAGGCTTCTTGGGAGTCGAAATTTATGAATTCGTGGAGTATGTTCATGAAGGAGCAACCATTCAAACAAGTGCTTTCTTATCTAGTTTGTTTACATTACTAGGTACGCATGGAGCTCACGTTACACTTGGTTTATTCTGGGGAACCTTCATCGTCATACAGATTAAAAAACGCGGTATGACTCCACAGACAACAAACAAAGCTTTCATCTTTTCACTTTACTGGCATTTCTTGGACGTTGTCTGGATTTTCATCTTCAGTTTCGTCTACCTGAAAGGAATGATGTAATATGAAAGAATTATTCCCACGGGGCCAAGTTATGGGATTTGCTTTTTCGCTAGTCCTGACTTTGGTCGCACTATCAGTTATTGTGTTTGATCTCTCACTTAAAATGGCTGTGATCATCCTACTTGTTACAGCTTTCATGCAAGCAGCACTTCAATTTGTTATGTTCATGCATGCGGGAGAGTCTGAAGATAAAGCATCGATTTACACAAACGTTTATTACGGATTGTTCGTTGCATTGGTTACAATTTTCGGTACAATGCTAACAATGATTTGGGGATATCAATAATCGATTCCGGAAAAGCTGGGTGTCTTGATGACGCCCAGTTTTTTTGTATATTAATAAGTATAAATTTGTTAAGAAGGATTTGGATGCATTTTGTTTAGTATAACCAATTCGGAACATTATATTTATAAAGGGGAAATTTTGTTTAAGTACAATGTTTTACCAAAGTAAAACGTTAATAGAACGGACACATTTTCTAAGAAAAACTGCCAGCCATATTGATATAATAAGGTAGATAGGAAAGAATTAATTTAAAAATGTAGCGGAGATGATGAATTGACATTGCCGGTTTTGATTTTGACAATAATCTTGAGTTTGTTAAAAATATTGGTTTCCTGTCTTCCAACCGATGCTGTTAATTGGATTATCAGCAAATTTAAAATACACTCAGAAATTAGTGGCGGGAATGCGATCGTATCCTTTGACGGAAAACGTTTGGAAGGTGATGAAAAAATTCAAGTTATTAATCATTTTAATAACGCCAGATTTCTGAAGAAAAATCATATATTCCCGGGTAACGAGCAATTGTTTTTACATCCAGAGGACAGTGGGACTCCATTAGTCATTGATACTAAAAAAGGCAAAATGGATGTTAAGTTATTTGTGTACATTTACAATGACCGCGTGGATGTAGTTAAACAGTTCAAAAAGAAAGTCATTTCTTATAGTCTGTTTTCCGATAACCTCCAAGAACGTTCCATGCCATTAATAAGAAATTTAGTTTAAAAGAACATTAAAAAGACGGTCCTTAAAAGACCGTCTTTTTTTATAAGTCTTTTATTGTATAATCCCATTTCATTTAGGTGCTGTTTTCATTTAAATAAAATTTTAAATTACTTGTTATTCAGAGGTTAACGTACACAAACTGACGACTGAATGTTAGTGTCTTTGTGTTTTTTAGTAGGAGGGAATTGCTGCAAGAGGGTCTTTCATCGTGCATATGAAAAATATTTTGGATATGATTTAATGGTAATAAAAAAGCAGGTATCTATTGCGATGCCTGCTTTTTTATGCTTTCCATTGCTTTTCAACTTGATGAAGGGCTTGTTGTAAAATTACTTCATGATCTGTACCCGGTTTAGTAAGGACGTTAGTTTGATAAGATTTTCCTTGGAAATCAACTGTTACTGTAACTTTTACCATTATGCATCTTTCCTTTCTTGATTCAGAATTAAATGAGATGGTTGTACCTATTTCTTTAATACCCGTGGCAGAGGATTTTTCAAACATTTCAAAAGCTGTAAAACCTAAAGAATTAATATTCAAAATTATCTGTTATTTTTATGGATGTGTCAACATTTTTTTTAAAACTACCGCATTTCCCGGTTAAATAAAAAACGACCTGGCTTGTACACATGACAGCCAGGTTGATTTTTGTAAACGAACTATATTCATATTTTGGTTAAAATAATACCGATTAATGCTGCAAGAACACCGGCAATTTGATAGGTTTTTAGTTTTTCCTTGAATAAATAACATCCAGCGAATACGACAACTAAACAGTTCAGGCTGACGACAGGAAAAATGATGCTTGCGATTCCGGTGTTTAATGCAAAGAAATAACATCCATAGCCTATCATGCTTAAAAAACCTACTAAGGAACCGATTTTGACTTCCTTTAGCTTGATTTTTTCTTTTTTAAAGGCCAGAGCCGAAAGAAGATAAAGCATTCCGCCTCCGTACATCGATACTAAGATATCAAGGGAGTTTAAATGAAGACGTGTTGATGTCGTCATTAGAATTCCGAGCACACCAAATGATAAGATGGAGAATAATGTGTGCATGATCCAAGGGATATATTGATGGTTACCTTTGGCGTTAGGTGTATACTGGATGACTAATGTAGCGAGAAACATGCAGACTATTCCACTCCACTGCAAGGAAGAAATATGTTCGTGAAAAATTAAAGCTGCACAGAGTATGGGGAATATTGCATTCGCTGCGATTAATGGTGATGTCAAGCTTGCCGGCCCTTTTTCAAAGGCGCTTGCCATCTGGATGTTACCATTAGCGTTCAGTACGCCAATTGCTGCACCAAGCAAGATGGACAGCCAGTTCAGTTGCAAACCATCCATAAATACTCCATAAACAATGGACAAAATAAAAGCTGAAAAATAAAAGAAAAATTGGATATGTATCTTGGAATAGCCTTTTCCGCTGCTCCATTTGAAAATGCTGTTATTGATTCCGAAACATAAGCTGGTGATGAGTGCTGCAAAAATCCACATGTGTATATTCTCTTCTTTCTAATAGGTTGAACCGCTTTTTCCATTTTAAACTGAAAATATAAACGAATCAAACCCAATTTTAAGAGAGTTGCATTGACAGATTGACTATTTTTTTTTATATTTACTAAGACAATTATAAAATATTTCCCGATAAACGGGAGAGGTTCATAGCATCACCCTCTTAAAAAAACTATGGCTTTGATATTTTTCGCGAATCAACCATATCTTTGAGGAGATATGGTTTTTGTTATATAGAGGCCCATTTTATGAATCTCCCTGAAACGTGGGATTAGGAGGACTTTTCATGTCTGGAAGAAAAGAAGAAGAATTAAAAAAAGATATCACACTGCTTGGGAATCAAGGAACAAAATATACATTTGACTATGCGCCTGAAATCCTTGAGTCATTCGATAACAAGCATCCGAACCGGGATTATTTCGTCAAATTCAATTGCCCGGAATTCACTAGCTTATGTCCGATAACGGGCCAGCCGGACTTTGCTACCATTTACATCAGCTATATTCCCAGTGTGAAAATGGTGGAGAGCAAGTCTTTGAAACTTTATTTATTCAGCTTCCGCAATCACGGTGATTTCCATGAAGACTGCATGAACATCATCATGAATGATTTAATCGAATTGATGGATCCTAAATATATTGAAGTCTGGGGCAAGTTTACACCTAGGGGCGGAATTTCCATCGACCCTTACACGAATTATGGGAAACCAGGTACGAAGTATGAGGAAATGGCGGATTACCGCTTGATGAACCATGACTTATACCCGGAAACTGTGGATAATCGCTAAAGAATGGGAGAGACAATGGGCATATGCCCGTTGTCTTTTTCTTTGTTTTAGCCATTCTTGATCAGTTGTCCTGATGATTTGTCCTTTTTAAAAATACAAATGTCCTCCTATAATGGAATTTCCACTTGATTGTTTCGAGAAAAAGCGTAATAATAGGGAGAGTTGATTTTGACAGAATATTTACGAAAATAGGGGATGTCGAGATGAAAGTTGCAAAGTTTGGTGGAAGTTCACTTGCGTCAGGTGAACAGTTGAGGAAGGTATTCGAAATTGTGGTTTCTGATCCAGAGAGAAAGATTGTAGTCGTTTCGGCTCCAGGGAAACGCAATTCCGATGATATAAAGGTGACGGATTTATTGATTGAAGCTGCGGAACAGCAGCTGCGCGGGGATAACGGAGAGCATTTGATAGAAGATGTCGTATCCCGCTATGCGAGCATTGCTGAAGAGCTGGATATATCCGAGAGTGTCATCACTGGAATTCATGAAAATTTAATGGCACTGCTGCATGCAGACCAAACTAACCCAAAGCGCTATCTGGATGCCTTGAAGGCCAGCGGCGAGGATAATAATGCGAAGCTGGTCGCAGGCTATTTCCAAAGCCGTGGTGTAGAGGCGCAGTATATAAATCCAAAGAAGGCCGGCTTGTTCGTAACGGATGAAGGTGGATTTACCAAGGTGCTGCCAGAGTCTTATGATCGGTTATATGCTCTGCGTGATGAGCCTGGAATCGTAGTATTCCCAGGGTTCTTCGGTTATACGTTAGATGGTGATGTGTTAACTTTCTCAAGAAGCGGGTCCGATATTACTGGTTCGATTCTTGCGAATGGGGTCAAAGCTGATTTGTATGAGAACTTTACGGACGTGGATGCCGTGTACGCGGTGAATCCAAATGTGGTTTCCAATCCGAAGGGAATCCGGGAATTAACCTATCGTGAGATGCGTGAGCTTTCTTATGCAGGTTTCTCGGTATTTCATGATGAGGCGCTGATTCCAGCATTCCGCGCGGGAATACCTGTGCATATCCAGAATACGAACAATCCGGCTGCACAAGGGACCCGCATTGTGAGTACACGGGATAATACGAACGGGCCCGTTATTGGAATTGCGAGTGATAAAGGATTTTGCAGCATTTACATTAGCAAATATTTGATGAACCGGGAAGTTGGTTTTGGCCGGAAACTGCTGCACATTCTTGAAGATTATGGAGTTTCATATGAGCATATTCCATCAGGCATCGATGATGTGACGCTAATTCTAAGGCAGGACCAGATGAAAGGTGAAGCCGAGAAGAAAATCATTTCCCGAATCAAGAAAGAGCTTCATGCGGATGAAGTGAATGTGGAGCATGATCTTGCCTTGATCATGGTTGTAGGGGAAGGAATGCGTCATAATGTCGGTACAACGGCAAGAGCGTCAAAAGCCTTGGCCGAAGCTAAGGTGAATATTGAGATGATCAACCAGGGCTCTTCGGAGGTAAGCATGATGTTCGGTGTGAAAGGGCATAACGAAGAGACGGCAATTCAGGCGTTATATCACGAGTTCTTTTGAGTATCGGCGTACAGGGACCTCATTGGAATGAACTGCACCTCCATTGTCAGACATCATTTAACAATGGGAGGTGCAGTTTTCCTCTTTAATTTATATAATCATCTTTAAGGAAGGCTCTTTTCGTAAAGATTGTTGTTTTTAAAACAAAACGATTTAAGGTTGATTGGAGCGGAAGTGCGAGACTCCTGCGGGAGCAGCGGGACAAGTGAGACCCCACAGGCGTTAACGCCGAGGAGGCTCACCGCCCGCCCCGCACTACTTGGTAAATAGCAGTAAATAGCAACAAAGTATGCGAAAACAGCCTTAAGGAATTATGATAACCGGAATCAACATTTCCCCGCTAATCATTGTGTTTCTCATAAAACATAAAAGGAAAGCCTCCAATCTTCTATTTGGAGGCTTTCCTTTTATATTAGTCCATAATGGTCAGGAGTTGATTGATCGCGTTCCTTGGACGCGGGGCAGGGATCATATCGGGATAGCCAACGTGAAGGCTGCCGACGATCTTCTCGCCAGGTTTCACGCCTAAAGCTTCACGAAACTCCATGCTGTGTATCATGCCGTATGTTTCCCATATCATCCCGATTCCCTGTTCCCAGGCAAGCAGGCTGAAATTCTGGATCAAGGCACTTGTAGCCGCATAATCTTCTTCACGTGTCATGGGATTCGGATTCTCTTCCATGATCACTGCGACAAACATCGGTACATCTATAAGTTTATTATATCCTCGCTGTCCTGCTGCTTTTTTCTTTTCAGGGTCCTTCTCTTTGCCTTCCATGAATGCACGGGTTGCTTCTGCAAGTTTTAAGCGGCTATCACCTTGCACTACGACGAAGCGCCAAGGTTGGGTCATTTTATGGTTCGGTGCCCATGTTGAAGTTTCCAATAATGATTGGATGGTATTGATAGGAACAGGAATGTCCTTAAATCGTTTGATGCTGCGCCGTTCTTTAATGATATCTTCTAGTTTCATGACCATCCTGCTCCTTTATTCATATATGTAAGTTTATAGTTCAAAAAAAATAATCCCCGGCTGCCTAATATGCTTCCAACGTGAATAAATTACTTGAATAAAGAGGGGGCAATATTCTAGTGACTTGCATTCGCTAATGAGCATATAATTTTACTAGGCACAGAGAAGCCGGGGCGACATTGTATCTATGTACAATATCAAAAGGGTACGATAAGAGAATATCGTAATTGCTTATCAAATTTCAGAGATCAATAATGAAATTGAAAATCATTATCAATTAGAATTTTCGCTTATTTCCTGTTATTTGTCAAGGGTATTTATAAAAAAAATCAAGATATTTACCAATCTCTTAAAACAGTTAAATTCTTTTAAAAAATCTGTATAAAAATGTATAATGAGAGGATAAAAAAATGCTATCTACATAAGAAGAATCGAAGGTGTCATAGATGGAAAAATTGTCCTCATTTCTTAAGCCGTACTGGCTTTTGATCATTCTTGCTTTATCCTTAATGATTGTCGAGCTCGGGGTAGAGCTGTTACAACCTTTGTTTATAGCAAAAATAATTGATGATGGCATTTTGCAGAAAGATTTATCGGTGGTGATTAAATGGGGAAGTGTCATGGTTGGGCTTTCCGTTTTTTCATTTCTTGGCGGGATCGTTAATTCCTTTACGGCATCACATGTAAGCCAAAGCTTTGGACATGATGTCAGGAAAAGCCTTTTTGGTAAAATACAGGCGTTTTCTTTTGCGAATTTGAATAATATCCCGACATCCTCGTTGATAACAAGGATGACAAATGATGTGACACAACTTCAAAATACGGTTTTTATGGGCTTGCGTATCATGGCGAGGGCGCCATTGATCGTAATCGGCGGAGCAATAATGGCAATTGCGGTGGATTTGAAACTATCACTTGTTTTGGTCATTTCCATTCCGGTTCTTGTTTTCTTCCTGAGATGGGTTATGAAACGAGCAGCCAAGCTGTTTAAGCTCGTACAGAAAAAACTCGATAATGTCAATGGCGTCATGAGGGAAAACCTGATAGGCATGCGCTTGATCAAGGCTTTTCTTCGTAAGGAGCATGAAATCGGCCGATTTGACGATGCGAATGAAGAGTTGAAAAGAAAGACCGTGACTTCGCTTCGTTTAATAGAAACGACAATGCCTGTACTGATGCTGGTCATGAATGTGGCGATTCTAATCATTCTCTGGCTTGGAAGCGAATTTATAACAACGGGAGATATACAGGTAGGGGAAGTTGTGGCGATTGTCAACTATGCCACTAGGATTGCTGCTTCCCTTTCCGTTTTTTCATGGCTGATCATGGTCATTTCCCGTGCGAAGGCTTCAGCGGAGCGTGTGACGGAAATATTTGAAACCCCGATAGATATTGATGAAGGTAAGGCGGAAAGCAAGAGCGGGGCCGTCAATGGGGGAGGCATCAAGTTTTTGGATGTATCTTTCCGTTATCCTGGATCCGATACGCCGATATTGAAAAACCTGACCTTCTCCATCGATCCGGGAGAATCGCTTGCCATCTTAGGAGCGACAGGATCGGGGAAAACATCTCTGTTTCAGCTGATTCCGAGATTATACGAAGTTGAAAGCGGCTCCATTCAAATTGATGACCAGGATCTGAAAGATATTCCCTTACATTCACTGCGGAAAAGGATTGGCTATGTACCGCAAGAGGCGCTGCTTTTTTCAGGAACCATAAAAGATAATGTCGCTTGGGGAAAAGAAGGTGCCTCGATGGAGGAAATCATGGCAGCGGCAAAGCATGCTCAGGTGCATGAGACCGTAATGAAAATTCCGAAGCAATATGAAACCCAGTTAGGGCAAAAAGGGGTGAACCTGTCCGGAGGGCAAAAACAGCGCTTATCGATCGCAAGAGCATTGGTGCGCAGACCGAAGATTCTCCTTCTGGATGATAGTACGAGTGCGCTGGATTTGAAAACGGAAAGTAAATTGCTTGCCGCTTTAAAGGACTATACATGCACAACGCTCATCATTACACAAAAAATCAGTACAGCCATGGAGGCGGACAAAATCTTGTTGCTGGAAAGCGGTCGGGTCCTTGCGCTGGGGAAACATGAGGATTTGCTTCAAACAAGCGATCTTTATCGAAAAATCGTTCACTCACAGTATGGGGAGGAGGGGATTTCGCTTGAGTCAAAGAATAGTTCCCGATAAGGCAAAGTCTAAACCGATCAACTCCTGGAATACGATAAAAAGGATCATTCCGTATTTAGCAACGAATAAAAGCCTGCTATTTTGTGTCCTTTTCATGGTGCTGATCAGCTCGTTTTTGGGATTGCTTGGTCCCTTTCTTGTGGGGATGGCCATTGATGATTTTATTGTCACAAGAGATAGCAGGGGGCTGATCAGCCTTCTTTTCGGACTTCTAGGAGTCTATATATTCTATTCGCTATCCATGTGGCTTCAGAATTATTGGATGATCGGAATCGCGCAAGATACGGTTTATGAAATGCGCAATCAATTATTCAAAAAGCTTCACCAGCTGTCCATCCCCTTTTTTGACAGGCGCCAGCATGGGGAATTGATGAGTAGAGTCACGAATGATATAGAAAATGTCAGTTCCACTTTGAATAGTTCCGTCATCCAGATTTTTTCAAGTGTGCTGACACTGGTCGGGACGATTGGAGTCATGCTTTATTTGAGCCCTTTATTAACTGTTTTAACCTTATTCATTGTTCCTCTTATGTTCTTCGGCCTGAGGTGGATAACGAACCGGACGGGAAAGCTTTTTAAACAACAGCAGAAGAACCTTGGGGAACTGAATGGGTTTATAGAAGAAACGATTTCCGGACAACGGATCGTAAAGGCTTTTTCACAGGAAGATAAAGTGATCCGGGACTTTATCATCCGGAGTGAAAACTTGAAGAAGGCCGGCTTCCTATCACAATCATACTCTGGGCTGATTCCAAAACTGATGAATTTACTGAACAACTTAAGTTTCACCATAATAGCGGCTGTCGGCGGGTTTTTGGCGCTGAGTGGCATAGGAACGGTCTCCATCGGGGTAATTGTCATCTTCACCGAGTATTCAAGGCAATTCACCCGTCCGCTCAATGACCTGGCTAACCAATTCAATACACTCCTCTCAGCTGTTGCCGGTGCAGAGCGGGTTTTCGCCATACTTGATGAAGAAGAAGAGGAAGTGGATGAGAAGCAGGCCTCTGAACTTCGTGATGTCCGCGGTGAAGTGGTCTTTGAGGGTGTTTCCTTTTCGTATAATGATGAGGAGCAAACGATATATGATGTTAATTTCCATGCGGAAAAAGGGGAGACCATCGCGCTTGTAGGTCCCACTGGGGCCGGTAAGACTACGATCATTAATCTTCTTGCCCGTTTTTACGAGCCGAACAGCGGCCGGATAATGATTGATGGCCAGGATATCCAACAGGTGACGAGATCCAGTCTCCGCAAGCATATGGGCTTCGTTTTACAGGATTCCTTCTTGTTTCAAGGTACGATTCGTGAAAATATCCGCTACGGCCGACTGGAGGCGGAAGATGAAGAAGTGGTGAATGCAGCCAAGCTTGCCAATGCCCATTCCTTTATCATGAAACTGCCAGATCGATATGATACCATCTTGAATCAAGATGGCAGTGGAATAAGTCAGGGGCAGCGCCAGCTATTATCGATTGCCAGGGCTATTTTAGCCGATCCCGTTCTATTGATTTTGGATGAAGCGACAAGCAGCATAGATACGATTACCGAGCTTAAAATCCAGGAAGCATTACATCGCTTGATGAAGGGAAGGACAAGTTTTGTCATTGCCCACAGATTGAATACAATTCAGCAAAGTGATCAAATCCTTGTACTTGATGAAGGAATGATCATTGAAAAGGGATCCCATGATGAATTGTTGCGGCAGAGGGGTTTTTATTACGACCTTTTTCGTAGTTCTTTAAGGGGAAATCAGATCGGATGAAGAAAGAATGTGTGCCGTCAGGCGCACTTTTTTTGTTGGTCCCATTACTAGGACAACTTCCGTTTCATTCAATGATGCACCTAAAAAAGTTTTTTTTACCTGATGCGGTTTTTTATAAAGAGTGTGAATTGAAAAACCATATATGTGGGAAAAGAGGCAATTATCGACAAAATAATGGAAAATACATTACAAATTGACTAATTTGCTATTGCTAAAAATCCTAATGGTAACATATAATTCAGAATATATATAAAATTCTTTCAATTTAATGGGCCGTGGGGTGGAATACAGCTAAGGCCCCTTATAAATGAAGGATTTATAGTTGTAAAATAGTTCAATGGAGGGGAGATGGAAAAAATGAAAGCGCTTAAGTCGGTTATACTTTGGGGGATCATTTCTGCTTTGGGTGCGGTGAGTTTTGGTTTCGTCGCGCTAAACCGGGGGGAAAGCATCAATGCCATGTGGATTGTCACTGCAGCACTCTGTGTTTATTCAATTGCATACCGCTTTTATAGTAAATTCATTGCACGGAAAGTGTTTGAGCTAGATGACAATCGCCAGACTCCATCGGAAGCGAATAACGATGGGAAGGATTATGTGCCTACAAACAAATGGGTGTTGTTTGGCCACCATTTTGCGGCAATTGCCGGAGCTGGCCCTCTCGTAGGTCCCATCCTTGCAGCGCAGATGGGATATTTGCCAGGGACGCTATGGCTTGTAGTCGGAGTTGTATTGGCTGGTGCCGTACAGGATTTCATCATTCTCTTCGGGTCGATGCGCCGTAACGGCAAATCATTGGGAGAGATGATCAAAGAGGAAATTGGACCGATTACTGGATTGATAGCGATGATCGGTATCCTGGGTATCATGATCATATTATTAGCGGTACTTGCCCTGGTTGTCGTAAAAGCGCTGGTGGGCAGTCCGTGGGGGATGTTCACGATTGCCTCGACCATACCGATCGCGGTCCTTATGGGCATTTACATGCGTTATATAAGGCCGGGTAGGGTTGGTGAAGGATCGATTATCGGAATCATACTATTGATGCTGGCTTTATATTTAGGCCGCTTTGTAGCTGAGAGCGCCACATGGGCGCCAATGTTCACATTCAGCGGGGAAACAATTGCCATCATGTTGATTGTATACGGATTCGTTGCTTCCGTTTTGCCTGTATGGATGTTATTGGCACCGCGTGATTACTTAAGCACATTCTTGAAAATCGGTACGATCATCGGACTTGCGCTTGGTATCTTTATTGTCATGCCGAGCCTTGAAATGCCTGCCGTCACTCAATTCATCGATGGAACAGGACCTGTATTTTCCGGAAATTTATTCCCGTTCCTATTCATTACGATCGCTTGCGGCGCGGTATCGGGATTCCATGCACTCGTTTCATCAGGTACAACTCCTAAAATGATTGAACGCGAATCGCATTCCCGCCCAATCGGATACGGGGCGATGTTGACTGAATCCTTTGTAGCCATCATGGCGATGATAGCAGCCTGTGTATTGACGCCAGGTATCTATTTTGCCATTAACAGCCCGGGGGCCGTTGTGGGAACGGAACCTGCGCAAGTGGCTGCAACGATATCGGATTGGGGGTTCATTTTGACGCCTGAGATGATTACCGGCCTTGCAGAGGATGTTGGGGAAGAGACCATTATATCCCGTACTGGAGGAGCTCCAACCTTTGCTATCGGTATGGCCCATATCTTCTCGCAAGTGATTGGCGGATCGTCCCTGATGGCATTCTGGTATCATTTCGCGATCCTGTTCGAGGCATTGTTCATATTGACCACCATTGATGCGGGAACCAGGGTAGGGCGTTTTATGATACAGGATATCATCGGCACGTTTTACAAGCCATTTGCCGAAACGAATAAATGGCTGCCCAATATTATTGCGACAGCCATTTGTGTAATCGGTTGGGGGTACTTCCTTTATCAAGGGGTCATTGATCCTCTTGGCGGAATCAATACCCTTTGGCCGTTGTTTGGAATTGCGAATCAGATGCTTTCCGCCATTGCATTGCTGCTTGGGACGACGGTCCTTTTCAAAATGGGCAAAAAGGCGTACACATGGGTCACACTCGTTCCTACTACATTCTTGTTGATAGTGACCATGACGGCTGGGTGGCAAAAGCTGTTCCACGAAAACCCGGCTATTGGCTTTTTAGCTCATAAGGATAAATTTAGTGCAGCCTATGATAATGGGGACATTCTTGCTCCGGCAGCAACTCTAGCCGAGATGAAACGGGTCATCGTCAATGATTATGTCGATGCTGCCCTTTGTGCCATCTTCATGATCGTTGTAATCACTGTCCTGATTTCTGCCATAAGGTTGTGGATAAAGGTCTTGAAGAATCAAAATACAGATTTACATGAATCACCTTATGTATCTAGAAGGACATCATAAGGGGGGGTGACAGTGTTGAAAAGATTGATTAAGATTCTCAGCTACAGAAAACAGTTCGTCAGTTTGCTCGTCGGCGTGCCAAGTTATGATACGTATGTGGCACATATGAGAATGCATCATCCTGGGGATCCCGTGAAAACCAGGAAAGAATTTTTCTGTGAAGCCCAGGATGAGCGGTATAATGCAAAGGGTGGGAAAGTGTCTCGTTGTTGTTGATTGAATATTTTTTGTGGGGTCCTCTATAGGAGGGCCCTTTTTTTATTGTTTTTTGGAAGCGGGACATAAGTAGAGGGGGAAATGTAACAGTGATGGAGTCTTAAAAATGTGGAAAAGTAATTATATACCCAAAAAATCAAATTATCTAAGTCTTTATTCATATTGATGTTATATATCCTGACATTTTTTTATAAAGTATAAAAAAAGAAGTTGAATTATTAGAAAATTAAGTATATGATAAAAAACATAACATAATAGTGTTAATAAACATAACATATATAAAAACAAGGGGGAAAAAACAGTATGGAAATGGCAGATTCGGTATTCATGTTTTTGGCGACAATGATGGTTTGGTTAATGACTCCAGGAATTGCCCTATTTTATGGAGGGATGGTAAAAAGTAAAAATGTCCTGAATACGGCAATGCATAGTTATATGCCATTGGCTGTCATTTCGATTCTTTGGGTTTTGATTGGGTATTCATTATCATTTTCACCTGGTAATACACTTCTGGGCGGTCTGGACTGGGTTGGCTTAAAGGATGTAGGCTTTGCACCTGGACCATATAGCGAAACAATTCCTCATAGCTTGTTCATGTTATTCCAAATGACTTTTGCCGTATTAACCGTCTCGATCATTGCAGGTGGCATTGCTGAGCGGATGAAGTTTTCGGCATTCCTGATCTTTACGATCCTTTGGTCTTTATTCGTATACGCTCCCGTTGCACACTGGGTATGGGGAGGCGGCTGGTTAGCGGAACTGGGTACACTTGACTTTGCAGGCGGCAACGTTGTTCATATATCTTCAGGGGTTGCAGGTCTGGTTTTAGCGATCATGTTAGGTAAAAGGAAAGAGTCGGGGGACAGTGCGCCGCATAATCTTCCTTTAACTTTCCTTGGCGGATCATTAATTTGGTTCGGTTGGTACGGCTTCAACGTCGGAAGCGCACTGACAATCAATGAAGTGGCGATGAATGTATTCGTCAACACAGCTGTTGCAGCCGCTGCTGGTATCATAGGCTGGCTCATCTTTGAATATATGGCTAATAAAAAAGCAACATTGCTAGGTGCGGTATCCGGAGCTATTTCTGGATTGGTGGCCATAACACCTGCTTGCGGATTCGTAACCCCTGCCTCTTCCATCATCATCGGGGTCATTGGCGGTGCCGTATGTTTCTGGGGCGTATTCTTCCTGAAGAATAAACTGGGTTACGATGATGCACTCGATGCTTTTGGATTGCATGGGATCGGCGGGACATGGGGGGGCATCGCTACAGGTTTATTCGCGACCACTTCCGTTAACGAAAACGGTGCAGATGGTTTATTCTATGGAGATTTCAACTTGTTGTGGAAGCAGCTTGTAGCGATCATTGCGACATATATCTTTGTTGCCGTGGTCACTTATATCGTTGCTAAAGCCATTAACCTTTTCGTACCGTTGCGTGTCAGTGAAGAAGATGAGTCAATGGGGCTTGATCTTACACTTCATGGAGAAAAAGCTTATCACGAATCCATTTAAAAGGGGGGTGCACATATGTCCGAGGTTTTAACGAAAATAGAAATCATTACACGTCCGATCAATTTTGAACAATTCAAAGCGGAACTTGCAAAAATAGGGGTAAGCGGAATGACTGTATCGGAAGTAAAAGGAACGGGTCTTCAGAAAAGTTATGTGGAAACCTATAGAGGCAGAAATCGTGAAATGTCACTACATGACAGAATGAAAATCGAAATCGTCGTGTGTGAAGTGCCAGTTCAGGATGTTGTGGATGTGGCTCGGAAATTCTTGAGTACAGGTAAACCAGGAGACGGAAAAATCTTCATTTATGAATTGGCGAATGTTGTGAATATCCGTACCGGTAAAGAAGGTCATGATGCGTTAAAGAATGATATCTGATGCTGTGATTATTTCGGCCGAATGTGCCGGATACAGTAGATTAAGGAAAGGGAGCTGAAAATGGGGAGACTGGTCCGAATTGTTAATGCGAAAAAACAGAAGATCGTTAATACGCTCATTTCAGAGGATGTATATCAACCTGATGACCGACCATTTTTATTGGAATTGCCACTAAAAAACTTAGAAGAGATAATATCCCTTCGAATAAAATCCTCGTTTCAAAATCCCCGTTTTAAAAAATAACCTTTCGGCCGTTATCCCATTTTGGGAGAGCGGCTTCTTTATGCGTATGATGCCCAACCTCGGCTGTGGAGTTTAAATGTTAGTCATAAGGAAACCTTTTTCTAGAATCCCCCATGGAAATCAGGGAGATTTCCAACTATAATAAATAAGGATATAAATTTAAATACGATTTTTTTGCTTTTTTTGACACTTTTCGCTTAGTTACTTCCATTTTTCTTTATTTTACGAAAAGTAAATTCAAAAAAATGTAAGTTTTCCAAAAAACGATCAATTATTTCATGCATGCCCTGTTTAATAATAAGGGAAATTATTAATATGTTCTTTTAAGAGGTGAAAGGAAATGGATCAATTTACGGTCGAATCCGTTTTGAATATCATCAGGGAGTTTGTACCGAAGGATGCTTCAATTTCTGTGGCTGATTCTGAAAAATACATTTATTATCAACCGAGCAAACAAGTTGACTTAAGAATAAAACCGGGTGATTTATTCAGTGAAAAAACAGCGACATATAAAGCGCTGAGCGTTCGTAAAAAAATAGGGGTGCAGGTAGAAAGCAATGTATTTGGCGTACCTTACTATGGTCTGAGTGTTCCTATCATGGACGAGGGCAATCCTTTAGGAGCGGTAACGGCCATCTTGCCGTCAAAGCCATTAATCTTACCTACATCATTCTTGACCATTAAAACAGATGACCGCTGGATACCGCTTCCATATGATGAAATTATGTATTTGGAAGCTCAAAATAGGAAAACTAAGATTCAGTCAGAACGTGTGAGTGGATTTCATAAAATGAACTTAAGTGAATTGGAATTCATTTTACCTAGTGATTTATTCATTCGTGTGCATCGTTCGTACATCGTCAATATAAATTATATACAAGAAATCCTTCCCGATTTTCATTCTACATTTTTATTGATCATGAAAGACAACTCCAAAATCCAGGTCAGTCAAACATATGCAAGTCAATTTAGAAGGGCTTTGGGGTTTTAGTTATTCTCCTTTATGTGAAAAAAATGCTGGTTTATGCTCTATTTAAGGCTTTTCATTCAGAATCGAATGTGATGATTACACAGGATTGGTAAAATTAAGTGTAAGAAAAGCGAAAAATGGGGGTCTTTTGTATGAACGAAAGCGTTTTCAAAAAAATTCGCAATGAACAATTTAAGGGGAAAGTCGTTACAGCGGAAGAAGCAGCTTCATGGATTAAAGATGGGATGAAACTCGGGATGAGTGGATTTACCCGTGCTGGTGATGCTAAAGTTATTCCGATGGCTCTAGTTGAAAAAGCAAAATCTGAAAAATTCAAAGTTGACGTTTATACTGGTGCTTCATTAGGACCGGAAGTCGATCAACATATGGCGGAAGCCGGTATCATAAACAAACGTTTGCCTTTCCAAGCGGATAAAGGCATTCGCAATAAAATAAATGCTGATGAAGTCACTTATGTAGACCAGCATTTATCACATACAGCTGAACAAGTTCGTCAAGGCATTGTCGGACCTATAGATTTTGCAATCATCGAAGCATTGGCGATTACGGAAGAAGGATTGATCATCCCGACAACTTCTGTAGGTAACTCAGCCATATTCGTTCAAGAAGCTAAACATGTAATCATTGAATTGAACGTGTCCCATCCAGAAGGATTGGAAGGGATGCATGATATATATACACCAGCTGAACAAGGGCAACGCGAACCGATTCCTATGACTAAAGTTAGTGATCGCCTTGGATCGATCGGTATTGCGGTTGACCCTGAAAAAGTAATGGGAATCGTCATTTCTACAGATCTTGATGCACCTTCTACAATCGTGCCGCCGGATGAAGAAACTGCAACAATTGCCAACCACCTCATTAACTTCCTTCGTGAAGAAATCAAGGCTGGACGTTTAACTGAAAGCCTTGCTCCGCTTCAGTCGGGTGTAGGTTCAGTGGCAAATGCAGTATTCGCTGGCTTCCTTGATTCTGAATTTAAAGATTTGGAAGTTTATTCAGAAGTGCTGCAAGATGCGGTTTTTGATTTAATCGATGCTGGAAAAGTTAAATTCGCTTCAGGTTGTTCGATCACATTAGCTGAAGAAAAAGGTAAACAAGTTTACGGTGAGCTTGAAAAATACCGTGATAAACTAGTTCTTCGTCCACAAGAAATATCTAACCATCCTGAAATCATCCGCCGCCTTGGCTTGATTTCAATCAATACAGCGTTAGAGTGCGATATCTATGGGAACGTGAACTCGACACATGTTTCTGGGACAAGAATGATGAATGGAATCGGTGGATCGGGAGATTTTGCCCGTAACTCACGCCTAGGCATTTTCGTAACGAAATCATATGCAAAAGGCGGCAAGATTTCCAGTATCGTTCCTTTCGTTTCTCATGTGGATCACACTGAACATGATGTGGATGTATTAGTGACAGAGCAAGGGATCGCTGATTTACGTGGTTTGGCACCAAAAGAGCGCGTAGAGTTAATCATTGAAAATTGTGCGCATCCTGACTACCGTCCACAGCTTCGCGCATACTTCACTGAAGCTGTTGCGCAAACTGGCGGGCATCAAACTCCACATATTCTTGAAAAAGCATTTTCTTGGCATACAAACCTAGCTAAAAACGGTACGATGCTTGAAACAGTACTTCAAGATCAGAAATAAGACTCAAAACCACCCCGCCAATACAGCGGGGTTTTTTTATTTGGTACCGTTTCCCGTATTGGGTGGAAAACCATGAGTCTTTCAATTTGCATGATGGTGCATATTAATTTTTTCCTCTAACATATAGATGCTTAACCATCAAAAAGATAGGGAACTGTATCTTTAGGCTTTTTCTTTTATTTTTGTATATAATTATACATTCAAGTTATAGAAGTATGGTAAACTGCTAACAATGAAGGATTATCATACATAAATTTTTTCGTTTCCTTAGAAATAAGGAGTCATATAGAATGCTTATAGTGGAGGAGATTATTTGTTCAAGCAAAAACTGCATTTTTGGACGTTAGAGTTATTACTATTGTCTTTACTTTTTTATGTTGGTACAAAAATTTCTTTTCTTTTTGAACCAATCGTGATTTTTACCTCGACATTGTTCTTTCCAATCTTGATTTCAGGTTTTCTTTACTTTTTGTTCAACCCTACCGTTGATTTCCTCGTTAAAAGGAGAATGCCAAGGGGATTGGCGATTTTATTGCTTTACGTATTTTTCCTTGGGTTGATTAGTTTATTGGTCGGTCTGGTTGGTCCATCACTTTCTAAACAGGTTACGGACTTAATCAATAACCTTCCGGATTATTTCAATCAAGTAAGGAAGTTCATTGAAGATTCAGCTGATTCAAAATGGTTCTTGTGGACGGTTGAACAAGATTATGTACCTCTGCAAGAAGTGGGGGATTCGCTGCAAAAATATTTGACGAACTTACCTAGTAATATAACGAACAGTTTGTCTTCGGTTTTCAGTGTGGTCACGAATATTACTTTAGTGATCGTAACGGTTCCTTTCATCCTGTTTTATATGTTGAAGGATGGAGATAAGCTTCCGGCCGCCATTATGAAATTCGTACCGGTTCGCTATAGGAAACCGGCGTTAACAGTACTTCAGGAAACTGGCGGGACGCTTACTACATACATACAAGGGCAGATTCTTGTTTGCATGTTTGTCGGGATCGGAACGTTCATCGGGTATTTGATCATTGGTTTGCCTTATGCGTTCTTATTCGCGCTGATTGGTGCTGTAACCAATATCATTCCATATGTAGGTCCGTTTATCGGAGCCGCTCCTGCCGTCATTGTGGCGTTGATTCATTCACCGGGCGAGGCGTTATTGGTCATTCTGGTTGTAACGGTCATTCAGCAATTGGATGGTAATTTCATTTCACCGTTAGTCATCGGGAAAAAATTGAACACACATCCGCTTACCATCATCATCCTTTTGCTCGTGGCCGGAAACATTGCCGGTATCATCGGTATGATTTTGGCGGTTCCGACTTACTCCGTTGTTAAAACGATTGTATTGAATATCGTAAAATTCATCAGGATCCGCAAAGAGGAAAAGCTTGAAGAGGATATATTGGAATGAAAAAACGGGCCCGACTCAATTGAGTCGGGCCCGTTTTCAGTGCGCCTAAATAGGTCACAAACCTAAGGAAATATATTTTACTTCCAGGAATTCTTCGATGCCTTGGTGTCCGCCTTCACGGCCGAGTCCGCTTTGCTTGAATCCGCCAAATGGAGCTTGCGGAACGGAAGGAAGTCCATCGTTCAAGCCAACAATTCCGAATTCAAGTGCCTCGGTGAATTTGATGCCCTTGGTGATATTTTCAGTGAAAACGTAAGCTGCCAAACCGAAGATGGAGTCATTTGCCCTCTTGATTGCCTCTTCATCAGTCTTAAAGGAGGCAATGGGAGCTAGAGGACCAAATGTTTCTTCCTTCATGCAGAGCATGCTGTCATCAATGTTGGACAGTACGGTTGGTTCAAGAAAAAGACCGCTTATCGATTTACCGCCAGCTTCGAGCTTAGCGCCGCTGCTGATTGCTTCATCAATTTGTTTTTGAACCTTATCCACTGCATTTTGATCGATAAGCGGACCGATATCGACGCCATCTTCCAGTCCGTTTCCTACCTTTAGTTCTTTGACCTTGGCAACGAGCTTTTCGATGAAGGCTTCTTGAATGGCTTCGTGGACATAAATGCGATTAGAACAAACGCATGTTTGTCCTGCGTTACGGAATTTTGAACTGATGATGCCATCAACCGCTTTATTAAGGTCGGCATCCTCAAGGACGATTGCTGGTGCGTGACCTCCGAGCTCAAGCGAGATTTTCTTTACCGTGTCAGCTGAGCCCCTCATAAGGGTTTTGCCGACTTCTGTAGAACCGGTAAACGTCAATTTACGAACCCTCGTATCTTGAAGCCACGTTTCGCCGATTTCTGATGATTTTCCTGTCACGACGTTGATGACTCCTTTTGGAATGCCAGCTTCTTCAGCTAATTCAGCCATTTTTAAAGCTGTTATGGGAGTCAGGTTTGCCGGTTTAATGACGACTGTGCAGCCGACGGCAAGCGCTGGCGCGACTTTTCTTGTAATCATGGCTGCAGGAAAGTTCCAAGGCGTAATGACAGCTACAACTCCTACAGGCTGTTTAGTCACAAAAAGCCGCTTATTGGACACGGAAGCGGGAATCGTTTCGCCGTACACCCGTTTACCTTCTTCGGCAAACCAAGATAAAAAGCCGTTTGCATATGTCATCTCACCAAGAGCCTCTTTAAGGGGCTTGCCTTGCTCTTCAGTCATGATTTTGGCCAGTTCTTCTTTATTTTCATCAATCAATCGATGCCATTTCCAAATTAGTTCAGCACGTTCGTAGACCGAGAGTGCAGCCCAGCCCGAAAAGGCTTCATATGCGGCATCTGCAGCCTTCAACGCTTCAGTTGCACCGCCTTTAGGAACGGTGGCAACTATTTCATCCGTTGCCGGGTTTCTCACTTCAATTTTATCCAATCCAAAATCCGACCACTCACCGTTAATAAATAATCCGTAATCCTTCATGATAAAACCTCCTAATTTGGTTAAATCCATCAAACTACTAAAACTTTTAACTTTATACTTTTACCTGTTACATAAAAGTATAAACACTTTTCACTGATTCCGAAATTTATTTGATTGGCTATTTATAGAAAATTGGCTAATTGATAGAAAGGGAGCAAAGAAAAAAGAGGTGCAAGCTGCACACCTCTTCATTCAGGGTTCGATTATTTTTCCGATGAGACAGCCACTTCACTCATATCACCTGAGATGGCTTGGTTTGGATTGAATTCACCTTCTGATTTAGAAATGACAACTGTAGCAACACTGTTACCGATTAGATTGGTGATGGCGCGTGCTTCAGACATGAAGCGGTCTACTCCCAGTAATAATGCCATTCCTTCAACTGGAATCATTGGGAAGGCAGCTAATGTTGCAGCAAGTGTAATGAAACCGGATCCCGTTACACCAGCAGCACCTTTGGATGTTAACATCAAGATTCCTAGAAGGGTCAATTCCTGCCAGATGCTTAAATCGACACCATAGGCTTGGGCGATGAAAATCGCAGCCATGGATAAGTAGATGGATGTGCCATCAAGGTTGAAAGAATAACCGGTTGGGACAACCAACCCGACTACTGATTTTGAGCAACCGTATTTTTCTAGTTTTTTCATCACGCTTGGCAGGGCGGATTCCGACGAAGATGTTCCTAAAACTAAGAGGATCTCTTCTTTAATATAGGCAATGAACTTGAAAATATTAAAGCCGTACATTTTTGCGATCGAGCCAAGGATTAGTATGATGAATAGTGCCATGGTGATATATACGCTACCCATTAATTGTCCTAACGAGGATAAAGAACCAAGTCCAAACTTACCGATTGTATAAGCCATTGCTCCAAATGCCGCCAATGGAGAAACTTTCATGATCATACCTACGATGCCGAAGAAAATGTCGGCAATATGCTGAAAGAAAGAAACGACTGGCTGCACTCTCGGCCCCATTGCCGCCATTGATAATCCGAATAATACGGCAAAGAATAGAATAGGGAGTAAGTCTCCGCCAGCCAGTGCTGCAACGGCATTTTCAGGAATGATATTAGAAATGAAAGCAACGGCTCCATGTTCCGTTTCGGAAGCGGCAGTTGTATATTGTGATACATCTCCGCCCTCGACGGAATCGATGTTAAAGCCTTTACCAGGTCCCAGCAGATTGACCACGATGATTCCGATGGCAAGTGCGAAAGTGGTAACGATTTCAAAATAGAGCAGGGCCTTTCCGCCGATGCGGCCAACCTTTTTCATATCACCCATACCGCCAATTCCGATTACGACGGTTAAGAAGATGATTGGTGCAATGACCATTTTAATCATTTTAATAAATAAATCAGCTAATATCTTCAGTTGTTCACCGAAAGCAGGGAAGAAGAAACCGACTGTTATACCCAGAATGATACCGATGATGACCTGTACTGTTAGATTTTTTAATATTTTCAAGGGGCATTCTCCTTTGTTATATGATAGCGCTTTCTAAACTTTGTTATAGTGTAACAGAAGAAAGAATCAGAATATTCTTTTGGTTATATTGTTTTCTTTTTGTTCTTTTTGGTCTTGGATTTTAATAACTGAAGGATGGAAGAGGGATTAAAGTGTCTATTAGGGTTCATGATAGATTAATAAACTGCAATAAAAAAATACCGGTGGGGCGCCGGTATTGGGGAAAATCAATTTTCGAATGGTTTTATGAGTGCATATAGAGTTCCGATCACAGGAAGTCTCAAACCTGCCTTGTCGGCAAGCCGCAGTGCACCGCCCTGTAAATGTTCCACTTCCAGGGTTAGGCCCTTCCGGCGGTCCTGGTGCATGGAAGAGGTGGATTCGTCAGGTAAACCTGCCATGTTTTCCAACGCTTGGGCAATATTCTCCGCAGTAATACCGACGTCATAAGCATTTGCAAGCTCCTTCATTTCAACAAGGACCTTTTCCAGCAATCCATTGGTTTCCGGGAATCTCCGTATCGTGCCGATAGGGAGGTTCGATGCAGTTGTCACACCGGAAAAAGCGGTGATGAACATATATTTGATCCACATCCTGATCAATATGTTTTCCGTTCTGCTTGCCTTCGTGATAGCTGATCCGGCCGCCTGTTCGAATTCATCACAAATCTTTTTTTGTGAAGGATGAAGCGGGCCATAGATTAAATCGTGATTTTCATTGGAGTGAATGACATGACCTTTTTCATCAAGGGTAGCTATGATGAAGGCGCTTCCTCCCAAGACGGCTTCTTCGCCCAGTTTGTCCTGTAAAATGGATACATGTTCCAACCCATTCAAAAGCGGGAGGACCTTTGCGCCCTTTTCAACAAGGACCTGTAAATCTGTAAGGGTGCCTTGCAGATGCTGTCCTTTTACCGCGAGAATCACGAGATCGACCTTTTCTATATCATTTACATTCTCTGTGATATGAAGGTCGTTGAATTGGTAGTTTCCATGTGGGCTGGTTATGCAGATCCCGTTTTCTTTCAATTGTTTGGCGCGGTTTTTTCGGACAAGGTATTGAACATCCTGCCCGGCCTGCTGCAACCTGCCCCCAAAGTAGGAGCCGAGTGCCCCAGCCCCTATAATGACAATATTCAAAGCGCACACCTCTCTTTTGATTAAGATGTACTAATCATAACATTGACTGAAATTTCAGTAAATATTTCCGTTTGAAAGTCAACTGGTTGTTTAGATGTTTGTAAGAATGGGAAAAACAAAAGACCAGCCTGAAAGGTTTCAGGCTGGTGCTTATCATTATTTATAGATTTTTACTTTAACGGTTTTTCTGCCCCAATTGATAGCTTTTGAGTGAGAAGAGTAGAATACGTCAATTTTATTTCCTTTGATTGCGCCGCCTTTATCTGCCGCAATGGCATCCCCGTATCCTTCTACATGAACTTTTGTTCCAAGTGGAATGACTTTAGGGTCAACTGAGATGGCTTTTACGTTAGGGTTTTTCTTTAAGTTAAGACCTGATGCTGTAACCCCGCTGCAGCCTTTGCAGTTCGCTGTGTAAGCTGTTGCCTTCACCGTGATCGTTTTATAATTTTTTGATGATGATGATGTTTTAGCTTTAGGCTTAGCGGAGGTCGATGTTTTCTTGACCTTTAAAACTTGTTTTGGATGGATGTTATCTTTTTTCAGGTTGTTCCAACTTTTGAGTTGATTGACTGTTATATTATGTTTATTGGCGATACCCCATAGTGTGTCGCCGCTTTTAACTTTGTATGTAGTAGTAGCAGCCGATGAAACTCCGGAAAAACTAAATACCAAAAAGAAAGCCGTGAATAGTGGAAGTAGTATTTTTTTCAAAATGAATAGTCTCCTTTGTTTTAAATCGTAGACTTAGAATAACAGGTCTTTATGACAATAATGTTTCGGTGGAATAGTAATTGTGTTACAAAAAGGTTTCCCTTGATAAATAAATGTAATATAAACTAGGCCAAAAGTACTTATCTAATAAATGTAAATATATTATTTATTATGTCAGTATAAGCGTATTTTTGCTAAATAGTGTTGATGGAATGGCGTATCCTGTTTAATGAGGCAATATATGGATGTTAAATCCCTGGTTTTAAAGTCCTGGATATTTTGTAAAAAAACAACGTAATAATAGACAATTGCGTGCTGTTTATTTTAGTAGGAGAGGATATTCGGAACATGGAAAAAGCCGACATCTATGTGATGCCGGTGACAGTTTTTTGAGAGTATGTAAAAATTGGAGGTTTACTTCCATTCCAGGCACCCGCTTTCCGCGGGCGGTCCGGGAGCCTCCTCGGCGCTTTTGCGCCTGTGGGGTCTCCCTTGAACGCGCTTTTCCCGCTGGAGTCTCGCACCTTCCGTTCCAATCAACTGTATTTTATAATGGAATGCCTATTATCTACAAACGGATCCGACATCTATGTGATGCTGGCTTTTTTCATGTTTTGGATTAATGTAAAACAAATTCAGAAGCGAAATCGACTAGCATTTTTTGATAGACTGCTACCGATTCAAGATTAACGCATTCCTTATCTCCATGCCAGTTCTCACCTTTTGGTCCGAATTCAATCGCTGGGATACCATATGCCGCAAAAAAGACGGTATCTGCGGAGCCGTGTTGTCCAAAAATGACAGCGTCTTGCTTGGTGTTTCTTTCGATAATCGGACGGAGCAGAGTGATGAATGGGTCTGACTCTTCGGTTTTTACAGGTTTACTGTACATATTAAGATGAACATTATTTCCTGTCACACTTTCGATCTGAGCAATGATATCTTCCATTGTTTGCGTAGGAAGATAGCGAATATCAAGACTTAGTAAACAGGCATCCGGTACCTTATTATAGACCTCCCCGCCTTTTATTTTTGCTAGGTTAAGTGAAGGGGAAGAGTAAAGGGGAGTATGATCCCGGGTGAAAGGAAGTTCCTTTATTTTTTGATAAAGATCATAAGCCTTTTCAATTGCATTCACACCTTCCCATGGACGGCTTCCGTGTGCGGATTTGCCGGACACTTCAATATCGAGACGAAGGGCACCTTTTGCTTGGAGCCCGATTCCCAATTGCGTCGGTTCAGCACAGATCACAAAGTCCCCTCTATAACCATGTTTCGCTAAATATCCGGAACAGTTCAACCCGCCAATCTCTTCATCCGATACGATCTGAAGCTGGATTTTCAAACCTAAGTCCTTATCTTTCAGTTCGGTAAATGCACACATCATCCCTGCAACTCCAGCTTTCATATCGGCTGTCCCGCGTCCATATAAGTTTCCTTCATGAACCTCAGGGAAAAATTGATCCGGCGTTCCGCTGACAACATCAACATGGCCATTCCAAATTAGTGTTTTATCTCCGCTGCCAATCTCGCTTACAAGCATCTTATAACCGTTATTTACGATCACATTCACGGTAAGTCCTTGATCTTTAAGCCAGTCCGCACAGTAATCAACTGCTTGGTTAGCTCCTTCTTTCGATGAACTGTCGATAGATACTAAATCTTTAAGTAACTCGATGAGCAAAAAGAAAACCTCCTAAAAATATGCATACTATGATTATATATACCCTTTCTGAGTAAGGGTTAACTTAAAATTTTTTTCCTGTTAAATAACGTTTAGCACTTTCATCCTCTGGGGTATGTAAAGGGGGAGCGACAATTTACATTCTTTAAGGAGGATGATAGATATGGATAAACGCATAATTGGTGTATATGAAACTGGAGAAGAAGCCATAAAGGCTGTTGAGTCATTACAGGCCCAAGGATATGATCGTGAAGATATTTCGGTGGTAGCTAAAGATAAAGAAGAATTAAATGCAGTGAATGAAAAAACGGGTACAAAAGTTGAAGAGGGACTCGCAGCTGGTGCAGCGACCGGAGGTATTTTGGGCGGTGCAGCCGGATTATTAGCAGGTGTGGGTGCATTGGCAATTCCGGGAATCGGACCGGTACTGGCAGCTGGACCGCTTGCTGCAACATTAGCCGGAGCGGCTGTAGGTGCTGGTACAGGCGGATTGGCCGGTACATTAATCGGTATGGGCATACCTGAAGACGAGGCGAATCGTTATGAAGCGGATGTAAAGAGTGGCAAGCTGCTTGTGTTAGTCGATTCGGATGCGAGAAGAACCAGTTCTTCTTACTCAGGAATAACGGAAACCGATGAAACGCTAACGAACGGTAGAAGAACGCTATAGGCCGTAAGTTAAAAAAGGACGGGTCCCTTAGGACCCGTCTTTTTTGTGATTAGAATGTGAACTTCTTTATTTCTTTGTGCATTTCCTGGGATAGGGCATCCAATTCACTAGCCAGGGCATTTAATTGTTCCATGGAAGCATTCGTTTGTTCTACGGAAGCAGATACTTCTTCAGTTCCTGCTGCAGTTTCCTGACTGATCGAATTTAATTTTTCTGCATTGCTTGCCATCCGTGTGACCTCGTTTACCATATCGTTCATCATCTTTTTGATTTCGTCAAAATTGCTGAATGTGTTCGCGATGATGGATGCAATGTGACTGAAGGCAGTTTCCGTATCCGTTACAGAAGTATCCTGAAGATGGATTTTTTGATTGACTTGATCAATCAAATGCACGGTATTGGTTGTATCGGTTTGCATGGCTTGAATGATTTCAGAGATTTCTTTCAGTGAGTTTTCCGTCTGTTCGGCCAATTTCTTCACTTCATCGGCAACAACTGCAAACCCTTTTCCGTGCTCACCAGCCCTGGCCGCTTCGATGGCAGCATTCAGAGCGAGTAAATTCGTTTGCCCTGCAATCCCGCTTATGGTCTTTACGATCGCACTAATATCATTGGATCGTGCATCCAATGATTTGACTGCCGTACTCATCTTATTGGATATCAGGGACGTTTCATTGAATTGTTGTTTCAGGCCTTGTACTTGAGTGATTCCGTTTTCGGAAGCCTTGAACATATTATCGGATTCCGTGGCCATTTTGCCCGTTTGCGCCTCAAAATCATTGATTTTGTCAGCCAATAGCTTTACGGCCATTTCGTTATTCTGCCCGACCTCGATTTGGTCTATGGCACCGGCCGCTATTTGTTCCATTGTCATGGCCACCTCGTTAGCTGCAGCTGAATTTTCATCGGCACTAGCCACTAGCGTCATGGAGGAATCCGATACTTTATCGGAAAGGTTGTTGACAACGCCTAACATATGACTCATATTCCTGGTCATTAAGGTGGTGTCTTCTGCAAGTTGGCCTATCTCATCTTTCCTTGAAATGGAATTCTTGGAGGTGAAATCGCCGTCAGCCATTTTCCTTATGGATTCCTGCAGCTTTTTAATAGGATTCGTTAAAGAACGTGTGATGAAGATGGCAGATAGTGCAGTGACGGTAAAGACGATCAAAAGTGTGATGATATTATCGATTATCATCGGGCTTGTACGGACTAACACTTCATTTTCATCCATTACCCCTGCTATTTTCCATCCGGTGGTAGGATTTGTGGCGTATCCGACGATCCTGCTTTGGCCTTCAAATTCCTCGATCATTGATCCAGATTCACTTTTCATTTTTCTGAAAATATTTTCCTTTGATATATCCTGTTGAATTTTTTCCTTGTCTGGATGTGTAACGAATGACCCTTTCTTATCCAGCAAAACCGTATAGCCCGTTTCGCCGAATTTCGATTGATTGACCATTGTGATCAATGTATCGATCGAGATGTCGACACCGAGCACGCCTATTAATTCATCTCGATCATCATATATGGCTTTTGCTGCCGTAATGACAAGTGTATCCGTCGCCTGATCCGTATAAGGTTCCGTCCAAATGGTCTTATTTTTTTGTTTCAATGCGGATTGATACCAGTCCCTTTGTCTTGGGTCGAAGTCAGCCGGCAATTCAGCTTTTGGAAATATTAATGTTTTTCCATCTTTTTCTGTGCCAAGGTATAAACCATTTATTTCAGAACTGCTTGATTGTGTATGGGAAAACTCATCCATTATGGATTCGGGGTTCTTCTCATAAGTACTCATGATAGGATATTTACTGATTCTATCCAATTGATTTTCCGTTTTTTGAAAAAAGATTTCGAAAGAATCGTTCATTGACTTGACTTGCTCTTCCGTCGTTCCGGTAAGTTCCTTTGTCGTCAACTCGATACTATTTTTATAGCTCATGTAGGAGATGGCCAATCCGCTTATCATGATCAAAGCTAAAAAAGGAATCAATATTTGTTTTTTTAGCGAATTAAAATACCAGTCTGTCAGTCTTCTCATTTGGATCAATTCTCCTTCTTATATACCTCAAATTAATTTAGGCTTCTATAGATATTTCGGTCTGCTTTGACTTTTTTGAAGTTTCAAGTTAGAAAATTCCCAATATTAATTTTAAGGTAAGTTGGCGACATCCATTCAAGGTGTGAGGGGGATATAGAGGATAAAAAAAGAGCTGACTGCCTCCGTCAACTCTTTCGTTCAATGATAACTATTCAACTTGGATATTTTTTGTCCTGTCCATATACCATGTGTAAAACTCGTCTGCATATTCAACGGATACATCTTGGAGCTTTGTATGGTGTACAGGCTTGGAGCGGTTGATCGTTTCAATTGTGGCAAGCCCGAAAAGCTTTTGCAGCTTCGAACGCCCCACCTCAATTTGAATGACCTTGCTTCTTTTGGTTATGAATAGTGATGTTTCCAAACTTCCGGCTTTGAACTGAATGAACTCATCATTTATTAAGTAACGGCTATTTTTGTAATCCATTATTCTCAATGTATAAATGAGGATGAGTAGAATCAGTGAGATATACCATAGCGAGGGATTGAAATAATAGATCGCCAATGTTGTGAGAATCCAGAAAATGCTGGGCCGAAGCATTCGGATTTTGAAGGCCTGATTCGATAGTGACTTCATTGACCGTTCCACTTTATAAGCGGGTAAAATCTCTTCTACCATCCCATATGCCCGTTCAATTGATAAAAAAGGATAGAGGGTGTTCGTTTCCAGCTCTTCATCACCGGTGCTTCCTGCACTGATCAGTTTCACTTCTGCCAACCCTAGCAATCTTTTAATGATTGATTGGGTGATTTCGACTGCTTGTACTTTTTCTTTCCGAATGGAAAAAGCAGATTCGTCCAGTACTCCTTTCTTTATATATATGCGCTCGTGATCGGATGAAATTTCATATTTTCCATATTTAACGAATGTGGAAGCGATTCCGAAGGCAACGGCGACACAGATGAGTCCTGTAATAACGATGGTAATGATCCACCATGTATCCAATAACTTGGCAAGAAACCCTTCGGCATTTTCCAAATCGATAAAATCATCGAGTGTATTATATAACGTAGCCAATATCGGGATAAGAGCCAGAAAACTGAGTGATGTAAAGGAAGCTTTCAGAACATCTTGTTTGCTTGGCGTGAAGTGAATCGTTTTTTCATTTACTGGTTCCGTATCCTCAACAATTCGTTGTTCGGGAATATCGGCTTCAATTACTGGAATTTCCTGTTTTGAAGCATATTCCCCCTCAAGCCGTTCGGCCTCTTTTCGGGAAATCATCTCGAAAGGTACACTACCCTGATCACCGGTCATCCCCGTTTCGAATGTTAAAGAGGTCAATCTGAAAATCTTATGAAATAACGTCGTTCGTTGCTGGACATTCTGAACCTTATGAAGCGGGACAGTTCGATACGATTTCGAGACAAGCCCTGAAGTAATATGTAAGGTACCTTCTATGATTTGGTATTTATATGTATACCATTTAAGGATGACAGAAATGACTTTCCAAATCAGATAAACCAGAAAGCCGATTTGGAGTACCTTCATATACATCTTTTCAGAACCGAAATTCAGGACATAAAGCATGATTATGAAAAATAGATTTCCTTTCACCAATTTCCAAAACTCGAAAGGGATTTTGAAAGGGTGTAATCGTTTTGCTTGTTCTTCCATCATTCATCCACTTCCTTAATTTTTGCGAAATGGGCAATTTTATCTCGTAATTCATACGCCTCTTTCTCGGGGATCGCTGGTATGTCATGAGAGTCGCCCATTGTTCCGATGCTTAGGGAATAAAGGTTATACTTTCGCAAAAATGGTCCCTGGTTCAATTTGACGGATTGAACCTTCGTCATCGGAATGAGTTCATGCGTTTCACTCCAGGCTCCACGTTTTGTTTGAATGAATTCTTCGTTCACGTCGTAACGCCAATACTTTTGCAAAAGTATCGGTTCAATGAAGATGGACCAGATAGCATGGAAAAAAGATAATACGATGAGTCCGTTTAAAATCCATCCAATCCATTCTTTCCAAGTGAAATAATCATCAACAAATAATAGGCTGCCAAGGACGACGAGGATAATGAGATTGGTAATGGCTTCAGTCATCCGCCACACCTTCACTGATTCTTTGGATATTTTCTTCGTTGGTGGCTGTATCTTGGAATACATAAATTCACTCCTTACTATGTCTTTATACGTATACGGATGATCCTGCAAAAAAGTTCCCTAATATAGGAACATGTAAAGCGATTATGCAGCCGCAAACCATGGAGTGGCGGCCGAATAATCCTGCAGTATCCCGAGTATGTATAAATAAGGAGTTTTCTTGTGGTCCTTTTCTTTTATATGACCGAAAAATGGACAAGATAGAAGTGGTGAGTTTCTAGAGTGGGAGTGATAGGTTTGACGTATAAAAGGAAGTTGAGTTTTATTTTCTTCCTGTTTTTGATTTGTTTTTTTAATGGAGAATCGATGCAGGCTGCGAATGATGATGGAAACCTAGGGCAGGAAATTCAACGAATATTGGAGCATTCGCCAGGATTGGCTGGGGCGTTGACGGGAATTTCCATCCGTTCAGCTGAAACGGGGGAAATGATTTATGAGCGGGGATCGCAAACGAGATTGCGGCCTACTTCGAACCTTAAGCTTTTGACTGCAGCAGCCGCGCTGGAAACTTTAGGGGAAAATCATGCTTTTCAAACGGAACTATACATAAAAGGGGTGCAGGTCGGACAGGTTCTGCAGGGCAATGTATACCTGAAGGGAAAAGGAGATCCCACATTATTGGAAAAGGATTTTAATGAGCTGGCCGCTTCACTGAAGCACAGGAAAGTTAAGTTCGTTCACGGGGATCTTATAGGCGATGATTCTTGGTATGATAATGTCCGTTATTCCCAAGACTTAGTTTGGAGCGATGAACAGGAATATTACGGTGCAGCCGTTTCGGCTTTAACCGCTTCCCCGAATGAAGATTACGATACCGGTACCATCATCGTGGAAATGACCCCTGGGGGAAAGGCTGGGAAGAGGGCAACGGTGAAGCTGGTGCCGGATACCGATTACGTGAAGGTCATCAACAAAACGAAAACTGTATCGGCAGACGCTACTAAAAAAATAGAAGTCGAACGGTCTCATGGCACACAAGTCATTACGGTGACCGGGACCATTCCGGAGCATTCCGGTGTGACCAAAGAGTGGATTTCAGTGGAAGATCCCACAGGATATGCGCTGAGCCTATTTGAAAAATCAATGAAAAAACATGGAATTAAAGTGTTGGGAAAAAGGAAAAAAGGGAAAACGCCAGTAGGAGCGGACATGATTGCCACTCATCGGTCCATGCCGCTTTCACAGCTGCTTATTCCTTTCATGAAATTGAGCAATAACAGCCATGCCGAGGTTTTGGTAAAGGAAATGGGCAAAGAGGCAGAAGGGGAGGGAAGCTGGAAGGATGGTTTGAAGGTTACTCGAAATCAGCTGAAGAGTATGGGTCTCGATATGCAAACGATCGTGATGCGTGATGGATCTGGAATTTCCCAAGTCAATATGATTCCAGCGAATGAAATAACGAAGCTGCTTTATGCCGTTCAGGAAAAAACGTGGTTTCCTGCTTATTTGAATGCTTTACCGATTGCAGGCAACGAAAATCGGATGGTGGGCGGTACGCTTAGAAAGAGGATGAAAGGGACACTTGCAGCCGGGAATGTTCGCGCTAAAACAGGGACGATTTCAGGAACGAGCTCCTTATCAGGTTATGTGACGACCAAAAGAGGGGAAAAAATCATATTTTCAATCATCTTGAATAATTTTGTAGAAGAAAAGGGAATTACGGCAATCCAGGATAAGATAACCGTAATGCTCGCAGAACAGGAAAACCTATTGGGAAGAGGCCATTAGTATCCATGAAAGGCTAAGTTGAATTTCAGGATTTGCGAGAAACAGGTCGATATCTGTAAAATCATTTTTATATAGTTTCCGAAACGACTGTTAGTGAGACGCCTGTAATCCAAGAGGGGTCTACCCTGTTCAGCTTCCTTCTGTTCGAAGAATCTTAAACGTTTTTCTTTAGTGAAGGACCTAATCTCTTATTTGTTTGAAACTAATAACCGTACGTTTTTTCATTTTATCCCCTCTAGGAAGGAATTTAAGGGAGGATGAATAGAAATAATAGTATAGGGGGAATGCCTATGAACTTTCCAACACTTAATGGACCGTATACGATTAGCAGTCTTATAGCTGAAATTCACGAAATTTCCAAAGAACGATCTCTCTATATATTGGCCATAGATGGCCGCGGCGGGTCTGGAAAAAGTACACTCGCTGCCCGTATCCAAGCAGAATGTCCGGGCAGCGTGGTCGTACATATGGATGACTTTTATTTGCCATCATCGGATAGGGTTCAGCTGCCTCCATCCCAAAAGCCGATTGGAGCGGATTATGATTGGGAACGGGTTTGTAACCAAATCCTAAAACCGCTTACAGGGGGGGGAGAAGCAAGATATCAAAGGTATGATTGGGAAACGGACACGATGGCCGATTGGCATGAGGTTCCTGCTGGGGGCCTTGTCATTATAGAAGGAACTTATTCTATCCGTAAAGAATTGGCAAGGTACCATGATTTCACGATTTGGGTGGAATGTCCCCGTGATCAGCGTTTGAAACGTGGCCTTGAGCGGGATGGTGAAGATGCGCGTCAAATGTGGGAAGATAATTGGATGGTTCATGAAGATCTCTATGTGGGTGCGCAAAGGCCTCAAGAAAGAGCGAACCTTGTTTTGGACGGAACGAGCTGAGGATATTTTAATTGTAGGGGTTTACCTATAATATAGTGTATATGTTTAGATGAATTTCTGGGGAGCCGGAAACAGGGGGGAAACTATGTTTACTAATGAAGAACAAGCTGCCGTATATAAAGCCATTTATAACCGAAGAGATATCAGGAGTTTTTTGCCAAAGCCCATTTCAAAGGATATACTCCGCAGAATTTTGGATGCTGCACATCATGCGCCGTCTGTAGGGTTCATGCAACCTTGGAGTTTCATCGTAATTTCATCTCAGGAAACCAAGAACAGTTTGGCATGGGCAGCGGATAAAGAAAGAAGGGCACTCGCTATTCATTATGAAGGAGGTAAAGAAAATAAGTTTCTTAGTTTGAAAGTGGAAGGATTAAAAGAAGCACCATACACCATTTGTGTTACATGCGACCCGACACGGGGCGGCTCCCATGTCTTAGGGAGGAACTCCATTCCGGAAACCGATATTCTATCAACGGCCTGCGCCATTCAAAATATGTGGCTGGCTGCCTGTGCGGAAGGATTGGCAATGGGATGGGTAAGCTTTTATAAGAAAAATGATATTCGTGATATTTTAGAGATTCCGCCACATATAGAACCCGTTGCACTCCTGTCGATTGGCTATACGGATCAATATCCGGATAAACCCATTCTTGAACTTGCTAATTGGGAAAAAAGAAGGCCGATGGAAGAGCTTATTTTCGAGGATAAATGGGGTAATAAATAAAACGATATATTTAGAATCCAAAACTGTTTATTAAGCCCCTGGTTCAGGGGTTTTTTGTTGTGAGGAAAATATAGAAGACTCTTACAAAAGATACTTCTTCTGAAAGAGTCTTTGTAAAAATTTGCTTTGATTTTAAAACCTGCGCCGTTTTGAAGATCCCGGAATACCGAGATCTTCACGGTATTTTGCAATAGTACGGCGGGAGATCTTCGTTCCTTCATTTTCGAATATTTGACAAAGTTTCTGATCTGAAAAAGGCCTTATCTTATCTTCATCGGCAATCAATACCTTTATTTTTTCTTTGATGGTGGCCGTTGATTCGGTTGCTTGGCTGTTCACGCGGTGTAACCCTCTAGTAAAGAAGTTTCTTAGTTTAAAGAGGCCATGCGGTGTCTGGATATATTTATTGCTAGTCGCCCTGCTGATCGTTGATTCATGAAGCTGAAGTTTTTCCGAAATGTCTTTCAGTGTCATAGGTTTTAATCCCGTAATTCCCTTCCTGAAAAACTCTCGCTGTTCGTCCACGATTGATGCTGTCACTTTGTAAAGTGTCATTTGCCGTTGTTCGAGCCCTTTTAAAAGTAATTGGGCATCATTTATGTGCCCTTTTATATAATCTTTAGCTGGATTAACAGATTTCATAGTAACGTGGTTCTTGTAGTAAGGATTGATGGACAGTTTAGGTGTGAAGCTATCGTTGACCGTTATCAGAAAACCCTCTTTATCTTTTTCCACGTAAACGTCCGGAACGATGTAATGAGTCATATCATCGGAAAAGTGACTGACTGGACGCGGGTTTAACGTACGGATGAAATCCGATGCCTCTTGTACTTCCTGAACGGTAACTCGGTAAAGACTGGCAATTTTCCTGTAGCGTTTTTCTGCTAAATCCGTTAAATGCTTTTTAACGATCTTATATGCCAATTCATTGTAATCCTCATGCTCACGCAGCTGAATGAGTAAACAGTCGGTCAGATCTTTAGCCCCGACTCCAATCGGGTCAAGGGACTGCAATACTTGAATCATACTTTCGATTACTTCCACGGACACGGAAAAATGCGAGGCAGCCCAATGGGCATCCAATTCAAGAAATCCATATTCATTTAAGTTCCCAATCAAATATTGGAGAATTCTCTTTTCAAATGCTTTCATCGAACTTAGTAAACTCAATTGTTCGAGTAAATGGCTTTCCAGTGTTTCTGTGTTGATTGAATAATTGTTGATAGGATTGTAATCATTGTCTCCGTTGAAACTTTTACTTTTATAGGACCGTATCCGAGAATTTATCTTATGTGTATGATTGCTGGATTCAGAAAGTGATGCGAGGGGTTCTTTAAAGCTAATTTCGAGAACGGGATTTTCATAAGCCTGTCGGTTCATGAAATCTAACAGTTCATGGGCGGAGTATTGAAGGATATTGATCGATTGCTGTAATTCAGGGGTTAATGACAATTTCAATGTTTGTTTTTGGTACAGTTCTAATCCTACCTGCATATATATCAACTTCTTTCGTTTAGAATTAACATAGCGGATCAAAAGGGATGAAAAAATATTAACATGATAATAATACAAATCTTCCGAAAATTCAATATTTCGTGTCAGGTTTTGTAACATCAAACTGAAAATAAAGAGGGGGATTCAAATTAATAGTTAATTTAATGAATGGGAGTTGAATGATTCAAATTCGAATCGAATGATTTGAATATGAATCAACTTGCACTCCTGATGATTCGGATATGAATCATATTAACTTGAATACCTTTAATATAAGGCTCATATAATTTGGCATGCATCTTGCAATATCTAAATATATAAATAAAAAAATAAACTAGCTTGAAAAAAATCCATACATGAGAAGGGTGTTTTTTACATGATTAAAGAGACGACGGGTATTCAGGAATTAATCGATTTGGATAAAAAGCATTTTATCCATCCGACTACGGCAATTGAACAACAGCAGGCAGATGGTCCAAGTTTCATCTTTAAGGAAGGAAAGGGAATATATCTTACGGATGTCACGGGCAGGACTGTCATTGATGGCATGGCTTCACTTTGGAATGTGAATATTGGACATGGACAAGAAGAGATGGCTGATGTCGCGAAGGAACAAATGGCGAAGTTAGCTTTCACCTCAAGTTTCGCCACTTTCAGCAATGAGCCGGCAATCCGGTTGGCAGCCAAAATCGCTTCCATCGCTCCTGGGGATTTAAATGCAGTTTTCTTCACTTCAGGTGGATCGGAGTCGAATGATACGGCTATCAAGCTTGCTCGACATTACTGGCTTTTGAAAGGGCAGCCTAATCGTCAAAAAATCATTTCCCGCTCGAAATCTTATCATGGAGTGGCAATGGGAGCCACAAGTGCAACTGGCCTGAAACCGTTCCGAGACTTCACGAATTCAATCGCACCGGATTTTTATCATGTGGACGGTTCCTCCATTGAGGAGTTGCGTAAGGTCATAGAACAGGAAGGACCGGAAACGATTGCGGCATTTATCGCTGAACCGATTCAAGGGGCAGGCGGCGTGAACCTTCCTCCTGAAGGCTATTTTAAAGAAGTAAGGGAGATTTGTAATGAATACGGCATTTTAATGGTGACAGATGAAGTCATTACAGGTTTCGGAAGAACAGGGACTTATTTTGGAATTGAACACTTTGGTGTTGTACCTGATATGATGTGCTTTGCAAAAGGTGTGACAAGCGGATATGCACAGTTAGGCGGGGTTGTCCTGAATGATAAGATGCATCAGGATTTCATTGCCCTTTCAAAAGGCACGCTTTTACACGGCTACACATATAGTGGCCATCCTATGGCTTGTGCGGTTGCTTTAAAAAATATTGAAATAATTGAACGTGAAAACCTTATAGAAAACTCGAAAAAGCGTGGTGAAGAGTTGCTTGCCGGCTTTAAAAAGCTTCAAAGCAAACACCCGATTATTGGTGATGTCAGAGCACTTGGATTAATTGGGGGCATCTCCATCGTAAAGGACAAACAAACAGGCGAAGGCTTTGAGACACAGCTTGCTCCAAGACTGGTTGCTGAAGCGGCGAAGAATGGTTTGATCTGCCGGTCTGTTACGTTTGATCAAGATACACTCGTATTCGCACCGCCTTTAATCATTACTAAATCGGAAGTCGAAAGAATAATTGAAATCCTTGATGAGACATTTACTGCTGTCGAAAAAGAAATTTTATAAGAGGTGAAAGTGATGGTCATGACGGAAACGCTGAAAAAGAAATTATTCATTAATGGTAAATGGCAAGAAGCTGAAAAGTTCACGACACTAAAGTCTCCTTATAGCGGGGAAGTTCTAGCGGAGATTCCTTCCGCAAGTCTGGAAGATGTCGAGTCGGCAATAGAATCAGCCTATCAAGCTAGAAAAACAATGGCAGCTTTACCTAGTCATAAACGTGCTGCCATACTTGAAAAGCTTGCGGGCCTTTTGGAAAGCCGCAAAGATGAGGCAGCTGAAATAATTGCTAAAGAGGCAGCAAAACCGATTAAAACGGCTATGGTTGAAGTATCCCGGACGATTGCCACATATAAATTTGCAGCAGAGGAAGCAAAACGGATTCATGGAGAAACATTGACGATGGATGCTACAGCTGACGGAGAAGGAAGAATAGGATACACAGTCCGTGAGCCTTTAGGTGTCGTGGGTGCGATTACGCCTTTTAATTTTCCGATGAACCTGGTTGCCCATAAAGTAGGCCCGGCGATTGCTGCCGGAAATACACTGGTCCTGAAACCTGCGAGCCAAACACCGCTATCTTCGCTATTTCTTGCTGAATTATTAGCCGAAACGGATTTGCCGGCAGGTGCGTTTAATTTAGTTACCGGAAGCGGCTCAGTGATCGGTGATAAATTAGTCACCGATTCACGGGTGAAGAGCATTTCATTTACAGGAAGTCCGGCTGTCGGAATCGGGATCCGGAATAAGGCCGGTTTAAAGAAAGTGAGTCTTGAACTAGGTTCGAATGCGGCTGTCATCGTTGATAAAGGGATCAATATCGATAAAATCATCCAACGCTGTGTATCGGCAGCATTCGCTTTTCAAGGGCAGGTCTGTATTTCCTTACAGCGTGCATATGTTCATGAAGAGGTGTATGATGAGTTCGTCAAAAAATTCACAGAAGCAACGAATGGCTTGAAACTTGGAGATTCCTTGGACCCGTCAGTGGATATTTCGGCATTGATCAGCGCTGGCGATGTACAGCGAAGCCTGGATTGGATCGCTGAAGCTAAACAACACGGTGCGATTGTTGCAGCAGGAGGAAAATCTGAAGGAAATATCCTGCATCCAACTGTGTTGCTGGAAGTGGATGCAATGCTTAAGGTATCTTGTCAGGAAGTTTTCGCTCCAATTGTTTTGATCAATAAGGTTTCTTCCGTCGAGGAAGCGATTGAGTTGGTCAATGATTCCGAATTCGGATTGCAGGCCGGAATTTACACAGAAAATATCAATCTGGCTCTTACTGCCGCAGAAAAATTGGAAGTCGGCGGTGTTATCATTAATGATATCCCAACTTACCGTGTCGACAACATGCCATATGGCGGAGTCAAAAAAAGCGGAACTGGCCGCGAAGGGCTGAAATATGCCATTGAAGAAATGACGGAAATGAAATTGGTCGTTATTAACCGGAATTAATCAGAAAAGAGGTGAGCAGCTGCTCATCTCTTTTTTTCTATGAATCTTGAAAGAGGTTGGCTCATGAGTTATGCAAAAATGAATAGGTAATTCACGGCTGAATTTAAATGAGGCAGGAAAGGGCAAAAAACCGTGAGTTACCTAATATTTCAAACTGGCATGAATCTTGCTCATATCTAATATATAGGTAGATAACTTAAAACCGAGGAGGAAATTACATGCAGGAAACTTTGCAAAATAACAAGAAAAAAGAAGGAACGGGAGCACTGGACTTAAAGATGTTCATCAATGGGGAATGGGTGAATTCGACTTCAGGTGAGAAGAGGGATGTATTGAATCCGGCAACAGGGGAAGTTATTGCCAAAGCTGCGGAAGGGACACAGAAAGATGTGGATGCAGCGGTCGAGGCAGCAAAATATGCTTTCTATGAAGGTGGTTGGTGGGGAACTCCTGCAGTGGAAAGAGCTCGCATTTTATTCAAAATAGCAAACAAAATAGAAGAAAAAGCTGAAGAACTAGCTGCGTTGGAAACATTGGATAATGGGAAACCATTGCGTGAGGCTCGTTATGATATCGCTGATTCAGCAGCCTGTTTTAGATATTATGCAGGTTTGGCTACAAAACCGACAGGTCAGACTTTTGAAGTTCCTGACGGCCAGCAAGCGATGGTCGTAAGGGAACCGATCGGTGTATGCGGGCAGATCGTTCCATGGAATTTCCCTCTAATGATGTCAGCCTGGAAACTGGCCCCGGCGCTTGCAGCAGGAAATTCCGTTGTATTCAAACCATCTGAGATCACTCCCGTGACAGCAGTCAAACTATTTGAAATCATGGATGAGGTCGGATTGCCGAAGGGTGTCGCAAACCTTGTGTTAGGAGCGGGGCCAGTTGTCGGACAAGCCATTGCCGAACATGAGGAAATCGATAAAGTAGCCTTTACAGGAGGAACGGCAACAGGACGTAAGATCATGGAGGCTTCACTGGGTAACCTCAAGAAAGTGACATTGGAGCTCGGCGGGAAATCGCCTAATATCGTATTTGCGGACTCTGACTTTGAGACTGCAGTTGATTATGCTCTATACGGGATTTTCTGCAATCAAGGACAAGTGTGCTCAGCAGGGTCCCGTTTACTATTGGAAGAGTCCATTTACGATCAGTTCATTGCAAGTCTTACTGCGAAAGCGAAAAAGATCAAGGTAGGTTCAGGTTCTGATGAGAACAGCCAGATGGGACCTATCGTTTCAGAAGCCCATATGAACAAAATATTATCGTATATTCAAATCGGAAAAGAAGAAGGTGCCAAATTAATCGTCGGTGGAAATCGAATGAAGGAAGAAGGCATGGATAAAGGTTACTTTGTTGAACCTACTATTTTTGTTGATACGACACCGGACATGCGGATTGTACAGGAAGAAATTTTTGGGCCGGTGCTTGTCGTTCAAAAATTCAAGGATGAAGCGGAAGCTCTTCAACTGGCCAATGATACGAAATATGGTTTAGCGGGAGCGGTGTTCACGAATGATATCGCAAAAGCATACCGTGTCATTAAAAAAGTGCGTGCCGGCATCACGTGGATAAACTCATATCATCCGACTTATAACGAAGCTCCTTGGGGAGGGTTCAAGCAAAGCGGAAATGGACGCGAACTGGGAACTTTCGGTTACGAAGCTTATACGGAAGTGAAGCAAATCAATAACAATTTGGATATCCAGCCAACAGGCTGGTTTGATGAAGAGTAAATAGCTTGACGAAAAGGCTGTTCCTTAGGGAACAGCCTTTTTTTGTGGAATCGGAGATTTATTTCTGAAATCACAGCTATATTCAAAGATCGCTCAACGTTGATCTACTCTTTTTGGACTTTTTCAAGATCCACCCGTCCTGAGAAGAAAACGGCGCCATTGCCCATATCTGCGAGGCGATCTGGGGTAAGGGAATTGATGTGTTGCTTCGTTTCGGGCGTATTCTGCCACAAGCCTTGGCTGACAAGAACGCCTGGTAACACATTTTCACCGGGAGCAGCGGTAAGCAAACATTCACCGCGACCGTTCCAGATTTTAACGATATCCCCGGGGGCTATCCCCATTGTTTTGGCATCGGCTGCATTCATGTGCAGTTTTGGTTCCTTTTCCATGGAGATATGTTTGGCATTATTTGAAAAGGTTGAATTCAAGAAATTGTGATTAGGTGCCGGAATGAATAAAAATGGCAGGTCGCTGTCTTTTATGATTGGCGTATATGTTGGCAAAGGCTCGTATCCATCCCGCTTCATCCGTTCGGAATAAAGTTCGATTTTACCGCTTGGTGTCGGGAGTTTACCTGGGAACAACGGCCGCATTTTGGCTTTGACAAATTGATTTCTTGAAAGGGAGTCATAGTTGATGCCTTCCAAATGCGGGTTGTCAGGAAAATCCAGCGCCTGCCGTATCATATCTTCCTCTGAATCTCTAAACTCTTGTTCTCCAAATCCCATCCCAACAGCTAACAGTTTGAACAATTCAACATTCGATTTCGATTCGCCATATTTTTCGACTACAGGTTTTTGTATTTGGACGTAATTATGCCAGTATGAATTATAAAAATCCTCCGTTTCATAAGATGACGTGGCAGGAAGGACGAGGTCGGCAAACATGGCCGTTTCGGTTAAGAATAGATCATGGACCACTGTGAATAGATCTTCCCGCATTAGACCTTCCTGTACCTTATTTGCATTCGGTGCGACAAGTGCTGGGTTGGAGCCGTATACCAACATGGAGCGAATCGGGTTTTCTTTTTGCAGAAGAGCTTGACCGATTTGGTTCATATTAATAGTCCGGGTTGCTTTATTTTGCAATAAATCCGGACGTCTTAAGGCATTTGTGTTAAACGCGAGATATCCTGAATTCCCTTTGATGGCTCCTCCGCCTTCCGCCATCCATTGGCCGGTAAGTGCAGGCAGGCACGCAATGGTGCGTACTGCCATGCCGCCATTGTCATGGTGCTGCAGGCCATTGCCTATCCGTACGAATGATGGACTTGTCGTGCCGTACATTCTGGCTAATTCATATAAGTCATCAATTGGAACGCCAGTGATCACGGAGACCGTCGCAGGGTCATATTGGCGGACGTGTTCGCGCAATTCAGCAGCACCCACTGTGTATTCATCGAGAAAGGGCTGGTCGACTAGATTCTCAGCATATAAGATATGCATTAATCCGAGGGCGAGCGCACTATCTGTACCAGGCAGAATCGGAATGAACCAATCCGCCCACTTGCCGGTTTGGTTTTTATGTACGTCAATGACAACTACTTTAGCCCCGTTTTTTCGGGCTTGCTGGGCAATCGTTACTTGATGCATATTTGTGCTCACAGCGTTAATGCCCCACATGATGAAAAGTTTTGTATGAATCGTTTCTTCGGGGTCGGTGCCAAATGAACCACCCATTGTATAGCTGTATCCGACTGAGCCGGCCGCGTTACAAATGGAACGTTCGAGTATGCTTGCACCTAGCTTGTGGAAAAAACGGCGGTCCATCCCCTCAGCGCTAAGATTGCCCATGTTTCCGTAAAAGCTGTAGGGAAGGATGCTTTCCGGACCGTGCATTTCGATCAGGTCTTTCCATTTGGAAGTGATTATGTCAATGGCCTCTTCCCAGCTGATTGGAGCGAATTTCCCTTCACCTTTCGGCCCGATGCGCTTTAATGGCTGCTTTAAGCGATTGGGATCATATAGACGGGCAGTCATGTTGCGGACTTTGTTGCAAATATTCCCTTTTGTGACTGGATGATCAGGGTCTCCTTGAACTTTAATGATTTTCCCGTCTTTTTTGTGCAGCAGTAAACCGCATTGATCAGGACAGTCGAGAGAGCAAACAGAGGGAAAGACTCCATCTGGCTGATTGATAAAGGATTGCATGGCGTATTCCTCCTAATAATTTAATCTAGTAAAATGAATTTTCTTAATTATATTGAAAGTGAAATCGATGAAAGGTGCAAGAACTTCTTAACATATGTTTTTTTTTCTGCTAAGCTTACAAGATGAAAAATTAACCTAGGGGGATTCATTTTTGGATTACGGAATTATAATATCAATTGGAATATACATGGCCGGCATGCTGTTAATTGGTTATTTGGCCTATCGGAAAACGGCAAACTTAACTGATTACATGCTTGGCGGACGGAACTTGGGCCCGGCTGTAACTGCATTGAGTGCAGGCGCTTCCGATATGAGCGGCTGGCTGTTGATGGGACTTCCGGGTGCAATGTACATAAGCGGGTTGACTGCTGGCTGGATTGTCGTCGGCCTGTGTGCAGGGTCTTATTTAAACTGGCTATTCGTGGCACCAAGACTTCGGACATATACGGAAGTGGCCGGCAATTCGATTACGATTCCCGACTTTTTGGGAAATCGGTTCAAGGATGGCTCCCGGATCTTAAAAGTGGTATCGGCATCGGTCATTTTAATTTTCTTCACCTTTTACACATCTTCAGGCATGGTAGCTGGCGGTGAGCTTTTCCGCACGGCATTCAATTTGGATTACCGGTGGGGCATCTGGCTGACGGCGAGCGTCGTTATTCTTTATACATTATTCGGCGGATTCCTTGCTGTTAGCTGGACGGACTTTGTACAAGGTACGATTATGTTCATTGCCTTAATTCTAGTACCGGTTGTCACGATTGTAAATATTGGTGGCTGGGATCCCACCTTCAATGAAATAAAATCGATCAACCCGAATTTATTGCATGTGTTTGAAGGGACATCAACCATTGGCATCATATCTCTTCTGGCTTGGGGCCTTGGTTATTTCGGACAGCCTCATATCATCGTTCGATTCATGGCGGTTTCATCTGTTAAAGAATTGAAAAGCGCACGTCGAATCGGTATGGGCTGGATGATTTTTGCCATCGTCGGAGCGATGTTCACCGGGTTGGTGGGGATTGCTTATTTTAACCTGACAAGCAGTCCTTTAGGGGAAAAAAATGCTGAGTCCGTCTTCATCATTTTAGCTAAAGAACTGTTTCCTTCCCTAATTACAGGCTTTTTGTTGGCTGCGATTTTAGCAGCTGTCATGAGTACGATTGCATCTCAGCTTTTAGTATCGGCAAGTGCCCTGACCGATGACTTCTATAAGCAGTTCATTCGGCCGAAAGCATCTGATAAGGAATTAGTACTGGTAGGTCGGTTTGGAGTATTGGCGATATCTGCCATCGCCTTATTATTGGCGTTCAATCCGAGCGGTACGATCCTTAAATTGGTGGGTTATGCATGGGCTGGTTTCGGAGCGGCATTCGGTCCTGTCATTCTATTAAGCCTGTACTGGAAAAGGATGACGAAATGGGGAGCCTTGGCGGGAATGATTGTCGGTACGGCAACCGTGATCGTCTGGGATATGATCGATAAGTTCGCTGAAGTATACGAAATCATTCCTGGTTTCATTGCTGGTTCAATAGCGGTGGTCGTTTTCAGCTTATTATCGGCCAAGCCTACAAAAGATATAGAAGAAGAATTCAATCAAGCCATTAAAAACCTCTCTTGATCATTGAAGGCCGAGTTAAAAATGCTCTGGATTTTTTAGCGATATAAAACAATGATTGCAATATATATGGTACAATATCGATAGAGTCCTTATGTTGAAAACATGAGGGCTTTTTTTGAGTGATTTGGGAATAATAAACCAAAAACAATACAAAGGAAAGAATATGAACCAATCTCATAAAATTGCATGTAAAGTGGCTTTTATATATATAATCATTGGGGTCTTATGGATTGTCGTTACGGATTACATCTCTATGACACAGGCAAGGGCAGATGTTCAGATATATGCAATGTTTCAACATTCCAAAGGATGGTTGTTCATTTTCATAACCGGGCTTTTCCTATACTTCATAATCAGGTATTGGACGGGGAAAATGTTGAGGTCCCAACAGGAATTCATTCTGAAGGATGAACAGTATCGGTCGCTGTTCAAGCATAACCCGGATTGTGTGCTTGAGTTGAATCTCGAAGGAAATGTAGTTTCGCTAAACCCGGAAGCTGAGAAACTGTTGGGTCACAATAGTGCCAATTTGAAAGGAAAGAATGCGAATCATCTCCTCAACTGGAATGAAAGTGATAAAGTATCCGAACTCTTTTTACAGTCCCTTCAAGGGGAGGCTGTTAAATTCGAAACGACCATCCAGAATAGCAGTGATGAAAAAAGGATAATCCGTGTGACTTTTTTACCGATCATCGTTCACGCTGAAATGCTAGGGGTATATGCAATCGTTAGGGATATTACTGAATTGCGGCGCGAAGAGGAATTGATGATCATGTCTGAAAAGCTATCTGTTATCGGACATCTGGCTGCCGCAGTCGCACATGAGATAAGGAATCCACTGACATCGTTAAAAGGATTCGTACAGTTAATGGATATGACCCAGGAAGTGAACCCGCTGCATTCCGATATCATGTTGAAGGAAATTGACCGAATCAATATTATCTCAAGCGAACTTTTGGTTCTCGGGAAGAAACAGGATGTCGCATTTCGCAGGATCGATCTTGCTGACAGTTTACAGCAGGTATTCACGTTGATGAAAGCAGAAACGAATTTGAATAATATCGAAATGGGGTTCAGGGTTAAAACTGCCGAACCGATTTATATTATGGCTGATTCAACTGAACTTAAACAGTTGGTAATCAATATCATAAAGAACAGCATTGAAGCGATAAAGGATAATGGGGAAATTGAAATTTCGCTGCAAATCATCGATGGTCAAGCTGTAGTCAGCGTGCGTGATAATGGCATGGGAATGGAACCTGAGCGCCTTGAACGAATTGGTGAGCCTTTTTACTCCACGAAGGAAAAGGGCACAGGGATCGGGCTTGCAATTTGCCGGAAGATCGTTCATCGCCTTCAGGGGGAAATGCATTTTGAAAGTGAAATAAACAAAGGGACGACGGTTACAATTCGCATTCCGTTGGCTACTGGCCAAGAATAAATGGTACTATGAAAGATAGGAAAAGTTTTATATTAAAGGAGAACGATATGAGCGAATTACCTGCATTAATAAACGATAGAAAACCATATATACAAGAGGTCTGGAAAAAGTCCGGATTCGGACAACTTACCCCGATTCAAACGAAGGCGATTCCCGTGATTGTCGAAGGAAAAGATATCATGGCCGAATCACCGACAGGTACAGGAAAAACATTAGCATATTTACTGCCATTGCTGGAAAAGATAGATCCTGAAAAAAAATCGCCCCAAGCCTTGATTTTGGCATCATCACGAGAACTGGTCATGCAAATCAATGAAGAAATTCGCATTTGGTCGGAGGGAAGCGACATTACGGGTGCAGCATTCATCGGCGGTGCTAATGTGAAAAGGCAGTTGGACAAACTGAAGAAACGTCCACAGGTGATTGCTGGAACACCGGGACGGATTTACGAATTGATTGCCCAAAAGAAATTGAAGATGCATGAAGTTAAGACGATAGTACTTGATGAAGGTGACCAATTGATCACTCCGGAGCATATGGGAACAATCAATAATATTATCAAAACAACGCTAAAAGACCGGCAAATCATGGTGTTTTCAGCGACCCTGCCGGAGGAAACGGAAAAAGCGGCAAGGGGATTCATGAATGAACCCGAAATGGTCAAGGTTGATAAGCATGAAAAAATGGAATCAAAGGTGGATCATCTTTACTTTGTTGTTGAGAGACGGGAAAAATCAAAGATTCTCGAGAAAATAACAAGACTTAAAGATGTGAAGGCCCTTGCCTTTCTGAATGATATTGCAGAGCTGAGCGTCTTACATGAAAAGCTGAGCTATAAAGGTATTGAAATGGGCGTGCTTCACGGCGAATCCAATAAAGTTGAAAGGGAGAAAGCGCTGCGCAAGCTTCGTTCCGGAAAATCCCCGATGCTGATAGCAACGGATGTAGCGGCAAGGGGGCTAGATATTAAAGGCCTTACTGCGGTCGTCCATATTGATATGGCTGACAACATCGAACAATATATCCATAGATCCGGGAGAACTGGGCGTGCAGGTGCAGATGGCACGGTCATTTCAATCGTAACGGAAAGAGAAGAGCGAGAGTTGAAAAAAATGGCTCGTGAACTGGAGCTACCATTAACGAGAGTAACCTTCTATGGTGGAAATATCGTAGTCGATGAATGATTCGGGAAAAGGGACGGCCATGACGGCTGTCCCTTTTTTTTTTCGAATGCCCGTAGGTAAATCCAACTCTCCAGAAATCATATAATATTTACTAAATTCAGGGGTTCATTAATGGGTGATAATCATGAATGAAAACGCTTCCTTTATATGGGTTTTTGACATATGATAGCAATAGACATAGGTTAGGAGGAGACGGTATGACAGGAAAGTATAAACAGTTTGAAACGGCAGTCATCCATGAAGGATATGACTCGAAGCAGCATTTAGGAAGTTTGGCAACACCCTTATTCCAAACCTCAACATTCACTTTCGAAAATGCCGAGCAAGGGGAGAGGCGTTTCGCCGGTATGGAAGATGGATATATATATTCACGACTTGGAAATCCAACGGTACAGGTGCTTGAAGAAAAGATTGCGGCTTTGGAAGGCGGGGAAGCTGGCCTTGCTTTCGGATCAGGCATGGCTGCCGTTTCAGCTGTGCTTTTTGCGTTAACGAAAACAGATGACCACATCCTGTGCTCACAGGGGTTATATGGTTGTACATTTGGCCTTCTGCAGCTAATGAAAAATAAATACCGCATCACTCATGATTTTTGTGAAATGGATACAGAAGAACAGGTAAGGAAAATGATCCGGCCGGAAACGACCTGCATCTATGTAGAAACCCCGATCAATCCGACGATGAAAATGATTGACTTACAGATGGTGGTGAAAGTTGCGAAGGAATATAATGTGACGGTCGTAGTGGATAATACGTTTTCAACGCCATACCTGCAGAGACCGCTTGAGTATGGCTGTGATATCGTCCTTCATAGCGCTACGAAATATCTTTGCGGGCATGGGGATGTAGTTGCAGGACTTGTCGTAGGTAAGAAGGAATTCATGAATCAGGTAGCTGGGACTACACAGAAGGATATCGGTGGAATCATTTCACCTTTCGATGCCTGGTTACTATTGCGGGGGTTAAAGACCTTGCCTGTCAGGATGGACCGTCATTCGGCCAATGCAGTGGAAATCTTTCATGAACTTAAGAAACATCCAAAGGTGAAAAAGGTATATTATCCAGGTGATGAAGCTTCATCGGATCATTATATCATGCAAAAACAGATGAAACATGGCGGCGGCCTTATCTCTTTCGAATTACATGGCACAAAACAGGATGCACAGGAATTCCTCAATAAATTGAAACTAATCAAAATTGCCGTAAGTCTTGGGGATGCCGAAACATTGATCCAGCATCCCGCTACCATGACGCACTCTGCCGTTCCTGAAGATTCCCGGAAACTAATGGGCATCAGTGACCAGCTGGTCCGTCTCTCAGTTGGCCTAGAAGCTTGGCAGGATGTCTGGCAAGATCTTCAGCAAGCATTTTAAGCTACCATTTTCCTTCTATTTTTAATGAAGATGGTGATGGATACGATAAAAGTGATGACTGCCAGAATATAAGAAATGTCCGTAATTACCGGATAGGCGGAGCTATTTCGTATCCCGATGCCTATGAACGCCCAAACGAATACGAGAGGATAGCACCAATCCCGGTTTTTACCTGCAAAGACTAAAGCCAGGATTGTTGCTGCAATCAGCAGGACGATCGTCCAGGCTAACCTTGAAACCCCAAAACCGTCCCATTTGATAAACGTGAGGTAATAAGAAATGTCAGTGATCGTAGCAACACTTACCCAGCCTGTATAAACGGAAAATGGAAATAGGTCGAAAGGAGTGTGCTCCACCTTTTTTATGCTTGTATAAATGACCATTAAAGTAGCCAAAAGAGCAATGATAATGAATACGGATAACAAAAAGAGTTCATAGTGCCAAGCCAAAAGCCAGGCGCCATTCAAGGCACAGCTTAAAGCGAACCAAGGGAAGGCTGCCTTATAAGCAGGACTGTTTTGATGTTTGCTTAAGAACTTCCTGAATACCCAGATGGCGAGCAGGAAATAGATCAAGCCCCATATGGAAAATACATATCCGGCAGGAGTGAAAAGGACATCAAGTTTATCGGAAATCTCTCCTGATGTCTGGCCGTTCAATGGCAGGAAATTAGCTAAAAAATTCATCGTGACGACGAATAGATAGAAAATCAAGTTGATGATGGAAATAAGCATTAAGGCTTCCTCTTTATATGAATTGTGATTCTCTAACCCTATTCCACAAATGTAGCCTGAGTAACCTATTTGGAGCACATCTACCTTCTAACCATCTTGCTGTTGGAGTACCTGCGAAATCAAAACCCATAAAATTAGATATAGCTAAGTGAATGTCACGTTCGGAACATACCATGAGGTTAATGAACTTCCAAAAAAATTTAATTACATCTGGGCTTTTAGGGTATGATTAATAAGTCACTCCTCCTTTGTTTTGTATTACCTTATTCAATATAAAATTAGGGGGTTCTACAATGAATAATCATTTTGAAAAAACTTTGAATAGCTTACTTGTTGATCTTAGTCAAACAATAACGGAGTATAATCCAAATGATTTACGAATAGCGACTGCTAGCTTCATGAAATTTGTAAGTAAAATGGATAGGTCAACTTATAATTCTAGTTATTATTTTGACGCAAAGAAAGTTCAGCATATTAAGAATTTTATTCTCAGTTATTATCAAATGAAATGAGTGACGAAGCTTACTGCCTTTTAGGAGTGAGCTTTTTTAAAAATGTATTAATTGCCGTCAGGTTGGAACAAACTGTGCGGAATTATCGTATGTATGAAGATAAGGGCTAATAAGCCCTTATACAGCATTAGTATCCGAAATGCTTAGGCGGACAGCATGGATTTTGCGGTGGCGCTCCACAAATCAGGTTTTCAGTATAGCATTCGTTCACCACGGATTGAGTGTGAGGAAAGTAATGCTTATACGTATTCACGTGTTTATTGACAGTTGTAGTATGTGATGGATGAACGACAGGAATCACTGTGTTCGATACATTAGTATTAACATATTGCTGAGTTGGAGAGACTTGTGCTGGAGCAACTTGAGTAGGAAGTGTTTGCGTTGGGCAATGTTGTACTGGAGACGCAGGCATTGGACTAAAGGCTCCCATTACGTTGGAATGTTTACCGGTTGATGCGCCCATTACTCCAGGTGAGTTCCCGAATGCTCCCATTACATGGGGGTTATTTCCTCCACTATTACGATTACGAAAAAACATTAATATTACACCCCTTCATTAAGATTTCATTACACTTGTAGTTTATGAAAAAAGGGTAGGTTTGTACTAATGACAAAGCCTTTTAATACAAGAACAGGCATAAAACACTTTTTGTTAATTTAAGAAAGTAAGCATAACCGTACAAAGGGAAATTTAAATACTGATACAATTCAAGTCGTCCCAAAAGGGCGGCTTTTTATTATGTATAAAATCATCCTAGACATACAGAGATAGAGAGAATTTTTATGTTAAAGGTGGTTATGGACATTGGAGGAGATGGACATGCCACATAGATTAGATAATCATGAGCAACGTATTTCGCAATTATAAACCAATTATGGTGAGGTAATTTAAGAAATATCAATTATAAAACAAGGTCAGGACCAGATTGAAAAAACTGTTTTGCAAGCCTCGAATTCTCAAAAAGATATATTGGTTTCACAAAATCAAACAATGCTGCAGCATTTACTAACCATTAATCAAAAGAAAGAAGAAGTAAAAGGACAGGTACAGTTAACAAAAATCGCAGCAGAAAAGGACGTCACTGTAGCGAAGATGTCAAGTCAAGAAAAGATCCTCGTAGCGCTCCAGGGCTATTGTTAGCAGCGTTTGAATATATACCATTAATCATAAGTTCGTTTGGAGGATAAAACTATGGAAAATGAAGTCATGCAACAAGTATTACTTTTTACAACAATATTGGCACCAATTGTGGTCGCAATGGTCCAGGTGGTTAAACAGACGGTTACTTTGCCAAACAATGTACTGCCAATCTTAAGCTTGGTAATCGGTCTGGGAGTAGGTTCTGTTGCTTTTCCATTCACAGAAATGGATTTAGTTTTAAGGTTATGGGCCGGGGCTTTTGCTGGTCTGGGTGGAACAGGCCTTTATGAGTTAGTTGCCAAAAGAGAAGGATCTTCAAAATAAGCTGCCCATTGGGTGGCTTTTTATTTTAGGCTCTTTTCGTAAAGATTGTTGTTTTTAAAACAAAACGATTTAAGGGTGATTGGAGCGGAAGTGCGAGACTCCCGCGGAAAGCGAGCATCTGGAGGGGAAATCAACCACACCGCACTACTTGGTAAATAGCAATAAATAGCAACAAAGTATGCGAAAACAGCCTTATTTTAAATTAAAAGGAGACGATGTGAAATGAAAGTAGCATTGCGAACATTATTGGATCGTTCAATTAAAAATATGGGTTATGGTATCAATTCAGTGGTGAAGGATTCAGCATTAGAAATGATTAAGCGAGCATATAAAGAAGGTATTTATGCTCAAATCAGTGCAGGTTATCGCTCCATGGATGAACAAGCAGCCCTATATGGTCAAGGTCGATTATATTATAGCTACCGTGGTAAACGAGAGGGGCTTTTCTGTTTAATAGTACATTTACTTAACAAGTGCATATGATAATTTCAAAAACTGTGAAGGGTTGAGAAAAATGTACTATGTTCCTTATATCCATTCCAATCAATATCAAAATCCTTATTATGTTAATGTGCCAATATATAACTATGTAAGAAATCCTGATTATGGGTGTGTTAATAATGCGAACCATTTGGGTTTTTTACAATCATCAAACGGAAGAAATAATATTGAGGTTAAAGATTATGGAACAAAACCATTTGTAGTGGATATCAATGAAGCTACAAAACAAAATACTACCTACCGTACCGCATTATGGACAGGAAAACATTTGCAAGTTACATTGATGAGTCTTAATGTTGGTGAAGATATTGGTTTAGAAATTCACCCTAACGTTGACCAATTTTTGCGTATTGAACAAGGTCAAGGGGTTGTTCAAATGGGGAATAGACAGGATAATTTAAACTTTGTAAAAAACGTATATGATGATTATGCAATAATGATACCTGCTGGTACATGGCATAATGTAACCAATACAGGTAATATCCCCCTAAAACTTTATTCGATATATGCTCCTCCTAACCATCCATTTGGCACTGTTCATGTTACCAAGGCAGACGCATTGGCTACGGAAGAAGGGCAGCGGTTGTGGCAATAGATCAACTCTAAATAAATACCCTTCTCCTTAATCGAGAAGGGGTTATTTTATGTAGGATGAATAATTAGAAAAGTTAATTGACAGAGTATAACTATAGTACAAACTCCACGTGGTACCCTCATTTCAAAAAGCCCTTACTCATTGAGTAGGGGCTTTTTTTGTTGCAAATCTAAGATGGGGTGAGTGTTCTTGAATATCACATCATAAACACCAATTTTATTAATGATTTTTTGAAATAATAATCTCCTCTAATGAACCATTTAATTTCCTTTTACATACATTATCTAAGCAAATAGCCCATTGTCATTCGGTAAATCCAGGAGGGGTTCGTATGAGAAAAAATTTCAAGCAATACGGCCAAACTCTCCATTTGGTCGGAGGGAACTTAGTGTATATTTCCAACATGATTTACTCTGTCTATTCAAATGGAATTATTTCTGATTATCAACAGTATTTTTTGGATATAAAAAATGCAAAAATTGTTAGTCAAAGCAGTATACAATCTCTTGAGACAATTTCTCCTCCATTTATTTTGGAAACGGAACATGGATCATTAATTAAAGCATTTAAAGATATATTAGATTGTCTAAACAGTTTAATATTAATGAGTGAAAATGTCACACCCATCGATATAAAGGAAGCTGATATCTTGAATGAGATTTCTATATTAAAAGTCATCCAGCAGGAAATAACTGAAACTACACTCGGTTTGATCGAAAAGCTAAATTCACAACCAAGAAGGTGAGAAGCTTTGAACCAAGGATTTGATGAAAATGATATATTGTTATCGTTACCTACTAATACTGCGGATAAGATAGATTTTTTTGGGGCAATGATCGTGAATATAGGGAATATTATCACGGTTCTCGGAATTGCAGTAGAAGATCAAGAGGTCAAAGCGGTCGAAGAAGGTGAAGAAGGAGTAGGAGGAACTAATAACGCGAAAAATACCTCCACATCCGGTTCAGAATCTGATGCAGGTTTTATATTAGCACTGATTGGGTCTATACTGGTGACAGTTGGAGACTTGGTATCTACAGGAGCTACTGCACTCGCAATTGAACAAACAGCATTATTAGAAAAAAAAGCAGAACAAGAAGCGAAGGAACAAAGTAATAAAATGAAAAAAATGGAAAAACAAATAAATTCCTTACATCAGGATATGAAATCTTTAATATATATTACAGAATCGCTAAAAAGAGAAGTGGTCGTCTTACAAAATTTTATTTATCCCCATTTTTATCAACAGTGATTTTTGCATGTATTAATATAAATTTATTCGGTCGGGGGGCAATAATATGAATAATGATCATTCAATTATTGAAGAAGCAAAAAACACCTTAATAGGAAGGTTGTTTACACTAGGAGGCTCTGCTTTATTTCTTATTGCGGAGTGGTAGTAGCTTATCAAGCATATAATAAACTTATCCAAAATTAAATGAATTTTTTGTGATGTGTAATTTCAAAATTTATTAGTTAGGATGGGTGGTTATGAATGTTTATGGAAACATCTATCCTGGCTTTTAAATAAGAATATCTTTACATTTTTGACCATTTTTCTCAATAAGTGTCGTATGAATATGAGTATGGATATGGAGCATATCCGGGATATCCATATCCACTGTATCCACCATAATAGGGCTCTGTAAGCAATGCTCCACCTGTGAGACCTCCTGCAAATGGAAAACCATAGCTAATACCAATACCACCATAATCTCCAATGGAGCCAACACCACCAATACCAACGGGAATATGAGTAATGTGTCCAATGCGTCCAATCCCTCCGATTGGGCCAATTCCACCTACAGTAATTCTCCATAAATCATCTGTAAATAAACCTGCATTTAATTCATACATTTCAAGTAATTCCTCCATAATAATTTAGTTCCTTTAGATTATGTATAGATATGGAGAATGATTAGGTTCATAACTAGGAATAATAATTTCCCTAAACAAAAAACCTATCCTTGATGAATACCAGATTGAAGAGTTTGAAAACAACATTCATTATGCGATGGAATATCATTTACCAATAAGTTTTACAATACATAATGAGAGAAATCCAAAAGAATTGCATGGATACTGTGTGTACATTCATCCTGTAACGAAAGAGTTACGAATCCAGAAGAAAGATAGCTCCTTTGAGAAAATTCAGTATAGAGCGAAATGGAGGGAGACCTTTGCTTTAGTTATACGATCCAAGAACCAATATTTTAAAGAAAAAAACTATAAAGAATTGGAATTATTAACAGGAAAATCGTTTTCAAGCCTAGCTACTCATAAATCAAGAAAGATGAAGCTATCAAACGTTAATTGCTATATAGCCGACCATAAAACGACTGTACAGCAGCGAAAAGATTGGTATGTAAAGGAAAAATACCATAATGAAGTGTGGAAAGCTATCGAAGGTTCAGACGGAAAATTCCTAATTTCTAATTATGGTCGTTTCAAGCGTTTATACAAAAAGTTAGAAATGTTTTTGCTTCCTTATCTCCATAAGCGTAGTGGGAACTTAATGATAAAGGTGCTTTTTAAGAACAAAGTCAATAAATATAAGATTTCACATTTGGTTGCTCATCACTTTGTAGGTAACGCCAAGCAAGGTGAAGTATTGCATCATAAGAATTTAATTAAAACAGATAATTATTTTGTGAATCTTGAATTTATCACCAAAAAGGAACTTGGCAAAAAGACAGGATTTAAGTCTACAAGTAAACCAGTTGTTAGGCTTGATAAAGATACAATGGAGATTTTGGAGGAATATAGATCGGTACGTGAAGCCGGTAGAAAATGCTTCTTTTCATATCAAACCGTTTTAAATCGCTGTAAAAATAAAACTTAAAAAAGTGATGGTGATATGTTTATGTTCGCTGAAGAGTATGAATCACTTGGATCTGACTTATCGATTGCTGAGTAACAATATCGCAAGTTAAGGAGTGAGAAGGATGAGAACAATTTCAGAATTCACTAATCACCTTAAACATTGCATCCAGGAAGAACACGGTACAGGACTAAGTGAAAAGGCCGTGAAGGACATTAAAAAGACAATTGAAGGAGCCGTTAAAGGCGCGGTACAAAATCAAAAGGCGGCAGAAAAAAGGTACTATGAGCAAAAATATATTACTGAAATGTTAATCGATAAAATCGGAATGGTGCTGAAACAGTAGACGAAAATTTTTGACATTAGGGGTTTAGGAATAATATTGACTCTTCATGACACTCATTTTACATCTTGGACATGTTACTTTTTCGTAATGCATGAATCTAATCTTCCTAAGATCTTGTCTTGTTAACAAAGGAAATACATTGTATCTGGCTCCACATTCAACAGTATTCTTGTCTTTAACTATGTGTCTATCATCTGTATTAGTTGAGTAAATAGTAGGGATTAACATATTAAAAACCTCTTTTTAATAGATTATAAGCCATCAAAAAATATCTTAACACCTGAGCTTTGCGACTTATACTTTGCAATTCCACAATTTTATCATGGAAAAACATCTGAATAGGATTTAAATAAAAACTTAACATTTCTATTACAATTACTATCCAAATGACTGAATATTTGACACAAACTGCGACATAAAGGGGAGATGAAAATGTTAATTCGTTCGATAAAGAACATTGATTGCTGTAAAACATTAAGTATTTAATAATTACTTATTAGGGATTGCTTAAGAATCAACTTGTCTAGCTTTTCACTATATTTAAGTGTTTCTTGATGATTTAGACCTTTTTTAACACCAGTTTCTATAAGTAATTTTCTTAGGTTCTTTATATTTAATTCTAACTCCCTATACATTTTTATTTCGCACATTTGAATACTCCTTTTTAGGTAAGTAATTTCTATTTTAGGATTATATTACAATTATTTAATTATTAAAATATTTTCTCCTAAACTTGTTAATAAATAGGGAAATAGACATAAAATTATCCTGCATTACGTCACAGTTCGAATAAATGGTGGACACAAATTGTGAAGGAAGGGGGAGATTAGGTGCAACGTATTTTGGATGCATGCTGCGGTAGTAGAATGTTTTGGTTTGATAAACAAAATGATGATGTAACGTACATGGATAATCGTCAAATAATGAAAGTCTATGTGATGGTCGAACTTTAAACGTCAATCCGGACGTAATAGCGGACTTTAGAAATATGCCATTTAATGATGAATCGTTTTATCTGGTTGTATTTGATCCTCCACATTTAATCAAAGCTGGTGAAGATTCGTGGTTGGCCAAGAAGTACGGGAAATTAGATGAGTTATGGGAATTTGATATAAATCAAGGATTCAAGGAATGCATGAGGGTTTTAAAGCCAAACGGAACACTGATTTTTAAATGGAACGAGGACCAAATCTCATTGAAAGAAGTCCTTAATGCTATTGGGTTTGAACCGTTGTTTGGAAATAGAAGAAGTAAAACGCATTGGTTAGTTTTTATGAAGTAATGAATAGTCCGAATAAACCGTGACATAAAAAATGTACCTATCCCGGCCAAAGATAGTTTTACTAATCCGAAAGGAAATATAAAATGTAAGCACCCAAATTAAATTATATGTTAGCAAAGGACAGGAAGTTCCGATAAATATTTAATGCTGAAGGAAGGAGTCAATTCATGAAAGAACTAGCCGAGCTAAGAAGAATTGTGGACGGTCAAAAGACAGTTTCAACAAAACGGTTAAAGCCTTTGCTTGATGAGATTCAAAAGTCATATATCCAAACGGCCAATAAGGTTAAAAGCCAGAAAGAAACGATCAAAAAAATCAATACAAATTACAGTGTTGCAAATTCAAAGGCGGCTAGGTTATCGGTACATGTCCAGACTCATGAGGATACAAAAATTCGTTGGAAAGCTTTTTATAAGTTGGCTCTTAATTTAAACATAGCAGTATTAAATAGGAGGGGAGAATAAGGATGGCTACACCAAGCAGAGACGACCTATCAGAAGCACTGGAACCCAAACACGTTCAAGATATATTGTGTATAGGAAGAAGCCAGACATACGAATTATTTAAAAACCCACCTTTTCATGTCATTAAGATTGGGCGAATTTACAAAGTATCGAAAGTGACATTTTTTAAATGGCTTGATGGAGAAGAGCATGGAGATTGAATCCTTGTTCTTTTTATTTTGTCATGGTAATATGTCATTAGTTAAAAGCGAGCACAGTGGTAGGTTTTTGGTAGGATACTTGGTAGGAATGAGCAATAACTAAAAGAACTACAAAACATTTCGATAAGTATCATACACCGTTAAAACCCTATTACATAGGCTTTTAAACAACAACATAATACTAGAAAGCACAGCAATGTGTTGATAGTGTCCTTCGGGGTCGGGTGAAAATCCCAACCGGCGGTGATGAAGAAATTCTAAGCCCGCGAGCCTGTTAAAGGCAGGATTTGGTGAGATTCCAAAGCCGACAGTAAAGTCTGGATGGGAGAAGGACGTGTGGAACCCAAGTGTATACGTACGCCTAATTTTTCAAAAATGAAAATATTAGGCTTTTTAGGTATACAATTTTTTCACTCATTTCTCCTGCTAACTCCTTAGGTCATCCTAAGGGGTTTTTTATATTTTATAAAAGGGGGAAAAATATGTTTACGGGAATCATTGAGGATATCGGGACCGTACATTCCATGAAAAAAGGAAAAAGCAGTATGGAGTTATCGATTCGTTCTGAAAAAATCCTTGAAGATGTTCATCTGGGGGATAGTATTTCAGTCAACGGGGTCTGCTTAACGGTAACGTCCTTCACGAAAAGTCTGTTTACGGTCGACGTGATGCCGGAAACGGTCAAAGCTTCCACGATCCGGACTTTGAAATTGGGATCATCTGTGAATCTTGAACGAGCCATGAGTGCACAGGGAAGGTTTGGCGGTCATTTTGTTTCAGGTCATATCGACGGAACCGGAACGATCATAAAAAAAGAACGGAAAGAAAATGCCGTATATTATGTAATCCAATTGGAAGAGGGGCTCAGTGCCTTTTGCATTCCAAAAGGATCCGTGGCCATTGATGGGACGAGCTTGACGATATTTGGGATCGAAAGGAACCTATTGACTGTATCACTGATTCCATTGACTCATCAGGACACCATATTGGGACAAAAAGCGGCTGGCGATATAGTTAACATTGAAAACGACATGATAGGGAAATATATAATACATCAAATGAAAAATGGAAATCCAAAACCAGGACTGAATTTAGAGTTTTTGGCAGAGCATGGATTCTAATAAAAGGGCGGTGTAATGATGTTCCATACAATAGAAGAAGCGATAGAAGATTTGAAGGCTGGCAAGGTAGTAATCGTATCCGATGATGAAGACCGTGAAAATGAAGGGGATTTTGTAGTGCTGGCCGAAAAGGCCACACCGGAAGCGATTAATTTCATGGCGACTCATGGACGTGGTTTGATTTGTACAACCATCACTGAAGAACTGGCAGCGAAATTGAAACTGCATCCTATGGTAGGAGAAAATACCGATCATCATGGCACTGCTTTTACGGTAAGTGTCGACCATAAAAGCACCTCTACAGGAATCAGTGCTTTTGAAAGGTCCTTGACCATCCTTGAGCTTCTTAATGAAGATTCGGTCGCTGAAGATTTTCAAAGGCCTGGTCACACTTTTCCGATAGTCGCAAAAGAAGGCGGCGTATTAAGGAGGGCAGGACATACAGAGGCATCGGTGGACTTGGCGAAATTATGCGGTGCTGCTCCAGCTGGTGTCATTTGTGAAATCATGAATGAAGATGGATCGATGGCTCGGGTATCCGATTTAGAAGTCATCGCTGATAAATTCAACCTGAAATTCATTACGATAGCCGATTTGATTCGGTATCTTCAACAAAATGATACGAGCGGGAAACAGGAGCTTGAACTGAACATCCCGAAAGCTTGAGGATTTAAGGAATTAATCTTAACAGAACAAAAAAATTATATTGTTTTTTAAAATTAGGAGGAATTGGACATGGGGAAAACTATTGAAGCACAATTAATCGGATCAGGATTGAAAGTCGGCATCGTGGTAGGAAGATTTAATGAGTTTATCACAAGCAAGCTTTTAGGAGGGGCATTGGATGGCCTTAAGCGTCATGGCGTTGATGAGAATGATGTTGACATCGCGTGGGTCCCGGGTGCTTTTGAACTTCCGTTAATTGCAAAAAAACTTGTTAATACAGGTAAATATGATGCGGTAATCGGTCTTGGAACGGTAATCAGGGGTGCCACTTCACATTATGATTATGTCTGCAATGAAGCAGCTAAAGGCATGGCTTCCGTTTCATTGGAAACAGGTGTACCGGTTATCTTCGGTTTGCTGACAACTGAAAATATTGAACAAGCGATTGAACGTGCAGGAACTAAATCAGGTAACAAAGGCTATGAAGCGGCGGTTAGTGCCATTGAAATGGCCAACCTTGGAAAATTGATTGAACAGTGATTTGGCTTAAGGAAGCCGCAGGGAATAATATCCCTGCGGCTTTTTTTGATGTACCGGTTCATTTGCATTGGAGCAGCTTTCTTAAACCATTAAGCAAATTCTTCAAAGTTCCTAGCTAGTTGATCGATTAGTGAATGCTGATCTTCAACTCTCACAGCAACCTCTTCAATGAAAATACCTCGATTTCAAAGTAATGTGTTTTTAGGTATAAATCATGGAAAATAAAGAATCATTAGGGAATTTCAAAAAAAAAAAACGAACAAAAGCATCACGTAATGGAAGCATGATAAAATATGCGGATATGATTATGCTACAATTGTAAAGATTGCAATTGAAATTCATGTCTTTAGGGAAAAGTAAATTTATTAGTTACTAGGAGGGGTTTGTGTGTACCATCTCTTTACACATAATGATTTAGATGGAGTCGGCTGCGGCATTATAGCTAAGTTGGCCTTCGGAGAAGAAGTAGTGGTAAGTTATAATTCAATTGGTCGCCTTAATCAGAACGTAGGCGCATTTCTTGAGCAAGCAAAGCTTGAAGATACATTGATCGTTACTGATTTATCGGTTGATGAAGATAACGAAAAAATGATTACTCAGTTTGTGGAAGATGGAGGCAAAGCGCTGCTGATCGATCATCATAAGTCAGCATTGCATTTGAACGAACATGATTGGGCATCTGTAACTGTCGAACAGGAAGATGGTAAACAGACAGCAGCGACATCATTATTCTATCAGTATGCAGTTGAAAATAAGTACCTGGAACCTTCAAGCATTGTCGCTGAATTCGTTGAATTGGTCCGACAATACGATACTTGGGAATGGGAAGTCAATAAAAATACAACGGCAAAACGATTGAATGACCTGTTTTTCATGATTCCGATTGAGGAATTCGAAATGAAAATCGCAAACAAGCTGTCGACTGCTGAAAGTTTTACTTTTGACGAAGTGGAGCAAACCCTTCTGAATGTTGAAGAGAGTCGGGTAGATCGGTACATAAACAGGAAAAAAAGAGAAGTCTATCAGGCTACGGTCGGTCCCCATACAGCTGGTGTGGTCCATGCAGAGTCATATCACTCAGAATTGGGTAATGAACTGTCGAAAGAGTTTTCGCATCTTGATTATATAGCGATCCTGATGGTTGGAAGTAAAAGAATCAGCTTCCGGACAATTCACGACGATATTGATGTTTCTGAAGTTGCTGGCAAGTACGATGGAGGCGGCCACCAAAAAGCGGCAGGTTGTACCATGTCCGAAAAGGCATATAGCCAATATGTCGAAAAGACCTTCTTTGCCGAGCCCCTTAAACGAGACGCACATAAGAATCAACTGAATGTAAAGGAATCCCCAGAGGGCTGCCTATATTCAACGAGAGACAAACAGGACATATTCATCTATGAAGATGAAGAAGAGCAATGGATTATTGAAATCAACGGAAAACAACAGAAAAAAACATTCGATACATTTGCGGAAGCGGAAAAATACATGAAGCGGAAATACGCGGCATGGCTGGCCCATGATGAAAGATATGAAGAGTTTGTCAACAAGGGATGAATAGGAAAGCGGCTGTCCAAATGGGACAGCCGCTTTTCTATCTTTTGTCGTAATTCATGATTTTACCTTTTAAGAGGGACAGGATGGACGATCGTGCGGGACGGTTTTTTTGGAATGGAGTTTTGGCGATGAAGAATTGCATTGATTTCTCCGCCGATCACAAAAATCAGACCACTCAAATACAGCCATAGCATCAAGATGATGACGCCTCCTAAACTGCCGTAAGTGGAAGAATAGTTGGCAAAGTTACTGACATAGAATGAAAATCCAAGTGATATTCCCAGCCAAAGTACAGTTGCGGTCACTGCCCCAGGGATGACATGTTTAATGGGAAAACTTTTATTCGGTGCAAAGCGATATAAAAAGGCCAGGACAAGTGAGATGACCACAACGGCGATAACCCACCGCAATAAGCTGAATAATATTTGCGTTTCTTCAGGGATAGGTATGACTTGCTGTACTAAATCGATGATGACTTTCCCGAAGACAGGGAGACCCAACATGACGATGAATGCTACAACCAGGCCTAATGTCAATATAATGGAAATGAGACGGGCTTTAATGAAATTCCTTGTTTCTTCAACATCATAGGCAATATTCATGGAATGGATGAACGCATTCATTCCATTGGAAGCGGACCATATGGTGCCAAGGAAACCAAAAGTAAGTAAGCCGCCGTTCCGCTCAGACAATATGTTGATGATATTTTTCTCGATGACTTCCATCGTTGCCGCGGGCATGAAGGTTTTTATCGTGTCAAGGGCTGTCTGAATATCGATGTTCAGATAAGGCAATAAGGACAGCAGTAAGATGAGCAAAGGGAATAGTGCCAGTAGATAGTAATAAGCTTGTTCAGCCGCCAGCCCGGTTACACGATCTTCCTTTATTTCTTTAATCAGATTCTTTGAAAATTTTATCGACTTATTCATCTGGGCATCACTCCTGAATAGTTACTTAGGTTATCTGCTTCTTTTCCCTCTGTTACTGTAAGTTAATCCTCAAAAGAAAAGAAATCGAAAGGCGCTTCCTAAAAATCAATTTCCTTTCATTTCTAATCCGCGAGCTTGTAGAAACTTGTGACAAGGATATAGCCTGCAACTACTCCAGTGATCGAAAGTAACATGGTTGAACCATTTGCTCCGAAATAACCAAAAACAAATTTGGAGAGAGGCAAATCAAATTTAAATGCTTCAGTAAAGTATAAAATCGGAATGATGGATAGGTAAAGAAAGGGCAAGCCAAGGATGCCCAACCTTAGCCCATTCACTTTCCAATGCCCTTTTTTTGAAAAGTTTTGCAGAAGCCGGGGAATGGCAAATATCATGCCCAGGAAAACTGGGAGTGAAGATTCGTACAGCAAGTATCCCTTAATCTCGTATGTTTCACGACTAACTGTAAATAGGTGCTGTTCATATTTCAAGCCAATGAATAATACGCCCAACACTACTACTAGGTATGTTAAATAACTAATGGCTCTTTTTAAAGAAAGATTCATGATTTATGCCCCCTTTATAACAAGTATATAATTAGCCGGTAAATTATGGAATTAAATTATAAAAGGTAAATAGAAAAACGGCCAGACATTGCTTTCTGGCCGTTTTTTCTCTATTGCACTTCTTTTCCTTGTTCCTTTTGAACCTTCAGAGGGGTCCATTTAAATACTTTATTTAGGAGATTATAGATGTGTTTGGATTCTTTGGTAAGGATCGGCCCTAGAATCGCCAAGGTTAAAACATAAAGTGCCGCAAACGGGGTTAGTATAGGCATTAAACCGCCTGCAATGCCTAAGTTGGCTAAAATGATGGAGAATTCGCCGCGTGAAACGATCGTTAAACCGATGTTTGCGGAAGCTCTGTGCGATAAACCGGATTTGCGTCCGGCGATCATACCAGCTGCAAAGTTACCGATTATGGTGATGATGACGGCTCCAAGAACCATCCAGACTGCTCCGCCAAGGGTCGTCGGATCGATACTCAAGCCAAAGCTGAAGAAAAATATGGCCCCGAAGAAGTCTCGAAAGGGAATGACAAGTTTCTCGATCCTGTCGCTATGTTCCGTTTCAGAAAAGACTAGGCCGAGCAGTAATGCACCGATGGCTTCCGCAACATGAATCGTTTCCGAGAAACCGGCAATGAAGAATAGTAAGGCGAACACGACGATGATAAAAATCTCATCGGAGGATATATTGAATAATTTGTTAAGGACTCCAGATGCTTTCCGGGCGATAACGAAAAATATCAGCATATACCCAATCGCGATAAATGTAGAAAGTAATGTTCCCCAAACGGAACCAGAAGAGCTTAATACCAATCCGGATACGACTGATAAATAAACAGCGAGGAAGATATCTTCAAACATGATGATGCCAAGGATTAGCTCCGTCTCATTGTTACCGGTCCTTTTAAGGTCCACAAGCACCTTTGCCACTATGGCACTTGAAGAAAAACTGATGATCCCAGTTAATATCAGAACCTCTTTCAATGGAAGACCGAGCAGGAAACCGTACAGCAAGGCCATTCCCACGTTGATTAAAATGTAATAGGTTCCGCCTGTCACGATATTTTTCCCGGATTTCATAAGCTTTTTGACGGAAAACTCAAGCCCTAGGTAAAACAGAAGGAATAAAATACCTACCCGACCGAGGAATGCTATGATTTCATCGCTTTCGATGAAACGCAGGTCAATTAATCCGAAGTGCGGGGCATGGGGGCCAACGAGCATCCCGATGATAATTAATAGTGGAACATTCGATATTTTGAATTTACCTGCTACGAGAGCAGCTAATGCCACTAGAAGTAGGGCAGTTCCCACTTCAAAGACTAAATGGTCCATATGAGCTTAGTCACTCCTTTCGTCGGTCAATAATTCTCTTGTGAGGTTGCGGATATCTTTTCTTTCACCTGATATCACAAGGGTGTCGCCTGTTTCGATGATGGAGTCAGGGCCAGGATTATTCAGTTGTTTTTTTCCTTTTTTAGAATGGGCGATGACGGTCACGTTATAATTGCTCCTGATATCAATCGAACCGATCGTTTGATTGATGGCCTTTGAACCTGGTTCGACTTTGAACCATTCAATCACCAAGTCACCCAATGACATTTCAATCGTTTCAAGTGCTTGAGGTTTATAAACCATGCCGCCTATGATGGAAGCCATTTGCCGTGACTCTTGATCGTTAAGGGTGATGCTCGAAATGACGTCCTCATGTTCATTATCAAAATGGTATAATTCCCGACGGCCGTCATCATGAATGACGATTACTAACTTTTCATCATTTCTCGTTATAATTTCGAATTTTTGGCCAATACCAGGAAGTTCACTTTCTCTAATTCTCACTGGAATTCCTCCTTAAAATGTTGGTTAGAGTTAATAGAAGATGGCAAAATGTTTATAAGTTAACGTCAATATTCGTATTGAATTTCTTCTCCTTTGATATGCCGATGTATTTTAATGTCTCTGATGGACTGGAATGATGGTAATGCTTCTGTATCAATGCCAGTGACACTCCTTGTTTATAGGCATGGTAGCCAAAAGTTTTACGCATCGAACTTGCTCCGAATTTGCCTGTCAGCCCTGCACCTTCCACAGCATCATGGATGATTCGGTGCGCCTGTTGACGTGTGATCGGCTTTTTTGTCTTAGGGGAAAGAAATAAAAATTGACCTTCGATAACCTTCGAGCCTTTAAGGTATTCTTGTAAGGCGGTACGGACTTTCAGGTTCAAATAAATTTGATTCACTTCGTCATTTTCCGTCCGCTGCTCATAGAACTCCTTGATTTTGCCCGTTTCATCCAGAACGCTGGAGACGGTGATTTCGAGCATTTCATTTATCTTCATACCTGTATTGATGCCGAGTACAAACAATAAATAATCCCGACTGGAGTGAGAGCGTAAGTATGTTTTTATTTTGCTGATTTGATTGATATCCTTAAAGGCTTCTACATATTCCATAGATCTTCTCCTCTTACCAATGTAACATAATTACATTATAACACAAGTTATGTTACATTGCATGCATTAAGTCCTATTAAGGCTTCTCCAAAAAGCAAAGTACTGTTAAACCCAAAAAGCTTTTTCTTATTCTCTACACAATCAAGTGAAAATATATCCGTTTCTTTTAAAAGCAAAAAGGGGTTTGTCTACACTTTTTTATGGCTTGTACAATGTGGGCGTGGTTGTAACGAGAGGCACTATGCTTTCCAGAGGCGGTACGGGAGCCGCATCGGCTTTCAGCGAGGCTGATGATAGAGTTATTGTTTTTTTTACAAAAATAGATCACTTCCTGTACGATAATGAACAGGAAGTGATCTATTTCTTTCATATTTAGTTACTTTTTTGCTTTGATTTTCGTGAAAGTTCGTTTGAGATTGACTGCGAAAATGGCTGTTGCTCTCACACCCGTGTCTGTGTAGTCGGATAACGATTTGAAATGGCGTTTTTCACAGGATAAATCGTTATTATGTATTATTGATATGTTTAACTATGGAATTAAACTTTATATGCCACTTTCTCACAAGGAAATGAAACGTTAATTTAAATAACTTAAATAAAATGAAGTATCCTAATAATGTCCCTGATATATTAAAAATTACATCATCAATATCAACAAATCTAAAAGTATATCCTGCATATAAAGCTGTTAGTAGTTGACCTGATTCGAGAATTATTCCAGTTAATACACCAGCTATTAAAATTTTCTTAAATGAGGCTTTAAATAAGAAGGGTAATCCAAAGCCTAGTGGGACAGTCATTAAAATATTAAAAAAGCTCAATTTAGTAAATTCATATTTAAATGGGATTAAATTCATTTCTCTCCAAACATTTTGCCCCCCAAATGCTTCTCTTTGATCATCATCTACATAAATGGGAAATTGAGTGAGGTTTATAACATTACATAAATAAACATACATAATTGTATAGAATAAAAGGTAGGTATAACTTTTTTTGAAACTTAATTTTAGTAATAGTGCCAAAATGATATATAAAATTATAAAACTGTAAAGAATCCAACCGCTGAAATGATAAACCATTTTAGAGACTCCTATCGTAAAATATTATATTAATAAAGAAAGAACTTATAAAGAATTATAAGCTCTTTCCAGTTGTTTAATTTGATATTTTTCCTGAACCTTTTATATTTCTACCGTCATCAACTCTAAAAATTTGCAAATAATACTTAGTACCCCCACCTAGACCAGAATAGCTGCCTGACACACTAGAAGAAGTACCATTTTTATTAGGTGTAGCTTTTAATGTACCAAAACTGTTACCTGAGGTCTTATTCCATAATTGATAAGTTATGGGGTTAGGACCTACAGGGCTAGGGTCAGAGCTATATTGATAATGTGTACCACTTAATTTTGCAGTTCCTTTATTTAATTTAAAATATTGACCGTTTTTATACTTCCATCAACTATACGAAGATTCATTGTAAAGCTATAAGCGTTAGTTTCTGCAAAAGCAAAAGAGGGCATTACTATTATAAGTGATCATACACATAATACATTATATGTGACCAAATATTACCTATTAGTTAACAAGGACTATAGTATCGTAAATATCCAAAATTTACGTCCCAATTTTGAGATGTTCTGTTTTAGAAAAGAATAATAGTATAAAGTGAAAAAATAATGAAATGATGATTGGATATTTAATTTAATTTTAAAATTCATGGTGAATAATGATTGTAAGTTAATGAACAACAGGTGTATTAAAGGAAGTGGTTGTATCGCAGATAAATCAAGTTTATCGAGGTGAGGTATAACCATGAAAAAACAATCTTTTACATAATCACTATGTTATTTATCAGCATACGATTTTAGTAGTAAAGAAATTAAGGTGAAATTTAATGATGTTGAGTGTTAGAAATCTGGGCTATGTGTCAAATATCAGTATTTATGATAAGCCTAAAAAAGTCGCAATTTTAGAAAGCGTTATTAATAATCAGCAACCTGCATTAAATGGACAAATTGTTGCTAAATATGACGTAATTAATAAAAAAATTATACGAAAGATTTATATGGTCATGGAACTCCAATTGCAAGCATAATTGCCGCAAAAGGAAAATGAAGAAACTGTGCAAGGAATTAATCCTTTAGTGATTGATGCTTTGATGTGTGTGATGAATTTCATCTAGTTGTTAGAAACGATATGGGTTCGATACGAGGGTTAGAAGAAATAATAAATAAGTTAAAAGCATCATTAATAGAATTGAGATGCGAGTCAACATGGGCTAGTACCACTCTTGGTGATGATCAAACAGCAAATGTTTATTATTTTCACGCTGACGAGAATGCAAAGAAAATTATTATAAGATTGATTACAAAATCGCTTTATGAGTGGGAAATGTTAAATTAACCTGAAGATTTGTCATCTTTTAAACAAGGAAAGTTTTGGTTTGGCAACTTCTTCGCATGAAAAACAATGCTTATTTATCCTGAAAATGATACCGAAGCTTCTAGGATTAAGGATATTGAAGGCTTAAGAATTCAAAAATTGGAAGATTAACAAATGGGAGTTTTCCTTGATAATAAAATAAGGGTGAATCCTATATACCTTTATGCATGAAAGAGTCTTAACTTAAATGTTGAGGTCTTTTTTCTTTGTATTGGATACGCAAAAAAGGTTGCTGGAGGACGGCGCTATGGGGATAGGCGTATCACCTTAGAATTACGTAACCAAGGTGCTCGCATGGATGAAACAAGTCCTTCCATTTCATGTTTTAGATAGCGACCCATCTTTTCAGTGGGGGTAAACCTCATGTCTTTCTTGTTTTTTTCCTTCTAAGTACTCTAAATTTTGGTCTGTCGTATATTTAGGAAAAAAACTGCACCTCCAATTGTTAAATGTTGACTAACAATTGGGGTGCAGTTCAAAGACAGCCATTTATTTTTAGTACACGGCTTTTTGTAATTTGTGAATGACCTCAAGTGAAAGTCCAGTTCCGATGGCAACTGATTCAAGCGGGTTATCCGCAAGTCGGACAGGGACGACGATTTCATTCGTCAGCCATTCCTGTACCCCGTTGAGAAGTGCACCCCCGCCGGATAAGATGACACCTTGATCGACGATATCCCCGCTCAATTCAGGAGGACAATCTTCCAAAGTGGCCCTGATTGCTTCCAGTATATGAAGAAGCGATTCCTGGATGGCTTCCTGGACGTCAGTGGATGATATTGTAATTGGCTTTGGAAGACCCGTTACAAGATCGCGGCCTCTGACTTCCATGGTAATCACGGAATGTTCAACGAGTGCGTAGCCGATTTCTTTTTTTATTTCCTCGGCTGTTCTTTCCCCAATCAGCACATTATGTTTTTTTCTGACATATTGGCTGATATCTTCATCCAATTGATCTCCGCCAATTCTGATAGAATTGCAGGAAACGACGCCGCCATAAGAAATGATTGCGACCTCAGTCGTTCCGCCGCCGATATCAACGATGACATTGGCAACGGGCTCTTCGACAGGCAAGCCTGCACCTATTGCTGCTGCTACTGGTTCCTCGATAAGGTGGACCTGTTTCGCTCCGCAGCTTTTGACTGCATCCTGAATGGCCCTTCTCTCAACTGATGTGGAACCTGATGGTGTACAAACCACTACACTAGGTTTGCGAATCGATAATCCTAGGGCCTTACTTGCTTTTTTCATGATTTCCCGAAGCATTTGTGCGGTCACATTAAAATCCGCAATGACACCATCCTTAAGCGGACGTATTGCCACAATATTTCCAGGTGTTTTCCCGATCATGTTTTTTGCATCCACACCGACTGCCAATACTTTATTAGTCTCTATATCAATGGCCACCACAGATGGCTCATTAAATACGATTCCTTTATTTTTACTATAAACTAGCGTATTTGCAGTTCCTAAGTCAATGCCTATTTCTGTATTTGATAACATCTAGTCACCCCTCCATAAGAGTTTGACCCCTATATACTCATTCTACCTTTTATAGCGAATTTGTGGGGGTGGGAAATCTAGTAAATAGTGGAAGTGCCGGGTTGTTCCTTTCATAGAGCGAAAATATGATGAAATATAAAAATGCACTGGTGAGAGAGGCGCGCCAAAAACGGCAAATGTCCAATGGACATCCTGACACTGGAATGGTGAAAACCAGCGTGGATGCAGCTTTGAATACGCCTATTTTATGTTAAGATAAAGAGGAAAATCCGCTTAAATAAAGAAGGTAATATTTGTGAGTGTAAATTTACTCGAGAGTAAGAGTTTTAGAGTCATCTTTACTGCTTTTCTAGCTTTCCTGGGTGGTTATGCGTTTGATAGCCTTGGAATATACCTGCCATGGATGCTTGGACCATTATTCGTCGTGATGATTGCTAAAGTGAAATTAAGGAAGTACTTGTATTGGTCTAAAACCTTTAGAAGTACTGGATTGGTCATTCTAGGTTTACAACTGGGCAGTTCATTCACGAAACAATCTCTAAATGAGATGATTGAATATCTGCCTGTTATGCTTTTTACGACAATTGCAATCATTTCATTTACAGTGTTGACTGGGTGGTTTGTCGGAAAGCGAATGAACTTATCCTTGGGCACATCGATGCTTGGCAGTTTTCCGGGAGGCCTTTCCCAGATGGTGGTCTTAAGTGAGGAGATGAAGGATAGTGATGAAACGGTTGTAGGTTTCATGCAAACACTTCGGGTCATCCTGGTGATATCCATTGTTCCTTGGATTGTGACCCATGTAATGTCAGTTGAATCAGGGGCGGTAATGGCCGTATCGGAGCGGCCGTTTTTCTTATTTGAATATGATGGGAAATTAGCACTCATGATGTTGGTAACATTGTTGATATTCATCTTCATCACAAAGAAAGCGAATTTTCCGCTGCCCTTTTTGCTAGGACCTCTCATGGCCGCAGCACTATTCAATTTAGCGGGCCCAGGTGCCCCGCAGATTCCTGACTTTTGGTTGAACCTGTCGCAATTGTTGATCGGCGCACATTTAGGCTACACATTGAAGGTTGATAACCCCCGACTTTTCAGAAAGATGTTTGGCGCCGTATTCGTCAGTAATGTCCTATTGATTGGATTTTGCTATTATCTTTCCATTCAGTTTGCCCCAATCCTATCTTTACAGGCGAACGAATTATTTTTGAGCATGGCGCCAGGCGGCGTCGCCGAAATGGCAGTCACAGCCATGTCTGTGCATGTGGATTTATCCGTTGTCACAAGCTTTCATTTATTCAGGATCTTATTCATTTTATTTTTTTTGTCACCCATCATAAAATGGCTGGCCGGAAGAAACCACGGGAAACAAAAACAGGGACAAAGCTGACAGGCTTTGTCCTTTTGGCGTTAAGCGGAATTCATGCGTAAAATGCAGAATTCACGAGTAAAGTGCTGAAACTCACGAGTAAAAGTGCGAAACTCACGAGTAAAGTGCTGAAACTCACGAGTAAAAGTGCGAAACTCACGAGTAAACCGCCAAATCACGAGTAAAAGCGCGAAACTCACGAGTAAAAGCGGAAAACTCACGAGTAAAAGTGCGAAATTCACGAGTAAAATGCTGAAACTCACGAGTAAATGCTCCTATTCCAGACGTATTGAGATAATTTCGTACAGAATAGGCTGGTAATTCCATTCTCGAAAGAAGATTGTACCCAAACCTGTGAAATGTACTGTTGATTAAGCTCATCTAGGCAATAAAGTTGGAAGATTTTGTGATGATTTAGTGAAAATTGAATTCGAATAGTAAAATAATCCTCACTTTTTTTGAACTTCATCCGATATAAGGAGGAGACGAGACTTTAAATGAATGGGTGAGTATTATGGATATAACATCAGTTTTGGGCGTAGTTCTGGGTATCGTGGCCATCTTGGTCGGAATGGTGTTGAAAGGCGTTAGTGTAACGGCGCTGATTAACCCCGCGGCTATTTTGATCATTATTGTAGGGACGATAGCTGCTGTCGTAACGGCTTTCCCTTTGTCGGAATTAAAAAGACTACCAAAAATATTCAAGATTTTATTCTTTGAACAAAAATTGACAAAGCCTGAAGATTTAATAAAAACCTTTTCTGAATGGGCGGTCATTGCCAGGAAAGAAGGCTTATTGGCATTGGAAAGCATATCTGATCAAGTGGATAATACTTTTTTGAAAAATGGCTTGAATCTTGCAGTCGAAGGTCAGAGTGCCGATTATATTCGTGATATTTTAGCAGAGGAAATAGATGCGATGGAAGAACGTCATCTAAGCGCGGCAGCGATTTTCAGTCAAGCCGGTACATATGCACCGACGCTGGGTGTATTGGGTGCGGTAATCGGGTTGATTGCTGCATTGGGGAATATGGCCGATACGGAGGCTTTGGGACATGCCATATCTGCCGCGTTCGTCGCAACCTTGATGGGGATTTACACGGGGTATGTGTTATGGCATCCATTTGCCAATAAGCTAAAACGGAAGTCGCAGCAGGAAGTTCGAATCAAAGAAATGATGATAGAAGGTATTTTATCGATCATCGAAGGGGAAGCGCCGCGAACGATTGAACAGAAATTAACATCATATTTGCCTGCTGGAGATCGTAAAAAGTGGTTAGAAGGCGATGTGAGAGAAGATGGCTAGGCGCAAAAAGAAACAAAGGCATGAAGAGCATATCGATGAATCATGGCTGGTTCCCTACGCCGATATCTTAACATTGCTTCTCGCGCTTTTTATCGTCTTGTTCGCTTCAAGTTCGGTTGATGCAGTAAGGTTCCAGCAGTTGTCCAATGTATTTAACCAGGTTTTTACAAGCGGAACGGGTTTTATGGAGTTTCCAAGTGATTCCCCCAGCAATGAGCCAACGTCACCAGAACAAAGAACAGGTGCGGAAGATCTTGAGAAGCTAGGGAAAAACGAGCAAGAAGAACTTACGGAAGTTCAGGAGCGGGTAAATGCCTACATCCAAAAGAATGATTTAACGGATAAATTGGGAACGAACCTTACGGATGAAGGCATGTTGATTTCAATTAGGGAAAACGTGCTGTTCGAATCGGGTGTGGCTGAGGTGAGAAGTGAAAATCGAAAAATCGCCAAGGAAATCTCGGATTTGCTGGTGATGGATTTACCCAGAAACATTATCGTAAGCGGACATACCGATAATATTCCTATAAAGAATCACCAGTATGAATCCAACTGGGATCTGAGCGTGATGCGATCTGTGAATTTTATGAAACTTCTCCTCGAAAATAAAGAGTTGGATCCTGAAATGTTCAGCGCTAAAGGACATGGGGAATTCAAGCCGGTTGCTTCCAATGAAACGAAAAAAGGAAGGGCGAAAAACCGGAGAGTTGAAATCCTGATTGTTCCACGGACAGCAATAAATGAGTGAAAACCTGTCAGGAATGGACGGGTTTTTCTTTTTAAGGAGAATATATGGAAAGAGAATATACAAATGTGATGGAAGAAATTGTCGTGACTTGGGTGCAGGTTTTAATGTCAGGTATGGAATACCAAACATTTTGTTCATGCGGTAAATGTAAAAATGACATCATTACATTATCATTGAATAACCTGCCTAATTACTATGTAACCACGGAAGAAGGGCGGAAACGGATATTTGGAAATTTGAATACAGAAGAAAACAGGAAATGGATCAATAAAAGAATCATCAATGCGATACACGTTGTTGGCCAGTATCCTAAACATTGATTTGCTTTGGGAGTAGGCTAAATAAAGCACTAACGTTAATTATGTGTTTTATTTATGGTGGCAGAGGGAACATAAATAAAGTGCAAGTAGTTTCATTCGATCAAAAATTGAGGAGATGAATGATTATGGGTAAAAATATCGCATGTGTAGTAACGAATATGTTTGAGGACTCGGAGTATAGTGAACCGGCAAGGGCATTTGAAGAAGCCGGCCATACGGTAACGACGATTGAAATGATAAAAGGGAAAACTGTTAAAGGGAAGCAGGGGGAGGTAGAAGTCGAGATTGATGAAAGCATCGACTCAGTGAAACCGGAAAATTTCGATGCATTATTCATCCCCGGTGGGTTCTCGCCTGATCAGCTGCGTGCTGACGAACGCTTCGTATCTTTCGCCAAATCGTTCATGGATGATAAAAAGCCTGTATTTGCGATCTGTCATGGACCGCAATTGCTGATTACAGCCAAAACACTTGAAGGTCGCCACGCAACAGGATATACATCCATTAAAGTCGATATGGAGTATGCAGGTGCCACATATTTGGACAAGGAGGTCGTGGTTTGCGGCAACCAGCTTGTAACCAGCAGGACACCTGAAGATCTTCCAGCATTTAACCGTGAATCGCTCAATCTATTGAAATAATGAAAAATCCCGGCAGCTGCCGGGATTTTTCTTTTAAAGGATTCATATACTTCCATCTTTACAGTAAAATAAAAGGAGAGACGAAATAAAAAGGAAGTGTCACGATTGATCGTATTAAAATCTGCACGTGAAATTCAAGCGATGCATGAATCGGGTAAAATTTTGGCAGCTTGTCATAGGGAGATTGCTAAGTTGATTGTTCCTGGGGTGACAACATGGGAAATTGAAGAATTTGTTGAAGGATTCTTAAAAAAACATGGTGCGAAGCCGGAACAAAAGGGTTACAAAGGTTATGAGTATGCGACATGTGCCAGCATCAATGAAGAAATCTGTCATGGTTTCCCACGGAAGACCCCTTTGAAAAATGGAGATATCGTAACGATTGATATGGTCGTCAATTATAACGGGGCCCTGGCCGATTCAGCTTGGACGTATACGGTCGGTAAGGTTTCAAAGGAAACCGAGCATCTGGTTCATGTGACGAAGGAATCTTTATATAAGGCGATTGAAGTATGTGTGGAAGGCAATCGGATTGGAGATATTGGTCATGCCATACAAACATATGTCGAGGCGGAGGGCTTCTCTGTCGTTCGTGATTTCATCGGCCACGGGATAGGAAGTGTCATTCATGAAGAGCCGCAAGTTCCGCATTATGGACTTCCGAATAAAGGTCCGCGTCTTAAGGAAGGCATGGTATTCACCATCGAGCCAATGGTAAACGTAGGTACATATAAAGCAAGCCGGGATCCGAATGGATGGACGGCATCCACTGCAGATGGGAAATACTCGGCTCAATATGAGCATACGATTGCCATTACGAAAAACGGTCCGCTTATTCTGACCGAACAATGAACATGAAAAAACAGCATCGATTATGATGCTGTTTTTTCATGTTAATCAATTGGCCGTTCCAATGAATACAAATCTTCTTCGATATTTCCTAATCTGTCCTCCATGACTTTTTTAGCATCTTTGATACCTTCATTATAAATATATGGAGCAATATTTTCGAAAATGAACTGCAAGTGATTCTCAGCAGCGATTTCTCCGATTTCCTTGCCATGTTCCTGATATACATATTCTTGGATACTTTCGATCATCTTGCGGCGTTTTTCTATGGGAAATTGAATGAACATTGTGCCCTCCTTCATATTTGTTCTAAAAACCATTTAATGAATGAATCCGAATCCAAAGGGAAGACGGGTACAGAAGCATGATTCCTGGTTCGTTCCAGGCATGCGGGCCAAGCTACCGCTGCTTTGACATTAGTAAGCCGTTCCAATAACACCAGGTCACTTTCTTCCTTGATTAAAATGACCTTAGGAAAGTCCTCTTGCTTATAACCCTCAATTAAAATCACATCAGGGAGAAATAGACACAGTAATTGAATCAGCTCAGTTATAGGGGCTTTCCCCTTGAAATTGCCGAGCAGCTCGATTGTTCCATCACCTTCAACAAGAGAAGCTGCGGCCCCAGCTTGAAAGTGTTTATTGGAATCCTTCATACCGTTGACATCCGGTTTTCCGCCATGTCCATGATGTTTTAAAACGGCTGTCTCCAATTTGGCTTTGCGAAGCTTTTCGATAATATTCGTTATGAAGGTCGTTTTTCCTCTATTTTGGTAGCCAACCACCTGAAAAATAAAAGGCTTCACCAAGGCCATTTGCATCCTTCTTGGTCTTCAAGGAGCAGGATGTCCACGAGATCTCCCGTTTGGAAACCACGGGTCCCTCCAGGTAAAACGGTCAGTGAATTGGCACCTGCCAAGCTTGTTGTAATATTGGATTTATCTACACCGCTAGGAATTACCTTCAACTGGCCGGATTCGTAAAATAATCGGGTCCGAAGCAGACGTGAGAATGGATTCGGTTTTAAGAAGTCTTCTGCCAATTTGGCCGTCTCTTTTCGTAAATGCGGAAGTTCCGAAAACAGCATGGTGCGGATGATTGGTCTTGCAAATAGTTCAAAGCCGACATAACTGGCGGAAGGATTGCCGGATAAACCGAATAAAAATTTGTTATTGTATACCGCTACGGTCGTCACGCTGCCGGGGCGCATTGCCACTTTGTTGAATAAGACTTCAGCACCCATTTTTTGATAAATATCCGGGAGAAGGTCAAAATCTCCGACAGAAACCCCTCCAGTTGTAATGAGCAAATCAACTTCCTCCAAGGCAGTTGAAATGGCCTCGTAGCTTAATTCGAATTCGTCCTTAAGCTTTCCATAAAAGCGGACTTCTCCTCCGGCCCTCCGAATTTGGGCGGAGATGGCATGTGAATTGCTGTTGCGGATTTTCCCAGGCTGCAACGGTTCGTTAACATCAAGGAGTTCCGAACCCGTAGCGAATAATCCGACGACAGGTTTCTTGGCAACTGGGACTTCGGCATATCCGAATGTTGCCAGCAAGCCAATGATCCCAGGATTGATCGCTGTTCCTTTTTTTACAAGAACATCGCCTTTCCTTGCATCCTCTCCTTGAAAAGAAACATTTTCGCCTTCTCTAAGTGAGCGTTTAAATGATATGTACTTCTTTCCGTCCTTTTCGAATTCCTTTGTGAGCTCGAGCATGATTACGGCATCACACTCAGCTGGCATCTGAGCTCCAGTCATGATTCTCGCCACTTGATTTTTTTGTACAGGGATAGTCGATACCATCCCCGCAGCAAGCTCTTCAACCACTTCGAACTCAAGAGGGTTATTTATGGAACCCTCTGCCGTATCCTTGGACCTGAGGGCGAACCCATCATATGGAGAGCGGTTAAAATGCGGAACATCATTTGTAGCTACAATATCTTGAGCCAAAAACCGGTCTTGGCTTTCCTCGAGGGGAATCAGTTCCGCATGTCCTATTAATTTATGCTTCATCACTTTTTCCACTGCTTCTGCAATACTTATGGGTGTTCTTCTTTCTACCATGCTTACAACTCCTGTCGGGTTTCAATTTCTATATCAAATGTATCAGAATTATTTTATAAATGAAAAAAATCCTCACCGGTATGGGAGGATTTGAATGTTACTTATTACGCAGTCTTCCAAGTTCTTCGGCGATCGCTTCCATTTCACGGACACTGAAATTCGTTTTTTTCATCACCATTGTATAAATATCGTGCAGCTCTTCATACATTTCGATATCAAAATGGGTTGATTTGATTGCACCGAAGTTCATCACTTTTAATTTATCCTTGATTGCTTCGATCATAAACTCGACACTTTCGGCTGTGTTTTGCGTTAAATCCATTTCCTTCATCCTTTCATACATTCCTAAATTATTTTCATCTTTGCATGATTACCGCTGGAAGTCAATGAATATTACGAAGCTTGATCCCCAATATACTTGGTCATCTTCACGTTTTAAACGGAGGGAGTTTGGGAAAAGATAGGAAAAAACTTTTTTAAACATTGTATAATGGAGATAGCTACCAATATCCATCAACCAATATATGACGAGGAGGAGAATATATGAGCAACATTCGAGAAGAATATAAGTGTGACAAGAAAAGTAAATTTATGCAAGCGGTCTTTATTGGGGCGTTAGCAGGGGCTGCGATAAGCCTATTTGACAAGGATACGCGTTATTCTGTATTGGAAAACAGTAAAAGCTGTATGAGTAATATGAAGGAATTCGTGAAGAATCCCAATGGGGTGCTTACACAAGTACGTGAAACATCATCCAAGGTCCGTTCCACTGTTGAAAAAATTTCCGATGATGTATCCTTCATTTCCCAAAAGGTGGAGGAAATGAAAGATATTCCATCGCAAGTTGCCCAAGTGGTGATGGAGACAAAGGAAGTTTTTGCTGCAGAGCAAGATGAGTCATCTTCAAGTCACCATGAACGGTCCTTAAATTAGAAAATGGGGTGGAGGTATGGCCAATAAAAAAGAATGGCTGAAAGGCTCATTTTTCAAGGCTTTCATAAAACGGTTACAGATGGATGATGTGTCGGGGCTTGCCGCACAGCTGTCTTATTTCTTCTTACTTTCCCTGTTTCCGTTACTTATTTTTTTATTCACTTTATTGGCCTATCTGCCATTTTCCCAAGAAGATATATTAAATACCGTCCGTACATATGCGCCTGACGATTCGATGAAAATCATTGAGGCCAACTTATCTGAAGTAATGGAAGCGAATGGGACTTTATTGTCGATTGGTGTCATCGGAACGATATGGTCGGCATCGAATGGGATGAATGCAATCATTAAAGCATTTAACCATGCATACGATGTAAAAGAAAGTCGAACTTTCTTTATTTCCCGGGGAATGTCGATACTTCTCACTTTAGCGATGATTTTTGTTTTTATTGTCGTTTTATTGCTGCCGGTATTCGGAAAACAGATAGGAGTATTCCTATTTGCCGAAATAGGACAATCCGATGAGTTTCTTACGATTTGGAACCAGCTTCGCTGGGTGATCAGTACGCTTGTATTTTTAATTGTGTTCACTATCCTTTATTGGATTGCCCCCAACGTAAAGCTGAAATGCATAACCGTACTGCCCGGTGCTATTTTTGCAACGGCAGGATGGAGTCTTGTTTCCTTTTTGTTTTCTTTTTATGTGGAGAACTTTGCTAATTATTCCGCAACATATGGAAGTCTTGGAGGAATCATCGTATTAATGGTCTGGTTTTATTTATCGGGGCTCATCATCATATTGGGCGGGGAAATAAATGCGCTCATAAGTGAAAGGCAAAAACCAGAATGTGCATGAGCTTCCTGGAGTTCCCGTAATAGCGGACAATCATGCTGCAGATACTATTCAAGAAATAACAACTTTTGAAGAGGAGGAGTTCTTTCATGAGTAAAAAGGATGGCAGCACAAAGCAAAAAGGAAAAAATAAAGGTTCGAACCATAAAACATCAGGTTCTGCAAATGGTAAGAACGGATATCACTAAATGAAACGATCATAAAAAAAGGGAGCCTTGGAGGGCTCCTTTTTCATGCTTAGTTTCTCAAAAGTCTTAAGCTGTTCAGTATAACGAGAATTGTGCTTCCTTCATGTCCAATGACGCCGTATGGAAGGTCAAGGAATTGGAAGAAATTGGATGCGATCAGGATCATGATGACCGAAATTGAAAAGATGACGTTTTGTTTGATGATTCGATTCATCTTCTTGGATAATTTTACTGCTTCCGCGATACGCGGCAGGTCATTCTTCATCAGAACAACATCCGCTGTCTCCAAGGCAACATCCGTGCCTTCACCCATTGCAATTCCCACAGATGCTGTTGCTAGTGCAGGTGCATCATTGATGCCATCCCCAACCATTGCTACAGTGCCAAAATGTTCTTTCAGCCTTTTCACTTCAGTGACTTTGGTTTCTGGCAGGCATTCGGCAATATATGCATCAATATGGCTTTCAGACGCTATCGCTTTAGCCGTTTTTTCACCATCGCCTGTCAGCATGACAGTATGGATGCCCTCATTTTTCAAGGCTTCGATGGCTGTAATGGTTTCTTCACGCACGACATCCTTCAAAGTGAGAATACCGGCAATCCCTTGATCATCCTTTGCATAAACGATTGTCTTACCTTGTTCAGCCAATGTCAGTGCAATGCCATTTTGAAATCGTTCTGCTTCACTGCGACCGACGAAATCAGCTTTTCCGACTTTCCAAAGCACGCCATTGATGTATGCTTGAACCCCATTGCCTGAGATATCTTCCATGTTATCCGGTTTAATGATGTCTCTTTGCAATTTTGTTTTGGCATAACGTACGATCGATGTTGCCAAAGGGTGGTTGGAATAATTTTCAACAGATGCAATATGAAATAAGAAATCATCTTCGTTTAAATCTTTGCGGATAATGACATCCGTTACTTCCGGTTTTCCTTTTGTCAATGTACCGGTTTTATCTAAAGCAATTGCCTGCAGGTTACCTAAATTCTCAAGATGGACGCCGCCTTTAAATAAAATGCCATGACGAGCACCATTTGAAATGGCAGAAAGCGTAGCTGGCATAATAGAGGCCACAAGTGCGCAAGGAGAAGCGACAACGAGCAGGATCATCGCTCTGTAAAATGTTTCGGTCCAGCTCCACCCCAATATGAAATGGGGTACGAACATCATCAAACCGACAACGGTCAATACCACTTTTACATAAGTCCCTTCAAACCGTTCAATGAACAGCTGGGAAGGGGACTTTTCACTTTGTGCGGATTGAACGAGCGTGATTATTTTTTGAAATAATGTTTCACTTGCTGGTTTGGTGATTTCCACGGTAATCGTACCACGGAGATTAACAGTTCCGGCAAATACTTCATCATCCAATGATTTGCTGACCGGTATGGATTCACCAGTGATGGCGGCTTCATCGATATTGGTTCGGCCGTCCGTGATTTTTCCATCTGAAGGAACTCTCTCACCTGGTTTCACTAAAATGAGATCTCCGACATGCAGCTGTGAAACGGATACGGTTTCCTCATATCCATTAGTGATGCGCAGTGCTTCCTCAGGCTGTAAGTCCATAAGTGCCGAAATTTCTTTATGGCTTTTATTCATCGTGTATGTCTCAAGGGCACCGCTTAAAGCGAAGATGAAAATCAATATGGCACCTTCCGTCCAGTATCCGATGACCGCAGAACCAATTGCCGCAAAAATCATCAGCATCTCAACATTCAATTCCCGGTCGGCTATCGTATCTTCAATTCCTTCTTTTGCCTTGGCATATCCGCCAATCAAGAAAGAAGCCAAGTATATGACGATGGAAGTGGACTCCATTCCGTTCTTTGAAAGGACCCAGCCCAACAAGATTAATAAACCGCTGAATAATGCAGCAATAAGTTCTAGATGAGGTTTTGCTTTTTCCAACCAAGTGGTTTTGCATGTAGCCGGTTGGGTTAAATGTTTAGTATCTGAAGTCATAAGATTCCCTCCCACATTCTTCTCTATTTTGTGTAAATGATATAGATTATCATTTGTTCGATATCTAATTGAGAAAGATAATCAACGTCATTTCTCTGGATAAAATATGAAAGCTGCCACCGTAATTGCGATGACAGCAATGTTTTCAAAGGTTTTTAAACGTAATGTCCCTTTTGTTATTATTATAATACCACATAACCTAATTAGAAATAAAGAAGAATGATTCTAATCTAGTAAAAAATATAAAGTATCTCCTATCCAATAAAAAGTCTATTGATAAAAACAGTTCAAATTGAAAAATAAAAGAAGTAGTCCAGATAAAAAACTATACTACATAACTGAAGCAGGCATTTTTTCCTTAAACAAGGCCAATGATATGAAGACAAGGATAAGCATGATACTGATCATATAGAAAAAGTTCCCTCCATCAATGTGTTCTATAACCAGGCCGCCAAAAAACGGTCCGCCGATGCTGCCGAGGCTAAAGAAAATACTGCATAATAAATTTCCAGCAGGTAATAGGTTGCGAGGCAAAAGGTCTGCCATATAACTGATTCCCAGCGAGAAAGTCGAACCAACCATCATTCCACCAAACATAAAGCAAATGAATAGACCAAGCACCGAATAAGAATAAATCCCTGCAAGAGTGAATATGGCAAACCCTGAAAAAAGTATCGTCAGCAAGGTCTTTCGCCGGCCAAAACGGTCACTTATCATCCCTAAGGGAATCTGGGTAAGCAGGGTCCCCGCGGAAAATGCCGGAATGATGATGGATACTGCGGTTAAATCGATTCCGGAGCGCAGGGCGAATACGGGAAAATTACTATTCAATGATGCTTCAAGCACGCCAAATGTGAACGGAAGTAAAAAAGCGACCCAAGCTATGCGGCTAACTTTCGTAAACCTTTTGAGTGTGCCAAGAAATGATGTGCTTTCAGAATCATCCTGTTCAGGAAGCTCATTTCCAATAAGGAAAACAGTGGACCAAGCTAGAAGACTAAGTATGGATGTGATGATGAAAGGCAAAGACTGATTAATCTCGAGAAGCTTCGTCATCATTGGGCCAACCATGAAGCCAAGACTGAAGAAAAGTCCATAAATGGCAAGATTCCTTCCGCGCTTCGTTTTTGGTGAAATGGCAGTGATCCATGTCTGGGTTGCAAAGTGAAGTGTATGATCGCCAATTCCAATGAAGAAACGCAGGACGAACCAAAACCAGAATGATTTCCAAACAGGAAATAAGGCAAGCGATAGAATGACCGTTATCCCGCCAAATAATATCAATGGCTTATAGCCGTATTTACGGAGCGGGGCTTCCATAAAAGGGGAAATCAACAGAATTCCAATATAAAGCGAGGCTGCATGAAACCCGTTTAGGGATGAGCTAATTCCGTCATTTTCAAAAATGATGGCTATGATCGGCAGAAGCATCCCTTGAGAAAACCCCGATATGCCGACAATTAAGATTAAAACGCTAAAAAGCAATTTATTATTCATAAAATCATGTCTCCTAAGAAATGTATGCCTTCTTGATGTTACATCTTAGGAAGAGGATTAAGCAATAGAAATTTGGGTAAATATTGACAAGAAAAGAGAGGATGATAAAATTTTCCTTTGTCATCGCCGGAAGATTATGTATGATAGTTTTTGTTACATAATAAGAACTATAGGATTGTGAGGAGAAGTATCGTGAATAAAATATTTTTTGGGCTTGTCCTGTTAGGCGTCCCTATATCAGTCATTGGGTCATTATTGCATTGGCCGAGTGTCATCATGTTCATCGTATATTGCTTAACCATCGTCGCGCTAGCAGGATTCATGGGCCGTGCGACTGAAAGCTTAGCGATCGTTATGGGACCAAGGATTGGCGGTCTCTTGAATGCAACCTTTGGAAATGCAGTGGAATTGATCATATCCATCTTTTCATTAAAGGCGGGGCTTGTGGGGGTCGTGTTGGCTTCTTTGACTGGTTCCGTATTAGGAAACTTATTGTTGGTGGCAGGACTTTCATTCTTTGTCGGAGGGACTAAATACAAAAGGCAGAAATTTAATGTATTCGATGCGAGGCATAATGCCGGTCTATTGATTTTTGCAGTTATTGTAGCCTTCGTCATACCTGAAGTATTCACACAAGATATGAGTGAATCAAGCACGATGTCGTTAAGTGTAGGAATTTCCATTATATTGATCTTATTATATCTAGCTGCATTATTCTTTAAATTGGTTACTCACCGAGGTGTATATCAGCATACGGAGAAATCCGAGGAACATGGAGAGGAAGTACCGGAGTGGAGCAAGAAAAAGGCAATTATAATACTTGCTGTCGCTACATTGGCCGTTGCGTATGTATCGGAGAAACTTGTTCATACGTTCAGTGAAGTGGGGGAAACCTTTGGATGGTCTGAGTTATTCATCGGTGTCATTATCGTTGCAATCGTGGGGAACGCGGCAGAGCATGCGTCAGCCGTCATAATGGCCTATAAAAACAAAATGGATGTCGCAGTGGAGATTGCCGTTGGTTCCACGCTTCAAGTAGCGATGTTCGTTGCTCCTGTACTCGTACTTATCTCATTAATGTATCCAACGCATATGCCGCTTGTTTTCACAATGCCAGAACTGATATCAATGGGTACAGCTGTCTTTCTGATGATCATGATTTCGAATGACGGGGAAACGAACTGGTTTGAAGGCCTTACCTTATTGGCCGCTTACTTCATTATGGGAATTGGATTTTACTTATTATAAGAAATGCAGGCCTTCCGATGCGGGAGGTCTTTCTTTTTATATAACTGAAAAATAAAAATGACTCTGCTCAGGTTAGATTTAGCAGAGTCATTTCTATATTAGTAAATTACCATTCATAAGTTGTTCCAAAATTTTTCATCATGCTTTTGTAAAAGTTGAGAAAATATTCTAGAGTGTCACACCATCCTTTTACATCAGATTTAAGTATTGGCGAATTCGTTTTCTGTCATCCTTTAAAAGGGCGTCATGGATTGTTCGATAAGCATACCTCCTGAAGGTTTAATAGGTATGAACGATTTTCGCCTCCTTTTTATAATGTAAAATAAGTATAACCGATTTAAATAAAAAAGTAAATATTCTGAACTTTACAAATTTATTACAAAATCGAAATAAGAATGAAATGTATAGAATGTTGGCTAAAAACAAAATCTATAACAAAATGATTGAACCCCTCAAAAGGAGTGCGACAGCATGAGAAGAACAATTCTTGTTACGATGATTGCCCTGATTGCCTTCATTCAGGCGAATGTAAGTTTTGCAGCTGATATTCCAGAAGGCAAAGCAAATCCGAATAAGGTGAATATCCCACCTTCCGTTTTGAATATTGCAAAGGAGAATACGTATCCGAACCCAACCCAGGATCTTCCAATGTTGCAACCGAGTAAGCTTGCTGAACAATTGATCGATTCGTCGGATATCAAGATTGAAAATCCAGAACTCATCCATATGTTGAATGAATCGGCAATTGCGAAAGCTCCGCTTGCCTTTGGTTACAGGGCGACGATTTACCTTGGCCATTGGGCATTGAATTATGAGTCTTCGGAAACGGCGCCAAACTGGGAATACCAAAAAATCAATACGAATTACTACGATAATCGCGGCGGTGAGGTTCCATACAGGATCCGTTATGTCCAGGAAAGTCAGAAGGCAGTGAGTGGCGGTCTTACAGCAAAAATCCCTAAGGCAGAGGATGTTCAAAAGATGATGCTGTTAAAAGCCACTGAGAAAACGAATTTGCCATTGGCTTTTGAAACGATCATTGGAGCTGGTACGAAAAAAGATGAAGTATACAATGTTGCTTCTAATAGGATAGGTTACTTATCCAGTTATGCTTCCGCCGTCAATGAAAAAGGGAAGGTCACATATGGGGAAGTGTATTTGAACCTAAAAGGAAATAAAAGAACCATTACGATAAAGAACATCACTTCACAAGGCATCGGTGCATGGATACCGGTTCAGGACCATGTTTCCTTCAGCTTCACAGTCTCTCAGCAACCTAGGTAAATTGAAAAACTCGCCGGATTGGCGAGTTTTTTCTTCATATCGATGATTTCCTGATCCTAAAGTCATCCTTCGGGTAGTATGCATTTTTGACGAGAACATTGGGGCCTAGACATTTGACTGCCGGGCAGTGGCAATTCAATTCATTGGCCAGTTTCGAATTCATCCATGTTTCATAGGATTCGGTCAAGGGCTGGTCTTTGATATTCCCTAATGTAGGTGCGTCCCCAAAATCGGTCACGATCACTTCCCCTGTGAAAATATTGATGTTCAACCGGGAACGTCCATCCGGGTCATTACGAACCGTCACTTTATGTGAACCATATAGGCGTTGAAGCAGCTTTATATCCTCTTTATTGTTATTACAAGGATAAAATGGCAGGGTACCGAAAAGCATCCAAACATTTTCATCACGGATATCAAGCAAATGATGAATCGCTTCACGCATTTTGTCCAATGATAAAGTTTCAAGTGCCGAAGCGAAATCGCTTGGATACATAGGATGAATTTCATGCCTTTGACATCCCATTTCATCGACGATCTGTCTGTGAATATGCTCAAGATGCGGCAATGTCCGTTTATTAAGCATCGTTTCTGCAGAAACCAGCACACCAGCCTTTGTCAGGGCCCGGGAATTTTCGATCATTTTATCAAATAATTTCTTTCGCTGTTCCCGAGATGGTTTTCGGTCCATCATGGCAAAGCCGATATCAATGAATTCATCGATTGTTCCCCAGTTATGGGAAATGTGCAAAACATCCAAATAAGGAATGATTTCCTCATACCGTTCCAGGTCAAGGGTCAAATTGGAATTGATTTGTGTCCGGACCCCGCGGCTACGGGCATATTTCAATAGAGGCAAAACATAATTCTTCACTTGTTTTCTTGAAAGCATCGGCTCCCCGCCAGTGATGCTAAGCGAGCGAAGCAAAGGAATCTCTTCGAGTCGCTGAATCAGTAATTCCAGTGGAAGTGCATCCGGGTCCTTGGGCTGGAGTGTGTAACCGACGGCACAATGCTCACAACGCATATTGCAAAGGGTGGTGGTGGTGAACTCCACATTGGTAAGGCTGAGTTTTCCATATTGTTCAACGTCCATATATGCTTCCCAAGGGTCATACTTGGGTGAAATTGGTGTTAAAAGATCTTGCTTGATTATTGACATATTTAAAACTCCTTACGTAATAATGCACTAACCCATTATGAACAATGGGGACAAAAATTGTCAAATGGCGGAGAGCTGCATTTATAGCTTGCCATTGCACTTTCAAGCAGATTTCGTTACGATGAAAGAAGAACGGAAGGAGAGTGCCTCATGGGAAAATCCATTACAGGTAAAAACGAACAATTAACATACTTAAAAGAACGCCTCACGATGTTCATGGAAGTTCTTGATCATATCGAACCGGAAAATACGGAGTTGGAAGATATAGACCGCTTAATCGGCATGTTAGATGATTTGGAAGGCAAAGTGGAACAATTCAAAACACGCGAAGACTAATATCTGTTTCGATAGTATGATTTTTTCAATGTTAATATTCATGAAGGATGACGGGAAAACTTCGTCATCCTTTTTTGATGGAAATGATTGGTGATTAAATTTAACTCATGGGCTATTTCTGGCTCTTAGCTCATTTCTCTCGAAATTGCTTTTCATTATGAAAAATAATTACTTGTTTTCGAAAGATTATGTTAGATGTATAATAAAACGGGTGTTATATCATTCGCTATTTATAGAGAAGCAGGGAAATGATTAAATCTAATCTAGGGGAAATAAGAGGGGGAAGAGAAATTTGGATATTCAAAAATTCCAAGAAAGTATGTACAGTCTAATCGTTGAAACTTCAACGAATCTTCCAAAGGATGTTCGTCGTGCGGTCAAAAGTGCAAAACAACGTGAAAATGCAGGTACTCGTTCTGCATTGAGCCTGACCACCATCACGAATAATATAACAATGGCTGACGACAATGTATCACCGATTTGTCAGGATACTGGTCTGCCGACTTTCAAAATAAAAACTCCAGTTGGCGTGAACCAACTTGAAATAAAAGAAGCAATCCGAAATGCAATCATATTAGCGACTAAAGGCGGAAAGCTTCGTCCAAACGCCGTTGACTCTTTATCGGGTGAAAATAGCGGGGATAACCTTGGGGAAGGTCTTCCAGTCATGAAATTCGATCAATGGGAAAAAGACTATATTGATGTCCGTCTCATCTTAAAAGGCGGCGGCTGTGAAAATAAAAACATCCAATACAGTCTGCCTATGGAGCTTGAAGGATTGGGAAAAGCGGGCCGTGATTTGGACGGGATCCGTAAATGTGTCCTTCACTCTGTGTACCAAGCTCAAGGACAAGGCTGCAGTGCAGGCTTCATCGGAGTAGGTATCGGAGGGGACCGTTCATCCGGATACGATTTGGCAAAGGCTCAACTTTTCCGCAGTAATGAAGATGTGAATCCGAATGAGGATCTTCGTAAACTTGAAGATTACATCATGGAGACAGCCAATGAATTGGGAATCGGCACGATGGGCTTTGGCGGGGAAACCACGCTGCTTGGCTGTAAGATCGGCGTCATGCACCGTATTCCGGCAAGCTTTTTCGTATCCGTTGCTTACAACTGCTGGGCTTTCCGCCGTTTAGGAGTGAAAGTGAATCCAGAAACAGGCGATATTAATGAATGGTTATATCAAGATGGTGAGAAAATCGACTTTGCTCTAGAAGCAGAAAAGGCCGCAAAGGAAGAAGTGGCAGCAGCTGTAGAAACAGACGTTGAAGCTTCCCGTGAAATCACCCTGCAAGCACCAATTACGGAAGAACAAATCCGTGAATTGAAAGTTGGGGACGTAGTCCATATTAACGGTAGAATGTATACCGGCCGTGACGCAATCCACAAGCACTTGTCTGAAAACCCAGCACCAATCGATCTTGATGGACAAATCATCTATCACTGTGGACCAGTTATGCTGAAGGACGAAGAAGGTAAATGGCATGTGAAGGCTGCGGGACCAACTACAAGTATTCGTGAAGAACCGTACCAAGGCGATATCATGAAACGATTTGGCATCCGTGCAGTTATCGGTAAAGGCGGAATGGGGCCAAAAACACTAGAAGCCCTAAGCGAACACGGTGGCGTTTATCTAAACGCGATCGGCGGAGCTGCTCAATATTATGCAGACTGCATTAAATCTGTCGAAGGTGTAAACTTCACTGAATTTGGTATTCCAGAAGCAATGTGGCATCTGAACGTTGAAGGATTTACAGCTGTGGTTACCATGGATTCACATGGAAACAGCCTGCATAAAGATGTTCAGCAATCTTCATTGGAAAAACTTGCTCAATTCAAAGATCCAGTATTTAAATAATAGTAAGGAAAAAGACGCTCACCAATTGGTTGAGCGTCTTTTTTATCCTTAATCCTCTATATCCGGCAATGGATCAATCCTTGATGCATCCTCTAAATTCAATCCACTTTTTACAAAATGAACAAACACTCCAGCACCTAAACCAAGACAACCAATAAAACCTATGGTTATTATCCATTCCAGCATCGGATTCGCCCCCTTGCTAATGTATATGAAAAAAAAGGCGATAATTACCTCAAAAAAGTACAATCTTTTGGAAAGGTCGCACATACATTAGAAGAGAAAGGGGGGATTTTCATGCAGAATAACTACTTCTTATTCTTTATGGCCATGCTAACTGGTTTTGCTTTCATCAAACTTCCTGTGGCAAACACGATTTTCTCCGGACTTGAAACATTCCTTGACGTAATCGGAATTGTAATCGTTCTCATTTTCGCTATCGCCATTATTTGGAAGGCGGCACAAGCGTTATTTAAAGGATAAACAAAACATGGAGGGCCGATCCTTTTCGGAGGAGAGGTCCTTTTTTGCGTCGGATTATAGATACGAATTCGGCCTCCGGAGCGTTAATTTGATCCAGAGCGAAATTTTATTCGACCGACGTCGGCAATAATTCGACCCATGGAGGGGAAATTCGACCAACGTCGGCAGTAATTCGACCCACGGAGGGGAAATTCGACCAACGTCGGCAGTAATTCGACCCACGGAGGGGAAATTCGACCGTCATTGGCAATAATTCGACCCACGCGGCGAAAAATTCGACCGACGTCGGCAATAATTCGACCCACGGAGGGGAAATGGCCGTTATTGGCAGTAATTCGACCCATGGAGGGGAAATTCGACCGACGTCAGCAGTAATTCGACCCACGGAGCGAAAAATCGACCGACGTCGTCGGTAATTCGACCTTCGGAGCGAAAAATCGACCGACGTCGGCAATAATTCGACCTTCGGAGGGGAAATTCGACCGTCGTCGGCAATAATTCGACCTTCGGAGCGAAAATTCGACCTACGCGGCGAAAAATTCGACCTTCACAATATCATGCATATAAATCTCCATGTTCCAAACAATAAGAAAAAAGGACATGGGGGATATTCCAATGAAAAAAATGGTGATTTTATCCGCTTTTATTTGCTTGATATGCTCTTTGGCAAGCCCGGCTTTTGCAGAATCCTATAACTGGGGTTTCAATAAAGGAAAAAATGGGACACCTGCCGATGCCGGTAAAAAATTCAATGAAATGCTGCCTGAATATGAAGCGATTTATAAGGGGGATACAAAGAAGAAAGTCGTTTATTTAACATTTGATAACGGTTATGAAAATGGCTATACGGCTCAAATTTTAGATGTTCTGAAGAAACATCGTGCTCCTGGAACTTTTTTTGTTACGGGGCATTATTTAAAAACGGCACCTGAGCTTGTTGTCCGTATGGCTAATGAGGGGCATATCGTTGGAAACCATTCATGGAACCATCCGGATATGACCAGCGTGACGGACGATGTGATTCGCACGGAGCTTGAGAGGGTAAAAGAAGCAACGGAAAAATTAACGGGGCAAAAGGGAATGAACTATTTAAGGCCGCCTCGTGGGGTATTTAATGAGAGAACAATGAGGATTGCACAAAAAGAGGGGTATTACCACATCTTCTGGTCACTGGCATATAGAGACTGGATTGTTGATCAACAAAAGGGTGCTGCGTTCGCACACGATGAAGTGCTTAAGCAGATTCATCCAGGTGCGATTTTATTATTGCATACCGTATCGAAGGATAATGCGGAAGCATTGGACTCGATTCTGACGGATCTTGAAAAACAAGGGTACGCTTTCGGTAGCCTTGATGATTTAATGATTGAGAAGCAGTTGCCGAACCGAATGCTTTATTAAATGAGAAGCGGGTCCTGAAGAGATAATTCAGGTCCCGCTTTTTTCCATTCTCCTCAAATTCAAGTAATATTTCAGGAAACATGCTATAATACGTGGAAAACTGCTAAAGGATGGATCGCTTGTGTGGACAGAAAGATTACAGGTTCAAGGACCCTATAATTTCGATCTAGTTCTCGAACGATTATCGTTAGACCCACTTCAGGTAGTTGATTTTACTAACAGGACGGTAAAAGTTCCGCTATATATAGAAAAAGAGCCAATTGTTTTGCAGGTTCAGGCAATAGGAAATATCGATGAACCATCTTTTATCATCAAAGGTCATTCAGAGGTATACAAGTCAAAAGCAATCGAACGGTTAAAAAAGGTTTTTCATTGGCATCAGCCATTAGAAGGCGTTTCCCGGCATTTCCGGGAATCCGATTTGCGGAAAATCTTCGAAGAACACCGCGGTACTGCCATAGTCTTGGACTTCGATTACTACAGTTGCCTCGTCAAATGCATCATACATCAGCAATTGAACTTATCCTTTGCCCATACGCTTACGGAACGATTCGTTAAAACCTTCGGCTACCAGATGGAAGGTGCCTGGTTTTATCCGACGCCGGAAACAACCGCCCAACTTAAAATCGAGCAATTGAGGGCCATTCAATTCAGCGGGCGGAAAGCGGAATATGTCATCGGACTTTCCGAGCAGATCACTCAGGGCCATCTCGACCTTGATATAATGGAAAGGCTATCCGATCAAGAGGTTATGGATACACTAATAAAAATACGCGGTATCGGTAGATGGACGGCTGAAAACTTCCTGCTTTTTGGACTTGGCCGGCCGAACCTATTTCCTAAAGCCGATATTGGCATTCAAAATGCCTTGAAAATATTATATGGCTTACCGCAAAAGCCAACCCAAGAAGAAATGGAGTCCTATAGTGAGAAATGGGCTCCATATCTAAGCTACGCTTCCCTCTATTTGTGGAGAAGCATTGAAAAACGGAGTGAAAAGAAATGACAAACATTCAAGATACAAAACTGGAAGTGAACCAAACCCTTCCCCTTACGATTAAAAGGCTTGGCATTAATGGAGAGGGAGTCGGTTATTTCAAAAAGAAAGTCGTCTTCGTTCCAGGAGCATTGCCTGGTGAAGAAATTGTAGCTTTGGTCACAAAGGTGCAGCCAAACTTCACCGAGGCGAAAATAAAAACCATCCGTAAAGAATCACCGCATCGCATTGCAGCGCCATGTCCGGTTTACGCTGAATGCGGCGGATGTCAGTTACAGCATTTAAGCTATGACCAGCAGCTTATCGAAAAGCGTGATATCGTCATTCAAGCGATGGAGCGCCATTCAAAATTACCGGTTTCTTCATTAAATGTAAAAGAAACGATTGGTATGGAAGATCCTTGGAATTACCGAAATAAAAGTCAGTACCAAGTCGGCCAAAAAGATGGTAAATTGATTGCTGGCCTTTACGGCTTGAATTCCCATAATCTGATTGATATCCCGAATTGCCTTGTACAGCATAAGGCAACAAATAAGGTAACACGTACAGTGAAAAAGATATTAAAGAACCTGAACATCTCGATATATAACGAAAGAAAAAGAAAAGGTGTTATTCGTACGGTCATTACACGGGTAGGCTTTGAAACAGGTGAAGTGCAGGTTGTCCTTGTTACAGGTGCAGAGGAAATTCCACAAAAAGATCAGCTGCTTAAACAAATACGTGACCAATTGCCTGAAGTGAAATCGGTCGTTCAAAATATTAACAACCAAAACACGTCGCTGATCTTTGGCGAAAAAACGATTCACCTGGCAGGCGAAAAAGTCATCAACGAAACATTGGGTGACCTATCATATGAACTTTCAGCCCGTACATTCTTCCAGCTTAATCCGGTCCAAACTGTTCGCTTATATGATGAAGTGAAAAAAGCAGCAGCTTTAACCGGCACAGAAAAAGTCGTTGACGCTTATTGCGGCGTTGGAACCATTGGACTATGGCTGTCTGAAAATGCCAAGGAAGTCAGAGGAATGGACGTCATTAAAGAATCGATTGAGGACGCCAAGAAAAATGCCAAAAAACATAATCGCAACAATGTATACTATGAAACAGGCAAAGCCGAGAATATCCTTCCACGCTGGACGAAAGAAGGCTGGAAACCGGACGTGCTGGTCGTCGACCCGCCAAGATCTGGCTGTGACCAATCCTTACTTCAAACAATCTTGAAAGTTAAACCAAAAACCATTGTGTACGTATCTTGCAATCCGTCTACTTTGGCGAAGGACCTCCAAGAATTGAGCGCATTATACGAAGTAAAATCCATGCAGCCTGTGGATATGTTCCCGCAGACGAGCCATGTGGAGTGTGTCTCGCAACTCATTTTAAAAGAAGGCAACTAACGAATCGCTAGTTGCTTTTGTATAGAGATTTTACATCTGATGTAGATGGATAAATATATTGGAATCACGTATTGAATATAAGGGAATAAAATACTGATTTTCTGAGAACATGTTTTATTAAAACATGTTCTCCTATTTTTTATTCTTCTTCATAATGTAATTCTGGTGGGTTTGAGCTATAAATACGTTTTGGGTATTCAGGTCCGCCTTCAATTCCATTCAGGATCAAAATTCGTTAAAATAAACATTGAATAGTTCTTCACAATTATAAATGTCCAAAATGTACTTGTGTTTGATAATGAGTGTTTAAGCATGATATAAGTGTAAAAGAAGTGGAACAATTAGCTTTATATTTTTTGACCTAGTGTTTGAAGTTGTATCCATAGTGAGAGGATTTGAGTTTGAAATGATAGATAATTTTTGGCGTGATTTACCACGACCATTTTTTGTACTTGCACCAATGGAAGATGTGACCGATGTTGTTTTTCGTCATGTAGTAAGTAAAGCCGGTCGACCGGATGTATTTTTCACAGAGTTTACAAACTCGGATAGCTATTGTCATCCAGAGGGCATGAAAAGTGTGCGTGGCCGTTTGACTTTTACAGAAGATGAACAGCCTATGGTGGCACATATTTGGGGGGATAATCCCGAATATTTCCGTCAAATGAGTATTGGCATGGCAGAGCTAGGATTTAAAGGCATCGATATTAATATGGGCTGCCCTGTCCCGAATGTGGCATCGAGAGGGAAAGGTAGTGGCCTTATTCTGCGTCCAGACGTTGCGGCAGAACTTATTCAAGCAGCAAAAGCGGGCGGACTTCCTGTCAGCGTGAAAACACGACTTGGCTATAATGATGTAAATGAGTGGGAGGAGTGGCTGACGCATATTTTACAACAGGATATTGCGAACCTTTCCATTCATTTACGTACAAGAAAGGAAATGAGCCAAGTAGATGCGCATTGGGAGCTAATTCCGGAAATCAAAAAATTACGTGACCGTATTGCACCCAATACGCTACTAACAATCAATGGAGACATTCCTGATCGTCAAACTGGGCTGCAGCTTGCTGAACAATATGGTATTGATGGCGTTATGATCGGGCGAGGTATTTTTAAAAATCCTTTTGCTTTTGAAAAAGAGCCAAAAGAGCATAGCAGTAAAGAATACCTTGATCTTTTAAGATTGCAGCTTGATCTTCAAGATCAATATGCGGAAGAATTGCCACGTTCAATCACAGGGCTTCATCGTTTTTTCAAAATTTATGTTAAAGGATTCCGTGGAGCTGGTGAATTAAGAAATCAATTGATGAACACGAAATCAACAGATGAAGTGCGTGCATTGCTTGATAACTTTGGAAAAGAATATTGATGGGTGCAATAAGCAGAGTGATCCGGGAATCTGTAAAAGGTTCTCGGATTTTACCCTGCGTTTATTTCCATCCATTTGTGAAATAATGAAAGTACTGTGAATAGAGAAATACATAGGAGGTTTTTGGATGCATAATCATGATATATTAATTCGATTAAGATATGCGCTTGATATTAAAAATAAAGATATGGTAGAGATATTTAAACTTGGGGAGATCGAAGTGACAATGGAAGAAGTCATGCAGATGCTTACAAAACCAAAAGATGATTATTATGATGAATATGAAGAATATGATGATATGGTTGAAGAGGAAGATGGGATAACCTGCAATAACATGATGTTAGAGTCCTTTTTAAATGGTTTGATCATTTTTAAAAGAGGGAGACAAGAGCCAAAACCTGGTCAGCCTCAAAGTCAGGCACCTGCTGTAAAGAATAAGGAAAGTGTGAATAATATCCTTCTGAAGAAACTGAAAATAGCCTTATCATTAACAAGTGAGGATATGATTGATATTTTGGAGGAAGCAGGAGTCATGATAACCAAAGGGGAATTAAGCGCTATACTAAGAAAAGTGGGACATAGGAATTATAAAGAGTGCGGAGATCGATACGCGAGGAATTTCTTAAAAGGATTAACTTTGAGATATAGGGAATAAGTGTTCAGTAACTGTTTTTATCATGCACATCATTACAATTAGGCCTTGATTTCGTGAAAAGTACTTTTCCGATTTCAGGGTCTTTTTTCGTATGAACGTTATGGAAGGGATAGAAAGTGCGAAATAATAAAAAAACAGAAGGCACCCTCAAGGCACCTTCTGAATCATTAACCTTTTAAGAAGTCTGGTTTTGCGAAATTGGGGTTGGGATATGTATAGAAGCCTTCTCCAGCTTCTCTTCCGATTTTCCCTTTATCGATATACTCTGTTTTCAATAAGTTAGCCAGCTTTTCAACCTCTGGATCACCTGTCGCTTTCGCTTTTGCAAGTGAAATATTATAAGCGGTATTGATTCCTACCACGTCCAATATGGCGAAAGGACCAAGAGGTGCCCCTGTTGCGACCATCCACGTTTTATCGATGGTTTCCGTATCAGCCACTCCTTTTAATAAGAGCATTTGGGCAGCATCCAAAAGAGGAACCAATAAGGAATTTAAAATATAGCCTGGCTGCTCTTTATGTAAAGGCAGAGGTACCATTCCAATCGCTTTTGCAAAATCAATCACTTCATCGAACACTTCACTATCCGTTCCAGGATGCTTCATGATTTCTGCCGTATTGTTTTTCCAGATTTCATTAGCGAAGTGTAACGCCAGGAATTTTTTTGGACGGCCTGTTGCTTCGGCAAACTGGCTTGGTAATAATGTAGAAGAGTTCGTGGCGAAAATTGTTTTTTCAGGTGCCACTTTTCCTAACTCTGTGTAAAAATCGGTTTTGATTTGAATCACTTCCGGAATCGCTTCAATTACAAGATCAGCTTCGGAAACGGCAGCAGATAAATCACTGTGGAAAGAAATGCGGGAATAAGCAGTATTGAGATCTTCCTCCGTTGCGCCTATGTCTTCTTTATAGTATGGCTTTAAATTAATGATCCTATCTTTTGCACGTTCTATCGCTTCATCATTGATGTCATATACTGATACGTTAAATCCTTTGAATGCGGTTTGAAATGCAATCTGACTTCCTAAAACGCCGCTGCCGGCAATCGTGATATTCAGATAATTCATAGTCATTCTCCTTTATTTCTTTTGGATATCTATACTTGTTAATTATTTCACTTAGCTTGTAAATAGATGCAGGAATAGTTTAGGATATATAATGTTTTCCCTTCAAGGGACCCGATAAACGCATATTAAAACGTAACACCCCTTCTTAGATGCAGGAATTTCTTCATACCTTCCTATCATTTTGGGTTGATGATAGCTTGTACGCATTGATCATTTTATCAGTTGCCCATTGCATTTCATCCAAAACTACATAGTTTAAAGTAAAAGGTTGGACGAGGTGTAGAAATGGATGATAACAAAAAGGTGATAACCATTCTAGGAAGTGCGGGAGGGGCTGCAAAATCAATACTTTCCATATTGAATAAATCAGTTATTGATAAAAAGGATCCCATCCATCATTTTATTTCTAGTTGTACTTTACATTTAATCGATATTAAACAAAAACAAGAAAAATATTATCTTGAATTATTTCCACAGCTAAAAAATTACTTTGTATTACATCAACTTGATTTAAAAGATACAAAGAGGTTTACTAAGCATCTTGAAAGCACAAAAACATGTTGTGTAATAGATCTATCACGGGCGGATACGGTTGAAATATTAGATTGCTGTAATGCATTAGGTGTAAATTATATTAATTCCGCTTTAGAAAAAACAACGGTCGATGAAAAGGAAGAATTATCTCATGGATTTCCTTTAATTGAACGATTCAGGCATTTTGAAAAGCATAAAGATCATTTTTCAAATTCAACAGCCATCATTGGTTCGGGAATGAATCCAGGTGTGGTTCAATGGATGGCCATTGAACTTTTAAAGAAAGATTCAGAGGAACGTCCGATTGGCTGTTATATTGTAGAGCATGACAATTATTTTTTTAAGGACAAAGCGAAGGCAAAAAAGGACGTCATTTATACAACTTGGTCGCCAGAAGGCTTTCTGGATGAGGCCATATCAAGCTACCCGATGTTTATGAATCACCATACGCCGCTCTTTTTATATGAAAATGTTTATGATGTGGATTTCAAAGTCACTTTAGGGGACAAGCAGTTTTACGGTTGTTTAATGCCTCATGAAGAAGTATATACCTTGGGCAAATTGTTTGATATGGAAGGCGGCTTTTTATATAAGGTAAATGACCATACGACGGAGTTAATCCGCTCGAAACTGGATGACGTAGATCAATTATGGGACCATGAAATGGAGGTTCTGGATCCGCTTAAAGACGAACTTGAAGGGGAAGATCTAGTGGGCGTCCTTATTGTTTATCAACAAAAAGAGCATTATATGTACAATGTACTAAGTAATGCCGATATCTTTTCCAAATACAAAACCAATGCCACATACTTTCAAGTGGCCTGCGGTATATATGCTGCCTTATCGGTGTTGCTAATGGATCAAATCCCAAAAGGAGTTTATTATGTAGATGAGTTATTGTTAAAAACGAATAATCATTATGGACAATATTTGACCTACTATATGACGGATTTTGTAATAGGGGAAAATAATCATTCAGATGGTCCTTTACTTCACAGAATGAAAAAGATGAATCAATAATTTTCAACTATATAAAGTTGTGCACAAGGTGGGGGAAAGGAATAAGGAAAAATCCTTATTCTTCAAATTTCCCTTCTGAATGTGCATAACTTTTTTTGTTTATTAATCTTCTTTTTACGTGAACGTTACGGCAATATCCGGAGCTGATCAGCAGCTCTTTTTTTATTGTTGTAATGGAATTTAGCGTCCATAAGTACAATGAAAAACAGACAAAAAAGAGGATAATCAATCCCCTTGGTTGTCTTCATTTGTTTGTTCGTCAGATTTTTGGACGATTTCTTTTAATTCACCAATGTCACCTTTTGCATTGATAATCTCAAAAATCTCATTTAAGCCTTCTGAGGTTTTTTCATCTTCCGTTTTCACTATACCCCTCCTTAATTAGGTTAATGGTTAAGGTATCCAAAAAACCAGTAGATAAAACATCGGTTGCCTTGGAAAATTGATGAAATTCTCTTCGCATTTTTATTGATATAAACGCATTTTAGGCGGATGTTGATTGTAAAAACTACAAAAATTCAAATTTTTTTGTCCATGCAATATGGACAACGATAAAATTATCTATTATTATGATTGTTATAACACTTAGTATAAAGGGATTTTCGTTAATATCTAGTGTATTTTTGAGGAAGACACGTGTATTTTTAAAAAAGGAAAAAATACAATGTTTTTTAAATAGGGGTAAAACATAAAAAGATCCTGCATTTATTCCAACCATCAAAGAGGGGGTATATTAAATGTCAAGTGAAATATTAAATAAATTTTTGAAAGAAAATTTGGAAGATTTAAAAGAAAAGGGGCTTTACAACGTTATTGATCCGGTGGAAGGTCCGAACGGTCCGGTAATCACCATTGCAGGCAGAGAGCTTATAAATTTATCATCCAATAATTATTTAGGTTTAGCAACAGATAGACGATTAATAGAGGCTTGCATAGAAGCGACGAAAACATATGGAGTCGGTGCCGGTGCGGTACGTACAATCAACGGAACGTTAGATATTCATGTCAAATTAGAAGAAAAGCTTGCCGAGTTTAAACATACAGAAGCAGCCATTGCTTATCAATCTGGATTTAACTGTAATATGGCAGCGGTTTCAGGAGTGATGGATAAACACGATGCCATTCTTTCAGATGAACTGAATCATGCTTCCATCATTGATGGTTGCCGATTATCCAAGGCGAAAATTATTCCCTTTATCCATTCCGACATGGACGATTTACGGACAAAAGCACGTCAAGCAAAGGAGTCCGGATTGTATAACAAAATCATGATTATTACCGACGGAGTGTTCTCCATGGATGGGGATATTGCGAAGCTTCCTGAAATTGTGAAGATAGCAGAAGAGTTCGATTTAATCACGTATGTTGATGATGCGCATGGTTCGGGTGTATTAGGTAATGGTGCAGGAACGGTAAAACATTTTGGATTATCGGATAAAGTGGATTTCCAAATTGGAACATTATCCAAAGCCATTGGTGTTGTTGGAGGCTATGTAGCAGGAAAGAAAGATTTGATTGATTGGTTAAAAGTAAGAAGCCGTCCATTTTTATTTTCAACGGCTGCCACACCGGGAGCAGTTGCAGCTAGTATAGAAGCCATCGATATATTGATGAATAGCTCGGAACTTCAAAATAAGCTGTGGGAAAACAGCGATTACTTGAAAAAAGGCCTAATAGAATTAGGGTTTGATATCGGGGAGAGCGAAACACCGATTACACCTTGCATTATAGGTGATGAAGCAAAAACGCAGCAATTCAGCAAGAGGCTGAATGAAGAAGGTGTGTATGCCAAGTCCATCGTGTTCCCTACCGTTCCAAAGGGAACAGGAAGAGTAAGGAATATGCCTACTGCTGCTCATACAAAAGAGATGCTGGATCGTGCAATGGCCATTTATGAAAAAGTAGGAAAAGAGATGTCGATCATATAAGAGATTGCTTGTTTCGGAGTTTAAAACATGGGGAGGGATTTTTGATGAAAAAGGTCTTGGTAACGGGGGCTTTAGGTCAAATTGGTTCAGAATTGACGCTGAAAATGAGAGAGATTTATGGAGCTGACAATATCATTGCAACGGATATTCGAAAAACGGACAGCGATGTTGCTCAATCAGGTCCATTTGAGATATTGGATGTTACGGATGAAAAAGCGATGTATAACATGGCAAAAAAACATGAAGTCGATACGATTATACATTTAGCCGCTTTATTGTCGGCAACAGCTGAAAAGAAGCCGCTTTTAGCTTGGCATTTAAACATGGGCGGATTGGTCAATGCTTTGGAATCTGCTCGAGAACTCGATTGCCAATTATTTACACCTAGCTCCATTGGTGCGTTTGGTCCAACCACTCCTAAAGATTGGACACCGCAAGACATCATTCAACGGCCGAACACGATGTACGGCGTGAACAAAGTATCCGGAGAGTTATTATGTGATTATTATCATCATAAATTTGGGGTTGATACGAGAGGTCTTCGATTCCCGGGACTGATTTCGTATGTGACACCTCCTGGCGGCGGAACTACCGACTATGCAGTAGAAATTTACTATGAGGCGATTAAAAACAAGCGATATACTTCTTACATTGATAAGGGAACGTATATGGATATGATGTATATGCCGGACGCTTTAGCAGCCATCATTACATTAATGGAGGCGGATGCCTCAAAATTGAAACATCGGAATTCTTTCAATGTTTCTGCCATGAGCTTTGATCCGGAGCAAATTGCAGCCGAAATTAAAAAGCATCTTCCGGAATTTGTCATGAATTATGAAGTCGATCCTGTTAGACAATCCATTGCAGACAGTTGGCCAAATACAATTGATTCAACTTGTGCAAAGGAAGAGTGGGGATTCAAGGCGGAATATGATTTGGAGAAAATGACGAATGATATGTTGTTAAAGCTGAGATTAAAGTCCCTTTTAGTAACAGCATAATAAACCTGCCAGCCGAATAAAAGAATTGCAATACTCTTTTATTCGGGTTACTTTATTCAGGGGAATTTTTAATGTTTAAGGGGTGAGCTGTTATAAAGGGTAAAAAGTAAGCGCTTTCTATGAAACCTTGAACAGAATTAAGAAATAACATGAAATTTGATAGTGATCTTTCTAACTGTCAGGAATGCTTAAAAGTGAAGAATGATTTTATGAGGCAGCTTTAAGAAAGGGTAAAAAAGTGGAGCCTGCTATATCATTTCTATACTAAATAGGGAGTGTATTAAGCATCTTGAAAAAATTTCGACTATTAGTAGTGTAGGGGGAAATGGAATGGCAAACAAAGATTTGAATAGGGACTTGAAAGGCCGTCATATTCAGATGATCGCTTTGGGCGGAACGATTGGTGTCGGTTTATTTATGGGTTCAGCCAGCACGATCCAATGGACAGGCCCGTCTGTAATGTTAGCTTATGCGATCTCTGGGCTTTTTATATTCTTGATCATGCGCGCAATGGGGGAAATGTTGTATCTGGAGCCAAGTACAGGCTCATTTGCAACATTTGGTTATAAGTACATTCATCCATTGGCAGGGTATATGACAGCATGGAGTAACTGGTTCCAGTGGGTTATTGTCGGGATGGCAGAAATTATTGCAGTGGGGACGTACATGCAGTATTGGTTCCCTGATCTCCCTGCTTGGATTCCAGGTTTAATCGCAATGGTGATTCTGGGAGCAGCGAACTTAATTTCCGTTAAATCCTTTGGGGAAATTGAATTTTGGTTTGCATTGATTAAAATCGTGACGATCATTTTAATGATCGTAGCAGGATTTGGACTTATCTTCTTTGGAATCGGTAACGGAGGGGAAGCCTTAGGATTATCGAATCTTTGGGAGCATGGCGGTTTATTTACAGGTGGCTGGAAGGGCTTCTTCTTTGCTCTTTCACTGGTGGTTGCCGCTTATCAAGGTGTAGAATTAATTGGGATTACGGCTGGTGAAGCAAAAAATCCGCAAGAAACGATAACGAAAGCGATTCAAAGTACCATTTGGCGTATTTTAATCTTCTATATCGGTGCAATTTTCATTATTGTAACCGTTTACCCTTGGGATCAATTAAGCGAGATTGGCAGTCCATTTGTTGCGACATTTGCGAAGGTTGGTATTACGGCAGCAGCTGGAATCATTAATTTTGTCGTAATCACGGCTGCTATGTCTGGATGCAATAGTGGTATTTACAGTGCTGGACGCATGCTTTACACATTAGGGATGAATGGACAAGCACCAAAATTCTTTGCTAAAGTATCTAATAGCGGTGTTCCTTTATTCGGTACGTTCGGAGTGATAGTCGGGTTAGGAATTGGGGTTGTTTTAAGTTATATTGCACCAGAAAATTTATTTGTTCATGTATACAGTGCGAGTGTACTTCCTGGAATGATTCCATGGTTTGTCATTCTGATCAGTCAAATTAAATTCAGGAAAATCAAAAAAGCTGAAATGCACAATCATCCATTCAAGATGCCGTTTGCACCTGTTACAAACTACCTGACCATCGCTTTCTTGGTCATGGTATTAATCGGTATGTGGTTTAATGATGACACACGTATATCACTTATGGTTGGAATAGGTTTTCTGGCTATCGTTGTAATTAGTTATTTCGCTTTTGGAATAGACAAGCGCGTACAAGCCAATGCTCAGGCAGAGGCTCGGGAAGATAAAGTGGGTTAATCTATCATTCACTTTGGGGTTTACAAAGGGTTGCTGCGGCAGCCCTTTTTCAATGAAACCAAAAAGGCAGTTCAGTTTTAACAAGAGATGATAAAATGGAATGAAAGGATTGCTTCATTGTGAAGGGTGAACTTTTTATGTTCGGACTTAAAAATCATAAGAAAAGGGGAAGTTGAGATTGACAACTTCAAAGAAGAATATGAGGACTTGCGAAAAGGGGCACAAATACGATAAATCCAGCGACTGTCCGACCTGCCCCGTATGTGAGCAGGAACGAAAACCTGACACAGGATTTCTTTCGGTGCTCTCGGCACCAGCCAGACGTGCATTGGAATACAATGGGGTAACCTCTTTACAACAGCTCTCAACATATAGTGAAAAAGAGATTTTGAAATTTCACGGTATGGGACCAGCTTCTTTACCTAAACTTAGGGCTGCTTTGGAAACAGGCGGGTTATCATTCAAAGATTAATCATTTACGTGGATAAGGGATCAGGAACATCTTTTTTATGATCATCATCCTTGTTAAACTGATAGTAACTCTAAAAAGTGAGGTAACGAAAAATCATGAGTTCCTATACTCCCTATTTTGAATTCAATCGAGAAATGTGGGCATCTCTGCGAAACCATACTCCTCTTCCTTTAACTGAAGAAGAATTGGATAACTTAAAAGGAATAAATGAAGAAATATCCATTGTGGAAGTAGAAGAGGTTTATTTGCCCTTGACTCGTTTGATAAATTTACATGTTGAAGCATCTCAGCAGCTTAACACAGCCACCGCTTCATTTCTAAAAACTGATGCTAAAAAAGTACCTTATATCATTGGGATTGCAGGGAGTGTTGCTGTAGGAAAGAGTACGACAGCAAGGTTGCTTCAAACTTTATTATCTAGATGGGATAATCACAGAAACGTAGGTCTTGTCACTACCGACGGTTTTTTGTACCCAAATGACCTTTTAGAAGAAAAAGGACTCATGAAAAGAAAAGGGTTTCCTGAAAGTTATGATACCCAAAAATTAATTAATCTTATCGGAGATGTAAAAGCAGGAAAAAATAAAGTGGAAGTTCCAATCTACTCACATTTGAAGTATGACATTTTGCCAAATGAAGTACAGACTATCTGTAATCCGGATATTTTAATAGTGGAAGGTGTTAATGTTCTTCAAGTCGACAAGGAAAACCAAGTATTCGTCAGTGACTTTTTTGATTTCTCACTGTATGTAGATGCAGATGTAAACGATGTAGAACGATGGTATGTTGAAAGGTTCCTTTTACTTCAAAAGACCGCATTTCAAAATCCTGAATCCTATTTTCACCGTTATATTAACTTGTCTAAGGAACAGGCCATTAAGCAAGCCACTCAAATTTGGGAAGAAATTAATTTGAAAAATTTACATGAAAATATACTGCCGACAAAAGGACGGGCAAAACTCGTCTTGAAAAAAGGTTCAGAACACAAAGTTGAAAATATCCTTTTGCGAAAATAATAAAGATTGTGTATTAGAATAATATTTTTTTGTAATAGCAATAAAGTAAGGAATTTTATTTATAAGGGACTTTGCAATTAGTCTTAAAATTAGCAATATGATCAATGATTTTACCTTATATTGGTTTAATTATCAGTAATTATGGGTATTGTTATAATATCTAATAATTGGGTGAAATTTATGATACAAGCTAAAAAGGTAGGAGTTTAACATTTTCAGGAAGGTCCTTATTTTTTAGGGAAATGGTTACAGATCTTTCTAATTTCACTCCTGATTTTGTCAATAAAATGTATATTTTCGTCGCTTTTTCCGATCTGTCAATATTATTTCACTAACAGTTTCTTCCTTCAATAAGGGGAAGTTGCTGAAGAAATCTTTTAATGCGACTATCGAGGCGGATAAGTTTAAGCTAATTTCTTCACAAAATCAATATTTTAGCAAAAAAAGTAATAGTAGAATATTTTAATCTATGAAATAATAATAATAGACTATGATATAGTTATAAGGAGACAGAAAAGGTGTGTTCCTTGTTCGTGCCTGGCTTTTTGTGACACCTAAGCAGGAGCGCCTACATCTTTTTTGAAAATATAGGGGATAAGGAAGGTTATAATGAGCAACATACAGAAACAAACAGACGTTATCTTAATTGGCGGCGGAGTCATGAGCGCGACTTTGGGATCATTACTGAAAGAGTTAGCACCGGAATGGGAAATCAAAGTATTTGAGAAGCTTGCAAACGCAGGAGAAGAAAGCTCTAACGAATGGAATAATGCGGGTACGGGTCATTCTGCACTGTGCGAGCTTAACTATACATCCGAAAAATCTGACGGATCTATAGATATAAGCAAAGCAATTAAAATTAATGAACAGTTCCAAGTTTCATTGCAGTTTTGGTCGTATCTTGTAAACTGTAAGCTGATTGATAATCCGCAAGACTTTATCATGCCATTGCCTCATATGAGTATGGTACAAGGGGATAACAATGTAGCGTTCTTAAAGAAACGTTTTGAAGCGCTGTCAAAAAATCCTCTGTTCAAAGGTATGGAGTTTTCCGATGACCCAGCAAAACTGATGGAATGGATTCCACTTATTATGCAAGACCGTCCATCAAATGATTCTATAGCGGCAACAAAAATTGATTACGGTACAGACGTTAACTTTGGTGCTTTGACACGCATGTTGTTTGACCACCTAAAGACTAAAAACGTCGATATCAAATATAAACATAGTGTGGATAATGTTAAACGGGCTAGCGATGGCACATGGGAATTAAAAGTGCGTAATGTCGATACTGGCAGCGTAGAACGCCACAATGCTAAATTCGTCTTTATCGGAGGCGGGGGCGGAAGCTTGCATTTGCTGCAAAAATCCGGCATTCCTGAAGGAAAGCATATCGGCGGATTCCCAGTTAGCGGATACTTCATGGTATGTAATAATCCGGAAGTTGTTGCGCAGCATCATGGAAAAGTATACGGAAAAGCTAAAGTTGGTGCTCCACCAATGTCTGTTCCGCATCTTGATACACGTTTTATCGACAATAAAAAATCGCTGCTTTTTGGACCATTTGCAGGCTTCTCTCCGAAGTTCTTAAAAACAGGTTCAATGTTCGATTTAATAACTTCCGTAAAACCGAATAATGTTTTAACTATGTTGGCGGCTGGCGCAAAAGAGATGCCATTGACAAAATACCTGATCCAGCAAGTTATGTTATCGAAGGAACAGCGCATGGAAGAGTTACGAGAATTCATCCCGAACGCTAAGAGCGAGGATTGGGATTTAGTAGTAGCTGGCCAACGTGTACAAGTTATCAAAGATACTGCTGAAGGCGGCAAAGGTACACTTCAATTTGGTACGGAAGTTGTCAGTGCATCCGATGGCTCGATTGCAGCATTGCTAGGTGCTTCTCCAGGGGCTTCTACTGCTGTTCATGTTATGCTTGAGGTAATTAATAAATGCTTCCCGCAACGTATGAACGAGTGGGAACCGAAAATTAAAGAAATGATTCCTTCTTATGGAGAGTCTCTAATGGAAAATACAGAGCTTCTGCACGAAATTCAAACTTCAACATCAGAGACGCTTGGTCTAAGCAAAAAAAAAGAGTTAGTTTATAGTTAATTTTTGGATACTAAAGCAACATTGAAATTAAAAACAACAGAACCTTTAATCTATCATTGATTGAAGGTTCTTTTTTTGTTTTAAAGCTTATTCAATTAAGGATGCATATTTGTAGACAAGCTCGATGAAAATTGAGTTTGTCTACATTTTTTATGCGAAATCTTTTGGATGCTTTCATTGCATCCTCAGTTTGTAGATGAAAGGGCTCTATCTAAAAGTTAAAACTAAGTTGATTGGAGCGGATGTTCGAGACTCCTGCGGGAAAAGCGCGTCTAGGGGAGGAGGCTCCCGGACCGCCCGCGGAAAGCGAGTGCCCTTCGTTCCAATCAACGTCCAAATTGTACAAGAGCTTCTAATGTATATCTGAATTTATTCGGGAAATGGTCTCTTTATTGCAAATAACGAAAAGCTGTGCATCATCAGGAATTCGTGCATCTAATTTTTGGTTAATGTTAAGATCACCACGATCCGCTACCAGTGTGGCTCCTTTGTTAAGAAGGTCTATAAACGCATCACGATAGGTTAGCCATTCATCTTGTTTAGGAATCTCATACATAGTTTCATCATATTTTGTGCTCATAAGTTCTGAATACATGTGGGTGACTCCATGAGAAAATAATGATCGTACTGCTGCGTGGGAGATCATTTCTTGCGTAGGAATAAACTCATCCACCATTACACGCTCGAATAAACGAATATGCTTTTGATTGATCACCTCGGCTGTGACATGGATGGACGTATTCGTCCTTTCTTCAATGGCCGTTATGGCAGTGGCAACTAATAATGTCTTTCCATCGACAAGTAACGGATCCTTTGTAGCATAATTATCTTGTGTTATTTGGTCAGCAAAAATGATAACTCCTTTTGCTTTAGGCAGATTTGCACGGAGTAATGTTTCTTCATCGGTGGCATCCCCGCGAACATAAAACAGACGCTCCTCCATCATAGGAGCTTTTTCCAAGTTATCAATGATTACAATATCAATGGTTTCATCAGATTTAAAAATTTCTTGGAGTGCAGATTTTGACTTATCACTCCAACCAATCAAAATAATATGATTTTTACCTGTATATTTCATTTTTCCACCAACTTTACGTTTTTCGATAAGATATACAGATTTAATGGTTTTTCCAATAAAAAGACTAACAAGCCCAATGCCCGTGATGTAAAGTCCAATGGTAAATGCTTTTCCAAGATCGGTGACCGGTGCATAGTCCCCAAAACCAACCGTAGCAAGCGTTGTAAGAACCCAGTAAACTGAGGTTAAATATGATTCGAACGTCTGTGGCTCAATAGAAAAAGCAACATATGCAGCAACTAATATGTATAAAATGGCAAATGGTATAAAGATTCTACCTCTTAATTTAATCAGGTAATATATTATTTTTTTTACCTTAATTCTCATCATACCCATCCTAGTTTTCAAGTCATCATCGATTAAATTTATATTTCCCCAATTAAACAATTAAATAAACGTAAGTGTTAAAAAAACTATTTTTTACCGAAGAAGTGTGCAAGAAGCAGAAGAGAACTATTTAAAATAAGGTTCAGCTCTTTTTCTTATGCAAAAAAAAGGAGGATCTTTGAGAATTCCATTCAAGCTTAATGGACCACACAACCAGTTATAGTATTTTGCAGCAGAACCATGTATTTTGCTATTAAATTCAGTTCTCATTTTAATATAGATTATAAAATGGACAATATTAGATGAATCTTTGTAAACAAATTATAAAATTATCATCAAAAAATAAAATTATTATTAGAATTTTCAGTATACAATAAATGTTAAATAACGAGGAGGGACAATAAAAGCGGATACAATAAATAGAATAACTACTTTACGAAGTAACAGGATTGCATACAAAAGACAGTACTCCCCATATTAATGAACGACCGGAATATAGTTGAGCATCCAGATGGCAGTGTAAGGCAAGATTGGAACGCGGCACATAACTGGGAGTGTTTTGCTTCGAATCCTCCATAAGAGCTGGAAGAGGGTGAAAACTCTGGGGAATCCTCATGCACTACGGGCAATGGGCATTGTGAAACAGGATTGGCCCATGAATAAATTAAGTTTCAAGCCCTTTCTCCCCATATTTTGCTTGTTAGCTATGGGGGCGTGCCAAATTTGGAGATTTTTAAACGATATGGGGCAAGCGGAGAACTAAAACCCCTATCGTAATCGAAAGTTGTATTCTATCCCTGTTGCCTCACCAAATCGTGAGACAGAAGCGATAAAGAGGATCGGATATGGGTATGAAGCCAAGAATTTACCCAGCATGCAATTATATAATAGGGGGGAATAATTATGGGATCATCAAATGTGGCGACAAATACGAAACAAGAGAAGCCGCAAATTCAATCAACTACCAATATACTGAAGTTCATAATATATAGTTTAATAGGAAGTTTTATGTTTTTTATTCCTATTACCATAAATGGTGTTTCAAGCATACCGATTGATCATATAGTAACCTGGATCAAAGTAACCCTGCCGTCAGCCGTTCCTATTTATGCTCTTATTGTCATTTTATTAGGAGCTGTTTATCCATTCATTTCAAAAAGTTGGAGCAAGGATAAGGTATCAATCGTTTTTTCTTTCTTAAAAGTAATAGGTGCTGTTGTTGCGATCTTAATATATTTCAAGATTGGGCCAGAATGGTTAATGGCCCCAAGCATGGGTCCTTTCCTTTTCGAAAAACTTGTCATACCTGTTGGTCTTGTCGTTCCTTTAGGTGCTCTATTTTTGGCGCTTCTCATTGGATACGGGCTTCTCGAATTTTTGGGTGTACTGATGCAGCCAATCATGAGGCCGATATTTAAAACGCCGGGGCGTTCAGCAGTTGATATGGTCGCTGATATAGCAGGAAGCTACTCCATTGGTATGCTTATTACGAATCGACTATATAAAGAAGGAAAATACACGCTTAAAGAAGCCGCTATTATTGCAACGGGTTTTTCAACCGTTTCAGCAACGTTCATGATCGTAGTAGCAAAAACTCTCGGTCTTATGGACATATGGACTTTTTTCTTTTGGGTTTCTTTAGGGATCACGTACCTTGTCACTGCCATTACCGTACGTATTTGGCCATTAAATAAAATGAGCGACGATTATTATTCGGATAATGCCGATCCAGAAGAGGTTATCAAAGAAGGACTTATCAAAAATGCCTGGAGCAGTGCGATGGTGGGAGCGAATAATTCCGTAAGTCTTGGCAGAAATTTATGGGATAACTTAAAGGACGGTTTTCTTATGACAATGAGCATTCTGCCGTCCATTTTATCCGTTGGTCTCATTAGCCTTGTATTAGCGGAGTATACTCCAGTATTTAACTTACTTGGCTATCTTTTTTACCCATTTACTTGGGCATTGCAAATACCTGAACCATTTTTAGCTGCAAAAGCTTCAGCTATAGGAATTGCAGAAATGTTCCTGCCGGCGCTTCTCGTAGTTGAAGCACCTCTGGTAACTAAGTTCATTATTGCCGTGGTTTCTGTATCATCGATATTGTTCTTTTCAGCGACGATCCCTTGTATCCTATCAACCGAAATCCCAATCAGCATTACGAAGTTGATTGTAATCTGGTTTGAACGGACGCTCATCACGTTAATCATTACTGCACCTATCGCAATATTGCTGCTTTAGTACAAATCAACGAATCTTAATTCGATCACAGATCGAACGGGTGCGTTCGTATTATAAGGTCGACCAGTAAAAAGTACTGGTTGACCTTTTTTGATAGAATCTTTTATTAAAGCTAGGGGTCGTGGAGGTGGAAAAACAATTACTATATTTATGAGCATCCAAAAGATAATTGATTTAGTATTTTTCTTATGCAACTAAAGGGGGGGATTTCCTATGTAGGGATGACTAAAATCACCCTGGTGAATACCGCCCTCTAATGGTCTTGTTTTACAGTATAGATGGCATGATCGGTTATTTTTTTAGTGAAGGATTCCATATCCTTTTTTGATTTTCCACCACTGAAACAATATTAGGAAAAACATCCATAAAAATTATTTGAAGAAAATAATATTTATTCTAAAAATTCATATAATAATACTTTATTCTTATGCTATATTATAGGGAGAATTATTTATTATCACGTATAATTTAAGAATTGGAGTGATTTGAATGAAGAAACTTGGTTTACTTAGTATGTTTTTGATTCTAACTATCTTTATCTCGGCTTGTGGAACCAATGAAGAAAAAAATGCAGGTGAGGAAAAGAAACCTGAAAAGGTATATAAAGTTGGTGTGGATACGACTTATCCTCCTTTTGAATTTAAAGAGGGGAACGAATATAAAGGCATTGATATAGAATTAATCAATGCAATCGCAAAAGACCAGGATTTTAAAATCAAATTGTCTCCAATGGATTTCGGAGGAATCATCCCGGCTATGCAAGCCAATCAGCTTGATGTGGCCATTGCGGGAATGAGCATTACAGAGGAAAGAAAAAAGGTAGTGGATTTCTCAACACCGTATTTTGATGCAGGATTAACGATAGTTGTTAAAAAAGAGAATACAAGTACTAAAACTGTTAAAGATCTTAAAGGAAAAACCATAGCAGTGAAAAAAGGAACAACAGGTGCTAAATATGCACAGGATAATGCTACGAAACTAGGAATTAAAGTTGTTCAATTCAATGATAGTCCAGCGATGTTCCAGGAAGTGGCCAACGGCAACGCCGATGCCCTTATAGAAGATTACCCGGTTATCTCCTATGCGATTGCCCAAAAAGATCTTGGGTTGAAAATCGTAGGTGACCGTTTGAATGGTGACCAATATGGAATTGCTGTATTGAAAGGGCAAAACGGGGATTTATTGAAGAAAATAAATGATGGTCTTGCTAATCTTAAAAAAGACGGCACGTATGATGAAATTATAAAAACGTATCTTGGTGAATAAACAAGAGATTAAAGCTCAATAAGCGCGCTTATGGCGCGCTTTCTTTTTCAAAGGGGTGAAAGAAATGGATATAATTGTTGCGGCATTGCCCATTTTATTAAAAGGACTTCAGGTGACACTTTATATCTTTGTGATTGCCATTATCTTAGGTTTTTTGATTGGTTTACTTGTTGCATTGCTGCGACTTGCCCCCATCAAAATCTTGAACTGGATTGCAAAGGTTTATGTGGATGCGATACGAGGGACACCGTTCATCGTTCAATTATTTTTTATCTATTTTGGTGTGAATTCACTGAATTTGATTTCTTTGGACAGTACAACAGCTGGTATAATTACCGTTGCAATCAATGCAGGGGCATATTTTGCTGAAATAATAAGGGCAGGGATACAATCCATCGATAAAGGACAAACGGAAGCGGCTAGATCCATTGGGTTCACTGGAACTCAAACAATGAGATATGTGGTGCTTCCGCAAGCTTTCAGAAGGATGCTCCCTACCATTACGAACCAATCGATCATCAGCTTGAAAGACACTTCACTATTATCGGTCATTGGTATAGCCGATTTAACCCAGCAAGGTCAGATTCAAGCTTCGGCAACCTTTGAAGCATTCAAGATTTGGCTGGCAGTTGGTGTGATTTACTTTATCATCATCTATTTGTTGACCCTAATTGCTAATTTCATAGAAAGGAGGGTACAAGTTCGATGAGCATCATTACTGTAAAAAACCTGAGAAAATCATTTGGAACTGTCGAGGTTTTAAAAGATATCAATGCAGAAGTGCAGGAAAAGGAAGTAATTTGCGTAATAGGCCCTTCTGGATCTGGAAAGAGTACCTTCCTGCGTTGCCTGAATCTCCTTGAGGAAGTTACGGGCGGTGAGGTGGTCATTAACGGACATGATATAACCGATCCTAAAAGGAAAATCAATATAAACAAAGTCCGGCAAGAAGTTGGAATGGTTTTTCAACATTTCAATCTATTTCCTCATAAAACCGTTTTGGAGAACATAACCTTGGGTCCTATTAAAATTCGTGCCACCGATAAAGCGGAAGCTGGAAGATTAGCGCTTGAGTTATTGGATAAGGTTGGTCTAAAGGAAAAAGCAAATAGCTATCCAGGGGAACTTTCCGGCGGACAAAAACAGCGGGTCGCCATCGCAAGGGCATTGGCGATGAATCCGAAGATCATGCTATTTGATGAACCGACTTCGGCCCTTGACCCTGAAATGGTCGGCGATGTTTTGGAGGTAATGAAACAACTTGCAAAAGAAGGCATGACAATGGTCGTTGTTACGCATGAAATGGGCTTTGCCCGGGAAGTCGGGGACCGGGTGATATTCATGGATGGAGGGTATATCGTGGAAGAAAATGAGCCGAATGAATTATTCGGTAACCCTCAGCACGAAAGAACGAAAGCATTCTTGAGCAAAGTACTTTAACGGGATGCCCTATAAGGGATCATGGTAAATCATGAATGAAGTTGTGCATGAAGTGTGGACAAAGGAATGTGGGAAATGAGGGGAAACCCAAACGCATGAGCCTTTTCCTCGTCTTTGTGCACAACTTTTTTGATTTTTAGAGCAGAAATCAGTCAGGTGATGGCCTCGATTGGCAAACCTCAAAAAAAGAAACCTATGCATTCGACACATGCATAGGTTTTTTCTTTATTTACTTGGCACCGTAACTAAGCAAGTTCGTCATGATTCGATATCCGCCTGGAACCTGTCCTTGAATTTGCCTGTATAGCACAAGGTTGGTGTAGAGGTAGGTCCCATTACCGTATTTAGCCATGAGGATTCCACCATCAAATGGTTCTTCTTTTGGATCAGCCATGGAAATGAATGTTTCATACCGTTCATCCCATTCCATTGGGAAATACAATCCTCTTTCTTGGACCCAATTGCTCCAGTCTTCGCTTGTTATTTTATTTGGATAGTTAAAAAGCGCTGATTCTGGTTTCGACACGTTTACCGTGGCTTTTTCATCGGTTACCCGCCAGCGAATGGAAGGATTCCCGAGGGTAAGGGGATATGGAGCTGTCTTCATGGGATCCCATCCATCACCCGGTTTATGGTATTGCACGACGAGATGACCGCCGTTTTCCACATATTCAAGTAAGCGCGCGTTATTTGCCTTTAAATCTTCCCTTGATAGATAGGCACGGATGCCTGTAACGATCGTGTCATATTGGCTCAAATCACCTTCAGCTAAATCAGCTGCAGTTAACTTCGTGATGTTCAGCCCTGCATTGCTTAAGTAATCTGCCACTTTATCGAATCCGCTTTCAATGTATCCCACTTTTAATGAAGCTGGCTTCAAAAGCTCAAATGCAACGGTGTTGATAGCTGCAGGGTATTGGTAATAGAATGTTCCGATATGGTCATAGGAAATTTCCTGAATGGTCGAATCAAAGGTTTTTCCATTGACAGTAGCAACTGCCTTCACCTGATATTCACCATTTTGAACTGCCTTCGGTGGTCTGAGGGTGAACTTCACTTGTTTTTCTTCCGATTTTTCTTTAAATGATACAGTGGCATTTTTTGGATGAACTCCCCAATTTTCAGGGACTTTTAAAGCGATCTTAGCTGATGCTTTTCCTTCTGTATAGTTTTTCAAGGTAACCGTCACTGGGATTTCCTCTTTTACATCTGCTGTATTTACGACGATATCTTCAGGAGATAGGGTAAGGCCAACGTCGGGAAGGACAGCGATCGTTCCGTCCAATTCTTCCTTGATAGCCGTTTTTGTACTGCCGTATTTATAAGAAATGCTCGTTGTAATGGTGGATTCATCATAGGCATGGTAATAGGCAGCATCATCAGGAACTTCAACCAGATAGGTCATTGTCGCTGATTTATTTGGTGCTAGATTGACATCTTTAGCTTTTGTTTTGGTTTTCCACCCTTTAGGCACGTTCAATGCAGCAGCGACTTTTTTCAAGGTTTGTTTCCCGTTATTCTTCACGGTTACGGTTACGTACGTTTTTTGACCTTTCGTGAGGATCGTTGAAGCTGCTTTAGCTTGAACTTCGAGTCCTGAGGAGACATAACTGACGTTTTGCAATTGCTCTTCTTTTAATGAGAGCTTATGAAGCAAGTCGTTCTTAATGGCAGGGCTTAGTTTTGCCCTTTTGACTTGCGCAGTAATTGACCGAACATTGGAGAGAGCTGTCTGGGATGTTGAAAAAACTCGTTTTTCATTTGGATAAGCCTCAATAACGGCGTCCAAATTCCGTTGCAGGTATCTAAATTCACCTTTTAATTTTGAAGCTGAGCGGGGGAGTTTTTCAGCCCATTCAGTAAAATTGTAAGGTACACCTGCAAAAAGGCCCGACTGTTTTTTTGTATCAACGGCGCTTTGCTTCAAATCCAGATGGATCTGACGAGGGGCTGCCGGGATATCAGAACCCATGCCTTGGCTTTTATGCAGATAGCGGGATTTTTCTCCAAGCTGGGGGTAAGTCATATTGTATATTGGGTCATATTTACCGATTTCAATTGAAGTGGTTGCTTGATCTGCCGAGGAAACGGGCAAATATAACTTCTTCACTTGCCATACTGATAGCCCTTGTTTCAAATGTTGAGGAAACACAGTCGGGTCAGCCGCATCCTTAAAGGCACGTTCACTTAAGATTGTCATTGTTCGGTGATGTCCATGCTGGGTATCATCATTCTGAAAGGATGGCATCAATATATCCGGCTGATATGTCCGAATAAAGCGGATAAGCCGTTCATAGGTGAGTTCTTCGCCCCATTTTTCTAATGTTTCCTCTGGTGTTTTAGAGAAGCCGAAATCATAAATGGGATCTGAGGTAGTTTCACTTAGATGATAGGCCTTCACCCCGGTGATTTTCGCAGCTTCAATCATTTCCCTCGAACGGATGATTCCAAGAGCATTGTCCAGTTCATCCCCAATTTCATTTTGTCCGCCTTCTCCACGGTTTGCAATCAGGCTGGATGTCTTCACCCCTAACCCTCTGGATAGATAAGCGAGAAAGTCACTGCGTTCATCATCTGGATGGGCACCGCTATTCAAGAATGTCACGGTCGTCTCGAGCGGCTTGACCGCATTCCATAACTCAACGTTGGCTTCCTCAGGATTTGCAGCGCTACCTCCAAGCGGCAATAATGCAAGAACCAACAAAAGGGAAAGCAACGATAACAGAGCTTTTTTCATTATTCCTTTAACCCCCTTCAACTTTATAAGACACTTAAAAAAATGTAGGTTAGTAATATTTTCTAACTAACCACACGAAAAAACTTATCTAATAAATAGCATTTATGGTTATAAATGTAAATGATTCGAAGTAACTATTAAAAGTTGAACATTTTAAATGTTCGGAAAAATAACTTGTCTGCTGTATTTTTTTAAGTTATATTTTTACTTAATTAGGAAGATTTACTAACTAAATGATGTAAGGCCGTGATGTGATGAGTTTTAAAAGACCACCCAGTCATCAAAAGTATGTCAATAAAAAAAGAATCATTCAATGCATCCAGGAATGTTCACCCATTTCAAGATCTGAAATCGCCGTTAAGCTTCAGCTAAGTAAACCAACTGTTTCTCTGGCTGTGGATGAACTTATACAGGAGAAATGGGTAATTGAGAAAGGAATAGGAGAATCCTCCTCTCAAGGCGGGAGGAGGCCCATCCAGCTCTTTTTTAATGAAAAGGCAGCCTATATCATTGGGGTCGATATAGGCGGGACGAAAGTGAAAATCATTTTAAGTGATTTAAGCGGCAACATTCTCGCCGACACTAGTTTTTCAACAAACACTTCTTTACATTCAGGGCTTCTTAAACAAATGGCGATTGAAACGGAACGGTTAATTGCAAAGAACCAAATTGCGAAAGGCAGGATATTGGGGATGGGAGTCGGGATTCCTGGTATAACGCAAACGGCAAGCGGATTAGTAATAGAGGCACCGAGTTTAGGCTGGGTACAATATCCGTTCATAGCTGAAGCGAAGCGGTATTTTGATTTCCCCATTTTTCTGGACAATGATGTAAACGCGGCTGCATTAGGTGAACAGTGGCTGGGTAATGCCCAAAATAAGCGGAATTTGCTGTTCATTGCGGTTGGCACGGGGATTGGAAGCGGCATTATCTTGAATAACCAGTTATACAGAGGGGCCTCCAGTGCAGCTGGGGAAATGGGATATATGGTAACGGACAAAGAGGATATGAAGCGTGAATTCAAGCCGATTTTCCATAGATACGGCTATTTGGAAAGTGTTGCAGGCGGCAAGTCGATTGGCGCTCATTTTACAAGGGAGGTCCTCAACGATCCTCATCATCTTTTATTCGAACAGGCCAAATCTTCCGAATTATCGGGGGAGGATGCCTTTTTGTCAGCAAAAAATGGAGACACGGTTGCTATGGCCGTCATAAATGAAGCCATCGAACATTTAGCGTGCGGAATTGTCAATGCGGCAAGTTTGCTAAATCCAGAAGTGATCATTTTAGGAGGTGGTGTATTAAAGTCATCTGAATACATTTTACCTAGAATTCGGGAGATCGTTGATCGATATCTTCCAAGTTTAGTAGAAATGAAAACTTCACAACTTGGAGAAAACGCAGGAGTACTAGGAGCGGTTTCCTTATTCTTAAGGGAGCATGATGGCATTTTGAATTTTCGGGATGAGGGGGAGTATTAGTGAAAAATAAGAAAAAGTCATTTGTTTCAGTGATGGCCTTATCGGCAGCACTATTGATTTCGGGATGTAACGGTACAGATACGAAAACGAATTCGGATGCTGGCGGTGCCAAGGGAAAAAAGGGTGATCTGGAGGATAAAATCGTTGTTTATTCACCGCATGGCAAAGATATTTTATCAAAATTCGAAAAGCAGTTCGAAGAAGAGTATGGCATCGATGTTGAGTGGCTTGATATGGGGTCGCAGGAAATCCTTGACCGCGTTCGATCAGAGAAAAGTAATCCACAGGCAGATGTTTGGTGGGGGGCACCTTCCACGAACTTCAATCAAGCAAAGGGTGATGGGCTGCTGGCTGCTTATAAGCCTAGCTATTCCGATAGTCTTGATGAAGGATTCCACGACCCGGAATGGTATTGGACGGGAACGAGCCAGACACCGGAAGTCATCATGTATAACAGCAAAGAACTATCAAAAGACGAGGTACCGAAAGATTGGGATGAGTTGCTTGATCCGAAGTGGAAAGACGAAATCATCATCCGCTATCCGTTAGCCTCCGGAACGATGAGGACAATTTTTTCTGCGATGATCTATCGTACGTATAAGGATACAAATGATCCAAAAGATGGGTATGACTGGTTAAAGAAGCTCGACCAAAACACAAAGGAATATTCGGCAAACCCGGAAATGATGTATAACAAGGTAGCCAAAGGAGAGGGCTCACTTTCCGTTTGGGCAATGCCGGATGTCGTCATGCTGAAGGAAAATAAAAATTATCCGTTTGAGTTCGTCATTCCAGAAAGCGGAACACCAGTATTGACTGAAGGTATCGCCATCGTTGAAGGTGCCAAGCATCCAAAAGCGGCAGAAGCCTTTTATGAATTCGTGAATTCACCGGAAGCGGCAAAAATTTTGGCAGAAGAATTTTACAGGATTCCGACCAGAAATGATGTGAAGGATTTACCTGAATGGATCACGGAAACGGAAATTAAAGCGATGGATATTGATTGGAATGCATTCGAGGAAAAAGGTGACGAGTGGATGAAATATTGGGACGAAAATATTAAAAGTGGAGATAAAGAAATTAAAGAATAAGGAAGTGTCGTTGGGATGGCGTCAATAAAAATAGAGAATGTCCAAAAAGCCTTCGGGAAAACGATAGCTGTCGACCATTTAAATCTGGAAATAAAAGAAGGGGAGTTTTTTACCTTTCTTGGTCCAAGCGGCTGCGGTAAAACGACAACGCTTCGGATGATTGCCGGTTTTTATTATCCGACAAAAGGTGTCGTCCGATTTGGCGACAAAGATATGACGCGTGTACCTCCGGAGAAAAGAAATACAGGCATGGTTTTTCAAAACTATGCCCTCTTTCCCCACATGACTGTTTTTGAAAATGTAGCGTTTGGCTTGCGTGTAAGAAAGGTTTCTTCTGCTGACTTAAAGAGGAGAGTGCTGGATGCCCTCCAAAAGGTCAGGCTGGAGAGCTACTCGGATCGTCAAGTGAGCCAGTTAAGCGGAGGGCAGCAGCAGCGGGTGGCCCTTGCGAGAGCACTGGTCATTGAACCGGAGATATTACTGCTGGATGAACCATTAAGTAATCTGGATGCCAAGCTTCGTGATGAAATGAGGGTGGAAATCTTAAGGCTGCAGCGTGATTATAGAATTACCACCATTTATGTCACACATGATCAGGCCGAGGCATTATCCATGAGTGATCGGATCGCTGTGTTCAATTATGGTGTATGTCACCAGGTCGGGACACCGGCAGAAATTTATAATCAGCCGGCCAATGATTTTGTGGCGAGTTTTATAGGCGAGATTAATCTATTGCCCGTTCAAGTCGAAAAAGTTCAGCAAGAGAATGTAGTGGTTGCCCTTAAAAATAGTGAACAACCGATTAAATTGAATGTAGAAAATCAAGCTAGTGAAGGAATTTCAATCGTACAGACTGATGACCTTGCTGTTTCGATTCGTCCTGAAGCAATCAGAATTCTGGATGTAGCCGAAGAAGGAATGAATATCTTTAAAGGTCAAATAAATTCCGTCCAATTCTTTGGATCTGTTGTGAATGTCATCGTGGATGTTCAAGACGTGTTACTAAGGGTCGATGTATTCAACACTCAGGATTTTGGATACTTTTATCAAGGAAAGGAAGTGTATGTCCAGCTTCCTGAGAAACAGCTGCGTCTTATCCCTATCATAAGCGGTGAAGCTCCATGATTAAAAATCGTGATACTAGATTGACGATTTGGCTCCTTATACCAGTGGCATTGGTGCTCGTAGCGTATGTTCTCTACCCATCGTTGAGGACCTTTATCGAAAGTCTTCAAAAAGACGGAACGATATCCCTTGGAAATTATCAGGACTTCTTCGTACAGGAATCGAAAACGAATTTAGAGGCTCTATGGAATTCTGTTTATATATCCTTATTGAGTGTATTGGTCAGTGCCTTGATTGGCATTCCGCTCGCATTTATTTTTAACCGTTATGATTTTCCCGGCAGAAGCTTCTTTTCATCAGCAGCGATTTTGCCGATTGTCCTTCCATCATTGGTAGGGGTCATGGCCTTTATGTTTTTATATGGAGAATCGGGATTGATACCAAATGCCATCAAGGACCTGTTTGGACTCGATAAAGTTCCGTTCAAGATTGGCGGGGTATCGGGAATCCTTATCGTTCATGCCTATACGATGTATGTTTATTTTTATATGACCGTATCCGCTGCAATCAATAAAATAGATCCGTCCCTTGAAGAAGCGGCTTATAACTTAGGCGCAAATAAAATCAAGGTTTTTTGGAAGGTTACATTTCCATTATTGACACCTGCCATCGTTGCCGCTTCTCTACTTGTTTTCATGATATCGATGGCGTCTTTCAGTGCCCCGTTTTTATTAGCCGGCGGATTCAGGGTGTTGAGCCTGCAAATTTATTTTTCAAAAATCAATGGTGATATGGAAATTGCCGCTACTCAATCCGTCATTTTATCCATCGTTTCGATTTCATTTCTATTATTCATGCGTTGGTATCAGAATAGGAAGGATTATCGCATGCCTTCGAAAGGAATTGGCGCACACAGGAGTGAAGTGAAGAACCCGTTTACGAAATGGGTGATGGTCTTGACGGGTATCATCGGCGTAATTATTCTGCTTTTGCCGCACTTTACGATTTTATTGCTTTCATTAGTGCCGGATGGAACCTGGACATTTCAAACTTATCCAACAGTATTTAATATGGAAAATTACCGGCTTTTGTTCGAAGACCCTAATATCTTCAAACCGTTACGAAATAGTTTACTGATGGCCGTTATTGCTACGTTGGCAAATTTGGTGTTTGGGGTCATAGCGTCCTATGTGCTTGTCAAACGGAAATTCATCGGGAAAAGCTTTGTCGATATTCTAGTCATGATTCCTTGGGCGTTGCCTGCAACAGTCATAGGGATGAACTTGATATTCGCATTCAATGAACCTAGCGTTTTTTCCTTTGGTCAAATATTGGTAGGAACATTTTGGATTTTGCCTCTTGCCTATTTCATCAGGCATATTCCACTCGTTGTCCGCTCGACCAACGCCGTTCTGGAGCAGCTCGATGATTCGATTGAAGAAGCAGCCAGAAACTTGGGGGCAAAGTGGTTTTATACCTTCAGAAAGGTCATATTCCCGATTATTATGCCTGGCGTTTTATCAGGGACATTATTGGCATTTATCGAATCTGTGGGGGAATTCCCTACCTCGGTCCTGTTGTACACAATTTCAAACAGGCCCATATCCATTGAAATCATGAATCAGCTTCGGATGTTCAATATGGGGCAGGCAGCTGCCTATGGGATGATTCAAATCACGCTGATTGTAATCGTTCTCTTTATTTCGAACAAGTTTTTTGGAATCAAAGCGGAAAAAGCTTTATAAATCGGAGGTTCAAAGATGAGCAGGCTTGAAGAATTTATCAAAAATGAAGGTAGTGTCTTTCCCGGAAAAACATATGCTACAGAGCTTCTGATGCCTGTTTTTAATGATCAAAGAGATTACTTATTTCATGCAATGTTCGATATTCATCGGGCGCATGTCATCATGCTTTCGGAACAAAAGATCATTAAGGAAGAAGAGGCAAAAACCATGCTTGATGGGATTCGGAAAGTGGCCCAAACAGATCTCAAGCAGTTGACCTATCAGCCCCAATTCGAAGACTTATTTTTCATGATGGAGGCAAAGATCGGTGAGGAAATCGGTCATGAACTTGCAGGAAAGATTCATATCGGCCGCAGTCGTAATGATATGGGAGTCGCGATGTACCGACTTGTTTTGAGAGGCCATCTGCTCCAATTGATTGGCTATGCAAACCATTTGAGTGAGGCATTCCTGGTGCAGGCTGAAAAACATACAGAAACCTATATAACTGGTTACACGCATACCCAGCCGGCTCAGCCGACTACGATAGGACATTACTTTTTAGCCATTTATGATGTGCTTCAAAGAGATATTGGCCGGTTATGGGCAGCCTATGAAACGGTTAACCAATCGCCTTTGGGCGCTGCCGCGTTAACGACCACCGGTTTTCCAATCAGCCGGAACCGTACGGCCGAACTGCTTGGGTTTGATTCGGTAATCGAGAATTCCTATGACTCGATAGGCGGGGCGGATTATTTATTGGAAACCGCAACGGCCATCATGACGTGCATGGTCAATGCAGGGAGATGGATTCAAGATTTCCTGCAGCATGTGACAAGGGAGTTTGGAACCTTTCATGTGGCGGATCCTTATGTTCAAGTGAGCAGCATCATGCCGCAAAAAAGAAATCCAGTTTCCATTGAACATTCCCGTTCGATTGCAAGCAGTGCGTATGGTGATGCACTCGCTGCAATGAATATGATCCACAATACGCCATTTGGTGATATCGTCGATACGGAAGATGATTTACAGCCTCATTTATATCGAGCTTTTTCGAATGCAGGACGTGTCATGAAATTAATGTATGCCGTCATATCCACTTTGAAAGTAAATGAAGACCATACAAAGAAAATGGCTGCAAAATCCAGTATAACGGTTACTGAATTAGCGGATACCCTATCAAGAGATTACGACATATCCTTTAGAAAGGCCCACTCCATAGCCAGTCATATTGCAAAACGGTCGATTAGTGAAGGGAAGGAGCTATATGATTGGGACACACAAGAAATCAACAAGATCATCAATGAATTCGTTTCAGTGAACATAGCAGAAGATGAATGGAAAAAAATAATCTCTCCCGAATACTTTGTGGCGATTAGAAGCATACAAGGCGGGCCCTCCCCAAAAGAGGTTACGAGAATGATTGTAAATAGAAAACAAAAACTGGAACAAGAGATGCAGGAATACAAGGTAATGGTCAAAGCATTGAATGATGGCAGGAAGGCTTTAGTGGATTACTGAAGGTATGGTGTTAAAGGAAAATGAGTCTTAACGCGCATAAAACTCACGAGTATATGCGCCAAACTCACGAGTAAAAGTGTGAAACTCACGAGTATATGCGCCAAACTCACGAGTAAAAGTGTGAAACTCACGAGTAAAAGTGTGAAACTCACGAGTATCTGCACCAAACTCACGGGTAAAAGTGTGAAATTACGTAGTATTTGCTCCAATTTCACAAGGAAAAGCGTGAAATTAGAGTATTTGGACCGGAAGCATTACGATGCATTTTATGTGCCAACTGCTAAAGCTCATATTTCATGATATATAGTCATTCTTTATTAGGGTGGCTATTTATTTTGAATTTTTATCAATCATAATATATGTATAGTATTTGTAAAATACATAATGTAAGGCGGAATGTTAATGTCAAATAGATTTCAGTTCGGTTTTATCCTGATTTTAATAGCTTTTGTAATATCGATTACTTTTTGCTTTAACCCTAAATTATTAATACCTAGAGGATATGATTTAGGTATTGATGGCCTCGTAGTATCCAGAAACTTGATGATTATTTTTTCGTTGTATTTATTACTTAAAATAGGGGATTTGATTATAAACAAAAAAGATCAGTAGCCTGAATTGAGACTTCCTATAATCAATCTTGAGATGCTTTGGGTGTCGATAATAAAGAAGGCTCAGTCTTTTGACTGAGCTTTCTTTATTATCCAAAATAACCGGTTTCAAATTAGTTTCATATATCGTTAACGGATTTAGGTTCCAACAGAACCGAGTGCTTTCTGAAAGCAAGACTTACCGTGATCATCACAATGAAATTAACTGCCAATGCGATGATTCCCACATTCAAATCTTTCGCTGCTTGCGGCAAGGATGGAAACAAGGTCCCTATTGTCGAATGACTGAGTGTAATGCAGATTACGATGGCCAATCCTGTAATGATACCGGCGATTGCGCCAAATTTATTGATCGGATTATTCCTTTTCAGACTAAAGAGAAGGGATGGGAAAAGCTGTGTGATGAGACTATATCCCATAAGAATTAATGCTGACATCGTTTCACCGCCTTTTAAGGTGAAGTAGACGGCTATAAGGGCAATGACTGGAACAAGGAACTTTGCCAATCGTACAACGTGGCGATCGGACACTGCAGGTGCAAAATCCTTATAAACGTTTTTCGCGAGCAGTGTAGCGACGCTCATCAAAAGCATGGATCCCGGCACCAATGCGGTCAACAATCCAGCTCCGCCGATTATGCCTATAAACCATGGATCAAAGGTCTCAATCGAAAGGCGCAGCAATGACAGGTCTGCATCTGCCCCAACAAGTCCGGGCACTTTTAATATAGCTGTAAACCCAACGAAAAAGACGAATAACAGCATGAGAGTATATAAAGGGCTGATGATGGCATTTTTTCGAAATACCTTGCCGCTGCGTGCTGAATAGACTGCGCTGAAAACCTGGGGCCACATATAGAAACCGAATACGAGCAATATTACCGTGGAGATGAACCATGATACGCTAAGTCCCTGATCTGGGAACTTTAGAAAACCAGGCTTGGCCGCATCAATCGCTTCAAACATCGGCTGAAATCCGCCAAAATAATGAATCGGCAGATAAATCCCCAGAAATCCTATTATGGCGACCATCATGATATCTTTAATGACCGCTGTCCAAACTGAACCGTGTATACCGGAGATCATCACATAAATGGTAAGGCTGATCGCCCCCATCCAAACTGCCTCAGACATGGAAATGGCACCATAAGACGCTTCTGAGACAATGATCCCCAATCCTTTCAGCTGCACGACGATCACTGGAATCATCGACACCACACCGACAAGCGCAGCCAAAATTCCTAAACCGGGACTCTTATATTTGCTTACAAAGAAATCGGATTGAGACATCAGTTTATTTACTTTGGCATATCTCCATATTTCCGGTAGGAGCCAATAGGATAATACGTAAGACAAAGTAATGTAAATTAGAACATATAGAGCGGGTGCGCCCTTGCCATATGCCCAGCCGCTGCCGCCAAGGAAGGAGAAGGTCGTATAGATTTCCCCGGCCATCAGCAGAAAGACGAATATCGCACCAAAACCGCGTCCGCCCACCGTCCATTGTTCCAAGTCCATATCTTTTCCTTTTGAAGAGCGTAGGCCTAAAAATATCGATAGAAGTAAAAATGCTAAAATGATTAAGAGAGCAATATTCATTCCTGGTCACCTTCCCGATTCCTGGGATCCAGCTTATACATGATGCCCAGTATGGCAGAGGTAAGGACCACCCACATAGCCATCCAGAACATATTGAAAGGCATCCCTAATACATATGGTTCTATTTTATTAACAAAAGGCAGAAATCCTAGTATGCCTATAAAAGGAACTAGAGTAAGAATATAGATAATCTTCATAAACAAACCCCTCCGTTTTAATAAAGTGAAACGCCCATCAATGGGGGTTATTCTTCAATGCCATTGATGGATGGGTGAACCAAACCGGGATGAAAAATTCATACATGACGGAAAAGGTCCGATAATATATATTAGCTTACACTATTTTGATATAAAATTTAATGCAATTGCCGGATATATTTGAGCAACAGTGCGCACTGATATGTTCATTAGACAGATAAAGCCTTGAATTCATAGTGAGTTCAAGGCTTTATTTCCTTTAGCTATATTTTTTCCGATAGTTATATAGTATCACCAATAGTATGAACCAGAATGGGGTCAAGAGCAGTGATAGTCGTGTAGCTTCAGCGAATAGCATAACAATAAGGATGAACAGGAATAATCCTAAAATGGCGTAATTGACAAATGGTGTAAAAGGAGCCTTGAAAGTCGATTTTGCTCTTAGGTCAGGCCTTGTTTTCGAATATTTGATATGGGAAATCAAGATAATGCTCCATACCCATATGAAACAGATGGCACTGATGGTCGTCACGACGGTAAATGCCTGTTCCGGTATCAGCTTGCTTAATAATGCCCCTATTGATACAACGATTGTGGATGTTAATAAGGCATTGCTCGGAACAGACTGTTTGTTTAATTTTTCCAGTTTAGCAGGAGCTTCTCCATTCCTGCTTAATGTATAAAGTATTCGGCTCGTTGAAAATAAACCGCTGTTGCATGCAGAAGCAGCGGATGTCAAAACGACGAAGTTGATGATCCCTGCAGCGACAGGAATGCCGATTAACGCAAAGACCTCTACAAATGGGCTGCTCGTGGCATCCAGTTGTGTCCATGGGTTGACGCAGAGGATGACGAATAGTGCACCAACATAGAAAAGTAAAATCCGGACAGGGATTTTATTGATGGCAGATGGAATGTTCTTTCTCGGGTTTGCCGTTTCTGCTGCGGAAACACCGACCAATTCGACACCGACAAATGAGAAGACGACCAGCTGTAATGATAATAGGAATCCGGAAATGCCATTGGGGAACATGCCCCCATGATTCCATAGGTTCGTTACGGAAACCGTTCCGGTATTGGTATTGAAGCCGATGATCAAAAGGATGATTCCCACGATGATCAAGGCGATGATCGTGATTACTTTAATGATGGCAAACCAGAATTCCAATTCACCAAATAACTTAACGGTCAATAGGTTCAATCCTAATAGAATGACTAGGCATATTAGAGCCGGCATCCATTGAGGGATATCAAACCAATATTGTATATAGACGCCAACAGCTATGATATCGGCCATTGCGGTCATGATCCAACAAAACCAATAAGTCCAACCTGTCACGAAGCCGGCCCATGGACCGACATATTCGGTCGCAAATTCTGTGAATGATGTATACCCTGCATTGGATAAGAGCAATTCCCCTAGTGCCCTCATTACAAAAAACAAGGCAACCCCTATTATCAGATAGGAAAATAAAATAGAAGGTCCTGCCAATTGTATGGCTTTTCCGGAACCTAAAAATAATCCGGTTCCAATGGTTCCTCCTATTGCAATCAGTTGTACATGTCTATTTTTTAAATCTCTTTTTAATTCTTGTTTAGCCAATTCCTACGCCCCCGTTTTTTTATAGTCTTGGTAGTGAATGAGTTTACCTGCATGGTCTTGGAGAGAGGGACGTGATTTATTCGTCCAGCTTGCCTTTCCCATTGGTTTTAAAGCTGTTGTTTTTAGTCCAACCACAAATGGACAATAAAAAAAGAGATTGGATAATACCAATCTCTTAAAGGGTTCAGAATAACAATTTTATCATTCGTTACTCTTCTGTCCTTTTGCCTGAGATTGTGAATCCTTCGGCGCTGCATCTTGTACAGTCTCTCCAGAAGCTGCTCCTGCTATAGTGTCATCCATAGCATTCATTGCTTGCTTGTATGCGGTTGTGAATAAATGTCGTCAGTGATAATCTACCACTGCTGAATCATTCATTATGCTTATAAAATAATATTGGAATTCTATCATCTATTTTTCGGTAGGTCAACAAGTTTTTTTGAAGTGAAAATGGCCATATCTGCAGTTTTATAGTGGTCTTAATTTTTATTAAGGTACTTGAAAATTTTTTTTGGGATGATCACTATTATGAAATATTGATCATCATTTTTTTAAAAAGATATTTTTAGATTAGGAAAATTGCCAAGATATATTTGGTAACTGTTTATTTCAAAAATACAATTGTATTTTTACAGAATATTTACTATTATAAGATAAGAAAACATAATTGAAGTGTTATTGATTTTTTTTAATAGAGCATTTCTAACCGCAATAATTAATAGAGGGTCGTTCGTGGTAAGGATAGAAAAGCATTACCGATATTGCATCTGGGGGAGTTAAACATGTCGAACAAGGAATTAAAGAGAGGGCTGGAAGCACGTCACATTCAAATGATAGCTTTGGGCGGAACCATCGGTGTCGGGTTATTCATGGGATCTGCGAGCACGATCAAATGGACCGGGCCCTCTGTAATGCTTGCTTATGCCATCGCAGGTATTTTTATATTTTTCATCATGCGTTCCATGGGTGAGATGCTTTATTTAGAACCGACTACAGGTTCTTTTGCAACCTTTGCGAGCAGCTATATACATCCTTTGGCAGGTTATATGACTGCTTGGAGCAATTGGTTCCAATGGGTAATTGTCGGAATGTCCGAAATCATTGCGGTTGGGTTGTATATGCAATATTGGTTCCCGGATTTACCGGCTTGGATACCAGGTGTGGTGGCCATGATCATCTTGGGGGCGGCCAACCTCATTTCAGTTAAATCCTTCGGGGAATTTGAATTCTGGTTTGCGCTTATAAAAATCATAACGATTGTATTGATGATCGTTGCCGGCCTAGGCCTTATCTTCTTTGGAATAGGGAATGGCGGGGATGCGATTGGATTATCGAATCTTTGGGCGAATGGCGGCTTTTTTACGGGAGGCTGGACAGGATTCTTCTTTGCGCTTTCCCTTGTCGTGGCATCCTATCAAGGCGTTGAGCTTATCGGCATCACAGCCGGAGAAGCGAAAGATCCAACGAAGACTGTAACAAAAGCGATCCGATCAATCATATGGCGCATATTAATTTTCTACATTGGCGCCATATTCGTCATCGTGACAGTCTTCCCTTGGGATCAACTGGACGACTTAGGAAGTCCATTCGTTTCAACCTTTGCCAAAATAGGTATCACAGCAGCAGCAGGAATCATCAATTTTGTCGTAATCACTGCGGCAATGTCTGGATGCAACAGTGGGATTTTCAGTGCAGGGCGTATGCTGTACACACTGGCATTGAATGGCCAAGCTCCGAAAATCTTTGCTAAAGTGTCTAAAAATGGAGTGCCGGCATATTGTACGATCGCTGTACTTTTAGGATTGGGCATCGGGGTTATCCTGAATTTCCTTGCCCCGCCGCAATTATTCCTTTATGTGTACAGTGCGAGTGTATTACCTGGGATGATTCCATGGTTTGTCTTACTTATCAGTGAGCTTAAATTCAGAAAGGTGAATGCCGCTGAAATGGAGAAGCATCCGTTCAAGATGCCGTTGGCCCCTTTCAGTAACTATGCGACAATAGCCTTTTTACTGATGGTGCTGGTCGGTATGTGGATCAATCCTAGTACAAGAATTTCCTTGGTTGTCGGAATCGTTTTCCTAGCCTTGGTCGTAGCAAGTTATTACATGCTGAAAATGGATAAACGAACACCATTGGATGTTAAATCCGATGATGAAATTTCGGGATAAGAAACTCTATTAGAAAGCCCTTCTCTTAATTCGAGAAGGGCTTTTTTGTCTTTGGGGATCAATTGTTGGAATTCCACGAGTAAAACGGTGGAATTCACGAGTAAATCAGCGGAATTCACGAGTAAAACAGTGGAATTCACGAGTAAAACAGTGGAATTCACGAGTAAAGCTGCGAAACTCGAGTAAAACAGCGGAATTCACGAGTAAACCAGTGGAATTCACGAGTAAACCATCGTAATTCACGAGTAAAACGGTGGAATTCACGAGTAAAACGGTGGAATTCACGAGTAAAACGGTGGAATTCACGAGTAAAACAGCGGAATTCACGAGTAAACCAGTGGAATTCACGAGTAAAGCTGCGAAACTCGAGTAAATCAGCGGAATACACGAGTAAATCAGCGGAATTCACGAGTAAACCAGTGGAATTCACGAGTAAAACAGTGGAATTCACGAGTAAAACAGCGAAATTCACGAGTAAAGCTGCAAAACTCGAGTAAAACAGTGGAATTCACGAGTAAAGCTGCGAAACTCGAGTAAAACAGCGGAATTCAAGAGTAAAACAGCGGAATACACGAGTAAACAAGTGAAACTCACGAGTAAAGCCAATTAGACGCCGTAACTAGGGATGCCAGCAGGGGGACACTTATGGAATGTGTCTTCCTGTCAGCTTTTTTCATAGGATGTAACATCATCTTTACCCGAGGAAGGGGTTATATTTTGGAAAGAGCAAAGCTTACCGGGCGGGTCGTTACACCTAATGATGCTGAGTATGAGCATGCCAGGATAAATAATAACTTAAGTTTTTCTAAATTCCCAAAGGTCATTGTGTTTTGTCAAAATTCCAATGATGTGTTGAACTCATTGAAGTGGGCCCGGGAAAATCATACACCTTTCCGGGTTAGGAGCGGCAGGCATAGTTATGAAAATTTTTCATTAGTGAATGGCGGTCTAATCATTGATATAAGTGAAATGTACAATATCAAGGTCAACCGTGAAAAAATGATTGCAAAAATCGAAGCCGGAGCTGATTTAGGTCAAGTATATAATACGCTATGGAAGTATGGCACGACGATTCCGGCTGGGACCGAAAGCAGTGTTGGTCTTGTAGGCCTTACGCTCGGCGGTGGAATAGGTATGTTATCGAGACGCTTTGGACTTACTTGTGACAATTTGCTTGAAATAGAAATGGTAAGGGCATGCGGAAAGAGGGGCGCCAAACTCATTAAAGCAAATAGGAAAATTAATAGTGATTTATTTTGGGCATGCTGCGGGGGAGGAGGGGGAAACTTTGGCATAATCACTTCCCTTACCTTCATGGTACACCCAGTATCAAGGGTATCTATTTTCTCCGTCACATGGGGATGGACAGATTTTGAAGCGGTGTTTGAAGCCTGGCAGGATTGGGCCCCTCAAGTTGAAGAGTGTTTAACTTCTGAAATCGAATTCAAGTCAAAGGAAGTAAACCAAATTATCGCTCAAGGTGAATTTGTTGGGCCGTCATATAGGCTGCAGCAGCTTCTAAAGCCTTTGACGAGAGCTGGTTCTCCAACAAATATCATGATAAAGGAAGTCCCGTACATTGATGCTGTGCAATTTTTTAATGATCCAAGTGGAAATCGACCGGCCTATCGCAAGCGGTCGGGGTCTTTCATTGAAAAACCTTTTCAACGGCAAGCAATCTTGACGATGAAGCATTTTCTGGAAAACGCTCCAAATGAAAATGCAGCCATTTGGCACCAATCCCTAGGAGGGGCAGCTGGCCGTGTGGCCCCATATGAAACGGCTTTTTATTATCGGGACGCCATCATCGCCCAGGAGTATCTCGCTACATGGACGGATCCAAAAGAAGAGCGGCAAAACATCCAGTGGATCAAAGAACTTAAATGCGCTTTGTCACCATATACTACAGGTGACTACGTGAATTGGCCGGATATCCTCATCGAAGATTGGCCAACTGCGTACTATGGAGAAAATTTCAAGCGGCTTCGGGAAGTGAAAACGAGATATGATCCATACAATACGTTTAAATTCCCTCAAAGTATACCGCCTTTTAAGAAGTGGGTCTGAAAAGAAGTTCCTATAGATATAGTTCTAATATCACAATTAAAAGAATAGAAAGAACCGGATGAGCTCTGCTCTTCCGGTTCTTTGTGCATCAGTTAGCTGCTGGAATCAAACCTTTATGAATGGAGACTTCCTGGATGGCATGGTAGACGGTTTCGACCATGAAATCGAGTTCCTTTTCTGACATGGAAAGGATCGGCATCATCGTGATGACAGAACCAAGTTCCCGAATGATCAGGCCATTTTCCCGTGCTGTATGGATGATTCCGGAAACGACATTCTCTTGGAGGGTGAACGTTTCTTTTGTTTGGCGGTCTTTAACGATTTCCACTCCCATCATGAAGCCGCGCTGGCGGATATCGCCGACTATCGGGAGTTCGTATAGCGCTTGCAGTCTTTGTGATAGGTATTTAGATTTTTTCTGGATGTCTTTAATGAGATTGCGGCTTTCCATTAGCTCGATATTCTTCAGGGCCAGTGCACAGGCTAGCTGATTTCCTGTATAAGTGTGGCCGTGATAGAAGGTTTTATGTTCTTCTCTTTCCCCCAAAAAGGATTGAAAGATTTGCTCGGTCATGATGGTGGCTGCAAGTGGCATATATCCCCCAGTGATCCCTTTGCCCATGCACATGATATCGGGGACGACATCTTCCTGTTCGCAGGCAAACATTGTACCGGTGCGACCGAATCCTACGGCCACCTCGTCACAAATTAAGAGGATATTGTACTTTTTGCATAATTGTTCGACCTCTTTCAAAAAGCCATGCGGATGGGTTATGATGCCTGCTGCTCCCTGCACGAGCGGTTCGATGATCAATCCTGCAATTTCCTCTGATTGTTGTTGCAGTAACTTCTCCAGTTCCTTCAAACAATGGTTTTTCACCGCTTCTTGATCTCCATACTCAGTCATGTGATAGACATATGGTGAAGGGGCGGAAATCCGTTGAAATAAGAGGGGCTTAAAGATTCTATGGTATAGATCCATTCCGCCCACACTCACAGCTCCGACAGTATCGCCGTGGTATGCTTCGTCAAGGGAGACGAATTTGTTTTTATTCTGATGCTTGATGGGATCGATATTTTGCCAATATTGATAAGCGACTTTAAGGGCGATTTCAACTGCGGCAGATCCCGTATCGGAGTAGAAGACTTTCGATAAAGAACCGGGAGTGATCTCGGCCAGTTTTTTCGCCAGTAAGATCGATGGTACATTCGCAGATCCCAGCAGCGTGGAGTGCGCGACTTTATTCACTTGTTCAATTAGGGCGCCGTTTAGTTCCGGCTCGTTATGGCCGTGCACGTTCACCCATAATGAAGCATAGCCGTCGAGGTAGCGTTTGCCATCCACATCAATCAGGTAGCTGCCTTCGCCTCGCTCGATGATCAGCGGTTTGCTTTCCCGATACGTTTTCATTTGTGTGAACGGATGCCATACATATTCCTTATCCCATTGTTCTAAATCCTGACTGTTCATGCGTTGAACACCTCTTTCAGTTGTTGGGTATAATCTTGATCACTAAGTAAATCAAGGATGCAGATCCTCAAGTCTTTTCTAACATCGGCCAGTGTTGGGATGCAGGCGAGGCCATTCAGCCCAGTCAGCTTTTCAATGGTTTCGATATTGTCTTGATGAATCCGATCTTCCGGCCGGAAATGATTATACAAAATGGCTTTCACGTTTATATCGTGGACTTGGGCATAAGAATGGGTCGTCACGACATCATGAATCGCCCCTAAACCGCTTGTGGATACGAAGAGGACAGGCATGCCGCAATCCTTTATGAAATCCGCCGTCATATAGAAACCTTCCGTTCGTTCAATAAGTGGCACAGCCAATCCGCCAGCGCCCTCGACTAATACGATGTCATACATTTCCTCAAGTTCATGAACCCTTTCTACGACTTTCTTCTCATCGATAAGACTGCCGGTTAATTTAATCGCCAAATGTGGGGAGGTTTCCGGTTTCAGTGTGTAAAACCCTGAGTCCTTTACACCGAGTTCCTGCTCAAACCAAGATATATCCGGGTATGTATGATTTTCCTCATTGATTCCAGTTTGAAATGGCTTGAAAATCGTGACGCTTTTTCCCAATGTTTGAAGAGACAGATAGAGTGCACTCGTGACGATGGTCTTTCCAATATCCGTGCCAGTTCCGGTTATAAAGTAGGCTTGGCCCATGGATGATTCAGCTCCTTTACGTTTATATATCTTGCAATGCGCGGACGTACTTGTTGAATGATGACAGCACATAGAATGCATAGTATTAAATCACCGGGTACAGGTAACAAGAAGCCGTAAAGAATTGTCTGGTTGATGGAAAGCGGCGTTTCAACAATCCACTTCATCGCACCATACAGCCAGATGCAGCCGAAAAGGTAAACTGTCAGTAAAGAGGCGGCATTAGCATAGAATATGGAACGAATCGTGGAGAGGGAAAACCGGTTGATCAGCCATCCATTTACATAGGCTCCCAGTATATATCCGAGCAAATAGCCGAATGTAGGTTTGAATATATAGCCGAATCCCCCGCCTTCAGCAAACACGGGCACCCCGATAAGTCCAATCAAGACGTAGCATAACTGACTGAGCATTCCAAGCCGGGGCCCCAATAATGCGCCTGCCAAATAGACTGCCAGAATTTGCAGTGTAAATGGTATGTAAGGGATAGGTATCTTAATAAAGGCGCCAATGGCAGTTAACGCAGTAAAAAGGGCCACATAGGAAATCGTCCTTGCTTTCAAGTTTTTAACCTCCTTTTATGAAAGTGCTGGCAAAATGCCCACTATTAGTTTGCCTGATTCCTATTTTATATGTCAACTAATTTATTATTTAGTTAACATAAAAAGGCCAGCTTTATCGGTATTTAAAGGGCATACTAGGAAAATATTGAAAAAATACCATTGAATAATATTTTGTTAGTATGTTATTATTCTATCGATATGTTAACTTAAAATATTTTAGGTTAACATATTTATTTGAATCGCCAGGCAGTATTGATACTGCTAAATGTTAAGTGCTGCCCATTGTGGTTAATGGTGCACATGTGACCAATTGGTTGGAAGGGAAAGTGGATTGGGGATGGAGACGCTCACGGTTGGAGCATCAGGTGGATATATTGCAGGCAGCTGGTCTTTATTTACCAGACCGGGTTATGCTCCTTTTCTAGGAATTGCATAGTCAAGGAATCCATAAACCAGCGATTCGGCACACAATAAAGAAAAGAGGGATAGGTTTGGAAACAATGGTAAGGGACTGGAAGATGTTAGCGGAGAACGTTATCAAAGGATATAAAGTGACGGAGGAAGAGGCATTATCCATCGTACAAGCCCCAGACGAAGAGGTTTTGGAAATTTTGAATGCAGCCTACTTGATACGCAAGCATCATTATGGGAAAAAAGTTAAATTGAATATGATCATCAATACGAAATCAGGATTATGTCCCGAAGATTGCGGCTACTGCTCGCAGTCGATCGTGTCGGAAGCCCCGATCGATAAATATGCTTGGCTGACGAAAGAAAAGATTGTCGAGGGAGCACAAGAATCAATTCGTCGCAAAGCCGGTACTTATTGCATCGTTGCGTCTGGCCGTCGTCCGACCAACAGAGAAATCGATCATGTCATTGAAGCGGTGAAAGAAATCCGCGAAACGACGGATCTTAAAATCTGCTGCTGCTTAGGTTTCCTTAATGAGGAACATGCGGGCAAACTAGCGGAAGCAGGCGTTCATCGCTACAACCACAATTTGAATACATCACAGGAAAACTACAGTAAAATTACATCGACGCATACATATGAAGACCGAGTAGATACAGTCGAAGCTGTGAAAGAAGCCGGAATGTCCCCATGTTCTGGTGCCATTTTCGGTATGGGGGAATCTGAGTCGGAAGCGGTGGAAATCGCCCTATCCTTACGCAGCCTTGATGCAGATTCCATTCCTTGTAATTTTCTCAATGCAATTGACGGAACGCCGCTTGAGGGAACTTCCGAGTTGACCCCCACTAAATGCCTGAAATTGATTTCGATGATGAGATTCGTTAATCCGAGTAAAGAAATCCGTCTGGCCGGCGGTCGTGAGGTCAATCTCCGTTCCATGCAGCCCATGGCACTTTATGCAGCCAATTCCATCTTCGTCGGCGATTATTTAACGACAGCGGGTCAAGAACCCACAGCCGATTGGGGAATCATCGAAGACCTTGGATTCGAAATTGAAGAATGTGCTCTTTAATTGGAAACTTTTAAAAAACACCCTCAGGGTGTTTTTTTTTTTCGATAAAATACTGTTTTATGAAACCCTTACTGAATTGAAGAAATGAACTGAATGTCTTTTTTGAAGGGTTAGTTAATATAGAATGTTGATTTCCGCTCCAGGCACTCGCTTTCCGCGGGCGGTTCGGGAGCCTCCTCGGCGCTTTGCGCCTGTGGGGCTCCCTTGGCCTCGCATTTCCCGCAGGAGTCTCGCGCCTTCCGTTCCAATCAACTGGAATGTTTTTTATAAAAATCTGCAGGTAAACTTATTGGATTGAAGAAAAGGTCTGAATGTCTTTTTTGAAGGGTTTTTTTTATATAGAATGTTGATTTCCGCTCCAGGCACTCGCTTTCCGCGGGCGGTCCGGGAGCCTCCTCGGCGCTTTGCGCCTGTGGGGTCTCCCTTGGCCTCGCATTTCCCGCAGGAGTCTCGCGCCTTCCGTTTCAATCAACTGGAATGTTTTTTATAAAAATCTGCAGGTAAACTTATTGGATTGAAGAAATGAGCTGAATGTTTTTTTTGAAGGGTTAGTTAATATAGAATGTTGATTTCCGCTCCAGGCACTCGGTCCGGGAGGCTCCCCGGTGCTTTGCGCCTGTGGGGTCTCCCCTGGCCTCGCATTTCTCGCAGGAGTCTCGCGCCTTCCGTTCCAATCAACTGGAATGATTTTTTAAAAATATCTGCAGGTAAACTTATTGGATTGAAAAAATGAACTGAATGTCTTTTTTAAAGGGTTTCTTTTATATAGAATGTTGATTCCCTCTCCAGGCACTCGCTTTCCGCGGGCGGTCCGGTAGCCTCGCATTTCCCGCAGGAGTCTCGTCACCCGCTTCAATCAAATTTGTTTAAAAAATTCAGATAGAAACCCATTTCGATAATAGGAGGCTCGGATTGAGCTCACCCTGAAACACCCTTATTGGATGGAAGAAATTTGCGACACTCCTGCCGAATAACTGGCTAGCCAAGACCCCACAGCCGTTTGCGGTGAGGAGGCTTAGCAGACAGTCGGCGGAAAGGGAACGGATTTCTGAAATCAACTAAACACCTTTCAAGAAAAAAACAGCAGGCAAACTCACTCTTTATGGTTTTGCTGTAAGCGGGCTATTGGTCTGTCAATCTTTACAAAAATAAAAAAATGATTGATAAGTGAAAATAATGAAAAAAAAATGCTAAATTGTAAGGAGAGGTTTTTTAACGAATTACCTCAATACGATAATATTTGCAGTATTGTGGTAAATGAATATGATTTAGGGAAAGAATCAGTATTGGTAATATCAATAATGAGAGGATAGTTTTGTGTGATGCATATATGGCTGATTAGTTTTATTATTTTATTATTGCTATTAATTTTTTATACGATTATCCCAACGGTGGTTATTCGTGTATGCAGTCTGGGAATAACAAAGAAAATCAATTCGAATAATGGGATTGCGCTAACTTTCGATGATGGCCCAAACCCTGAATATACAATAAAATTACTTGACCTTTTAAAAGAGTATGAGATAAAGGCTACATTTTTTGTTGTTGGAAGTAAAGTGAAAAGTAATCCTGAGATTATTAAAAGGATCCATGAAGAGGGACATACTATCGGTATCCATCATTTTCATCATGTTTCAAGTTGGGTGTTATCACCAATCCATCTACGGAAACAGTTGGAAATGACTGAAAAGGCGATAAATGAAGTTACGAATGAAAAGGTTATTTTTTATAGACCGCCATGGGGCCATTTTAATCTATTCACCCCACTTTTCAGTAAGAAATATAGAGTGATAATGTGGTCCGGCATCTTCGGGGATTGGAAGGCCGAAAATTGCAAAAATACTCTGCTTGATCAACTGCGAAGCACTTCGACGGAAGGTTCCATCCTGTTGCTTCATGACTGTGGTGAAACCTTGGGGGCGGATAAAGAGGCACCAGGCTATATGATTGAAATGTTGAAAATTTACCTGCAGGAAAGTAAGGGAAAAGGAATACACTTCATTACTTTAAAAGACTTATAATTAATTCTGGGGGTATTATGAATATAGATACGCTTTTACATTTTATTGATACATATGGATACCTGATCATTTTTCTTTTTTTATTCTTCGGCATTGTGGGAGTGCCTGCTCCAGAAGAATCACTTTTATTTCTGATTGGGGTGTTGGTAGCACAAGGTAAGCTCTCACTGGGTTTGGCCATGCTGTGTGCAATTCTCGGTGCCTTTATCGGAATGCTTGCAGCTTATGCATGCGGAAAATATGTGGGGTATCCATTTATAAATAAATATGGAAGATTCATTGGGATTACGACTGAACGCTGGGAGAAAGCAAAGAAAAACTATACGGATAATGCACAAAAAACATTGGTATTGGGATTTTATATTCCGGGAATAAGACAAATTAGTCCATATTTCGCAGGAATCTCTTCTATACCTTTTCGGAAATACTTTCTATTTTCACTATTAGGCACTATTCTATGGACCGTCCCTTTTATAGTGGCCGGTTATTATATCGGGGATGCTTTTGATGTTAATCCCAAATATGTTCCATATTTAGGTGTTGTATTTTTAATTATTTTTGTACTATATGTTACTATCAAATACGTGAAAAAGAGAAAACTAATGTCCAAAAGTTGAGTCGGATCCTTATTATAAAACGTTGGAAATTTATTGTAAGAGGAAGATATCATGAACTATATATTTTGTATTTTCAGAATGGTTTCTTAGGAGATGACACATATGAAGAAGGTTTTGTTTTTACCTCTCTTTCGAATGCAGTCGGGACATCATCAAGTTGCAGAGGCATTAATGGATATGTTAAAAAAGCATTCAAATGGGATTACTTATAAGAAAATCGATCTAATCAGTTATACCAATACCTCTCTAGAAAAAATCATTGTAACTAGTTATCTAACATGGATCCGTTATGCGCCGGAAACCTATAATCTTGCCTATAAGAATCTGTTTTATGTGCACACTCCAAAGGAACGGATATTTAAGTGGTATCAGCAATTATTCATGAATAAATTAGAACAATTGATAGCAGAAGAAAAGCCTGATTTAATTGTGTGTACACACGGTTTCCCTTCCTATCTTTTAAGTCAGCTAAAGATGAAAGGGAAGTGCGGCACACCGGTGATAAACGTGTACACGGACTACTTCATTAATAATGTGTGGGGAAGCGAAGGGATAGATGCCCATTTTCTTCCTAGTCAAGAAGTAAAAGAAAAGCTGATGAGTAAGCGTCAAATACCAAAACAAACGATGATGGTCACTGGCATCCCCGTGCACGAGGAAATCACTAAAATTGCTCGTGTCCAAAGAAACACAGCACGGCCAAAAATTTTGATATCCGGAGGAAATAGCGGTCTGGGAGGGATTTTAAACTTAGGTGATGAGTTAAAGAATTCAACCGACTTTGATTATTTAGTCCTTTGCGGAAATAACAACAAGCTATATGAAGAAATCGAAACATGGAACTTACCACATATCAAACCATTGCCTTATATCTCATCAAGGTCTGAAATGAATAAGCTTTATGAAGAAGTTGACGCAATCGTTACGAAACCGGGCGGTGTCACGATCAGCGAAGCATTGCGAAAAAGGCTTCCCATATTTGTTCATTCGAGGCTTCCCGGGCAGGAGGAAATTAATCTGCAATATTTAAAACAACAAGGACTTGTATTTAAACTTAATCAGATAACGCCTTTTGAAAAACAATTGCTGAGTATATTGAAGGATCAGAAAAAAATGAAAAAGTGGAACACATCCATAGAAGCTTATCATCAGGAAATAGAGTTGGAGAAACCTGAGGGAATAGTGGAGGTCATGAAATTGATCCTTAATCTTAATCAAAACGGAACACCTTCCTATCTAGCCCGACAGCCCAAACTTCTTTATAGCTGATCTCAGTAAGAAAGGCCTTTTATGCTAGTGAAGTCATTGACCATAGTTTGATGCATACTTAACAGGAAGGCTGCTGAATCAGTAGCCTTCCTGTTTAAAATGTCTCGCAAATGATAGAGCCTGTCTGAGAAATATCATAATCACCTAAAGCTTTGATTTCAGCTTGAAATGAATTCAATGATAAAATGCGCTTAACAACGTTTATGAGCTGTTCGTTTTTAGGAGATTTTAAAATAACAAGGTCATAACGTTCTGTAATTAATGGGACAAAGTCAATTCCAACGATTTTTGCAGCTTTTTCAATTCCAACACCCACATCCGCTATCCCAGCAGAAACAGCTGAAGCCACACTTAAGTGGTTGGTCTCTTCGTTTTCATATCCCTTAAGATTTTTAGAAGATATACTGTGAATTCTTAGCTGCTCATCAAGAAGAATTCGTGCTCCCGATCCTCTTTCTCGATTGATGATGGCCAAGTCTTTATGTTTTAAATCAGTCCAAGTTGTGAGGCCAAAAGGATTTCCCTTTTTAACATATAAACCAGCTTTCCTTGAAACAAGATTAAGTAAAATATAAGGATAACCCACCAAAATCTTTTTTATATAAGGAAGATTATATTCCCCAGTATCTCCATCAAACATATGCAAACTAACGATGTCGGATTCCCCATTGTACATGGATATAAGACCGCTGAGACTACCTGTATTAGATCGTAATGTTTTATAGCTGGTGTCCTTCTGAATGTACTGCCCTAGTATATCTAACACCATGTCTTGACCGCTTATGACAAGGGAATCCTTCACTTCGTTTTTAGGGGAATCGGCAACAGGAACTGGGGATGTACTGGACTTATGGTTATAAATATACAACTCCAAGTCTTTTGCATCCATTCTCATCTGCCTTCCCACACGGAATACTGGGAGGTCCCCTTTTTTAACAAGATCATAAATTGTCAATTTAGATACCTTTAAAAGCTGTGCCACTTCCTCGATCGTATAGGAAAGCTCTTTTGACATGTGCATCCCTCCGTTCTTTATTGTATCTTAGAGTTCTTAAAAAAGTAAATTCACAGCAAAAAGGGCATTGATTAAAACCTTTTATACGTCTTATACTAGTTATAATTAGATATAACTAATTATAACTAGTAAGGAAGGAAGAGGGACTTTGAAAAAAATATACCTTTTGATTTTTTCGATAATGATGCTTGTGATAGTGGGGGCAGGGTGTTCAAGTGATGAAGAAAAGGGTACAGAAAAGCAGACGCAACAAGCTGACGAGAAAGTGGAACTGATGGTTTCGGCAGCTGCAAGTTTGCAGGATGCCTTAAATGATATAAAGAAGTCTTTTGAAAAAGAGAATGCAAATGTAGAAGTTCATTATAACTTTGGAGCCTCTGGAGCTCTTCAGCAGCAGATATCCCAAGGCGCACCTGTCGACCTGTTTTTCTCAGCTGCAGAAGATAAATTTGATAAATTAGTAGAGGAAGATCTTATTGAAGAGAAAAACGGAATCGATTTAGTCGGCAATGATCTGGTGCTGGTGGTTCCAAAGGACTCTGATAAAGGGATAAAAGCGATAGAAGACCTTACTAAATCTACTAAAATATCCATCGGTACCCCTGAGTCAGTACCTGCAGGACAATATGCAAAGCAAACATTAGAAAAACTAAACCTCTGGAAAGAGATTGAAGGAAAACTGGTCTATGCTAAGGATGTTCGTCAAGTGCTTACATATGTAGAAACAGGAAATGTGGACGCAGGACTTGTTTATAAAACAGATGCCTTAAGCTCAGAAAAAGTAGAAATCGTTGCAGTGGCTGATAAAGAAGTGCACGATCCTATTATCTATCCGGTAGGTGTGATTAAGGAAAGTTCGCATCCTAAAGAAGCCCAACTATTTTACGAGTATCTCCAAAACAAAGATTCAAAGAAGGTTTTTGAAAAATACGGATTTGGAAATTTGAATTAATGCCGCAGTTTTGTAAAATAAAGATAAATTTCATACTATAACAAAGGCCACCAATTTGGTGGCCTTTTCTTTTGTGTGTCCTGCATGGGTGAAATCTACAGGGTGCAACCCGAATATGAAAGCCATATCAAGTAAATGTAGGAGAAAGATCGGGGAAAGATTGTACTTTCCCCAGAGGTCTGTAACCTGTTCGGTGATGGACAGCTGAATTATCAGAACTTGATCTACCTCTACTCCACAGCCTTGCTCTCATCTTTTCTTGTTTTGGTCAAATAGAATACCAAGCCTAAGATAATTACGAGGAAGATCAAACTGGTTCCCGTCGTACCTAGACCAAGGCCACCCTTATCACGAGGTTGTGACAGATAGTCGCCAAGAGAGGCGCCGAGAGGACGAGTCAAGATGTAGGCGATCCAGAAGGAAAGGACTGTATTTAGTTTGAAACCGTAGTGGGCGATGGTCACCACCCCAATCAATGCCGCAAACATAAGTGCTGACTTCCAATAGCCCATGTTGAGACCTTCTGCTATGAGATCACCAGCTGCGGTACCCAAGGCGAAGGTGAACAAGATGGCCAACCAGTAGAACGCTTCTCGTTTGGACGTGTAGATAGAGTGAATGGACAGTGTCTTCTCACTCGCATACCAAGCCGCAAACGTCGCAAGCATCGCAACTGTGAAGATGATAGTTGTGGTCACCAGACTGACCCCAAGATTGTCCACGAGGTTGTCGGTAATTAGCGTGCCTACAACACTAATCATCACTACCGTAAACCAGTAAATCCTTGGCACATACTTACTCGCTTTGAATTGGAAGAAAAGCGTTATGATCAAAAGGACACTCATGATTAAAGTTGTGTTGGTCAAGCCCAATTTCAGATTTCCAATCAGGAAGTCTGCGGCCGTCTCGCCCACAGTGGTTGCCATTATTTTGATGATCCAGAAATAAATGATGACTTCAGGAACCTTGTTCAACATCTGACGCCCGATGGATGGGCTTTTTGTATCATTCATTTATGAATCCTCCTTATCTTCTTTTGTTTTATTTCGTTTTCGATATATTAACCATATCAAGTCAACCTTAACGCAACTTGAAAAAAGGATTAAAAATCAATTAAAAGGCGAAATTAAAAGCAAAATAATGCTAAATTGTAGAAAGAGCATTTCAATAATTAGTAAAAGCGAGTAATATGCAAGACTTTGGAGCAAATATAGAAGGGTATTGAATGATAAGAGGACGACAATTTTCTGTATTTAGGATGGAACTAATATTCCTAGCTAAATTCGATAAATACATGTGGATGTGGCTTCCTTTCCATATTGCACGCACTCAAATAGGAGGGTTTTAAATGAAACAGCGTATTTTGGTTGTAGAAGATGAAGTCCAGATAGCAACGATATTAAAGATAGAACTCGAGTACGAAGGGTATGAAGTGCTTGTGGCCCATACTGGTAAGGCGGGGTTGGAAGCTGCATTACAGGGGGAATTAGATTTAATACTTTTAGATGTTATGTTACCTGAAATGAATGGTATTGAAGTTTTAAGAAGAATACGAAATGAAAACACTTTACTGCCAATCATCCTATTAACAGCTCGTAATATTACGATGGATAAGGTGACGGGACTAGATCAGGGAGCCAATGACTATATAACGAAGCCTTTTGAAATCGAGGAGTTATTGGCAAGAATACGTTCTTGTATTCGTCAGAATTCAATAGCTGCCAAAGCTTCAAAAGTAGAAGAATCGATCTTATCAATTAAGGATCTATTCATTAATCTCGATACTAGGGAGGTTAACAGGGGCGGTTTTTCTATAGCGTTAACCCCGAAGGAATTTGATTTACTCGTTTATTTACTAACCAATAAAAATAAAATAGTGACACGAGAAAATATCTTGATAAATGTATGGGGTTATGAGTATGAAGGGGAGACCAATGTAATTGATGTGTATATCCGTCATTTAAGAAAGAAAACGGAAGAAGGTTTTTCTGATCCAACGATTATTCAGACGATAAGAGGAATTGGCTATACAGTAAGGGAGAATTAAGTAATGAAAATTACTACAAAAATTAACCTGATCACGACTGCTTGGATACTCTGTGTGTTGGTTGCCGTTAATACAGTTGTATTTTTTTCTTTTATGAAAATTACTGTAAATATGGAAGAGGATATATTAGTTCACAAAGCGCAAAATATTATTGCTGAAATTCAAAAGGATGATTCTCCTCAAGAGATAGAAAAAAAATTAACAACATATTTAACGAATCATTCATTTATACGGATCATTCAACCTGATTCTCAAATTAGTAGTGAAGTATCCAGTGACCATTATTTGATTACCAAATTTAAAGGGGAATTTTCAAGCGAACAAGAATCGCAAAGAAGTACAATTAGACAAGCTCTTAAAGAAGAGCAAATATTAATTGTTAGAGTTCCTATCCTATCTAAAGGTAAAGTTGTTGCAACTTTAGAAATTGGAGATAGATTACTAGGACTGGAATTAGGGAAGGATGTATTACTTTCCATTTTGACATTTTGTACCCTATTAGGGGCGGGGTTATCGTTGCTAGGCGGCAGGTGGTTATCGAATGTAATTATGAGACCTATTTCCAATATGATTAATACGATGGAGGATATTGAACAAAGCGGTATACCAAAAAAAATCATCATCCAACATGAAACAAAGGATGAACTGCAAAAAATGGCTGTTACATTCAATCGGATGATGGGCAGATTGGATGCAAATTTGGATAAACAGAAACAATTTATTTCGGATGCTTCCCATGAAATAAAGACCCCGCTTACGATTATAAAAAGTTATGCTGACCTACTGCGAAGACGTCGTATACAAAACGAAGAGAAAGCAATTGATGTTATAAATGTAATTCATTCAGAGGCAACCCGTATACAGAAAATGACGGAAAGACTGCTAGAATTAGCCGATACAGAATTGGAAAATACTTTGGATTATAAATCATTGAATGTAATAACTTTATGTCAGAACGTGTTTAATCAATTCAAAGAAGTCTATGATCGTGAAATAGATTTTCATTATCAAGAAGATTCCATTATGGTTATAGCGGATGAATTGAAGATAAAACAGGTGATCATTATCCTTTTAGATAACGCAATCAAATATAGTACTGACAAAATTGATGTGTATGTAAAGGATCAGTTATACTCTACGGTCATTAGGGTAAAAGATTATGGGATTGGAATACCTGAGAATGAAATAGAAAATATCTTCGAACGTTTTTACCGGGTGGATAAGGCTAGAAGCCGGGAGACAGGTGGAACAGGGCTAGGTTTGTCGATAGCCAAAAATATAATGAATCAACATAATGGGGATATTAAAGTGGTTAGTACCGATGGAAAAGGAACAGAGGTGGTATTGTCCTTACCCAAAAGGTAATCTGCTACTTGCTAAATGATTAAGAAGGGGCAAGATAATTTGCCGCTAAATACAAGAATGAGGTGTTCTGTGAGTGACACTACTATGATGATTAGCTTGAGTATCTTATTATTGCTATTTCTCATTTATACGATTGTCCCAACGGTATTTATTCGTGTATGCGGACTGGGCATAACCAAAAATATCAAGAGGAATAATAGGATAGCCCTAACTTTTGATGATGGACCTAACCCTGAATATACGACACAATTACTTGACCTTTTAAAAAGGTATAAGTTAAAGGGTTCGTTTTTTGTTGTGGGCAGTAAAGTGAAAAATAACCCAGATATCATTAAACGAATGCATGAAGAAGGACATACAATTGGAATCCATCATTTTGATCATATTTCAAGCTGGGTCCTTACGCCATTTCATTTAAGGAAACAGTTAGATATGACTGAAAAGGCCATAATGGAATGTACCAATGAAAAGGTCACTTTTTACAGACCTCCATGGGGCCATTTTAATATTTTTACGCAAATTGCCAGTAAGAAATTTCAAGTGATCATGTGGTCAGACATTTTCGGAGATTGGAAAGTGGAAACATGCAAAAATGACCTACTTGATCAATTGCGAAAAACGTCAACAGATGGTTCCATTCTCCTGCTCCATGACTGTGGGGAAACCTTGGGGGCGGATAAAGAAGCGCCTCGATATATGATTGAAGCCTTGGAAGTTTACCTACAAGAAACAATAAAAAAGGGAACACAATTTATTACATTAAAGGACTTATAAACTGATTCGAGGGGATTTTATGAATATAGATAGTATCTTACATTTTATTGACTTATATGGCTATCTGATCATTTTTCTTTTTTTATTCATGGGCATTGTGGGAATTCCCGCCCCAGAAGAATCTCTTCTATTTCTAATCGGAGTCTTGATTGGACAAAATAAGCTCTCTTTTGGTTTAGCCACGCTGAGTGCAATCCTTGGAGCCTTTATAGGGATGCTTATCGCTTATGTATGTGGGAAATACGTTGGATATCATTTTATAAATAAATTTGGGAAATACGTGGGCATTACAAATGATCGCTGGGAGAAAGTACAGGGAAAGTATATGAAAAATGTCCAAAAAACAATTGTGTTTGGATTTTATTTACCAGGAATAAGACAAATTAGTCCGTATTTTGCAGGAATCAATCATATCCCCTTCTGTAAATTTCTCCTCTTTTCCCTGTTGGGCACGGTTCTCTGGACTGTCCCTTTTATATTGGCAGGGTATTATATGGGCAATGCCTTTCATATAAATCCGGAATATGTTCCACTTTTAGGTGTCGTATTCATAATTTTTTTATTGATATACGTTTCCATCAATTATTTGAAGAAGAAAAAAAAGAATGCCCAAAAATAGGGCCCACTCCATAAGGATGATTCCCGTCCCGATTGGAATAACCAGTTTTTACAATTGGTTTTCTAATCGGGCTATTTAGTTTAGAGAAGGGGACTTAAGATACACTGAACGTATCATTAAAAATTGATTAAAAAGAAAGTATTTAACAAAATCAGTGATATATTGTAAGAGGAAAAAAGCTCTTGAACATGCAAATAGTCTTTTTTTCTTAGTGTGAAATCATCGTATTAAAAGAATGATTTCTATAGGAGATGACATATATGAAGAAGATTTTGTTTTTACCTCTCTTTCGCATGCAGTCAGGACATCATCAAGTTGCAGAGGCCTTAATGGATATGTTTAAAAAACATACAAACGGAGTTACTTTGAAAAAAGTGGATCTGTTAAGTTATACGAGTAACTCTTTAGAAAAAATGGTAACGACTGGGTACTTAAAATGGATCCGTTATGCACCTGAAACTTATAATCTCGCTTATAAAAACCTTTTTTACGTTTCCTTGGCGAAGGAACGTTCCTTTAAATGGTATCAATATATATTCTTGAAGAAAATGGAGCAACTGATAGCGGAGGAAAAGCCAGATTTAATTGTGTGTACACACGGGTTCCCTTCCTATCTTTTAAGCCAGTTGAAAATAAAAGGGAAATGCAATATCCCAATCATCAACGTATATACGGATTTCTTTATTAATAATGTGTGGGGAAGCAAGGAGATTGATTTTCATTTTCTTCCTACCCAGGAATTGAAAGAAAAGCTAATAATCAAGAATCAAATACCGAAACATAATATGATGGTAACTGGTATTCCTGTGCATGAGGAAATTACTAAAAGAGCCCGTGTATTAAAAAACGCAGATCGCCCCAAAATTTTAATCTCAGGAGGAAACAGTGGCCTGGGTGGGATATTGAATTTAGCTGATGAGTTAAAGAAATCAACTGACTTTGATTATTTTGTACTTTGTGGTAACAACAAAAAGCTATATGATGCAATAGATACGTGGAATTTAGCTCATATTAACCCATTACCTTATATCTCATCAAGGTCAGAAATGAACAAACTTTATGAAGAAGTGGACGCAATCGTTACGAAACCCGGCGGTGTAACCATTAGTGAAGCACTTCGAAAAAGGCTACCGATTTTTGTTCATTCAATGCTTCCAGGACAGGAGGAAATTAATCTACAGTATTTAAAAGACCATAAACTTGTATTTGAACTCAATCACAATTTATCATTTGAAAAACAAATACTCAGTATTTTAAAGGACCATAAAAAAATGGATCAGTGGAATATATCCATCGAATCTTATCAAAAGGATATAGAGCTGGAAAAACCTGAGGGAATAGTGGAAGTAATGAAATGGATCCTTAATCTTAAACAAGCAAGTAAGCCGTCATACCTAACCAATCAGTCAAAAGTTATTTATAGCTAGGGGTAATTCAGTTCCAGTAACGTGATGTTAAAATTATCTGTTCTGTATTTAATGAATCGACGGGAAGATTCGTTTAATCAGAAGCACTTTGTAGTGTGCGCAATTGGGTGTTCTACAAGGGGAATTATCAACAACGGTCGAGAATTTTTTAAGAGAAAAGCTGAAAATGAAAGAGGGAATCTGATTTATGAACGATTTTATCCAATCTATCCTACTTACACTTATGGATTATGGGTACCTTGGAATTACTCTCGGTCTTATGATTGAAATCATTCCTAGTGAAATTGTATTATCTTATGGAGGCTTTTTAGTATCCCAAGGAAACATCAGTTTTGTAGGGGCGGTTATTGCCGGAACAATTGGTGGAACCATCGCTCAGATCTTTGTTTATTTAATCGGATATTATGGTGGAAGACCATTTTTAGAACGATACGGAAAGTATATTTTCATACACAAGAAACATATTGAGCTATCGGAATCTTGGTTTACTAACTATGGACCAAGTGTCATTTTTACGGCTCGGTTCATTCCGGTTGTCAGACATGCTATTTCGATACCAGCAGGGATTTCTAAAATGTCTTTAATAAAATTCACGAATTATACGCTACTAGCCGTACTTCCATGGTCTGTGCTTTTTGTATTTCTCGGGATGAAGTTAGGAAGCAATTGGGGACAGATTAATGAGATGGCCAAGCCCTATATCCAGCCAATCGCAGTAGTTGCGGTTCTTATTATTGCAGGAATGTTCATTCGCGGGTACATGAAAAAAAAGAAAAACAAAGTTTTATGAAGTTTATGGATTTAAGGAAGGGTTGTTATGAAACATAATAGGATAATTACAAAAGCCTTTATAACAACAGGAACCGAACCGATAAACGTGAAAAACTTCACAACGGATCATCGATATTGACGGTAATAGCTTTGCAAGGGGAAATTCGATGGAAGCAACTGGGTTTTATAATATGTATTAACTAAAAAGACCACCAATTTGGTGGTCTTTTTTTATAATTTACGGGGAAATAGATTGGTATTTCTTCCTTTATTTTGAAACTTTATCGTCCGTAATCCGTATATGATGTGAGTGAAAGTGAAAAATCAAGAAAGCCCCAATTAAGAAAACACCATTTGAAATGGATGGGTTAACGGTCGTTGTTAGGTTTTCTCATAATATTAAGATTCTTTTATTTGTAAATTTGATTAATGGAAGGAATATAGAAGCAATAGAAAACACCAGTTTCAGTTGTTTTATTTTTTTTGCCTTACTATTGATTGCGAAATTTGGAATTATTCCTCATGATTCAAAACAGGGGGATTTACAGAATTGATGATGTCAGAGGATGTTCAATATTCTTGTGAATACAAATATGTAATTAAGAAAGAGGAAATATGAAAAAAATTCCGCTAACATTATTAATCATCGGAATATCCATTACCTTTGTCTTAAGCTTTGCCATGCCAGAGTTGGCAGGCAAAGTAAAAAACGATATAAGCTCTATGAAAATCCTATACTCCTACAGCGTTACAAAGTCATTCTTGGAACAAACCGAAGAAACAATCGAAATGGCATCTGTACCTAGGGGAAAAATTAAGACCCAAGATGTTAATATCCGCACAGATGTTCAGCTTGAAGAAACACCACTGAATATTCAGGGTGTAGTGAAGGAAAACCTAAACAAGCCAGAAGAGTACAAACACGAAGTCACCGTAACTGGACCCAAAAAAGGGTTTACCTATCGGAAATATTACCTTACCAAAAATTACGATAAAGGAACTTACACAGTTATACGGACTAATAAAATAACTGGAAAAGAAAAGGAGTATGCCGGAACGTACTATGAACCGAGTACTCAGGATCCTATTATCGCGTGGTCACGTGACAAAAGGTAAAAAAGGTATGTGATTGATTACAGCTCTTATTACTACGCTTATCCCATTGTTACAATAGATAAAAACGATAGTCTAAAACAAGACCCCCATTCTAGGTGGATTTTTTAATTAATGAACATGATTAACATGAAAGTCGGGGGAAAAAATGGAAAAACCAGTTACAATCGAGAATTACAACCCTAATTGGGTTACTGAATTCGAACAGGAAAAAGCAAAGATTAAGGAAGTCCTAAAGGACAAGCCTATTTGTGTTGAGCACATTGGGAGTACGTCCGTCAAAAAGGCTTGGGGGCAAAACCGATTTTGGACATCATGGCTGGTGTAAAGCAATTAGAAGAAGCTGACACGTTCATTGAACCATTGAAATCGATCGTGTATGAATTTGTCCCGCATAAGGAGTTTCCCGAAAGGCGTTTTTTTAGAAAAGGGCAATGGAGAGCGGGGACACATCATTTGCATATCTATAGATTCGGAAGTGAATTATGGAAGAACCATCTTTCATTCAGGGACTATCTAAGAAGCCATCCTGACGTACGGAAACAATATCAAGAATTAAAATTATCCTTAGCTCAAAAGCATCCTGGGGATGTAGCGGGGTACACGAAAGCGAAAGCTCCATTTATATTAAATGTCATGAAGAAAGCGAAATATCTAAAGGAATGTACATGAAAGGGAGGCATACATGAGAAAGGTCGAGGTCGTACCATATAAGAAAGAATGGTCCAAGCTATTTTATGATGAATGCCAAAAATTAGAGGATATTTTCGGGCCTGGATTGATAAAGTTATATCATATTGGCAGTACAGCCATCCCGGCCATCCATGCCAAGCCAGTAATAGATATTTTGGCAGTGGTAAAAGATGTGGAATGTGTGGCTGATTTTAATAAAGAGATGGAAGAGATAGGGTATGATGCCAGGGGAGAGAACGGAATCGCTGGACGAAGGTTTTTTCTTAAAGGCGGGGATGAGAGGTCGCACCATATACACATGTTTGAAAAAGGACATGAAGAAATAGCCAGACACCTCGCTTTTCGGGATTATTTGCTATCACACCCTGAGGAAGCACAAAGGTATAGCAGGCTGAAGCAGCGCTTGGCAGCGGAATTCCCAGATGATATTAAAGGATATGTAAACGGGAAAAATGATTTTATAAAAGAGGTTGACGAAAAAGCGAAACATTGGGCGAAGCGTGGTGATCATCATGTTAATGAAGTGGATTAAATGCCAAGTGAATGAGGAAAACAAGCGTTCATTCTCAAAGGCACAAGAGAGATGGGGGGAATTGCGCCATTGTTCTGGTTTCATGGGACAAATCGGAGGGTGGAATAGAAATGACCCCTATGAAGCAGGCATTCTCTCCGTTTGGAAAGATCTTTGTTCATATCAAAGTTTCATGCAGCATCAGCATGATGAAATAATCGGGAAGAGTGACCAAGGAAGTACATATACAAATATTTCTGTCGATATCTACGAGAGCATATCCAATATAGGAACAACGGACATTACGTATTTTTTGAACAAAGGGATATTGCTGCGAGTGGCTGACTGTTCTGTTGAAAAGGATAATCATGCCCGTTTTGAGCAGGTACTAAAAGGTGTAGGGAATAGGGGCATGCTGACAGACGCATTCTGTAAAAGGCAAAACGGCAGTTACCTGGCCGCATCATTATGGGACAATGAAGATTCACATCAACGGTACGCGGATAAGGAATTGCCTGCACTGATAAACGGATCGGGAATGAAAGGTTCAACCCAGCGCATTTCAGTAAGTTTAATTGAATTGCATCCAAAGTGGGCGGTCATTTAGTATTAAACATTATCAATCTATCAATTTGAACAGTCAATGGAGTATTGGATTGTTGCAGTCTTAATGGTATGGCTCTAAGAACATATTCTACAGAAGGGTGATAACAAATGAAACTAGATTATGATTCACAATATATCAGGGGCATCTACCTCAATAGAGACCGAATATCTTCGTATGACCATTTCCCTCTTGATCTTCCGGTTATCAGGCACCTTCAGGAAGTTGCTTTTCATCCCAGTGTTACCTATGTCATCGGGGAAAATGGAATGGGGAAGTCCACCTTGCTTGAAGGCATTGCGATTGCGTATGGCTTCAATCCAGAAGGAGGAACGTTGAATTTCAATTTTTCCAATTATGATTCACATTCCAATTTGGACGAATACCTCCGTTTGAAAAAAGGCGTATACAAGCCGAAGGATCATTTTTTCTTTAGGGCGGAAACCTTTTATAATTTAGCTACGAATATAGAGGAATTGGACAGGGAGGCATCGTTTGGGTCGAAAATCATTGATTCCTTCGGTGGAAAATCACTTCACCAGCAATCTCATGGGGAATCGTTTTTTTCTGCTTTTGTAGAACGATTTCAAGGCAATGGATTGTATATCCTCGATGAGCCTGAAGCTGCTTTGTCGCCATTGAGACAAATATCGATGCTGGCCAGGATAAATGAGCTTGCCAAACAAGGTTCCCAATTCATCATTTCCACCCATTCCCCGATCATCATGGCCTACCCAGATGCTAAAATCCTCCAAATTTCAGATGATGGAATGAGTGAGGTGACTTTAGAGGATTCCAATCACTATTTGTTAATGAAACAGTTTTTTGAAGATAAAGATCGGCTGCTTCATCATCTATTTCAGTAATTTATATAACGTTTTTTACGGATATTAATATATGTCTGTAGTATTAGGAAGGGTGTAAATCATGATATTAATTACAGGTGCGACAGGTAACGTAGGAAGGGAAGTCGTGAGGCAATTAAAAAACGAAGGGGTTTTGTGTAAAACAGCAAGTCACCGGAAAGACCAAGGTGACCGCTATTTGAACTTTGAGGATGTTTCATCTATTTCGGGAGCTTTAGAAGGGGTGCACTCCATCTTTTTAATGAGGCCTCCGCAGCTTGCTGATGCAAATAAGTATTTCCGTCCGTTCATTGAAGAAGCGATAAAGCAAAAGGTGAATCATATCGTTTTTCTTTCCGTACTGGGGGCGGATAAAAACAAGATCGTCCCACATGCCAAAATTGAAAAACTCATTGTCGAATCAAACATTCCCTATACGTTTCTGCGCCCCAGTTTCTTTATGCAAAACCTACTTACACAACATGGAGAAGAATTAAGGAAGAAACATGATATATATGTCCCGGCAGGTAAAGGAAAAACAAGCTTTATTGATGTGCGTGATATTGGCGTCGCTGCAAAGACAACCTTGTTAAATAAAGAACATCTATGGAAATCTTATGATTTAACAGGAAATGAATCATTGTCTTATCAAGAGGTAGCTGAAATCTTCAGTAATAAGACAGGGAAAACCTTCACTTATTCCAATCCAAGCATTTATGAATTTTGGAAAACATATAAAAGGAAGGGGATAAGTACAGAAAAAATAGTCGTAATGATAGGGATTTACACGACTGCAAAAATCGGTTTGGCGAAACGGGTAACAAGTGACTTACGTGATATTTTGGGCCGTGCTCCCATTTCCTTTGCACAATTTGTACAGGATAATATAGGCTTATTGAAAGATTAAGGAAAAACCAAACCCCGTCTGCACTGCGCATACGGGGTTTTCATTTTTTTGGAATTCCTTGTTGACAGCTTAGGTGTATTACGGGTATAGTACATCTATAAGGTGTATGAACCACTTAGTACATACACGTATTTTAGACCTTTTTAAATAAATAGGGGGTGGTTTTAATGAACGTAAATACCCGGGAACCGGTATATCTGCAGGTCGTTAGGCATTTTAAAGAACAAATAGCCATAGGCAAATTCGTGGCTGGACAGGAAATTCCATCGCGAAGGGAACTGGCGGCTTCACTGAACATAAATCCAAATACCGCTCAAAAAGCGTATAAAGAAATGGAGGAACAGGGCTTGATTCATACTGAACGAAATTTCCCCAGTCAAATCACGACGAATGAAACGATTTTACAGGCTGTGAGGCAGGAATTGATTTTGGCAGCCGTCGATACGTTTGTCGATGCGATTCGTCCGATTAATGTACCAGTTGAAGAACTGCTGCGTGTGGTTAAAGAAAAATACTCGGAAGAAATAAGGGAGGAGGAAGAAAAATGATAGAAGTAAAAAAGATCTCCAAGAATTATGGGCGGAAAAAGATCTTGGATAGTGTTTCATTTACAGCCAATAAAGGGGAAGTCACTTGCCTGATCGGGATAAATGGTGTCGGTAAAACGACAACACTCAAAGCGATCATGGGATTGACGCCATATAAAGGTGAAATCCTGATCGATGATCAAAAGATGACAAAGGAAAGGTATGAAAAAATCACCTTCATTCCGGACGCACCGACCATGCTTCCGCAAATGACTATTAAACAGGCCATGGTTTTCATGTCGGATTTCTATACGTCCTGGAATCCGGAAAGAGCTAACCAACTGCTGGGGTTTTTCAAGCTTAAAGAGGAGAGTCGCATTACGGAACTGTCAAAAGGGAATACAGCTAAGCTCAACCTGATGCTTGGTCTGTCACTTGACGTCGATTATGTGCTGATGGACGAACCATTTTCGGGAATCGATATATTCAGCCGCGAGCAAATCGCCGATGTTTTTGCGAGCCACCTGATTGAAGAAAGAGGAGTCATCATCACGACCCATGAAATCGGTGATATCGAGCATTTGATCGACAAGGTCATTTTATTGGATAACGGTACGGTGCTTAAAGAGTTCAATACAGAAGAAATGCGTGAAGAAGAAGGGAAATCGGTAGTCGATGTAATGAGAGAGGTGTATCAATCATGATGCGATATATAAAACTAGTGAACTTTGAAATCAACCGTTTCAGTAAAATCTATCTTAGCTTATTGTTGATAACCTTGGTTTCGCAATTTGCCGGGGTGCTGATCGTAACGAAGAGTCTTCTTAATGATGCCAAGGAAATCATGTTGCAAGAAAAACTATCGGAAGCCGCTTATGTTGCCAATTATGGAGGAATTGATTTTACCCATATCGCCAATACGCTCTGGTTTTTAGGACCGATTGCGCTGAGTGCGGTTGCCCTTATTTTTTATATTTTCCTTATTTGGTACCGTGATTGGTTTGGAAAAAATACATTCATTTATCGCATATTGATGTTACCGACATCCAGATTATCGATCTACCTTTCCAAAGCCACGGCCATCTTCTTGATGGTGTTAGGAATGGTTGCTTTCCAAATCATCATTTTACCAATGGAAAATACGCTATTTAATTCAAAAATACCGGAAGCGTTCTTGAATGAAATGTCAATTCCTACCATCGCTAAAACCAGTCCGATTTTGGCAATGATCATTCCAAACAACTTCACAGAATTCCTGCTATCCTATGGTATCGGCCTTATGGTCATGTCGATCGTATTCACAGCAATCATGTTTGAACGGAGTTTCCGCATTAAAGGAATCATATTGGGGTTGGTGTATGGCGGAGTTACTGCTGCGCTGTTTTTAGCTCCTGTTTTCATAATGGATAGTGGAATTTTCCATTTTTACTCGAATGAATTATTCAGTCTTCTGCTCACATTGGGAATCATCGTGACAGGATTATCAATTTGGCTTGGTTCATGGTTATTGAAAAACCGCGTTACCGTATAAAAACAATTAAAAAAGGAGAGTGAACAGGGTGAAACGTTATTTATGCAGCATCATTATTAGCTTGGTTGTCCTCTTAAGCATCGGGACCTATTATGTCAAAGTAGCTTCCTCCGCTTCCAGCCTTCCAAGGTATACGTTCAAGACAATTGAAGGCAGCGATATAGAGCTTGATCCGGTCATCGTACAAGCAACACTTGGAAATGGTAATTTTTATGAACCATTGACGATTGAATCCAATCGAACCACATATGGCAGCGATAGGCCATTATGGTCTGACGGATATGATCATCAAATTGAAAGATTAATAAAAGAACATCGTTCGTTTATGCGTGGCAAGGATTCCATTAGTTCTTTATATGAAGACGATGATTTTCTCGCTTACGCTTGGGTGAATAGCGATTTTACGAATAACGGGAAAATGGAAGCGGAGTTTGATATCGGTTTACTGGAGAAGAAAGACGAAGAGGAAACTTCTTTCCAAATTGAACTTCCCCATCAAGAGAGAATCATGAATGTTGATGTCAGGGATGTGCAGTTGGTCCATTCAAAACTACAGGTGTTAACGATGAATGATGTGAATTCCAACAGTGAGAAGCAAACGAAAGAAGTTCATCTGTATACGATCGATTTAGCTAATAAAAAAGTCTTGAGCGATAAAACCCTTGTATCTGAAACCTTTACTTACCCTAATCAAGTTGATTTTGAAATGCCAATTGATGTTGCTCCTTCTCAGCCGAACAGCATGGTTTTAATTTCGTTAATTAAAGGAGTAAATCATGAGGAGGGTCCCTTTGAGGAAAAACTAAAAGAAAGCAAGCTGATATCTTATAATTATGAAACGGAAAAATTAGAAACGGTAATAAAAGGACCGCTTAGCCTTGACATGGCAAGATCAGGATATGCAGACGGGAAAAACCTATATGCAGTTGAAATGAAATCAGGAAAATATCGTATTAAGACATTTGACCTCAGCAGTCGAACGTTAACGAATGATAGGGAGCTGGATATAGCTGCTAATAAGGAAGAACAATATACCGCTGCCTTTAAAAACGGGCGTGTGTACTTCCTATTAAACGAAATGAATCAAGAGGGCAAATTAAACAAGCCAGCCAAACTTCTAATTGCAGATTTAAAGACTGGAAAGACTTTATATAAAGGTGAAACAGTCATAAATAAAAAGAACAGCAAAAGTTTTGGACTTTATATCGATGACTTGGAAATAAAATAAAGACCTACTAAAGCTTTAAATGAAAAAGGGATATCCCCCAATGGGATATCCCTTTTTCATTTAAATGGAAGCCAAGTTCGTTCTGGCTGTACGTTCCTTCTTGCCGTGCAAGAAGTAGTAAAGGACGGAGGTTGCGATGACCAAAACACCCAGGATGACATAAAGTGTGCTGTAACCTGTTACCGGAATGATGAATCCCAGAATATAAGGGCCGAATCCAAGTCCTGCATCAAGCATGATAAAGAAGGTGGACGTTGCCATCCCCATTCGGTGAGGCGGTGTCAGTTTAACGGCAATCGCCTGCGAGCTTGATTGCATATTACCGAATCCGAGGCCAATGAGGAAACCAGCTGCCAGTAAAGAGAAACTATTGGTTGTCATACTTAGAAGCAGCAAGCCGATCCCGAAAACTATGAACGCCGGATACATAATGAAGTTCGATCCTTTACGGTCCATTAACGGTCCTGAGAAAGGACGTGATAACAATACAGCTACTGCGTAAACGACAAAAAAGAAGCTTGCCGTATTGACCAGATCGATTTCAATGGCATAAAAACTGATGAAAGAAAGGACACTGGAATAACAGAATGCCAATAACAGAGTGATGATTGAAATGGGCAGTGCCTTAGGTTCAATGAAATTGGAAAGCTTGAATCCTTTGCTTTCCGTAACTTTGGCCGTCACTTTCAATGCCGGAACATACAAGAAGAATGCTGTAATCAGGCTGATTACCCCTAAAGCCAGGCAGAAACTGAAAATCACTTGGAAGCTTGTATGCTGAGCCATATACAGACCGATGAAAGGACCGATTGCCGTCGCAAGTGTCGCGCTCATGCTGTAATAGCCGATGCCTTCTCCCTTTCGTGTTGCCGGGATGATCTGGGCGACGATCGTTCCTGTCGCAGTACTCGCCATCCCCATCGCCATCCCGTGGATCAGGCGGTTAACAAGCAGGAAGCCAATTCCAAGGTCCACAAAGTATAGAAGTGTTGTCATAGTGAAAAAGATCAAACCGATGAATAATGTTTTCTTACGGCCGATAGAATCAATGAAACGGCCAATGAACAGACGTCCAATCAACGTCCCGATAATAAAAATACCCGATATGAGTCCGGCTTCGCTTGTAGAAGCATCCAATTCATTAACAGCATAGATGGCAAGTGTCACCATCAGTAAATAAAAGATTAATGTTATGAAAAAATTGATGGACGAAACGATGACAAAGTCCTTCGTCCACAGTCTGGCTCTGGATTGATCCATGTTATTATCTCCTTACTTTATAATGTTATTTCTTATTTCGCCCATGATGCGTATGGCTGCAAGTTGTTCCTCTTCAGTGATTCCTTTCAAGATATCCTGTTCATATTGATCGATTGTCACGCGGACTTCGCTGTAGATCTTTTTGCCAAGCTCAGTAAGCCGCATTCTTTTCTCGCGTTTATCTTTACTGGGCACATGCTCGACATACCCCAGTTCTTCCAAGCGGGCAATGGTCCTCGTAATCGTTGGTTTTTCCACACTTTGATAATTGGCAAGCTCTACAAGCGTTGCCGAATCATAATTGAATAAGAAATGTAAAATGGACCATTGCGCCCTGTGTAAATCATGCTTACCCAGTTGAATATTAAGATTGTTTTCAAACGGACGGTACAGCAGCAAAAATTGCTGAAAGAACTTTTGGTAGATCTCTATCAGAAACACCCCTTATACACAATATATAGTTACCCTTAGTAATTGTTACCCTTGGTAACTATAATAGCAAAACAAATCCATTCTGTCCACTCGGATTTGTTTTGTTTAGTTAAAGTTAAAATCAGGTTTTTAGTTAAATCGAATGGGAATATAGGAATAGGAGATGATGTGAAGCATGAATAAATCTATGATCGCGTTGATTGCCGGTGCAGCCATGCTAACTGCTTGCAATAATGACAAAGCCGATGAAAACGGGGAAAAACCTGTGCAAACAACAGATGAAAATCAAACCCAAACTGAAAATGAACAACAAAAGCAACCCTCGCAAACAGAAACTCAAGCAAATCCTAAACATGAGAAGTGGTCTTCTTTGCCTGAATATGACAAAATCATCGAGCAAATCGGCAACGAAGACTATACCTTCAATAAGGAAACGGATAACGATGATAAACGAGTCTTCCTTATTGAGCTGAACGGTGAAAAACAATATAAAACCGTTTTCGTCAAAAATTCCAACCGCCTGAAAATTATCAAAATAAATGGCGGCGGAGAGCTTTATGACGAAATCTTAAAATAAGTGACCTGCGTAAGTGTTGTATAGAGACCTTTATTGGTATTGATAAAGGGGTCGGGGGAAAAGGGTTGTAATGCAACAGCCCTTTTTTGTTCTGCAGGTATTTTCATGAGCTGAATGTTTCAAATTTAAATTGGACCGTTGATTTTTGGGGCTGGTTTTTGGAGGAAATGAATTATGAGCCATTCCAAGGAAAGCGGGAAGAGTTGGAGATTGGATGATATGTACATTGGTTTTGTACAATCGGAATAAAGGTATCTTGACATTCCTATCATCGGGGACGAGTGGGTTTTAACTATTTAGCCTTTCACGCCACCTCCCGTCATTAGGTTGATGAGATCACCAGAAAATTAAGGGACAGAGGAATTACCATCCTCTATGCTGACAAGTACCCATTCGCCGGTGGGAAGGAACATTATGCTGTTTACTCTGAAGGCCCAGATAGGATGAAAGTTGAATTGGCGGCACCTTAAGTATTTTCGTTAATTGGTAAGATGAAGGAAAATGGCATAGCAACTGCTCTATATGATAAATAAGAACTAACGACATCCATCTTTAGCATTAGCTAGCACCTTTATCAGGTGTAGGAATAATTATTATAAGAATAGGGATAAGAATTGCCGTTTCCATGTTTCAGATTTTTCTCGTGTTCCTCGTGTTTAATGTGTTCAACCTCAAGGGTAATAGCATGAAGTAATATAAATGCACCAATAACTTGAATCCAGCTACCGATCAATAGAATCTGTTCTCCAATTACACTTTTTTCGTTTAAAACGTAAATATTACCGATCGCTGCTAAAAAAGAGCCTAAGGAAATGAAGCTATTTCCTATAATCGCAAGTTCCCTATAGGATGAATCCTCTTCAAGAAATGCACCTACTGCTTCAAAAGCTGCGCCAAGACCTTGGACTCCACTGCCAAGGGTATCTATTTTTACTCCCTCTTCCTCAGCACCATTCAGTTCAATACTTACTCCAACTGCATTTGTACTATTACCAGCAGCCTCAAGCCAAGCACCGAAGATGGTATATATTTGAGCTAGCTCCCTCTCTGGTTTTAACAGCTTAGTTCTCCCGATGGCTTGCAACGAATTTCCGAATGCTTCAATCCCATTTCCTTTTACGATTAAATCTTTCCCCTGATCGCTGTGGGTGAAAGTTTGCTGGGTCTGCCCGGTTGTATCAATAAGTGAACCAATAAATAGTATCCATGCTCCCGAAAGAATAAGATCTTCTCCACGTATAGTCATATTCCCAAACACTCCTTAAAAGAGGGTAGATTATATTATTCAGGAAAATGTGTTTGTTTACATATTGCTTTTACCGTTTAACAATTTGTTGCAAATGATTTCGCTGCATTTTTCTTCATGGTTTTTACGTTATGTACCTGGTATGAAGGCAGTGAAATTATGGATAGGCCTTGGAATGGAAGTATTCCACGCATTTCACACAAGTAAATGATGTTCAAGCGATGGAGGCAAAGGATATTTCGAATTTAGATCATTTTGTGTATGCCGCTAAATTCAAATCGCAATTTCCATTTCTTATGGTCCTTGTCGCATCGTACTTAATCATACTTACGGGATATATCCTATTTAAAAGAAGTATTAAAAAAATGGCTCTTTTCCTGTTGGGATTGGGTGTCCTTTTTCTGCTTTCAAATGGTATTGTATCCAATTCCCCGACTGTGGGAGGGAATATCTTTCATGCTTTCTTTCTGATAAGCGGTATGATGGCCGTAATAGGTGCAGCGTTATATTATTTCCTGATGCCAACAGGATTACATACTGAAGTTTAAAGTTAAAAAGCTGCCGATGTGGCAGCTTTTTTTTGCGAAATATTGATGGAAGATGACATAAAATAACGAAAAATAATAGTCGTTTTTGCGAAATTCTTAGATTGAACTTCACCGAAATATAGCTTACGGTTAGTATATTACCAGCGGTGGACCCATATCGGTTCAGACCATTAAAAAATAAATCATACCGTTTCCGGTAAAGAAGTGTGAGGCAGTTAGAAAAGGTTTTCCAGTGATTGAAGAAATAAAGTGAAAAGGTGATAAGATGTCAGGCAAAATCAAAATTGAACAGCCAAAGATCCCTCAAGACTTAACTCAAGCGAACTTTCAGGAAATATATTATCAAGATGAGCCTTATCTTGATTCCTGTATTATAACCAATAGCACGATCGATAGAGAAAAGATGGATAAAATCGTATTATCACAGATTGTTTTTAAAAGTGTGACATTCAGCGATGTATCATTCAGGAATATCGAGCTGACGGATGTTATTTTTGATCATTGCGATTTGACGAATGCCGATTTCATGGGCGGTTCCATTCATCGGGTGGAATTCAAAGAGTCCAAACTTTTAGGCATTAACCTGTCTGACGCGAGTTTAGGGAATGTTTCATTTGAGAATTGCAACTTGAATTTAAGTGCCTTTGGATATTCCAGTTTAAAGCAAGTGAAGTTCGATCATTGCTCATTGGAAAGTGCTGATTATTATGAGTGTAAATTCATCAAAGTGAAGTTCGAGACATGCAGATTAAATGAAGTGAACTTTTCACGGACACCGCTCAAAGGAATTGATATTAGCAGTTCTACATTTCAAAGGCTTACCGTATCCCCGGAGGATTTAAAAGGATGCGAAGTTTCCCCTGACCAAGCGATAGTCTTTGCAGCCATGCTTGGACTGAAAATTAAAGAGTGAACCTTTTTAGGATGTAAAATGAGCTAATGGAGAGTAAACTGCGAGATCTTCAATAAAGCTGAAGCGAGGACCACCGATTTGGTGGTCCTTTTTGAGTTGGCCTGTCGCTAAATAATTGGATATTTATTGTAAAAAAAGGAAGGGTGAATAGAATGATATAGATTTTGAATAGTACCGAATGTTTGCATAAATGCAGGATAAATTTACAATATTCGTTAAAGGGAAGGGGGATTGAACGTTGAATATCAATAAGGTCACTTTGTATAGTCATGTCTGGGATGAAATGCGGAGTTTTTACGTTGATGTGTTAGGATTCGAGTTATTATTGCAAACTGATGATGGTTTTGAGATTAAGGCTGGGGAAAGTATGCTTGAAATTAAAAAATATCATCACAAAGAAAAGCCTTTTTACCATTTTGCCATGAACATACCGATCAATTTATTTACCTCGGCAAAAGCATGGGCGAAATCAAAAATGGAATTGACTAGAGAAGATGATGATGACGAAGTTTATTTCAGCTTTTCAGACGCACATTCTTTTTATTTTTTAGACCCTTCAGGCAACATCGTCGAGTTCATATCGAGATATTCCGTATCACCCGAGTCCGAGGTTGAGTCTTTTTCAGCTCAAGGCGTCCTGTGCATCAGTGAAATAAACATAACGACAGATGAAGTCAGGGCTTTGGGAAATCAGTTGATCAGTAATGGTGTACCTGTAAGGAAGGGTGAAGCGATAAGTGAAGATGGATTGAATTTCATGGGGGAGCATGAAGCAGGTTCGTTTTTACTTTTAGGTCCAAGGAAACGGCGTTGGATTTTTTCGGATAAAGAGTCGGAGATCTTTCCGCTTTCGATAGTCATAAATCAGAAACTGGAAATTTCATTGGATGGCGAAGGATTTATGAAATTAAAACCAGTCAAGCATAATCAGGCAAATAGTTGAAAGAATTGCTGTTAAGATAACGGAGGTTAGGCAATGCCCCAATATATCTTTGGGCCTCATTAAGTTTAACTATAGTATTGAACGAGTTTAAAATAACATATATCAAATGTTTCCCATTTTTATCCTCAGAAATATGATCTAGGAACAGCACATAGAATAGTATAGAAATACTGCGGCTAATGCTGGACATGGAGGGGATGTATTTATATGAGTACCAGAATAATCCGGCAGCTGATAAGGTCAAGGCAACAGGAATTAGTCGAACTTGCTGCTTCATTTATTCGAATTCCATCTGAAAACCCATCGCCCGAGTTTAAGAAGCGGTCAGCTGAAATGGGACGCCATATTAGCCGATACTTAGCAGCAAAAGGGTTCTTGATTACCGAGCACCGCCGTAGCGAAAATGCATTGGTTACCGTGGTCTGCGATGCTCCCTTAACCAGGGTACCTGGTCCGCGGCTCCTATTTTGTGGACATACAGATGTCGTACCTGCTGGCGATTGTTCACATTGGACCTTCGATCCTTTCTCAGGAGAAGTCAGAGAGGGTATGCTTTTGGGTAGGGGAGCCTCCGATATGAAAGGAGGCTTGGCATCACTGGTTTTTGTGGCTGGACTTCTTCAGGAGTTCGCCCCCGCTCTTAATTTGAAAGGTAGCCTAGGAGTGATTGCCTCTCCGGATGAAGAGACTGGCGGCAGTGAGGTGGCCTCGCTCCTGGAACAAGGATTGATTAAAGGGGATGCTTGTCTGATTGGTGAACCAACGGACCCCCACCATCCGAATGCCGGCGAAAAGGGCAAGGCATGGATGCAGGTGATCATACCAGGTCAGGCAGATCATGGCAGCCTACAACCGCTTTATGGAATCTCCGCCATACGAAGAGGGGCAGCCGCGGTCGAAGCACTAACCAAGCTATGGGAGCTCAAGGCAACGCCTCAGGCAGAGCCTTGTCAACTTTTGTACAATACTGAGTGGCTCCTATCTCAGTATCCAGGAAACCCCTTATTGTCACAGTTACTTTATCGTCCCTCTTACAATCCAGGTGTAATCCAGGGCGGAACAAATGTGAACGTCGTCGCAGACAAGTGTATCATTAAAGTGGATATCCGGGTTCCATTCGGTATGAAGTCCGAGTATGTACTTGATGTCGCTAGGAATCTTGTTAGTGCTGTAGCGCCAGGTGCGGTTGTAGAGCCGATAGTACCCTGTACTAACCCGAACTGGACCTTAGAGAATCGTCCAATTATAAGGGCCATAGAACTGGGAATTCAGCGTGTCCTTGGAATGGAGGAACCCGTCTTCAGCTTACTTTTGCTTGGTTCAAGTGATGCCAGTCACTTCAGGCGCCATGGCATTGACACCGTCCTTTATGGTCCGGGGCTGGAACAAACTATCCATGGGTACGATGAGCGGGTTTCAGTGGAGAACTTAGTGGAATCTGCCGAGATATATGCAGAGACGGCAGTTAAGTATCTTAGGTCATTTTAAATCTATTTTCATAAAACTTTATGCAGGTTAACGATGCAGGGTATACTGCACGTGCAACTGCTAATGTTCTCTTTCAAGGTGTATATGGCAGTGGTTATTGGTGGGAATATTTATATACTCGATGGTATTAATTCTTTAGCTAAACTAAATATATTGATAGTGTGTTTTGATCAAACTTTGTTTTAAATTTACATGAAGACCAAAAGCTAAAAAAAAAGAGCTTGGAGCAGAAAAACCGCTTCAGGCTTTTTTCTTTTTGGGAAAAGAGGTTCGTAACACCCCGAACCATGAGGAGCGGACGGATCGAAAAAAGTGCGTTAACGATAGAAAAAACTTAAACAAGACCTGGTTGTACTGCCAAGCCATTTTTTTCGGAGACTCCTGCGGAGGCATCGATTCTCATCGCAGAAAAGGTTTCTGTTCCTGACAGCGAATTGACCATTTTTGAAAAAAGCTGTCACTATCTTTCATTGATGAAAATAGGAAATTCATTTCGAGGATTTCCTCTTTCATAAATGTGAGATTGGGACTCCAGGAAAAGGCGGCTTCGCGCTAAGCATAACCGGGCAAGAGTTAGAGAGTCCAGGATAAACCGTTTGTGCTGAGCAGGAATTAATTATATATTAATCCTTGAGTACATTAATTCATGGATTAAAGTATGATGATAAGAAAAGCCCGGAGGAGACAATCATGAAAAATATCAATACAGAACAAGAATACCGTGAACAAATCAACCAAGAGGGACTGACGGTCGGGATTTTTACGACTACATGGTGCCCGGACTGCAAACGTTTAGACATGTTCATCGATGAAATCACTCAAGAACATCAAGACAAACAGTGGTTTACAATCGATCGTGACGAGTTCCCTGAGATTTCTGAAGAGCAGACGGTAATGGGGATTCCATCACTATTAGTATTTAAAAATGGGGAAAAGGTTGCGCACCTGCACAGTGCAAATGCTAAAACTCCAGAAGCGGTCAATGAATTTCTAAAAGACCTTTAAAAGATCTTGAAAAGGTGACCCCCTTATTGTGCTGAAATAGGGGGGGCACCTTTTTTTAGAAATTTTTTCTAGAAATGACTTGATTTCTAAGGTGAAACGGGTTTTAATTATAGATACTGAATATCCATTATGGATATCAAATATCCACATACATACTTAAAGAGGTGAACTGATTTGCAATTAACAAAAGGGGTCGAGCAAGCTATATGCATCATTGTTATCCTCTCAACCCAGGATAAAAATGTCCCGCTTTCGTCTAATGAGATCAGCAGGCGATTACAGGTGTCTCCTTCTTATTTAAAAAAAATCATAAGGAAATTGGTCGTTAAGCAGATAATCACTTCCGTTCCTGGTAATAACGGGGGCCTTACACTTGCCAAAAGCGTAGAAAAGATTAAAAACCTTGAAATTATTGAGGCGATGGAAGGTCCCATTTCGATGTTTCCGGATACGGGGCTTATAGAAAAAGCATTTAAAGATGGAGAGTATGCAGAGAAGGGGATGGACGTCCTTCGTCGGATGTTTTCCCGGGCGGATCAACTTTTAATAGAGTTCTTTTCCAGCCAAACAGTGGCAGATTTGCTGAAAGAAAGCTTTGGCACCACGGACATACCGACTCTTAATTGGAATTCAACGTCATTGAGTGATGTACTGCGTGAAAAGAAAGGTGAAAAGAAGTGAACATGCTTAAACAAGAATGGAAGCTTTTCCTTACAAATCGAAAACTGGTCGGTGTCGCGATCGTTTTACTGTTCGTCCCGATTATTTATGGGGGGTTATTTCTTAGTTCCGCTTGGAATCCATACGGAAATACAGGCAAATTGCCTGTTGCAGTCGTGAATAAGGATGTGAAGGCGGAATATGAGGGTAAAACCTTAACAGTCGGTAATGAGCTAATCGAGCAATTAAAGGACAATGATGATTTGGAATGGCATTTCGTAACGGAAAAAGCGGCGAAAAAAGGATTCGATGATGGTACATATTATATGGTCGTTACCATTCCGGAGGACTTTTCAAAAAATGCTGCAACCGTCATGGATGATAAACCAAAAAAAATGAATTTGACGTATGACGTGAATCCTGGACGCAGTTTCGTTTCTGAAACGGTAGGGAAACAGGCAACGAATAATTTAAAAACGGAAATTGCCGAAAGTGTCACAAAAGAATATGCGCAAGCGATCTTCTCACAACTGGATGAAATCGGAGAAGGATTCAATGATGCAGCAGATGGGGCATCAAAGCTGGATGATGGCGCAAAAAAACTGCATGATGGAAACAAAGAAGTGACGGAAAACCTGAATAAATTAGCTTCCAGCACATTAACCTTTAAAGATGGTGCGAATAAACTTCAAATCGGCGTCGGCGAGTTTTTGGAAGGAGCCAACAAGCTCGAAAGTGGCGCATCGGAATTAAATAAGGGAATTTCACAATATACTTCTGGTGTCGGTCAGCTGCAAAAGGGTGCGGACGAACTTGCATCAGGCACAGGGGAATTAACGAATAATAGTGAAGCGCTTATTCAAGGTTCATCCCAACTTTCCACTGGGTTGGCCAAAGTGGTTCCAGGAGCCCAAACTTTAAATACGGGATTGGCACAAGCGCAAACAGGCAGTGCGAATTTGAATGATGGGTTGAATCAATTATCACAAAATGCAAGCCAGCTGACGGACCAATCGACTGGAATTCCAAAATTGGCAGCAGGTCAGCAAAGTTTAAATGAGGGAATCCATAAACTGACAGAAGGAAGCCAGGCGTTAAATGACGGCCTGAAAAAAATGGATGGCCAATTGCCCGAAGAAGAACAGCTGAATCAGCTTAAGCAAGGACTGACAAGCATTCAAAGCGGTGTAAATCAATTGCAAGAAGCGATTCCCGCAGGGAGCAGCACGTCCGGTACCGTTTCCGGCATTACCCAAGATCTCAATAACAGTCAAGCGGCTTTAACGGAACTTCAATCAACGATTGCGAATAATGGTCAGAGCACGATCAATGCCGTTCAAAACACGGAAGCCTTCAGAAGCATGACCAGTGAGCAACAATCCGAATTAATTGGAGCGGTTCAAAATGAACTTCAAAGCCAGGCGGAAGCACAAAAACAAATCGCCTCGACTCTTGCTGCAAGTGTATCTGACTTATCAACGCAATTAACGGATAAAGTAATGCCTGTATTGAATGGTTTAGGCCAGCTTCCGGAACAAGTGGCCAATTTAAATAATGCGGTGAATAAAGTCAATCCAAACGCCGTTTCAGCGTTAAACGGATATACGGCAATAAGGAATGCACTGGAAGAACAATTGATTCCTGGTGCGACAAAATTAAATGGCGGCTTAAATGGAGCTATAGAAGGCAGCAATCAATTAACGGCGGCAACACAAAGTTTAAATGAGCGGACACCAGAACTAGTGAAGGGGATCAACCAGTTGGCACAAGGCGGTTCCTCGTTAAATAATGGCCTTTCAAAACTAACTGAAGGATCTGGTCAGTTGGTTGATGGGGTTTCACAACTTCAAGCAGGGTCATCCTCCTTTGGGAATGGTCTTGAAAAGTATGCATTTGGTGTTAGCCAAGTTGGCGAAGGGGCAAGCAAACTTGCTAATGGGGCCAATCAACTGAATGCCAACTCAGCGGCCTTGAACGAGGGCTCATCAGCACTTGTTAAAGGCACTGAACAATTGGCAAGCAATCTGCCTACTTTGAGCAATGGAGTCATCCAGCTTGCTGATGGCGCAGGTAAGATCAATGAAGGTTCATCAGCACTTGCTGAAGGTTCCGGTAAATTGGGTGATGGAATCTCCTCACTTAAAGATGGTTCGGTCGAGCTCTCGGAAAAACTCAGTGATGGTGCAGAAGAAATAAGTGAAAATAAAACAACCGATGATAATTACAGCATGATTGCTGAACCGACACAGGTTAAAGAACAAAAAAGCAGTGACGTGCCGAATTATGGTCATGCACTGGCTCCTTATGTATTGTCTCTCGGGTTATTTGTAGGAGCTATTGCCTTCAATATGGGATTCCCGACAGGCTTGCCTTCTACAAGACCTACATCAGGAGTGGCATGGTGGTTCAGTAAATTTACAGTCCTATTTATCCAAGCGACCCTTTCTGCATTAGTGTTGGATGCGATCATGATTTGGGGAATGGATTTACAGGTAGAGAATATGGGGCAATTCATTGGGGTTTCCATACTGACTTCCCTTACCTTCATGTTCATCGTTACCTTCTTGACCGTAGGGTTTGGAAATCCAGGTCGTTTATTGGCGATGATATTCCTTGTACTACAGCTAGGTGCAAGCGGAGGGATGTTCCCTGTGGAACTGACCAATAACTTCTTCAGTCATGTTCACCCGTTCGTACCGATGACATACTCTGTCATGGGATTCCGTCAGGCGATGAGTACGAGCCTTGGAGCGGATGCATTGACAACGAGTATCGTATTCCTTACTGGATGCATCATTGTCTTTAATCTGCTGCTATTGCTGACGATGGTCATCAAGAAGCGCAAAGTACACAATATCGAGATGGATGCATAAACAAATGAAGAAAACCCCCGGTGCAATGCGCCGGGGGTTTTCTTCATTATGATGGTTCTTCCTTGACCTTTTCTTTTTCGATGACTTTCAATTCATTTTCCCCTGAATTTTCAATCACATGTTTAAGGATGGATAATTTGTTATCCCAGAATCGATCGTAAAAAGAAAGCCACTGTTTTAATTCCGCTAAAGGTTCTGGCTGAAGCCGAAAGCGTTTCTCTCTGCCTACCTTCCGGCCACTGACCAATTCAGCTTCAGAAAGGATATGAAGGTGCTTGGCAATCGCTGTACGGCTCATGGAAAAGTGAGAAGTGATTTCTGAAATGGGTAAATCCCCTTCAGCAAGCAATTGCAGGACCTTTCGGCGGGTCGGGTCGGCGATAGCCTGAAATACATCATGCTTTTCTGCTGCAGACACTTAGCCCTCAACAGCCTTTTTAAGACCTTGATTAACGATCTGTTCCCAGCCGTGATTCATTCTTTCGCGAATCACTGAGCTTTTTTCGTTCGGTTTCGGAAGAATTGTTTCAGGCTCTTTCCAGCCGCCATGAATAAGGGTGAACTCCGTTTTGCCTTCCAGTTCTTTTAAAATGAAGGAAATGAACCAACCGTCCGTATCCCAACTGAATGAAAGACGATGAGGAGCATCTAACTCCGTCACCTTACAAGGAGATGGACCAAAAGGTGATTGCACATGGAACTCATGTCCCACTTTCGGTTGAAAATCATTTGGCATGAACCATGTAGCAATGCCCTCTGCAGTCGAAACGGTATCCCAAACTTTTTGGATAGGTGCTTCAAGAATAACCGTCTTCTTGATATCCTGTAATGTATTTTCCATACGGATTCTCCTTTTTAAGTGGAAATATGAAACCAATTGGTTTTGCTTTGTTGATTATATAAAACCTTTTGGTTTCATGTCAATAATTTGTTTCAAGTGATTCCTTTTTATTCATTACAGAATGCTTAATTGCCCAACTCTTCAATTTGTTTTGCCAATCCTGTTATATTATCGATTGATTTCATTATCTCTGAATCTTCCAATGCCTTAGGGTCAATTTGACCATTTTCAATATTATTCAGATATAATTCAATACCATCTGAAAGTTGTTGATTCGAGCTGACGATCTTCTCATGGATGCCTTCAGCGATTTGGGGTGGTTCCGTTGCATTGAATTCTTCAATCTCCGTTTTCATCAATTCCAGTTCTTTTTCAAGATTTGCTCTTGCTTCGTCATTCGCGACGGCGTCTTGTGACAATGCGGGCACCTCATTGGAAAAATCCTTAACGGTATTTACATATTCCGTCGCATTATCTGCATACTCCAATGATGAATTGACTTCTTCTAAAGCTGAGCATCCGCTTAATGTAAGGATGGACAGTAGAGCAATGGTCATTATTTTTTTCATATGTGCCTCCAATGTGATTTTTTATAGTAAGGATCAGATGGGCAGAAATCTCTTTTTATAAATCGCTGCAATGGAATTCAGTATGAAGCTGGGAATCTTCTTCGGAAAAAATGACTTCGAATAAAAAAGGTGAAATGCACTTTTCAAGTCGTGCCACTGATTGCAGGATTTCACTTGTTTAAACCTTGCAACGTCAATGATCTTCACCTTTTTTTCAGAAGTGATGAAGATGTTTCGTAAATGGATATCCGAAGGATTCAATCCCTCTTTCCTTGCCAATTGCAGGGCATGGTCTATCTCAGCAATGTTTTCTTCCGTTATCGGAATTCCCAATGTTAAACATTCAAAAAGGGTGTTGCCTTCAATGTGATCTATAACCAGATAATTTACGCCCGCATCATATAGGGTTGGATAGTATTCGATGGATTGGACGGTTTTGTATATTTCAGCTTCAACTTTAGCTGTGTGTGTATGATCCGGGAAAAACACTTTTAGTGCCTTATTGGTGGAATGTATTCGGAATACATATGCGCTTCGGCCTTTTCCGATCAGTGATAAAGATGGTGCGGCATCAAGCAATATATGCTTTTTATCATCGGAAATCTTAACGCTTTGAGCTAATTCATTATAGTTCTGCATACTTTTCACCTCTATTGTGCGATTTTTCGAATCAAAAAAGACGGTATAACCGATTAGTGGTTATACCGTCTTTTAAAATGTAAAAGACCTCACCAAATAATCGGCAAGGTCTTGCAAACAACTAAAATCAGTTGCCAATAAAGCCGAGGATTCAATCCTGTACTGACGACTTTATTGTATAGCTACTCCCCTTAACAGAAGGATTCTTATAAGTTATATACAGTAATTATATAGGGTATTGCCTCGATCCGTCAAATATAAGGATCGTGTGCTTACCCTTTATATATATTCACTTCAGGCAGAAAGATGCTCGTCTCATTAGTATTAATTTGAGGAGGGATTAATTATATCAATATACTTTATAGTCATCATTTGCTTGTCGCATAAGCATCATTGCAAATATTTCTGTAAAATTACTTAAATGTCTATTAGTTTACTATTATGTTACAATCGCTTTTATCTCCCTATAGATCCAATGGAATATGTTATATTTTAAACGAATGAGTATATTTACCTATATTATTATACTAATATTAACCGATATTTAAATAAATGTTAAAAATATAATTCTTTAGTAGGGAGAATGAGATGAAGAAATTAATTATACCAACTTTCTGTTTTGCAGTGTTGTCTACAGTTGCTTTCGAAGAAAAAATATCTGCAGCTCCACTACATGCGGAACAGGCCAATATTGAAGACGTCATGTTTGTGCAGGTGAATTCCGGATCGCTCAATATGAGAAAAAACGGGGCGGAAGGTGCCAGCATAGTTGCAAAGCTGGCAAATGGCACACAGGTGACGGTGTATTCGGAATCCAAAGGCTGGGCGAAGATCAAAGCCAATGGAAAAGAAGGATATGTCAGTACCAAGTATTTATCGGCAACGAAGCCAAGGACTTTAACGAAAACTGCAGTAACCATTAAAACGACAACAAAATATGTGAATTTGAGCACAGGTTCACTTAATATGCGAAAAAGCGGGAGTGATAGTGCCAGCATAGTCGCTAAGCTGACAAGGGGCACACAGGTGACGGTGTATTCGGAATCCAAAGGCTGGGCGAAGGTCAAAGCCAATGGAAAAGAAGGATTTATCAGTACCAAGTATCTATCGGCAACGAAGCCTGGAGCGGTAAAAAAAGCTGAGGCGACCGTTAAAACGACAACGAAATATGTGAATGTAAGCACAGGTTCACTTAATATGCGAAAAAGCGGGAGTGATAGTGCCGGTATAGTCGCAAAGCTGACAAGAGGCACACAGGTAACGGTGTATTCGGAATCCAAAGGCTGGGCGAAAATCAAAGCCAATGGAAAGGATGGATATGTCAGCACGAAGTATCTATCGGCAACGAAGCCTGGAACAGTGACCAAAGCTGAGGCAACGGTTAAAACGACAACGAAATATGTGAATGTGAGTAATGGTTCACTTAATATGCGAAAAAGTGGAACATCTACTGCAAGCATTGTTGCCATACTTTCAAAAGGGACGAAAGTGACGGTATATTCGGAATCCAACGGCTGGGCGAAAATCAAAGCCAATGGAAAGGATGGATATGTCAGCACCAAATATTTGTCTGCTTCAAAGCCAGGGTCGGGATCAAAGGCAGCCACACCTGCAAAAACGACGACGAAATATGTGAATGTAAGCTCGGGTTCGCTCAATATGCGAAAAAGCGGAAAAGCTACCGCAAGCATAGTCGCCATCCTTTCAAAAGGAACAAAAGTGGCGGTGTATTCGGAATCCAATGGATGGGCGAAAGTCAAAGCCAATGGAAAGGATGGATATGTCAGCACCAAATATCTATCTGCTTCAAAGCCAGGATCGGGATCCTCGGCCGTAACGCCTGAAAAAACGACGACGAAATTTGTAAACGTAAGCTCTGGAACGCTCAATATGAGAAAAAGCGGATCGGAAAGCGCGAGCATAGTCGCAAAGCTTTCAAAAGGAACGAAAGTGACGGTCTATTCCGAATCCAAAGGTTGGGCCAAGATCAAAGCAAATGGAAAAGACGGGCATGTCAGTGCCGAATATCTATCGACAACGAAACCATCAACGGCCGTAACGCCTGAAAAAACGACGACGAAATATGTAAACATAAGCTCTGGAACACTCAATATGAGAAAAAGCGGGTCGGAAAGTGCGAGCATAGTCGCAAAGCTGTCAAGAGGGACTGAAGTGACGGTGTATTCGGAATCAAAAGGTTGGGCGAAAATCAAGGCAAATGGGAAGGAAGGGTATGTCAGTACTGACTTTCTTTCGACGATCAAGCCTGGAGCGGACTCCAAGCCATCCATACCTGATAAAACGACAACGAAATATGTAAATGTCAGCACGGGTTCACTGAATATGCGGAATAATCCTTCAGAAAGTGCTTCCGTCATTGTGAAATTGGCAAGGGGTGTAGAGGTAGAAGTCATCTCGGAATCAAATGGCTGGTCAAAAGTTAAAGCGTATGGCGGAGAGGGTTATGTCAATACGCAATATCTATCAGCGACGAAGCCTGGTCCTTTACCGGGGCTGAATCCAGACGAAGAAGGAAACACGTCAGTTAAATATGTAAATGTGAATGATGGCTCCAGTCTGAATATGCGCTCTGCTGCATCAGCTACCGCTTCAATAATAGCCAAGCTTGTAAACAATACGGCAGTAACGGTTTATTCAGAGTCTAATGGCTGGTCAAGAGTCACGGCGAATGGAAAAACGGGATATGTCAGTACGCAATATTTAACGGTCAAAGCACCGGAAGGTCCGGGAAGTTCGAATGGATCGATAATCAGGATTGATAAAGAGTATGATCTTACGATGGAAAAGATGGTTGAAATTCAAATGGCCGTAAATGGTCAAACGGATAAAAAGTATAAAACCTACATACGTGAAGATGGGTTAACTTTAATCAATTCAACAAAAGGTACGGTTAAAGGAACCGGATGGCGTGTCAGGGGCGGAGCAGGTTCTGATTATTGGGTAGTCGGTCCTGTCAGCAATAATCAATCATTGAATATTAAATCGAAAGTAAAAGGCTCTGATGGATACTATTGGTATGAGGTGGACTATAACAAGACATGGGTAAGTGCCAGTCCGGAAGATATAGAATATAATCTTAACCCAAATAATTTTGTGAATGATCCAATCCATTCATTCCAGTTCGTCAAGCTCTCCCAAGTCACCAACATGAACGTTTCAGAAGTGAATAATCGAATCCTTTCAGGCAAAGGGATTTTACAAGGCCAAGCTGCAACCTTCACTGCGGCAGGGGAAAAATATGGGGTCAATGAAATCTACCTGATTTCACATGCCTTGCTGGAGACCGGGAATGGCACTTCCCCGTTAGCGACTGGCGTAAAGGTGAACGGGAAAACGGTCTATAATATGTATGGAGTGGGAGCATATGACGGAACGGCACTAAGCAGCGGCGCTCAATACGCCTATAATGCAGGCTGGTTCACTCCGGAAGCGGCCATCATCGGCGGTGCAGAATTCATCGCCAAAGGATATATCTCTGCTGGACAGGATACGCTTTACAAAATGAGATGGAATCCCACAGCTGCTGAAAGATATGGATATGCATCACACCAGTATGCCACTGATATTGGCTGGGCAACAAAACAAGTGAAACAGATTTATAATTTGTATAGTTTACTAGATTCCTATAAATTGACGATTGAAGTTCCTAAGTATAAATAAGAAAACAGGAAAAAACACATGAGACCGACTCATGTGTTTTTTTGCTAATTAGTTTTATCCTTTTCCAGAATACCTCTGACGACATCCTCAATCGTCACCACTCCCAATGCCTTTTCCAAGGCAAGTTCAGCAACTGAAAAGATAGGCTCTATTGTAGCTTGTATATTTCTTCCAACAGTGCATGCTGGATTAGGATTTTCATGGATTCCAAATAATTCTTTATCGGAGACAACGTTGACTGCCTGATAAACATCGAGCAAAGTGATATCCGATAATTCCTTGGCCAATGTCGCTCCTGCGATACCCGGCCGGACATTCACTAAACCTGCATTCTTCAGCATGCCGGTGATTTTTCTGATTAAGGCTGGGTTGGTGTTTACACTTTTTGCAATGAAATCAGAAGTGTTAACGCCTTCTTTGTTAATTTCTAAAAGAGATAATATATGGATCCCTACGGAAAAGCGGGTACTGATGGACATCTCTTTTTTCTCTCCTTTTATATCTCTATTCTTTATATAGTATAAATTAATTAACGTGTAATTCAAGTGGTTACAAGTTATAATGGCCTGCAAGAATAATATTCATCCATTAACCGTTTCCTTGTCAAGTCACGCCGTTTCTGCAAAGGTAAAAATAAAAGGTATGTGTAATTGACAAACAGCATGGTGAATCTTATATTATAACGTGTAAATGAATCAGTTACAGGTGAAAGGTGCAGGAAGGGGGAACTGAAATCGGCCGCTATGGCTGGATAAGGAATATCGACACAACAACAAGTGATGGAGGTATATGATGGCTAATAAAAAAAAGGGTAATCAAAAACAATCTTCTGCATTCACGTTTTGGATCATCGGGTTAATCGCTGTAATCATTATTGGCTTTATATTTTTGGCAAATGGAAAGGACGAAGATACTGCAGTTAATGAAATCGATTATAAAGCACAGCCTTATTTGGGAGAAAAATCGGCTCCTGTCCAAATAGTGGAATTTGGGGATTATAAATGTCCAGTCTGTAAGACATTCGAGGAGCAATTCTTTCCTTCTATACAAAGTGAATTGATTGATACAGGGAAAGCGCAATTTTATTTCATGAATTATTCGTTCATTAACGTCGATTCAACAAGATCCGCTAAATTCGCGGAAAGTGTTTATCAGGAATTAGGTAATGATACCTTTTGGAAATTTCATGAGCTTTTGTACGATAAGCAGCCAGCTGACCTGAAATATGAAAAGGAAGATGTCTTTACGGACAAATTCTTAGAAGAAACATTGAAAGAAATCGCAAATGACAAAGATGTGAAAAAGGTCGTTACCTCTTTTAAAGATGAAAAGTCCGAGGACCAATGGAACAAGGATATGGAGCTGGCCGACGAATTGGGCGTTACTGGAACTCCTTCCTTATTTGTCAATGGCAAGAAGTTTGAAGGAAATACAATCGATGATTTAGAGAAAATGGTTGATGATGCAGCGAAGGAGAAATAGTGATGAACAAGCCACTATTATTTTCTTGGATCCTGTCCATCATCGCCACTGCTGGAAGTCTCTACTTTAGTGAGATTCTCCATTATGTACCCTGTACCTTTTGTTGGTATCAAAGAATCTTAATGTACCCGCTCGTTATTTTATTAGGCCGGGCCTTTTATGAGCAAGACTTGAAAATCCATCGATACATCCTCCCATTATCGATTTTGGGCATGTTGGTGTCAGGGTATCACTATAGTCTGCAAAAAATTCCAGCACTGCAGCATTTCGAAATGTGCCAAAGCGGTGTTCCCTGCTCAGGTGAGTATATAAATTGGCTAGGATTCATCACGATCCCGTTTTTGGCCTTTATCGCTTTTACGCTCATCACAATCTGCATGGCACTGCTAATGAAAAAGAAAAAAAGCATCTAATTAAGAGGCGCACCATTCTAAAAGGAATGGTGCTTTTTTATTTATCTTCGAAAATTGCAAAATATCGACGAAAATCCGGATATATCTCCGAAATCTCCAATATATCTACGAACACCCCAAAAGAATAATGTTGACAAGATGGCAACCTGTAACTTATATTATTACATGTAATCAATAAAGTTACAATTAAAACTTCTAAAACAAGATATAGGAGGAATTTAAAATGAAAATCGGTATTATTGGTGCGAGCGGGAAAGCTGGAAGTCTGATTTTAAAGGAAGCATTGACTAGGGGACATGAAGCTACGGCCATTGTCAGGGATGAAGCAAAAGTCCAAATTCAAGGAGCATCCGTACTGGAAAAAGACGTATTTGATCTGAAAGCAGAGGACATTAAAGAATTCGATGTGGTAGTGAATGCCTTTGGCGCTGCTCAGGGGAAAGAACATCTGCATGTCGATGCAGGAAAAATCCTGATTGACGCAATGAAAGGGGCGCCTCAAACTAGACTGATCGTTGTTGGCGGAGCTGGAAGCCTTTTCGTTGACGAGGCAAAAACGATCCGGATACTGGATACGCCTGAGTTCCCTAAAGAATACTTTGCAACAGCCTTTAATCAATCCAAGAACCTTGGGGATCTGCAAAATGCCACTGGCATCCAATGGACGTTCATCAGTCCTTCCGCTTTCTTTGATCCGCAAGGAAATAGAACAGGCGTGTATAAGCTGGGTAAAGATAACCTTCTTGTAAATTCAAAGGGAAAAAGTTATGTAAGTTATGCCGATTTTGCCCTTGCAGTACTTGATGAAATTGAAATTCCAAAGCACATCAACCAACGCTTTACGGTTGTTGCCGAAGCTGAATAATTAAGTGGACGTCGCTCCTTGTGGTGACGTCCTTTTTTCGATCTATTATGTACAACAAATTTTTTCCAGAAATATTGACTGATGTCCATTTTTTGCAGATAATATAGAACGAAAGTCCTATAGAGGCTTTTTATTAATTTCTATTGTTATATTTTGATAGAAACATCTAGAATTCCCAACAAAGAAAGAAGGACTATGCGAAGATGAATTGGAAATGTTCTTACGACTCATGGGTGAATTTTGAAGCCCTTGATAATGAAATGAAATCATTACTTAACGAGATGCAAGATGATGAAAAAAATATAGAAGATGCGTATAAGAACTTGGAATTCGGCACAGGCGGTATGCGCGGGGAAATCGGGGCAGGTACGAATCGGATGAATCTATAAACAGTCCGTAAAGCGACATTGGGATTAGCCCATTATCTGCAATCGATGGGTGATGAAGCAAAACGCAGAGGTGTCGCGATTGCCTACGATTCACGTTTTAAATCGCCTGAATTTGCTTTGGAAGCAGCCAAGACCCTGGCTACAGAAGGAATCAAGGCTTATCTATTCGATGAGTTAAGACCAACACCGGAGTTATCGTTTGCCGTTCGTGAACTGAATGCATATGCTGGGATCGTTATTACAGCGAGTCACAATCCCCCTGAATATAATGGCTATAAAGTGTACGGGCCAGATGGTGCACAGCTTCCTCCGGCAACGGCTGATGTAGTGATTGAATTCGTGAACGCAATTGAAAACGAACTTGCCATTTTGGTAAAAGATGAAGAGACATTGAAAGCGAAAGGCCTCATTGAGATTGTCGGAGAGGAAATCGATACCGCCTATAATGATAAATTGCTTACTGTGCCCGAAAACAGAGATTTAAGTGAAGAAGTGGATGTGACAGTTGTATTCTCACCGCTTCATGGCACGGCAAATAAGTCCGTCAGACGTGCTTTACAAGATCTGGGATACGACAAGGTACACGTTGTAAAAGAGCAGGAATTGCCTGATCCCAATTTTTCGACAGTTCAATCCCCGAACCCGGAAGAGCATTCAGCTTTTGAAATGGCCATTGAATTAGGAAATGAAGTATCGGCAGACCTTTTGATCGCAACAGATCCGGATGCAGATCGACTCGGTATCGCCGTTAAAAATAAAGATGGCCAATATGTGGTGCTTACAGGAAATCAGACAGATGCACTAATATTGGATTATCTTTTAAAAGAAAAGCAAGCGAAAGGCACTTTACCTTCCAATGGAGTTGTCTTAAAAACGATAGTAACTTCAGAAATCGGGCGCAGAATCGCTAAGGAATATGGTTTAGGGACCGTTGATGTATTAACGGGTTTTAAATTCATCGCTGAAAAGATCAATGAATATGAGGATAGCGGCAAGCACACGTTCTTATTCGGATATGAAGAAAGTTATGGCTATTTAATCAAGGATTTTGCCCGTGATAAAGATGCAATCCAAGCGGCCGTTCTTGCGGTGGAGGTTTGTGCCCACTATAAAAAACAGGGCATGGCCCTATATGAAGGGTTGCTTACCATCTTTGAAAAGTACGGGTATTATCTGGAGGGACTACAGTCATTGACCTTAAAGGGGATTGAAGGCGCCGGGCAGATTCAAGGGATACTGAATCAGTTCCGTGAGGCTCCTCCAAAGCAAATTGCCGGAAAAGCCGTAACGATGCAGGAGGATTATCAAAGCGGTGTGAAGCTGACTGTGGGCACCAATAAGGAAGAAGTCATTGTTTTGCCTAAATCAAATGTAATTAAGTACTTCCTTGAGGATGGAACATGGGTATGCTTGCGGCCATCTGGTACAGAACCTAAAATCAAATTTTATTTTGGGATCCAAAGTGAAACGATGGAAGAAGCCGAGTTGAAATTGAAGCGGGTCATGAATGCTTTCATGGAAAATATTCATGGTATGATCAATAGTGCTAAATGAATAATTCTAAGTCTTTGGACCTATGAGTCATATAATTAAGAAAAATAAGGCCTTTTCCTGAAATATCGGGGAAAGGCCTTATTTTTTTCAATAAGAAAGCGGGTTATTGCCTTACTTGGAAGTTTAATTTATGGATGCGTTTACAAAAGAAGGAATTTTTCCTGTTAAGATATTTACAAAAAACGAGTCTATGTTACTATAAAAAGGATGATTCAGAAAAAAATGGGGTTTTTTGTAGATTTATCTTAATATGAAGGAGTTACAAAGGATGAAAAAAGTTAAAAAGGCCATTATACCTGCAGCGGGATTGGGCACTAGATTCTTGCCCGCAACAAAGGCTATGCCTAAAGAAATGCTGCCAATAGTCGATAAACCAACTATACAATATATTATAGAAGAAGCCGTGAAAGCGGGAATTGAAGATATAATCATTGTCACAGGAAAGAATAAACGAGCGATAGAAGATCATTTTGATAATGCTTATGAACTAGAGAATAACTTGAGTGAAAAAGGGAAATTCGATTTATTGGAGAAGGTGCGATACCCATCCAATTTAGCTAATATCCATTACATTAGGCAAAAAGAACCGAGAGGCCTTGGGCATGCTGTTTGGTGTGCACGTAACTTTATTGGTGATGAGCCATTTGCCGTCCTTTTAGGCGATGATATCGTGGAAAGCGATGTGCCCTCCCTACGTCAATTAATCAACGAATATGATGCTACAGGTTCGTCCATCATTGGAGTGCAGCCGGTAAATGAGAACGAAACACATAGATACGGTATCATTGACCCGCTTACGCAAGAAGGCAGAAGATACGAAGTGAACCGTTTCGTCGAAAAACCAAAACAAGGAACGGCACCATCCAATCTAGCCATCATGGGAAGATACATACTGACTCCGGAAATATTCGATTTCCTGGCCAAGCAGGAAACAGGGGCTGGCGGTGAAATCCAATTAACCGATGCCATCCAAAAACTGAATGAAATCCAAAAAGTCTTCGCTTACGATTTTGAAGGAAAACGCTATGATGTCGGAGTTGTCGATGGCTTTGTGAAAACGACAATTGAATTTGCCCTGCAACGTCCAGATTTAAGAGACGACATAATAAAAGTAATGGAAAATATCCTCGAAATGCATAAGGCAGTGGACAAATAAACGTTTACTGACATTCATAATCTTTTAATTTAATGTAGCAACCATCTTTAAAAAATCTCCAACTATTGATCATTCATAGTTGTTATTTTTGGTTAATGAAAAGCAAATAATTTTGAATGGTGAATTTAAATCGATAAAAGGGGATGCCTATTTAGTGAATAAGAAAGTAATAAAAAGAAAAGTCGATTTCCTTAAACAACCTATCGCCAATTTTCTATTAAAGGAAAATCATCAACGCGTAAATAGATATGCAAAGTATTATGAGAAATTAAGCGTGCAAAAAAACACGATTTTATACGAGAGTCGTGATGGAAACAGTATGACTGACAGTCCATACGCGATGTTTAAATATATGCTGGAAAATCAGGACTATCATGATTTCATGCACATTTGGTCCATCCAGGATTTCAGTGTCCTCTCAGGTGTAATAGCGAAGTATAAGGATATGCCGAATGTTCAATTCGTTCAGCGTAATTCAAAGGAATATTTAAAATGGCTGGCAACTAGTGAGTATTTAATCAATAACTCCACATTCCAGTCTTTCTTCATCCCTAAAAGTGATCAAATTTACATCAATACCTGGCATGGAACGCCCCTTAAGAATATGGGCTTTGATATACCGGGTAATCCTTCGGCCTCTCAAAACGTTGTGAGGAACTTCTTGGGTACAGATTACATTTTGAGCCCTAATGCCCATACTACCAACATTTTTACACAAAGCTATAAGTTAAATGGATTGTATAAAGGTGAAATTATAGAAGAAGGATATCCGAGGATCGATTTGACGCTGAATACGAATCCGGGGGAGTATAAGGATTATCTAAGAACGCTAGGTTTGAAAATCAGTGATGCTAAGGAAAATATTTTATATGCCCCGACTTGGAAGGGGACGAACCTTGCCAAGGTAGATAACGATCTTCTTCAAATCATTGCCGATATGAATGATTTACAAAGTCAAATCGGTGAACAATATAATCTATTTATTAAGGTACATCCATTTCTATATAAAGAAGCGGCCAAGCATTCGGATATCAAGGATGTGCTAATACCTGACTATGTGGATACAAATGAATTGCTTGCTGCAGTCGATTTGCTTATCACGGACTATTCCAGCATATTTTTTGATTATCTGGTTACCGATAAGCCCATTCTGTTTTACACATGGGACACGGACGTTTATGCAGAGCAAAGGGGACAATATCTCCAAAATGACGAACTTCCGGGACCGATGCTTTTTAACTCAAAAGAACTGGCACTGGCCATTAAAGATATTAAAAATGTGAAATCGAGATATTCTGATAAATATAAAAAAATGCAGGAAAAATTCACGAACCATGAGGATGGAAAAGTAACAGAGAGAATAGTCAAAAATATTTTCAATAAGTCTACTAAACAACTGAACACAATTACTGCCCTGGATACCGCAAAGGAAAAAATATTGATTTATCCGGGTGGATTGAGGGATAACGGAATTACATCCTCTTTCCTAAACTTAATGAATAATATAGATTATGATAAATATGATGTCAGCTGTTTTACTGCCACTCCTCACTCGCACGAGGTTTTGAAAAATATGGGCAAGGTGAATAAGAATGTACGTTTTCTATTCAAACCTGGCCTGCCTGTGTATAAATTTTTGGAAGTTTACAAAGATAAATTCATCCATAACAGAGGGGAAAGAGGTTTCTTAGGGAAGAAGCTTTACCCTGAAAATGCCTATATTAGGGAGCATGCACGTTTATTCGGTAAAACGAAGTTTGATTTTGTGATCGATTTTAGTGGTTATAGTCATTATTGGGCTAAATATCTGCTGGCAGCAGATGCAAAAAAGAAAGTTTGTTATATGCATAATGATTTGCTTTCTGATAGTGAGCGTATCATTAATGGAAAGAGACCTCACCGTATTAATCTAAGAGGGATTTTTTCGGTATACAATCGATTTGATAAACTGGTGAGTGTTTCTGAGGGAACGATGGAATTAAACCGAAAGAATCTATTGGAGTATGCAGACTTCGATAAATTCGATTATGTAATGAATTCTATCAACCCGGATAAAATCCTTCAAATCGAGTCAAATGAACCTGAAGTTACCGAAAATGATGAAAAGGCAATGGTCACAGAAAACTTCAAAGCAAGGGCGATATTAAACGATGTCAAGGATAATCATGTTTGGAATACCCTTCCGGGAATTTCGAATGCCATCCAATTTCCACTGGAAGAACGTTTTAAAGGTGCTGAAATCGTGATTTCGAGAAAAGCCCATGCCGATCAAAAGACATTTTACAAATTCAGTCATGATAATCAAATAATAGGGTGGATAAGTGAAGAAGCTGTGGAGCTGTTGCCAGACAGCATCATTTATGAAAAAGAAGTGGATAAAATTGCAAGGTTAGTAAGACCTCGATCGAATTATATTTGGTCCTTGCCATATAAAGTCGAAGGAACGTACAAAGTTTCCGGCAGTCATGATTTTAAAGGAATCATTGTAAAAGTCGATAGGGAAGCAAAAACCCAGCATTCGATTTATAGCAGAATATCTGTAAAAAACAAGATAATAGGCTGGATAGATAATTCAGCTTTATCCATGCTTGAACATTGTACAATCAATGAAGACATGAGTCTGAATGACAAGCTGCAAATCATGATGAAAAGAAAGTATATACTATCCAGAAACTATAAAAACAATAAAAAGTTCATTGATAAGATTGAGAGTAGAACGCTGAAGGAAATAAATACCGGTAATCAGAAGTACGGAAAAATAACTAACCCGGAAGACCATACAATCTGGACGAAGGCATATCCGAACTACAAGGCTAAAAGAGTAAGCAAGGCAATCGATTTTGAAGGACAAATCGCCAGAATCATAAAGTATAACAGAACCAACAAAGGCGGCTATTACCTATTCGAAATCGATAATAAGAAAATTGGCTGGTTAAATACGGGGGCATTCGAAATCATAGAAGAGCCAGTCCTGTTAAAAGAACGGGAAGTGCGCGGCACTGCCGAAATTAACTTAGGCGACTATAATATTTGGGATAAGCCTTATGGATTGCAGGATGCCATGGTCTTGGAAAATGGGCCAACCTTTAATGGGCGGATTGTGGAATTCGATAAAGAAGCGGTTACTCAACTTGGTACTTATGCCCATATATTATTGGACGGGATATCTATAGGCTGGATCGATAAACAGGCGTTAAATGTACAAGTGGTCCATGGATTAGAAGTGAATGATCAGTTCGTTCCATATCCTGATCAAAGTGATTTTAACTTTGTCAATATGGGAAGATTATCTCCTGAAAAAGGTCAAGATAATTTAATTCGTGCTTTCGCAGGCTTTCATGAGAAACATAAAAATAGTAAACTGTATATTTTAGGACAAGGACCCTTAAAGGAAGATTTGCAGGCAATCATTGATGAGCTGGACTTAAATCATTCCATTCATCTTTTAGGCCAGCTTGAAAATCCATTTTCGTTCATGGAAAAATGTGACTGCTTCGTTCTTTCCTCACATTATGAAGGGCAGCCTATGGTATTATTGGAGGCAATGACTTTAGGAATGAAAATCATGGCTACTGATATAGTGGCTAACCGAACCGTTTTGGAAAACGGTAAATATGGTTTACTTGTCGAAAATAGCATAGATGGACTGGAAAAGGGCTTATCAACTATGATTAGTCATGATAATCCTGAACTAGCGAAGTTTGATTACACGCAATATAATGGTTTGGCCATGGAAACTTTCAATAAATGCCTATAAAATGAGGGAGATACTTATAATTAGAGGAGCCTCACATATATAGGTTGCGAGATTTGGCAATGATTCATTTTAGCTTAAAGTAAAAGGAGAAATTCTATATGATTTTGGTCGTTGGCGGTGCAGGATATATTGGCAGTCATCTTGTAAAAGAGTTAGTGAATACTGAAGAGGTTGTCATTCTGGATAATCTCTCAACCGGATTTCGTTCGCTGGTTGATTCGAAGGCCATCTTGGTGGAAGGGAATTTAGGGGACGAAGCGGTCTTGAATGATATATTCCTTAAGTATCCCATTAAAGCGGTTATGCACTTTGCTGCAAATAGCTTGGTTGGGGAGTCTGTCCAAGATCCTTATAAATACTATGAAAATAATGTAGGTGCCACTCTTACATTGTTGAATACGATGCTAAAGCATGATGTTAAGAATTTCATCTTTTCATCAACGGCAGCTACTTACGGGATACCGAATGTTGATATGATTGATGAAGATCAGCCAACCAATCCGATTAATCCATATGGCCGCTCGAAATTGATGGTAGAGCAGATCTTAGGGGACTTTGCAAATGCATATGGACTTCATTATGTCGTCTTGCGTTACTTTAATGCGGCTGGAGCACATTCGTCGGCAGAAATCGGTGAAAGTCATGATCCGGAAACACACCTGATTCCGATTATTTTACAGCATTTATTAGGGCAACGTGAGAAGATTTCCGTATTTGGAACGGACTATGACACAGAAGATGGCACTTGCATTCGTGACTATATCCATGTAACGGATTTAGCCCAAGCTCATATAATCGCCCTTCAAGCCCTATTATCCGGGAAGAAGGATACGGCCACCTACAATCTTGGGAATGGAAAAGGATTTTCGGTTAAGGATGTAATCGACACTTGTGAAAAAGTCACAGGAGTGAAACCTACCATTGAGTATGCAGACCGTCGCCCTGGAGATCCAGCACGTCTGGTTGCTTCGGCAAATAAGATATATGAAGAGCTTGGATGGAAAGCATCGATAGATTTGGAAGAAATCATTGAAAGTGCGTGGAAATGGCATAAATCTCAAATGAATTAATGGTCCCATGGTTTCAAACTGCAGGCAAACTCGAAGAAATACGAGTTTGCCTGCAGTTTTTTGTTTGAAAAAGTGGCAGGTGATTTTTGAAATGCATTGAGGTTTTTATCATATAATACAGCAAAAACATGTAGTATAACCAAGTCTTGTTTTAAAATCTGGTGATTATTCCCTCCGATTTCTTTAAAATCTTGCTGTTAGTTCAGCTAGAAATAAATTGTTTCAATTTGAAACCATACTGATTGGGAAAAGGAATAAGAGTTACAAATAGAGTAGCTGGGGCTGCATTTAATGTAGTAAGTTTTTATAATAAGTCACACAATAGTTAATAAAATATTCGCTACCAGTAAACGGCCAAAAATATAGATTAAAAAACTATAATTACGTGTGTCGCTAAGCCTTGAGCGACAAATGAAAAAAGGGGGCGTTCAAAAAGAAGAGATCGCAAACCTTGCCTGCGATTCATAATATCGGGGATGTGCAAGTGAGATTCTTACTTGTCCTAAAAAAAGTGGTGGAGGTTTAATCACAAAACTTCCGCCACTTATTTTCTTCTTTATCTTTCTATTTCCAATGTTTTTTCTTCGAATTTCTTACTCTATTAGACAGTTTTCATTCTAAGCTTCCAATGCTTTCTGGATTGAATTTTTCATGGCTTTTACAAAATTCCGGCGTGTTTCTTCGGTTAATTCCAAAAGGGAAAGGTACGGATTTAAATCTTCCAGTTCTACTAATAAAAGTTCACCTTGTTCATTCCGGCAGGCATCAACACGTTGGATGCCCCAATCAAGATTGTTCCATTCAATAAATCGTTTAGCAAAGGCCAGGTCTGCTTCAGTAGGTGCATATTCTTTTAATTCCCATCTTTTCTCTTTATCAGGCGCATAAAGGGCGTACTGAAACTCCTTATCGATAAAATAAAAAGAGACTTCATACTCAAAGTTGATAAATGGCTGTACCAATGTGTTTTTTGATTCTGCATCCATTTTATTTCCCAATTCTTCTTTCGTGGCAAATTCCAAACCGATGGAATCCGCCCCATCTTTAGGCTTCACTATATACGTTTCTACATTGGGAAGTTTATTTAAAGATTCAAGTGAATCGATGGTCGGAATGACAGGGTATTGGGCATTCGTCAGTTCAATTAAGTATCCCTTCCCGTTCATATCAGCCTTTCCAACAAATGAATTGTACGTTTTCATATTACCAGCAGCTACTCTATTACGGAATGCTAAATACTTATCTTTAAAATTGGCTACTGGACCGGCATTTCGAAAGACGATCAAGTCAAAATCCTTTTCAAACGTTTCAATATCTTCAGGATGGCAAAGTACTAACTGAAAATCTTCTCTAAGCTTCGAAGTTAGGAACAAATCCTCCTCATAATAATTTCTTCCTTTTGCTTCATAGTATAAATCCGTTACGAATAATAGTGTCTGCATGACTCCTGCACCTGCTTTCCCGTTATTTTCATTGATTAGGTTAAAACAAAAAATCCCGTCTCATTAAGAGACGAGATTTGAACTCGCGGCACCACTCTTGTTTAATAAATGCTTACGAACGCACATTAATGCGTTGTCCTAATTAACGGGGGAAACCGGTAAAGCTTACTGAATTTTCGGCTTTACTTCTCGGGGATGATCTTCGGTCAGATTCTGGACACTGGCTTTCAGCAAAGCACCAGCTCTCTTTGGAACAGAACGATAACGTACTCCTTCCCTTCATGGAATTTTACATTTGATGAATTTGAGTAATTGTACAATAGTCAGAAAATAAAATCAATGGTTGTTTCTCTTAGTATAGGACGAAAAAGGGATATGGATAGTGATATAGAATGACTATTCCAGAGATTCATTTAATAGGAGATGTTAGATTTGAAAATGGTAAGGGTTTTTCATTACGATGCGTTCAGCAGTAAACCGAATAAAGGAAATCCGGCAGGTGTCGTTTTGGATGCGGATGGACTGACGGAAAAGGAAATGCAGGATATAGCACTGAAGGTGGGGTTCAATGAAACCTCTTTTCCGATGGAATCCGATATTGCCGATCTTAGAATCCGGTATTTTACACCGGGGCGGTTGAATGATAAGCATATAAAAACCCTGTGCTAAGACGTTTCATGTCTTAGCACAGGGTTCTTGATGAATCATTCTCCCATGCTCATTCCTTTTAAAACGACCGCCAGTCAGAAACACGGATGCGCAAATGATTGAGATTGGATACTTACAATCGCTGTCGGTAAAGGCATTGGGAATTCTTCCTTTAGATGATGGTCACACCGCTAAGATCAACCTTTGCTCCATGTAAAAAGTTGTAAGTGAGTTTATCCATCGAAGCTCCAGTAAAGTCGATTTTCTTTAAATCGGACATACGAAATTGAACATTGATGAGTGTGGCATCGCGAAATGATGCCTTTCTCAATGAAGAACCCTCGAAAATGGTTTGTTTGAATGTTTCCCCATCAAATGTAAGACCAGATAAATTGCAGCCTTTAAAATGTGTTTTATTATAAACGCAGTTCTTGAAAGTTACTCCTTTTAAATTTGCACTTTTAAATAAGGTGCTGGTTAAATTGGCGTTTTCAAAGATGCAATTATTTAAATTAGTGCTTTTAAATGTGCTTTTCGTCAGGTCGGAATGGCTGAAATCAGAACGGCTTAAATCGCAGGAATTAAATTTTCCATCATGGACCGAAACCGAGCGGAAGTCGGAATCCACTAAGCGATGCCTGGAATAGTCCATGCTTATCGCCTGCTCAAGCACATTGTATTGCAGATTAAGTGATTCCATGAGCTCTGATACTTCCCCAATCGAATCCACAGTCAGCTTATACGCTTCTTGCTCACTGGCACCATTCCTTCTATGGTCATTGTATTTTTCCAGTAAATTTTGCAGCAGTTCTTCTTCCAATTCCTTTGCTGTTTTTGCACTTTTGTACGGGGCAAAAATGCTATGAACATGTGCATTCAATTTTTCAATCACATTTCATCTTCCTTTCTTACAAGAGGCGCTCAAGTATTCGCTTGGCCTGCTCCCAGTCATTTTTATTTTGGATATATGTGTCTTCCCCGATCGAGGTGAGTTTGTAATATTTCCTTCTCCCGCCTTGTGTGGCATCTCCCCAATAAGCGACGATGCATCCGTCCTTTTCCAGTCGTTTTAAGCTGGAATACATCGTTGCTTCCTTAATTTCATATTGCTCATTGGAATTCGTATATATCAGTTTGCTGATTTCATAACCATATTTATCGCCACTTTGCAGGAGTTTTAGAATCATCGTATCTACATGTCCGCGAAGCAAGTCAGAGGATAGTTGTCGTTGAACCAAATCCTCACCTCCTTTGGTATATCTTATAGTATATTACTATGACAGTCAATGTAATTTAGTTACTATGAATCGTGCATGTTTTGTTCTTTATTAAAGGCTGTTTTCGAATACTTTGTTGCTATTTACCAAGTAAAGCGGTGTGGTTGATTTCCTCTCCAGATGCTCGCTTTCCGCGGGGCGGGCGGTGAGCCTCCTCGGCGTAAACGCCTGTGGGGTCTCACCTGTCCCGCTGCTCCCGCAGGAGTCTCGCACTTGCGCTCCAATCAACCCTAAATCGTTTTGTTTTAAAAACAACAATCTTTACGAAAAGAGCCTTATGAAAAGAACCATGCCCGTTTTCGTGAATCACTGTATCTCATACTTTTTAATTGTCCTGATTTTCAACATATAATATCCGCTTGGAAGGGATTTATCGTGCTCCATAGAAGAAGTATGTATGGGGGTGGGGATGGGGATGTTGAATAATTCGTGGAATAAAGTGATTTATAAATTTTGGTCGCCAATTTATGATAAAATCTTCAACTCTCATCTCTTTTTAGATGCCAGGAAAAGAATGTTTGAAGAGATGCATTTTCATGATCATGCAAAGGTTCTGTTTGTGGGCGTAGGTACGGGGGCTGATTTGGAGCTGGTCAAGAACCTTGACCTTGAGATAACGGCGATAGACCTGTCAGCCGATATGTTAAAAAAAGCGATGGGGAAATTTGATCATACATCGATCAATTTTCTCGAGATGGATGCACAACATATGGAATTCGATAATGAATCGTTTGACTATATAGTAGGAAGTTTGGTTCTTTCCGTCGTACCTGATGCCAATGAATGCCTGCGGGAAATGATCAGAGTTTTAAAAGAGGGTGGGAAAATAATACTATTCGACAAGTTTATTTCTAAAAATCAAGTGCTTTCACTGCCCAAAAAGCTTCTGAGGCCCATCATTCGATTTTTAGGAACGGATATCGGCTTGAGGTTTGAGGACTTGTTCAGTAGCCATGTTAAGAATATGAAAATGGAAGAAGATCGACCGATCATGCTGAATGGAATGTATAGAAAGATAATAATCAGTAAAACGGATGTGAAAGGAAGGTGGCAGAGGGAAGTTTCAGAAGTGGATTGGGAGTAGGATTCAAAGACATCAGGATCCGTCATAGAGCTGAGATTTATTGTTTGGAAGCTAACCTGTTTTGCTGTAAAGAGCATGTAAGGCCGATCATCGGGCTATTAAGTAAAAATGTAGCATACTATCAGAAGGCGGTTCGAACGCATCTTTGATACCTTTAAATTCCAGTGATCATCATATAATCAACAAGTCCAATTGTGTCTGAACGTCCTATGTCACGCATTTTTGATGCGGCTGTTACATAGGCAAAGGCCGAAATCAGTATAATTAAATGGTGGGATAAAATGGGGAGAGGTGATGGTATTGTCGGAGACGATTACAACCTATGAAGATTTATTGAATATGCTCGACTCGTTATTACGTGAGCCAACTGCATTCTGGAATGATTTTTATGAAGACCGAGAAAAGGGGGTTCCCTTTTTCGAAAATTTCCCTGATGAGAATTTGGTTACATATCTTGATGGTGGGTTAATCGGGCCAGGAAAGGTTCTTGAGCTTGGGTGCGGACCTGGAAGAAATGCCATTTACCTTGCTCAAAAGGGCTGTTCCGTTGATGCGGTCGATCTTTCGAAGGAAGCACTGGAATGGGGGAAAGAACGAGCGGCAGAAAAGAAAGTGCACGTGAACTTCATTCAAAGGAATATATTTGATTTGGACATTGAGGAAGGGCAATATGACTTCGTCTTTGATTCAGGTTGTTTTCATCATATTGCCCCACATCGAAGGATCAACTATTTGGAGATGGTGAAAAAGGCGTTAAGGCCTAAGGGGTTTTATTCGATTACTTGTTTTGTCGAGGGCGGCATATTGGGTGGTGCCGATCTTTCAGATTGGGAAGTATATAGGCAAAGAAGCCTTAAAGGCGGATTAGGTTTTACGGAAGAAAAACTCAGAATGGTCTTCAAGGATTTTGAAGTGGTGGAAATACGGAAAATGAGGAAAACGGAACAATCGGATGAAACCTTTGGGGTTCAAGGTTTATGGACGGCCTTATTTATGAAAAATTAATTTTAATAAGTTAGTTGAAAAGGGGTTTAAACGGAGGATTTGGGATCAGGTCCTTTTTTGCGTGAAAATTGTTAACAAAATATAAAAATGGTAAACTAAAATAATAAAATACTTTTTGGGTGAACGCAGATTTACCAAAATAATAGATGCAGGTTCTTACAAATCTTTTTTTGAAAAACAGTGGTTGTATGGTTTCAAAAACAGCTGGGAAGGTATATGGAAAGTGGGGACCATTGGGCATCAGATCATGACATTTCATGTATTGAAGAAGTTATCTTCGATGTTTTTCCTTAGGTGATGAAACGTTTAACTTTCAATACCCGGCAATGCTGTTCAGTATTTAGCTGCTGCATTGGAATTATTGAAGACTGAGACCAATTGGAATGCTATTTATAAAAAAATAGGTGGAGAAACTTATGCACAGAAATAAAGAACTATATTCCTTTTTATTGGGTGTGGCAGCACAATTGACTGAGGAATGGTACGCAACATTGAATAAAAACGATAAGGCGGGGGTTTACAGCTCACACGATCCCAATGTGATTAAAAAACTTAAGCAGCAAAATAATGAATTCCATTTACGATTCTTTCAGGTCTTTGATATAGAGGAGAGGGCATTCTTTGAGCTGCTTGGTGAGTGGATTGAAGATATCGGTCAAGATGAGCAGCATTTAAAAACACCCATCTATTTTATATTGAGGGAGTTTTTTCGAACGCAAGAGCAATACATGGATTATATTGACCGGTTTGTGGGATTGCATGGAGATAAATATACGCAGGCCGAAATAAATTCTTGGTATCGGATAGTGGTTAAGGTGTTTAGCGAAGTGATGGAAAAATTTACGGAAGCGAATCATAGGTATGCTAATAAAATCATGAAAGCCCAACAGGCAACCATCGATGAATTGAGCACGCCCATCATTTCCCTTAAAGATAACACGGCGTTACTTCCCCTGATAGGTGATATTGACACGGCGAGGGGCATGTCCTTGCTTGAAAACACACTACAAAAGTGCGCTGAAAAAAATGTCACCAGGCTTTTCATTGACCTCTCGGGCGTTCATGCAATAGATAGTGCATCCGCCCACCAGCTGTCACAATTGATTGAATCCTTACATTTGATTGGAATTCAAACAACCCTTTCAGGACTTCGGCCGGAAATAGCCATGACTGCCGTTAAGCTTCAACTGCCTTTTGATAAAGTGACGATAAAGTCCACTCTTGCCCAAGCGATCAGTACGATAAAATAATACATACATATCCTGGGCATGGGGATGCTCGTTATAAATTTCATCGAGAAGACCGCCATATGGCGGTCTTCTCGCATATATAGGTGATGCTGCATTCAAAATAGGTGCCGGCTCCATGAAGCAAGAGCAGGAACCTGCCGGTTATTCAATATTGGCAAAGACGGGTAGATCTTCTTTATTGCCGACCACTAAAAGCATATCTTTTTCATGGATATCCTGATCCGGTGAGGGTGCTATGATAATTTCTCCATTACTCACGATAGCAATGACGCTGATATTATATTTTGCACGCAAATCTAGCTCCCTGAGACTTTTTCCCTTCATGCTCAAGGGGAGGATGATTTCCTCGATATTGTATTCTTTAGAGAGCTCTATATAGTTCAGCATGTTAGGGGAAAGGAGCTGATTCGCGACCCGTTCCCCCATATCCCTCTCAGGATAGATGACCCAGTCGGCACCGACTTTAGTGAGCACCTGACCGTGATTTTTATTAAGGGCTTTGGCAATGACCTTTTCGACCCCAAGCTCTTTTAAAAGCAAGGTAGTTAAAATGCTCGATTGCATGTCATTTCCGATGGCTACGATGACACAATCGAAATTACGGATTCCGATTGACTTCAATGTCTCTTCTTCAGTCGTATCCGCCATGACCGCATGGGTAACGCTAAGTTCTGCATTCTCGACTCTTTCCTCGTTGACATCAATCCCCAATACCTCTTGGCCGGCCGTATATAATCTATGGGCCACACTGGTTCCGAATCTGCCTAAGCCGATCACGGCATATTGTCGTTTTCCCATCTTTTACACTCCTTCATTTACGATTAACCAATCATGATTTTCCCTTTTGGACGGCGGAACGGATCTGGTTTGCGCCTCATGGCGATAGCAAAGGCCAAAGTCAAAGGACCCACCCGGCCTGCAAACATCGTGAAAATGATGAGCATCCGGCCAACCGGTGATAATTCCGGGGTCAAACCCATTGAAAGTCCCACGGTGGCGAATGCTGAAGTGGCTTCAAACAAAATCATCAAGAAATCAGTTCCGCTTTCAGTGATGGTCAACAGAATGGAGATCATTGAAACCATGGATACGCCAATGAATGTAACGGATAATGCTTTAAAGATCGTCTCACTCACAATGCGGTGCCGGAATAATACCACATCACCCTTTCCTTTAATCTGTGACCAAACCGTTCCAACAAGCGTTGCTAATGTAGTCGTTTTAATCCCGCCGCCAGTCGATCCAGGTGAAGCCCCGACGAACATCAGAAAAATGATGAGCAGTAATGTTGGCTGAGTTAAATCAGGGATATTCAGCGTATTGGAGCCTGCCGTCCTTGGTGATACCGATTGAAATATTGATGACAGCGTTTTACCCATGAGAGATAAAGGCTGCAATGTCTTGGCATTGTCGAACTCGAATAAGAAGATTAAAATTGCACCGGCAATCGTAAGGGTCAAGCTAGTCGCCAGAACAATCTTCGTATGTACGGATAAACGATGGGTGTCACGATATTCGTATAGTTCATTCATCACGATAAAACCTATTCCGCCAAACGTGATGAGGAAGGCGACGGTAAGGGTTACGAATGGATCAGATACATAAGGAGTCAAACTCCTGAATTCCCCCATTAAATCAAAGCCGGCATTATTGAAATTCGATATGGAATGAAATACCCCGTAATAGATTGCTTTGCCGATAGGCATGTCAAAAGAAAAGCGAATCGATAAAATAAGGGCGCCAATGCCCTCAATGATGGCTGTGAAAATTAAAAGCCGCTTCACTAATCTGACTACACCTGCCATGGATAGATTATTTAAGGATTCCTGCAAGAGTAACCTGCCTTTTAAAGAAATCTTTTTGCCTAAAAGGAAAAAGAAAAACGTCGCAAATGACATGAACCCTAAGCCGCCTATCTGAATCAGTGTTAAGAAGACCAACTCACCAAAAGTGGTGAAGGTCGATCCAGTATCCACTACGACCAGCCCTGTTACACAAGTAGCGGAGGTTGCGGTGAATAAAGCATCAAGAAAAGAAAGCCCATTCCCACTTTCAGTAGAAACCGGCAGGGTCAATAAATAGGACCCGATAAGTATCAGGATGGCAAACCCGAGTACAAGTATTTTTGGAGGATCCAACAAATTTTTTGCTTTTATCAAATTGATCATCCCTACCTAAAAAAATTGTGTAAAACTGTATGATATTTTAATTATCAATCTGCTTTCAGAATCTTTTTAAAGGCATAATAAAAAGACCGGCGAAAACATCGAGCAGTTATTTTGCCACAAAAAGCGTGAAAAAAAAACTCCCGAAATAGGCGGTCTTATGACCTCCTTCGCTTTAGCCGACGAAGTTAGCTGACGGGTAGGATGGCGAAAGAGCTGATCTCATCCCTTCTGCAAGGCAGAATTAACCCCAATTGATTGGGTCCTCCGTACTCAATTCCATTGAGTTTAGGCCGAAATGCATTAAATTGATAAACGTATTCTACTCCCATTATTTAGTAGTTGTAAACCCCTAAATCGTAAAAAAATATTTCTTTAACAAGACTGAAAATTTACGTTTCATTTACATTTAAAAAACGTATTGACAAATATTAGTTAGCACATTATGATAGGTTCGATTAATCCGATTATGATAACCACCATCGATGTACTTTAATCACTACTTTCAAGCAGAACACGCTATTGTTAATCAAAATTTGTAATAGATATATTATGTTTCTTTTGTAAACCATAATGAAAAAAGCATGGCATTCGTATTTAAAGGTTCAATACATTTTATTAAAAAGGCGGGCAATTATGGAGAAGACGTTCAATAGATATGTTATTAATGCTACAGGCAAGGGTGGCCAGACATATTTAACACAATGCCAGGATAAAGATGCACTTAGGAAATGGATAGCCGAGCATGAGGATCAAATCATCATGAATGAGTTAAGGATAACGGATAAGAAAAAGAATCCGTTTTTAAAATTGTTTTCCCTAAGGTAAATCAACTGAAATCCCAACATCATTAGCGGTATTCAATTATAAAATCCCTGTGTTCTATCCGGGAACGCTGAGCGAAAAATCCATATCTTGTTTTGCTTTTAAACTCATTTATTTTGAATGAGTTTTTTTGCTTTATTTACATTATAAAACCATTGATGTTAAAATTTAGTAAATAAGATATAGGCGTAAAGAGGAGAAAAGTAAATGAAATGACCACTTTCCAAAAGAACCTCGAAAGCAGCCGAAAATAGTTGGGGATGTATGGTGACGCATGGGGTGGCACCGCGAATTGACCTCGTCCCGAGACGCATTGCTTGGAACGGGTTTTTTATTGTTCGGTCATGGGGGAGAAGCGATGACATTTAGAAATACATTAGTATCCTGGAAATACCCATCCATTCTATTGTGCGGAATGGGTATCTCCAACTTCGGTTCTTGGGTTTATTTCATTGCCCTTAATTTAATCGTTCTGGATATGACTGATTCAGCCTTGGCAGTAGCTGGACTTTATATCGTTAAACCGATGGCTGCCCTATTTACGAATGTGTGGGCAGGCAGCGTGATCGACCGGATAAATAAGCGGAATCTGATGGTGGCACTTGACCTATTTCGCACGGTATTCATAGCCTTGCTGCCATTGACTTCTTCTATTTGGGTCATCTATTCCCTTGTCTTCGTGATCAATATGGCAGGGGCCATATTCTTAACAACATCAAGGTCATATATTACAAAATTAATTCCCGTTGAACAGAGGAAACGATTTAACTCATTACGAAGCTTAATGGATTCTGGAGCTTTTTTGATTGGACCGGCGCTAGCGGGGATCCTTTTCTTGATTGGTACGCCCATTTTGGCGATTTATATTAACGCGGCTGCCTTATTGTTATCCGGTATCATCACTCTATTCATGCCTAATCTTGAAAAGGATCATCCCCTTGAACAATCCAGTCACTACCTGTCCTGGACCATCATGAAAAAGGATTGGGGCATCGTCCTGGACTTCAGCCGGAAATCTTCCTATATCATGCTCATTTATTTCTTATTCAGCTGCATGGTGGTAATGGAAACGGCGATCGATTCCCAAGAAGCCGCGTTTGCCAAGGCTGAGCTCCTTTTGTCGGACAGCGATTACGGATTCCTCGTAAGCATCGCCGGGGCAGGCATCATTGTGGGTGCCATAGTCAATGCCGTATTCATCAGTAAAGTGCAAATCTCGCACCTGATTGGTCTTGGATCTTTATTTGTCTCAATAGGTTATATGACCTATGCCTTTTCGAATTCCTTTTCACTGGCCGCCATCGGATTTTTCATCATTGCCTTTTCATTGGCTTTTGCCAACACCGGCTTTCAAACCTTTTATCAAAATAATATTCCGGTGGAAATCATGGGCAGGGTCGGAAGTGTTTTTGGTTTGTTAGAAGCTTTGTTGATCATCATGTCTACCGCAATTGTTGGTGTTTCAGCTCATTTCATTTCGATTAGGTTCGTGGTGATTTTAGGTTCCATGATCATGTTCGCTTTATCAATTTGGTTGTCGGTGCTTAGTATGAAGACCTCTAAGAGCAGATATTATTCGGTTGGTGATGTAGAGGTAGAAACGAAGGAAAAGATATAATCTGATTTAAAGGCATGTTGATGGAACATGCCTTTAATGAATCGTTCATTGGATGAATGTGCGCATTTGACTGATGAAGTTCAAGATTTGAAAATGGATTTTCGCCATTTCTTCCGCCGTTTGTTCTTCACAATTCTCCAGCCACTCCTGAATCACCCCTAAAATCGCCGATGTCAGGAAGGCGTGCATATACATGCGGAATGCTTCATCTTTAGCTGCTGGATGCAGGCTGATCAAACGCTCCAACAGTATTTCACCGAATACGCGCTTAATTTTTTTGGCAAAAGAAGGATCGCCCTGATCACCAAGAATCGCCCTTAATGCGTTGGCATGTTCACTGATGAATTGAAAAATCGCTACGAAAGGCGGGTAAAGCTGTTGTTGATGAAGAGCCAAAAAAGCCTCTTTCGGCAAAATGGCAGTAATGCGGGTTTGAAGTTCATTTAACAATTCCTGCTGTAAGTGATTCATCAATTCATATTTATCTGTGTAATGCAAATAGAATGTACCCCGATTAATGTTGGCACGCTCTGCAATTTTCTTCACTGATACATGTGAGAACCCCTCTGCTTCAACGAGTGCAATAAAATGATGGTGTATCTGCATTTTCGTCTTCTGTACCATATCCTCATGAATCGATGCCATGGAATGTCTCCTTCACTGAACATTTTTCCAAATGTGTTGATTGTATTAGATCAAATGCTGCCTTAGAATGATGATACACTCAACACCGTGTTAATTAAAGAGGGAGGATGTGTGTACATTGAAAAACGCGATTTCCATTGAAGGAATTGCCAAAGGTTTTCATCAGAAAAAGGTCATTCAGCCATTGAGCCTGAATATTGAAAAAAACGGAATTTTTGGCTTATTAGGTCCATCCGGATGCGGAAAGACAACCTTGATTAAAATGATTGTCGGATTGATTAAGCCCGATGCGGGCAAAGTCACGGTTCTGGATCATGAAGTGCCAAATCAAGCACTGTTAATGGATGTCGGCTATATGGCACAGTCCGATGCTTTATATACTGAACTGACGGGAGCTGAAAATCTCGAATTTTTTGCGAAGCTATACCGTTTTTCGAAAAAGGAACGAAGGGAACGCATTCAGTATGCAGCTGAAATCGTTCAGTTGACGAGTGATTTGAATGTTCGGGTTGCCCATTATTCCGGGGGAATGAAACGCCGTCTGTCACTGGCGGTGGCACTCATCCAAAATCCAGCGATTCTCATTTTGGATGAACCGACAGTAGGAATAGATCCTTTGCTGAAACAATCGATCTGGCAGGAACTTGAGCGGTTAAGAAATGAAGACCAAAAGACGATCATCATCACGACGCATGTTATGGATGAAGCGGAACGATGCGATAAACTGGCGATGTTGCGCGAAGGTGAAATCATCGCGGCAGGAACCCCGGAGGCTTTAAAAACACAATTTGCCGCGGAAACGCTTGATGATGTTTTTTTAAGGATTGGAGGTGGCCTAAAATGAGAATTGCCTCTCTAGTTACTCGAATTACCCAGCAGCTGCGCCGCGATCGAAGGACACTCGCTTTATTTTTCCTGGCTCCATTGCTCATTTTAACGCTCATGTATTTTATTTTCGATACAGAAGCAAGTGATTTGAAACTCGTAGTTACAGGCAGCGATGAAACCATGGTCAAAGCATTGAAACAAGCGGATTTTCAAGTCACGGCTGCTGAAAAGTTTTCTAAGGAAAGAATGATCGAAAATAATACGGATGGCTGGCTGCATGTTGAAAATGGTCAGATAGAATTGACGCTGTTAAACGACGAACCGACCCGTGCAAAAGCCATTCAAATGCAAATGATGCATGGCTTGCAAGGGAAAGAAAAAAACACTCCTTCCATTGAGGAGCAATATGTATACGGAGATGCCAACACAAAGAGTTTTGATACTTTCAGTCCGATGCTCGTCAGCTTTTTCGTTTTCTTCTTTGTATTTTTAATAGCGGGTATCGCGCTTTTGAAGGAGCGCACAAGTGGTACATTGGAACGGCTGCTTGCCACCCCGATTAAAAGATATGAAATCGTAGTGGGCTATATGATCGGATATGGCTTATTTGCTCTCATTCAAACCATAATTGTCGTACTATATGCTGTCAATGTATTGGATATCGTCCTTGTTGGCTCCATTTGGCTCGTTTTGCTGACGAATATACTGGTCGCGCTCGTTGCATTATCGCTTGGTACATTACTATCGAGTTTCGCGGCATCCGAATTCCAAATGGTACAATTCATTCCGCTCGTCATCGTGCCGCAAGTCTTCTTTACAGGGATTTTCCCATTGGATGGCATGTCGGACTGGCTGCAAAAAATCGGCAAGATCATGCCTCTCTATTACGCATCGGATGCCATGAACGGCATTATGTACAAAGGCTTCACTTTCAATGAGATTTCACTGGATCTGCTCATTCTCCTGGCCTTTGCCGTCGTCTTTATCACCATCAATATCATTAGTTTAAAAAAGTACCGTTCACTTTGAACTCTTTAAAAAAGAAGCCGGATTCCTGGAACATGAGGAACTGGCTTTTTCTGTATTGCTGGACATACTTTTGAGTTGAAAAGGACTAGCTATTATCATACCTATACTTTTTTGACCATGACCTTTTCATTGTTATAGTCTGATTCGCCATTGAATGCAAAGCCGAATTTCTTATACAAATGAAGGGCAGCCTGATTATCTTCAACTATGCTTAAATAGATTTCGGGACAATCATATTCTTCTATTAATCTTTTTATTAAAGCCTCCAACAAGATATTCCCAAGCCCGAAACCCTGATGTTCAGCGTCAATGAAAAAGCGGTCTAACCACACTCTGCCATTTTCGCCTTCCCCAGGGAAAAAACCATACATCGCAAAACCGACCAAGGTATCATCCAAATAAAGCCCAACTGGTCTGTAATATTTACATTCCTTCGCGTCTTTTAAACATTGCTCAGTCGTTTCGATGTAAGTCTTTTGCTCTTCGTTTATTCGCAATTTCAAGATATCCGCTACATTTTCGTTCGAGACTTCATTTATAGTGGTCTTCATCATTTATTTTCCTTTCTTAATTCGCACCTGATTATCCGCTTTGTTATCATGATATATTAATACCCTAAGGTATATGGTTACCATATAGTCAAGAGGAGAGATCGTAATGCCCGATGGAAAAGTAGGTAAATATTTTACGACTGGCGAATTCGCCAAATTATGCAATGTGAAAAAACAAACGCTCTTTCATTATGATGAGATTGGGCTTCTTACTCCCGATATAAAAAACGAAAAGGGCTATCGGTATTACTCTTATCAACAATTTGAAGTTTTTTCGGTCATCACGCTTTTAAAAGAATTCAATATGCCTTTGAAAGAGATCAAATGGTTTCTTACTAACAGGTCACCTATGGAACTAATTGAACTTTTCAAAGAAAAGACCATAGAATTGGAAAAAAAGATAAAGAACCTTCACAGAGTGCAGAAGATCATTGAAACGAAAATATACCTCACTGAAAAAGCGATTTGTATGGATGACTCTCAAATCACCTTGAAACTTCAGGAGGAAGAACAGCTCTTCCTTAGTGAATCCATCCTGAACTCTTCTGATGCCGAATTCTTAAAATCTACATCTGACTTCATTGATTTCTGTAATGAAAATGAATTTTACACAGGATTCCCTATCGGGGCCATGATTAGTAAAGAAAACATCATCAACGGGAATCATGATGACTATTCATTTTTGTACACGAAAGTCATGGAAAGGCACCCAGCCCCCACATTCTATCCAAAACCGAAGGGACTCTATGTTGTTGCTTATCATAAAGGCAGTTATAAAAATATCTCCGAAACGTACGAAAGAATATTACAATTCATGGAGAGTGAAAACTTGAACCTCAAATCGTTTGCATACGAAGAATACATCTTGGATGAAGTCGCGGTAAAGGGGTATGAAAATTACCTGACGCAAATCATGGTTGAAGTGGAATAAGGCTGGGGAGAGAGTCACATAGTTTGGGCGAGAACTAACGAATGAATCATTCCAAGCAATCCATTAGCCTTGAAAAGCTGCCTCTTGACGAACATACTGGCAGTTTTCTAAATGACAGGTTTATATTCTGCAGTTTGTTGACGGGTTCTTAAAGTTGTCCTAGGATATAAGGATATGCAATGATTTGGAAAGAAATAGAAGGGGGGAGTTATATGTCTCTAAAATCGGTCATGCTTTCCCTTTTGCTGTCGCAAGCATTGTTTTTGTGCGGTTTGCCTTTTTTCCTTCAGCTCCGATTATATTTGAATCCTTTGGTGATCTTCGTTGTCTGGTTTTGTATACTTCTTTTCGTTTCGTTTGCGGTTCTTTTTTTTCGAGGTGAAACGGTCCGAATTCCGCGCCTTTTGTGGCAGGCCACATTCTTTGGCTACAGTTTATCATTATTGGTTTTGCTGTTCTTTCGACCAGAAGGGCAGGTATATTCGTATAATTTGGTCCCTTTCTCTACGATTCTTTTATATTTATCGAACGATATGAACGGGCTTGTGTCATTTTATAACCTTTGCGCCAATGTGGGGCTGTTCCTTCCATTTGGGCTGTATTTGTTGTCAAGGGAAGGGAAGGAGCCCTCTGCAAAAAGGAAATTTCTTTATCCATTCCTTTCGATTTCGGCAATCGAAATCTGTCAGTTTGTTTTTCGGCGCGGAAGTTTGGATGTCGATGACCTTATCTTGAATATGGTTGGTGTTTATCTGGGGTACGTTCTGTATCCATTGTTCACAAGAGTGGCAGTGTCCCGTCCTGGAAAAGTAAAGGGATGAGAGGCAGTACAAATATGTTAAATGAAAGGGTGTATTTCCATGTATAGCACGTTAGAAGAATTATCGAGCCATCCGGTGTTTCATTATTTTGCAGCAATTTCCGAAATCCCGAGAGGATCGGCTAATGAAAAAGCGATCAGTGACTATCTGGTTCACTTCGCTAAGGATAGGAACCTGGAGGTGATCCAGGATGAAGCGCTGAATGTGATTATCAAAAAGCCTGCCACATTTGGATATGAAAGTGCACCTACCGTCATTATCCAGGGGCATATGGATATGGTTTGCGAAAAGAACAAGGGGACGCTTCATGATTTCGAGAAAGATCCGCTTCAATTAAGGATTGTGGGAGACATGTTGTATGCGACGGATACAACATTGGGGGCGGATAATGGAGTGGCTGTTGCGTATGCTTTGGCATTATTGGATGCCAATGATATTCCGCATCCCTCTCTTGAAATAGTCATAACGACTGAAGAAGAAACGACAATGAATGGTGCACTTGCCGTGGATCCGGCTCACTTCAAGGGAAAAATGATGATCAATATCGATTCGGAGGAAGATGGAAAGCTGCTGGTCAGCTCTGCAGGAGGAATACGCGTTCGTCAGGTCCTGCCAATCGGATGGGAATCGGCTTCTATTGTTGATGCTGTATCTTATAACATCAGGATTAAAGGGTTGAAAGGCGGACACTCCGGTATGTCCATCCATAAGGAAAGAGGGAACTCCAATAAACTTTTGGGCAGAGTATTACATGAATTAACGGCAGATTTCCCTTGCTGCATAAAGCAAATGAACGGGGGCCTGAAAGGGAATGCCATTCCTCGTGAAGCAGAGGCAACTGTACTGATTCATGCAGAAGATGTTCAGAAGATAACGGAGAGACTCCAGCAATGGGAAGATACTTTTAAAAATGAACTGCAATCTTCCGACCCTGAGGTATCGATCAGGTTTGAAAAGATCGAAACGGTTTCTTCAAATGTTTTTTCCAAAGAGACGGTGACAAAAGCCATTACCTCCTTACTCGTAATCCCGCATGGCGTTCAAGGAATGAGCATGGGAATAGAAGGATTAGTGGGAAGTTCGACGAATCTAGGTGTCGTTACAACAAATGAAACAGAAATGATATTCGAAAGTGAAATCAGGAGTTCGGTCAAAAGCATCAAATATAATATGGTCACACAGGCAAAGGCCATTGCCGGCATGCTTGGGTGCGAGCTATTGGTTGACGCGGATTATCCGGAATGGCCCTATAATCCTGATTCGAAACTCAAGAAATTATTTGAAGAGACATACAAAGAAAAATATCAGGAGGATATTGAAATCATCGCTGTGCATGCAGGGATCGAGTGTGGGGTATTCATAGATAAGCTACCAGGATTGGATACTGTTTCAATCGGACCGGATATGTTTTCCGTACATACACCCGAAGAACACGTAAGCATCCCTTCGACCATAAACAACTGGGAATACTTTGTTTACACATTAAAGAGAATGAAGGATTTATAAACAACTGCATTTTCTGGGGACAGTTGAATTCAATAGATTTGGAGACATCCTACCGTTAATCGATAGGATGTCTCTTATTTTGAGGGTTAGTAAATCAGATCGTTGATTTCCACTCCAGGCACTCGCTTTCCGCGGGCGGTCCGGGAGCCTCCTCGGCGTCGCCTGCGGGGTCTCCCTTGGCCACGCTTTTCTAAGCAGGAGTCTCGCGCCTTACGTTCCAATCAACTGGAATATTTTTTAAAAAAATCTGCAGGTAAACTTATTGGATGGAAGAATGAACTGAATGCTTTTTTGAGGGTTGTTAATATAGAACGTTGATTTCCACTCCAGGCACTCGCTTTCCGCGGGCGGTCCGGGAGCCTCCTCGGCGTTGCCTGAGGGGTCTCCCTTGGCCATGCTTTTCTAAGCAGGAGTCTCGTACCTTACGTTCCAATCAACTGAGACGTGTTTTTAATAACAACTGCAAGCTGGTCTATTCCGAACCAAGTTTTAGACTAGGTTATCCTTGATGTTTTTTTACTGTAATCCTTATTGGATGGAAGAAATTTGCGACACTCCTGCCGAATAACCGGCTAGCCGAGACCCCACAGGCGCTTACGCCGAGGAGGCTTGGCAGACAGTCGGCGGAAAGGGAGCGGATTTCTGAAATCAGCTGGAATGTTTTCTAGAAAAAAACTTCAGACAAATTTGCTTTTCTTAGGATTTCTCTGCAGTCTGAAAGAAACAGAGGTTTCTTTACAATCGTTATAAAATAAACTATTGTAAAGAAAACCTATCATTAATTATTGTTCGAAATCATTATGTATAGAGGAAGGTATATGGCAAAATGGGTGTTAAGTATAGAATGGTCGTAGAACAAATGGAGAAAGAAATAGTAGAAGGAAAATATACATTAAATACAAAGTTACCTACTGAAGAAGAGTTGATGAAGAAGTTCGATGTCAGCAGGAATACCATTAGAAAAGCAATCAATATATTGGTTGAGCAAGGTTATATCTATCAAGTGCAAGGAAGCGGCATATTCCTAAGGGAGTTTTCCAGACCGGGATGCATTTCGATGAGGGATATGGGTGGCTTAACCAAAGTGTTTCCAAATGATGAAATGAAAAGTAAAGTGTTGAAGTTAGAATTAATAGAAGCCGATGAAAAATTGGCCAAGCAAATGAAATGCCAGGTAAAAACGAAAATCTATAACCTAAAAAGGGTTAGATACTTAAATGGTGCACCCATTGTAATAGAAGAGTCCTTTTTCAATAAAGATATCATTCCCATCATAAATAAAGAAATCGCAAATGGTTCCATTTATGAATATATAGTCGAGGATTTGAAGTTGAATATCGGGTTTGCAGATAAAATCATTTCATGTGAAAAACTAAATGACGATGATGCCAAGCTTTTGGACTTGCAGCCAGGTGATCCGACCTTAATCGTTGAAAGTACAGTCTTTTTAAAAGCGGGAGCCGTTTTTGATTTATCAATCGAGAAATATAATTACACTTCAGCCAAATTATTAACATTGACTTAAAGAAACGGTGTGAATGGGAGATATCGATTCACACCGTTTTTTTATTCATTTCTCTTTTTCTCCAACGATCCCATAAAACAAAATCTTCATAATATCCTCAGTCAAAGGCAGGATGCTTTGATAAACCTCTTCCCGTTGGATTTATTCATTCATCGCTTTTATATAAAACAAAATCGCTTCATTAGATAAGTTCGGATCAACATATCCTTGTTCCTTCCCTTGGTTAAACAGGTCAAAAAGCCTGATTCTCAATGAGAAATCAGGCTTTTATTTTTTAGCCATGGGGTAGCAATAATAGTACACCTAGCGCAATGATGATAAAGAATAAATAGCTTTCGAATTTCTTCGCGGGAATTCTCTTATTCATGAAGATTCCGAGACCTGTCGCCAGTAATATGGCTGGAATGGAATAAACGTAGAGAATTAATGAATCGGCTGTCCACAGTCCGCCTAGTGCATGCCCCGTCACGACAAGGATTCCGGAGATAAGAAAATGGGCTTGCAATGTTCCGCGGAATCGATCTGGACTCCATCTTCTTAAAGTTCCATAGACGACGACCGGCACTCCATTAAAGTTATATGCGCTGCCAAGGACTCCCGACGCAAAACCGAACGGCCATACCCAGCCCTTCGAGGTGAGTAACGGTTTATCCACAGCCTGGAAAAGTTTTTGCTTAAGTAGGGAGTATCCTCCATATGCCATCAAAAAAACACCGAGTGCAGAAGTAATGATCTTCGAAGGTGCGTAATGGAGCAAAGCGAGGCCGGCTGGTATGCCTATGACCGTTGAAGCCGCCAACCTGATTAATACCGAACGTTCGATATGACGCCATCCGCTAACGACGGTTAGTGACGCAACAGTAAGACCTGCCAACCCAATCAGGGAAACCGAAGTATTAAGCGGAATGTGAAGTAAGGCAAGCAGGGGCATGCTGACAATCGCTTCACCGAACCCGAACATCGTCCGCATCAAGGCACCGATAAAAACTGCCGCCACCACCAATATGATGCTGCTGATCGTCATTTTTTCAACTCCTGAAGCAAAAATTAACTCTTCTGTAATTATACCATACTAATTGGGTTTTAGTTTGGCGGAACATCGTTTTGAAATAGGTTGATTAAGGTCTGTATCGCTACGTTTAACGCGTTTGTCGTGCGCTTTTATGGAGAGGTACACACCCTTTGCTTTTGTCGGTTAGGAGTCATAGGTGAGGCTTGGATAGCGAGTGTATATCTTGAGGTGTTGATTTAGTTTGTTACTGGCAATACTTTTTTAGGGAAGCATTTTTAATTTAATGAAAAAGTCATAGCCTTTCATTGGATTCGAACCAGGAAAGGCTATGATTGCGTTCACCTTTTATCAAGTTTGGCAGATAGATAGTTTCCGGCGAATTGGACGGATTGAACAATGATGATAAGAAGGAATACGGTTGTTATCATGATGTCAGTTTGAAAACGGTAGTATCCATAACGAATGGCCAAGTGGCCAATTCCCCCGCCGCCTACGACTCCGGCAATAGCTTAATAGGATATGAAAGAAACGGCAGTAACAGTGAGGCCTAGCAGGAGGCCGGAACGCGCTTCTAATAATAAAACTTTGCTAATGATCTGGAAGGGGGATCCGCCCATCGCAACAGCAGCTTCAATTGTTCCTTTTGGCACCTCACGTAAAGATTGTTCAACAAGCCGGGCTAAAAAAGGAAAGGCAGCTATCGATAGTGGGATGGAGGCGGCTAGCGGACCTACAGATGTTCCCAATAATGTTCGTGTAAATGGAATAAGAGCAATGAGTAAAATGATGAATGGGAAGGAACGGACCGTGTTGATCATTGCGTTTAAAACGTTATTTATGATAGTCTGTTCGAGTAATTGCTCCTTTGAAGTTAAGAATGTAATGAACCCAAGAGGGAGTCCCAATAAGATAGCTGCCAATATCGCTATTCCCTCCATTAAAAATGTTTGGCCTGCACCTAAGTGAATTTATGGAAGTAAGGAAATGATATTATCAAACACTTACCTTCACCTCTTCAGATTCATGTTTCAATAGAATTTTACCGATTTTCGTTATGGGAATGGTTCTATTATCCGCTAAGTTCAATTCCTCCGTGATTCTCCCATTTTCCATGACCGCCACCCTATTTGCTAACTTTCGAATTACATCCATTTCATGAGTCACGATCAGGATGGTCACACCATAGATTTCGTTTATTTTTTTTAGATAGGCCAGGATGGATTGAGTGGTTTGCGGATCAAGTGAAGAGGTTGGCTCATCATAGCAATACATTAGGTCTTGTGCTTATGGCGCGGGCGATAGCGACTCTTTGCTTTTGTCCGCCAGAGAGCTGGGCCGGATAATGATTGGCTTTATCAGTTAAATCAACGATTTGCAGGGGTTCAGCTATAATTTTGGCGCGCTCATGTTTTGGTACATTGGCAAGTTACAATGCGAGGCTGACATTTCCTTGCACCGTTCGATTTGCCAAAATGTTAAAATGCTGGAAAACCATCCCGATTTTGTTGCGTGCTTCCCGAAGCTGTTTGCCAGATAAATCACTAAGGATCGAATCATTTATAGCAATCGTACCTTCCGTAGGCTTTTCTAGCAGGTTGCCCATGCGCAGTAAAGTAGATTTACCTGCCCCGCTAAAACCGATGATCCCATATATTTCATTCTTCTTAATATCTAGATTCACATTGGAAACCGCAGTGAATACTTCTTTTTTACAGTAAATGTTTTACCTACATTTTTAAATGTTATCATTCTGGAACCTCCCAATCTTAAAGCGTTTATATCCATTCATTTAAAATAATCAGGTCGGTGAAATCCTTCAAATTCTGTATTGCTTTCAATCGCTTTTTGAAATTCAGGGGAGTGGTAGGCGTAAGGACAGGGTTGATCGGCAGTTACGAATCAGTTGCGATCAAAATCCAGGAACTTCAAGCGATCGGAATCGATACGATCCTATTAACTTTTCGAAATGCACTTGAGGAATTACCGGATTTTTATAACAACGTTAACAATCGTTTGGAATCAGAGTTCATAAAGAAATAAATATGGACAAGGAACCTTGAATGGTAAAACACTGAAACACGAAAGACTGCCATATGGTGGTCTTTTTCATTTTTTCCTCTACTGTAATTCTCACATAAAGAATCCGGGCTCTCAATGGGGAGCAAAAATTATACGTAATAAGAGGGGAAAAAACTAAGAATACTGGAATGTTGAACGCAAAAAACATATTAGGGCTATCTAGGGAATAAAATGAAGGGAATATTTTGAAGGAAAGTGGGGCAGTGCATGTGAAAATTCATGTGGTGAATAGGGGGGATTCTTTGTGGGGGATTTCCCAGCAATATGGTGTCAGTACAAACCGGATTGTTCAGGTTAATGGCCTTGAAAATCCAGATAAGCTAGTAATTGGCCTAGCACTTTTGATTCCTGAACCTTATCTTCATTACAGGGTTCAGGAAGGGGATACTCTAAATAAAATCGCAAATCAGTTTGGAACTACGGTACAGGAAATCATGCAATCGAATCGCATCACAAATCCTTCTGCTATCTATCCAGGGCAGAGACTAACCATCCCGGTTATTTATCATACCGTAAGGGAACGAGATACCCTTTATGATATAGCAAGGCGTTATGGAACGACAGTTCAAGCCATTATGCAAATGAATCGGATTACAGATCCGTCCAATATTCATATCGGACGAATAATAAGGATTCCCCAGAAACCAAAACCCATCATTGATGTAAATGGTTTTACAAACGTTTACGGGCAAGTAGGTGCGCAGCAGGTGCGTGAAGTAGCCTCCGATTTGACCTACGTAAGTCCATTTGGTTATAGAATGAGGCAAGATGGCAGCTTAGAAGTCATAGATGACACCCCAACGATACGGGCGGCACAGTCAACTGGCGTCATACCCATGATGTGTATAACGAATTTTTCCGCAACGGAAGCGGGAACACAGCTTGCACATACGATACTTTCCGATTTAAGTTTAGTGGAAAAATTATTAACGAACGTCATAAAAACGATGAAAAATAAAGGGTACCGTGGATTGAATATCGATTTTGAAAGTGTAGCACCAGAGGATCGTGATTTCTATAATCGCTTTCTCCAAAGAGCAGTGGATCGTTTGCATCCAGAGGGCTACTTTGTGTCATCCTCCCTCGCCCCAAAAACTAGCGCCAATCAAAAGGGACCATTAGTTGAGGCACATGATTATCCAGTTCACGGACGGCTGCTCGACTTCGTGGTGCTGATGACATATGAATGGGGTTACCGAAAAGGGCCGCCGCAGGCAATCTCTCCCATTGATGAAATAAAGCGTGTCCTTGACTATGCTGTAACGGCTATACCAACAAATAAAATCTTCATAGGATTTCAAATTTATGCACGAGACTGGCTTATTCCTCATGAAGAGGGGCAGGAAGCAGAGACTTTCGACATGCAGGAAGCCATCAGACGCGCAGTCCAATATAATGTAGAAATAAAATATGACGAGACAGCCCAATCACCTTATTATAGATACAAAGATAATCAGGGACGTACACATGAAGTTTGGTTTGAGGACGCACGCAGTGCTAAAGCTAAATTCGACCTGGTGAAGATTTACAGGTCAAGGGGTCTCAGTTATTGGGTGCTTGGTTATCCTTTTCCCCAGAATTGGGAACTGCTTAGGGATACATTTATTGTAAGGAAACGGTAGGGTGTTTTGTTACAGCAAGGTGAATCACATTATTAATATAGTGATGGGCAGCTTTTTTTATAAAGCTGTCTATTTTAGTGATTTCGAAATGCACTGAAAGTTTATCGGATTTTTATAACAACGTTAAACTTCGTTTGGTATCTTAGTTCAAAAAGATATAAATATGGACAAGGAATTTTGGGGCTTAATCGAGGATGCCATTTGGGACCTTGGATGAATGAAAAAAATAGAAATGAAAAAGGCCGCTCTATGGTGGCCTTTTTCATTTTAATGAGATAAAGAGAACTTTAAAAACAAGGGAATGGTAAGTCCATAAAGGAAATGTGTTCTACATTGTGGAAATGTATTACGGACAATCGCATTTAAGGAGGCATTTTTTTTTGGAATTAACCATCATTAATACGTTTACAGATCAACCTTTTAAAGGAAACCCTGCGGCTGTCTGCCTTCTAAACGGGGAAAGTGACAGCGAGTGGATGCAGCAAATAGCTAAAGAGATTAATATGCCTGTCACTGCGTTCATTCACCTTCATAAAGCTGAATGGCAGCTGCGTTGGTTCACACCTTCCATTGAAATCCCTATTTGTGGACATGGGACACTGGCAAGCTCTTTCTTTTTGTGGGGTAAAGGATACGTGCAAAGGGATCGACCAATTGTCTATCAGACGAAAAGCGGGCTACTCACTGCAAAGTTTGTTGACGGAATGGTTCAATTGGAGTTCCCGTCATTAATCGAGCAGGAGACTGCTGCCTCTGAATTACTGATAAAAGCTTTAGGCGTTGTGCCTGCGTATGTTGGACAAAACAAATGGGACTATCTAGTCGAAGTTCAATCAGAGGAAATAGTAAGAAATATAAAGCCTGATATAGATTCCATTGCCCAATTGCCGATTCGGGGTGTCATTGTAACGAGTCGATCGGAAAGCGGTGAATATGACTTCGTTTCACGCTTCTTTTCCCCTGCCCAAGGCCTTGACGAAGATCATGTAACGGGCTCGGCCCATTGTTGTTTGGGACCATATTGGAAAAGAAAGCTGGACAAAGGTATTTTTATAGCCTATCAGGCATCGGAAAGAGGAGGACTATTGAAGGTTGAAGTAACGGAAGACACGGTTAAACTTTCTGGACATGCCATGACAATGTTCGAAGGGAACTTAACCATTTAATGCAAGGGAGGGGAGGGTGAGGCATGAAAAAACTAACGATCCCTTCAGCTGCAAACCCTCATTGGATTGAAGAAATTTGACTCCTGCCGAATAACTGGCTAGCCGACAGGCGCTTGAGCGAGGAGGCTTGGCAGCCATTCGGCGGAAAGGGAGCGGATTTCTGAAATCATCTGAAATGTTTTTTTGAGGAAATGCCGCTCCAATCAACTTTATTTAAAGATTTAGATGGAATCCCATTTGTCTACAACTCGGCGCACCTTCTTAATGGAAGGAGCGTACCGTTACACTTTTAGTGTACAAGAATCGAAATCGCGCTATACACTAATAACAAAGCCATGATTACATTAAACTGACTTCTATACTTTGATAAAAACGTTTGAAAAACAGAACCGAACATACTCCAGCAGAACGTACTCATAAAACCAACAAAAGCCAGAAATAATGAAAAGAATAGTAAGCTGAAATTTGAAGAGTGATAAGGCAGTATGAAGGTCGAAATTGCCGTGATGCCATAAAGAATGCCTTTTGGATTTATGAATTGTAAAAGCATGCCAGCTATAAAACTATTGTTCCTGTCATCATTATCGTCCTTATCTTTATTTGAACTGGAAATGATTTTTATGGCCAGATACAGCATATAAATTGCACCTAGAATCATCATGAAAAATTCAATCCTTGGTATGAAATTTTCAAGCAAAACATTAAAATAACTGCACAATAACATGATTACAAAAAAACCGGCACCTACCCCGAAACAAAATTTAATCGTCTTTTTTAATCCGTACTTGTTCGCAAATAGCATGGCCATGATGTTATTTGGACCTGGAGTGAAACTCGTAATAAAAACAAATAGCAAAAAGGATAGTAAAGGCATGGTTGACTCCCCTCTGTATGTTATAATGACCAAAATTGACATTATAACGACTTCCTTTTTATTGTACAATGCGGACGTTATATTGTAAATGAGGAGAATTTTTATGGAAGAGATAAATTTTATTATTGCTAATAATTTAAAGACCATCAGGGAAAGTAAAAAATTAAGTCTTGAAAAGGTTGCAGAATTAACTGGAGTAAGCAAAACGATGATCGGACAAATAGAAAGGGGAGGATCGAGCCCTACGATTACAACCATTTGGAAAATAGCCAATGGATTAAAGATATCATTTTCTTCATTGATAAATAGTCCGCAGCCGGATACAAAAATCGTTTTAAAAAGTGAAATTCAATCATTATCTGAAGATAACGGCAAATACCGAGTTTATCCCCACTTTCCCTTTGAGGATGAGAAGCGCTTTGAAGTATATTCAGTCGAGATTGAAAAAGGTGGATTCCTAAGTTCCGATTCGCATAGGGAAGGAACAGAAGAGTACATAACTGTTTTTGAAGGGGAAGTGACTGTACGTGTAAATAATGAAGAATATACAGTAAGGAATGGTGATTCTATCAGGTTCAAGGCTGATAGACCGCATGCCTACCATAATTCAGGGGAAACATTAACACGAATAAGCATGATCTTATATTATCCAATTTAAAAAGGGGAGTACTGTAGTACTGTTTAATATATCTTTGCAAAGTGAATATCCCCTATAGATTGACTGGTGGTATGGTCTGCCTGTTGGGGATAATGCTTCAACAAGTTAAAGGCCCAATGATTTGACTTGTTATCAAATTACTAGTAAACTGATGGTGCATTAAAGATGGGAGGTAGGCTTAACATGGATAGACGGGGATTTTCTGATGAGAACAAATTGAGTTTGCTGATTTGGCTGCGAATGGTTCGTTTTTATCAAAGAAGCAATCAGCTTTCGAATGAACACTTACAGCATTTCGGCGTCACCGCTGCACAATTCGATATGTTGGCACAAGTGCTTATCCATCAGCCTGTTTCACAAATCGAATTAGCGGAGCACCTAACGATAAGCCGTGGAGGCGTATCACATATGCTGAAAAGGCTGGAAAAAGAGAACTTGATCGTCCGTAATCAACAATGGAAGGTTAAATATATTTCATTAACGGAAAAAGGGAAAGAGTTAATGGAAAAGGTCATGCCTATTCAATCCGATTTCCAAGCTTCATTATTCGATGTATTGGATGATGAAGAAAAGAAGCGCATGCATGAGATGATGATAAAGATTCATAGACATAGTTTACAGAGGGAAGTGCCTAATCCCAGCCAGGTGGAATACTAAGACGGATCAGGCAGCATAATGACAGCATTTTTATCAGTTTACTAGTAACTTAAGGGAGGAATGGAGTAATGAAAAGTGAAAATAATCTTAAACGTGATATTGTCGAAGTGAAAGATGTGAAGCTTCAAAGGTATAGTCCGATTCATACGGCCGGACCAGTCATAGAACCAGGAAACTGGAAAAAGAGTGATCCGTTCCTTTTAATGATGGAGGATAAATTTCAAAAGGGATCATTTGATATCCACCCGCACAGGGGAATCGAAACCGTTACATTCGTCATTGACGGAACGATCGAGCACTATGACAGTCATACAGGGGATGGAGGGATACTTGGACCTGGTGATGTCCAATGGATGACAGCAGGAAGCGGCGTTGTGCATAATGAGGTGCCTTCCGAAGGTGTGACTGCCCATTCCCTTCAACTTTGGGTCAACCTTCCCCGGAGTGAAAAGATGACGACACCAAGATACCAAAACTTAATGGCAAAGGATATGCCGGTCAGAAAAGAAGACGGAGCACTGATCCGCGTCTTTTCCGGATCATCCAAGGATGTTATCTCGACAACGAAAAACCATGTTCCCGTGACGATGGTGGAGATGGTCCTGGAGCCTGGAGCATCGGTCACACAGAATTTACCAGGAAGCTACAACGGAATCATCTATCTAATAGAAGGAAGCGGAATCTTCGGTAACAACGAAGTGAGAGCCTCAAGGGGACAGGTCTTATGGCTGGGTGCTTGTAAAGAATCAGGGGAAAGTGAAATTGATATAACGGCGACAGAGCCTTTAAGACTTGTTTTATATGCAGGAGAACCTTTAATGGAACCTGTTGTTGCCCGCGGACCGTTTGTCATGAATACTGAAGAGGAAATCGATCAGGCATATCTTGAGTATCGGCAAGGCACTTTCTTGAAGCATTAAGGTGGAAAAGGGCATCGTAACTGATGCTCTTTTTTATGAATCCTTCCATAAGAATGTGAAGGTCGAAAAAATTCGTGAACGGTCGAATAAAGTACGGTGAAGGTCGAATAAAGTGCTGGAAAGGTCGAATAAAGTGCTGGAAAGGTCGAATACATTCTTCTCTCATGCGAGAAAAGAACGCATCCGTTATTAGCTCCGGTTTCCTAACTGGATTTTTTAAAGAACAAACTGGAGGCTAACTAGACTTCTTCGACATTGTCTGCAGTCTGGGAGAGATTTAAATCTCTCCCTTTTTTGCTTTTTAGCAATTAGTTATAAAGACTAAGTTTAGATATAGTTCAAACTGATTCTATTTTACCATTAAATAATTTTCTTGATATATCATGAATTAGCCAGTAGGTATTTTAGGGTGATTATAATGATAATATTCTGTTAATATTCCGTGATGTATTGTAAATTTGTTTTAAAATTGGATTATTTTGTTGTAATATAAGAGATACACGGATCTTTAGAGGAAAAAAGTAGGGTGGATTTGTGTATGGGTAAGTCATTTGTCGGAATTCAATTTTTGGAAAAGCGCGTCAATTGTATGGATAAGTTAGCTGGATGTTATGTCAGTATAGAACTTATGGGGGGATTAACTATAATGGGGAAAAAGAAAATCGTAAAAATTGCATCAGCTACCATAATGGCTGCGACAACGATCGTAGCAGTAGCACCGGCACCTTCGGATGCTGCCACTAGTCTGAATAGTAAAATCAAAACGGCCAAGGCCGCCATCAAAAAACCATTCGACACCTATTTCTACACTTCTAAACTCGCTTCAGTGTCCACTGTTGAAAAACAAATCAAATCTGCAAAACAAGCAAAAAAAGACATCAACTCTACCATTAAAAAATCAATGCTAAGCAAAAAAGAAAAAGATGCCAAATACAAAGAAATCGAAGCTTATGATAAGTATATTACTCGTTCAGAAGGCTATGTAAAAGGATATAAAGCGGCAGAGAAAGCAAAAGCTGCACATGGAAAATCGATTGGCACCCTTACGAATGCAATCGTTGCCAAGAAATCAATTGATATCAGGAACCAATACGAGGCACTGGATAAAGCCGTGAAAAAGGCAGATGAAAATATTAAAGATACCGTTTACGGTGCGAAAATCGAAAAGCTTTTATACGATAAATTCACTAAATCGACCAAAACAGCTTTGAACGGTGACCTGAAAGTTCCGTACTACTATGAAAAGGCGGATTACTGGGTGAAGAAGGGTGATTTAAAGACCGCGGACAAGCGGATGCACACCGTTTCTTCGCAGTTGAAAAAAGTCAGCAAAACATCCAAGCTCGGAAAAGCCATACATGCCTATGTTAAAGAAGTGAAAGGCAAGTATGATGATGCGGTATATGCAGAAAAGAAAAAAGAAGTGGCAAAACGGGTCAATGCCTATGTAGCTCTTGCCAATGGGGAACTCAAAACGAAAGAACAGATAAATGCAGCTAAAAAGGCGAAAGCAGCCATTAATTTAAATGGAATCAAGGAAGCGGACCGAAAGGAATTCCTGGAGAAAATAGCATTGGCGGATAAGAAAGTTGCTGCCGCCGAAGAAGCTTTGAAAAATCCTGCGAAGGCGATCACGCTTTCCTTGATGCATACGAATGACACACATGCCCACTTGGATAATGTGGCCAAAAGAGTGACGGCTGTTAAGGAAGTCCGTAAGAGTAAGCCGCAAGCTATTTTGGTTGATGCTGGTGACGTATTCTCGGGAACTCTCTATTTTAATGAATTCAAAGGGCAAGCCGACCTTCGCTTCATGAATTTAATGAAATATGACGTCATGACATTCGGGAATCATGAGTTTGATTTGGGATCAAGCGCCGAAGGGCATCAAGCTTTGACTGACTTCATTAAAGGGGCACAGTTCCCATTTGTCAGTTCGAATGTGGACTTTTCCAAAGATGATAAGTTCAAAGGACTATTCTCGGACTTGATTTCAAGTAAGCCAGAGCAAGGGAAAATATACAATGGGATCGTAAAACAAGTGGATGGCCAAAAGGTAGGGTTCTTCGGGCTTACAACTGAAGAGACGAAAGATATTTCAAGTCCAGGAAGTATAGAATTCGAAAACTACCTTGAAGAAGCCGAAAAAGCGGTCAAGGCGTTCAAAGGCATGGGAGTCAATAAGATCGTTGCCGTATCCCATATCGGTTACGATGACAATGCGGCTTATGACAATGATTTAACATTGGCTGCCAAGGTCAAGGGCATCGACGTAATCGTGGGCGGGCATAGCCATACGCAGTTGGACGCCCCCGTTGTTATTGATAAGGATGATAAAGGGAAAGCCAAAGAGCCGACAGTCATCGTTCAAGGGTATCAGTATAGCGACTATTTAGGAACGATCGATGTGGAATTCGATAAGCAAGGCAAGATTGTCGGACAAGCCGGTAAGTTGATTAAGCTTTCTGAAAAACAGGATGATGCTGAAGCGGCAAAAGTGCTTGAAACATACTCCTCTAAGATTAAGGAGCTGAAGGAAACGAAGACGGGTGCAACAGCTGTGAAAGCCTTGGAAACACCTCGTGATGCAGGAGATGAAACGAAGCCGAGTGTCCGCAAAAATGAAACGGAACTGGGTAATTTAATTACGGATGGAATGCTTTCTAAAGCGAAGGAATTCAATAAGGATACCGTCATAGCCTTCCAAAATGGCGGGGGCATCCGCGCTGGCATCGATCAAGGTGAGATCACTTTAGGGGAAATCCTCACCGTTTTACCGTTTGGGAATACGTTGGCGACGATGAAGCTTACGGGTGCAGAAATCAATGAAGCATTAGAGCATAGTGTAAGCCTGGCTCCTAAGGAAAATGGCGGCTTCCTGCATGTTTCCGGAATGAAGTTCACCTACGACAGTTCGAAGGAAGCTGGCAATCGTGTGACAAAGGCTGAAGTCCTTGGACAAGATGGAACATATTCCGAATTGGATGCAGCGAAGGAATATGTCGTGGCGACCAATGCTTTTACAGCCAAGGGCGGAGATGGATTCACCGTTTTCAAGAAGGCTTATGAAGAAGGAAGAGTGACAGATATCGGACTCGCTGATTGGGAGAATTTACGGGATTATGTAAGCGGACTGAAAACTGTCGATCCAAGCATTGAAGGACGCATCAAGGATGTGGCCGGAAGCAATACAGACCCGACTGTGGTATTGGCTAAAGACTTTGGCGGAACGGCAGATGCCCCAAAAACACATGAAGGTGATGTGGTTGTGGATATCACGGATATCGCTTCATTGGAAAATGCAGTGGTTAAAGGAAATCTTACATTAACGGGAACTCCTTCGGATAACTTTACTTTTTCACAGGTTACAGTCGAGGGTAATTTGGATTTATCGGGACTTAACGGTAAGACCGTTAGCATGAGCGGTGTCACGGTGAATGGCGAAACCAATCTTTAAGCGGTATTCAAATGATTGCTGAGCCTGCGAAAAAAAGTTGGAGGGGTTGAGATCTTGAAGAAGAACGGGATAAGCAAGCTTTTCTTTGCCATGCTGATCGTGCTGTCAACGGTTTTGCCAAATGCAGCCGCTGCAAAAGCGGAAGGAACAATATCGGTAATGGAAGCGATTAATAATAACAGCGGAACGGCGACGGTGAAGGGATATATCGTCGGTACAGCTAAAAGCGGTACAAGCTATCAGCAAACATCGCCTTTTACTGAAAGTACGAACATAGGTATTGCGGATAGTCCGGATGAAACGGATGTTAAGAAAATCATGCCTGTCCAGCTTCCGGCCGGAAATATCCGAACGGCTTTGAATTTGGTAGAACATCCGGATTTACTTAAAGCGCAGGTGACGATTACGGGGAAGCTGGAAAAGTACTTTTCAGTACCCGGCCTGAAATCCGCAACGGATTACACGATCATCACTGATGGAGGAACAACTCCTGAACAGCCTGATGTGAAGGTCCTGGACTCGATTGCCGAGGCACGCACGAATACCGAAGATGTCGTGCAGGTCGATGGAGTGGTCACCACTGGGCTTGGTTATTGGGGAGGAAAAGGCTTTTATATCCAAGATGAAACGGCTGGGCTATATGTTTATGGTTCTTCGTGGCCTGCGGATGTAAAGCAAGGGGATAAGGTTACTTTAATTGGAAAAGTGTCCGCTTATAATAAGGAAATGCAAATCCAACCAACCTCCCTTGAAGTGGTTTCTTCCGGGAATGAACTTCCTGAAATCCAAAAAGTTGATGCATCTGGCGTCAATGAGGAAACACAAGGTGAGCTGGTCACCATTGAAAAAGCGACCATTACAGAATTGGCTGCATCGGGAACATACGGAACATTCGAATTCAAGGCGGAAGATACTGAAGGGAAATCTGTTATCGTTCGCCATGATAACCGGACCGGTTCGAGTTATGAGGATTTCGTAAGGAACTTTAAAGCAGGGGATGTCATTTCCGTAACCGGGATCGGATCGAAGTTTAATGACACGTATCAATTGAAGCCGCGTGGCATTGAAGATTATGAACTCGTCAACAAACCAGCCGTATACACGGATATTTTCCCTGGCACGGTTAGTGAAAATACAAAAGTATCACTTGATTCTGGTTGGGAAGGAGCGAAAATCCATTATACGCTGGATGGATCCACACCGACATCTTCAAGTGCTTTGTACACAGGACCTATCATTTTAACGAAAGATACTGTCATCAAGGCAATCGCTGTCAACGACAAGACATCGGAAGTTTTCACATTTGCCTATACCGTTAACAAAACCAATGAAGTGAAGATTCGTGACATTCAGGGGATGAATCATTTTTCATCATATGAAACTCAACTCGTCTCAGGTGTGGAAGGTGTCGTCACTTATGTAAAGGATGCGAATAATTTTTACATGCAAGATCCCAACCCGGATAAGGACTTAACGACATCCGAGGGAATACTTGTGTACAACAAAGAACATGGCCTGAAAGCGGGAGATCATATCAAAGTGGCAGGGAAAGTTGCCGAATGGTATATCGAAGGATACGCTGAAATGAAAACGACGGATCTGCCAACAACTGAATTGACCAATACGACGATTGAAAAGCTTGGCACTGCAGCTAGGCCAGAACCGATCATCATTGGAAAAGATGTCATTCCACCGTCTGAGAACATCGATGATGATAGATTGACAGACTTTAACCCAAGTGAAGACGGCATTGATTTCTACGAGAGTTTGGAAGGAATGCTAGTAGAAGTATATAACCCTAAAGTGGTTGCTCCTCAAGACTATGGTGAATTGGTCGTGATTCCGGGGAATATGGAAACGACGACTGCAGTTGGAGGCGTCAAAATAACGGAAACGGATTTCAATCCTGAAAGAATTACCTTGGATATAAATGATGAATCATTTACAGCAAAAACCGGTGATTTCTTTGAAGGCTCGGTTACGGGTGTCATCAGCTATGGATATAGCAACTATAGGGTACTGGCGGATAAAGCTCAGCTGCCGGCATTAAAGGATGGCGGTACGGATCGGGAAGTGACATCCTTGGAGAAGGATGCTGATAAGCTATCCATTGCTTCCTATAATATCGAGAATTTCTCGACTCAAACTGCTAATTCGAAAGTTGAAACGATCGCAACATCCATCATTACCAATCTAAAACAACCCGATATCATCGGCGTAACGGAAATGCAAGATAATGATGGGGCAACAGATAGCGGGACAACAGATTCTGCTCAAAGTGCCAAGAAGTTAACCGACAAAATAAAAGAGCTGGGCGGACCGCAATATCAATACATCGATATCGCACCGGAAGATAAACTTGATGGCGGGGCACCCGGCGGGAATATCCGGGTAGGCTTTTTATATAATGCCGACCGTGTCAAATTGACTGAAGGTACGAAAGGAACGGCAACACAGTCCGTGGCCTTCAAAGATGGAAAACTCACCTTGAACCCTGGACGAATCGAGCCTACCGATCCCGCCTTCACTTCAAGCAGGAAGCCTTTAGCCGCTCAATTCGAATTTAAAGGGGAAAGCGTAGTGGTGGTAGCCAATCACTTTAATTCCAAGGGCGGTGACCAGCCGTTATTCGGCAAAAACCAGCCTCCTGTCCTTTCTAGTGAATCGCAAAGGCTCCAAATTGCCTCTATCGTCAATCGGTTTGTCAGTGATATCAAGTCACAGGATGCCAAAGCGAATATCGTCCTGCTTGGAGACTTTAATGATTTTGAATTTTCGGCTCCGCTAAATACATTAAAGGGCAAAGACCTAACCAATATGATCGAAAAAGTCCCTTTTGAAAAACGTTACTCTTACACATATCAAGGCAATTCACAAGTACTGGACCATATCCTTGTATCGAATAATATGGCCGAGGCGACAAAAGTCGATATTGTCCATATTAACTCATCCTTCATGGAAGCTCATGGAAGGGCTAGCGATCATGACCCTGTACTGATCTCAAGCTCTTTATCCGGAAGAGGCGGAGTTGAACCTCCTGCTCCAGAAAAAACGTATAATCTAACAAACGTTAAAACAAAAAGACTCACGATTGCTTCACCTAGTGTTTTGATAGACCTTGATGAAACATCCAACATCGAAGAAGGTATATGGTTAAAAGGTTCATATGCTGTACTCAAAGGCCTCGGGCTGAAGAATGCTGCTGTGACGATTAAACCGGATAAGGAAGGCGCGATCATTGATTTTGGAGGCTTAACGGTGAAGGAAGTCATCATCGATAACGCCAATGTAAAAGAAATCAGGGGCGCTGAAAATGTTCAGAAATGGTCGGTAACAGAAGGTGTCGACACATCGAATATCAAGTTTGTCGATTCGAAAGGGGAAGCGATCGCTTCCCCTTTCGACCCTAAAGAAAATCATGCGCCAGTCGTAACGAAAAACCTGGAAAATCTTGAAGTGAAAGCCGGTTCCAAGGTCACCATCGATTTGAGTGAGCACTTCTCAGATCCAGATGGAGATGAACTGACCTTTTCATCCACTTTTGGTACAGTCGCCGGCCAAACATTAACCCTCTCTGCAAATGATGCTGGAACATACCTTGTCGCCGTAAAGGCCGAGGACCAGAAATCGGAAGCGGTTGCCCGTTTCACGTTGACCGTATCGGATGATAAGCCGCTTGAAGCTTATTACGAAACGGCGGCAGGAAAAACGGGAAAGGAATTGAAAGCTGTTTTGCACTCGATAATCAAGGGCCATACGATGTTATCTTATGATCAAGTGTGGAATGCCCTTAAAGAAACGGATGAAGACCCGATGAACAAACAGAATGTCATCTTGCTTTACTCTGGAAAATCAATCTCGGAGAACGCGAATGGGGGCAATACCGGACAATGGAACCGTGAACATGTTTGGGCAAAGTCCCACGGTGATTTTGGGACAAGCAAAGGTCCCGGGACAGACCTTCATCACCTCCGTCCCGCTGATGTAACGGTGAATGGTAAACGGGGCCACCTGGATTTCGACGAGGGCGGTCAAACATATAGTGGATGTGAATGTAAGTTTGATTCAGATTCATGGGAGCCGCCAGACCATGTTAAAGGCGATATAGCACGAATGCTATTTTACATGGCCGTCCGATATGAGGGAGGCGGCGAGTTGGATCTTGAATTATCAGATACAGTCAATACGTATCCGAAGCCTCTTCATGGAAAGCTATCGACACTTTTGAAATGGAATGAACTCGATCCAGTCGACGATTTCGAGAGCCATCGCAATGATGTCATTCATGACTGGCAAAATAACCGCAATCCATTCATCGACCATCCTGAATGGGCATCCAAAATTTGGGGTGCCGCTAAATCCAACGATGAGAAAAAGGCAAGTTAAATCGGAGATAGAAGGGAAAAGCAGCCTGAGGGCTGCTTTTTTAGTTTGCTGAAAGTGCAACCATGCTGGCAAGAGGAGACTTGGTTTAACTGGCTAGCGGAGGCCCTGATAAATGGGGCGCGCCGCTTGGCATTTAATGCGTGGACCGCAAAATAAATGCTTTGGAATTCTAATTATGAGGGAAGGTCGAATAAACTGCGTGAACGGTCGAATCGAGTGGGTGGTAGGTCGAATAAACTGCGTGAACGGTCGAATCGAGTGGGTGTAGGTCGAATAAACTGCGTGAACGGTCGAATTAAGTGGGTGGTAGGTTGAATAAACTGCGTGAACGGTCGAATCGAGTGGGTGTAGGTCGAATAAACTGCGTGAACGGTCGAATCGAGTGGGTGGTAGGTCGAATAAACTGCGTGAACGGTCGAATCGAGTGGGTGGTAGGTCGAATAAACTGCGTGAACGGTCGAATCGAGTGGGTGTAGGTCGAATAAAAGG
>NZ_JBHVSL010000003.1:1081-33756 GCF_042885195.1 Peribacillus sp. NPDC058075 | reverse complement strand
CTGCGTGAACGGTCGAATCGAGTGGGTGTAGGTCGAATAAACTGCGTGAACGGTCGAATTGAGTGGGTGGTAGGTCGAATAAAGTGCTTGAACGGTCGAATCGAGTGGGTGGTAGGTCGAATAAAGTGCTTGAACGGTCGAATCGAGTGGGTGTAGGTCGAATAAACTTCGTGTACGGTCGAATCGAGTGGGTGTAGGTCGAATAAAAGGCGTGAACGGTCGAATTGAGTGGGTGTAGGTCGGCAAAAGGCTGCCATTTTCATGATTTTCAAAAAGTTAATTACTGATGAGTAGTTATCTTAAAATACTGAAAAATTAAATATTGATTTCGCGTTTAATAATAAAGAATTTTTGGTAGGTATGTTATGTAATATATGTTAATATGGGATATGCGATGAAAGGGTTTTCATTGCAGGAATGAAAAAAATATTTTAATATAGTAAATATGCCGCTTTTTGCTCTTCACTCACACTTAAAAGACGGTTAAAAAATATATTGCCAGAAATGGGGCATTACACGATGAAATACAGATCTGCATTTGATATAATCGGTCCCGTCATGATTGGACCTTCAAGCTCACATACAGCAGGAGCTGCCAGAATTGGCAGGGTAGCAAGGACATTATTTGGAAAGCAACCGAAGAAAGCCATTATTTCTTTATATGGTTCTTTTGCAAAAACTTATAGGGGACACGGTACGGATGTTGCTGTCGTAGGCGGGATATTGGATTTCGATACGGATGATGAACGAATCCCTGCCTCTTTAACGATAGCGGAAGAAGCCGGTATGGACGTTTCCTTTACAATCGAGGATACCGTGATGGATCATCCTAATACAGTCAAAATCAGGCTTTTCGACGAAGATAAAGAACTGGAACTTGTTGGGATATCGATTGGCGGCGGAACGATAGAAATAACGGAGCTAAATACCTTCAAGCTTAAATTGTCGGGTGAAAACCCAGCCATTTTAGTTGTGCATAACGATGTGTTTGGAATCATATCTTCCGTTTCGACAGTATTGGCGAATCATGAAATTAACATTGGCCATATGGAAGTTTCACGGAAGGAAAAAGGTCAAATGGCCCTCATGGTTATTGAAGTCGACCAGAAAATCCAGAGCGATGTCATGAAGGAAATGGAACGATTGGAAAATGTGTCGCAAGTCATAAGGATGGTAGAGTGATCATCATTAAAAGTGTTGGCATAGATATGGAGGTAAAAACATGTTCCGAAATGTAGCAGAGTTGGTTGAACTTGCTGAAAGTAAAAAGGTAAAAATCGCGGAAATCATGATTTTACAAGAAATGGAGTTCTCGGGCCTGTCGAGAGAACAGATCATTGAAAAGATGGACAGGAATTTGACAGTGATGGAACAAGCGGTGGAAAGAGGCCTGAAAGGGGTGCAATCCGTTACAGGCCTTACGGGCGGAGATGCCGTTCTTTTGCAAAATTATATCAAGTCGGGCAAGGCACTGGCAGGTAATTTATTATTGGATGCCGTCAGTAAAGCTGTTGCAACAAACGAAGTGAATGCTGCAATGGGAATGATTTGTGCCACTCCGACTGCTGGTTCTGCTGGCGTTGTTCCCGGCACATTATTTGCCGTGAAAGAAAAATTAAACCCGACCCGGGCAGAGATGATCGAATTTCTTTTCACTTCCGCTGCCTTCGGGTTCGTGGTGGCAAACAATGCTTCCATTTCCGGGGCGGCTGGTGGCTGCCAAGCAGAAGTGGGCTCAGCAAGTGGAATGGCCGCGGCTGCGATAGTAGAACTGGCCGGCGGTACGCCAAGCCAAGCCGCAGAAGCAATGGCGATCACATTGAAAAATATGCTTGGACTGGTTTGTGATCCAGTGGCTGGATTGGTCGAAGTTCCTTGCGTGAAACGTAACGCAATGGGTGCCTCCAACGCGATAACGGCAGCTGATATGGCGCTTGCAGGCATTACGAGCCGCATTCCATGTGACGAAGTTATCGATGCCATGTATAAAATAGGATTGACCATGCCGGTTGCACTTCGTGAAACGGCAGAGGGCGGCCTGGCCGCGACTCCTACTGGGCGTAGATTGGCAAAGGAAATTTTCGGTTCATATAAATAAACATTCAGTCCCATTAACAACAGATTTGTTAATGGGTTTTTTAATTTGTCTTAAAAAAACAACTCCAATCCCTCAGCCTGCCCAAAAATAAGGGTATCTTTTAGTGAATGGAAAAAGGAAATTAGAGGAAGACGGAGGGATATGGCGTTTATGGACACGGAGATGGAAACAGTCGTATAAAATTCTGAATTATCAGTGAATATGGAGCCGTAGCAACTTTGTGAGTTATCACATTCAATGATAAGATGAGTACGAAATTCACTATGGGAAGGATTGATTCTTCATTAATTTTCTCGAATTAACGTACACGTCGGCAATGGAAAAAGCGATGTTTCAGGCTCATGGAATCGGCTATGCACTATACGCTCAAAAACTGGAGCAGCGCATGATGGTAGAACAAGAACGGGAACAGGATTATCTAAAAAGCAGGCGTATATCAGACGAGATGAGAGCCAATCTTTTTTTGGGTAGTTAATTTAAAGGATATCGAATAACATAAAAAGAAAAAATCTTGAACAAGCGAAAGAGCAATCTTTAAGATTGCTCTTTTTGTCCTGCACTAAAAGGTAATTTTCCACTTAAAAAGAAGGAAACAACACTTTTAAATAGAATGTACGTTGATGTAGAGGAGGATTGATCTTAGTGGAGAGAAGAACATTACTAGTATCTGCATTACCGGGATATGAAGAAGAAATTGGGCGGTCGCTATGGTGTTTAGAGGATGTTCGCCGTACGCTTATAACGAAATTAACTGGAATCAGCCAAAATATACTTGATTCGAAAATTGATGAAAGGCAAACGATTGGCTCGTTGCTCTATCACATAGCTCTGATAGAGGCAGATTGGTTATACGAGGAGGTCCTTGTTTCGAAATGGGATTCGGAAATACGCGCGTTGTTTCCATTGGGATGCCGTGCTGAAGATGGCTCCCTAAACCACATTGAAGGACAAACATTAGAAGAACATTTCTACCGTCTCAATAAGGTGCGTGAAGTATTTCTTTCAAACTTTTGCACAATGGACCTAAAGGATTGGCGTAAACCCAGGGTACTTAAACAATATGACGTAACGCCTGAATGGGTCGTTTATCATTTGATTGAACATGAATCACATCATCGAGGACAGATTTTTCAGTTGCTGAGGAAATTACGGAATGAATAAGAAGTGAAAGAAATGTGATTTTTAGTGGCCTGCTATTCATATCCGTTTGTCGACAAATCTGCCGAAAAACTGCTTGGCAGACGGCCGGCGGATAGAAAGCGGATTTTTGAAAACGTTTATCAAAGAAAAAAACTGTAGACAAACTCGCTTTTCCTCGAGTTTTTGTCTACAGTCAATTTGCTTGGACTGATTTATCATTAATCTATTTGGTGATTGAATTTCGACTTTAAGACGCTGCTGGCATACCCAATGAATCCTCCAACAATGGCAGGGATGACCCATCCTAGTCCTGCCTCATACATAGGAAGTATTGCAGTGAATAAATCATTGATGAATGAAATGTGTACACCTGCTCCATTTAATCCATCAAATAAACTGACGATGAATGTTAAAAGTAAGCTGCCTTGATAAACTTCAGGTCTTCCTTTAAATAAAGAATGAAGAAATGTTAAGAAAATCAAAACAATCGCTAATGGATAAATGGCTGTCATAACAGGTACTGAAATGGCAATCAACTCGGTTAGTCCAATATTGGCAATGATTGCACTGAATATGGATAAACTTATGGCAATCGTTTTGTAAGACAGATTTGGAAATAACTTATGAAAGTACGTCGAGCAAGATGTAATGAGTCCTACACTTGTCGTTATGCAAGCCACTGTAATCATTAATCCTAATAATAGCCCGCCATATGCTCCAAAGTAATAATCCGAGACTTTTGCCAAGACAATGCCTCCATTATCCAAGCGTCCAAGTTCCCCAACGCTTGAAGCACCCATATAAGAGAGAGCTGTATAAATGGTAGCAAGGATAACGGCCGCAATGGCAGTCGCTTTTCCACAAACGATCATTATTTGTTTTTTTGTTTTAGCACCTTTTTCTTTGATGGCATTAATGATGATGATGCCAAAAACAAAAGATGCAAGAGTATCCATCGTTAAATATCCTTCTCTGAACCCATTGAAAAATGGTTGTACCATATAGTGCTCGGCAGGTGCTTGAAAATCTCCGATTGGATTAACGAAAGCGACTACCACCAGGATACCAATGAACGTCAACTTGATGGGTGTTAAAACTTTCCCCACAATTTCGACAATTTTCGCAGGATTGAGCGAAAGAAGGCACGAAACTGTAAAAAAGATGATGGTGAAAATAAGTAAAGGCAATGGACCTGAATCTTCAGGCAAAAAAGGTTTTACACCGATCTCAAAAGAAACATTTCCTGTTCTAGGCATTGCGAATAATGGACCAATGGCTAAATAAAGAACGGTTGTGAATACAATACCAAAGACTGGATGGACACGGCTCGCTAATGATTGTAAGTCATCTTTTCCTGAAAAACCGAGTGCCAGCACACCAAGTAACGGTAGTCCTACTCCTGTGACCAAAAACCCTGCATTAGCTGACCAGATATTCATACCTGCTGATTGACCAAGCATTGGCGGGAATATTAAATTCCCTGCTCCAAAGAAAAGGGCAAATAACATGAACCCAATCACTACTATAAATGAAGATGGTACCTTATTAGACAAAATAAACCCTCCGAAAAAACCAAAATTTTCTATTTTAGAAAATTATTAAATTTTCTAAAAATTATATATACAGTAATACTAAGACCGTATCGTATTATAACTAAATTAAATTGATATTTCAATATATTTTTTGTTTTTTATTTTTTACCGTGATGCTCAGTGGTCCGCCCTTTCCTTATTTTGAACATTTAAGAGCTGCTCATACTAATGAAATTCATTTTGAATAGAAGAAATTTAAAGGAAATGAGGGGGGGGAAATAAAAAATTCTTAGCTTCTTGTTGCTATTTGTTGTGTTTTCAAGTGCAGGTGCCTGTAGGTCAAAGAAAACGGTGAATTGACAATGAAGATCTTAATTAAAGTGGAAAATATAGTGAAATTTAAAGAGGCAGAAAAGTTATTTAAAGGATATTATGCTGCCGAAAATCATTAAAGATCCAACCAATCCAACCTTTGATGAAATTGCAGACATTATTAAAGGATATTTATCAGAAGATGAATATAATGCCCAAATTCTTAAGCTGTTTTATTCAATGCCTTCATTGGTACTTGCGGGAGCTGCTTTGGCAGCTCTAGAGTTAGTAGACAAAAGGGGTATCATCTGAATTTCAAAACAAAGTTGATGGGAATGAAAGGTGCGAGACCACGCAGGCGCAAGCGCGCAGAGGAGGCTCCCCTGGACGCGCTTTTCCCGCAGGAGTTTCGTACCTATTAATCGAATTCTCTTCCAATACTTTTGGACCGTCAAACATATAAAAGCTGACTTTACGCTAACCAAAATGGTTATCGTAAAGTTTCTTTCTCAGTTAACAAAACTTATGATAAAATGGAGTTATCAGAATTTTCCAAATAACGGAACATTCATTGTTCCGTTAAAGGGCCAGTTTAATAGCTATCTATAACCGCCGCAAATGATTTTTTACTAAAAGGATTACTATTAAAGGGATTAAATTGGAGGGAATAGAAAATGGATGTAAAGACCCTTTTGTTACAGCAATGGGCAAGCTGCTTAGATGAAGAGGACTGGTTTCCACCACTTGAAAAAGTGCTAGAGAATATCACATTTGAACAGGCAATTTGGAAACCAGCTGATGGGGAAATGAATTCAATTTGGGAATTAGTTTGTCATTTACTTTTCTATGAAAAGAGATTTCTGATGCGATTTCTTGGTGAAACAGCGAATGAACCACAGGCAGAAAACAATGATTCTACATTTCGATTACCAACTGAGACGTTAGAAAATTGGAAGGAAACAAAACAAGAATACTTTTATGTTCATCGTGAACTTGGAAAAATACTAGCAAAATCAGAACATGAAGATTTGTATAGACAGATCCCAGGAGAAGATAATTCATTAGTGCTTGAACTGAAGAGTTTAGCCATGCATGACGCTTATCATATTGGGCAAATTGTATTCCTAAGTAAAATGCAAGGAGCTTGGGCAGGAAAACGCATCTTTTAAAAATTATTCCATTAAAAGGGGCTTTAATGGAATAAGAACGGGAACGTCCATATCGGACGTTCCCTTATTTTATACCTGAAAAACAACAAATCTATTTAAAAAAGTAAACTCACAATTCCTTTGTCTTAATCCTTTTAATTAACTCTTCAAACCAATATATTGTGTGATCTGTTCTGGTCGAAAAATAGCCATCCAAAAATTCACGAATATTCTCGTTTCCTTTAGGTTCTGGCTCGAAATTCCCAAGCTGCTCCCAAAAAGCTTTGATGGACTTTACTTTTTTTTCTAATATATCTACTACTTTATCCCGATCTACATACTTGATGTTGGCTAAACCTACAATCATATCCTTCATTTCATCCGCATTTTCAAATAATTTATAGATTTTTTGGGGTAGTTCCTCACGACCCTTAGCCGTAATCGCAAATACTTGTTTATCAGGCCGATGTTCTTCTTTTATCACTTCAACTGGCTCGACTAAACCTTGTTTTGCCAATGATTCAAAATGGTAGTACAGTTTACTTTCCGTTAACCCTCCTAGGCGATCAAGTGGAATGGGTTCTGAAAGCTGCTTTTTTAATTTATAAGGATAGTTTTTATCCTCCATCAGCTTGCTCAGTATAAAAATTTGAATAGACATTTTCTACGCTCCTTTAAGAAGTATTATCTCCTTATTGTAGCAAAACCTAAGCTGTGATTTCAGCCGGATTCTTTTCAACTTCTGTTTCAGTAAGCTGTCCTGGCATCGGTTTATGAAGAAACGCGACAATAGCCATATTAATTAACATCGCAACGGCACCAACTGCAGCCATTGACCAAATATACGGACTTGGACTGATGCTGCCGAATAGGTTTGCAAAGTACGCTTGCACCGAGTAATACATCGGTGAAATGTGGCTCATCCATTCATAAGGTAAATACATCATATCACGTGTGATAGTGGCACCATTTGCTATTGTTTGCATTAATAAAATCGGTAAGTTTAAAATCATGCCGCCTTCACCAAATAAGAATATTAAAATCGCGGTGAAATTAAAACATACCATATAGTTTAGTATTTGTTGACCTACTATACCGAAGAATAGGTCACCGCTTGGCTTATCAATTAAATACGCTACACCTACAGCAATGACTGATGAAATAACTGCAATCAATAACGCAGTCAATTGCACATAAATGAATAAGCGTGTTTTACTAGCTTTTCCGCGGCTGGCTCTAAATGCACCTACTATTTGCATCGCTCCGATCATCGCTCCAACATAACCGGCCATTGTTAAGAACATAGGCAGCATATTATGATTCATGCCATCTGGTATTTCGTTGATTGTAACGACATTTCCTACATATGATTTCTCAATCTTTTCCGCTAATTCAGCGGCTTGTTTTTCTGGTACATTAAAGTTCATCAATACGCCCTGAGCTGTTTGCTGCGAGAATTCAGTGCTAAACTGGTTGTTAATTTCAGTTACGATAGCATTCATGGTAGAAGAAACGACTGTTGCTCCTGCCTCATTTATTGTAAAGTCGATGCTTGATGACGCTTCACCTTTTTGGATATTGGCAGAGAAGGTTTTTGGGATGTGTACGACTAATGCTAAATCATTTTGTTCCAATTCTTTTAAGGCTTGTTTATTTGTTATATCCGTCTCGATTTCTTTAAAGGGTAAATTTTCTTGTAACTGTTCGGCAATCATTGCTCCATTTTTACCAGCATCATCATTGATGATGGCGATCGGTAATTTATCGACATTTCCTGGAATGGCTGTATAACCGGGCAAGAAGATGCCTAACATGGCAACTGCATAGAAAATCCCCATAAAGATTGCCGCAGTTGCACCTCTTGTTTTTAAGAATGCAGTAAATTTCATATGTTGAATCCATCCTTTTAATTTAATTTTAGTATTTTACTCAATTCGAAGTACTCTAATTTGAGTAGTTTAAATGAAGTACTTTGTATTTTATTTTATTTTTTTAAAAAAGTCAATTGAAAAATTTTATGTATATGAAAAAAATCCCAACAAAAGCAGAACGTCAAAACCTCTGCTTTGTTGAGAGTAACTATTAGGGAGGGGGTTCATTTGGATTCCTATCGTGGAGCCATATTTTAAAATGGCCGGTGCCGCATATCTTCTTAGCTTGGCAGATTAGTATGCTCAAAGAGACAAGTCATTTCGGTTAATTATGTGTCTCTTATTGATTTACTCTGCCGGCACAATTTTTCTGTGATTACTCAAAAAGTAGCTGTCTTTAAGTTCTTATCTTACTTGAAAGCGGAAAAGCTTTAAAAATTAAGCAATCTTAATTTATGAACAATGACATGAATGCAGTCTTTTTTTCATACGATATTTTTGGGGTGGAAAAATGGCACGAGTAAGTTACCGGAGCTCAGACGTCGACTTAATGGCAAGGATGATGAGAGCAGAAGCCGAAGGTGAAGGAAAACAAGGGATGTTATATGTTGGAAATGTTATTGTTAATCGTCTTAAAGCAAATTGTATAGACTTTATAGATTTAAGAACAATTCCACAAGTCATTTTTCAGATACAAGGAGGAAATTATTCTTTTGAAGCTGTTCAAAAAGGTAATGTATTTTATCAAAGAGCAAGATCTGCTGAAAAAAGATTAGCAAAACAGAATTTGGATTATTGGAGAGAACACCCAGGGAAATATGCCCTTTGGTATTTTAATCCCTATGCCCCATGCCCGCCAACATGGTACGATCAACCTTTTGCTGGTCAATTTAAAAATCATTGTTACTATGAACCAAAACCTGGAACATGTGAAAGTGTTTATACAGGAGGTTGACTGGGAGCTATTATTTTATTTCAAGGAGCTGAGATCAGCAGCTCCTTTTCTTATGCAGCAAACGGGAACTCTAACAAGTGATTATTGGCTTTATTTTAAAATAAAGGAAATATGGATTGTTGTTTGGGGGATTTTTAGTGAAGGCTATTATATTTTTTGTTTATTTTACTGTTGGGTTATTCATTCTCTATATAGTTATTGAAACAGCAGTAAGAAAAGGAATTAACAATTCAATGATCGGTCAACATCTTGAAAAAAAGTATGGAGTTAAGGAAGATAAAAAGTCTTTTTTTGATGATGATTTAGATAATGAAAATAAAACGGATCATTAAAATAAGGAGGTTGCTGCAGCAACTTTTTTAGTGGGAATTTTTTAAAAAATCAATTCAAAAAGACAACAATGCTTTTACTCAAACAGATGCCAGTTGATGGAAAAGCACACCTATTCAGCGTCTTTCCGAGGGCGACGAAATTCTCCGTAGAAGACCTTCCGCTTTTCTGGTTCGGATTCAATATTTTCGATGAAAGTTGTTTTGGCTTCCTCAAGTAACAACCCCTTCAAATTCCGAAGCTTTTTTGTTCCCACTCCTGGTAACTTATCAGGTATAAGAACTTCGAAATCCCCCTGCCGTTTATAAAAACGAATGCTGCCAAGCCCCGTTCTTTCGACTTTCCCCAAGGTATATGTGAATTCAAATCGTTGCTGAATGAATGAAGATAACTCAGGCAGCCCTAAACCTTCATAGAGAGGAGGGAATTCATGATAAACTGGAGGTTCTTTGAATGATATTGAAGAGATCTTCAAATGGATACTCCTCCTTTGATGAAATAAAGACAGACATACGTTGCCTATATTATTGTGCTATGGTCCGTTTTTTTAAACATCCTTGCAGTGCACGTGCTTTCCTGTAATCAGGAACCGTGGATTTTTATTAGGGCAGCATCGGTACTTTCCCTTAATACAATATCAACTATCCGAATAGGTCTGGTAAAACCTTTCTTGGAGATGGATCCAGAATCATATCATCGGGTTATTGATGTTGACCAACACAGTGTATATTACGGGATGTATTATGGCGTTCTTGTTTAGTGAAGGAGCTAGCGGAATTAATGGTCAAACAATTCCTGTTGACGATGGTTTCCTAAGTTTTAAATCTAATTGAGATATTCTTTAAAAAAGACGTAACGGTGTAAATTCGAAAATTCTCGATTTCACACCGTATTTTTATGTAATTATAGTGATTTAGTTTTTTAGGTCTAATACATGGTAGAAATGTATACCGACTTAATTAGAAATGTAACCTTCCTTTCAGTTGTAGGCCCTTTGAATAAATTACTCCTGTTAGAGCCAGATTATTAACATAGGAAATACGAGTGATATAAATGAGGGGCCTGTATGAACCAAGCTGGTGTGAATGAAAAGTATAAGGTATCGCCATTCTATGTGTTTTTTTTACTGCATTCCATGCAAAATGGATTAGGTGTGTTAAATTTTCAAAGAGATTTAGCTAAGGCGACGGGGACCGATGGCTGGATTTCCATCATACTAGCAGGACTGATTGTTCATATATTAATTTGGCTTATATATAAGATTTTTAGCTTTGTTCCTGGTGATATCATTTCTGCTAATAATTATGCATTGGGTAAATGGATAGGGAATTTCTTCAGTCTTTTATTCATTATTTATTTCTTTGTCCTTGGAATGACGATCATTATCGGCTATATAAATGTCATTCATGTTTGGATGTTTGAAGAGGTACCTTCTTGGGCATTTGCTTTGGTTTTCCTGATTCTGATTTATTACATCATTACGGGAGGGTTCCGAACCATTACGGGTATCGCCTTTTTATCCGTAATCGTTTCATACTGGCTATTATTTGTACCGTTATATGGGTTTAAGTACGCTGATTTCACCAGTTTTCTTCCCATTTTCGATCATACTTTAATGGAAATAATGAAAGGAACTAGAAGTACTTCATTATCAATGCTTGGTTTTGAAATGCTCCTGATGTATTATCCGTTCATCAAAGATCCTGAAACATCACAAAAATATGCTCATGGAGGAGCCTTGACCACTACGTTATTGCTACTATTACTTTATTTTGTTTCCACAGTCTTTTATTCACAGAAACAATTGGTCCTTACCCTATGGCCAACACTCTCATTGAGCAGTGTCATTGAATTGCCCTTTATTCAACGGTTTGAATACATATTGGTTTCTTGGTGGGCCATCGTCATCATTCCCAACATGGTCATTCCTTTATGGGCTGCCAGCAGGGGTGTCAAACGCTTATTCAATGTCCAGCAAAAGTATCCCTTATGGGTAATGTCCATACTCATACTACTTGTCAATATACTTTTTTTCGATGTCGATTCCTTATATGTATTAAATAAAATGATCAATCCATACAGCGTGTGCTTCCTTGTTTTATACTTGCCGCTTCTTTTGGTTTTAATAAGCATAAAAAAAAGGAGGAAACGTTCAAAATCCAATAATCATTTATGAAAAGAGAGTGTGTCTGCAGTTTTTTTAAGAAAAGGTTCCAGGTGATTGCAGAAATCCGCTCCCTTTCCGCCGACTGTCTGCCAAGCTTCCTCGGCTCAAGCGCCTGTGGGGTCTCAGCAAGCCAGTTATTCGGCAGGAGTGTCGCAAATTTCTTCCATCCAATAAGGTTTACAGAAAAAACTTAAAGGATAAACTAGTCTTAAACATAATTCGGGATGAAAACAGCCTGCAGTTTTTCAAGAAAAAGTTTCAGGTGATTTCAGAAATCCGCTCCCTTTCCGCCGACTGTCTGCCAAGCCTCCTCGGCTCAAGCGCCTCCTCGGCTCAAGCGCCTGTGGGGTCTCGGCAAGCCAGTTATTCGGCAGGAGTGTCGCAAATTTCTTCCATCCAATAAGGATTACCGAAAAAACTTAAAGGATAAACTAGTTTTAAACATAATTCGGGATGAGACCAGTGCAGTTTTTTCAAGAAAAAGTTTCAGGTGATTGCAGAAATCCGCTCCCTTTCCGCCGACTGTCTGCCAAGCCTCATCAAAGCAAGCGTCTATTTTTAAATGAGCTATTACAGATCTTCAATCATCTTAGTTTTGATCCAATTCACAATTATGTAGTTAAGGCAGGTTAGTTAATATCAGCAAAAAAAAGGTAGGGATCACTATCCCGACCTCTTTTTTTAATACTCTACTTTTTGTTAAGCTACATTTTTTACCTCTCTTGTTCTATTAGCAAATAGTTTTTCTTTAAGAGTAGGTATAATCATACCATCTACCCCATACCTTCCTGCATTCATAGCAGAAACAAGGATAAACATAGATAATAGAATAAGTTGTGGATTGGTACTTGTCGTACCACTAAACAGATAAGAGAAGTTCATAACTAGACCAAAAAAGACAGCTGTTTTAGTGAAACAACCCACTATTAAACCTATCCCGACGAGGAATTCTCCCCAAGGTACTAACGTATTGAATATCTCTACATTAGGAATGGCTAGATTCTCAAGAAATACAACCCACCATCCCTGAACAGCCGGATGCTCTCCAGTTGCATTTGCCAAAGCACCCTGTAAGAAACCAGAAGCATCAAATTGTCCGCCTGTTAACTTCCCCCATCCAGCCATAACCCACGTATATCCGAGATACACACGAAACACAGCCAAAAGAAGGGAGACATTTTTGTTATGCTTTAAAAGATCAATAAACATACTTTTCCTCCCTAAAATATAAAAATAATAGCTAGAGATATGATAACATAATCAATAATGATTTTCATTATCATTTATGTAAATAAAATTTAAATCTTTAGGGCAGCTCTTTTCTTATGGAACTATAGGAAGGAATATGTTGCAAAAAGGGATTATTACTGTTAAGGCGAATAGTTATTAATTGGATTTATTTTTAAATTTGTCGATTAATTATGTTTATTGACCAACGGGTGCTTTAGTTCATTACCAGGAGCTGAACATCAGCAATTTATTATTTAAGGGACGGTTTCGAATTGAAAAACAGTAACATTTGGATATTAAGCTTCGTTAGTTTTTTTACAGATATGGGTACATATATGGTGACTCCTTTAATTCCAATTCTTCTTGCTTCGTCAGGTCCTTTAATTATTGGGATTATAGATGGTTTATCAGAAACCCTGGCTAGTTTTTTGAAATTTTTCACTGGTCGTCGTTCGGATCGTCGGAAAAATAGAAAAGGGTTTGCTTTGTTTGGTTATGGCTTATCAGGTCTAGGAAGAATATCTTTGATTATTTCAAGTTCTTGGGTGGGCGTTTTCATATGGAAACTGATAGATCGTACGGGAAAAGGGATACGAACGGCACCAAGAGATGCTCTTATATCTGAGTCTGGAGGAAAAAATAAACAAGGAAGAGTCTTCGGATTACATCAAATGATGGATATGTTAGGTGCTTCTATCGGGATCGGAGCTGCTTATTTTATAGTACATATGAATGGAAATCAAAACTTTCATGATGTTTTCTTGTATTCTTTAATCCCTGTAATTATTGGTTGGTTCCTGTTATTGGGCATAAAGGAAAGAAAGAATGAACCAATAGTTAAAGAAGTTCCACCTACCACGAAACCTAAACTTGATTTGAAACTTCTAAATCCAAATGTAAAAAAATTATTGTTAATTGTATTTCTCTTTACTATTGTTAATTCATCAAATTCGTTTCTTTTACTAAGAGCAGCAGATTTAGGAGTATCTACTGCTAATGTTCTATTATTATATCTACTCTTTCATCTTACTGCGTCTTTATTTTCATATATTTCCGGAGCGTTTTCAGATCGATACGGACGCAGAGGTATACTAACTATAGGATATGCGCTATATGGATTTGTATATATTGGTTTTGCAGAAGTAAATACAACGATTGGTCTAATCGTTCTATTTACGTTATACGGGCTGTATTCAGCTTTTACTAAAGGGGTTGAAAAGGCGCTGGTTGCTGATATATCGAATCCAGAAAGTAAAGGAACTGCACTTGGTTTCTATGCTATGGTTACGGGGATTGGTTTATTTCCTGCTTCTTTGCTTACAGGTTTGTTATGGCAGATATTTGGTGCTGAAGTTTCATTCTTTATTAATGGGATAATCGCTTTGGTTGCATCTATTTTGTTATTTAGAATGCTCTCTATTAACGTAAGGAAAGCAACATAGAGGTTACATAGGATTGTGGCAGGCGTTATGCCAAATAACATTGGTTCAATACGTGTTTAGAAAAGGTTGGTTTTCATAAAGAAGGAATCGCAAAATAAAATATATAAAAATAAATGATCGTTGGAAAAATCATCAGGTTTTAGCCATGATAAATCCTAATGATTAATTTTAAATGTCTGCGTATGAGGTACATTAGGTGAGAATCAGAGCTGTCTTTAAGGCAGCTTTTTCTTATGGAACTAAAGGGGCTGGATGGGTTGCATAAAGAAAAGAAATTTTGTAGTAAAATTAGTTAATTATGTAGATTAGGGAGGATATTGAATAAATGAGTAATGGGTTATACATTCTTTATGCTGTAATTTTAGGAATAGTATCTTGGTTTACAGGGGAAATAGTAACCTTTGTTATGTTGGGGGCTATTCTAATTGCTTTGAATAATATAAATTTAACACTTAAAAAGATTTATCTTCAAAATAATGAGAGAAGTAAAAACGAAGATTAGATATGAAAATAATTTGTTTTAAAACTAACCGGTGTCTTACTTCAATAACAGGAGCTGATCAGAAGCACTTATTTTAATGGAACTAAAGGGGCAGGGGAGTTTAATAAGGTAATATTTGGATCAAGGTAGATATAAGTAGAAAAGTTAAAAACAAAGGGTGATATTTTGGAGAAAAATATTGGGGATGTAGATTTTTTGAAACAAGTAGTAAAAAGAATTTGCATAAAAAACAATATTTCCCCTCAGAAACCTACATTCGAAATCATCGAGAACGTAATGGTTATTAGTATTAAGAACCATTTAGATTATTTTAATATTTTAAACCTTATTTACCGAACCATTGGACCTTTAGAAGAGAGCTGAACAAACAAGAAATAGAATGATTGAGGCTTATTCAGATTCTCAAGGCATTTTATTTTGATTATAGCAATGAAATGAATACCATTTGGCGATGAATTATTTTACTAAGTTTTTAATGTTTTTACTGATATATGCAAAGTTAGCGGTACACTAATTAAGTAATCAGGTTTATTTCAGTAAAATAAGGTATATTATATTTGTTGAATAGATTCTCTTTAAAGACAAGAAAAGTAGGTGAACAAAGTGGGAAAATATCAATTGGATACCAAAGGTCAGGCAGCTGTGACAAAATTTCATGAAAAACAGAAGCCTGCCAAATTTGATAAAAAGAAGCAACTTGAAAAAATACGTGCGGAGTATTTGAAAAAGAAGCAACAACAAACAGATAAATAATATGAATGAAAACATAGGAAGACTAAAATCTCCCTATGTTTTTCTTATTCGAAGTTCTTTTTTCAATTGATGATAGAGTTTATTATTCCCATGAATTTCAGATTCGGTGACAAAAAACTCGTCATCAGATATCCATTCCTCACTAAAAATTTCATTAGCAGAATCAATAGACCAGCCAACGGCTGCTTTAATTCATACTTTCAATTTTACGCTTGACGAGTGAGTTGCTGGGTTTTCGCTTGGAAAAAGGAACAAGGTAAATAATTCACATCATTAAATTGTTAGTTAAGCGAACGTGTGCTTTATATCAATAAGGGAGGTTGTTGAAGCAACCTTTTCTTAATGAACTAACCGGTGCTTTAGCTGAAAATCAGAGCTGTCTTAAGGCAGCTTTTTTCTTATGTAACCAAAGGGGGTTGAACAAACAGGAATTGGTTTACGGATTATAGAAAGTCATAGTTGGGGAGGAATATATAGATGTCAAACCATGAAAACGAAGAGATGCTAACAGGAGGGAATGTGTCTAATGTTTATCATTCGGGAGATACAGTGAGACGAGAATTAAAGCCAGATAGTCCCAAAATTCATAAGCTATTAAAGCATTTGGAGAACAATGGTTTCAGTTATGCACCAAAGTTTTTAGGTATTGATGAAAAAAGAAGAGAGATATTATCTTTTATTGAAGGAGAAACTGGTCATTATCCTTTAAAAGAATACATGTGGTCTGAAGATGTCTTAATAGAAATAGCAAAAATGCTCCGTCTTTATCATGATTCTGTCAGTGATTTTTCATTTGATGGTAGCTGGGAATCGATAGATAACACCCCCCAACAATTTGAGGTACTATGCCATAATGATTTTGCAATGTACAACATTATTTTTAATAATAAAAGACCAATAGGCATTATTGATTTTGATGTTGCTGGACCTGGTCCAAGACTTTGGGACATAGCCTATACTCTATATACTTGCGTCCCCTTAAGTAGATTTTATCTTTCTGAAACAGGTGAGAAAGTTTATTATAATCCATTACAGCATGCTAACCGTATAAAACAAAGAGTTAGATTGTTTTTTGAATCTTACGGTGAGGGAATAGAAGAAAATTATTTGAAAATGGTATTGCTACGATTAGAAGGATTATGTAAAACCATTACAAGAAAAGCCAGTGAAGGTGATATTGCTTTTCAAAAAATGATTGCTGAAGGGCATCTCGAACTTTATCAAAATGATATCAAATTCATTCGACAACATGGGAAAGAGTGGATGTAAGGGTAGGTTTTTGTTGAACTAACCGGTACTTAACGCTGATCAGCAGCTCCTTTCTTATGCAACAAACGGGGCAGGTTAGCTTGAAGAGGGAAAGAGTATTTGGAATATTTTTATAATGGACAGTAAAAAAGGGAGTGGAAAATGGAAAGTGAATCTTCGTTAAAAGAATATTTACGTCAACTGGAAGAGAAGTTGTTAAAACCAGAAATTCGTACATCTAAAAAAGAACTTAATCATTTACTTGCAGACAATTTTTTTGAATTTGGAAGTTCTGGTAAAGTCCTGTACAAAGATGAGGGGATTGGTGAAGAAGGAATAGGTGAGGTAAAGATGACATTGAGTGATTTTGAAATACATCCATTGTCTGAAGAAATAGTGTTAACTACCTACCGAATTTTTAACGAAGGTAAAAAACAACATTCATTGCGAAGTTCAATTTGGAAATTTAGAGATGGAAGATGGAAAATGTTTTTTCACCAAGGCACAAAAACAAATCCTTCGCTTTAGTTACTGAACTAACGGCTGCTTTAGTTCAAGCAGAAATTAAATTAGGACTACACATTTTAGATATCACTAATATGTGTAGTCCTTTTCATATCTACTGCTACGCTAATCTAACCTACATATAAAAAAGTATTTGTTTTTGAAGGTAATTCATTTATTTTGTTGTATTTTTAATAATTAGTAGATCAATTAAAAATATATTAAAATTGGAGGTAAAATCACATGTTTAACAATTGGAAAAAAGCACTGATGGCTGGGGTGATCAGCGTATCCTTGCTAGGAACTGGTTATGTCGGTCACGACCTGATCTCCTCCCAAAACGTCTCGGCTGAACCGGCATCTGAAAAAGCACCAGGGCATTCGAAAAAAGTTGACTCTTCTCAGCTTGATGAAATAATCAAACGTGGGTACATTCGGGTAGGAATGACCGGGGACTACAAACCATTTACCTATTTGAACCCTGAAACAAATGAGTATGAAGGCTTTGATGTGGACGCTGCCGAAGAGCTTGGCAAAGACCTTGGTGTGGAGGTGAAATTTGTCGCTACCACATGGCCTGCAATGATGAAAGATCTGCACGCCGACAAATTTGATATCGCTGTGGGCGGTGTGACTCGCAACACAGCCAGACAAAAAAGCGCTTATGTATCCCAAGGTTACCTCTCATTCGGTAAGGTGCCTTTGATTCGCAAGGAAGATAAAGACAAGTATCTTACCATTGAAGATATCAACAAGCCTTCTGTACGCATTGGTGTAAATCCAGGCGGAACAAACGAAGAATTTGTCCGTCAGTATCTAAGCAATGCTAAAGTAACGGTTGTAGAAAACAATCTTGATATCCCACATCTTGTTGCAGAGGGTACGTATGATGTAATGATCACTGACACAGTAGAAGCAATGCAGTATGCAAAAGCTGATCCCAGATTGTATGCGGCTCAAACTGACACGCCTTTCACAAACAGTGAAAAAGGCTATATGATCCCAAGAGGTGATTTCATTTATGCAAGCTACTTGGAAATGTGGATGGATGAAATGAAGCTTCAAGGGAAATTTGATGCCCTCTACAAAAAGTGGATGGAATAGAATATGGAGATGCTCTCCAAAAAGCTAATTTAAATACAGCAGTGCAGGAAGCTAACGGGTGCTTTAATAAGTAGTAGAAGTGAATTAGAAGGCTTTTTTACGGATTATAAAACCATAAGCTTGTCTCAGTCCTACTCTTTGGACATTACGCACAGTCAACCCCATTTCCAGCACAAAAGTCTTAAACAGGTTAATATTCTGTATTTCACCACCTGTGTGAGTACCTTAAAAAAAGACCATCATTTGATGGCCTTTTACATGTAATAAAAATCCTTAATTAACTAAAGAGGCAGACTAGCTCAATAATTTTGAAGCAGAAAAATAAAAAACCACTCAGAGTGTTTTTTAATCGCGCATTGCTCCTGCTTCTCGGGAAGTCATTGCACCTTGTCCTTCGCTTACATCTTTTTGAATTTCTTGTTTTACTTTTTGTGCATCAGTTCCGGAAAATTGCGGTTTCATAATAGAACCCAAATTCTCTTTAGCTTCTTGATTCTGTTGCATACAAAGTCCTCCTTAATTTATTGTTTAACAATCTTATTATTTACAAAAAAACACTTGTTATATCCGAGGATTAGAGCGTATCTCCATAAAGTAAAGGGGCTTTCGTTAACCAATCGAGTCACTGCGGCTATATGATGATCAGGTTAGTTCAAGAAATAAATAAACCATTCTATAATGAATGTTTTTTATCTTTATCATAATTTGGTGATGTATTGGAGGGTGTTAATATGCGGTCCATTAATTTTTCAGTAAATGGCATAAAAAAATTAAGTATTAGCCCCCCTAAACAAACGGTTAATAAAGTTCCCACGCCAATTGGTCCATTTGAAATCATTGCCAATATCAAGAATAGGAGGTAAATGAATGTTCTCGAAAGGAATATATTTGTCCTGGTTAATTCTTGTATGATTAATGTTAATCGGTCAACTGGGATCGGTGCAAAATTTGTGTGTAAATATGTTGCAGTACCTAATCCAATAACAACTTGGCCGATTCCAAAACAAACAACTTTGCTGAACCATAGTTCAGGAGCTATCAAATTGTGCAATAAATAAAGCCATATATCAATACCTATACCCGTTATAAATGCTGTTAACAATCCCAATACTTCGGGTTTTTGTCTTTTTAAAAGTGAATTACTGCATATCAACATTAAAGCTATAATTATTTCCCAACTCCCTACAGTAAGCCCCACATTTATGGACAGTCCCACCAAAAGTGCATCAAAAGGTGAAGTTCCAAGGTCTGATTGTATAGTGAAAGAAGTACCCAGGGTTAATATTAAAATTCCCAATACATAAAAAACATATTTCACTTTACTTAACCCCTTAACAATATTTTTTTGTTGCAAACGCAACAAAGTTACGTTAAATTAAATATATGCCATTTTTATTGCATTTGCAACAAAAATACGTGCTGAGGAGCTATAAAAAACTTGAAATAAATGGCTTTATTGAAAGAAAGAAGATTAACATAACAAAAAAATTAAAAAACTCTTTCCAACAGAGAAAGGCAAAAGTGTTTATCCTTTTATAAAAAGCGAAAATGATTATTCCAATATCGCTGCATTAAAGGGATTCTCCGAAAGAGAAGTAGAAACCATTTCCAATCTTCTTCAAAGAGTTAGAAGAAGAATAGAAAATACTGATAATTTGTAAAAAAAGGGATACAAGAGAAATTATTGATTAATAAAGGAGCGACATATTTAAATGACTATAAATATAAAAAAGTGTACCCTTGAAGATTCACACATTCTTCAAGAAATTAGTTATGAAACATTTAATGAGACATTTAAGCATCAGAATTCTCCCGAAAATATGAATGCCTATTTGGAAAGGGCATTTAACTTAAACCAATTAGAAAAAGAATTATCCAATATGTCTTCACATTTCTTTTTTGTTTATTTTAATAATGAAGTCGCTGGATATTTAAAGGTCAATACCAATGATGCTCAGACTGAAGAAATGGGTGATGAATCACTCGAAGTCGAGCGGATTTATATAAAGAACAAATTTCAAAAACATGGGCTTGGTAAATATCTGCTAAATAAAGCTATGGAAATTGCGATGGAAAGTAATAAAAAGAAAATCTGGCTGGGCGTATGGGAAAAAAATGAAAATGCCATTGGTTTTTATAAGAAAATTGGATTTGTTCAAACTGGAGCCCATTCTTTTTATATGGGTGATGAAAAACAAACGGACTTTATAATGACCAAAATACTTCTATAACTTATTTTGAAAGGTGGATCATTATGTATATTCCAAATTATTTTAAGGTCACGAATGTTGATGATACAAAATGGAAGAACTTTGGAATAGAGATTGGAAAATCACATATAAGCCCACATTTATTTAACCCTAAGATTCAATAATTGACGGAAAAGGCAAATTTAAAAAGATAGCGTTGGATGGTACTGCACTAACGATTGCGTTAGCTAAAATTACCTAACTGGAACTTATTATTCACTTTGCTTTTTTACCCGAATTACATGACGGATTCATGTTATTATCGGTTTTTAATCTGGGTATATTTCTTCTTTCTGATCTCATACTAAGGATAAGAAGGAGGGGTTTACATGGCAAAACGAACAAAGAAAAATGATGCAGATCAAAAAAATAAACAAGGATTTGATTCAAGCAAAACTGATTCTGAATTCTCTAAGGAATTTGGCAGTGCAAATGCTAATCAAGCACATAAAAATAAAGCAAAAAAAGAAAAAGCATCTAAAAATCAGGGTGAGTGGAAAGGCATGCATTAATTAATACTTGCCAGACTCGAACTATGTGATGCCTGCACGCGTACGCTTACCGTGCTTCAAACTTTTTACTGAACTTTATGTAAAGGAGCTTATTTAGATGACTCAATCTAAGCGACAACAAGAACGCCAATGGAAAGATCGTAAACAATCGCAGAATCCACATGGTAAGGTCCCTTCATTTGAACAATTAGATGAAGATGCGGGCAAAAATGAATCTGAAACTAAGTAAAATTGTTTATGAATGAGAGGCGATCCCCACTCTCGTCCTGACCAAAAAGACCATAATCATCGGTTGTGATGATTATGGTCTTTTTAGGTTTATATATAAGAGCTGGTTGTTTTTATGGTAGTAACATGGACAATGATTCGTATGTCATCCCCACAAGTAGATACTAAGACAAAAGACAAAGACTACATAAAAATATGAATTATAACAAAACCTTTTAGTAAGGAGTTTTTTGGAAGGGGGGAATAGATCAGATAGATGTTTTCATTACGGGGAGATGCCCATAAAATTTATCTTCAATTAAAAAAAGCATCATACAAAGACCGATCTTTCAAAGGTATGAAGAAACTAATGGAAGTGGAAAATATACAAAAATTTTATAGTTCCATTGATAGCGATACGTTAAAAAAAATTTATTATTGTATGATAAAAGAGAAAAACGGATCGGGAATCATTCCTATTATAATATCCTCTGGACCTTGGCTTTTTCTTCTGTTTTCAAATCAATTGCAAGATTTCCTTTTTAAAGATGGGAGTTTGCTTTGGGTCGTCTTTAGCATCATATATATTTCCATTCTTTCCATAAGTGTATTTCTTCACTTTCATGAAAAATCATGGTCTTTCGTTCATATTGAAATCATTCAAGAAATTTTACATGATCGAAAAGGGATAAGGGAAAAGACATGAAGTTCCTCAATGGGGAGATCTTTCTACATATTCATTCTTAATACCATTTACCTTTTCATTCTATTCGTAAGTCTCGGACGATATTTGTCTGCAAACTCACCAACTCTTTAATAAGAATCGCTGAGTTTGTAGACAAAAGGGTTCCCCATCTGCAAAGTTGATTGGACCGGGTGTTCGAGACTCCTGCGGGAAAAGCGGGTCCAAGGGAGACCAAGAGAGCCGAGGACGCTCCCGGACCGCGAGTGCCTCCTTTAAAAAAATGTAGGCAATCTTAATTATTATCGAGTTTGTCTACAGTCTGCGCGATTCTTTAATAAGAATCGCTTTTTTTATTGAACTAACAGGGCAGGTTACTTTAACAAAAGTAATGTAAAATATAATAAAAAAAGCGTGTAGTAGAGGGGTTAGAAAATAATATGGAATGTCTTTGTGAACAAAAAGAAACAAATGAGTTAAAAGTTGAAGGTGATGTTGGGGCCGACCCTATATGGTGCAATCAATGTGGTTGTAACTTGGATATAGAGGACTTTCCGATTTCAAATAAGTTAATAAGAGAATTGAATGAATGGGTAAAGATGTATGGTGAATGGATTGATTGGGATGAAGATAAATGGCTTCCTAATGGGAATGAACTTGAAGAAGAACACAATAAACAAGGATTAAATTTAACAGAAAAAATTAAGAAAGAACTTGAAGGGAAATATAAAATTAAATTTTCACCTTCGACAATGGCAGGAGTGTATGTAAATAAAAATCATTAACCCTTATTCCACGGAGCTGTCTTTAGGGCAGCTTTTGCTTTTGGCAACTATCGGGGAGGTTAGTTCATGAAGGACAAATGAAAGTTTATATCGAAATTAATGAAGTAAGAGATTAATTAATTATAAAAGAGGTATAACCATGACTATTTCATTCAACCCCGTTTCCAAAGATGAAAAGCATATCCTTCAGAATTTATATTCCCTTTATTTACATGACCTTTCGGAGTTTACCGAGGGTTTAGACATATCAACAGATGGTTCATTTAAATTTGATTCATTTGAATTAATTTGGAGGAAGGAAGGATTAACACCATATTTTTTGAAGAAAGATACGAAAATTGTAGGGTTTTTATTACTGTTAGAAAGGCCGTTTTTAAATAAGGACTATGATTACAGCATTAATGATATTTTCATTTTGAAAAAATATAGAAGAAAAGGTGTTGCCATTTCATTATTAAAGGAATTGTTTAAACAAAAAAAAGGTAGTTACTTTGTTGTTCAATTAGCCAAGAATATTCCTGCCGTTATATTTTGGAGAAAGATTTTTAGTGAGCTAAATATAGATTTTGAAGAAAAAAAGAAAATTGTCGATAATGAAGAATGTTTGGTTCAATCCTTTCAAATTTAAACAGATAATAAACAACGGGTGTGTTAGCTGAAGATCAGAGCTGTCTTAAAGGCAGCTTTTTCTTATGGAACTATCGGGGCAGGATAGTGCAATAACAATCCTTAGTATATTTTTTTTTGATATAATTGAAATAAAATTTTAAATATTATCAGGAGATAAAATGTTTAACAAAATTAAGACTTGGGCGAGAAAATTAAAACGACAAATCTTTATCCTTTACTTTGCTTGTAAAGATGAACGGATGCCTTGGTATGCAAAAGTATTTACGGCTTGTGTTGTAGCTTATGCATTCAGTCCGATTGACCTCATACCTGATTTTATACCCATTCTTGGCTACTTAGACGATGTAATTCTCGTTCCAATAGGGGTAATGCTTGCATTAAAGATGATACCAAAGAGTATATTAACCAACTGTGAAGTTAAAGCAGAAGAAATGATGAAAAAGGGTAAGCCGAAGAATTGGATAGTTGGCTCAATAATAGTTTTGATTTGGGGCTTAATTATAATATGGGCTATTATTAAAATTTATCGCTTAATCAACTAACGGGTGCGTTAGCTGAGGATCAGAGCTGTCTTTAAGGCAGCTCTTTCTTTATGCAACTAACGGGGCAGTTTAGTTTAATAAGAATTAGATTCCCGAAATCTAAAATATGGAATAAAATTGTTTTATGGGAAATTAAGAATTTTGTATTTGGGAGGGGAATTTAAAATGAGAAAATACCACCAATTATGTATACCATTTCTTTTTTTACCCTTAATACTTATATCTATTGTTGGTTGCAATAATATACAGGAACCAAATATAACTATTGAAGCACAAATCTCAAAGTTAAGTAAAAAGGAATTTAACACCATTGGAACTCAAGGTTATGATAACCCTATCAAAAATGATTTTAGAAAATTCACTTTTAACTTAAATATGGAACATACAGATCAAATAACCTCTCGGACAATTGATATTCCTAATGATTTGGGAAAGTTAATCAATACAGTTGATAGGGAACGGTATTTATATGGTAATGGAAATGAACAAGATAATAAAAATGAAAATTTTGCAAGGTATACAAAGGAGTTTGTCTTTTATTCCAAAGGATTAAGTGAAGATGAAATAAAGAAAGCATTCGACTCTGCAATTATTACTGTATCTTGGGTTACAAAAGAAGAAAAAACAATTACAAAAGAATTTGTTATCGGTGATTTAATTAAACTTAATAACTAAACTTAGTTCTTCAACTAATGGGTCTTTACTTCGATAAGGAAGGTTGCTGAGGCAGCCTTTTTCTTATGGAACTATCGGGGCAGGATAGTTCAACAAGGATAATTCACAATTTGTATAGAATATGTAGATAACAAAGAAATTCAAATAAAGGGTGTGCATCATAGATGGAAATTACCATCAAAAGAACAAGTTTAACTGAAGTAGATTTGTTGTTGACTATTCAGAAAAAGGCTTTTGCAGAAGACTATAAGTTATACCAAGACCACGATACAACTCCTGTAAATGAGACACCTGAGAAATTAATCGAAAATATAGAACACTTTATACATTACACAATATGGTCAAATAACACCATTATCGGTGGAATAGATCTCCGCAAAAAAGAAAATATATTGTTATTAGACAAATTATTCATAGCAAACGAATATCAAAATAAAGGTCTCGGAACAAAGATAATGAAATTAATTGAGGCTGAATTTCCATTGATAAAAATATGGCGTTTATATACTCCATATTTAAACAAAAGAAATCAATATTTTTATGAGAAATTTGGCTATGAAAAAATAGGAGAAGTTCAGCTAACTGAAAAGCTTTTGTTATTTAAGTATGAAAAATGTATTTAATTTAAGGCTAATTTAAAGTACATAAAAGGAACACAAGTTGAGTTTCTTGTTGAACTAACGGGTACGTTAGCTGAAGATCAGAGGTGTCTTTAAGGCAGCTTTTTCTTTATGCAACTAACGGGACAGGCTAGTTGCATAAAAAATACGTTGCAAAAAGGGATTATTACTGTTGAGGCGAATAGATATAAATTAGATGAAGATCAGAGCTGTCTTTTAAGGCAGCTTTTTCTTTACGGAACTAACTGGGCAGTTTTTTGAACAGAGTTATAGTGAAATTAAGACGAAAGTGGAGAGGCAAATGGATAATCACAAGTATGATGAGTTTATTGAAATTGCAAAAAAACTAAACGATATTGAAATTATTCCATTGTTAATGGGTTCCGTTGGTTTAGAAGTCATTACAGGAAAGAGTTAGGATGCTCAAGACTTAGATATTCATGTACCTGGTAATATAAGAGGGTGGGAAGTGCCGCCTGAATTATCTATACATAACTGGATCAATATTGTAAAAATCATGAATTCAATGGAATATAGTCTAATTGATTTGCATGAACATGAGTTCTATAAAGAGGGGTTATCAGTTGAGTTTGGTATTATTGACACTTTACCGAATTTCGCAGGAGTACAATTAGAGAATTTAGAAATACAGCAAAAGAGGAACGTAAAGTATTATTTACTAAATCCTGAGCAATATTTATGTGTTTACGAGCCTTCTTCTAAGGATAGTTATCGAGCAGATAAAAAAAATCATAAAGATATTAGAAAAATAGATTTCTTAAAAAGTATAATACATTATGACTAAAATTCTTACTAATTTTATTGTGCTAACAGCTGCGTTAGCTGAAGATCGGAGCTGTCTATAAGGCAGCTCTTTTCTTATGGAACTAAAGGGGCAGGTTAGTGAAGTATTAAGACTTAAATTTACTTTTGTAATGGAGGAATATAAATGGACCAATTAAAAGGGAAAATTGCAATTATTACGGGTGTAAGCCGTCTGAAAGGTATTGGAGCAGCTATTTGTAAGGAGTTAGCTGAAACAGGTTATCATATATTTTTTACTTATTGGACGGAATATGATAAAAAAATGCCTTGGAGCATTGAATTAGATGAGCCCATGAAATTAAAAGAAGAATTAATAAAAAAAGGTGTTAAGGTATCATGTATGGAGTTGGATTTAACTCAATATGATGCACCTGAACAACTTATAAACAAAGTTTCTGAACAACTTGGTTATCCTGATATCTTGATTAATAACGCAGCATACTCAACTAACAACGATTTTTCTAATTTAACTGCCGAAGTATTAGATAAACATTACATGGTAAATGTTCGTGCAACGACACTATTAAGTAGTAAATTTGCTCAAAGGTTTGATAAGAAATCAGGTGGAAGAATAGTCAATATTACCTCAGGTCAGTTTCAAGGACCAATGCCTGGCGAATTAGCATATGCAACAACAAAAGGGGCAGTTGATGCTCTAACAATTACATTGTCGGCTGAACTAGCCCCTTTAGGAATAACGGTTAATGCATTAAATCCAGGCCCAACTGATACAGGGTGGATGACAGAGGAAATAAAAAATGAATTAAAACCGATGTTTCCCTTCGGTAGAATAGGAAAACCGAGAGATGTTGCAAAAACTATTAAATTTCTAGTGAGCGATGAAGCAGATTGGATTACAGGTCAGATTATTCATTCAGAAGGTGGATTTAAAAGGTAAATTAAACTTGGTTCTAGAACCTTTTGATGTATTAAATTCCAAGGATAGATATCAATTTGTGAAGGATTGTACTTAAACTAACGGGTGCGTTAGCTGAAGATCGGAGCTGTCTTTAAGGCAGCTTTTTCTTATGGCACTAACGGGGCAGGTTAATTGCACAAGGATTATTTATTACCGTTGAAGAATATATACTCATAAATAGTACAAGTTGAGGAGAAATATAGGTGGATAAAGGCAAATTAGAGTTAATAAAAGTTGTGAGTTTAGCTGTAATTGCAATTAGTTAGCAATAATAGCTTGGAGAATGGGTAAGGTTGTCAATTACTTGTATGACTTAGTTATGCTAGGAAATGGCTAATTCTTTTATTTCATTCGAGAGATATTCGCATTAAACTGAGGGAGTTGAAGAAGGATTTTTAAACTAATAAGCACAGATATGGGGCGTAAAATACAATAATTATTCACATATTGTATAATGTTTTTAGTTGAAAACTTATAACTTTTGGTAAGGAGTAGTGGACTTTATGGGAAATAATACGGATGAAAAATTGTATCGTCAAATCGTGGAATCGGCCACGGAGGCAATTATTATTCAACAAGATGGGAAATTTAAGTATATAAACCCTTCAGGAGTAGACTTTTTACGGGCAGCTTCCAGTGAGGAAGTTATAGGTAAATCTGTATTCGATATCGTACCCGAGGAGTATAGAGAGCTGATAGTAAGGCATACAAAATCGATCCTTGATGAAAATAAACCAACTGGAACTATCGAAAAACAATTAAGACGGTTTGATGGTTCGCTAGTTGATGTAGAAACAAACTGTACTCCTGTTTTGTATGAGGATAAAAAAGCGATTCAATCTGTCGTCAGAGATATAACAAAGCGTAAAGAAATCGAAAGATCACTCGAAAAAGTGTCCAAAGAAATTAACACACTATCAGCTCCAGTCGTCCCTATATTGGAAGGGGTCGCTGTGTTACCCCTTGTAGGTTCTATCAATTCTGAAAGAGCGAATTATATTTTAGAACATGTGCCTTTAAAAATACAGGAACAGAGTGTCCATACTTTGATTAGCGATTTTTCAGGCATCTATGAACTTGATGCAATGGTAATCCAATGTCTGTTTGAAACTAGTGCCGTACTTGGTTTGCTTGGTGTTCGTTCTATTGTAACGGGAATAAGACCCGAAATTGCCAAAAGTGTTGTTCAGATCGGAGCCGATTTATCCCTAATACAGATATTTGGAACTTTACAGCAGGCAGTACGTGAATTGGTATTAAAGGATAGCTTCGTAAGTGCTTGAATAGGATATAACTATATTCCGTGGATATTGTTATCTATCTTCATTACAGGTTCGTTCACTGGAGTCAGAGCCGTCATGAGACGGCTTTTTCTTATTGTGCTAAAGGGGCAGGATAGTTCCATATGGAAATGGATTATTTTACACTTATGAATAATTACTCTTTATTGTTATTATTTTCTTTAATGTTCAAATTATTTTAATTTGATATCGTTAATTCACCATTGAGGAATGTGATTTACTGTGAGAGCAATAAATACAGTTAACTTAGTTACAAAGTTATTAATTTTTTTAATTTTTGTCTCTTTTAATACATATATTTGTTTTTATGCAAAAGACAAAATAGAAGGCATAGTTACTGCCTGTATAGGTGTCTTTCTAGTGATTTTAGTGACAACTATTATATTTATTCTAGATAAAAAGCCAAGGTAATCTGATTTTCCAATCTCGGAATATTTATTGCAGCATCAATAAGGTAATTAACAGATAAAATTACAAATAAATTGTAGGTTCCATAATACATAATTAAATAACTTAATCTTAAAGGGTGCAGAATAGTTCATTAAGCGTAGCTTAGTCGAACAGTAACTGTTTACTATTTTTATAAAAAAAACTAAAATTTGGTTAATTATATTAATTGGGCGGTGTGTATTTGTTGAGTAATATAGGTATTCCAGGATTAATTTTAACTTCTCTTTTCGTAATATTAGTATTGTTTTTACTAAGAAAACTAGTGAAACCGAAAATGGAACTTCAACAAAAAATAGATAAACTGGAAGAAGAGGTTCGAATATTAAAAAATCACAAATAATAAACTATGCTTTAATGTACTAACGGGTGCTTTAGCTTAGAAAAGAAGCTGTCTTTAAAAGGCAGCTTCTTTTCTTATGGAACTATAGGGGCAGTTTAGCTGAAGAGTGCTGTTGATCTTTATTCAACAATCGGGCCATTTTGTTAAAGATACTTTTTAAAGATGCTTGGGAATTTATGTTAAAATAAGGGAGATATACATTAATCTAAATCAGCTGTGAAATTTAATAAGGGGAGTAACAAAAGATGGCATTTGCCGTAGGGTATGGAATTGCATTTATAGGAGTACTTGTAGCTTATCAACTTAGCAAAGGCAAGTCGAAAAAAAGAAAATGTATTGTTTGGGGCATCGCTCTTATGTTTGCAATTTCACTATTCTTATCTTTTGCGATTGGTTTATCATACGCATTTATTGTTGAGGATCCTTGGGCTACTTTGGTTATGTGGTACTTGTTCCCGATCGGTTTCATCATAGGACTTATTATGCTACTGGTAGGCATATTTAAGAAAAAAGAAATAGAGTCATGTAACTTCTTCAACTAAAGGGCGCGATTCTTAAAGAAATTTCGCTTTTCTTAATGAACTAACGGGTGCGTTAGCTGAAGATCGGAGCTGTCTTTAAGGCAGCTTTTTCTTATGGACTAACGGGGCAGGATAGTTTAATAAGAAATCACACGTAATTAGGTTATCGGCACCAATAAAAAGCCCTGAAATAAAGAGGGCTTTCTTATTTTTATAATAAACCTCTATATTTGGCTGCTTTTTTTAACTCTTCAATATCCGCTTCAGGGAACTTCTTTCTTCCAGATAAATGATCAATAATTTCTTTATCAGTAAATTGCAGTAAATTCTTTGGTTTTATCAGCCTTTTCTTCTCTCATATCTGGATCAAAAACACGACCAAAAGTAACCCCTTTAACAAAAGATTTAGCCGCATCTTTCAAAACATTTATCTCCTTTTTATTCTCCATACTATCCCCTCCTATAATCTATACGAACAGACTGTATAAATGTTCCGAATATAATACCAAGTATAACCTAAAAAAAGTATTGTATATAATATACAATTTTAGTTAAGATAATCAACTTCGGAAGGATCATAATGAACTACCGGGTGCGTTAGCGCCATAAGAGGGCCGCCATTTGCCGGCCTTTTGAATGTACGATCATTAACATAATCATACATTTGGTGTTTACTAATATAAACAAATTAGAGTCCTTCATCAAAGGAATTGTAACAAAAGATGCGTTTCCAAAAAAAAGATCTTAAATTTTTTGCAATGAAGATTTTCCTTGTCATGTCTTGAATAATTAGCTCATACTTCCCCTATCTCCAGACATTATAGCAGGCAGAAACTAATATGCTGTTATTGGAGGTGGTTTAATGGGCGGGATTTCAATTAGTTTATGCATGATTGTAAAGGATGAAGAAGATTCACTTTCTAACTGTCTTGCTTCTGTTAGGGAACTAGTCGATGAAATTATTATCGTTGATACAGGATCAAAAGATAACACGAAACAAATTGCCTCAGCCTTCACTGACCATGTTTATGATTTTGAATGGATTGATGACTTTTCGGCTGCGAGAAACTTCGCTTTTTCTAAAGCGACAAAAGACTATATATTTTGGCTTGATGCGGATGATATTTTAACAGAAGAGAATAAGGAGAAATTTTCAACCCTGAAAAAAGAGATTCCTCCTCACTTCGATTCTGTCATGATGTTTTATCATCTTTCTTTTGATGGGAATGGAAACCCCAGCTTCAGTTCCAGGAGGAACCGGCTCGTAAAACGGGAAAAGAACTTCCAATGGATAGGATTCGTTCATGAGTATCTTGAAGTAACCGGACTCACATTTCAATCGGATATTGCCATACTTCATAAAAAGGAGAAAAGCTCTAATGATCGTAATTTGAGAATTTACGTGAAGGCCCTTCAATCAGGAATTGACTTTTCACCGCGCGACAAATATTACTATGCGAATGAATGCAATGACCATGGTTTATATGATGATGCCATTAAGTGGTATCGTAAATTTCTTGATGAGGGTAAAGGATGGAGTGAGGATAACATTCAAGCATGCGGCAAGTTGGCGGACTGCCATATTCAATTAAAAGATTGGGGTTCAGCAGTCCAGAGCTGTTTAAAGTCTTTCGAGTACGATACACCAAGAGGGGAAATCTGCTGTCGGCTCGGATACATCCATATGCAGCAACATGATTATGAACGCTCTATTTTCTGGTACGATCTGGCAACACAAGTAGAAATACCAGAAACAAAAAGCCCTTTTATCGAGCGAAATTGTTACACATGGCTACCGCACATTCAGCTCTGCGTATGTTTTGACCGCATCGGCAAACTAGAAGAAGCAAAAAGACATAATGAGTTAGCTGCTGAATACGTGCCTGATCACCCTTCCATCCTCTATAACCGCAGATACTTTCAGAGTATCGAAAAAAAGGAAAAAAGCTAATTCTCGAACGCCAAGAGATTCGCTTTTTTCTTATTTCTCGAAAAGTTAATTTGGATCTTTTAATCGTAAAAATGGGGGTGATTCCACTAGATATACAGAATATAGAAAAGAAGAAATGTGTCTTCTAAAGGTTTTACTCGTCGAGAACTTATGGAAACTGAAACTACTTAAAGTAGGTTTCAGTTTTTTTGTTATACAGTAATCCAAGAAAAATTACCCTTATTCATTTAAGGGGAGAATAGCCCTATAAAAATATTGATTATCCTTAGATTAAATAAAAAATACAGATTGATATTTTTCTTTTGTAGAACACTGGATATTTTACAAGGATATAGGGTTTGTGCCGTTTCACTGTTGTTGCAAATTTCATAAAGTATTATAAGTTTCTAAAGCCAAATTAAAATACCTAGTATTTGGAAAAAAATAAATTCATTTATCTTTATAAAATTGTAGGTGGAAAAAAGTATGCCAGAATTCTTTGATGAAATAACATCTCAAAATGCTTCCTATGCCAACTCCATTAACATTCCCACTTCGTCTGCTTACCAATTTTTTGGACAAGTTGGACTTAATGTTAGCGGAGCAAATCCCACTTCAATGATTCGTGTTCAATTTGATGGGATTATCACCTTAAGAGTAAATCCAGAAGCCAGTGTTCCTGTAAACTCTGTTGAAATTAAAATTGTTAGAGGGGCCAATCCTAATGCTAATACAATTTTTACCGGTATTAAGACTATTGTTCTTAATGGTTCTGAGGTAGGACCTCAAGAGTACTCATTTTCAGCTGCAGATTACAATGTCCCCAAAGGTTCAGGATTTTTAGTATATACAGCTTTTGTTCGTAACATTACTGGTTCAGTTGATACAGATGTAACGCGTGTTGGTCCAGAGAACTTTAATGCGATAGCTGGTGGTATTACTGGAGCGACAGGTCCAACGGGAGCTACGGGTGCAACAGGTCCAACGGGAGCAACGGGTGCAACAGGTAATCCAGGGGCGACCGGAGCAACAGGTCCAACGGGAGCAACGGGGTCAACAGGTAATCCAGGGGCGACCGGAGCAACAGGTCCAACGGGAGCAACGGGGTCAACAGGTAATCCAGGGGCGACCGGAGCAACAGGTCCAACGGG
>NZ_JBHVSL010000003.1:0-983 GCF_042885195.1 Peribacillus sp. NPDC058075 | reverse complement strand
GGAGCAACGGGGTCAACAGGTAATCCAGGGGCGATCGGAGCAACAGGTCCAACGGGAGCAACGGGTGCAACAGGTAATCCAGGGGCGACCGGAGCAACAGGTCCAACGGGAGCAACGGGTGCAACAGGTAATCCAGGGGCGACCGGAGCAACAGGTCCAATGGGAGCAACGGGGTCAACAGGTGATCCAGGAGCGATTGGAGCAACAGGTCCAACGGGTGCTACGGGTGCAACAGGTGATCCAGGAGCGACCGGAGCAACAGGTCCAATGGGAGCTACGGGTGCAACAGGTAATCCAGGGGCAACCGGAGCAACAGGTCTAACGGGAACAACGGGGTCAACAGGTAATCCAGGGGCGACCGGAGCAACAGGTCCAACGGGAGCAACGGGGTCAACAGGTAATCCAGGGGCAACCGGAGCAACAGGAGCAACAGGTCTAACGGGAGCAACGGGGTCAACAGGTAATCCAGGAGCAACAGGTCCAACGGGATCTACGGGGTCAACAGGTCCAACGGGATCTACGGGGTCAACAGGTCCAACGGGAGCAACGGGTGCAACAGGTGATCCAGGAGCGATTGGAGCAACAGGTCCAACGGGATCTACGGGTGCGACAGGTGATCCAGGGGCAACAGGTCCAACGGGATCTACGGGTGCAACAGGTGATCCAGGAGCGACTGGAGCAACAGGTCCAACGGGAGCAACCGGAGCAACTGGAATAACGGGTGCCACGGGAGATCCAGGCGCCACGGGAGCAACAGGAGCAACTGGAATAACGGGTGCCACAGGAGATCCAGGCGCCACGGGAGCAACAGGAGCAACTGGAATAACGGGTGCCACAGGAGATCCAGGCGCCACGGGAGCAACGGGAGCAACCGGAGCAACCGGAATAACGGGTGCCACAGGCGCCACAGGGGCAACTGGAATAACGGGTGCCACAGGCGCCACAGGAGCAATCGGAATAACGGGTGCCACAGGCGCCACAGG